>CAVRRV010000027.1:0-23886 GCA_963723615.1 uncultured Actinomycetota bacterium | reverse complement strand
ACTCACACTGTACGGGTTTTGAATCCGTTTCCTCTGCCAGTTGGGATACGAGGGCCTGCTGGCTACGGCCTCCCACCATAGAGGATGGGTTCGGTCGTTCCGACTCACAACCCCGCGGTCGATGATCGCCGCGGTCCACGACAGAATGTCGTTATGACCGGCCCCACGACCGACGTCGACGCCCTAACCCCGCACCGGGTTCTCATCGCCGAGGACGAGGCGCTCATCCGGCTTGACTTGGCCGAGATGCTGCGCGAAGAGGGCTACGAAATCGTCGGCGAGGCCGGCGACGGCCAGGAAGCCGTCGAGCTGGCCGAACAGCTTCGCCCCGACCTGGTGATCATGGACGTGAAGATGCCGCGCCGCGACGGAATCGATGCCGCGTCGGAGATCGCCCGCAAACGCATCGCACCGATAGTGGTGCTGACCGCGTTCAGCCAGCGCGATCTCGTCGAACGAGCACGCGACGCCGGGGCGATGGCCTACCTGGTGAAACCGTTCACGATCTCCGACCTGATCCCGGCGATTGAAGTGGCGCTGAGCCGGTTCAGCGAGGTCAAGGCGCTGGAGCGCGAAGTCGAGACACTGTCCGACCGGCTGGAGACCCGCAAGCTCGTCGAACGGGCCAAAGGGCTGCTACAGGCCAATCAGGGCATCTAGCCGCAGGCGTTCAAGTGGATCCAGCGTGCGGCGATGGATCGGCGGACCACGATGAAGCACGTCGCCGAAGTCGTTCTGGAAACCCTGGATACTCCCAAGGACGCGCCGGCGTCGGAGTAGGCGCCGTTAGCGGGCGACGATCACCGAGGAGCCGTGCCCGAACAGGCCCTGGTTCGCGGTGATCCCGGCCTTGGCGCCCTCGACCTGACGGCCGGTCGCCTGGCCGCGTAGCTGCCAATTGAGCTCGCAGACTTGTGCGATCGCCTGCGCGGGGATCGCCTCGCCGAAGCAGGCCAGCCCGCCCGACGGGTTGACCGGGATCTTGCCGCCGATGGTGGTGGCGCCGCTGCGTAGCAGCCCCTCGGCGTCACCCTTGGCGCAGAGCCCCAGGTGCTCATACCAGTCGAGCTCCAGGGCGGTCGACAGGTCGTAAACCTCGGCCACGCTCAGGTCGTTCGGCCCGATACCGGCCTCGGCGTAGGCGGCGTCGATGATCTGGTCCTTGAACACCCGGTCCGGTGCGGGCACCACCGCAGTGGAATCCGTTGCAATGTCCGGTAATTCGGGAAGATGCTGCGGGTAGCGCGGGGTGACTGTGCTGACCGCGCGCACCGACGGCACGCCGCCGAGAGAGCCGAGGTGTTCACGGGCGAACTTGGCACTGGCAACGATCAGCGCGGCGGCGCCGTCGGAGGTGGCGCAGATGTCCAACAGCCGCAGCGGGTCGGCCACCACGGGGCTGGCCAGCACGTCTTCGACCGAGGTCTCCTTGCGGAACCGCGCGTTGGGGTTCTGCAGGCCGTGACGGGCGTTCTTGACCTTCACCTGCGCGAAGTCCTCAAGCGTGGCGCCGTAGAGATCCATCCGTCGCCTCGCGAGCAGCGCGAAGTACACCGGGTTGGTGGCGCCGATCAAATGGAACCGCTGCCAGTCGGGGTCGTTCTTGCGCTCGCCGCCGACCGGAGCGAAAAATCCTTTCGGCGTGGTGTCGGCGCCGATCACCAGCGCGACATCGCAGAAGCCGGCCAGGATTTGTGCGCGGGCGCTCTGCAGGGCCTGCGAGCCGCTGGCGCACGCCGCGTAGCTGGAGCTGACCGGCACACCGTTCCAGCCCAGCTTCTGGGCGAACGTCGCCCCGGCGATGAAACCCGGATAGCCGTTGCGGATGGTGTCCGCGCCGGCCACCAACTGAATCTGCCGCCAGTCCAAGCCGGCTTCACCCAGGGCGGCACGCGCTGCGGCCACCCCGTATTCGGTGAAGTCGTTGCCCCACTTGCCCCACGGGTGCATCCCGGCGCCGAGGATGTAAACCGGTTCGCTACTCATGAGCGCCGCTCGCCCCCGCAAGCGGGAGGTGCCCCCACCTCATCGCTTCGCTCTGCATCGTCGCCGGCGCGCGCGATCCTCCACGCGTAGACGATGCGCTCGACGCCGTCGTCGTCGACGAACAACGGCATGGTGGTCAGCTCCATCTCGATGCCGACCTTCAGGTCGGCCGCCAGGGTGCCCTCCACCACCTTGCCGAGCACGATGAGACCTTCGTCGGCCAATTCCACCGCGGCGACGGCGAACGGCTCGAACGGATCGGGGGAAGGGTAGGGCGGCGGTGGCGCGTACCGGTTTTCGGTGTAGCTCCACAGCGTGCCGCGCCGCGACAGCGGCACTTGATCGAGCTGGTCACCGTCGCAGCCGGGGTTGGGGCAGTTGTTGGCGCGCGGCGGGAACACGTACGTGCCGCATTGCGGACATTTGCCGCCGATCAGGTGCGGCACACCGGCGTCGTCGGCGAACCAGCCGTCGATTGCCGGTTCTTGGCGGGTAGCTGCTGGCATCCGGTCAGCGTACCGACAACGCGGGCAAAACTGAAACGTGTTGCAGTTTGGGCCGGCTGGCGATGAGTTCGGCCGCATGAGGTAGTCAAGGTCCTTGACGCCGAGACTCAAAGGAGAGGAGTTCGGAATGGTGATCGTCGCAGGTCATCTGGTGTTGGACCCGCGGCAGCGGGAGACTTACCTGGAGGGGTGCAGGGACGTCGTCGACCAAGCTCGACGTGCGCCGGGCTGCCTGGACTTCGCAGTCACCGCCGACCTTCTTGACTCGAGCCGCGTCGACATCTTCGAGCGGTGGGAATCGCAGGCGGCGGTGGACGCGTTCCGCGGCAGCGGGCCGAGCGACGAACAGACGAGCGCGGTCATTTCAGCGACGGTGGTCGAATACGACGTGACTGGTGAGCGACGGCTGACCTGATGTCCAACCGAATGCCTAGAGTTGAGGTCGTGAGCCCAGCTAGGACCGCAACCAAGAAGACGGAAGCCGGCCAGGCCGCCGACGACAAGCCGACGTTGATGCTGCTGGACGGCAATTCACTGGCGTTTCGGGCCTTTTACGCGCTGCCTGCCGAGAATTTCAAGACGCAAGGTGGGCTGACCACCAACGCGGTGTACGGGTTCACCGCCATGCTGATCAACTTGCTGCGCGACGAATCGCCCACCCATGTGGCCGCCGCCTTCGACGTGTCACGGCAGACGTTCCGCTCCGAGCGTTACCCGGAGTACAAGGCCAACCGATCGTCCACCCCGGATGAGTTTCACGGTCAGATCGACGTCACCAAGGAAGTCCTTGCGGCGCTGGGCATTACGGTGCTTGCCAAACCGGGCTTCGAAGCCGACGACCTGATCGCTACGCTGGCGACGCAGGCCGAAAAGGAGGGCCTCCGGGTGCTGGTGGTCACCGGTGACCGCGATGCGTTGCAGCTGGTCACCGACGACGTGACGGTGCTCTACCCCCGCAAAGGCGTCAGCGAACTGACCCGCTTCACCCCGGCGGCCGTGGTCGAAAAATACGGGCTGACACCCGAGCAGTACCCCGACTTCGCCGCGCTGCGGGGCGACCCGAGCGACAACTTGCCCGGCATTCCGGGCGTGGGCGAGAAGACGGCGTCGAAATGGATCACCGAGTACGGCTCGCTGCAGGCGCTTGTCGACGACGTCGATTCGGTGCGCGGCAAGGTGGGTGACGCGCTGCGCGCGAATCTGGCCAGCGTGGTGCGCAACCGGGAGCTCACCGACCTGGTCCGTGACGTGCCGCTGGCGCAGACGCCGGACACGCTGCGGCTGCAGCCGTGGAATCGCGACCAGATTCACCAGCTGTTCGACCAGCTGGAATTCCGGGTGCTGCGGGACCGGCTGTTCGACACGTTGGCCGCCGTCGAGCCCGAGGTCGACGAGGGGTTCGACGTGCGCGGGGGAGCGCTGGAGCCCTGCACGGTCGGGCAGTGGCTGGCCGAACACGTCGCCGACGGACGCCGATCGGGGCTCGCGGTGGTGGGCACGCATCTGCCCTACGACGGCGATGCGACCGCGCTGGCCATCGCCGCCGCCGACGGTGACGGCGGCTACATCGACACCACGACCTTGACGCCCGACGACGACTCGGCGCTGGCGGCATGGCTCGCCGACCCGGAGAAGCCGAAGGCCTTGCACGAGGCCAAGTTGGCCATCCACGACCTCGCCGGACGCGGCTGGACGCTGAACGGAGTCAGCTCCGATACCGCGCTGGCCGCCTACCTGGTGCGCCCGGGACAGCGCAGCTTCACGCTGGACGACCTGTCGCTGCGCTACTTGCGTCGCGAGCTACGTGCGGAAACAGCTGAACAGCAACAGCTTTCACTCCTCGACGACACCGACGGAGTCGACGACCAGGCGGTGCAGACCGCGGTGCTGCGCGCCCGCGCCGTGGTTGACCTGGCCGACGCGCTGGACGCCGAACTGGCCCGGATCGACTCCACGTCATTGCTGGCCGAGATGGAACTGCCGGTTCAACGGGTCTTGGCGGGCATGGAGGCCGCGGGAATCGCCGTGGACCTGGACCAATTAACCGCGCTGCAAAGCCAATTCGGCGACCAGATCCGTGATGCCGCCGAAGCGGCCTACGCGGTGGTCGGCAAACAGATCAACCTCGGCTCGCCAAAACAGCTGCAGGTGGTGCTTTTCGACGAACTGGAGATGCCCAAGACCAAGCGGACGAAGACCGGATACACCACCGACGCCGATGCGCTGCAGTCGTTGTTCGACAAAACCGGACATCCGTTCCTGCAGCATCTGCTCGCGCACCGGGACGTCACCCGGCTGAAGGTAACCGTCGACGGGTTGCTGAACTCGGTGGCCGGGGATGGCCGTATCCACACCACGTTCAACCAGACGATTGCGGCGACCGGCAGGCTTTCCTCCACCGAGCCCAACCTGCAGAACATTCCGATCCGCACCGACGCCGGCCGCCAGATCCGCGACGCGTTCGTCGTCGGCGACGGTTACACCGAGCTGATGACGGCCGACTACAGCCAAATCGAGATGCGGATCATGGCGCATCTGTCCGGTGACGAAGGCCTTATCGAAGCGTTCAAGACGGGGGAGGATCTCCACTCGTTCGTCGCGTCGCGGGCATTCGGAGTGCCGATCGAGGAGGTGACCGGCGAGCTGCGGCGCCGGGTCAAGGCGATGTCCTATGGGCTGGCCTACGGGTTGAGCGCGTACGGACTGGCGGCTCAGCTGAAGATTTCCACCGAAGAGGCCAAAGTCCAGATGGATCAGTACTTCGCCCGGTTCGGCGGGGTGCGGGATTACCTCATGGACGTGGTCGAACAGGCCCGCAAAGACGGCTACACCTCGACGGTGCTGGGTCGCCGTCGCTATCTACCCGAGCTGGACAGCAGCAATCGTCAGGTGCGCGAGGCCGCCGAGCGGGCAGCCCTCAACGCGCCGATTCAGGGCAGCGCTGCCGACATCATCAAGGTGGCCATGATCGAGGTCGACAAGGCCCTCACGACGGCCGGGTTGGCGTCGCGAATGCTGCTGCAGGTCCACGACGAGCTTTTGTTCGATGTGGCGGCCGGTGAGCGGGAGCAGCTTGAGGCGTTGGTGCGCGAGAAAATGGGCGGCGCGTACCCGCTTGACGTGCCGCTGGAGGTATCGGTGGGCTATGGCCGCAGCTGGGACACCGCCGCCCATTAGCGCCCGACAACGCGCAGGCGTTCAGCCGCTCAAGAGAATTTCGGTGAATTGCTCGCGGTGATTTGACGCTTGGCGCCAATGGGGCGAGTTTGGCCAGCGTAGGCACCGTCGAGTAGCCTCGTTAGGTAACCCAGCTTGTCCCTACGACCCCAACCTGTCCGGAGCAACCCAACAATATGCCGAGTCCCGCCGTCACCTCGCCGCAAGTAGCCGTCAACGACATAGGCTCCGCCGAGGACTTTCTCGCAGCAATAGACAAAACGATCAAGTACTTCAACGATGGGGACATCGTCGAAGGCACCATCGTCAAAGTTGACCGGGACGAGGTGCTCCTCGATATCGGCTATAAGACCGAAGGGGTCATTCCCTCCCGCGAGCTGTCCATCAAGCACGACGTCGACCCCAACGAGGTGGTGTCCGTCGGCGACGAGGTCGAGGCGCTGGTCCTCACCAAAGAGGACAAAGAAGGCCGGCTGATCCTGTCCAAGAAGCGCGCGCAGTATGAGCGCGCCTGGGGGACCATCGAAGAGCTCAAGGAGAAGGACGAGGCCGTCAAGGGCACCGTCATCGAGGTCGTCAAGGGTGGCTTGATTCTCGACATCGGACTGCGCGGCTTTTTGCCCGCCTCGCTGGTCGAGATGCGACGTGTCCGCGACCTGCAGCCTTACATCGGCAAAGAGATCGAAGCCAAGATCATCGAGCTGGACAAGAACCGCAACAACGTGGTGCTGTCCCGCCGCGCCTGGCTCGAGCAGACCCAGTCCGAGGTGCGCAGCGAGTTCCTCAACCAGCTGCAGAAGGGCGCCATCCGTAAAGGTGTGGTGTCGTCCATCGTCAACTTCGGCGCGTTCGTCGATCTCGGTGGGGTGGACGGCCTGGTGCACGTCTCCGAGCTGTCATGGAAGCACATCGACCATCCGTCCGAGGTGGTCCAGGTCGGCGACGAGGTCACCGTCGAGGTGCTCGATGTCGACATGGACCGCGAGCGGGTTTCGTTGTCGCTGAAGGCGACTCAGGAAGACCCGTGGCGGCACTTCGCCCGCACCCACGCCATCGGCCAGATCGTGCCGGGCAAGGTCACCAAGCTGGTGCCGTTCGGTGCATTCGTGCGCGTCGAGGAGGGCATCGAAGGTCTGGTGCACATCTCCGAGTTGGCCGAGCGTCACGTCGAGGTGCCCGACCAGGTGGTAACCGTCGGTGACGACGCGATGGTCAAGGTCATCGACATCGACTTGGAGCGGCGCCGCATTTCGCTGAGCCTCAAGCAAGCCAACGAGGACTACACCGAGGAGTTCGACCCGGCCAAGTACGGCATGGCCGACAGCTACGACGAGCAGGGCAACTACATCTTCCCGGAGGGCTTCGACTCCGAAACCAACGAATGGCTCGAGGGTTTCGACACCCAGCGCACCGAGTGGGAAGCCCGCTACGCCGAGGCCGAGCGCCGGCACAAGATGCACACCGCGCAGATGGAGAAGTTCGCTGCCGCCGAAGCTGAGGCTGCCGAGCGCCCGCAGGCCAACGGCTCGTCGGCCGACGAGCAGCCGAGCGGCGGCTCGCTGGCCAGCGATGCGCAACTCGCCGCCCTGCGGGAGAAGCTCGCAGGTAGCGCCTAGCTCCCACATCGGATGCTTCGGATCGGGCTGACCGGAGGTATCGGGGCCGGCAAGTCGACTGTGTCCGCGACGTTTTCGCAGTGCGGTGGGGTCATTGTCGACGGCGACGTGATCTCCCGCGAGGTGGTCGAGCCGGGCACCGAAGGATTGGCCGCACTCGTCGAGGCATTCGGTGACGACATTCTGCGGCCAGACGGCGCGCTGGATCGACCGGCCTTGGCGGCCAAGGCATTCAGTAGCGAAGCCACGCGCAAAACCCTCAATGGGATCGTTCATCCGCTGGTCGGCAAGCGGCGCGCCGAGATCATCGCCGCCGTCCCGGAGGACTCCGTTGTGGTGGAGGACATCCCGCTGCTGGTGGAGTCCGGGATGGCGCCGTTGTTCCCGCTGGTTGTGGTGGTCTATGCCGACGCTGAACTGCGGGTGGCGCGGCTCGTCGACCAACGCGGCATGGCCGAAGACGACGCCCGCGCCCGTATCGCCGCGCAGGCCGACGACGCGCAGCGTCGCGCCGTCGCCGATGTCTGGCTGGACAATTCGGGTACTTCCGAGGAGCTGGCCGAGCGTGCGCGTGAGGTGTGGAATCAGCGTGTCACGCCGTTCGCACGCAACGTCAGTGCCCGCGAGGTTGTCCGTCCACCGGCGCGGCTGACGCCGGCTGATCCAACGTGGCCTGACCAGGCGCGGCGCATCGTCGCCCGCCTCAAGACCGCCTGCGGGGCAACGGCGTTGCGCGTCGATCACATCGGTTCGACTGCGGTGCCGGGGCTGGATGCCAAGGACGCCATCGACATCCAAGTCACCGTCGAATCATTACCGGCGGCAGACGAACTCGGCGCGACGCTGCTGTCTGCCGGTTACCCGCGCATCGAGCACATCACCGGCGACGAACGCAAACCCAACGCCCGAAGCACCATCGAGCGCTACGACCACAGTGACGACCCGGGACTGTGGGAGAAGCGGATTCATGGATCAGCTGATCCCGGCAGACCGACCTATGTCCACTTTCGCGTCGACGGCTGGCCCAATCAGCAGTTCGCGCTTCTGTTCGTCGATTGGCTCGTGGCCAATCCCGATGTGCGGGAAGAATATCTGGGTGTCAAGCGCAGAGCCGAACGAGCCGTGGCGCCCAGCGGAGGCATTGCGGCGTACGTCGCCGCCAAAGAGCCGTGGTTCCTCGACGCGTACCGCCGGGCCTGGGACTGGGCCGACACATCAGGCTGGCGGCCTACGGATTAGGCAGCGGCGCGCCGCAGGTCAGTGCGCCGTTCATCCGGTCGGCGCTGCCTGGCACCGGCCGCACAAGCTGATCGACTTGGGTGGCGACGTTGTCGTCAACGTCGATCTCGCAGTGCACATTGGCCGAATACAGCCACCGGACGGACACTTGTATGCCGGCTTGATGGGGATCGGCCAGTACCGTGTTGGCCTCGAATGCGTTGCCGGGCACGGTGCTCAACTGCGCGGTGCTGGTCTGGTTGTCATTGGTGACGAAGGTGGCCTGGCTGCCGGGGGCCACTCCATCGACCCGCGCGATGTAGGTGATGTTGTGCAGGTCGGCCCGCGCGGTTGCGGGAGTTAACTGCGCGCTGACCGCCGCGGCCGTCAGAGCGGCGATCGCGGTCCATCTGTGCATGGTGGAGCTCATGACCGCACAGATTACGCTCCCGGTTATGCGCCGGCATGTGGTTGCGGGCCACCATTTCTCCGGTTGGCAGCGCGAGCACCCGCATGAGCTCCCCGGCGGTTTAGTTCGGCAATTATGCGAGACGGATTTATCGTTGCACGCCACTATATTTCATCGGTGAGACCAGTAAGATCCGTCAAGACGATTCGTCGAGGTCGTCCAGTGTGCGTCCGGACAACGCCGACTCGGGTTGGCTTCGGACTGGGTTGCTTTCGGCGTCGGCATCATCATCTTGGCGCTTGAGCAGCAGCCACGTCTCTTCCTTACCTTCGCGGATCCGGGTCAGTGCGTAGCCGCCGTGCAGCTTCTCGCCGTTCAAGCGAAATGACAAGTGACCGCGCCCGAGGCATTTGGTCATTTCATGCACGGTCCTATTGGCGTAAGTGCCGTGGTCCCAGACAATCACGCTGCCGCCGCCGTACTGACTTTCGGGGATCGTTCCCTCGAACGTTGCGTATTCCAACGGGTGGTCCTCGGTGCGGCGCGCCATCCGCCTGTCCTTCGGGTTCACCGAGGGCCCAGTGGGGATCGCCCACGACACCAGCACGCCGTCGATCTCGAGACGAAGGTCGTAAAAGTCACTGCGCGCCGCGTGGTGCTGAATGACGAAACGCGGCCCTCTCGTGTTTCCCGCGCGTCGTCGCGGCTGCCGTCCGCGTGGCTCGGGGCTTCGGCCGGACAGCCGCTTGCGCCGGTATTCGCTTAAACCCATGTCTGGCAAGTACCCGCCCGGCCGGGCTCGGGAAACGGAATCTGGCCGGCGATTACTGGGTGGGCGCGCCGCGCCAGGTGAGGTCCATCCCCTCGGTGGCCAGCCAGCGCTGCAGGTCGTAGTCGTGTCGGGACAGGCCGTCGACGGCGGCGACCACCCGTCGTACCGCCTGCTCGCCGACCTCGGGTGTCAGTAGGCCGTGCCGAACCGCATCCAGCAACTCGTCGACGTCGGCCAGGTCCACCCCGGCGTTGGTGCGGACCTCAAGGTCGAGGTAATGGTCTTCGGAACTCCACACGGCCGGGCCTGGCGTGTATTCGCCGACGTCGAGGTAGTAGTCATGGTCGCGTTCGTGACCGGGGCTGAAGTGAAAGACCGTCGCCCGCAACCCCAGTGACGGCAGCAACCACGACTCGAGGTAGTGGAACTGCGCGCGGCCAGGGGTGGGGCGGGCCAGGTACAGGCCCCATGGCCGCACGGTGTAGTCATCGACGGCTCGCACGATGCCCTTCGGATCGGTGTTGGTGCGGGCGAGCAGGTCGAACGTCTCGTGCTTTGGCGGGTGGATGGCGTCACGTCCAGTCAATGCGGGTCAGCGGCGGAGGCGGATCTTCCAGCGGACAAAGCAGGCATAGACCACGGTCAGCGCGGCCAGCATGCCCATGTCGAGCAGCCAGAAATGTCGGGTGTGCTGCCAGAACTGGTCCTGGGGGAGCAGCGTGGCGGGTACCAAGTGCCGGACGTCGACCGTCGACGACGCTGCCGCGTAACCCCAGCGCGCGGGCATCAGCCACGACAGCTGGTCCAGACCGAGTCGGCCGGTCACCGGGACCATCCCGCCGCACAGCACCAACTGCGCCATGACCGCCACCACGAACAACGGCATGATCTGCTCGCTGGAGCGGACCAGCGACGAGATGGCCAGGCCAAGGACGGCCGAGGCGACGCAGGTCGCGGCGACGGTGATAAACAACTCGACGGTAGCCGCCACCGTCGAGTGGCCCAGCAGCACCGCTCCGCGGGTCGGCGCGCCCTTACCGATCACCACGATCGCGGTGATGATCGCCGACTGCAGGATGGCGAACCCGCAGAACACCAGTGTCTTGGCGAGCAGGTAGGCGGTGGTCGACAGGCCGACCGCTTGTTCGCGCTGAAAGATGGCGCGTTCACCGACCAGGTCGCGAATCGTCAGCGCGGTGCCCATGAAGGCGGCAGCCGGCAACAGCAGGGCCAGGATCTGCGCGGATTCGTCGGGCGTGCCGGCGTGCGGGCCGGCCGCGTGGAAACCGGTGCTACCGGGAACGGTCAGCGACAGTGCGCCCAGGATGAACGGCAACAGTGCCAGGAAGATGAAATACGCCCGGTCGGCGACGACGAGGCGGCCCTGTCGGCGTGCGATTGTCGAGATTTGGCGCCGCACGCTGGTATGCACGGGTTCGCCCAAGTCGGCCGGTTTGTTCGCCTGCGAGGGGGCTGGCTGCTGGTCTCGCTCGAGGAAACGGCGGTTGGCTTCGTCGGGATCGGCGCCCACCTGGCTGAAGATCTTCGCCCAGTTGGTGGTGCCCATCACCTCACCGATCTGGTCGGGTGGGCCGCTATACGCCGTCTTGCCGCCAGGTGCCACCAGAAGCAGCTGGTCGCAGGTGTCCAGGTAGGACAACATGTGCGTCACGACGATCACCACGCGACCGGCGTCGGCCAGTTGGCGCAGCATCGCCATCACTTGGTGGTCCAGCGCCGGATCCAGACCTGAGGTCGGCTCATCGAGGATCAGCAGCGACGGCCCGGTGAGCAGCTCGAGCGCCACCGAGGCGCGTTTGCGCTGGCCGCCGGAGAGCTTGTCGACCCGGGTGTCGGCGTGCTTGGTCAGGTCGAGTTCTTCGAGCACCTGAGCGACGACCTTGGCCCGGTCGGTTTTGCTGGTGTCGGGTGGCAGGCGTAGTTCGGCGGCGTAGCTCAGCGCTTGCTTCACCGTCAGCTGGCGGTGCACGACGTCGTCTTGGGGAACCATGCCGATCCTGCTGCGCAGCGACGCGTACTCGGCGTGAATGTCGTGCCCCTCGAACGTCACCGAGCCGGAGCTGGGCGTGGTGTAGCCGGCGATCAGTCGGGCCAGCGTGCTCTTTCCGGCGCCGGATCCACCGATCACGGCGGTCAGCGTTCCGGGACGCGCAGTAAGCGAGATGTCGCTCAGCAGTTGCTTGCCGTTGTCGACGACGTACTCGACGTTGCGCACCTCCAAACCGCCGGTGCGCGTCGCGGCCTCGGTTTCGCTGCGACGGACCAGCAGGCCACCGCTGAGAACCAGGTCGATGTTGCCGACGGTGACCACGTCACCCTCGGTCAGGATCGCGGACCCGACCCGGGTGCCGTTGACGAACGTCCCGTTGACGCTGGTGTCGCGGATCTCGGTGCCCAGCGGCGTCAAAATCAGCGTTGCGTGATGTCGCGAGGCCAGCACGTCGGGAATCACGATGTCGTTGTCGGTTGCCCGACCAATCGTCACGGATCCGGCCGGTTTGGCGGCCGGTGCCGACCGCGGCGACAGGAGTTTGACGAATCGGGTCGCAAAATTCGATGCATCGCCCGACCCTGCGTTGAGCACCGTGACTTCGTTGGGTGGCACTTCGTCCAGGGACGGCGTCTTGCCGGCGTTGACCATCGTTATCTCGTCGAGCGGCGGTGCGGCATGCACGTTCGTCGGATGCTCCGAGGGCGGCTGCCGGAAGTGCGGAGCGAGACGGCCCCGCGATACAGGTGACGGCGTGGGCGTGGCGCCGCCCCGCCGCGAGTCGGCGATCTGGGCCGGTGGTTGGGCAGGAGACCGGCCGGGCGGGGCAGCGGTCGACCATGAGACGGTCGACGGCTGCGTGTCGGGTAGAGACGCGCTTCCCGGGGGTCGACCCCCTTTTCCGCGGCCTGGTCCGACCTGGAACGTCAGCCGCGGCCCGCCGGCATTGCCGATATTGATGCTTTGGCCGTCATAGATGTCGACCACCGGTCTGCGGTAGCCGTTGACGAAGGTCCCGTTCACGGAGCCGTTGTCGATGGCCACCCACTTGCCTTGTTCGAAGCGCAGGATCAGGTGGGCGCGGGAGATCCGCGGATCGGCAATCCGGATATCAGCGCGCAGATCACGCCCGACGACGACGTCGTGACCCGGCGCGAAAGTACGTTCTGAGCCGTTGTGCCAAATGGTCAGAAGGGGCGGGGCTGGTCGACTCACCACACCAGTATCGGCTCCGCGACGGCCGGGCTTCCACGTGACGCACTGTGATTCGCCTGTATCTTGCCGCGAGCTGCAATGAAGCCGCGATTCATAGCTCTTTCATAAGCGGCACAACATGGGCTCACCGCATCTGGCGGCATGATTGCGAAGAGTAGGCCAACTGTCCGAATTCGGCCGCGCCTCGGGCGCCACCGCGGTGACCGGGGCTGACGCTGTCGAAAACGGCCAGTCCGCAACTATTTCCAAAGCGTAGTCCTGCGGCGGGTAACCGGCAGCATGGCGTTTGACACGCCTAGGGTGTGGAAGCGAGGGGGCAATCGCAGATGGATGAGGCGACCAGAGCGACGCAGCGCTGGGACGCCCAACCAGCTCCGCGTGCAGACCCGCGGCGCTCCGGCAACTTGCTGCGGCGTGGCTACGCATCGCTCCCGGACCTGGGGATCACGCGTCTATTAACCCGGGTGCCGCTGATCCGCTCGCTTCCCAACCGGGATTCCGCGCAGGATGGCCGACCCGGCAAGGACCCCGGCAAGGACGTTGCGCCCGGCGTTGCGATAACCGGCCCCACTACCTTCGCCGGCTACACCATCTTGCGCCCGTTGGGTTCTGGCGGGATGGCCGACGTTTACCTCGCCAAGCATCCGCGCTTACCACGTCGTGATGCGCTCAAAGTCTTGACGGGGGGGACAACCGGCGACCCTGAATTCCGCGAGAGATTCAATCGGGAAGCCGACCTGGCCGCCACGCTTTGGCACCCCCACATCGTCGCGGTGCACGATCGCGGCGAATTCGACGGTCATCTCTGGATCGCAATGGACTACGTCGAGGGCACCGACGCAGCGCGACTGATGCGCGAGCGTTTCCGGGGAGGGATGTCAGAGCACGACGTTTGTGCGATCGTCACCGCGGTCGCCGGCGCACTCGACTATGCCCATGCCCAAGGGCTGCTGCACCGCGACGTCAAGCCCGCCAACATCCTGCTTACGCATCCCGACGAGGATGACCGTCGAATCCTGTTGGCGGACTTCGGGGTAGCGCGCCAACTCGCCGACATCAGCGGAATCACCGAGACCAACGTCGCGGTGGGAACCGTCGCCTACGCCGCCCCCGAGCAACTCGTTGGGTCGAACATCGACGGCCGCGCCGACCAGTACGCGCTGGCGGCGTCCGCATTCCACCTGCTCACCGGTGCGCCGCCATACCGGCACTCCAATCCGGTCGCGGTGATCGGGCAGCACCTGCACGCGGACCCGCCCAGGCTCAGCGACCACCGCCCAGATCTGGCGGACCTCGATAAGGTTTTTCTCAAGGCCCTCGCTAAGGAACCTGCGGACAGATTCGATCGGTGCCGCGAATTCGCCGCTGCCTTCAGCGAGCACGTCTCCGATCGCGCTGCCGGCGGTCGCGGCACCAAGTTGGGCGCCCTCGGCGCAACGTCGCTGGTGCTCCGCCGCGCCGGCTTCAGGAAAGCCGGGCAAAGGTTTTCCCTGAAAGCCGGCATTGCCCTTGCGACGATCGTCACGCTGCTGCTGTCGCTGAGCGTGACGTGGGCGATCTCGTTCTTTTCGTGGGACAATCAGCCTGCAGCGCAACCCGCGCAACCACCGCCCGTCAATGCGGCATCGTCGGCAGCTAGACCGGCCGGCATGTCAGGTCCGGCCCCGTCTGCCCCGCCGCTCAACGGTTCCTTCCGGCTGGACTACGACCGCGCGAAGCAGACGTCCAACGGCGTCATCCGCAATAACGGTGGGGTCACCAGTTGGTGGGCCTTTACCTCCGCGTGCACCGCGACCGGGTGTGCTGCCACCGGAACCAAGCTGGACGACGCCAGCCATCAATGGGCCAAGACCACCGGCACCGGCAATACCGGTGTTCTGCATTTCGTCGACGGCCACTGGCAGGCTGAGCCCAGACAGGTGCAGGTGCAGTGCCGCAAGTCGAGTGGAGCACCAATGTCCACGCAGTCCGAGACGGTGGTGTGGTCATTGACACCGGAACCGGACGGCACGCTGCGCGGCGTGCAGACCCAAACGGTGCAGGGCAACGAGTGCGGCTCGCAAGGGGCGACGCTGCGGATCCCAGTCGTGGCAACACGGACCGGAGACGTCCCGCCGAACGTGACGGTGGCCGATCCCGCGCAGGCGGCCGACGCCACGGCTACGCCGGCCGGGACCTCCTCGACGCCGGTGCTGGGTGGTCCGTGCACCGACATCGACAAAGTCGCTTACGATTCCACGGCCAATGTGCAGGTCGTATGCGAAGCCAACACCTGGGACAAAGCACCGGTAACCACCGGGGTGCATCCCATCGGGACCTCGTGTGACGAGCCGGACACACCGGTCTTCACGATGTCGAAGTCCGACGACGGACACCTCATCCAATGCGACCCCGGCACCCGGGTGTGGAGCCGCCAGCACAGCTGACAACACCTGACCCCGAGTGACCCGTCCGCCTTTGCAGGCTGTCCTGGCCTGCGTCGTCGGCGGGGTGTCGGTGGTGAGTTCTACCCTGGTGAACATGGCGTTTGCTACCGAGCATCCTGTGGTTGCGCACTCCGAATACCGCCCGGTTGAAGACATGGTGCGCGCCGGCGGCCGCTTCGAGGTGGTCAGCCCGCATTCTCCGGCAGGCGACCAGCCGGCCGCCATCGAGGAGCTGGAGCGGCGGATTCTGGCGGGGGAGCGCGACGTCGTGCTGCTGGGCGCCACCGGTACCGGGAAGTCGGCGACCACCGCATGGCTCATCGAGCGACTGCAGCGGCCAACCCTGGTGATGGCGCCCAACAAGACGCTGGCCGCGCAGTTGGCCAACGAGCTGCGAGAGATGTTGCCGCACAATGCAGTTGAGTACTTCGTGTCGTACTACGACTACTATCAGCCAGAGGCGTACATCGCGCAGACCGACACCTACATCGAAAAGGACAGCTCGATCAACGACGACGTGGAGCGGCTGCGGCACTCCGCGACGTCGTCGCTGCTGTCGCGCCGCGATGTGGTGGTGGTGGCCTCGGTGTCCTGCATCTACGGCCTGGGCACACCGCAGTCTTACCTGGACCGCTCGGTCGAGCTGCAGGTCGGCACCGAGGTAGCCCGAGATGGGCTGCTGCGGCTGTTGGTCGACGTGCAGTACACCCGCAACGACCTGTCCTTCACCCGCGGCTCGTTCCGGGTGCGCGGCGACACCGTGGAGATCATCCCGTCCTATGAAGAGCTCGCGGTTCGCATCGAATTCTTCGGCGACGAGATCGAGGCGCTGTACTACCTGCATCCGCTGACCGGCGAGGTGGTCCGTCAGGTCGATTCGCTGCGGATCTTCCCCGCCACCCACTATGTAGCCGGTCCCGAGCGGATGGGTCACGCGATCTCCACCATTGAGGAAGAACTCGCCGAGCGGCTCGCCGAATTCGAGGGCCAGGGCAAGCTGCTGGAGGCCCAACGGCTGCGGATGCGGACCAACTACGACGTCGAGATGATGCGCCAGGTCGGGTTCTGCTCCGGCATCGAGAACTACTCGCGGCACATCGACGGGCGCGGCCCCGGCACGCCGCCGGCGACGCTGCTGGACTACTTCCCGGAGGACTTCCTGCTGGTTATCGACGAGTCGCACGTCACAGTGCCGCAGATCGGCGGCATGTACGAAGGCGACATGTCCCGGAAGCGCAACCTCGTCGAATACGGATTCCGGTTGCCCTCGGCGGTCGACAACCGCCCGCTCACCTGGGAGGAGTTCGCCGACCGGATCGGGCAGACGGTCTATCTGTCTGCGACTCCGGGCCCCTATGAGCTCAGCCAGTCGGCCGGGGAGTTCGTCGAGCAGGTGATCCGCCCGACCGGACTGGTCGACCCGAAAGTCGTGGTGAAGCCGACCAAAGGTCAGATCGACGATCTGATCGGTGAGATCCGCAAACGCGCCGAAGCCGACGAGCGGGTGCTGGTGACGACGCTGACCAAGAAGATGGCCGAGGACCTCACCGATTACCTGCTGGAGATGGGCATCCGGGTGCGCTACTTGCACTCGGAGGTCGACACGTTGCGCCGGGTGGAACTGCTGCGCCAGCTGCGGCTGGGCGACTACGACGTGCTGGTAGGGATCAACCTGTTGCGGGAGGGCCTGGACCTACCGGAGGTGTCGCTGGTCTCGATCCTGGACGCCGACAAGGAAGGCTTCCTACGGTCGTCGCGCAGCCTGATCCAGACCATCGGCCGCGCCGCCCGCAACGTCTCCGGCGAAGTCCACATGTACGCCGACAAGATGACCGACTCGATGACCGAAGCCATCGACGAGACCGAACGGCGCCGGGCGAAGCAGGTCGCGTACAACGAGGCCAGAGGCATCGATCCGCAGCCGCTGCGCAAGAAGATCGCCGACATCCTCGATCAGGTCTATCGCGAGGCTGACGACACCGAGGCCGTGGAGATCGGCGGGTCAGGTCGCAACTCGTCCCGCGGCCGGCGCGCTCAGGGGGAGCCTGGCCGCGCGGTGAGCGCCGGGGTGTTCGAGGGTCGCGACACCTCCAGCATGCCCCGCGCCGAACTGGCCGACCTGATCAAAGACCTCACCGAGCAGATGATGGCCGCGGCGCGTGACCTGCAATTCGAGCTGGCCGCCCGGTTCCGCGACGAAATCGCCGACCTCAAGAAAGAGCTGCGCGGAATGGACGCCGCCGGTCTGAAGTGAGCTCACCCCGCGACACGACAGCCATCGATGGTTGGCGGGCGCTGTTGGGTCCCAGGTATCTGGGGACTTCGACGTTGCTCGCCGGTGGGGTGGCGCTGTATGCGACCAACGAATTCCTGACGGTCAGCTTGCTGCCCAGCGCGGTCGCCGACATCGGCGGTGAGCGACTGTATGCGTGGGTGACCACCCTTTACCTGGTCGGATCGGTGGTCGCGGCCACCACGGTCAATACGGCGCTGCTGCGGGTCGGGCCGCGGGTGTCGTTTCTGTTGGGACTGGCCGTGTTCGGGATCGGCAGCGTGGTGTGTGCGGCGGCTCCCAGCATGGAGGTGCTGCTGGTGGGTCGCACTGTGCAGGGGGCGGCCGGCGGTCTGTTGGCCGGGTTGGGTTACGCGGTGATCAACGCCGCTCTGCCGCAATCGCTGTGGACCAGGGCTTCGGCACTTGTGTCGGCGATGTGGGGCGTCGCGACGGTGCTGGGGCCGGCGGCGGGTGGCTTTTTCGCCCAGTTCGGACTGTGGCGCTGGGCGTTCGTCGTGATGGCGATGCTGACCGCGGCGATGGCCCTGCTGGTTCCGATGGTGCTGCCCACCGGCCGTGTCGAGCCGAGCGCTGCGCCGGCGCTGAAAATTCCGGTGTGGTCGCTGCTGTTGTTGGGTGCGGCGGCGCTGACGGTCAGCGTCGCCCAGGTCCCACACAACGTCGTCGCGACTGCAGCGTTGCTTGCGGTCAGCCTGGTCTTGGTCGTCGCGTTTGTGGTGGTCGATCGGCGGATGGCGGTTGCCGTGTTGCCTCCCAGCACATTTGGCGCCGGCCCACTGAAGTGGATCTATCTGACCCTGGCGGTGCTGATGGCCTCGGCGATGGTCGACATGTATGTGCCTTTGTTCGGGCAACGCCTGGCGCATCTGGTTCCCGCCGTGGCCGGGTTTCTGGGCGCGGCGTTGGCGGTCGGCTGGACCGTCAGCGAAATCCTCAGTGCCTCGCTGAGCAGCAAGCGGGTCATCGGCCGGGTGGTCGTGGCCGCGCCGCTGGTCATGGCTGCCGGCCTGATATTGGCTGCGGCTACCCAGGTCGATAACGCGCCGGTGGGCTGTGTCGTGTTGTGGGCGCTGGCGCTGACGATCACCGGGGCCGGCATCGGGGCGGGCTGGCCGCATCTGTCGGCCTGGGCGATGCAATGCGTCGACCACGCGAAGGAAGCCAGCGCTGCCGCGGCGGCGATCAACACGGTGCAGCTCATCGCCGGAGCCTTTGGTGCCGGGCTGGCCGGTGTCGTGGTCAACAGCGCGCAGGGCGGTGTGGTCGTGGCCGCTCGTTGGCTGTTCGCGGTGTTCGCCGTGCTGGGCGCGGTCGGCGCGTTGGCCGCCCACCGCGCCGCCCGCGGATTGCGCTGAGCCGCGGCGGCGCCCGTCGAGTCTCGGCTTGGACTCGCGCACACCCGATTTCACCGATCGACCGGCACCGATGGACGCTGTTGCGGCGAATGTCGTTGCCGCTCAGTCCGGCTCGTCCTCGGCGCTAAGTACGGCGGAGACGCCGTCGACGTCGGCGAGCACCTGTGCCGCATTGCCGATTCGTGCGCCCGACAACGTCATCATCACGCCAACCTGATCGCGCTCGATGTCATGGGGGTCCGCGTCGAGTTCGTTGAGCTGCCATTTTCGCTGCCCGCAAGTCTGCAGTATTTGCCGTAGCACACCCCGGCCGCTTTCGTAGATGATGTGCAGCCGGACCGTTCCGCGCAACCTTGCCGTGAGCTCGCGCTCCACCACATTGAACGCCAGCGCACTGACAAAGTGCAGGGCCACCACGGCGCCAGCCAGCAACAGCAGGCCGGCGCCGGCCGCCATGCCGATCGCGGCCGATTCCCACACCGCAGCCGCGGTGGTGAGCCCATGCACCGCGCCGCGTCGAGTGATGATGATCCCGGCACCCAAAAAACCGATACCCGAGACGATCTGGGCCGCAACCCGCGACGGGTCCAACGCGACGGTTTGCGCGGTCAAGACGTCGCCGAACCCGTACTTACTGATCAGCAAGATCAATGCCGAGGACGTCCCGACGATGGTCTGGGTCCGCAGTCCCGCGACCTTGCCCTGGATCGTGCGTTCCAGGCCGATGAGTGTCGTCAGCCCGAACGCGGCCAAAAGCTCGATGAGGTGTCGGCCGCCCTGCGCCGTGCCACCGAGCAACGGGTCGGCAAGCCAGATCTGCATGTCCGCCAAGCTAGTCCACCCGCGGCGCATCGGCGAACTTGTCCGGCTGCGATGCCGCGAACGTCGAGCGACTCGTTCAGTGGGTCGACTTAACGACCTGGGTTCGGTGGAATTGCCACCGTTCGACGATGTGAAACCCAAGCTGTTTCGGCGTCAGATAAGCGGGCGCGCGCCTTAGCACCCGCCCCGGCGGGAGCGATTTGCCGCTTTGGTGATTCGGCAGCGTCGTGTCGTGCGTAGAAATCGTCCATACCGTCGCGCACTTGTTCAGCCGATCTTTCACCAGCCATACCGCCTTGTGGCCGTCCCAGAGGGTGCCGCGCTCGGGTGCGGGAACGCCAAGACCGACGTCGACCAGTGGTCGGAAGGCGGCCGGACGGGCCGCAAGAAGCGCGCGGATCGGCCCGGGTAGCCAGCCCACCGTGTTGTCAACCAGTAGGCAATCCCCCGGTGCTGCATGGGTGCTGATGAGGTCAGCGACGTCGCTGTAATCCCAGCCTTCTTTCGCGTACCGCTGCCGTTGCGACAGAAGGTAATTCGGGAAGGCCGCTGCGGCGAGCACTACCAGCACAAGGGCGATCCAGCGCGGCTTGCGAGCGACCGCCACGATGCAGACGGCCAGCACGACCGCCATCGCCGGCGTAGTGAAGAACAGATACCGCGGGTAGTAGAACGGATCACCGATCGCAGAATAGATCAGGCTGACGGCGGTGGGCACGACGATCCATGCCGCGCAGATGATCAGCACGCGGCGGGTATCGCCAGACGATTCCCATCGACCCCGCAGTCGAAGCGCCAGCGCGGCAACGAAAATGATCGCCACCAGGATCCCGAACGGAACACTGTTGTCGAAATATTGGTGTTGCACGACGTCGAGCACGCTGTGCCAATTCAGCGGATGGATCCAGGCGACCTGGAAACTCTGGCCGTGCGCGAACAGCATCAACGGTGTCATGGCGCCCACCGCCACCGCTGACGTAATCGCCCACCAGAGCACCACGGATTTACGGCGCCCGAGCACCGGCGCAACGACGGCGTGGACCGGCACCAGCAACACCAGGTAAAGGTTCAGCAGTATCGACACCGTCAGCGCCAGGGCGTAGAGCAGCCACAGCCACCCGCGGTTTCGCCGTATCGAGATGACCAGCAACACGGTCAACCAGATCGCGGCGGCCGCCGTGAACGCATAGCAGCGCGCTTCGACACCGGACCACGTCACGCGCGGCAGGACGGCGAACACGATGCCCGCACAGACCGCGGTGGTCCGCGGCGAGAATTGTTTGGCGAAGACCACGACGCCGGCGGCCGCGACTCCGACCGCCAGACAACTGGGAACCCGCGACCAGAACTCGGTCGGCGGGACGAGGGTGAACCAGCCGTGCATCAGCAGGTAATACAAGCCGTGCACGGCGTCGATGTGGCCCAGCATCCGCCACAGTTCGGGCAACGACCGGCTGGCGGAGGCCGAGATCGTCGCGCTCTCGTCGTACCACAGCGACGGCCGGCTCGCCGCGGCGCCGACGACGACGGCGGCCAGCACCGCGATCGCAAGCGGGTCGAGCAGCCGGCCGCGCCGCCGCGGCCGCGAGTCGCTCGCGGCGACAGCCGTCCTTGGTTCGTCGATTGTCGTGGCAACCATGATGTGTGTCACTGTAAGGGGCCTTTGGTGAACCTGCTAACCCGTCTGACCTGGTCACAAACCGCCCTGCCGAGGGTTGCCGAAGCCGGCGGCTCGACGCGGCGCGACTCGTTACCGCTAAATAGCCTGCGCATCAAAGGATCTCACCGATATAGGATGTTAGCTGGAGGCGGCGCCGACGCGATCGCCGCCCCGGAGTGTTCCGCGCCCCGGCGGTAGCGCGGAATTGTCCACCGCGTCGGCGTGTCTCAATCTGACCATCTGTCTCCGGCAAAGCGTTACTGTCTTGGGTTGGCGTAGCAACCGACACCTGGGAGGGTAAATGAGCGCCTATCGGACGGTGGTGGTAGGAACCGACGGCTCGGATTCGTCGCTGCGCGCGGTGGAAAAGGCAGGCACAATCGCCGCCGGGGCGGACGCCAAGCTGATCGTCGCGACGGCGTACTTGCCTGAGCACGAGGATGCACGGGCCGCCGACGCCCTGAAAGACGAAAGCTACAAGGTGTCGGGCAGCGCCCCGATCTATGCGATCTTGCGCGAGGCAAGCGATCGGGCCCACAAAGCGGGCGCCAAGAACGTCGAGGAACGGCCGATTGTCGGCGCCCCGGTCGACGCGCTGGTCGGACTGGCGGAGGAAGTCGGCGCCGATCTGCTCGTCGTCGGCAACGTCGCTCTCAGCACTATTGCGGGCCGGCTATTGGGGTCGGTACCTGCAAATGTGTCGCGCCGGGCCAAGGTCGACGTGCTGATCGTGCACACCACTTAAGCGGTCGTCCGGGCGGCTCGGAGGACCGTTAGGCGCTGGCGAGTTTGTGCCGCGCCAAGCGAAAGGTTCGGCTCAGCCGGTCCGGGCGCGTCGTGAGCGTCACCTCGACTGCTCCACCGGGTGTGACGACGTAGCGCTCCTCGACATCGGGCCCGTCGTCGCGTCGACGCACCGGGCGGCGCTGCAGTTCCTGGTCGTCGTTGAGGTCCGGATCGAACGGGAAGAACACCGGATCATACGGTGTCACGTCGCCGTCGGGGCGGCCGTCGCGCAGCCGACTGCACTCCACGAACCGGAAGTGTCCGATGTTGTGTGCCGCACGGTAGGTCCGCGTCACGACGAAGGGCGGCTGGCCCGCGGTGGGCAGCTGCGCGCCCTTGGGCACGATCGGGTCGAAGCAGACATCCTCACCCGCACACGCCTCGCGAAACACCCGAAGTGGCGTGAAAGACGTTCGGACAGAACGATCCGCCTCCTTGTCGAGGAAGACCGCCAGGCCGATTGCCGTCGCCGCGAACGGGTGCAGTGAGCGTTTGACGCGTTTCTCGTCGAACACCGTGCGCAGCGTCCGGGCAACAAGCGGGAAGCTCCCGGCCCCGCCGACCACATAGATGCCCGCCACCTTGGACCAGTCGATGTCGTCGCCGGCCGGGTCGCGCAGCACGCGGGAGAGGGCCGCAGCAGTCTTGTCCACCAGCGGCGCACAGGTCGCGTAGACGTCATCGATCCCGCAGGAAAACGGCGGTTTGCCGACCGCGGCGAGGTCGACCAGGAATCGGTGGTGTCGGGCTGACGGCTCCTCGCGGACCGCGCACTCCTTGAGCAGCAGATCACGCGTGCCCGCGTCCAGCTTGCGCAGCCGAGCGCCTTTGCGAACGAGTTTGAGGATCGCCTCATCGAAGTCGTCGCCACCGAGTCGTTGGATGCCCTCGCTGATGACGACCTCGTTAAAACGCCCTGTCATCTTCAGCAGCGACGCGTCGATGTCCCGCCGCCGAGGTCGTAGATGAGCACGTGCTCACGCTTGGTGGTGATTGTTGAGGTATCATTGGGCATATTCGAAGCCCGCCGCGGACGGCTCATTGAGTAGCGCCATCACTTCGAAGCTGGCTCAGCGAAGGCGTCCAGCGTCAGGAACGCTGGGCGCTGGAGGCGTTGGCCGGCACCCTGATCGCGGCTTCGACACCCTCGCCGGACGCAAGTTCGGCGTCCGAACGGTGCCGCAGATCGCTTTTAGCCGGGCGAGAGAGCCGGCGAAAAGGTCGGCCAACCGATAGCGACGCCGCGCCAGATCCACCGTCGTCCTCGGCCCGGCGTCGTTGAGCAGACGCTTGAACGACCGAGTCCGACCAACCGGGTCTGCGGATGGCAGCCGCTCCAGCCCGAAGCGCAACTCGCCGGCGTCGTTGGCGGCGACGAGCGATGGCCATGTGTCGACCCGGTCGACGAACTACGGGAGAGTCGCCGGTCGACGACCGCCGCGACCGTGTGTGGGTTGTGCCGAAGTCGATCCCCACCCTCATCGGCTAAGTTTAGGCGCTGCACCGCGTTTCGCGGCCGCGATTGACCAACCCCACCGGGTTTGCTTGGGTGTCGCTCCCGCCGGCCCACCAGCTGTGCTCTCGCCTACTATGTCGCGAGGCTGGTGTTTTGGCGCCCAACGTAGTGTCGT
>CAVRRV010000026.1:0-132836 GCA_963723615.1 uncultured Actinomycetota bacterium | reverse complement strand
GGTCCGGCCGCGGACTGCTGGCCGGGCAGAGTGTTGCCAGCTAAACCAAACGCTCGGAGGCATTGTCCCTTCCCGAGTAGCTCTGGGATGGCCATGGTCTACGGTTAGCTTGTGTCCCTGCTGATTACGGTGCCGGTCTACGGGCAGCATGAGTACACTCATGCCCTCGTCGCCGACTTGGAGCGCGAGGGCGCAGAGTATCTGATACTTGACAACCGCGGCGACTACCCGAGGATCAGCGACGAACGGGTCACCACACCCGGCGAAAACCTCGGCTGGGCTGGAGGCAGCGATCTCGGATTCCGCATTGCGTTCTCGGAGGGTTACTCGCACGCAATGACGCTCAACAACGACACCCGTATCTCGAAGGGATTTGTCGCTGCCCTGCTGGACCCGCGGCTACCCGGTGACGGGGGAATCGTTGGGCCGGTGATTGACTATGGGTTCCCCTGCGCGGAAGCTGACGAGAAACCAAATGCTGCAAACTACACTCCCCGACCGCGATATCGGGCAGTGTCCGCCGTAGAGGGAACGGCGCTCATGCTGTCGCGCGAATGCTGGCAAACTATCGGCGGACTGGACCTTCGCAACTTTGGGCGCTACGGGTGGGGGATCGACCTCGATCTAGCGTTACGTGCCCGAAAAGCTGGATATGGCCTGTACACAACCGAGATGGCCTATATCAACCACTTCGGACACAAGACCGCCAACACCCACTTCGGAAGTTTGCGGTATCAGTGCGGAGCAAACCTTGCAAAGGTGCGGGCGTTGCGAAAACTGCATGGTCGTAAGTGGCGCAAGCAGTTCCCGCGCGGGTCATGGACGCGGTCGGTGTGGCCAAACACGGTTGTCAGCGAAACGTACACGGCTCACCCGTTAGAGGACTGACCCCCCAAGTTGTCCCGCGATTGCTGAGGCTCTGAGTCGGTTCTTGACCGTCGGCGACTACGGCGCGGTCCGTGGCTGAAAACGGGCTGGCGCTGGCACATGGCAGTCATGGCGCACCGCAAGGACTATGACGTCGGAATCCTGATGTCACTCTACACCGACCTACGTCCTGCACTTGAACACGTCGCCGAACTGACGCGCGCATGGGGCAAGCCCAGAGTGGAAGTTGCGGCGTGGAGCATGCCGGGCTTGCAGAACCGCCGACTGTCTCTGCTGGGAAGTCGAACGGTCTACTGTCACTGGATCGATGAGCAAACCTATAAGTCGATGCAAGACAATACGAGCTACAGCTAAGGTCGCTCGCCTACGTCAGCGCGGCCTTTGTTCGCTGTGCAGGTATTCGGTGTGCGCGTCGCACCCGCCGATCCAACACGTCGGACCTCTCTGAGCAGTGAGATGGTCGCCGTCGTGGGCTCTCAGATAGTCCTCACGGATGGATTGCGGGTGACCGTTTTTGCAGACCGTCCCGCTGTCGCGGGTCCGTTGAATGAAACTCATCGTGCGATGGTAGGTCGCGGCGGCGACACTCAAGCGTGAGTCGGGCCGCCACGAGGAGAGTGAGGGCGGGCTGGTAACCGTTCAGACGTGGACTAGGGCGATCTGGTTCCATCCTTTTAGCCGTTTGGCTGAAAAGGTTTCGGGCCGCAAAGTCTCTCGGCTAAAACACCGCGTTGTTATCGTCAGCGCCCCGTACCGTACGCGTCATGAGCCCACTGTTTTCCCACAACCGTCCCTCGAATCGGCAGATTGCGAAGGACGGGCGGAACCAGTTCGAGAGTCTCGCGATCAAGGCTGCACACGGAGACACTGACGCCGTGCAGGCACTACCGGCAGCGGCCACGCAAGCGCGCGATTACTACCGGAACGACAAGGAGTACTTGGACCAGGCATGGGCGGTAATGACAGTTGCGCTGCGTGATGTTCTGACCGACGACGTGTTGACAGAACAGAAGGAGACGGACATCGCGAAGCTCTCATTCGCTCTCGGAATACAGCAACGGGGCGTCGACGTCGCCCACCAGGAACTTCGCGCTGTTCGAGGAGGTCATGGTGGCACGGATCAACGACGGACGTCCCATACCCGACGACAGCGCGCCCCTCATGACGCAGCCAGGGAGACCGCGTTTTACCCAACCTTCGGGGTCGCCCTGATGAAAGAGGTCGTCGACCGTGAGATGCGAGGCGGCTCATCCGGAGTGAGTGTGCGGATCGCAAAGGGCGTCAAGCTACCGCGTCGGTCAGGTACGTGCCCGCAGTGTTGTCATCGGCACGCACCTGGAGGCCCACGATTCTGGACAACCTCGTAGTGACAGACCGCCGCGCGGTTTTCATGGGAACCAAGAAGACATTGGAGTTTCGACGGGACCGCCTCGTCGGACTTGGTCAGTACACCGACGGACTTCGCCTTAACGTGTCGAACCGCCAGACCGCATCCTTGTTCCGGTTCGCACAGGGCTCCTCTCTTACCATCGCCGCGGCGCTGCTGACTCGGGCATAGATCGGCCCGCCGTCGTGACCGCTAACTATGCTCACTGGCTATGGGGACACTCGAAAACCTGCGCACATCTGCGCGAAAACTGGTCCGTTACCCATACCTGGGGCGTCGGCGGGTGCTCAACGCCCTCGGTCCAGATTCTAGCCGCCGAGGTCACTTGGCCGGCGACCGAGAGCCGAATACCCGACAGCGACATCGCCGCGCTGTTCGCCGACACCCCGAACGTGCAGAAGTGGTCGCACTACCTGCCGATCTACGAGTCGACGTTCTGGCCGTACCGCGGCGGCCGATCCGCATGCTGGAGATCGGCGTGGCCCGCGGCGGGTCGCTGCAGATCTGGCGGCAGTACTTCCACCCCGAGACAGTGGTCGTCGGCATCGACATCGACCCCGCGTGCAAACAGTTCGACGACCCAGCCCGCAACATCCACGTGCGCATCGGCGCCCAGCAGGATATCCCGTTCCTGCAAACCGTGGTCAACGAGTTCGGGTCGTTCGACATCATCCTCGACGACGGATCACACCTGGTGTCCCACATGGTCGACACATTCCGCTACCTGTTCCCGAACGGCCTGGCCGACGGCGGCGTGTACCTGGTCGAGGACATCCACGCGAACTACTGGCTGAACTTCCGCGACACACCAATCACTTTCGCGGACTTCGTTAAGCACCTGATCGACGCGATGCACGCCCACTACCTACAGGCGGGGCGGCGAATGGAACTCGCCTTCCGCACGGGTGACCCGCAGCGCATCGCCCAATTCCGGGTGCCGTTGGCGACGACGCTGCTGTCCAAGATCGAGTTTTACGACTCAGTGGTGGTGGTGCACCGCGGGCCGCGGGAATTGCCGCGCTCTTTCTACCAGTGAGGTTGCGGTGGAAGAGGTTTGGGTTTTCGACTTCGAGGCGGTCTGCGCCTCTCCGCCGCTTGCAGACTTTGCGACCGGGCTGGGGTGGTCGCCGTTGACGGCGGACGTGCACCAGTGGACGACGGTCTCAGCTTCGCGCAGCAGGCGGGCACTTTGTTCCCTGCGCGTAATGAACGAGACGACCACGTCCACTGGCGCCGCGCAATTCACCCCTCGGTTACTCGGTGAGGTCAACCACCGCGGCTCTAGCTGCGTTCGTCTTCACCCACTCAGTGTCCTTCTCAGAAAGACGGGTACTGGACTACTCGCGTCAGTTGCAGTGCTTCGCGGCACCATCGAACGGTAGCCATTGGCCCCGACTCCCAAGGGTCATTCAAACGGTTTAAGGGAGAAGAATAGGAAATGTTTAACAGCACCGACGAAGTCTGGCCGCCATGACCGCATACGACCAGCTCCGCGCCGACAACCGCAGGCTCAACTTCGAACTCGCACTCGACCAGCTCCGCGCCGACAACCGCAGGCTCTACCTCGAACTCGCGGCCGCACGCAGCCAGCGTGATAGCTGTTCAAGTGCCAGTCCGCTTGTAGGCGTGACGGGTCGCCCCGAGTTGTGGTGGGGCGGCCCCAGTAAACTATTTCAGACGTGGACTAGATAGATCCGGTTCCCCATCGCCGTCGTCTGGGCCTTCCGCACTTTGCGGGAAGTCTTTTGAAAGTCGCCACTTTCCTGTCACAAACGCGCGTGAATAGGGCCGGATGACAGCGGGAGTAGGCGGACGCTGGAATGCGTATCCCGTTGGGCCGCAATACGTTATCGAACGCTGGCGGACGTTGCCGAACGGAGTGAATACACCAGAAGGTTGGGAGTTCGAATGTCTTCGGGCGCGCTCTCATAAGGTCGGCTTAGCTGCACTTACCTAAATCGGCCTCCGAGCCGGCAACGTTCTTCAGACGATCCGGCTCTTGTGGTCAGTCCAATACCGATCGCGCAGTAGGCGCTTGTAGAGCTTGCCGGTGGGCAGGCGCGGCAGCTCGTAATCGAAGTCAATCGAACGGGGCACCTTCTGCCGCGACAGGTGCGCACCGCAGAACGCGATTAGCTCCTCGACGAGCTCAGGCCCCGGCTGAACTCCGGGCATCGGCTGCACGACCGCTTTCACCCCTTCGCCAAGGTCATCGTCGGGCACCCCGAAGACCGTGGGGTCCGCCACTTTTGGGTGGGTGATCAGCAGGTTCTCGCTCTCCTGCGGGTAGATGTTGACTCCGCCCGAGATGATCATGAATGTCGCGCGATCGGTGAGGTATAGATAGCCGTCGTCGTCGACATAGCCGACGTCGCCGACGGTGCTCATCGTGCCGTCAGGTGAGCGGCCCTCCGCGGCCTTGACGGGATCATTGAATGGCCCTGGGGCCTCATGATTCGTGGTGCTACGGAACACGAACAGGAAGGCCCCAGGTGATTGAGAACAGTAGTGCCACCGCGATGCTCGGGCGGGCAGGCATGGCCGTGTTGGCGGTCTCGGAAGGCGACGGCGAGGTCGAGTACGCGATCGAAACGACAGCGGCCGTGGGTTGGTGCCCGACCTGCGGCGCGCAAGCGCGGTTGCACGACAGGGTGGCGGAGTTGAAGTCGACGGTGCCGATCATGCCCGCGCCAGATTCTTCACCGGCCGCGGTGATGGGGCCCTTGGCTGCCGCCCAGGTTGCCCATGCGGGTTCGAGGTTCCGTTGGGCGGTCGATGTGTGGCCGGACAAGTCCAGGCGAGGTAGTTGGGTTCAGGCCTAGCATCGTCGATCACTTCATTGTCGTGCGGCCACCGCGCTACACGATGACTCTTTAGACGCTTTCCGCTGCGACATCAGTGCAACTCCTCTTGGCGCGCGGTCGGTACGTGCTGTCCTTCATGTCGCTCATGGGTTGCTGGGTTGGCGGCCACCCTCCGCGGCGCCGCCAAACACCTTCCGTACCGCCTCCAGAAAGCGGTGCCCGTTGCGTAGGTCCGGCTCAAGATGGCATCCTTCGGCCCACTCGTTCCAGGCATTGATGAAAACGATTTGCTCATCCTTTGGATAGGAAGTCACGCGATTCGCAGCGTCGCGCAGCCACGCTTCGAACAACTCGGCATCGCCGTTCTGAATGATCCAGGCGCCAAAGCGTCTGCGGGCAGAATTGTCCCAGCTCGGCATCACGCACGGAAAATGCCGTTCGGCCGTCTCTTGCCGTTCCATGGCGGCACGGACCATTGCGGCGTAGTCGAAAACGCGAAAAACGAACGCTTTTCTCCGGACAAGGTTGAGCAAGCGAGGAATTGGGTAGCGCGCCATAGCGGGGACCTGGGTTCGCAGCTTCCGAAAGTTCGGCTCGAACCCGATGGTCGCGTCGAAACCGAGGGCTATCGTCTCGGCATCGCCCAGGCTGTGGGAATGGCTACGAACCGCGCAGAGGTATATGCCCGGGAGCCCCATCGATTGCGCTTTGGCGCGCCATCGCCCAATGGTCGACCGAATGTCGGAGAACAGGTCGATGCGATAAATTAGGAAGACGGGCTTGCCTTCAATGCGGATATAGCGCGGATCGAAAAACACCTTGCTGAGATACTCGAAGTGCGCATCTGGATCGTACCGGTCAAGGTCCACCTCGATGAGGGCTTTACGTTCCTGACCGTCCCAACGCCGGCTCCAGGTCTCGTTGGCCCAACAGACGCAGAAGGGGAAGTCGGGCTCCTGATCGGCGAGAACAGCCTCAAGCGGCTTTTCGAGCAGCAGTTTGCCATTGAACCAGTAGTGGTAGTAACAGAAACCTCCGATGCCGTACTGCCGCGCCAGCTCCGCTTGCGCAATTCGTGTCTCGCGCAGGCGCAGATCGTAAAAACCCAAATCGGCAGGAATATGGGGCTGGTAATGGCCACGGAACAACGGGCGCGTCTTGACCACGTTGACCCACTCGGTGAAGCCAGGTCCCCACCACTGGTCGTTCTCCGGGATCGGATGGAACTGCGGCAAATAAAAAGCGATGGCCCTCATGACACCTCGACGGCCGGCTCATCAAATTGCTTGATCAGCTCGCCTTGCATGCGACCGGTAATTCCTTAGCCAAAACAGTGGAACCCGGCGTCACACGACACGCGGCGACCGCCCCTACGGCCCACCGAAATCAAAACCCAACTCGCCGGATCGACGCTCATCAGGGATGAACTCGGGCAACCGTGAAATTTTCCCTGACACAGCACCCCTGCCTATCTTGCGAAGCTCGTCACGTAGCTTTGACAACGTAAACTGGAGGTTCTCTCCGTCATAAAAGAACCGCATCGTTCGGCCCGGGAGATACAGCACCAGAAGGGTGATTACCTCTGTACGCGCCGCACGGCTCTTGACACCGTGGACACCGTGCAGCTCTGTCGTCCTGGCATAACGCATGGCATACCGGTAGAAATCGCGCAGTGATGATTGCACCCGGCGGGCAGAAATGCCGACAACCATAGTCGGCTCATATATGACCTCAAAATTGTTTTTGAACAGTGTCAGCGCAAGCTCGACATCTTCGTGCAGTCGGTCTTCCAGATCCAGCTGCGTCAGATGACGGACCGCCTTCCAAGCCGTGGCGCGGATTGCCATGTTGGCGCCAAAGAGAAACCGCTCATCCTTTGCGCTGCGGTGCACCCTGTCCTTGAGCGTACTGTCGAGCCAGAAAAGAGACGCTCGCAGAGGCATGTCGTAAATGAGGGCTGGCCCACTCGCAGCGTCGATGGCCGGGTCCTGGAAGCGGCGGCGAATCCTCTCGACCCAGTCATTGGCAACAATGGAATCGGCGTCAATCCGGCCGATGATATCGCTTTGCGCATGATCGAATCCACAGTTGCGCGTCGGAGCGATGCCCTGATACTCATTTTGCTCGAGCAGGCGAATGTCGATATGCGAGTTATCTTCTTGATACCGGCGCACGATCGATGCGGTGTTGTCAGTCGACCTGTTGTTGACAATAATTATTTCGTCCGGCGCCGAGGTTTGGTCGATGCATGATTCCAGGCATTTGCCGATGAAACGTTCCTCGTTATAGGCGGGAATGACGATCGCGACGGTCAGTTGTTGGGACATGGCTTACCGACCAACCTCCCGAGGCGCAGGGAGAGAGCCTCCCTGTGGGTGCGGATACAGACCAACCTGTAGCGATTCAAGGGTCCGGAATCTGAATGCGCGCAACGTATCACCGGGTCGATCAGCCGGGCGTGCCGCAGAGCGGCCGCAGGAATCGGACGAGGTCGTCGACCGTGTCGGTCAGGGCCGGCTCCCGCAGGCGGACCTTGCCCAGCGCGCGCGCGTACCGGTACTGGGTGTTGTCGTAGCGCTTGTCCCGCATCGCCGCGATCTTGTCCGCCGAGCGGGTGAGGAAATCGACCAGCGGATAAAGCGGATCGCGCGGCCCGCACCGGCGATTCAACAGCTCGACGAAGGACGGGATGTCATGGTAGGCGAAGCGGTAGCCGTGGCGTTCGGACAAGAGTCGGGTGATGTCCATGAGGTTGTAATAGTCATCCGCGGTCATATTGAAGACGGTGCCCGTCTCAGCCGGGAGGCCCATCAGCTCGACGATGTGATCCGCGACCAGGTCCGCCGGCAGCAGACTGACCTGGTTGAGGGCGTTGACGGCCAGGCCGTGCTCGATCATGAAGGTCATGAGGCGCACCAAGATGTCGTCCTCGCTCCCAAAGCCCGCGCTGGTGGGAGAGATGAGCGAGGGCCGGTAGATGCGCACGTCGAGTCCTTGCCGCGCCGCTGCCAGCACCAGCTGCTCGCCGACCCACTTGGTTTGCGAGTAGCCGAAGTCCAGGCCGCTCATCTCCTCGTTCGCGTCCCACTCCCCGACTACCGGCTGGGTGCTCCAGCCATAGATGAAGGTGCTGGAGACCAAGTGGAAGGTCTTGCGGTGCGCGGTCAGAGCCAAGCGCAAAAGCTCCCGCGTGCCGGCCACGTTGGCGGGCCGCAGCGCGTCGTAGGTCCGGACGTAGTTGACGAGGGCGCCGTTGTGGACGATGGCATCGACGCTGTCAGCCAGTCGCCGGAACGCCGCCTCACCGATTCCCAGGTCAGGCTCGGCCAGGTCCCCGCAGATCACCTGCACCCGCGCCCGGACCTCGGCTTCGAGAGCCGGGGACCATAGGTGAGCCTGGCGCAGCGACGCGATGATCCGGTCCAGGCCGTGTTCCGCATCCGTCGCGCGGACCAGCGCGTGGAGAGTGTACGACGTACGACCGAGCAGGCTGCTCAGCAGGAACGGTCCCAGAAAACCGGTCGCGCCGGTCAGCAGGATGTCGCTTTGCACGCCCGGTCGCGCCGGTGGAAGCGCCGGCAGCGGCAAACGTGCGTCGGCGCGCATCTGCGTGATCTCGTATGCCTCATACTCGGCGGAAATCTGATCCAGCGCCCGCCGAAGGGCGTCGAGTGGCTGCCCGGACCCATCGCCGAACTGCCGCATGAGCCCGAAGAACTCGGCGACTGTGAGGCGCTGGAGCAGCCGCGTGTTGACGTCCTCGGCCAGCTCCCCCGCGCCATGCTCTTCCAGCAAGGCCTGCAGGTCCGCGCGGAGCTCAGCCAAGGCCAGCGAGTCGATGCCGAGATCCGCGAAGGAGCAGTCCTCCTGCCCGGTGAGATCGTAGGTCTCGATGACATGGCGGAAGCGTTCTAGCGGGCCCGCGCTGACGTCCGGCCCTTCGTGGGTCTGGTGGGCGTAGCTCGCCAGCGCGGGCAGCTTGTCGTCCAGCCAGAGCCGGCGGGTCTCGGCGCGCCTGATCTTCCCCGAGGTGGTCTTGGGAATGCTGCGCGGCGGCGCGAACACGATGGTGTGCGGATCGATATGGGCGTGCCTGCGGATCGCTCGCGCGAGGGCCTTGCCGTCCGGGAGTGCGTGCTCGTCCCGCACCTCGGCGACCACGACCAGCGCTTCCTGATCCTCGCGTTCGACCGAGAAGGCGGCAACGCAGCCGTTACGGACTTGCGCGGCCGACCGCTCCACGACGGCCTCGATGTCTGAGGGGTAGCAGTTGACGCCGCGGACGATGATCAAGTCCTTGCTCCGGCCGCAGACGAACAGCTCGCCCTCATACAGGAAGCCGAGATCGCCGGTCCGTAGATAGGTGTCTTCTTCATCGCCGGCTATGCGGGCTCCGAAGGTTTCCGCGGTGAGCTCAGGGCGGTCCCAGTAGCCGCCGCCCTTGGACGGCCCGGCCACCCAAATCTCGCCGACCCGGCCGTCGCCCAGGGCCTGCCTTGATTGGGGATCGACGATCCGGACCACGGTCCCGGCAACGGGCTTGCCGCAGCTCACCACTGGGGTCTGGTTGTTGTTCTCGGGCAGGGCCTTTTCGACCCGCGCGAGATTGTTCTCCAGCGCGCGCTTGTTCAGAGCCAGGGTCTGGCGGCCCCACCCGGACACGCCCAGGGTGTTTTCGGCCAAGCCGTAAGCACCGGTCAGCACGTCGGGCCGCAGACCGTAGGGAGCGAAGCGCTGCCGGAACCGTGTGAAGGTCTTGGCCCGGAGAGGCTCCGCTCCGACGAATATGGTGTCCAGGCTGCTCAGGTCGATCCCGGCCAGCTCGGACGTGGGGAGCTTGTCCTCGCGCAGGCAGTACTCGAGCCCGAAGTTCGGCGCTGGCGTGTCGGTGCCGCGCACCTCGTTGATGAGCCGGAACCAGGCCGACGGCCGCAGGAGGAAGTCGAGCGGTGACATCCCATGGGTGGTCCCGCCGCGCATTAACACGAAAAAGTAAGCGGAAATCAAACCCATGTCGTGGTGCTGCGGGAGCCAGCTGACGGCCACCGGCGAGTGTCCGATGGCCGAGCCGTTGGCGATGACGTTGGCGTGGCTCACGATCACGCCCTTGGGATCGCTGGTGGAGCCCGAGGTGTACTGCAGGAAGAGCACCGGGCCAGGCGTGTCCGCCACGTGGGCACCGCCAAAGTCCTGCGTGCCATCCGTCCCGAACCAGGGCAGCTGCGAGGCCTGCTCGGCGTCTGGCCACTGCAGCGCGCCTTGTCGGTGCCCGAGCAGCATTCGGAAGTCGTACTCGAACTGCTTGGTAGACAGCACCGCCTTGGCCTCGCAGTCCCGGGCGATGTAGTTGAGCTTGGCCAGACCGGCCTCGAACGCCATGGGCAGGGGAGGGCTGACCGGTACGGCGATCACGCCGATGCGTGCGCACGCGTAGAACGCCGCCACCATCTCCAGGCCTGGCGGGTAAAGGAGCAGCGCCCGATCTCCCGGCCTGAGCCCGGCCTCCGTGTATAAATAGGCGGCCAACTCACGCGTCCGCTCGGCGAAGCTCTGGTAGGTGTAGTGCTCGAGCTCCCGGCCTTCGACGTCGACGAACCGGTAAAGGGTCTGGTCTGGTTGCCGGGCTTCCCGCATCCGCAGGTAATCAATAAGCGTCTCCATCGTAGGAGTCACTCCTCCTTCACCTTCTCTCTAAGCTCCATTTGCTAGCGACCCAGCAAGTTACGGTAACCTCGACGACCAATGGAAGAGCGTACAGTAGCGCCCACCAACAGGCCGGTTAGCGAGTCGGCCACCGTCTTCGGGGTGAGACCGGCGTGCTCCATGGCTTCCCAAGAGGTTTCCAGCAACGCCTCCGACAGCTGGTCCGGCGATTCGATGCCGCCGGGGAGTCGGCAGGCCGTGCCGATAACGGCAATCGGGGTAGCGGGAGTTTTGTTCCTAGCGAGCAAAAGAATGGTCCGATCTGCGTCCTGCGCGCGGTCGTCGGTCGCGTCGAAACTAGCCAATTCCCCTCCTCGTAGCAATAGCAGCGTGAGCGTGCCCGGAGCGTGGGTCAAGGTGGTAGCCCCCCGCATGGGCTCAGCGGTTACTTAGGGCCACGCCGATCTCCTAAGTGTCCGCATTCGGAGCTTTCGTGCACGTCAGCGTGCTGCATTGACAGGGGGAGACTATTCGACAGCCGGTCAGCACTGTGAGGGGTGTGGCGAATTGTTACCTGATCGTGATCTTACGCTGGGGTTTCACCTGGTCAACAGTAAAGTTATTTAATTGTGTCTTAACACTGCCTTACCGATTCGCCTCCATTGCAGTTTCTTATATATTTATAAGCGCTTTTTCAGGTCCTGCTGCCGTCTTATTGGTAAAAGCGCCGCGGGCGGATTTGATGCACCCGATTTCCGGTTGACTTCTGCGTTATTTTTTCGCCGTGCACGGCCGACAGGCTACTAGGTAGCGGTTCTGACGCCATTGCGACCTGCCGGGATGGCGACGACGTTGGCGCTGCAGGCTTGCGAAATTCAGCGAAAGTCGTTGAGCGACAGCGGCATAGCCATGGCCTCATGACGCCCGCAAGGGTCCACTGGTCGATCATGCTGGCAGGACGGGTTTTTCGATTGACTCGTCAGTCAAGAACTCTTTAGTGTGCCGATATGGCGGACCGCGCGGTGGCGCAGGCGTTGGTGCTGGAAGCGCCGCGCCGCCTGGTCGTCCGGGAGCTTCCGCTCCCGAACCTCGGCGACGACGATGCGCTGGTCCGGGCGGCGCTGGATCTGCTGGCGTCCGGCCGTTGCCCGTTCGCGAGCCTGCCGCGGCGCTGCGTGGGCCTCGACGATGCAGAAGATCTGCTCGCCACCAGGGCTGGCGAGCGCGACGATGTCCCGCCAGTTCACGGAGTGCTCACGCCATGACCGAAGCCCGTGTTCCGCGTCTGCCGGTCGACGAGGCCAAGGCCGCCGCCGACGAAGCGGGCGTGCCCGATTACATGGCCGAGCTCGCCATCTTCCAGGTGCTGTTGAACCATCCGAGGCTGGCCTGTGCCCTCAACGACCTGCTCGCCACCATGCTGTGGCGTGGCACTCTGGACCCGCGGCTACGCGAGCTGGTGATCATGCGCATCGGCTGGCTCACCGCCTCCGATTACGAATGGACGCAGCATTGGCGGGTCGCGCGGGGTCTCGGGGTAACCGCCGAAGACCTGCTCGGTGTGCGCGATTGGCAGGCCTACCAGGCGTTCGGGCCCGCGGAGCGGGCAGTGCTGGCGGCCACCGATGACGTGGTGCGCGACAGCGCGGTCAGCGCCGAGAGCTGGGCGGCCTGTGAGCGCGAATTCGGCGCCGACAAGGCAGTGCTCATCGAACTTGTCACCACGATCGGTGCGTGGCGAATGGTCGCCTCGATCCTGCATAGCCTGCAGGTCCCGCTCGAGGACGGCGTAGCGAGCTGGCCACCCGACGGGCTGGCGCCCTAGGCGCGCCGAGTGTGGGCTCTAGGCACGCTTCGATTGAAAAGGCGTGACACAAGCCCACATTCGGCGCCAATATTGACGGCCCGGCAAGTCCGCACGGTGTCTGCTGCACACGATTGACACGTCAATCACTAACTCATAGCGTTCCGACAATGCGAACACGGGTCGCCGACATGCTCGGGGTCGAGTTCCCGATCTGCGCGTTCAGCCATTGCCGCGACGTGGTGGCTGCCGTGTCCAACGCGGGCGGGTTCGGCGTCCTGGGCGCCGTCGCGCACAGCCCGCAGCGCTTGGAGACCGAGCTGACCTGGATCGAGGAACAGACCGGCGGTAAGCCTTACGGCGTCGACCTGCTGTTGCCGCCCAAGTATGTCGGCGCCGAGCAGGGCGGAATCGATACCAAGCAGGCTCGCGAGTTGCTGCCCGAGGAGCACCGCGCGTTCGTCGACGACCTGCTGGTCCGCTACGGCATCTCGGTGCCCACCGACGAGGAGCGTCTGCCGCCCGGTGACCTCCACATCTCGCCGAAGGGCTACGAACCGCTGCTCGACGTCACATTCGCCCACCGCATCCGGCTGATCGCCAGCGCGTTGGGGCCGCCGCCGCCGGACTTGGTCACCCGCGCCCACGACAACGACGTGCTGGTCGCCGCGCTGGCCGGAACCACGCAGCACGCGCGGGGGCACGCGGCGGCCGGTGTCGACCTGATCGTCGCCCAGGGCACCGAGGCCGGCGGGCACACCGGTCAGGTGGCGACGATGGTGCTGGTCCCCGAGGTCGTTGACGCGGTGGCCCCGGTGCCGGTGCTGGCCGCCGGTGGGATCGCCCGCGGCCGCCAGATCGCGGCGGCACTGGCTCTGGGCGCCGAAGGCGTCTGGTGCGGTTCGGTGTGGCTGACCACCGAGGAAGCCGAGACGCTGCCCGTCGTGAAGGACAAGTTCCTGGCCGCCACGTCGTCGGACACCGTGCGATCGCGATCCTTGACCGGCAAGCCCGCGCGCATGCTGCGCACCGCGTGGACCGACGAGTGGGAGCGGTCCGGCAGTCCCGATCCGCTCGGCATGCCGCTGCAGAGCGCGCTGATCGGCGACCCGCAAGTGCGCATCAACCGCGCCGCCGCCCAGCCCGATTCCAAGGCACGCGAGCTGGCCACGTACTTCGTCGGCCAGGTCGTGGGTTCGCTGAACAAGGTGCAGCCGACCGCCTCGGTGGTGCTGGAGATGGTCTCCGAGTTCATCGATGCCGTCGAGCGTCTCGAGGACATGGTCGAGCGTTGACCGACGGCCACGCCCGTCGGCGCCCTGTGGTCAGCGACAACGAGAAGTTGCGGCGGCGTGACGAGATCATGACCGCGGCCGAGAAAGTGTTCGCGCGCAACGGCTTTCACGCCACGACGATCGCCGATGTTGCCAAAGAGGCAAATTTGCCCTTCGATGCGGTCTACCAGTATTTCGACTCGAGGGATGCCCTGTTCCACGCCTTGATAGCCGCCGAGGAGTATGCCCTGCGCACCCACGTCGCGGTCGCACTGGCCGCGAGCGGCACACGGTTCGGGTACGCCGAGGCGCCGTTTCGCGCCACATTGCGGGCGACATTCGAGTTCTTTGAGACCGACAGGGCGACCACCAAGCTGCTGTTCCGCGACGCCTACGCGCTGGACAACCGGTTCGACAACCGCCTCGGCGGCATCTACGAGCGGTTCATCGACGACATTGAGACCCTCATCGTCGCTGCCCAGAAGCGCGGCGAAGTGTTGGCCGCCCCGCCGCGATTAGTGGCCTACACGCTGACGGCGCTGATCGGTCAGATGGCGCACCGTCGGCTGACCACCGACGACGGCGTCACCGCAGCCGAAGCCGCCGATTTCATCGTCTCGCTGGTCTTCAAGGGGTTGCGACCGAACCGGAGTTGACCCGCGCTTCCTCGTCATCGGTTGCGGCACTGGCCGGATTACGAACTCATAACGGCTGGTCAGCGCGCCTAGTGCCGCTCAGAAATTTCATGGGCGTGGCGAATTGACCCGGGCAAGATGTTCGTGCATCATCGATTGGGTAAGCACCTCGTTAGGTGAGGCGTCTGCACGGATATAGGCCACTGACCCCGAACGTCGAGAGACGCCCAGGGTCAGGACAGCTCCTCCCGGCTTAAGGGTTGAGCCCAGGTGGCTTCCGGATTCTCCGGATACGGCGTGTAGTGCCGAAACTCTGACGAGTGGGGTGCGCTTCCCGAGAGTCATCGGGTTCTGTGTTCCTGCTTGCGTGTGAATTGTGCGGTAAGCCGCACGTGTCGCGACCGCGAGGAGGTGAGGGACGAATGAGTTCCAGTTCTAGTCCGGATCGATATCCGGGCTCCGTTTCGTCCCGATCCGGCCTCCGGCGAGTCGCCCTCAGCTGAGCCTTCTTCGGCCTAGATAGCAGTCGCCTCATCGGACGAGCAGTCTGTAGCAGATCTGCTCGACGCCTTTTCGGACGGACATCGAATCCCGTTATGCCCGTTTGATTTCTGCTTAGGAGGCGACCATGACCGCTGTACTGTACGACGAAGTGGTAGCGGCGACGCCCGCACCCCGGCTCAGGGCAGTGCCTGCCCTCACGCCGATGGCAGTGCCGACGCCGAAGACCTCCAAGCGGCCTGAACACCAGCTGATCGGCGGCGACCCGTTGGTCGCAGGAGCTGCTCGGTTGCTGTGCGTTCCGCTGCGTCAGCTCTACGCCGCGCTGTGGCGCGCGGGCGTTCTGGAGGTTGGCGCCTAAAAAGGGTTGTCGCTCCCGGTACCTGAGGTGTTGCAGCGCCTCGGTGCCGGGAGCACCCCGTTATTGCTGAGCCGCGATGAACGCGGACAATCCGTTTTTATAGGCGGCAAGGCTGTGCCGCCAGGCGACCTGGACCGGCCCGCCGCTGTCGACAGTGATTTGCGCACCCACGTGCACGTACGGCGTGGGCGGTACGTAAGGCACGATGTCAAGAAAGTTCACCACCCGGAAACAGCTTTCGATGGTGGCGTTGAACTTGTTGGCGAAGTCGCTCAATCCGACCCGGGGGCCGGCAAACGTGATCAGCCGTGGCTCGATCTTGTTCGGCGGCATGTTCCGGAAGATGTCCGGCGCCGCGAGCACGGCCAGCGCCGCACCAAGGCTGTGCCCGGTAATCAGGATCTGATCGCAGCCGGCCGCCGCGGTAGCCAAGTTCGCGGCGATGTTTTGCCGGACGAGCTCGTAGACGTCCTGAAAGCCGGCGTGCACCTGCCCGAAGCCGGCGATCGGGCGGTAGTCGTCGGGGACGGCGTCGAGGTCGGCCACCCACTCTTCGACGTCGGCGGTGCCGCGAAATGACACGAATGCGGTGCGACTGGCTGAGTTATGGCCCATCAACCCGAAGATGTCGGTGTTTTTGGTCATCGCAGCCACCGCGGGGCGGGGGTTGGTCATCGCGGTGAGCACGACGGCGTCAGCCTGGATCAGATTGGTCTGTCGGTAACCAGGTGGGAGGGTCGCGGGATTGCCACCCATCACCGTGTAAGCCGCCTCCGCCAACGGCAGAACCACGTCGCGAGCAAACGCCGCGTCGAATGCCACAGCCGCAGTGTAGAAAAGCTCCGCCCAATTGGCATACGATCCGGCCAGACCTGGTGCGAAGGGAGCGCGTCATGGCTACCGATCTGACGCTTTATCTCGACGACGAGCCCGGCGAGCTGGCTCTGGTCGGCGACGTGTTGGGCAAGGCAGGCGTCAACATTGCCGGTCTGTGCGCACTGACCAGCGGGGGAGGGCAGGCAGAGGTACACATCCTCGTGCAGGACGCCACCCTCGCATTTGAGGCGCTGGAGGGCGCCGGAATCAAAATCGCCGAGGAGCAGGAAGTGATCGTGCTCAACGTCGAGGACCGCCCCGGCGCGCTCGGCGAAGTCGTCCACAAGCTCGGCGCCGCGAAAATCAATTTGGAAACCGCCTATTTCGCCACCAACACCCGTCTGGTGCTTGGCGCGGACAACCTCGCCGACGCCAAGGCCGCGCTGGCCTGAGTTCGATTTGCGGCGCGCCGTAGAATCCACATAACGGCATCGATCCGGCGATCACCGGGGAGCCTTCGGAAGAACAGCCGGCTTCTGTATTGGCGCCAGCTCAGTAGAGCCGAACGGGTAGGCCCGTCACAGCCTTCATCGAGCGGCCACGCCATGGCGTGGCAAGCGGGGTGGTACCGCGGCGCTTGCGCACCGGCGCAACGTCGTCCCCGGGCCTGAGAGCGGCACATGGAGACGACGCGCAGTGACCGAGAACGCCTATCCGAAGCCGGCCGGCGGCGCGCCCGACTTGCCGGCGCTGGAACTTGAGGTCCTCGACTACTGGGCGACCGACGACACGTTCCGGGCTAGCATCGCCCGTCGCGCCGACGCTCCCGAATACGTGTTCTACGACGGGCCGCCGTTCGCCAACGGCCTTCCGCACTATGGGCATCTGCTCACCGGCTACGTCAAGGACATCGTGCCGCGCTATCGCACCATGCGTGGCTACAAGGTAGAACGCCGCTTCGGCTGGGACACTCATGGGCTGCCCGCCGAGTTGGAGGTCGAGCAGCAGCTGGGCATCACCGACAAATCCCAGATCGACGCGATGGGCGTCGCCGCATTCAACGAAGCCTGCCGCGAATCGGTGTTGCGGTACACCGACGAATGGCAGGCCTACGTGACCCGCCAAGCACGGTGGGTGGACTTCGACCATGATTACAAGACGCTCGATCAGCCCTACATGGAATCGGTCATCTGGGCGTTCAAACAGCTGTGGGACAAGGGCTTGGCCTACGAGGGCTACCGGGTGTTGCCGTACTGCTGGCGTGACGAAACCCCGCTGTCCAACCACGAACTGCGGATGGACGACGACGTCTATCAGAGTCGGCAAGACCCGGCCCTCACGGTCGGATTCCGCGTCGCCGACAGCGACGCAAAAGACTTAGCGGGCGCGCACTTGCTGGTGTGGACCACTACACCATGGACGCTGCCGTCGAACCAGGCGGTGGCCGTCAACCCCGATGTCACCTACGTGCAGGTGCGAGCCGGTGAGCACCGAGTGGTCCTGGCCGAGGCCCGACTGGCCGCCTACTCACGAGAATTCGGCGATGAGCCGGAGGTGCTGGGCACCTATCGCGGCAGCGACTTGGTTGGCATGCGGTATCGGCCGCCTTTCCCGTACTTCATTGACTCGCCCAACGCTTTTCAGGTGCTCGGCGCCGACTTCGTGACCACCGAGGACGGCACCGGCATCGTGCACTTGGCACCGGCCTACGGCGAGGACGACAAGGAGACCGCCGACAAAGCCGGCATCGTGCCGGTGACGCCTGTCGACTCCAAAGGCCGATTCGACGCCACCGTGCCTGACTACCAGGGCCTGCACGTCTTCGACGCCAACCCGCGGATCATCCGTGATCTGAAGAACCACGGCGGCCCGGCCGCGGCAAACGGCGCGGTGCTGATTCGCCAAGAGACTTACGACCACCCGTATCCGCACTGCTGGCGGTGCCGCAATCCGCTGATCTATCGTGCGGTTTCATCGTGGTTCGTCAAAGTCAGCGATTTCCGCGACCGCATGGTCGAACTCAATCAGCAGATCACCTGGTATCCCGAGCACGTCAAAGACGGTCAGTTCGGCAAATGGCTACAAGGTGCGCGCGACTGGTCCATCTCACGAAATCGCTACTGGGGCACGCCTATTCCGGTGTGGCTCTCCGACGACCCGGCCTATCCACGGATCGACGTTTACGGCAGCCTCGACGAGCTGGAGCGCGACTTCGGCGTGCGACCAGACAACTTGCACCGGCCGTACATCGACGAGCTCACCCGGCCCAACCCGGACGACCCGACCGGACGTTCGACGATGCGGCGCATCCCGGATGTTTTCGATGTGTGGTTCGATTCCGGCTCGATGCCCTATGCCCAGGTGCACTATCCGTTCGAGAACCGCGACTGGTTCGACGGGGTCAACAGCGTCGACCCTGACAAGCAGGTCGACGCGCACTATCCGGGTGATTTCATCGTCGAGTACATCGGGCAGACCCGCGGCTGGTTTTACACCCTCCACGTGCTGGCCACCGCGCTGTTCGAGCGGCCCGCATTCAAAACCTGTGTCGCGCATGGAATCGTGCTGGGCAGCGACGGCCAGAAAATGAGCAAATCGCTGCGCAACTACCCCGACGTGAGCGTGGTGTTCGACCGCGACGGCTCCGATGCGATGCGCTGGTTCCTGATGGCCTCGCCAATCCTGCGCGGCGGCAACTTGATCGTGACCGAACAGGGAATCCGTGACGGGGTGCGCCAGGTGCTGCTGCCGTTCTGGAACGCCTACAGCTTCCTGGCTATCTATGCGCCGAAAGTCGGTACCTGGCGCACCGATTCGCTGCACGTACTGGATCGGTACATCCTGGCCAAGCTGGCGGTGCTGCGTGACGACCTGACGGCCGCGATGGACGTCTGCGACATCTCCGGGGCGTGCGAGCAGCTGCGTCAGTTCACTGAGGTGCTGACGAACTGGTATGTGCGGCGGTCACGTTCGCGGTTCTGGGAGGAGGATCCCGACGCGATCGACACATTGCATACCGTGCTGGAAGTGACCGCGAGGCTGGCAGCGCCGCTGCTTCCGATGACCACCGAGATCATCTGGCGCGGGATCACCGCCGAGCGCTCAGTGCACCTGTCCGACTGGCCGGCGGCCGAGGTGGTGCCTGCGGACGCCGGGCTGGTCACCGCGATGGATCAGGTACGCGAGGTGTGCTCGGTGGCGTCGTCGCTGCGTAAAGCAAAGAAGCTGCGGGTGCGGCTGCCGCTGCAGAAACTGACCGTGGCGGTGGACAATCCGCAGCGCCTGCAGCCGTTCACCGATCTGATCGCCGACGAACTCAACGTCAAGAAGGTCGAGCTCACCGAGGACATTGACAGCTACGGCCGTTTCGAGCTGACCGTGAACGCCCGGGTCGCCGGCCCACGACTGGGCAAGGACGTGCAGGCGGCGATCAAGGCGGTCAAGGCCGGTGAGGGCGTGGTCAACCCAGACGGCACACTGACCGCAGGTCCGGCCGTGCTGCAACCCGACGAGTACAGCTCGCGGCTGGTGGCCGCCGACCCCGAGTACACCGCCCCGCTACCGGGTGGGGCCGGCCTGGTGGTGCTGGACGCCACCGTGACGCCCGAGCTCGAGGCCGAGGGCTGGGCCAAGGACCGCATTCGCGAATTGCAGGAGCTGCGTAAGTCCATCGGGCTTGACGTATCCGACCGGATCAGCGTCGTGATGTCGGTGCCGGCGCAACGGGCCGACTGGGCGACGACCCATCGCGATCTGATCGCCGGCGAAATCCTGGCCACCCGTTTCGAGTTCGGCGAGCCGACCGACGGTGTGCAGATCGGCGACGGCGTGCGGGTCGCGATTGCGAAGACTTAGTAGCCGCGGCTAGAGGTTCCGCAGCGCGCGCTGCGCGTGCGGCCAAAACGGCATGCCGGCGATGATCGTCCCGCCGGCTGCGATGAGACCGATCGCGAAGTCGACGCTTTCGCGACCCTCGGCCTTCCAGTAGACGTCCTCAAGATCGAGCAGCAGCGCCAACTCGTCGGCGATCATCGCGTTCGCCGCTCCGAAAGCGACGGCCGCGACAGGGTGGCGCCGTTGTTTTTCCGATCCGCGCAGGCCCACCGCGCCCACAGTCGCCAGCAATGCGATTCCGAGGTTGTAGTGATGAAAGTGCCTGCCGCCCAGATTGATACCGCCACCCTCTGGGCCGTGACCGGCGTGGATCCAGTGGGTAAGCGCCCTGAGTCCCGCGAACGTGACGGTGAATGCCGCCCAGGCCAGTACCGTGGCCTGTTCACCGGGTTCGAGCCGCGTGTGCCATTCCTTGCGCAGCCGCGCCCATCGTCGTTGGTAGGGCTTATCCGCATGCTGCGGCGATGCCCACGTGTTGCCGGTCTCGGCGCCCATTAGTCGGCCTTGACCGCGCGCCAGCGCAGTCTGCGCCCATTGCCGTCAACATGCACGTCGTGAAAACCCGCTGCGCGCAACCGCTCCGGGAAGGTCTGCGGATTTACCGGGTTGCAGGTGTCGCGAAAATGCAGCATGCGGAACAGGGTCGACGCCGCGCTGTCGCTGCCGGCGAACACGCCGCTGGGGCGCAGCACCCGAAACACTTCGGCGAGCATCTGATCCTGCAACGCCGGCGTCGGGATGTGGTGCAGCATCGTGAAGCACACCACCGAGCTGAACTCCTCGGCCGGCAAGCCGGTGTCGGTGCCGTCGCCGCGAATGATCTGCGCCCGGTCACCGTAGGTATCTCGCAGCCGTTCGGCCATCACCTGGTCGATCTCGACGGCGGTGTAGTGCGGGGCCTTGTCGATGAGCACCCGGATGTTGGCGCCGTAACCCGGCCCGATTTCCAGCACGTTGTCGCCCAGGTCGACATCGGCCAGGGCCCACGGCAACAGCGCGTCTTCGACAGCTTTGAAGTAGCGGTTCGAGCTGCAGCACAACCGGTGGCAAAGATTCATCGCCATGATTTGAGACGCTAGCGCAATAGCATCGGAGTTTGTGGACTCCCGTTGGGTGCTGCACCTCGACATGGACGCGTTCTTCGCGTCCGTCGAACAACTCACCCGACCGACATTGCGGGGCCGCCCGGTGCTGGTCGGCGGGCTGGGTGGGCGCGGCGTGGTGGCCGGGGCGAGCTACGAATCGCGGGTGTTCGGGGCGCGGTCGGCGATGCCGATGCACCAGGCACGCCGGTTGATCGGCGTGACGGCGGTGGTGCTGCCACCGCGCGGTGTGGTCTACGGAGTCGCCAGCCGCCGGGTCTTCGACACCGTTCGCGCCATGGTGCCCGTGCTCGAACAGCTCTCCTTCGATGAGGCGTTCGGGGAGCCACCGGAACTGGCCGGCGCGTCGGCGACCGACGTCGAGCAGTTCTGTGCGGAGTTGCGGCGACGGGTGCGCGAAGAAACCGGCCTGGTCGCCTCGGTCGGCGCCGGCTCGGGCAAGCAGAGCGCCAAGATCGCATCGGGTCTGGCCAAACCCGACGGCATCCGAGTGATCCGGCGTGCCGAGGAGACGCAGCTGCTGGGCGGCCTCGCGGTGCGCAGGCTCTGGGGGATCGGGCCGGTCGCCGAGGAGAAGCTGCATCGGCTTGGCATCGAGACGATCGGGCAGCTGGCCGCGCTGAGCGAAGCCGAGGTGGCCAGCATCCTGGGGGCGACGATCGGGCCCGCGCTGCACCGGCTGGCCCGCGGGATCGACGACCGCCCGGTCGCCGAACGCGCCGAAGCCAAGCAGATCAGCGCGGAATCCACCTTCGCGGCGGATTTGACCACCCTTGAGGAGTTGCGCGAGGCGATCGCCCCAATCGCCGAGCACGCCCATCAACGGCTGTGCCGCGACGGCCGCGGTGCCCGGACCGTCACCGTGAAGTTGAAGAAATCCGACATGAGCACGCTGACCCGCTCGGCCACCCTGCCCTATGCGACTACCGACGGCGCCGCGCTGGCGGCGCTGGCCCGGCGGCTGTTGCTCGATCCGCGCCAGATCGGGCCGATTCGGCTACTCGGCGTGGGGTTTTCGGGCCTGAGCAACGTGCGGCAGGAGTCGCTGTTCCCCGACCTGGAGCTGACGATGTCGGGCACCGATCAGGCGACGGACACCGCACCGGTTGAGCCGGACGTCGCGGGGCGGCGGGCGGGAGACATCCCGGGATGGCGGGTAGGAGACGACGTAACGCACCGCGATCTCGGGCACGGCTGGGTACAGGGCGCCGGCCACGGTGTGGTCACCGTGCGGTTCGAAACCCGGGGCTCGGGACCGGGCCCGGCGCGAACGTTGCCGTCCGACACCGACGAAGTCACCCCGGCGAATCCGGTCGACAGCCTCGACTGGCCCGACTACGTCGCCGCCCTTGCCCAAAGCGCGTCAGCTCAGGCGGTCGACGACGTCGTGCAGCGGTAGCCGCGCCGCCAACGCCGCGATCACCAGCACCCGTGCCTGACTCGGCGGCAGCCCCGACACCATCACCGCGCCCGCGTCGGCGAGGTCACGGCCGGGGCCGTAATCGGGGCTGACGCGTCCACCCGGGACCCGGGTGGACACCGCGACCACAACTCCGTTTCGGCAGTGCCGCCGCACTCCGTCGACCACCGCGGCGCCGGCATTGCCCGCACCCAGCGATTCCAGCACGATGCCGCGGGCACCGGCGGCCACACAGGCATCCATTGCTACGGCGTCACTCCCCGGGTATGCGGCGACGACGTCGACCCGCGGGGCGCTTGCCGCGCTCAGCTCGCCGAGGAAGGCGCGTTGCTTGGGCCGGTTGAGCACCACGCCATCGTCGACGGTGCCCAGCAGGTCGCCGGCGAAGCCGTCCTGGGTTGCCACCTTTCTAAGACCCAACGGCCGTAGCACCCGGCCGGCAAAACACACCAACACACCGAGATCGCCGACCGCGGGATCCGATGCCACCGCAAGGGCGTCCCGAAGATTCGCCGGACCGTCGGCGTCAGGCGCGTCCGCGCTACGCATTGCGCCGGTGATCACCACCGGTATCGCGCCCGCATAGGTGAGGTCCAGCCACAGCGCCGTCTCCTCCAGGGTGTCGGTGCCGTGCGTCACGACCACACCTTCGGCGCCGCTATCGGCGGCAGCCCGGGCCGCAGCACCGATCACATCCCAGTCGGCCGGGGCCAGCTGCGAGCTGTCTAGGGCCATGACGTCGACGACATCGACGTTCAGGCCGGCGGTCAACTGCGCGCCGCCGCGCGTCGGCCGTCGCACGCCCTTGGCGTCGGTGGTAGTGGCGATGGTCCCGCCGGTGGCGATAACGGTCACGCGGCTCATGCTGGAATCATCCCGCATAGCCCTGTAGTGGATGATGTAGGAGTGACGGACCAACCAACGGGATCGGCTGAGCCGGTGACTGAGGCCGATACGGCCGGCGAGGCTGAAGCTTCCGCGCCGCCACGGCGACAGCCCCTGCTGCTGTCGGTCGCGGCGGTCGTGCTGACGCTGGACATCGTCACCAAGGTGCTCGCGGTCAAACTGCTGACACCGGGCCAGCCGGTGCCGATCATCGGTGACACCGTGACCTGGACGCTGGTCCGCAATTCCGGGGCCGCGTTTTCGATGGCGACCGGATACACCTGGATGCTGACCGTGATCGCGAGCGCTGTCGTGGTCGGGATTTTCTGGATGGGACGCCGTCTGGTGTCGCCGTGGTGGGCCATCGGCCTCGGGATGATCCTGGGCGGCGCGATGGGAAACCTGGTCGACCGGTTCTTCCGCTCGCCGGGCCCACTGCGCGGACACGTCGTGGACTTCTTCTCGATCGGTTGGTGGCCGGTGTTCAATGTCGCCGACCCGTCGGTAGTCGGCGGGGCGATCCTGCTGATCACGCTCTCAGCGCTCGGCTACGACTTCGACACGGTCGGTCGCCGGAGGGCCGAGGACGAGCTCGATCCGCCCGGCGTCGTCGATGCCCCCGAGGGCAGCGAAACGCCGGACCAGACGGCCGACGGGGTCGACGGCGACGAGCCGCAGGACGGCACCGTTGGCCGGCCCAGGGCCGACCAACGGTAATGACCGCCGGCGACGATGCAGAGCGCGGCGATGCTGAGGAGCGGCGCTTGTGACCGATCGGTCGATGCCGGTCCCGGAGGGCCTCTCGGGTATGCGGGTCGATGCCGGGCTGGCGCGGCTGCTGGGCGTGTCGCGCACCGCCGCCGCGGCGCTGGCCGAGGACGGCGGCGTTGAGCTGGACGGAGTGCCGGCCGGCAAGTCGGATCGTCTGACCCCCGGGGCGTGGCTGCAGGTACGGCTGCCCGAGCCGCCGGCGCCGCTGGAGAACACGCCCGTCGAGATCGAGGGCATGACGATTCTGTACTCCGACGACGACATCGTCGCCGTCGACAAGCCGGCCGGGGTGGCCGCGCATGCGTCGGTGGGCTGGACCGGGCCGACCGTGCTCGGCGGGCTTGCCGCGGCCGGTTACCGGATCACCACCTCCGGAGTGCACGAGCGGCAGGGCATCGTGCAGCGCCTCGACGTCGGCACCTCCGGGGTCATGCTGGTCGCGATCTCCGAGCGGGCGTACACGCTGCTCAAGCGCGCGTTCAAGGAGCGCACGGTTGACAAGCGGTATCACGCACTGGTGCAAGGACACCCGGATCCGTCCAGCGGCACCATCGATGCGCCGATTGGCCGGCACCGCGGCCACGACTGGAAATTCGCCGTCACTACCGATGGCCGGCACAGCCTTACCCATTACGACACCGTCGAAGCTTTCGTCGCCGCAAGCCTGCTCGACGTGCATCTGGAAACCGGCCGCACACACCAGATTCGGGTGCACTTCGCCGCGCTGCATCATCCGTGCTGCGGCGACCTGACCTACGGCGCCAACCCGAAGCTGGCGAAAAGACTTGGGCTGGAACGCCAATGGCTGCACGCTCGGTCGCTGGCGTTCACTCATCCCGCCGACGGGCGGCAGATCGAGATCGTCAGCCCCTATCCGCAGGACCTGCAGCACGCGCTGGACGTGTTGAAGGCCGAGGGCTGAGGTTAGTTCCGCGCTCGCCGCGGGTAGCTCTTTGTCTCGTCAACCCATTCCCGCTCGATCCGGCCCATCTCCAGCGACAGCAGTGCCACAGTGGCGTTGTCGCAGTTGACTTCGTGAGCGGTGCGGTACTTGGCTGCTTCGCCGGTGGTGGGCAGGTGTGGCCGCAAGCCTTCAAACCACTCGTCGCCGACGACGTTAGGCGCGTCGTGGTCGCGAGGTCCGGCAGCCCACTGGCGATGCGTGTCCCGTGCAATCGCCAATCCGGCTCGCCACCGCTGAACCGCCTCTGCCCGCTGAGAGTGCAGGTTGGCCATCATCTGGTGTTTCTGCTCAGAGTTCGCGGCGAGCCACGGAAACCACGTGTCAGCCGATCATTCTCACGATGCCCAAGACACCCGCGGTCGATGCACCCGCTGCCACACCGAGGAGGCCCATCGTCGCCATGCTCATACGCTGATCGTTGCATCCACGCGCGGTTCGGGCAGTCCGATCGGCCGCTACGGCTTGCGGGCCTCGACGAGGACTCGAGTTGGGTGCGCGACGAAGGGGCCGTCGGCCTCGATGCGCTCATGCAGCTCGCGCAGCTGCTCGCGATAGCGGTCGACGGTGAAATCCGGAACGGTCCAGACCACCTTGCGCAGGAAATAGATCACCGCGCCGACATCGAAGAACTCTGCTCGGAGCCGCTCCATGCGCATTTGGGTGATTTTCAGGCCGGCGGCTTGCGCCTGCGCGCTCTGGGTATCGGGGTGAAGCTCGGCCCATTTCTGTGGTTGGGGTCCCAGGAAGTATTCGACCAGCTCGGACATCGTCGCGGGTCCGATCTGCTGCGCGAAGTAGGTGCCACCCGGGCGCAGCACCCGGGCGATCTCGGTCCACCGCACGACGATTGGATGCCGGCAGGTCACTAGGTCGAACGCCGCGTCGGCGAACGGCAAGGACGGCTCGTCTCGAGTTGCCACCACGACGACGCCGCGCGGGTGGAGCAGCTTGGTGGCCAGCGCCGCATTCGGCGGCCAGGACTCGGTGGCGACCATCGTCGGCGGGAACTTCTGCGCGCCGGCCAAAACCTCACCACCGCCGGTATCGAGCTCCAGACCGGCCGACGCCGTCGCCAGCCGCTGGCTCATCTGTCGTTGGTAACCCCACGATGGGCGTTCCTCGGTGGCCCGGCCGTCCAGCCAGGAGAAATCCCAGCCGTCGACCGGTGCAGCAGCAGCCTCGGAAACCAGCTCGTCGAATGTTCGGGACATAGATGTATTGTCGTCGTCCTCGAGCCGGAAAGGACACCGCCTTGCGGCCGCTAACAGCGGCTTGCCGACGTCTTTTTCTCAGGGTGCGAGCTGGACAAAGCCCGGCCGCTTGGGCGGCTCCGGCGGCGGGCTCGCCGGAGCGCCACCGCTGTCACCGCCCGGGCCACCCCCAGGCTGAGGAGGAGCAGCAGGTGGCGCCACCTGTTGCGGTGGCTCTGCTGGTGGCGGTGGCTCTGCTGGTGGCGGTGGCTCCGCTTGTGGCGGTGGCTCCGCTTGTGGCGGTGGCTCGGCCTGTTGCGGCGGCGCCTGTTGCGGTACCGGATGCACACGTCGTGGTGGAGGCGGCGGTTGTTGCGGTGCAGGCTCCACCTCTTGTGGTGCAGGCGGCGGTTTTGCCGGAATCGGCAGCGGGTTCGTCGGCGGGATTTCCCCGGACGGAGCCGTTCCGATCAGCGAGGCGAGCACTAGGCCATGCGCGTCACGGTCCGAGTTGCCCGGGTAGCGGCGCGCTATAAGCACGTTGCCGTCCATCAGACGTGGCAGCGTAACGGCATCGGAGGCCGTCGTTTTTTGGAACGCCGCCGCCGCGTCGATCATGGGTAATGGCGACGCCGGCTTTCGTCGATCCCTTCCAGAGTCGACCGCCTTACGCGTGTATGCGGTGACGCGGAACGTCGGGGCGCTTGATCGCGTCCCGGGATAAGAGGCGATGGAGGCTATCTTGCCTTTGTCGTACGGACAGTAGGCCTGCACTGCGGCCGTGATGAATCGGTTTATGGTGCGCGTGACGCGGTCGGGGGGATCCAAGCGCGCTCTCGGGTCCGCGTTGAACCCATTGTTCCTAATCAGATCCACTAAGTCTTCCACCGACATGCCGCCGTCGAGTTTGGAACAAACTTTATGGGCTGTGTCGATGAGGCTCGTCGCGTTCTCGACGGGGGGAATGTCTTTTTGACCGAGCAATGCGAAAAACGTGTCGTCCTGGCTCGGGTCGGCCGTTGCTGTGCCGCCGGGAAGAATTGCGGCGGCACCAAGCACGGCGATGGCGGTAATCATCGCGCGGCCGTCGCGGATGATGCCGGAAAACATGGCAGGGTTTCCGTTCTGCTGAAGCCATCACCTGACGAGCCTTTTGGGGTCGAGTTTAGGCCGCGCGCGTGGCTATCTGGTTAAATCCCTGGCCCGGCCGTCCAGCCAGGAGAAATCCCAGCCGTCGACCGGTGCGGCAGCGGCTTCGGAAACCAGCTCGTCGAAAGTTCGGGACATAGATGCATTGTCGATTGGGCCCGGTCTCATTCGTCATTCAGGTGTCATCATCGATCCGGAAAGGACACCACCATGCAGTACTGCCTGCTCATGCACTATCAAGAGGGCCCCGAGATCGGCCTGACCGAGGAGGACATGGCCGCCGGGCGCGCCGCGTTCGCCCGCTACGCCGACGACCTCGACGCGGCGGGTGTGCTGATCGGCACCCACGTGCTGCAATCCGCCGTCGCCACAACGACGTTCAGTGCGCGCAACGGCACTCCCACGATCCAGGACGGTCCGTTCGCCGACACCAAGGAACGCCTCGGCGGAGTGTTCGTGATCGATGTGCCGGACCTGGACGCCGCATTGGCGTGGGCGAAGCGCTGCCCGGCCGCCGACTGGGGATCGGTCGAGATCCGTCCCGTCGCGGTCACCTACGCCAGCGGTAAAGGCTGGTACAGCCCTGAGTGAGGTGCAGACGCGCGTCGCCGAGCTGGTTCGCACCAGCTACGGCCGACTCCTGGCGCTGCTGGCCGCGCCCAGCGGCGACATCGCCGCCGCCGAGGACGCGATCGCCGATGCGCTGGAGCGAGCCCTGGTCCGATGGCCGACCGACGGCACACCGAACAACCCGGAAGGCTGGGTGCTCACCGTGGCCCGCAACCGCCTGCGCGACCACTGGAAATCACACGCCTATCGGATGACCGATTCGCTACCCGAAATATCCAGCGAGGCAATTGAATTCGACACTGACGCCATTCCTGACCGACGTCTGGAGCTGATGCTCGTGTGTGCTCACCCGGCGATCGCTGCCAACTGCCGCACGCCGTTGATGTTGCAGACGGTGCTCGGCGTCGACGCGGCAGCGATCGCGGAGGCGTTCGCAATGCCAGCGGCGACCATGGCGCAGCGGCTGGTGCGCGCCAAACGCCGGATCCGCGACGCCCGCATCCCGTTCGTGCTGCCGGGCCGCGTCGACCTCGACGAGCGGCTGCCCGCCGTGTTGGAGGCCGTGTACGGGGCGTATGCGATCGACTGGCAAACGGCGGGTGCGGCGATCGAATCGCTGTCCGCCGAGGCGCTTCATCTGGCGCAGGTGCTCGCCGAGCTGCTGCCCGACGAACCCGAGGCGCTGGGTCTGGCGGCGCTGGTCTGCCTGTCGGAGTCGCGCCGAGCCGCCCGGCGCACCGCCGATGGTGCGTTTGTGCCGCTGGACGACCAGGACGCGCGGTTGTGGGACCCTGCGCTGATCGCGCGTGGCGAGGCGCTGTTGCACAGAGCCCACGGCTTTGGTCGGCCGGGTCGCTATCAATACGAGGCGGCGATCCAGTCGGCGCACTGCAATAGGCCGGTGGACTGGCTTGCGCTGCGCACCCTGCACCGCGCGCTGCTGCGGATCGCGCCGTCATTGGGGGCAGCGGTTGCCCTGGCCGCCATCGATGCGGAGATCGACGGACCGCGGGCCGGTTTGGCGACGTTGGACGAGATCACCGATCCGGCGGCGCAGTGGTTCCAGCCGGCCTGGACGACGCGTGCGCACCTGCTGGCCCGGGCTCAGCGCTTCGATGAAGCCCGATCGGCGTATCGACGGGCGATCGAGCTGACTAATGATCGCGGCGTTGCCGACTACCTGCGCGGTCGGCTCGAGGCCCTGGTCGCCGGCTAAGAGTCCGTCGGCGATTGTCGAGGGGACCGGATCTTGAACGAGATCCGAAGCTTTGTCCTGAAGGTGATCCCACCGGCCTCGTCCATGGACATGTCCTGCTCGAGGACTTCGGCGACCCGGATGTCGTCGATGGTCTGCTGCGCTCTCCGCACAGCCTCGGTCGCTGCGTCCTCCCATGACGTGGGGCTTGTCCCGATGAGCTCGGTGACCCTGTACACGCTCATGCCTGCCTCCTCAGGTCCATGAACACTGAAACTAGAGCAGGTTCGCAGGACCTGTCTCATAAACCACGTTCCGCACGTGAGGATTTCGCACGCCCTCGTCGTGAGGTCCCCGGATAGGTCTTCTATTCCTTGGCGAGTTCGGAGCCGACGATCGCGGCGATCTCGTTGCCGTCACCCTCTTCGTTGGGTGAAGTGTGAAGGTCAGCTATTGGTGTGCGCTGGCGAGGGCTTCGCTGTCTTCATCGACCTCCTCGATGTCGGCGTTTTCGTCACGATGCGTTAGTCAGTTGACTACTTTGATCATGCGGCTAGCGTAGTCATATGACTAACGGACGCGCAACAGGCAACCGAAACGACGAAAGCACGCCGGTAGGACGCGACGAGGTCATCGCTGCCGTGGTGACCCACGCGGCTGACCTGTTCGCCGAACGCGGACCCGCCGCCACCTCGATCCGTGACATCGCCGTCCGCTCGGGGGTCAACCACGGACTGGTGTTCCGGTATCTGGGTACCAAGGATCAGCTCGTTGGAGCGGTCCTTGATCACCTAGCCGACGAAATGGCGCTGTTGCTGCAGACCGGCGCCTCCCCTGATGTGATCGAGGCCAAAACAGAGCGGCATTGGAAAGTGATGGCCCGGGCGATTCTCGACGGCTATCCCGTCGGGCAGCTCCAGCAAAGGTTTCCCACCGCAGCGAAGCTGGTCAAGCATGCCGAACACAGCCACCACAACGAGCTCGCCGGCCGTCTGGCCGCCGGCAACGCGATGGCTCTGGAACTGGGCTGGCGACTGTTCGAGCCCTTCCTGCGCTCGGCAACCGGCACCGAAAACGTATCGGCGGCGGATCTACGAAATGCCATCAACTCTGGAACCGCGAGGATGATGGAACCGTAACCAGAGGTCACGTGGTAGCGCCGAAACGCTGACCACCGACTCCGCGGTGGCCCAATACCTGCGTGGGCAGCTGGCTGGGCTGCATCGGTGGGGTTCGCCGAGCGTGCAGTCGATGCGAGACCCAGGCCGCTAATTCGCTAGACGACGCACGCTCGGCGAAGTGTGGAGGGCGGCTGTCAGACGCCTGCCTTGGCGTTATCCGATGCGATCTCGTCGGCCAGCGGCGCAACGGCACGCAGTATTTCGGTGATCGTGTCCGGGTGCAGGCCGGCCGCGCACAGCGAGTCCGCCAGGTGTGCAGCCACCATGGCGAAGTGATGCATCGTGATCCCGCGGCCTTCATGCGCCTGCCTTATCGACAAGCCGGTGTAGGACCCGGGCCCGCCAAGGACCGCGCTCAGAAACTCGACCTGCTTGGCTTTCACCCGCTTCATATCCGATCCGGCGTAAAAGCTAGACAGGTGATCGTCGTCAAGCACACGGCAGTAGAAGTCCTCGACAACGACTTCGAGGGCATCGTGACCGCCGACCTTGTCGTAGAGCGTGGCCGTCCCGGGCTTGCGAAATCGTGTGAGCATTCCCATGCGGATAGCCGACCACCTGAGCATTGCCCGACAGTTAGAGCGCCATCACCGGAGGATTACCCGGCGTAACAACCGGATTGCCACAGAATCACCAGAACCTCGCAGCGGTGTAGCAGACTCGGTGGGGAATCCAGGGGAATCACCACCGGGAGCGAGAAACCTATGAATCTGGGTGATCTGACCAGCTTCGTCGAGAAGCCGATCGCCGCCGTGTCCAACCTCGTCAACACGCCGAACTCGGCGGGCCGGTACCGACCGTTCTACCTGCGTAATCTGCTCGACGCGGTGCAGGGCCGCACACTGCACGACGCCGCCGACGGCACGATCACCCTCATCACGGGTGGTTCGTCGGGCATCGGCGAAGCGGCGGCGAAGAAGATCGCGGAGGCCGGCGGCGAGGTGGTCCTGGTCGCGCGGACCCTGGAAAACCTGGAAAAGGTCGCCGGCGAAATCCGCAGCAGTGGCGGCACCGCGCACGTCTACCCGTGCGATCTGACCGACATGGACGCCATCGCCGCGATGGCCGACAAGGTGCTTGCCGATCTCGGCGGCGTCGACATTCTGATCAACAACGCCGGACGGTCAATTCGGCGTTCGCTGGAGCTGTCCTATGACCGCATTCACGACTACCAGCGCACCATGCAGCTGAACTACCTCGGCGCGGTGCAGCTCATTCTCAAATTCATTCCTGGCATGCGCGAACGTGGTTTCGGGCAGATCATCAACGTCTCCTCGGTCGGCGTGCAGACCCGCGCGCCGCGGTTCGGCGCCTACATCGCCAGCAAGGCGGCCCTGGACAGCCTGTGCGACGCGCTGCAGGCCGAGGTCGTCGACGAGGACGTCAAGTTCACCACCGTGCACATGGCGCTGGTACGGACGCCGATGATCAGTCCCACCAAGATGTATGACAAATTCCCGGCGCTGACACCGGACCAAGCCGCCGGTGTGATCACCGATGCGATCGTGCACCGGCCCCGGCGGGCCAGCTCGCCCTTTGGGCAGTTCGCCGCCGTCGCCGACGCTGTCAACCCGGCGGTCATGGACCGTCTGCGCAACCGGGCCTTCGGTATGTTCGCAGACTCGTCGGCGGCCAAGGGGGACGAATCCGACAGCAGTGCAACGGAATTCGATAAGCGAAGCGAAACGTTCGTCCGGGCGACCCGCGGAATCCACTGGTGAGGCGATCATGAGTCTTCCGAAACCGAGCAACCAGGCAGCCGTCGTCATCACCGGCGCCTCCTCAGGCATCGGCACTGAACTGGCCCGCGGCCTGGCCCGGCGTGGCTACCCGCTGGTGCTCGTGGCCCGCCGTCAGGACCGCCTGGACGAACTTGCCGATGACCTGCGCGCGCAATACCCGGTCGGGGTGGACGTCCTGCCGCTCGACCTGTCCGACGCAGGGACTCGCGAACAGCTGGCGGAGCGGCTTCGCAGCGAACCGATCGCCGGTCTGTGCAACAGCGCCGGCTTCGGCACCAGCGGGGTTTTCCAAACTTTGCCGATCGAACGGGAAAGCGAAGAAGTCGTCCTCAACTCACTGGCGTTGATGGAACTTACCCATGCCGCGCTGCCCGGCATGGTCGAACGGGGAGCCGGAGCGGTGCTCAACATCGCATCGATCGCAGGATTCCAGCCGATGCCCTACATGGCCGTGTATTCGGCCACCAAGGCCTTTGTGCAGACGTTCTCGGAAGCGGTCCACGAGGAACTAAACGGAACAGGCGTGTCGGTCACGGTGTTGTGCCCGGGCCCTGTGCCGACGGAGTGGGGCGAGATCGCCAATGCCGAGCGCTTCAGTATTCCGCTCATGCAGGTCTCGCCGGGCGACGTGGCCGAAGCGGCGATCGGCGGGATGCTGGCCGGTAAGCGCAGCGTGGTGCCCGGAATCGTGCCCAAGGCCATCAGCGTCGGTGGCAGATATGTGCCGCGCAGCCTGCTGCTACCCGGCATCCGGATCGGCAATCGGCTCCGGGGCGGACCCAGCCACTGATGGCCGCTGTGGACCTGACGACCGACGTGCCGATGAGCCCGCAGGAAATGTGGGACCGCGTATCCGATCTGTCCGATCTGGGCGATTGGCTGGTGATGCACGAGGGATGGCGCAGCGAGCTTCCCGATGAGTTGGGCGAAGGAACTCAAGTCGTGGGCGTGGCGCGTGCCAAGGGCTTTCGCAACCGGGTGACATGGACGGTGACCAAGTGGGAGCCGCCGCACCGGGTCGCACTGTCGGGATCCGGTAAAGGTGGGACGAAGTACGTGGTCACGCTCACCGTCCAGCCCACCAAACAGGGCTCTAACCTCGGTCTGCGTCTTGAGCTGGGCGGGCGGGCGTTGTTCGGTCCGGTGGGCTCGGCGGCGGCCCGCGCGGTCAAAGGGGATGTCGAGAAATCGCTGAAGCAGTTTGTCGAGCTGTACGGCTAGCGGCCGCAAGACACACTCGCCGACACGCCGGGGAAGCGTCGGTGCGCGGCCATAGACTGGCGTCTCTATGACCGATCCGTCCGCTCTTCGCGCCAGCGCTCATCGCGCGTCCTTCGTGCACCTGCATAACCACACCGAGTACTCGATGTTGGACGGTGCCGCGAAGGTCGCGCCGATGCTCGCCGAGGCGCAGCGGCTGGAGATGTCCGCGATCGGGATGACCGACCACGGCAACATGTTCGGCGCCAGCGAGTTCTACAACGGGGCCACCACGGCGGGTATCAAGCCGATCATTGGTATCGAGGCCTACGTCGCGCCCGCTTCCCGTTTCGAGACCCGCCGCATTTTGTGGGGCGATCCGGGGCAAAAGAGCGACGACGTGTCCGGCAGCGGCTCCTACACGCACCTGACCATGGTCGCCGAGAACGCCACCGGTTTGCGCAACCTGTTCAAGCTGTCGTCGCTTGCCTCCTTCGAGGGGCAGCTGGGCAAGTGGTCGCGGATGGACGCCGAGCTGATCGCCGAGCATGCCGCCGGCATCATCGCCACCACCGGTTGCCCGTCGGGGGAGGTGCAAACCCGGCTGCGGCTGGGGCACCACCGCGAAGCGCTGGAGTCCGCCGCCAAGTGGCGGGAGATCTTCGGAGCCGAGAACTACTTTTTGGAGCTGATGGACCACGGGCTGTCCATCGAAAGCCGGGTGCGCGACGGGCTGCTGGAGATCGGTCGTGCGCTGAACATTCCGCCGCTGGCCACCAACGACTGCCACTACGTCACCCGCGACGCCGCCCACAACCACGAGGCGCTGCTGTGTGTGCAGACCGGGAAGACGCTCTCGGATCCGAACCGGTTCAAGTTCGACGGCGACGGCTACTACCTGAAGTCGGCTGCCGAGATGCGGGAGATCTGGGACAACGAGGTGGCCGGCGCCTGCGACTCCACCCTGCTGATCGCCGAACGGGTGAGCTCGTATGCCGACGTGTGGGCACCGCGCGACCGGATGCCGGTCTTCCCGGTGCCCGACGGACATGACCAGGCGTCCTGGCTGCGCCACGAGGTAGACGCCGGTCTGCGTCGGCGGTTCCGCGACGCGCTGCCCGACGGCTACTCCCAGCGGGCCGCATTTGAGATCGAGGTCATCTGCGACAAGGGCTTTCCGTCGTACTTCCTGATCGTCGCCGACTTGATCAACTATGCGCGGTCGGTCGACATCCGGGTCGGCCCGGGCCGCGGCTCGGCAGCCGGCTCGCTGGTGGCCTATGCGCTGGGCATCACCGACATCGACCCGATCCCGCACGGGCTACTGTTCGAGCGATTCCTCAATCCGGAGCGCACGTCGATGCCCGACATCGACATCGACTTCGACGACCGTCGGCGCGGTGAAGTGGTCCGCTACGCCGCCGACAAGTGGGGACATGACCGCGTCGCGCAGGTCATCACCTTCGGCACCATCAAAACCAAAGCCGCGCTGAAGGATTCCGCCCGGATTCACTACGGGCAGCCCGGTTTCGCGATCGCCGACCGGATCACCAAGGCGCTACCGCCGGCGATCATGGCTAAGGACATCCCGCTGTCGGGCATCACCGACCCCAACCACGAGCGCTACAAGGAGGCCGCCGAAGTCCGCAGCCTGATCGACACCGACCCGGATGTGCGGACGATCTACCAGACCGCGCGCGGGCTGGAAGGCCTGATCCGTAACGCGGGTGTGCACGCCTGTGCGGTGATCATGAGCAGCGAGCCGCTGACCGAGGTGATCCCGCTGTGGAAGCGGCCGCAAGACGGCGCGATCATCACCGGCTGGGACTACCCGTCGTGTGAGGCGATCGGCCTGCTGAAGATGGACTTCCTCGGCCTGCGCAATCTGACGATCATCGGCGACGCGATCGAGAACATCAAAGCCAACCGTGGGATCGACCTCGATCTGGAAGCCGTTCCGCTCGACGACCCGGGCACCTTCGAATTACTGGGCCGCGGCGAGACGCTGGGGGTGTTCCAGCTCGACGGCGGGCCGATGCGCGACCTGCTACGCCGCATGCAGCCCACCGGATTCGAAGACATCGTCGCCGTCCTTGCGCTGTACCGGCCCGGCCCGATGGGCATGAACGCCCACAACGACTACGCCGATCGCAAGAACAACCGGCAGGCGATCAAACCGATCCACCCCGAGCTCGAGGACCCGCTGCGCGAGATCCTCGCTGAGACCTACGGCCTGATCGTGTATCAGGAGCAGATCATGCGCATCGCGCAGAAGGTGGCCGGCTATTCGCTCGCCCGAGCCGACATTCTGCGTAAGGCCATGGGTAAGAAGAAGCGCGAGGTACTGGAGAAGGAGTTCGAAGGCTTCTCAGAAGGCATGCAGGCCAACGGATTCTCGGCCAAGGCCATCAAAGCTCTGTGGGACACCATCCTGCCGTTCGCCGACTACGCGTTCAACAAGTCGCACGCCGCCGGCTACGGCCTGGTGTCGTACTGGACGGCCTACCTCAAGGCCAATTATCCCGCTGAATACATGGCGGGGCTGCTGACCTCGGTCGGCGACGATAAGGACAAGGCCGCGGTCTACCTCGCCGACTGCCGCAAACTCAGCATCACCGTACTTCCGCCGGACGTCAACGAATCAGGCCTGAACTTCGCCTCGGTCGGCACCGACATCCGCTACGGGCTGGGCGGGGTGCGCAACGTCGGCGCCAATGTCGTTGCCTCGCTGCTGAACACCCGGACCGAGAAGGGCAAGTTCACCGACTTCTCCGATTACCTCAACAAGGTCGACATCGCGGCGTGCAACAAGAAGGTCACCGAGTCGCTGATCAAGGCCGGCGCGTTCGACTCGCTGAACCATCCGCGCAAGGGGCTGTTCCTGGTGCACACCGACGCGGTCGACTCGGTGCTGGGCACCAAGAAGGCTGAGGCGATGGGTCAGTTCGACCTGTTCGGTGGTGACCCGAATGATGGGGGCGCAGGCGCTGACGCGGTATTCACCATCAAGGTTCCCGACGAGGAGTGGGACGACAAGCACAAACTCGCATTGGAGCGCGAGATGCTCGGCTTGTACGTGTCCGGACATCCGCTCAACGGAGTCGCGCATTTGCTGACGGCTCAGGTCGATACCGCTATCCCGGCAATCCTTGACGGCGATGTCGCCAACGAGACCCTGGTGAAGGTGGGCGGCATTCTGGCGTCGGTGAACCGGCGGGTCAACAAGAACGGAATGCCCTGGGCCTCAGCGCAGTTGGAAGACCTCACCGGTGGTATCGAGGTGATGTTCTTCCCGCACACCTATTCCGCCTTCGGCGGAGAGATCGTCGACGACGCCGTGGTCCTGGTCACCGCGAAGGTTGCGATCCGGGACGACCGGATTGCGTTGATTGCCAACGATCTTGTGGTGCCAGACTTTTCGAATGCACAGCTGGATCGGCCGCTGGCGGTCAGCCTGCCGACGCGGCAGTGCACCATCGACAAGGTCAACGCGCTCAAGCAAGTGCTGGCACGTCACCCCGGCACGTCGCAGGTGCATCTGCGGCTGATCAGCGGGGACCGGACCACCACGCTCGAGCTGGACTCATCGCTGCGGGTGACGCCGTCCCCGGCGCTGATGGGCGATCTGAAGGCGCTGCTCGGTCCGGGATGTCTGAGCGGGTAGATTATGTACTACTTAGTACGCTCTACTGCCTAGCAGTCCGCCGCTCGGCGCGTCATCCGATCCCGCCAGGAAACCCCATTGAACGGGAATAGCCGCGGGAACGTGTCATAAGGCGTAAACAGCGCGGGAGAAGTCCGGGACGCCGACACCATTGTTAGCTGAGGACTATGACCGTGCTACCGTCAATGTACTAGATAGTACAATCTACTGGTTCATCGAAGAAAGGACATCCACATGGGATTTAGGACGCTCGCCGGAGCAGCTCTATTGACCAGTGCTGTGGCCTTAACGGCTTGCGGCACTTCAACGCACAGTGCCGAACCTGGCCCGCAATCGTCCCAACAGACGACTGCGATGATGCAGGGTGCATCGGACACGAGGACAGGTACTTTCACAGGCCTCAACGATAAGCACGTCGCTGGAGCGGTCAAGATCGCGAGTGCACAGGTTGCACTGTCGGGCTTCTCCTCCGATCCGGGTCCGGATCTGCACATCTACTTGACCAACGGCACCGACGAAAACTCGGTGACGGCAGGCAAGGCGCTCGGCAACGTCGCATTCGACAAGCCGTCTCAGACGTTCTCTATCGCCGGGGTGGACACGTCGCAGTACAACACCGTGGTGATCAACTGCGACAAGGCAAAGGCCGTGTTCGGAGCAGCCGCACTGGCATGAAGATCCAGGTGAAGTCGGCCACCCTCGTTGCATCGGCCGTTCTCGGTGCAACGAGGGTTGGCCTCGGCATCCTGTGGCTTCACGAGGGCCTTTTCAAGTACGGCGCACACTTCGGTCGCGCGGATATCCTGTTGGTTGCCGACAGCGCAAAATCTAATGGCCGGGTGCCCGACTACTTCACGGTGCTGGCGGAATTCGCGCTTCGCGGCTGGCCGGGCCTATTCGGTTTTCTCGTCCCGCTGCTCGAGACGTGCCTGGGCGTCGCGCTGATACTGGGCATCCTGAGCCTGCCGGCCGCGATGGTCTCGCTGCTGACGCTGATGACCTACTGGAGCTCTGACCAGCTCATCGCTCAGTACCCGATCATGGGGGTACTTTCGATTGTTGTCGTTGCCTGGCCCCTTCTGGCTGCGCGTCTTTCGACGACTTCGCTCATCGTGTCGGCACTGAAACGAAAGCAACGGGCCGGTCCCCTGATCAGCGGGCCGCTGCGCCGCTGGCTATGACGCCGTTATGTCGATGGCGGTGCAGGATTGCCGAGCCCGTAGGGTGGAGCGCCGATCACGATGGTGACGGAAATCTGAGATTCGTTGCGCGGTAGGCAAGCAACGTCCCTTTTCAGAGTTTTGCAGCGTCGCTGCAAGCCGAGAAGATTCAGATGGCTGACGCTAGCCGGTGGTGGTAACGAAATCGGCGACCACACGTGCCAGATCTTCGCCCTTATCCTCTTGCAAGAAATGTCCAGCGCCTTCGATCGTGACGGGTCGGTGGTGACGAGCTCCGGGCACGTGCGCTGCCAGGATTGCGTCAGCTCCGCGGGTGATCGGATCTGGATCAGAGAACGCGCAGAGAAACGGACGCTGATAGTTCGCAAGCGCCGCCGCCGAGGCCTTGACAGCACGACGCGCCGCTGGTTACATCACAGTATGTACTACTCAGTACAATCAGCGAGAATCCTTTGGCGAGCGCCGCTTAGGGAGGTTCCATGTCGTTGAGCATCCGCGAGCAATCAGAGCAGCTGCAGGCAGCCTCAGCGGCGCGCTTGCCGGCAGACGTGGTCGAGGTGTTCAGCCGCAACTCACAACAGCTTCATGCCCGCGGGATCCCGGCCGGCGTCGTGAAAGTTGGGGATGCGCTTGCGCCGTTCACGCTGTACAACGCCGTGGGAAAGCCAGTGGGCTTGGAAGACCTGGTGGCCACCGGCCCGGCGGTATTGGTGTTCTACCGCGGGGGCTGGTGCCCGTACTGCAACCTGGCGCTGCGCACATACCAGCGCGAGCTGTTACCACAGCTGGACGCATGGCACGCCACCCTGGCTGCCATCAGTCCCCAGACTCCCGACCAGTCATTGTCCACCGCTGAGAAGGCAGCCCTGGATTTTCAGGTGCTCTCCGATCCAGGCAGCCGGTTGGCCCGACGTATCGGGATTGCCTTCGAGCAGGCCGAGGAAGTCCTCGCCGCGCAGCGCAGGCTGGGGCTTGACCTCGCCCATGTCAACGAGGAAGGCTCCACGCTGCTGCCGATGCCGACCGTGCTGATCGTCGACCCGAACCGCACCGTGCGGTTCGCAGAAGTGCACCCCGACTACACCGCCCGCACTGAGGTGGCCGATATCGTGGCCGCCCTGGCTCGCATGCACGACGAGACCGACTGAGCCGCCGCGCTTGTCGGGCGCGATGACCGACGGCTTCACACTCGCCATCATGGTCACCCGCGCCGGGCATATGCCAACTCCGGCACCCGTCCAATGCCCGGTACGGGCATATCGCGCCTGTAAACTAAATCGATGTCTGCGTCGTCGGCGATGTCCGTAAGGGCGCTGCCGGTCACCGAGCGGGGCCGCCGCGCCCGCGCGTCGATCATCGACGCTGCCGCCACGTTGATGTACCAAAACGGTGTCAGCACGACCAGCCTGGACGATGTGCTTGCAGCGGCAAGCTCGGGCAAATCGCAGCTGTACCACTACTTCGACAGCAAAGCCGACTTGGTGGCGGCGGTGATCGAGCGGCAGCTGGAGTTGGTGCTTGCACGCCAGCCCAGCCTGACCCACATCGAATCCTGGGAAGGCATCGACGCTTGGGTCTCGGAGATCCTGACGGCACATTCGGCTCCCGGCGGTCCATTTGCCTGCCCGTTGGGCACGATGGCCGCGGAGCTAAAAAATGATGAGACATTTCGCCCGCTTCTCGATCAGGCATTCCGCCGCTGGGAAGCCCCGCTGGCGGACGGGTTGCAGACCATCCAGGATCGGGGACAGCTGCTCGCCGACGCCGACCCGCGTCGGCTGGCGAGTTCAGTGATCGCGGCGCTGCAGGGCGGGATGCTATTGGCGCGCGTCCGCGGAGACATCGCCCCGCTACGTGACACCCTTGAAGCGGCCGTGGCGCAATTGCGTCACTGGCGGGCCTCGCCATCCGGGCGGCGCGGCTCGACGCGCACTTCCGTCGACGAAACTCGGGTGTCGGCTGGTCAGCAGAAGCCAAAGGCCTCCACGCGAAACCGCGCGGCACGGACTGGCCGAAGCGGCTCGGCGAGCACGGTCAAACGCGGTCGCCCGACGCGGGATTAAACCAACACCTGGGGTGTCGTGGTTGCGCATCCGGCCTGACATCGTCGGTGTCACTCGGTTGGCCGACGCGGCCGGGGTCTACGCTCGGTCGGCCGGATCCTTGTAGATAACACCGTCTTTCATGACGAAATCCACTTGGCCGGTGATGTCGATGTCGGCAAGGGGATCGCCGGGCATGGCGATCAAATCGGCGATCTTGCCTTCGGCGATCACCCCCAGGTCGTCGAGCTGCAGCAGTTCGGCCGCCGCGCTGGTGGCGGCGCGCAGGGCGCGCAACGGGGTGATGCCGGTGGACACCATCGTCGGGAACTCACGCCAATTGTCTTGGTGGGGAAACATTCCGGCGTCGGTTCCGAACGCGATCCGGACGTCGCTGGCGGCCAGGTGCTCTGCTGCGTCCAATAACGCACCGCGGTATTTCTGCATCTTGCGGCGCGAGTGTTCCGGAAGAACGGCCCACAACGCGTCGCCTTCGTCGCGGCGGGCGCCGGACAGGATGGTGTATTGAGTGGGCACCATAAATACCCCGGTGTCCTGCATCATCCGCATTGTCTCGGGCGATGCGAGGTTGCCGTGTTCGATGCTGCGGACCCCCGCTCGAACGGCGCGCTGGATGCCCTCGTCGCCGTAACTGTGCGGTGTGACAGGGGTGTCGAGGTCGGCGGCCGTCGCGACCAGAACATTCATCTCTTCCTGGCTGTAGGTGGCGTGGCCGGGGTCGTCCGACGGTGAGGCGAACCCGCCGGTGGCGGCGAACTTGATCCAGTTGGCGCCGGCCCGGATTTCCTGCCTGACCCGGGTACGGATCTCGTCGCCGCCGTCGGCTGCCGCCAATTCCAGTGGTCGGCAACATCCTTGGTATTCGTCGGCGACCATTCCGCTGAAGTCCCCGTGGCCGCCGCGCGCCGAAATCATGTGTGGCGCCACCACCATTCGCGGGCCTTCCACGATGCCGGCCGCCACCGCGTTGCGCAGGTCGATGGTGGGGTAGTCGACATCTCCGCAGCCCAAGTCGCGCACCGTGGTGAACCCGTTGTTCAGCAGCGCTCGCAGCACCGGCAGCGCCTTCAACGTCTTCGCGGTGCTCGACTCGAGGGCGAGCGTCAGGCCCACCGGCGGTGCCAATGTCACGTGGGTATGGCAGTCGATGAAGCCCGGCGTCACGGTGTGCCCGGCAAGATCCACCACCTGCGCGTCGGCCGGCGCCTCGATGGCGTCGGCGAGTCGCTGGATGCGGCCATCGACGACCAGCACCTGTCGCGGCACCACCTGGGCCGACATCCCGTCCCACACGTTCGCGCCGGTGATCAGCGTCGCCATCTGGTCGCCACCTCTCTTGTTTCGGGCTTAGAACGAATAGCGCAAGATCCGCCCCTTGCGGGCGCCGGCCTTGGTCATCCCCATCAGTCGGGTCGACACGCGGATACCCATTGGGAACAGGTCGACCTCTGGAGCGTGCGCCAGGCTGGCCTCTTCGGCCAGTGTCAGGCGCGGACTCCACGTCTCGGGCACATGGGCGTCCTTGAAACCCCGGTAGGCCCATTGGCTGCCGACGGCGCTGAACATTTTCTGTGGGAGCAGCTTGAACGTGATCATGCTGAGCCAGCCGACCCGGCCATGCTCGTTGAACGCCAGCTCTCCGGACCGGAAATGCTCGGGAATGCGGCGGAACAGGTTGACGATCACCGACTCGGTGAGAAACGCCAGCAGGCCGTCGGCGATCAGCATGGTGGGCCGGTCGGACGGGATCGGATCAGCCCAGCCATCGTCGGCCAGCGATGCCGCCACCGAATGCGCATGGTCGTCGGTGGGCACCAATTCATCCCGCAGCGCGATGATGTTCGGCAAATCGACGTTGTACCAGTCCACCGTGGCCGGCGGCGCTACCCGCAGCATGCCGGTGTCCAGGCCCGCACCGAGGTCGACGACGACCGCGTCGGGATGTTGGGAGATGAATCTGCGCACCCGATCGTCGAGCATCTTGGCGCGCAGTGCGGTCTGGCACACCACGCTCGAGGGCACGCCCAACGCGTGGAAGTCGTAGTCGATCTTGGCCACGATTTCGTCGGCTAAGGTGTCGCCGAGTATCGGCCTGGGCCAACGGCTGTCGAGCGCGCGGGCGTACTCGGTCACAAACGCAGTCCGCTCGACGGGTGTCAACTCGGTGATCGCAATTCCCATCAGTGTGCCCCGAGGGGGCCGGCGGCTTTAGCCGTCGGGGGAGTCTGGGCTGGTGAACAGCGTGGCCTGGCGGGTTTTGTCGTTGTCGTTGCATAGGGTGCGGTCATGTTGAGCCGTCGTTTTCCTCGTAGCGGAGTGGATCTGTAGTGAGGCGGGCGTACGTGTTTCGGTTGCGGCCCACCGGCCGCCAGCATGTGGCGTTGGCGGCCTGTGTGGAGGCGCACCACACCTCCGACAGGTGTGAGCGCTGCGGGCACGCAGCGCGCGCGAACCGCGTCACGCAAGCGGAATTCGCCTGCCAAGGCTGCGGCCACACCGCACCGGCAGACGAACACGCCGCACGCAACATCCTGCGGGCCGGACTGGCCCATCATGCCCACGCGGCATGAAAAGAAGCTGGCGGCTTCAGCCGTCAGAGAAGTCACACCGGCAACGTACTCCCCGGACTAGCCTCAGCTGGGTGAGCGATTCGAAAACCACCTCCGAGCAGCCGACCACGCTGTGCGAGACATTCCAGCGCGTCGCGGCGATCGACCCGGACGCTGTCGCGCTTCGCACCCCTGGCGACACCCAGACAATGACCTGGCGGCAGTACGCGGCCGACGTGCGCCGGGTCGCGGCCGGCCTGGCCGGCCTCGGGATCCGCCGGGGCGACACGGTTTCGCTGATGATGGCCAACCGCATCGAGTTCTACCCGCTGGAAGTGGGTGCGCAGCACCTCGGCGCCACCTCGTTCTCGGTGTACAACACGCTGCCGGCCGAACAACTGACCTACGTTTTCGACAATGCCGGCACCAAAGTGGTGATTTGCGAGCAGCAGTACGTCGACCGGATCCGGGCCAGTGGCGCAAGGCTGGAGCACATCATCTGCATCGACGGTTCCCCCGAGGGCACGCTCTCGCTGGATGATCTCTACGCCGCCGGTAAAGACGACTTTGATTTCGATTCGACCTGGCGGGCGGTCCAGCCCGACGATGTGGTCACCCTCATTTACACCTCCGGGACGACGGGAAATCCCAAAGGGGTGGAGATGACGCACGCCCACCTGCTGTTCGAAGCCCAGGCACTCGAAGCCGTTCTGGGCGTTCAGTTCGGTGATCGGGCCACCTCTTTTTTGCCGACGGCGCACATCGCCGACCGCACGATGGCGTTGTACAACCAAGAGGTGTTCGGAGCCCAAGTCACGGTGGTCTCCGATGCTCGCGCGATTGCGACGGCGTTGGCCGACGCGCGCCCGACCATCTGGGGCGCCGTGCCCAGGGTCTGGGAAAAGCTCAAAGCGGCAATCGAATTCGCCGTCACCCACGAGCAGGACGAGGCCAAGCGCCAGGCTCTGCAATGGGCCATGTCGGTCGCTGCGAAACGCGCCGCGGCTCTGGTCGCCGATGAACCCCTTCCAGATGACGTGGCCGCCGAATACGCGAAAGCTGACGAGCTGGTGCTGTCCCAGCTGCGTGCCAAGTTAGGACTGGACCAGCTGCGGTGGGCGGTGTCGGGTGCGGCCCCGATTCCCAACGAAACGCTGGCCTTTTTCGCCGGTATCGGCATCCCGATCGCCGAGGTGTGGGGCATGTCCGAGCTGAGCTGCGTTGCCAGCGTGAGTCATCCAGCCGAGGCGCGACTGGGCAGCGTGGGCAAGCTGCTGCCCGGGCTGGAGGGCAAGATCGCCGAGGACGGCGAATATTTGGTGCGTGGACCCCTGGTCATGAAGGGCTATCGCGGCGAGCCGGCGAAAACCGCGGAGGCGATCGACCCCGATGGCTGGCTGCACACCGGCGACATCATGGACGTCGACGCCGACGGTTATCTGCGGATCGTCGACCGGAAGAAGGAGCTGATCATCAACGCGGCCGGAAAGAACATGTCGCCGGCCAACATCGAGACCACCGTGATGGCCGCCTGCCCGATGGTCGGCGCAATGCTCGCGATCGGCGACGGCCGCCCGTACAACACCGCGCTGTTGGTCTTCGACGCGGATTCGGTCGGCCCGTATGCGGCCCAGCACGGAATCGCCGACGCCTCTGCCGAGGCGCTGGCGGCCGATCCGCAGGTGATCGCTTGGATCGCCGCGGGGGTGGCCGAGGGCAACGCCAAATTGTCGCGGGTCGAGCAGATCAAACGCTTCCGCGTGCTGCCCACCTTGTGGGAGCCGGGCGGCGACGAGATCACCCTGACGATGAAGCTCAAACGTCGGCCGATCATGGCCAAGTACGCCGCGGAGATCGACGAGTTATACGCGAGCGAACCGAGCCCGGACGTCCACGAGCCCAAGACCGCACCGACCGCGCAACCGGCCTAGACGCCGCGCGTTCATAAGATGGCGGCATGCCACTTTCAGGTGAATACGCCCCCAGCCCGTGGGATTGGTCCCGTGAACACGCCGACAAGTATGCCGAAACCGGTGGAACCGAAGCCGCCGATATCATGGGCGCGCCCGTCATCCTGCTGACCACCGTCGGGGCCAAGACCGGCAAGCTCCGTAAGACGCCGCTGATGCGGGTCGAGCACAACGGCGAGTACGCGATCGTCGCCTCACTGGGCGGGGCCCCGAAGAACCCGGTCTGGTATTACAACGTCGCGAAGAACCCGCGCGTCGAGCTGCAGGACGGCGCCGTCGCCCGTGACTACGACGCCCACGAGGTGTTCGGCGACGAGAAGGCCACGTGGTGGAAGCGGGCCGTCGAGGCGTGGCCCTCCTACGCCGAATATCAAACCAAGACCGATCGGCAAATTCCGGTGTTTGTACTGACCCCTGTGCACTGAACTCACAACTGGGTGGCACCATGGACCGGTGTCCGCCGAACTGAGCCAACGCCCGAGCACCCCCGGTAGTGGTCCGCTGTCTCCCCTCTCTGCGACTGACATCGACGGCGCGGCGAAGCGAATCGCCGGGGTGGTCACGCCCACGCCGCTACAGCTGTCCGACCGGTTGTCCGCGACGACCGGGGCCAACGTCTATCTCAAGCGCGAAGACCTGCAGACAGTGCGCTCGTACAAGCTGCGGGGCGCCTACAACCTGCTCGTGCAACTGTCCGAGGAGGAGATCGCCGCCGGCGTGGTGTGCTCATCGGCGGGCAACCACGCGCAGGGCTTCGCCTACGCATGCCGGACGCTGGGCATTCACGGTCGGGTCTACGTGCCGGCCAAGACACCGAAGCAAAAGCGTGACCGCATCGGCTACCACGGCGGGGAGTTCATCGAGTTGATCGTGGGCGGATCGACCTACGATCTGGCCGCGGAGGCCGCGCTTGCTGATGTGGCGCGCACCGGCGCCACGCTGGTCCCACCCTTCGACGACCCGCGGACCATCGCCGGTCAGGGCACGATCGCGGTCGAACTGCTCGGCCAGCTTGACGACGAGCCGGATGTGGTGGTGGTCCCGGTTGGTGGTGGCGGCTGCATCGCCGGCATCACCACCTACCTGGCCGAGCGGACGACGAACACCTCCGTGCTGGGTGTCGAACCGGCAGGCGCGGCGGCGATGATGGCGGCGCTGGCCAACGGAGGTCCGGTGACCCTGGACCACGTCGACCAGTTCGTCGACGGTGCGGCGGTAAGCCGGGCCGGGACGTTGACCTACGCCGCGCTGGCCGCTGCAGGCGACATGGTCTCGATCACCACGGTCGACGAGGGCGCGGTGTGCACCGCGATGCTCGACCTGTATCAAAACGAGGGGATCATCGCCGAGCCTGCGGGTGCGTTGGCGGTCGCGGGCGTGGTGGAAGCCGACATCGAGCCGGATTCCACCGTGGTGTGCCTGGTCTCCGGCGGCAACAACGACGTGTCCCGGTACAGAGAAGTGCTGGAGCGCTCGCTAGTTCACCTCGGCCTCAAGCACTATTTCCTGATCGACTTTCCGCAGGAGCCCGGCGTGCTGCGCCGCTTCCTCGACAACGTTCTGGGGCCCACCGACGACATCACGCTGTTCGAGTACGTCAAGCGCAACAACCGGGAGACCGGTGAGGCACTGGTCGGTATCGAGTTGGGCTCGGCCGCGGACCTGGACGGCCTGTTGGGACGGATGCGGGCCATCGATATTCATGTGGAAACCCTCGAACCGGGCTCGCCGGCCTACCGCTACTTGCTGTAGGCCGGCGCGGACCGGTTGTAAGCCCGCGGGGATGGATCTTTCTACCCGCCTGAAACCAGCTCGAGCGATTCGTCGTCAGCGCGGAAGATCGGTTCGAGAGGCACGCCGAACCTTTCGGCCATGTCCGTCAGCGACTTTGACCACACCAAGTCAATGGACGAAATTGCTCCGCGTCCGGGCCCTGACAGCAGCAACGCCACGGTGGTTCCCGGTTCCAGGTCATCGAGCAGCGTGCGCAGCGCTGACATGAGGTTCCACAGGATTGCGCCCCGCGGTCGTGGACGGATCCGAACTCGGCTGAGCTTCTGGGTAAAGCAACGATCCGGCCCGACCAGGCCGAACCACAGTTGCCGTTCCTCAAACCCCAGCGGCCCCATCAGCGCGCGCCACCGCTGACGCAGATCTTCGGCCGAATACACGGGATCGGTGGCGGTCTCGATGGGTGGGATCGGCAACAGCTCGTGATGGCTCATCCGCGAATCATCAGCGGTCGCCCGCGTCGCGGGTAGTCAGTTATCCACAGCCCGCAGGATCGCGAACGAATACGGCTGCAACTCAGTGGTCGTGGCGCCGACGCTGGGCGAGTCCGAACACAGCACCAGCTCGCCGGTAAACGGAACAGCCGCCGGCTCGGCGGCCAGATTGCACGCCACCGCCAATCGGCCGCGGCGCATGACGATCCAGCGCTTTTCTTCGTCGTAGTCGACGATCAAATGCTCTAACCACGGATCGGCCAGATCGGTTTCACTGCGCCGCAATGCAATCAGGTCCTGATAGACCCGACGCAGTCGCGCGCGCTCACCGGCGTCGGGTTCGGTCCAGTCCAGCTTCGAGCGCTGGAAGGTCTGCGGGTCCTGCGGGTCGGGAATCTCGTCGGCGTCCCACCCGTGATCGGCGAACTCTTTCTTGCGGCCCTCGGCGGTCGCCCGCGCGAGCTCGGGTTCTGGGTGGGAGCTGAAGAATTGAAACGGGGTTGACGCTCCCCATTCTTCTCCCATGAAAAGCATTGCGGTATAAGGAGAGCCGAGTACCAGGGCGGCCTTCACGGCCAGCTGGCCATAGGTCAGGTTCTGCGACGGGCGGTCGCCGAGCGCACGGTTACCGACCTGGTCGTGGGTGCAGGTGTAGGCCAGCAGCCGGGTGGCCGGAATCCCGGAGAATGCTGTGGTGTCCAACGGCCGGCCGTGACGCCTGCTTCGAAACGATGAGTACGTGGCCGCATGGAAGAAGCCGTTGCGCAACGTCTTTGCCAGGGTGGCCAGCGAACCGAAGTCGGCGTAGTAACCCTGGCGCTCGCCGGACACGGCGGTGTGGATGGCGTGGTGGATGTCGTCATCCCACTGCGCGGTCATCCCGTAGCCGCCGTCCCGACGCGGCGTGATCATTCGCGGGTCGTTGAGGTCACTCTCGGCGATCAGCGACAACGGGCGGCCCAGTTGCTCGGCGAGGGACTCGGTCTCGGCCGACAGCTCCTCCAGGATGGGGATCGCGGTGGTGTCCACCAGCGCGTGCACGGCGTCTAGACGCAGGCCGTCGGCGTGGAACCCACGCATCCAGCGCAGCGCACAGTCGATGATGTAGCGGCGCACTTCGTCGGACTGGGCGTCGGCGATGTTGATCCCTTCCCCCCACGGATTACTCGCCGACGACAGGTATGGCCCGAAGCTGGGCAGGTAGTTGCCCGACGGGCCGAGGTGGTTGAACACCGCGTCGATCAGCACCCCCAGACCGCGGCGATGGCAGGCGTCGACGAACCGGACCAGCCCGTCGGGCCCGCCGTAGGGTTCGTGCACGGCGTACCACAGCACCCCGTCGTAACCCCAGCCGTGGGTTCCGGAAAACGCATTGACCGGCATCACTTCGACGAAATCAACGCCGAGATCGACCAAGTAGTCCAGCTTTTCGATCGCCGAGTCGAAGGTGCCCGCAGGTGTGAACGTGCCGATGTGCAGCTCGTAGATCACCGCACCTTGCACGGAACGGCCGGTCCAGCCGCCGTCCGTCCACGCTTGCGGCGCAGGCTCCCATAGCTGCGAGCGGCCGTGCACACCGTCGGGCTGGCGGGGCGATCGCGGGTCGGGCAGTACCTTCGGGTCGTCGTCGAGGAGATATCCGTAGCGGGCGTCTGGGGCTGCGTCGATGTTGGCCCGCCACCAGCCGTCCCGGCCCCGCGTCATCGGATACACCTCGCCGTCGATGTCGAGGCGGACCACCTCCGGTTTGGGTGCCCACACTCGGAATTCAGTCATGATTGCGCTCGAGCAGGATGACAGGCAGGACCGCGAACAATTCGGCGGCCGGCGTCGGTCCGCTTGCCATGGCGCCGGTGAGCGTATCGGTCCAGGAACCCTCGGGCAGCGGCACCATGGTGTTGCCCCAGCCCGTTTCCTTCAGTCGCACCGTCCAGCGGGTCACCGCGACCAGGATGTCGTCGCCGCGGCTGAACGCTACGACATGCTCATTGGCCTCGCCGGTTGCAAGTACAGGGAGGTAGTCGCCGTGTAGAAAGCTGTCCGGCCGGGAGCGCCGCAATCGAAGCGCTGTGGTGACGACCCGCATTTTGGGATGCTGCAACTCTTTCAGAGCTGCGCGCCGAGCTGCATAGTCGACCGCGCGGCGGTTGTCCGGGTCGACCAAGCTGTCATCCCAGAGCTCGGTGCCCTGGTAGATGTCGGGGATGCCGGGCACGGTCAGCGCGAGAAGCTTCTGGCCCAGCGCGTCACTGGCGGCATGTGGATTGAGCTGGGTGACAAGTTCGGTCAGCTGGCCGGCCACTGGGCCGTCGAGCACGGTATCCAGCCAACCGTGCACGGCATCTTCGAACGCGGCATCCGGGTCGTTCCACGAGGTGTGCCAGGCCGCTTCCCGGATGGCTTTCTCGGCGTAACCGTGTAGTCGCTCACGCAGCTCGTCGGTGACCTCACCGCTGGTCGGCCAGACCCCGAAGATGTTCTGCCACAAGAACTGCCCGGTGGCGGCATCGGGGGAGGGGGCGTCGATTTCCCAGCGGGCGACGAACTCAGTCCACAGCGACGGCACCTGGGAGAGCACGCCGATGCGCGCACGCACGTCTTCGGCGCGCTTGGTGTCGTGGGTCGACAACGTTGTCATTGCCTGCGGCCACAATCGCCCGCGGGTGGCAGCACTCTGGTGGAACTCGCCGGCGCCGACGCCGAATCGGTGCGGTTCGCCACCCACCTCGTTGAGCGACACCAGGCGGGCGTCGCGGTAGAACAGGCAATCCTCGACAGACTTGGCGGTCACCGCGCCGCACAGTTGTTGCAGACGCGTCGCGGGCTCGCCGCCGTGCGCCAACGCCGCAGCGATCACCTGCAAGGCAGGTCCCAATTCTGGCGTCGCCGCTTGGGTTTCGGCCAATGCGCTCGGCAGAATCGCGGCCAACCCGGGGTAATCGGTGCGGTAAACGTCGATATGGGTGAGCAGTGCGGCCACTGCCTCGGGTAGCAGCGGATGATCGGCGCCCGCCGTCGCGGCGATGATTCTTCGCAGCCTGCGCAGCTCGCTGCCGAGCGTGTCGGTGGCCGCATGGACCTTGAGGTCGGCCAACATTGCCGGCATCGCCTGATAGTCCACACCGGCGGACTCGACAAGCTCAGTGAGCACCGGAGCGCCACTGGGATCGACGAAGACTCCACCCACTTCCCGCAACACGTCATAGCCCGTCGTACCTGCGACCGGCAGCGTCGGCTCCAGCGCCTCGTCGACGGCGAGGATCTTCTCGATCACGATCCACGCGTCAGAGCCCAGCAATTCGCGCAGCCACGTCAGATAGCCGCAAGGATCCGACAAGCCGTCGGGGTGGTCGATGCGCACGCCGTCGACGAGTCCCTCGGTGAACCACCGCGCCACCTCGGCGTGACTGGCGTCGAACACCGAACGAGTTTCTTGGCGCAGCCCGGCCAGCGAGGTGATCGAAAAGAAGCGGCGATAACCGCACAGTCCGTGCCGCCAGCCGATCAGCCGGTAATGCTGACGGTCATGCACTTGTGTGCCGGTGCCGTCGCCGGTGCCCGGCGCGAGAGGCAGCGCCAGGTCGCCGAGCCGCAGAAGGTCGCCGTCCGCGGCGAGGTCGGCGACGTCGTCGTCAGAACCCAATAGTGGCAGCACAATCCGGCCGTCTCCAAGCTCCCAGTCGATGTCGAAGAACGACGCATGTGCCGATGATTGGCCGTAGCGCAGCACATCCCACCACCAGGGGTTCTGTTCCGGCTTGTCCACCCCGACGTGATTGGGGACGATGTCGACGACAAGACCCATGCCGCGAGCGCGTGCCGCCGCCGACAGCCGTTCCAAACCCTCCGGGCCGCCGAGTTCGGCTGACACCGTCGTCGGGTCGATGACGTCGTAGCCGTGCCCCGACCCGCTGGCCGCGGTCAGAATCGGCGACAGATACACATGCGACACCCCGAGTTCGTCGAGATAGTCCAACAGATTCTCAGCGTCGACGAAGGTGAACCCGAAGCCGCTCGACGCTCCCCGCAGCTGTAGCCGGTAGGTGGATAGTACCGGAAATGCCATGCGTCACTTGGTCTTACGGAATACGAGTAATGCCCGTCCGGGTAGCGAAACTTCGTCGCCGTCGTTCACGACCAGCGTCACCGAACCGGTCGCATCGGTGGTGTCCAGTTCCGCTGTCCACTCCTTGGCGTAGTCGTCATCGGGCATGACGAAATCCACCGTGTGGTCATGGGCGTTGAAGCACAACAGAAACGAGTCGTCGACCACTCGATGGCCGCGCGCATCGGGTTCGGGCAGCGCCTCGCCGTTGAGGAACACCGCGATGCACTTGTCGAACTCGGCGCCCCAGTCCTGATGTGTCATTTCCTTGCCGGCCGGTGTCAGCCAGGCGATGTCACGCACCTCGTCGCCGGTCCGGATCGGCTCGCCGTCGAAGAACCGGCGGCGGCGAAACACCGGGTGGTTCTTGCGCAAGGCGTTGACTTTGCGGGTGAATTCCAGCTGGTCACTGTTTTTGTCGACCAGCGACCAGTCCATCCAAGACAACTCGGAGTCCTGGCAGTAGACGTTGTTGTTGCCGTGCTGGGTACGGCCGATCTCGTCGCCGTGCGCGATCATCGGAGTGCCCTGGCTGAGCATCAGCGTGGCCATGATGTTGCGCATCTGTCGGCGGCGCAGGTCCAGGATTGCCGGGTCGTCGGTAGGGCCCTCGACACCGCAGTTCCACGACCGGTTGTAGTTTTCGCCATCCTGGTTGTCTTCGCCGTTGGCTTCGTTGTGTTTCTCGTTGTAGGACACCAGATCGTTCAGCGTGAACCCGTCGTGGGCGACGACGAAATTGATGCTGGCGCTGGGGCGTCGGCCGGTCGCCTCGTAGAGGTCCGACGACCCGGTCAGCCGGGACGCGAACTCGCCGAGGGTCGCGGGCTCGCCCCGCCAATAGTCACGCACGGTATCGCGGTACTTCCCATTCCATTCGGTCCACAAACCCGGGAAGTTGCCGACCTGGTAGCCGCCTTCGCCGACGTCCCACGGCTCGGCGATCAGCTTGACCTGGCTGACCACCGGATCTTGCTGCACCAGGTCGAAGAACGCGCTCAGTCGGTCGACGTCGTAGAACTCGCGGGCCAGCGTGGAGGCCAGGTCGAAGCGGAAGCCGTCGACATGCATCTCGGTCACCCAGTACCGCAGCGAGTCCATGATCAGCTGCAGTGTGTGCGGGTGGCGCGCGTTGAGGCTGTTGCCCGTGCCGGTGAAATCCTTGTAAAACCTCAGATCTTCGTCGTCGAGCCGGTAGTAGGCGGCGTTGTCGATGCCGCGGAAGTTGATCGTCGGCCCGAGGTGGTTGCCTTCGGCGGTGTGGTTGTACACCACGTCGAGGATCACCTCGATGCCTTGCTCATGAAACGCCCGGACCATGAATTTGAATTCGGGCACCGCACCGCCACCCTGCGGGTTGGCGGCGTACTGGTTGTGCGGTGCGAAAAATCCGAAGGTGTTGTAGCCCCAGTAGTTTCGCAGGCCCAGGTCCAGTAGCCGGCTGTCATGTAAGAACTGGTGCACCGGCATCAGCTCGATCGCGGTGACATTCAGCGATTTGAGGTGGTCGATGATCGCCGGGTGAGCCAGGCCGGCGTAGGTGCCGCGAAGCGCTTCGGGGACAGCAGGATGGGTCTGGGTCATCCCCTTGACGTGCGCCTCGTAGATGACCGTCTCGTGATACGGCCTGCGCGGGGCGCGGTCGGTCGCCCAGTCGAAAAACGGGTTGATCACCACACTGGTCATGGTGTGCCCGAGCGAATCGACCTGCGGCGGAGTGCCGGTCTCGGCGGGGTCCTCGGCCGCGACGGCCATGTCGTAGGAGAACAGCGCCTGGCCGAACTTGAACTCGCCGTTGAACGACTTGCCATACGGGTCGAGTAGCAGCTTGCTGGGGTCACATCGGTGACCGGCTGCCGGGTCGAACGGCCCGTGCACCCGAAACCCGTAGCGCTGTCCCGGGCTGACGGTCGGCAGGTAGGCGTGCCACACATATCCGTCGACCTCATCGAGGCAGATCCGAGATTCCCCGCCGTCATCGTCGATCAGGCACAACTCGACTTTTTCGGCGATCTCGGAGAACAGCGCGAAGTTCGTGCCCCCGCCGTCGAAATTGGCGCCCAGTGGATAGCTACTCCCCGGCCAAACGGTGGCCGGCGCGGGTGGAGCTGCGGCGGCACCGTTGGTTGGGTCTGATGAGGGCATATCTCGACCTTAACGGCGCCGGGCCGGGTTTCGCCGCCCGGGCGCTACAGGCCGCATCGTCGCCGGGCGGTAGTCACCACCAGCCGGTGGCTGCCGCCATCTGCCTACCCAGCTCGTTGGTCATGGTGCGCATATAGGTGGCGGACAAGTGGTGAGCGTCGTGGTATACCAACACGTTTCCCTCGACGGCTGGGCAGATGTCGGTGCGGCACACCGCATCGCTCATGTCCAGCGGCTTGAGCATCGGGAACTGCTCGACGAAATCGAGGGTGGGGTTGTGGTCGGCCAACACGTCGGAGCGTTTGATGCCGCACGAGATCGCGTCGCCGCCTTTGGCCAGGCAGTCCGAGGGGTTGAACGGTTGACCGTCTTTGACCAGCCATGGGGTGTCTCGCATGCCGAGGATCGGAATGTTGTTGTCGGAGAACGTCTGCCAGATCCCGATGTAGGTTCCCGGCATCACGTCTCCGGGTTTGATGTTCCAGGGCCGGGTCGACGTGGTGAACACGTAGTCCGGGTGGTCGGCCACCAGCTGCGCCATCGCCTTGGGCACCCAGTCACGGCACTCCGGGTACGGCGCATTGTTGCCCATCACCAACGGCATCTTTTCGGTGGACAGCGGGCAGCCCATCTTGAGGTAGGTCACCACTTTGAAGTGGTGTTTGCGGCCGAGGATATCCAGCGCGGTCAGCCAATGCTCGGCATGTGAGCCGCCGGCAAGCGCGATGGTCCGAGTGGCACTCTTGTCGCCGTAGCTGCACCTGATCAGCGTGGTGTTGGAGAAGTCGCTGATGCAGCCGTCGCGGGTGGACGGCGGGTAGTCCGTTTGGGCTTCTAACACGGTGGGCCGCATGCGGAGCCTGGGCACCCGCGCGCGTTTGACCAGGGCGCGCGCACCCGGATAGTCGCTGGAACTCAATCCGGTCAGCTCCTTGCCGCTGGCGCGTTCCACGCTGACATGCTCGCGCCAGGTGAACGCCGTCGCGGTGAGTGTCACGCCCAGCAGCGCGACCACCGATCCCAGCACCATCGTGGGGCGGCGCAGCCGTATTCGCCAGGGGATGGCCGGCACTGCCTGGGGCGCGGCATTGGCCGTCCCGCGGTGCCGCAACGGATCCTCGACGAACCGGGTGGTCAGATAGGCCAGCACACCGGATATCAGCAGCACCGCGGTGCCCTCGAAGAAGTTGGCGTGGGCGTGGCCGGTATACGCGAGCCAGAAGATCAGCAGCGGCCAGTGCCAGAGGTACAGCGAGTAGGCCATCGCGCCAAGCGCCACCAACGGGCCGGTCGCGAGCAACCGGTTGGGCAGCGGCAACGTGTCACGGGTCGTCGCATCGGCCTGCCGGTTGGCGCCGGCCAGGATGAACAGCAGGGCTGCTCCGACGGGAACCAGCGCCCACGGCCCGGGAAATTGCTTGACGCCGTCGATCAGCGCGCCGCAGGACAGTACCGCGGCCAAGGCGACGGTGGCAGCGGCCGTGCGCAGCCACATCGGCCAGCGGACGTAGGGGACCAGTGCGCCGGCAAGCACGCCCAGCAGCAACTCCCACGCCCGCGCAAAGCTGTTGTAGTAGGCGGTGGCCTGGTTGGCCTGGTGGGCGAAGATCGCGTAAACGAACGACGCTACGGCCAGCGCGCTGAGCAGCAGCACGAACGTCGTCCGCAGCCGGTTGCCGAGCCGGCGTCGGAACAGAGATGCGAACCCGAAAACCAGCGCCAGAAAGGCGATGTAGAACTGGCCCTGCACCGACATCGACCAGATGTGCTGTAACGGGCTGACCGCTTCGCCGGCCCGCAGATAATCGGCCACCGTGCTGGCCAGTTCCCAGTTCTGGTAGTAGCCGAGGCTGGCCAGGCTCTGGTCGGCGAAGGTCTCCCAGCGGGTCTGCGGCTGAATCAGGATGGTCAACAGCGCGCATCCGGCCAGCACCACGACAAGGGCCGGCAGCAATCGGCGGACCAACCGCACCACTTCGGGCACCGGTGACAGTGACGACGCCGGGTTGAGTGCTGCGCGAAGCAATTTGCCGCCGAAGAAGAATCCGGAGAGCGCCAAGAACACGTCGACCCCGCCGGAAACCCGACCGAACCACACGTGGAACATTGCGACCAGGGCGATGGCGATGCCGCGCAGCCCGTCGAGATCGTGGCGGTAAAACCCTGCTTTCGGGTTTCCCGCCGCAGGCGCGGTGGAATCCGAAACGCCGGCGACGGCCGGACGGGTCGGGGAGACGGTCAACATGATTGACAGACAATCTACCCAATCCGCCGACCGCCGCGAGTGCTGAGAAGTCGGCCGGTGAGTCCCCGGTTAGGACTCCAGGATCCGGGTCAGGTACGGGGTCATCCCGTTGGTGCGCACTGGCGACACCGTGACGGCAGGCTCGGTGGCCTCGATCATCTGCCCGTTGCCGAGGTACATCGCGACGCTTTGGGTGCCGCCGGGGCCGTAGCAGAGCAGGTCGCCCGGGTGTGCCTGTGCGGGCGCAACTTTGCGGCCGACGTTGCACTGCTCGCCGGAGGTTCGCGGCATCTTGAGTCCGGCGCCGGCATACGCGTACTGAATCAGGCCCGAGGCGTCGAAGCCGACGACGTTTGCTTTCAGCCCGGTGCCGCGGGTGGGGCCTGCGGCGTTGCCGCCCCCGTACAGGAACGCCACACCGCGCTGGGAAAGCGCACGCTGAATCACGTAGTTGGTTGTCTGCTGGTAGCCCACCAGAGTCGGGCCCGGGTCAGCGGCCGCGAAGTGGGGACCGACCATCGGTAGCGTCAGCAACAGGGCCAGGCTGAGCGGGACGGCGTAGCTGCGTCTCATGTGGATCACCTCTCTGCGGCCTCAGCGCGGTGACTTCGCGCCTCCGCCGTAAGTCCATGCCGGTTCACCACAGAGACTCATGCGCTGGCCCGCCCCGTTGGGGGCCGCCCGCCGCCACCTGAATCCGTGCGGACATGGAGAGGGGCGTCCCGTCGGTGAACCGCTGAATTCACAACAGTCACTACAGACACTTTGGCAACAAATGGCCGCGGAGGCCATAGTGCAGGCGCCTCAAGAGGGATTTTTTGTCGTACTGTGACCGAACGGTGATCGCTTGCCGGCAAGCGCCTCGATCTTCTGCAGCCAGTTGTGATTTCGCTCTCATCTCGAGTTTTCGCGGGCGTGTCCCCGAATCAGCCGCTCCAGTGCCAATAGGGGACGCTGTAGGCCGTCAGCGTGGAGCCGGCCACGGAGCTGAAAACGACGATGGCGATCGCCAACAGCGGCCAGAAGGACAGGTACCAACCCTTCAGCAGGGAGACCATCGGGCCGAGCAGGGCCGCGGCGACCGCCGCACCGATGCCGCCCCACACGACCGGGTAGATGTAGAAATCGACGCCGAAGGGAACCGGTGGGCACTCTTCACCCGTGCAGACGTCCGTGAGGAAGCCGAAAAGCCCGGAATACCAATCGGTCGCGATGGCGACGATCACCAGCGTCACCAGCAACGTGACCGCGAAGAACACATCCCAGGGGACCAAGCGCAGCCGCAGGACGGGAGGCGGGGAGTGGGCGTGGTCGCCCGGTGACGGGGCGTCGGACTGTTGCGTCGAAGTCATGGTGGTTCAATGCTGCCGGATGCTCGAGCTTTCTGCGACCGAAGGCTTACGGCCGCGGGCACGTCGAAGGGCTGCTTTACCCTCGTTGTCTATGACTTCTGCGGCCGCAGGGACGTCTGGGCTCACACCGGAGCAGATCAGCGCGATCGACGCGGCACACCTTTGGCACCCCTACAGCACGATCGGTGCCGAGGCGGTGCCCCCGGTGGTGGCGGTCGGCGCCCGCGGCGCCTGGCTGACACTCATCCGCGACGGCAAGCCGGTCGAGGTGCTCGACGCGATGAGCTCCTGGTGGACGGCCATCCACGGGCACGGCCATCCCGTGCTGGACGCGGCGCTGACCGCACAGCTGGCGACGATGAATCACGTCATGTTCGGCGGGCTGACCCACGAGCCCGCCGCGCGTTTGGCGCAGCTGCTTGTCGACATCACCCCGTCGGGCCTGGACACGGTGTTCTTCTGCGACTCCGGATCGGTGGCGGTGGAAGTCGCGGTGAAGATGGCGCTGCAGTATTGGCGCAGCCGCGGCCGGCCCGGCAAACGGCGGCTGATGACCTGGCGCGGGGGCTACCACGGCGACACCTTCACGCCGATGAGCATCTGCGACCCGGACGGCGGCATGCACGAGCTGTGGGCCGTGGGAGAAAATTCGGTGTTGGCCCCGCAGGTGTTCGCCCCGCAGGTGCCCCGCGACTACGACACCGCGTACAGCGCGGCGTTCGAGGTACAGCTCGCCGACCATGCCGCCGAACTGGCCGCTGTCGTCGTCGAGCCGGTGGTACAGGGTGCCGGCGGGATGCGCTTCCACGATCCGCGCTACCTGACCGACCTGCGGGAGATCTGCCGACGCCACGACGTGCTGCTGGTTTTCGACGAGATCGCCACCGGATTCGGCCGCACCGGCGAGTTGTTCGCCGCCGACCACGCACGCGTCAGCCCCGACATCATGTGTGTCGGCAAGGCCCTTACCGGCGGCTACCTGAGCCTGGCCGCGACCTTGTGCACCACCGACGTCGCGCACACCATCAGCTCCGGTGAAGCCGGAGCGCTGATGCACGGGCCCACCTTCATGGCCAACCCGCTGGCCTGCGCCGTGTCGGTGGCCGGGGTGGAGTTGCTGCTCGGCCAGGATTGGCGCTCGGCGGTTGCCGGGATCAGCGCGGGGCTGACCGCCGGTCTCCAGCCGGCGCGGGCATTGCCGGGGGTGACAGACGTACGGGTGTGCGGGGCCATCGGCGTCATCGAATGCGACGGCCCCGTCGACCTGGCGATCGCCGTACCGGCGGCCCTGGACCACGGGGTGTGGCTACGGCCCTTCCGCAACCTGGTGTACGCCATGCCGCCGTTCATCTGCACGCCGGACGAGATCGCGCAGGTCACCTCCGCGATGGTCGAGGTGGGTCGTCTCACCGGCTCTCGTAGGCTCTAGTGCGATGAGGCAGATCGATACTTCGCCGCTGGCTTGGCTGGAGGCGCATGCCCAGCAGCGCCGGCAGGCCGGGCTGCGACGCGTGTTGCGCCCGCGTCCTGTGGTGGCCACCGAACTCGACTTGGCGTCCAATGATTATTTGGGTCTGTCGCAGCATCCCGACGTCATCGAAGGCGGCGTGGACGCGCTGCGCACCTGGGGTGCCGGCGCCACCGGTTCGCGGCTGGTCACCGGTGACACCCTGCTACACGAGGAACTCGAGTCCGCACTCGCCGAATTCGTCGGCGTCGCAGCGGGTTTGGTGTTCTCCTCCGGCTACACCGCCAACCAGGGGGCGGTTGTCGGATTGTCCGGCCCGGGTTCGTTGCTGGTGTCGGACGCCTACTCGCATGCTTCGCTGGTGGACGCGTGCCGGCTGTCGCGGGCCCGGGTGGTGGTGACCGCGCACCGCGACATCGACGCCGTGGAGGCGGCGCTGGCCTCGCGGGACGAGGAGCGGGCCGTCGTCATCACCGAGTCGGTGTTTTCCGCCGACGGCGCGGTGGCTCCGGTAAGACAGTTGCACGAGGTGTGCCGCAGGCACCGAGCGCTGCTCATCGTTGACGAGGCTCACGGCTTGGGTGTGCGTGGCGCCGGCGGGCGCGGGTTGCTGCACGAGCTCGGGCTGTCCGGTGCGCCCGACGTGGTGATGACCACCACACTGTCCAAGGCGCTCGGCAGTCAGGGCGGCGCGGTGCTTGGGTCTTCGGCCGTGCGCGACCACCTCATCGATGCCGCCCGGCCGTTCATTTTCGACACCGGTTTGGCGCCGGCGGCGGTGGGCGCCGCGCTGGCCGCGCTGCGCGTGTTGGCCACTGAGTCGTGGCGGCCCGCTGCCGTGCTGCGGCATGCGGGCACGCTGGCGCAAATTTGCAATGAGACCCGGGCGCTGGGGGCACCGCCCGCTTGCGGGGGACAGTCGGCGGTGGTGCCGGTGATCCTCGGCGCGCCGGAGGTGGCGCTGGCCGCCGCCACGGCCTGCCTGGAAGCCGGGGTTCGGGTGGGCTGCTTCCGACCGCCGACCGTGCCGGCCGGTACGTCGCGGTTGCGCCTCACCGCGCGCGCCTCGCTGGATCCTGACGATCTCGAGCTGGCCCGCACAGTGCTGACCGACGTACTCGGCGCGGCACGGCGTTGACGGTCCTGGTTATAACCGGGACGGGGACCGGCGTCGGCAAGACCATCGCCACCGCGGCCCTGACATCGGCCGCACGCCAGGCCGGCGTCGACGTCGCGGTCTGCAAGCCGGTGCAGACCGGCACCGAGGCCGGCGACGACGACCTCGCCGAGGTGACCCGGTTGACCGGGCTGACCAAGGTGGTCGGGCTGGCGCGTTACCCGCAGCCGCTGGCGCCGTTGGCCGCCGCCGAGCAGGCCGGTAAATCCTTGCCCACCCGCAACAACGTGCTGAAACTCATCCGCGCATTGGACCGTCCAGGACAGCTGACGCTGGTCGAAGGTGCCGGCGGCTTGCTGGTCGAACTCGCCGACGCAGGCGTGACATTGCGCGATCTCGCGGCCGAGCTAGGGGCCGCGGTGCTGGTGGTGGCCACCGCTGAGCTCGGCACCCTCAACCACGCCGCGCTGACAGTGGAATCGCTTGCCGCACATGAACTGTCCTGTGCCGGGTTGGTGATCGGCAACTGGCCGCTGCTGCCGGGCGTGGTGGAGACCTCCAACAGATCTGCGCTGGCCCGCCTGGCGCCGCTACGCGCCGCGTTGCCCACCGGCGCCGGATTGATGGGCGCCGGCGAGTTCGCCGCGATGAGCGCGCACGCGTTCGACCGGGGCTGGCTTACCGCGCTGATCGGCTGATGGTTCATTCGATCGAGCTGGTCTTCGACGACGTCACCGAGGCGGCGATCCGTCGCATCTGGGCAGACCTGGCCGCGGCGGGGATACCCAGCCAGGCTCCGGCCAGTCGTCCGCACCTGACGCTGGCGGTGGCCGACCGGATCGCGCCGGACGTCGACGCACTGCTCAAGCCGGTGGCGCAACGACTCCCGCTGGGCTGTGCGGTCGGGGCGGTGGTGCTGTTCGGCCGGTCCAATGCCGTGCTGGCCCGGCTCGTCGTGCCGACGGCCGAGCTGCTCGCGTTGCACGCCGAGGTGCACCGATTATGCGGCCCGTATATGGTGCCCGGCCCGAAGCCGAACAGCCTGCCGGGTCAGTGGACCGGGCACGTCACGCTGGCCCGCCGAGTTGGGGGAGCCCAACTCGGGCGGGCCTTGCGCATCGCGGGCCGACCGTCAGAGATTCGCGGCACCGTGGCTGGTCTCCGCCGCTGGGACGGCAACAAACGCGTCGAGCATCTGATCAGCTGACCGGCTGGCCGCTGCCGGGGCTCGCGCCAGTGCCCGCGGTGTAGGACGCCTTCCCGGTGCCCGCCAACCCTCCGCCGGCCACGATCAGGTACTCATCGCGGATGGGCCGGTCGGCGAAGAAATCTTCGAGAATCTCCCGGGTGCCTGCCGCGTAACGGGCTTGGGCCGACAGCGTGGTGCCCGAGACGTGCGGGGTCATGGCGTTGTGCGGCATGCTGCGCCACGGGTGATCGGCGGGCGGCGGTTGCGGGTACCACACGTCGCCGGCGTAGCCGGCGAGCTGGCCGCTCTTCAGCGCCGCCACAACCGCGTCGCGCACGCAGATTTCGGCGCGAGCCGTGTTCACGATGTAGGAGCCGCGCCGCATCGACGCCAGCAGCTTGTCGTCGAACAGGTGGTAGGTCTGCGGGTGCAGCGGCGCGTGGATGGACACCACGTCGACCGCGCGCACCAGCGACGCCGCGTCGGGGTGGTAGGTGACGCCCAGTTCCTGTTCGACCTGTTCCGGCAGTCGCCGAGTGTCGGTGTAGTGCAGCCTGACATCGAAGGGGGCCAAGCGGCGCAACACGGCCTGGCCGATGCGGCCGGCGGCGATCACCCCGACGTCCATGCCCTCGACGTCGTAGGCGTGTGCGACGCAGTCGGCGATATTCCAGCCTCCGTCACTCGCCCATTGGTGTGAGGGGACGAAATTGCGCACCAGCGTCAAGATCTGCATGACGGCGTGCTCGGCGACGCTGATGCTGTTGCTGTAGGTGATCTCGGCGACGGTGATGCCGCGGGCAATCGCAGCGTCGAGATCGACGTGGTCCGAACCGATCCCGGCAGTGAGGGCCAGCTTCAGATTGGGGGCTTTGGCGATCCGCTCGGCGGTCAAATATGCCGGCCAAAACGGTTGGGAGATGACGATGTCGGCGTCGGGCAGTTCACGTTCGAACTCCGAGTCCGGGCCGTCCTTGTCCGACGTCACGACCAGTTGGTGGTGGCCATCTTCGAGGAATTTACGTAATCCGAGCGCACCGGACACGCACCCCAGCAGCTCGCCGGGAGTGAAATCGATCGCCGACGGGCTCGGCAAAGTCTGGCCACCCGGGTAACCGTGTAACACCGGGATGTCGCGGGCGTACACCGGCGGATAACCAGTGACCGGATCTGGATACAAAACGAGCAGTACTTTGGCCACGACTTTCTCCTTTATGTTGAGGCCCTCGGCCGACTAGAAACGTACTCCCTGAGGCATGAGACGCCTACCTGATGGGGTTGAACCAGGACTTCACTGCCTCGATCACGAAAATGGAGCAGGAGCCCAAAAGCATTGCAGCCCAAGGCCGCAGCCTCAGCCGGCAACCAAATCACGGCGCTGGGTGAACTTGATGTCGAGACTGCGCAGGTAGGTCTGCAGCCCGGCGTCCTGGACGGGGATGAGGTGCGCTGGCGTATCGGTCTCGTTGTAGTGCGCGTGCCACATACCCGGCGGGGTGGTGAAGGCACCGCCGGCCTGCCAGTCCACCCGGATCGGGTCGACAATCTCGCCGCGCTCGTCGAGGCGGGTGCCCAGCAAGGTGTAGCAGCCGCTCGGTGGCGCATCGAGGATCAGATCCAATGCGACCGACTGGTGCCGGTGCGGACGCTGCTCTTGGCCTGCCGGCAGTACACCGAACATGGCCCACAACACATGGGTGATGGTCAGCGTCTGCTCCTGATTGGCGTTGGCCAGCAGGACACTGACCCGACTCTTCTCATTGGCACCGGGGCGGGAGGCGATCTCCTCGAGCTTGGCGACGGCGTCGGTGCGGCGAAACTTCGTGGGCCGGAACCTGGGCTGGGTAGCGTCGGCGCCCAGATAGCGCAGCAGCGGCGCGTCGTGCACCCAGTACATGGCCGTCTCGGCGTCGGCGTAGAAGACCGAATGGGATCCGGCAGGCAGCGTCAGAAAGTCGCCTTTTTCCCAGCGGACCAACTGGCCGTTGATCGCGGCAAAGCCACGTCCGTACAGCACGTAGTACAACTGGCTGGTGGCGTTCGGCCTGGTGTCGATCTGCTCACCGGCGCGGATGCGCACAAAGTTGGCCAGCAGCGCCGGGCTGGTCGCCTCACCGGTCTTGAGGCCCAATTCCTTCGACAAATCCAACGGCACCACGCCGGTCGGTTGGTCCATGTAGATCTCGGGGCCGAACCGGACGATCGGCACCTGTGGTGCGTGTCCGGAGCCGATTGGGTTGGCCGCCTTGGAGTACTCGAAATAGCGGGCTTCGTCGTCCCAGTCTTGAAACCGGCCCTCAAACCCGTACTCGGCGACGTTGGTCATCGGCGCCGGAACCGTCGGGTCCAGGTTGACTGACCGTTCCGGATTCGCGATGGACATTGCGGGTCTCCTTTCAGCACTCCGTATCACTCGTACTTATATCGTATCTATCTTGTATCTCAGTGTCAAGTCGCTACTGACCAGACGGAAATCGGGCAGGATCGTCAGTCGGGGATGTAATCGAACCTGTCGGGGTTGGGGCCTGTTCGGCCCGATTCGCCACGGTCCAGGCCGGTGATGGCGTCCATCTCGTCGCTGTCCAGGTTGAAGTCGAAGATGTCGAAGTTCGACTTCATCCGCTCGCGGTGCACCGACTTTGGGAACACGATGTCGCCTCGCTCAATGTGCCAGCGCAGCACCACCTGCGCAGGTGTTTTGCCGTGCGTAGCGGCGATGCCGGTGATGACCGCGTCGTCGAGCACCTTGCCTTGCGCAATTGGCGACCAGGCCTCCGTCGCGATCTGGTGCTCGCGGTCGTAGCCGCGCACCTGCTCATTGCCGAAATACGGGTGTACCTCGATCTGATTGACGGCAGGCACGGTCTGCGATCCCTCGGCGATCCTGTTCAGATGCGCGACCTGGAAGTTCGACACGCCGATGCTGCGTGCCCGGCCGTCCCTGGCGAATTCCTCCAGCACGTTCCACGTGGAGACGAAGTCACCGTCATACAGAGTGGGCAGCGGCCAATGAATCAGAAACAGGTCGACGTAATCAGAGCCCAGCGCGCTCAACGTGGCCTCGAACGCGCGGCGCGCGTCATCGGGCCGGTGATACCCGTTGTTGAGCTTGCTGGTGATGAATACCTTGCCGCGGTCCAGCCCGGCATCACGGATCCCTTGACCGACTTCCTTCTCGTTGCCGTACATCTCGGCGGTGTCGATGTGGCGGTAGCCGACCTCTAGCGCAGAACGCACCGCGGCGGCAGTCTGATCCGGTTTGATCTGGAAGACACCGAATCCCAATTGCGGGATGGTGTTGCCGTCATTGAGCGTGATCGATGGGACAGAACTCATCTGCGTGACCTCCTGGCGATCCCGGTGTTTGCGATCGTGATTGTGGCTGCCCGTCATTGCGCCAGAACAAACTCGGCCTGCGAAACCACTGTGCGCCGATTGTCGACCGATGTCGCCTCGTTGGCCGAGTTGTTGAGCCCGGCGAGGTGACGCCAGGAGCCGATCGCCTGCCTGGCCAGCTCCACCGCGCAGCTGCTTGCAGTGTCCGCGGCGGCCCACGCGTGGGCGCGCACGGCGAATGCGATCGCGGCGTCCAGCGTCGACTGATAGTGGCGCACGTTGACGAGTGTGGTCGACTCGTATGCGGCCCGGATGGCGAATTCGCCGGCCCCGTTTGACGTGGGGCTCGCCGCGCAGGCGGCGGCGCGTGCGGCACAGTCGGCGGCGTCCCAGGCGGCGATAGCAGGCATGTCGCCACGGGCGGCCTGGCGGTGCAGCTCGGCGATATCGAGGATGGCCTTCACCGCGGTGATTTTGGCGTACTGGACAACGCCCCAGGCGGGGTTGGTCAGCAGTTCGGCCAGCCAGGCGTGGACAACGGAGTCGGCGACGCCGGCGGTTCCCACGGTCTGCCAGGCGAGTTCGAGCGCGAGCACGCTGTTTTCCGGTGAAAGGTAGCCGCCGGGTCCGGCCAGCAGGTCGTTGCACGACTGGACGACGATGGCCAGGGGACGGGCTGAGCAGGTGGGGAAGTCCGTGATGTGCTCATCGCCGTTGATGTAGGAGATAGCGTTCATGGCGCAGCCTTTACCTGATCCCGGCTGGTGGGATCCTCTGGCCAACCTCAGCGGGTGGGTGATGCGGTCGAGATCCATTTGAGTTTCCGCGGCGGACATTGCGGGCCCCCCTCTCCGGTACACCTCTTAGATATTTGCTATGTATGGCTAGAGTTTATCTTGTATCTCAGTGTCTCGACCTGCGAGATCGGTCACAGCCGTGCCTACCAAGCAGCGGCTCCACGCTGGTGTACCGTCATGCACACATGTGGGATACGGCTTAGCTGCATGAAAGGGGAGTGGTGGCGACCAAGCCGACTGGTGGTGGCCCGGGTGCGGCCAAGGACCGCGCGCACGAGTACGTCAAAGCCCAGGTGCTAACCGGAGCCTTTCCGGGCGGGGAACTGATCAGCGAGGGCGAGGTTGCGGCTGCGCTGGGCATGTCGCGCACTCCGGTGCGTGAAGCCTTCCTGCGGTTGGAGGCTGAAGGGCTGCTCCGGTTGTACCCGCAGCGCGGTGCGCTCGTCGTACCGGTTTCCTCGGAAGAGGCCCGCGCGGTCATCGAGGCCAGGCTGGTTCTAGAACAGTTCGCGGCAGGCAAAGTCATCGCACGCGGCCCCGCAGCGTGCGCAGCGGCATTCGAGCGGCTATCGGCCGAACTGCAACGGCAGCGCGACGCCGTCGCTAAACCCGACTGGCAAGAATTCGCCGACGCCGACCGCGCCTTTCACAGCGTCATTCTTCAGGAGTCGGGAAACGCCATAGTGGCCGGTTTCTACTCATCACTGCGCGACCGTCAGACGCGAATGAACCGTGAATTGGTGATGCACGATGAGCGAGTCACGACGATCATGGACGAGCATCGCGTGATCGCCGAAGCATTGCGCGACGGCGATCTCCAACGGACCGACGAGGCCCTGCGGATGCACCTGGCGAGCACGATGCGCACGCTCGGGCTTGCCGTCGAGCATCCAGCCTAAGGGGGCGTGTGACAAAGGAGTTGTTCCCTTGTCGTCACACCTGACGCCATGATGGCTGGCTCGGGTCGACCAGCTGCACGTCGACAGGGCCGAGGCCGAAGATCGCGATGACGGCCGGGTCGGGCTGGTCGGCTCGAACGCCGTCGTAGTGCGGCGTACGTGCGGTGCGCTTCACATAACCACCCGGCCCGACAGGAACCGCATCCGGCGGTTGAAAATCCTCGCCGCTGTTGACAAACCAAGTGCCGAACACCACCACCTGAATCCGGTCGGTCGCATAGGTGTGTGGTGCGCTGAACCAGCCCGGATTCCATTTCATCATCACCAGATATGGTCCCGGCCTGTTGAAATCTCCGTACAGCATGGCCATTTCGCCACTGTGTGGCGGCAAGTTGCCCCATGGCTCGAAACCGATCCCCTGGTAGGGCTGGACGAACGTTTCGCCGGGATCCGGGCCGACTTCTGGTGGCGGCGCCAACTTGATGTCGTCGAGGCTGCCTGTCTTGTCACCGGCGGCGATCGCCGCCAGCAACAGTGGTCCTGCAGCCAGTAGCGATCGCCGGTCCAATTCCATACCGCTCATCAGATGCCTCCCTGTACTCGCCTGAAAGAACCATCGCGCCGCGATATCCAGTGCGCAACCGTTCGAATGCCCAGCGGACCGGCCCAGACCACCGTCACTGTTGATCGAGGGCCGGTGGTCGCGTTGACGACGCGGCGAATGCGCGAAACAATCCTTAGCGCGTCGCGACGATGGAGATCCACGATGGCGTTTGACCCGGCCGAGTCCCCTGCGAGCCTCTTGCGCGGCTGGGCGCACGCGATGCTCACGCATCGCCACGGCAGCGAGGTCTACCAGACCTCGACGATGGGCGCGTTGCTCGACGGCGTCTACGACGGCGATGTCACGATCCGGGAGCTGTTGCGGCACGGCGATTTTGGCCTCGGCACATTCAACGGTCTCGACGGCGAGATGCTGGTGCTCGACGGCGTCTGCTACCAACTGCGCAGCGACGGCAGCGCACAGGTCGCCGAGCCGGACCAGGGCACCCCGTTCGCAGTTGTCACCTGGTTCGACGCCGACCGCGCGTTCGAGGTGTCCGCGCCCGTCGATCGTGCCGAGCTCAAAACGCGCATCGATGAGTCGCTGCAGAGCACGAACTTGATCGTCGCCGTCCGTGTCACGGGTGATTTCAGCGTGATTCGCACCCGCACGGTGACCGAGCAGCATCGGCCCTACCCGCCATTCACCGAGGCCACCCAAGACCAACAGGAGGTGACCTTTCGCGACGTTACCGGCACACTGGCTGGATTCCGGATGCCCGACTACGAGCAGGGTATCTCGGTGGCCGGCTACCACTCCCATTTCGTCGACGCCCAACGGCGCCACGGCGGACACGCGCTCGACTACCGGTTGACCCGAGGTCGGGTTGAGATCAGCGTGCGCTCTGATCTGCATTTGAGCCTGCCGCGTACACCGGAATTCCTTGCCGCCGAGTTGAACAGGGCCGACGTCGACACCCAAATCCGCCGCACTGAGGGAGGATGAGCTGAGCAACGACGACGTGCGATCCGCTCAACGCGTGGTCGAAACGCTCGCCGCCTATGGCGTCCGGTACATCTTTGGCGTACCCGGGGCCAAGATCGACTCCGTCTACGACGCTCTGGCCGACGGCGGCCCGGAACTGGTGGTCTGCCGCCACGAGCAGAACGCGGCGTTCATGGCCGCCGCGGTCGGCCGGCTTACCGGCACGCCGGGGGTCGCACTGGTGACATCGGGACCGGGCACCACGAATCTGGCCACCGGACTGATCACCGCCACCACTGAGCAGGACCCCATGGTGGCGATCTGCGGTGCCGTACAACGGCCCGACCGGCTCAAGCGCACCCATCAATCGATGGATGCCGTTGCCGCGCTGAAACCGTTCACGAAATACACCGGCGAGGTCAACGACCCCGATAACGTGCCCGAAGCGATCGCCAACGCCATCCGCATCGCACTCACCCCGCCGCGCGGTGCCGCTGCCGTGGTGCTCCCCGCTGACGTGTTGGCGGCCACCACATCAGCGGCAATCATTGCACCGTCGCCGGTGCCGGCTCTGGGTCCCGCGCCGGCAGATCGAATTACCCAGGCCGTCAACTTGATTCGCGCGGCACAGCGCCCAGTCCTCTTCGTCGGTGTACGCGTCGGCGAGCCCGAGCCGTGTGCAGCGCTGCGTGAGTTGCTCGCAGTCACCGACCTGCCGGTGGTCGAGACATTTCAGGCCGCCGGTGTGGTGTCGCGCGAACTCGAGGATCACTTTGTAGGGCGCGTCGGGCTGTTCCGCAACCAACCCGGGGACATCGTGATCGGCCATGCAGATGTCTTGGTGACCGTCGGCTTCGACCCGGTCGAATACGATCCGCGGCTGTGGAATTCGGATCCGACTCGCACGCTGATCCATATCGACGAGGTGCCCGCCGATATCGACAACCACTACCAGCCCGCACTGGAGTTGCGCGGCGACATCGCCGCGACGCTGACCGAGTTGATCCGGCCGTTGACCGGCCTGCGGCTGAACGACGCCGTGAGCGCTCACTGCGCCACACAACGTGCGGCGCTGGTGAACATCGACGAGGAAGCCCGAAATCGCCCGCAGACCGGCATCGGCCTCAACCCGGCTGCCGTTGTCCTGAAGATCAGGGACCTCATCGACGACGACGCCACCGTCGCTTGTGACGTGGGATCGCACTACATTTACATGGCCAGGCACTTTCGCGTTTACCGGCCTCGGCGGCTGCTGTTCTCCGACGGCCAACAGACCCTCGGTGTCGCGTTGCCGTGGGCCATGGCCGCCGCGATGGTACGACCGGGCACCCCGGTGGTGTCGGTATCCGGCGACGGTGGATTCCTCTTCAGCGCACAAGAATTGGAAACCGCAACGCGGTTGGGCCTGAGCTTCACCCACGTCATCATGCGCGACAACGCTTACAACATGGTCGCATTCCAGGAGCAGCTGAAATACGGTCGCACGTCAGGGGTGCAACTGGGCGACTACGACATCGCTCATTACGCCGCAGCCTTCGGCGCCAAAGGCATCCGGCTCAGCGGCATGACCGAGTTCGAGAACGCGTTCAAACAATCGCTGACCGAGCCCGGAGTGACCATTATCGACGTGCTCGTCGACTACAGCCGCAACACCGAACTGTTTGCGGAGCTGCACGACGGCGTCTTCGAATAACGTCACCGCACACCGCCGGTGCTAGGCGCTGAAGAGCAAGTACAAGCCGGTGAACGTGTAGCCGACCATGACCAGCATCATGGTGAGCTGGCCGGTGAGTTGATGGCCCGCGGGCAGTAGCCGCAGCGCTTTGTCATGGGCCGCGATCACCGCCACGATGTGCCCGGTGACCACGCATGACACCTTGATCACGGCCAGCACCGTGGGGTGCAAGGACAGCACATAGACGACGTGTAAGTGCCCAAGCCCGAGCAGATTCCAGCCCCTCCCGAACGGATCGGCGAGGGCGAACACGGCCTGCTGGCCGCGCTCCACGAGATAGGACAGGTAGTGGGCGAAGACGTAGCCCACCACGATGGGGATCAGCGAGTGCGCCAGCTGGCCGGGTAACGCGCGACGCTGCTCGCGGTCGACCCCGCCCGTCGCACGGGCAGCCAGCGAAAAGGTCGTCGCCACCACCAAAACGAAGACCAGCAACCCGATGGTGCGCAGGGCGGACAACGAAACCGTCACTGGCACAACGTGAACAGCCTTTGCGAGCCGGTCGGCGAAGTTGCGCCAGGTCACCGACGCCGAGAAGCTGTCGAATGCGGTGGAGCCAAGCAGCACCGCCAGCACCGCGACCACGCCCGGCCGAATGGGCAACGACAGCAGATGATCAAAGGGGTTGCCGATCGCGATTCTCCGGGTCTCCGGATCGCGTCGAAACGGCGAGAGCCGCGAGACCGCCATGCTGTACACCCCGAACGGGTCGACCCGGGCGAACCACCGTTGCCCGCATAGCCACGCCCCGCCCAGCAGCACCACGGCATAGCTCAGCAGCCATGTCTTGACCCACAGCAGCGCGGCCGGGTTGGGGCTGGCCAATTCCAGCCACACAAACGCGAACAGGCCTACCGCGGCTGGGCGGTACCCCCAGGCCTCGGGGTACGACAGCCGCGGCTGGGCCAGGCGTTCCGGTGTGATGCGTTTCAACAGCAGATACACCGTGCGTACCGGTGAAATGACTCGCCATACCGGTCCGAAAAGCAGCGAAATCGCCACCAGCCCAACCCACAACAGCACATAGAAGGCACCGAGCAGCGCATTCGTCTGCGTCTGCGGTCCGCATAGCCCGGCCAACACCACCCACACGGCGAAAGCTAACGCCGCGGCCGCCGCGATCCCGCGGGTGACCCGCGAGTCCACCAGCGTGGTCAGCGCTGCCGGCAACGAGTGAGCGGGTTTGAGCGGATCAAACCGGGGCCGCCGCCAGGCGAATGCGACCAGGGCGAAGGTGAACGTCAACGCCCACGCGGCCCCGATGACCGAAAAGGCGTACGGGACTGGAAGATCGCTCGATCCGCCGAGACCGTGCGCAAGGACCGCGTCGGTCACGGACGCACTTGAATGGTGGCGACGGTGCGGTCGAGATGATGCAATTCGACATCGACATTGCCGGGAACGTCAACGCTGAACTGAAACGTCTGATCGGCCACCGCGGCCACCTGGAACTTGTGATCGGGCACCGAATGCACATGCAGCTCATCAGCGGCGTCGCTCGTGACATGCAGGGTGATCGGCTGGGAAACCTTGGCCGCAAGCGTGGCGTTGCTGGGAGTGACTTGTCCCTTGGCGATGGTGATGTCGACAACAAGACCAGCGCCCGGGGGTTGGGGGGCCTTCGGTGAACCACCGCAGGCGACAAGCGCCCACATCAGCAACGCCGCCACAGCAGTGACGAGCGCACGGTTAATCCGCATCACGCCGCCCGCGGCGGTGCGCGGTCCTCCTGCACGGGCTGCTTGGGGGCATCATCGGCGGCGTTGAGGCGGCCCGCACCCCAGGTGAGGGCAGCGATGACCATCAGCGTGAAGATCAGCACCACGATGCCGCCGGCGGTGAACAACCAGACCGGCACGTTCGGATCGCGTTCGCGCTGCAGGATCGAGACCTCCAGCACGAAAGGACGCGTGCTGGACGACAAGGCCGGAATCTCTGGTGCGGGAATCGCGTCGTCAGCCGGCGCCCAGATCGGCACGGCGGTCATCGTCCTGCCGTCTTGCACGCGCAGCAACGTCTTCCACGAGCCCCACACTGGAAGCGGCCGGGTCGATACGTAGTGTCCGGCACCGACCCGCACGAGGCGGTTGATCACCAGGCCCCGATCGTTTTGCATTCGGCCCTGCCAAGACAAAATCGTCAGCCAATCCGGATGGTTGCTCACCAGGTTGGGCGGATTGATTTGCACGTCGGCCGACACCATTCTTTGCCCAGGTTGACTCGGGAGATCAGTCAGCTTGATCGTGGCGGTGTCCTGTTTCGGCACCAGTATGTGCAGTCCGTTGGCCACTGCGCCGCCGGTCACGAGCACGGTGGCCGCCACGACCGAGATGCCGATCGCCCTGCCCGGCAAGCGCTGGCCGGTAAGGACGATGCCCAACATCGCCGCGCACATCCCGGCCAGCACCGCCACCGGCACCGCCATCGCCAGGCCCTCGGCCCACATGCTCATCGGCCATGGATAGTGGTACACCGCGCCAATCCACAGCGACTCGAGCCAGAGCCCGATAGTGCCTACGCCCAGACCCGCGACCGCGCCGAAGAGGATCGGGCGCCGGAGCAAAGGAGTGAAAGCCAGCAGCTCGACCACCACCGCCGGCCCCAGATACAGCGGAAACCAGTTGATCGCGGCTCCCAGGATGGGCCCGACCGTAAATGCAACTGCGCCGCGCAGCGCCACCGCGAACAGTGCCGCGATGATCGCCGCGCCGCGGCCCATTGTCAGGCGGGCGCCGACGGTTCCGAGCGTTGCTGCCGCGGCGATCAGCATCGGTTGGAATACCAGCCGGAACTGCGGGACACCGAAGTCGAACTCGATCTGATAAACGGACATCCCGATCAACAGTCCGCCGAACGACAGGTAGCGCAGGAATTTGATAAATCGGCCCTTAGCTCTTGCGGAAGTCGCCTGCTCAGGCGTGTCGGGCAGTATCCGCTCGCCTTCGTATTCCAGCATCAGCACCGCGAAGAGAGAGAATCCGGCGCCACCGATCATCATCAAATGCGTTGGGCCCCAAAGCGTCACGTCCTGACCGAAGATGCGATGCCAGATGTCGTCGAGTGGAAACCCGGTCAATGCGTACATCCCGCAGCCGGCCATCAGCACACCCCCGACGGGGGCGTACCAGTCACGGGTAATGCGCACCGCTGCCGACCCTGGCTTGTCGAACGGCAGCACGACCGCCACCATGCCGGCCAGGAAGATACCGAACAGGCCGATCACGATGAAGTAGTGCGCGGGGTTGGCCAACGGACCTGGATCGCGGCCATTGCCGATGTGCCAGCTCACGTCCCAGATAAAGCCGAACAGCGCACAGATGATCGAGGTGGTGAACACCAGAACCGGCAGGGCCACCCACGAGGGGCGATCGAACTTTTGTGCCAGGTACTCGGCAATCCGGTTCAGCCAGGTAATCCGATGAGTGCGATGCGCATAGCCCACCCAGAGCATCGCCAGGCTTATCACCAAGGCGGCAATCGATAGGCCGATCACTTGGTTGAGGCCGGCGCCGCGCGCCGGCGGATCTGCGAGAACGGTCAGTTCCACCGTCATACCTCCCCACCGCGCTGTGGCGCCCCCGAACCGGCGGGCATAACTTACTTCACAGTAGGTTGCCGAAGGAGCGTGCGTCTAAACTTCGCCGATTTGGGTGGCGGGGCTGATCAACCTCTGGTGTCGTCTTGGCCGGCGCTCCGAAGGCGCCGCTTCTCCGCATCGCTTCGCTCTGCATCGTCGCCGGCTCGGGTAAGGCGCCGCTTCTCCGCATCGCTTCGCTCTGCATCGTCGCCGGCTGTGGCAAGGCGCCGCTTCTCCGCATCGCTTCGCTCTGCATCGTCGCCGGCTCTGGTAAGGCGCCGCTTCTCCGCATCGCTTCGCTCTGCATCGTCGCCGGCGCGGCGCCTGTCCCGAATGGCGACGTACAGCACCACGCCGACGACGATTACCGCCGGCAAGAAGGCTGGTCCTGCCAGCAGGATCCAATGATGCGCCAGGTACTCGACGTGCGGATTACCCAATTGCGTTCACTCCCGGGGCGACACTGCACACCCCAGCTGGGTACCCAGCAGCCGCCGAGGCGACCACGTCACGTTTGTGCAGGTGTGCACCGCTAGCCTAGCCTGGGCACCGTTCAACGCAGGCTGCGATGAGCCGGGGGCGCTTCGGTCCCGCGTGCTCGGACACGCCAAGGACAAGGACTTAAGGAGTACCTGGTGACTCAGGCGGCGACTCGGCCAACCCGCGACACCGACAGCACCGACATCCTGGCCGTTGCCCGTCAACAAGTGCTCGAGCGCGGCGAAGGACTGAGCCAGGACCAGGTGCTGCAGGTGCTGCAACTGCCCGACGACCGGCTCGAGGAGCTGTTGGCGTTGGCGCACGAGGTGCGGTTGGCGTGGTGTGGCCCCGAAGTTGAGGTCGAGGGCATCATCAGCCTGAAAACCGGTGGCTGCCCCGAGGATTGCCACTTCTGCTCGCAGTCCGGGCTGTTCGCCTCGCCGGTGCGCAGCGCATGGCTGGACATTCCCAGCCTGGTTGAGGCGGCCAAGCAGACCGCGAAGACCGGGGCCACCGAGTTCTGCATCGTGGCCGCCGTGCGCGGACCGGACGAGCGGCTGCTGGCCCAGGTGGCTGCGGGTATCGAGGCGATCCGCGACACAGTCGACATCCAGATCGCGTGCTCGCTGGGCATGCTGACCGCCGGGCAGGTGGACCGGCTGTCGGCGATGGGCGTGCATCGCTACAACCACAACCTGGAGACCGCGCGCTCCTTTTTCCCCAACGTCGTCACCACCCACACCTGGGAAGAGCGCTGGCAGACGCTGTCGATGGTGCGCGACGCCGGTATGGAGGTGTGCTGCGGCGGGATTCTCGGCATGGGCGAGACCGTCGAGCAGCGCGCCGAGTTCGCCGCTAACCTGGCCGCGCTGGACCCCGATGAGGTGCCGCTGAACTTTCTCAACCCGCGACCTGGCACGCCGTTCGGCGACCTCGAGGTGCTACCGGCCAGCGAAGCCCTCAAGGCGGTGGCCGCATTTCGGCTGGCCCTGCCACGCACCATGCTGCGCTTCGCCGGCGGTCGCGAGATCACGCTGGGTGACCTGGGCGCCAGACAAGGAATTCTGGGCGGTATCAACGCCGTGATCGTCGGCAATTACCTGACCACATTGGGACGGCCCGCCGAGGCCGATCTCGAGCTGCTCGACGATTTGCAGATGCCAATCAAGGCGCTCAACGCCAGCCTGTAGAACGAGAAGCTGATGGTTTGCGATCTGCCTGCGCCGGTAGGTGCGGGCATCTACAACGTCTATACCGGCGCTCTGTGCCGCGACGAGCCGGCCGGCAGCGCGGTGCCGACGGCGGCGCGCCTCGGTCTGGAGCCGCCGCGGTTCTGCGCCGAATGCGGCCGGCGAATGGTGGTGCAGGTTCGGCCCGACGGCTGGTGGGCGAAGTGCTCGCGGCACGGGTTGGTGGACTCGGCCGACCTGGACGCGCGCCGATGACCGGGCCTGCCGCACCACGGCCTTCCAGTGCCCCACGCAGGTCGCGGCGGCGGGCCATCGTCGCGATCGCGGCGGGACTGCTGCCTGCGGGTGTGCTCGTCGGCGGGCTATGGGCGTGGCTCGCCCCACCGATCCACGGTGTGGTGGCGTTGACCCATGACGGTGAGCGGTTGCACGACTACCTGGGCGGCGAATCGGACCATTTCTTCGTCGCGGCGTTCCTGATGCTCGGGCTGCTGAACGTCGTTGCCGCAGTGGCAGCCGTGCTGGCATGGCAGTGGCGGCCGCATCGCGGGCCCGGGATGGTCGCCGGGCTTTGCACCGGCGTGGTGATCGCGGCCGCGGCCGCGGTCGGTGTGGGCGTGCTGCTGGTGCATCTGCGCTACGGCGCAGTGGATTTCGCCGCGGCACCGGTGAGCCACGACCACCCGCTGTACTACGTCACCGAGGCGCCGCCGGTGTTCTTCGGTCGTTCACGGTGGCAGATCGCCTGCACGCTACTGCTACCCGCCGCCACCGCCGCGCTGGTATATGCGGTACCGGTCGCGGCAACCGCGCGCGATGATCTCGGCGGCTATCCGGCCGTCGAACCGACGTATCCGCCGACTGCGGGGGCCTCGTCGTCCGCGCCGTCATAGCGGGCGGCGGCGCACCGCCTTTCCGGTGATCACCTTTGCCGCGATCACGCCCAGCCGCGCCATCCCGATGTAGGTTGCCGGGTTGAACATGGTGGGCCACTTCGTCCTGACCAGATGATCGTTCAGCGGTCGACCTGCGAACCGGTCCTGCAGCCAGCGCAGCGTCATCGGCGCCGACAGCGGGTGCAGCAGCAGGTGCTCGTTGAACGCATCGCGGTGATAGGTGACATCAGCGCCACCCGCCGAGTAGGCGTCAGCCAGCCTGTCGATGTCCTCGACGTCGATCAGGTAGTCGTGCACGGCCTGCACGATCAACACCGGCGGTGTCGGCACCTTGGCGCCCAGCCTGATGCTCTCGAAGACATGCTGAACCTCGGGCATCGTCAGGATTTCTTCCAACGGGCGGTCGAGGTAGACACTGACGTCCTTTTTCGCCATGCGGATGACCGCGCCCACCGTGGTCATCCGCTCCAACCGCTGCAGCAGGGCGCGCCCGTCCTCGTTGGCGTGCTCTTTGATCACCCGGTCCAAGTCGGGGTAGATGTGCACCAGCGCGGCAATCACCATCGCGGGCAAACCCGCCATAAACGTGCCGTTGAGTCGGCGGAAGGTGTTGCCGAGATCGGCGACCGGTGATCCGAGCACGGCACCGACGATGTCCAGTTCGGGCGCGTAGTCAGCGCAGAGTTCGGCCGCCCATGCGGTTGCCAGTCCGCCGCCGGAGTATCCCCAGAGCCCGACCGGTGCCGACGGGGACAGCCCGAGGCGCTCGGCGCCCTGCGCAGCGCGGATTCCGTCGAGAGTGCAGTAGCCGGGCTCGTATGGCGCGCCCCACGTTCCGCTGCGGCCTTCATGGTCGGGTATCGAGACCGCCCAGCCTTCGGCGAGGGAGGCGGTGATCAGCAGTAACTCCAGCTGGGCCAGCGCGCCCACGGCCAATGCGCGTCGCCGCAGCGCATAGGACGGAAAACAGCGAGATGTCACGGCGTCGATGGCGCACTGATAGGAGAGCAGCGGGCAGGGCCGTTCGGGAGTGACGTCTGCGGGGATGATCACCGTGGTGACGGTCGCCTGGGGATTGCCGTTCATGTCCGTCGTCCGATAGAGCAGCTGGGTGGCCATGGTCCGCTGCGGTATCAGGCCCAGAAATGCCAGCTCGACGTCCCGCGAACGCAGCACGGTGCCCGGCTGGGCGTGTTGATAACCGGGCGGGGGCTGGTAGAACGGGTCCCTCGATGGCAGTAGGGGGCGGGCCTTGGGCTGCAACTCCTGGTGTGGTGCGCGACCGATCCATTCCGCGCCGGTTGTGGTCGCGAGGTTGCCAATGTCCATCGGGGCATTGTTGCTTAAGAGGGCATTAAGAATCCAGTCGACCCACTGAAGAGCCGGTAATTCAGGTGGAGCCGGGAGGTCGCAGGGCGGCGAACTCGTCGGTGACCCGCAGCTGTGAATCGGTGAAGCGGTACAACGCCGCCGGGCGACCGCCGCTGCGCCCGGACTGCGCGACGGTGCCGGTCGGGCTGATGACGCCACGGCGGGCCAGCACACGCTGCAGGTTGGTGGTATCGACTTGATGCCCCAACGCGGCGCCGTAGATGTCACGCAGCGTCGACAGCGCGAATTCTGTTGGTGCTAAAGCGAATCCGATGTTGGTGTAGGACATCTTGGCGACCAGCCGGGTCCGGGCGTGGGCGACCATGGTGCCGTGGTCGAATGCCATCGGCGGCAGCGCGGTGACCGGGTGCCAGCGGGTGTCGGGCGGCAGCTCCGGGATGGCGGGGGAGGGCACCAGACCCAGGAAGGTCGACGCGATCGTGCGGGTGCCAGGCACTCGCGCGGGCTCGGAGAACACCGCGAGTTGCTCCAGGTGAGCGACTTCGCGCAGGTCAACCTTTTCGGCCAGCTGACGCCGCACCGACGTCCTCATGTCCTCGTCGTGGCGCAGCCGCCCGCCGGGCAATGACCACGCACCACGCTGCGGGTCGCGGGCGCGTTGCCAGAGTAGGACGCTGAGCTGGGGCTTCTGGGTCTTGGGGTCTGACCCGAGACCGCGAACCTGGAACACGACTGCGAGCACCTCGTGCGCGGTGCTACCATGTGCCATGTTTTCGATTATAAGTCGAAAACCGGGTCGGGGGTGAAAGGAACGGCGATGACGGTCCTGAATCGCACGGATCCGCTGGCGGATGACCTGGCAAAAGCCCTGGCAAGCGATCTGGCCGCGGGTATCACCAGCTCTCCCGCCGGTTACGGCGGCGTCGAGGGCGACGAGCAATGGGCGGCCGAAATCCGTCGGCTGGCCGAGCTGCGAAACGCCACGATTCTGGCGCACAACTACCAGCTACCGGCCATCCAGGATGTCGCCGACCACGTCGGTGACTCGCTGGCGCTGTCCCGGATCGCCGCCGAGGCGCCCGAGGAAACCATCGTGTTCTGCGGCGTGCACTTCATGGCCGAAACCGCGAAAATCCTCAGCCCGGAAAAGGCCGTGCTCATCCCGGACCAGCGGGCCGGGTGCTCGCTGGCCGACTCGATCACCGCCGACGAGCTGCAGGCATGGAAGGACGAGCACCCAGGCGCCGTCGTCGTCTCCTACGTCAACACCACCGCCGCGGTCAAGGCGCTCACCGACATCTGCTGCACCTCGTCCAACGCCGTCGACGTAGTCGCCTCCATCGACCCGGACCGCGAGGTGCTGTTCTGCCCCGACCAGTTCCTCGGAGCCCACGTGCGCCGGATCACGGGTAGAGAGAACCTGCGCGTGTGGGCCGGCGAGTGCCACGTGCACGCCGGGATCAACGGCGACGAGCTCACCGACCAGGCCCGCAAGCACCCGGACGCCGAGCTGTTCGTCCACCCGGAATGCGGTTGTGCGACGTCGGCGCTGTATCTGGCCGGCGAGGGCGCGTTCCCGGAGGACCGCGTCAAGATCTTGTCGACCGGCGGCATGCTGGACGCCGCGCGCGCCACCCACGCCCGCCAGGTGCTGGTCGCCACCGAGGTCGGGATGTTGTATCAGCTGCGCAACGCCGCCCCCGGCGTCGACTTCCGCGCGGTCAACGATCGCGCCTCGTGCAAGTACATGAAGATGATCACCCCCGCGGCGCTGCTGCGTTGCCTGATCGAGGGCGCCGACGAAGTCCACGTCGATGCGCAGACCGCTCGACGGGCGCGGCAAAGCGTGCAGCGGATGATCGCGATCGGCCAGCCTGGCGGCGGCGAATGAGCATCCGCGCGGCCTGGCAGCAGAGTGCCGATGTCGTCGTGATCGGCACCGGGGTCGCCGGTCTGGCCGCGGCGCTGGCCGCCCATCGTGGCGGCCGGCGGGTCGTCGTGCTCAGTAAGGCGGGGCGCAAGCCCGGCGTGACGGCCACGCACTACGCCCAGGGCGGGATCGCGGTCGTGTTGCCGGATACCGACGACTCGGTCGACGCACATGTGGCCGACACGCTCGCTGCCGGCGCCGGGCTGTGCGATCCCGACGCGGTGACCTCAATAGTCGCGGACGGGTACCGTGCCGTCACCGAATTGGTAAGTGACGGAGCACGATTCGACCGGTCAGCGACCGGCGACTGGGCGCTGAGCCGCGAAGGCGGGCATTCACGGCGGCGTATCGTGCACGCCGGCGGCGATGCCACCGGCGCCGAGGTGCAGCGGGCGCTCGACCATGTGGCGGGTGCGCTGGACATCCGCACCGACCATGCCGCCCTGCGGTTGCTGCACGACGCGGGTTCCGGGAGAGATGCCGTGACCGGGGTGCTGGTGGCTAATCGGCACGGCATCGGCATCGTTCACGCGGCGTCGGTGGTCCTGGCCACCGGCGGGCTGGGACATCTCTACGGCGCGACCACCAACCCCGTGGGCTCCACCGGCGATGGGGTAGCACTGGCGCTGTGGGCCGGTGTCGCGGTGAGCGACATCGAGTTCATCCAGTTCCACCCGACCATGTTGTACAGCGCCGATGCCGGCTGGGGGACCGCCAATCGGCGACCTCTGGTCACCGAAGCCATCCGCGGTGAAGGCGCGGTTTTGGTTGACAGTCAAGGCAATTCGGTGACTGCCGGGGTGCACCCGATGGGCGATCTGGCACCGCGCGATGTCGTAGCCGCCGCCATCGACACCCGGCTGCGCGCAACCGGCGAGGAGTGTGTTTACCTCGACGCCCGCGGCATCCGGGATTTCGGGCGCCGCTTCCCGACTGTCACCGCCGCGTGCCGAGCGGCCGGCATCGATCCGGTTCGCCAACCCATCCCGGTGGTCCCGGGTGCGCACTACAGCTGCGGCGGCGTGGTCACCGATGTGCACGGACAAACCGAACTGCCCGGACTGTTCGCCGCGGGCGAAGTCGCTCGAACAGGGATGCACGGCGCCAACCGGCTGGCGTCCAACAGTCTGCTGGAGGGGCTGGTCGTCGGAGGCCGGGCGGGACGGGCCGCGGCCGCGCACGCGGCGCTGGTCGGACGTCCACGCGCGAGGGTGGTGGAGCCGAGCGCCTGTGCAGTGTTGGCCCGCAGCGACCTGCAGCGGGCGATGAGCCGCGATGCCTCGGTGGTTCGCGACGCCGACGGTCTGCGCCGGTTGATCGGCACCCTGTCGGCAGTGCCGGTGGGCGCTGTTGGCACGCGGGCCGACCTCGAAGATGCGGCACTGACCGTCACCGCCCATGCGGTCGCGGCTGCCGCGCTGGCCCGCGATGAGAGCCGAGGCTGTCACCACCGTGCCGAATACCCCGACGCCGCGCCCGCCCCGGCGCGGAGCCTGGTCGTCCGGCTTGCCGCTGACGACAGCGCGCAGGTCGAGGCGCTGGCGGCGGTGTCCTGATGTGCGCGCCGGCGGCGATGAGGAGGAGCGGCGCTGATGGCGCTGTCGGAATGTGAGCTCGTCGAGGCTCGCGCCACGATCAGCCGCGCGCTCGACGAGGACCTGCGCTACGGGCCGGACGTTACGACGGCGGCGACGGTGCCCGCCGGTGCCAGGACCACTGCGTCGCTGATCACGCGCGAGCCCGGTGTGATCGCCGGGGTGGACGTCGCACTGCTGGTGCTCGACGAGGTGCTCGGCGCCGACGGCTACCGGGTGCTCGACCGCGTCGACGACGGCGCGCGGCTGCAGCCGGGGGCACCGCTGTTGACGATCGAGGCTCAGATGGTCGGCCTGTTGACCGCCGAGCGAACCTTGCTCAACCTGGTGTGCCACCTTTCCGGGATCGCCACGGCAACGGCGGCGTGGGTCGATGCCGTGCATGGCACCAAGGCGCAGATCCGCGACACCCGCAAGACGCTGCCGGGTCTGCGTGCCCTGCAGAAGTACGCGGTCCGAGTCGGCGGTGGCGTCAATCACCGGCTCGGCTTGGGCGACGCGGCGCTGATCAAAGACAACCACGTCGCGGCGGCGGGGTCGGTGGTCGCGGCGCTGCGCGCGGTGCGGGCCACCGCGCCCGATCTGCCGTGCGAGGTCGAAGTCGACTCGCTCGAGCAACTCGACGAGGTATTGGGCGAGCGGGCCGAGTTGGTGTTGCTCGACAACTTCCCGGTTTGGCAGACCCAGTTTGCCGTGCAACGCCGCGACGCTCGGGCCCCGGCAACAAAACTGGAGTCCTCAGGCGGGCTTTCGCTGGATACCGCCGCGGACTACGCCGGAACGGGTGTGGATTATCTTGCCGTCGGCGCACTCACCCACTCGGCGCGAGTGCTCGACATCGGTCTGGATATCTAAGGTGCCCAGCCGCTCAGTGGTGGTGCGGCCAGGGCTCGTCGAGCGGCCACCGACACCGGTCGGCGGTGTCGGCCATCGACTCGAGTTCGGCGAGCAGGTCGTCGAAGAACGCCCGCAGCCGCGCCGGTTCGTCAAGGGGCCAGGCGGCGGAAATCGACATCCACACGTCTGGCGCGGCGGCTGCAGACCGGACTTCGGCGGCCGTCGCCATTCGCCAGTTGTAAGAGTCGCCGCGGCGCTCTAGGTACACGAGGTCATCGCGACCGGGGCGTGTCGCCACGATCGAGGCGAAAAGTTCATCACGAGTCATGCCGCGCCCCTTCCGACCAGAATAGGCGTGCTGGCGGCCGTGATCTAGCGGCGAAGCAAGCGCCGGGCCGCCGGTTTGGCTGCGGTAAGCGCGCCCGTATCGCCCGCGATACGGGATAAGATCAGCGCTCCCTCGATCAACGAGATCACCGCAACGGCAATATTTTTCGCTTCGGCCGCCGGCCAGCCTTCGGCGCGTAGCCGCTCTTCGATCGCAGTGCACCAGCCGGTGAAGGCGCGCGCTGACGCCTCGCGCACCAGTGGGCTGGCATTCACCGACTCCGTGGCGATCGGCTCGATCGGGCAGCCGTCACGCCGATCGGCGGTCAGCCCGCCGACGAGCAGGTCAACCCACCGATCGACGATGTCAGCCACCGGCAGACCGCCGGCCAGGAATCTGCGCAGCAGTCGCTCGATGGTCGCGCCGCTGCCATCGACGACGACGGCCGCCAGCTGCTGCTTGCCTTGCGGAAAGTGGTGATACAGCGAACCGGGCTTGACGCCTGCCTCATCGAGGATCTGGTTGAGCCCTGTCGCGGCGTAGCCCTGACGGCGGAACAGGGTGGCCGCGGTGTCGATCAGCGCGGCCCGGCTGCGGTCGGGTCTTGGCACGGTATTGACAATACTTGAGTGATCACTCAAGAATGCTGTAATGAAGCACTTGATGTTCGAAGAGGCCGGTCGATACGCCTGGCGCGAAACCTCCGACCCGGAGATCACGGCGCCGGGACAAGCGCTGGTCAGGCCGTTGCTGGTGGCGTGCTGCGACCTCGACGTTGCGGTCGCGCACGGCCGATTGCCGATGCCGTCCGGACATGCGGTCGGTCATGAGGGGCTGGCGGAGGTGGTCGCCGTTGGCGACCAAGTCACCAGTGTTCAGGTCGGCGACCGAGTGGTCGTGCCGTTCCAGATCAGCTGCGGCACGTGCCGCGAATGCCGCCGCGGCGTGACGGGTTCGTGCGCGTCACTGCCGTTGATGGCGATGTATGGGATGGCCCCGCTTGCCGGCCTAGACGGCGGCGGATTCATGTCCGATCTGGTCCTGGTGCCCTACGCCGACGCGATGCTGATTCCGGTTCCGCCGACCGTCGACCCGATCGCCGTTGCCTCGCTCTCGGACAACATCCCCGACGGCTGGCGCGCGGTGGGGCCTTACAGCGCGGAGCTGGCTGGCCTTGACCCGGCTGACCGTCGCGTGCTGGTGATCGGCCGGCTTTCGATCGGGCTGTACGCGGCGGCATTCGCGGCTGCGCTCGGCTTCCACGTCGACTATCTCGACACCGACCCGGACCGGCTTGCCATGGCGGAGAAACTCGGCGCGGTCGTGCACGACGTTGCCAAGCCCGATAAGTCCTGGGACCCGTATCCCGTAACCGTGCACACCAGCGGCGATTCGGCGCTGCTGGCGGCAACGCTGCGTGCCACCTGGCCAGACGGCGTGTGTACCGACACCGGGATCTACCCCGAATACAACGTCGAGATGCCGTTGCTGCCGATGTACACCCGCGGTGTGCGGTTCATCACCGGGCGGGTCAGCGCGCGTGCCGTGATCCCGGAGATCCTGGAGCTGCTTGCCGGCGGCTGCGACCTATCGCCGGTCGTCGATCGCGTGGTCCCGTGGGAGGACGCACCGTCGGTCTGGCCGACGATGGTCGGCAAGACGGTTTTCAGCCGCGTCTAGGCGATATCGCCGACGAGGACCGCGACCCGTCCGATCTGCTGGCGCGCCAAGAAGGGCAGCCCCTTGCCGTCGCTGCCAGCGGGCAGGACCCGCGGGTTGGTGATGTGGATGTCCTTCCGGATGAAGTGCAGGTCGGCCTCACCGGCAGCCAGCACGTTTTTGACCCAATCCGTTTTGCCGTGGGCCAGCCCGATCGCCACCACGTTGCCTTTACGGTAGGCGGTCACGATGGTTTGGTACTCCTTGCCGGATGTGCGGCCACGGTGCTTGATCACCGAGAACGTCGGAAGATAGCGGGCGATCGGCTTGACCGCCGGGTTGAAGTACTTGGTTTGCCACTTCTCGAACCAGACCGGGAAGAGCATCGGGACGCCCGGGGCGTTGTTGGGATGGTCCTTGCGGGACATGGCGGCTCCGTTTTCGTGGTTTGCGGTCAGCGTACCGGCCCAATATGCAGTTGCCGTTCTCTGGGACAATGGTCGATGTGAACGTGATGGCGCGCATCGACCTGCGGGGCGAGGAGCTTTCTACCGCCCGGCTGCGGGCGGCGTTGCCGCGCCGCGGCGTGGACGTGGACGCCGCGCTCCCGTCGGTGCGCCCGATCGTCGTGGCTGTCGCTGAACGGGGCGCGGAAGCCGCGCTGGAGTTCGGCGAATCGTTCGACGGAGTGCGGCCGCCGACCGTCCGGGTGCCCGGCGCCGAGTTGGATGCCGCACTGGCCGGCCTGGACCCCGACGTCCGGGTCGCACTGGAAGTCGCGATCGAACGCACCCGCGCCGTGCATGCCGACCAGCGCCGCGCCGACGCCACGACAACGCTGGGCCCGGGCGCCACCGTCACGGAGCGGTGGGTTCCGGTCGAGCGGGTCGGGCTGTATGTGCCCGGCGGCAACGCGGTGTACCCGTCCAGCGTGGTGATGAACGTGGTGCCGGCGCAAACTGCAGGCGTCGGCTCGCTGGTGGTGGCCAGCCCGCCGCAGGCGCAATCGAAGGGCCGGTTCGAAGGCCTGCCGCATCCGACGATCCTGGCCGCCGCCCGCATGCTCGGTGTCGACGAGGTATGGGCGGTCGGCGGCGCGCAGGCGGTGGCGTTGCTGGCCTACGGCGGAACCGACACCGACGGCACCGAGCTGTCACCGGTCGACATGATCACCGGGCCCGGCAACATCTACGTCACCGCGGCCAAACGGCTCTGCCGGTCGAGAGTCGGCATCGACGCCGAGGCAGGCCCAACCGAGATTGCCATCCTGGCCGATAACACCGCCGACCCGGCGCATGTCGCTGCCGACTTGATCAGCCAGGCCGAACACGACGAAATGGCCGCCAGCGTGCTGGTGACGCCGAGCGCCGACCTGGCCGATGCCACCGACACCGAGCTGGCCGCCCAGCTGGCGACCACCGTGCACCGCCAGCGGGTGACAACCGCGCTGTCCGGACGACAGTCGGCGATCATCCTGGTCGACGACATCGACGCCGGTATCCGCACCGTCAACGCCTACGCCGCTGAACACCTAGAGATTCAGACCGTCAACGCCGATCAGGTTGCGGCGCAGATTCACTCGGCAGGCGCCATCTTCGTCGGCGCCTATTCGCCGGTCAGCCTCGGCGACTACTGCGCCGGCTCCAACCACGTGCTGCCCACAGCGGGCAGCGCCCGGCATTCCAGCGGCCTTTCAGTGCAGACATTTCTGCGCGGCATCCATATCGTCGACTACACCGAGGCGGCCCTGAAAGATGTTTCGGGGCACGTGGTTACGCTATCCAAGGCCGAAGACCTGCCTGCGCACGGCGAGGCGGTACGGCGGAGGTTCGAGCGATGAGCAAACAGCCGGCGCTCGACGAACTCCCGCTGCGCGACGACTTGCGCGGCAAATCGCCGTACGGCGCGCCGCAGCTGGCGGTTCCGGTGCGGCTGAACACCAACGAGAACCCGCACCCGCCCACCAAGGCGCTCGTCGACGACGTGGTCGCATCCGTGCGCGATGCGGCCGTCGACCTGCACCGCTATCCCGATCGCGACGCAGTGGCTTTGCGCCGTGACGTGGCCGCTTACCTCGGCGTGCAGACCGGCGTTCAGGTTAGCGTTGAAAACCTCTGGGCCGCAAATGGTTCCAATGAGATCTTGCAGCAGTTGCTGCAGGCCTTCGGCGGACCGGGGCGTAGCGCCATCGGCTTCGTCCCGTCGTATTCGATGCATCCGATCATCTCCGATGGCACGCACACCGAATGGATCCAGACGGTACGCGCCGCGGACTTCAGCCTCGACGTCGACGCCGCCGTTGCCGCGATCGCCGACCGTCGACCTGATGTGGTGTTCGTCGCCAGCCCCAACAACCCGTCGGGCCAGAGTGTTTCGCTGCCCGACCTGCGCCGGCTGCTGGATGCTACGCACGGGATCCTGATCGTCGACGAAGCCTATGGCGAATTCTCCTCGCGGCCCAGCGCGGTCGCGTTGGTCGAGGAGTATCCGACCAAGCTCGTCGTCACGCGCACCATGAGCAAAGCGTTCGCCTTCGCCGGTGGCCGGCTGGGCTACCTGATCGCCACCCCGGCGATGATCGAGGCGATGCTGTTGGTGCGGCTGCCGTATCACCTGTCCTCGATCACACAGGCCGCGGCCCGGGCGGCACTGCGGCACGCCGACGACACGCTGGGCAGCGTTGCGACGCTGATCGCCGAACGCGAACGGGTGTCAGCGGCGCTGAGCGGCATGGGTTTTCAGGTTGTTCCGAGCGACGCCAACTTTGTGTTGTTCGGGCGATTCGCCGACGCGCCGGGCAGCTGGCAGCGTTACCTGGACGCCGGCATCCTGATTCGCGACGTGGGCATCCCAGGATATCTGCGCGCGACGACGGGGCTGGCCGCGGAGAACGACGCATTGCTGGCGGCCAGCGCCCGTCTTGCCGCCACCGAATTGGCCCAGCCGTTAGGAGCGTCATGACCACCGGTCGCCGCGCACGCGTTGAGCGCACCACCAAAGAATCCGACATCGTCGTCGAGCTCAACCTCGACGGCACGGGAGACGTCCACGTCGACACCGGTGTGCCGTTCTACGACCACATGCTGACCGCGCTGGGCAGCCACGCCAGCTTCGATCTATCCGTGCGAACCAAGGGCGATGTCGAGATCGAAGCGCATCACACCATCGAGGACACCGCGATCGTGCTCGGTCAGGCACTGGGGCAGGCCCTCGGCGACAAGAAGGGCATTCGCCGGTTCGGCGACGCCTTCATCCCGATGGACGAGACGTTGGCACACGCCGTAGTCGATGTCTCCGGCCGGCCCTACTGCGTGCACACCGGTGAACCGGATCACCTGCGGCACACAACGATTGCGGGCAGCACCGTGCCGTATCACACCGTGGTCAACCGGCACGTATTCGAGACGCTGGCGAACAATGCCCGCATCGCGCTGCATGTCCGCGTCCTCTACGGTCGCGACCCGCACCACATCACCGAGGCCCAGTACAAGGCCGTCGCCCGGGCGTTGCGTCAAGCGGTCGAGATCGATCCGCGGGTGCCGGGCGTGCCGTCCACCAAAGGCACCCTGTGAGGGCCAAATCCGTTGTGGTTTTGGACTACGGTTCAGGCAACCTGCGTTCGGCGCAACGTGCGCTGCAGCGCGTCGGTGCATCGGTGGACGTGACGGCTGACCTCGGGGCCGCCGCGGCCGCCGACGGGTTGGTGGTGCCGGGCGTCGGCGCCTTCGAGGCGTGCATGACCGGGCTGCGGGCGATAGCCGGCGAGCGGGTCATCGCCGAGCGGGTCGCCGCCGGGCGACCGGTGCTGGGTGTGTGCGTCGGCATGCAGATCTTGTTCGCCCGCGGTGTCGAGTTCGGCGTGGAAACCAACGGCTGCGGGCAATGGGCCGGCGCCGTGACCCGGCTGGATGCGCCGGTGATCCCGCACATGGGCTGGAACGTGGTGGCGGGTGCGCCGAGCAGCGCGCTGTTCAAGGGCCTGGACGCCGACGCACGGTTCTACTTCGTGCACTCGTATGCCGCCCAGCGGTGGGAAGGCGAACCCGACGCGCTGCTCACGTGGGCCACGCATGGGGTACCGTTCCTGGCCGCGGTCGAGGACGGCCCGCTGGCCGCCACCCAGTTCCATCCGGAAAAGAGCGGGGATGCCGGGGCGGCCGTGCTGAGCAACTGGGTTGAGGGGTTATGACGTGCCGTTGATTTTGTTGCCCGCCGTCGATGTGGTCGAGGGTCGGGCGGTGCGCTTGGTGCAGGGCCGGGCCGGCAGCGAAACCGAGTACGGCTCAGCGCTGGACGCCGCGCTGGGTTGGCAACGTGACGGCGCCGACTGGGTGCATCTGGTCGACCTCGACGCGGCATTCGGCCGCGGGTCCAATCGTGAGCTGCTGGCCGAGGTCGTGGGCAAGCTCGACGTGCAGGTCGAACTCTCCGGCGGTATCCGCGACGACGACTCGTTGTCGGCCGCACTGGCGACCGGCTGTGCTCGGGTCAACCTAGGGACAGCTGCCCTGGAGAACCCGCGGTGGTGCACGCAGGTGATCGCCGAGCACGGCGACAAGGTCGCTGTCGGCCTGGACGTGCAAATCGTCGACGGCGACCACCGGCTACGGGGCCGCGGCTGGGAGACCGACGGCGGCGATCTGTGGGAAGTGCTGGAACGCCTTGACGGCGAAGGGTGTTCGCGATTTGTCGTCACCGATGTCACCAAGGACGGCACTTTGACGGGGCCCAACCTCGGCTTGCTTCGCGCGGTTGCCGAGCGCACCGACGCCCCGGTGATCGCCTCCGGTGGTGTGTCCAGCCTCGACGATCTGCGTGCCATCGCCACGCTGATGGGCAGCGGAGTTGAGGGCGCGATTGTCGGCAAGGCGCTCTACGCCGGACGATTCAGTTTGCCGCAGGCGTTGGCAGCGGTAGCAGGCTAGGGCCGCAATGGATCTCGATGCGCTGGTGGCCGAGGCGTCGGCGATCCTTGACGCTGCCACAAAGCCGTTCATCGCCGGTCATCGAGCCGATTCGGCGGTCAGCAAGCGAGGCGACGATTTCGCCACCAGCGTCGACCTGGCCATTGAGCGCCAAGTCGTCGACGCGCTGGTCTCAGCAACCGGAATCCAGGTGCACGGCGAGGAGTTCGGTGGCGCGGACCTCGACTCGCAGTGGGTCTGGGTCCTCGATCCGGTGGACGGGACTTTCAACTACGCCGCCGGGTCGCCGATGGCCGCGATTTTGTTGGGCCTGCTGCACGACGGAGATCCGGTGGCGGGCCTGACGTGGTTGCCCTTCATGGGTGAACGCTATGCCGCGGTGTCCGGCGGTCCGCTGACGAAAAACGGTGTGCCGCAGCCGCTGCTGACCCATGCCGAGCTCACCGAATCGGTCATCGGTATCGGCACCTTCAATGCCGACTCGCGCGGCCGATTTCCCGGACGTTACCGGCTGGCGGTGCTTGAAGAGCTCAGCCGGGTGTCGTCGCGGTTGCGGATGCACGGCGCTACGGGCATCGACCTGGCCTATGTCGCCGACGGGATTCTGGGCGGTGCAATCAGTTTCGGCGACCACGTGTGGGATCACGCCGCCGGCGTGGCGCTGGTGCGGGCCGCCGGTGGCATCGTCACCAACCTGGCCGGTGAAGCTTGGATCCCCGATTCTCGTTCTGTGTTGGCCGCCGCCCCTGGTGTGCACGCCCAAATACTCAAAATCCTCCGCAAGGTAGGACGACCCGATGAGTACTGAAGCCTATTGCGGCACCAGCCTGGCAGTGCGGGTGATTCCCTGCCTGGACGTCGATGACGGTCGGGTGGTGAAGGGTGTCAATTTCGAGAACCTCCGGGACGCAGGTGATCCCGTGGAACTCGCCGCGGCCTACGACGCCGAAGGTGCCGACGAGCTGACCTTCCTCGACGTGACCGCGTCGTCGTCGGGGCGGGCCACGATGCTGGAGGTGGTCCGTCGCACCGCCGAGCAGGTGTTCATTCCGCTCACCGTCGGCGGTGGCGTGCGGACGGTCGCCGACGTCGACGTGTTGTTGCGGGCGGGAGCGGACAAGGTGTCGATCAATACCGCCGCCATTGCGCGACCCGAGTTGCTGGCCGAGATGGCGGCCAAGTTCGGTTCTCAGTGCATCGTGTTGTCTGTCGACGCTCGCACCGTGCCGGCCGGCTCGGCCCCCACCCCGTCAGGCTGGGAGGTCACCACCCACGGGGGGCGGCGGGGCACCGGCATCGACGCTGTCGAGTGGGCGGCTCGCGGCGCCGAGCTGGGGGTGGGCGAGATTCTGCTCAATTCAATGGATGCCGACGGCACCCAGGCCGGTTTCGATCTGGCAATGCTGCGGGCGGTTCGCGCGGCGGTGACGGTGCCGGTGATTGCCAGTGGAGGTGCAGGTGCTCCCGAACATTTCGCACCGGCAGTCGTCGCGGGCGCCGATGCGGTATTGGCCGCCAGCGTGTTTCACTTCCGGCAGTTGACGATCGGGCAGGTGAAGGCGGCCATGGCCGCAGAAGGGATCACCGTGCGATGACGCTCGATCCGGCAATCGCGGCGCGCCTCAAACGCAACGACGACGGATTGTTCACCGCCATTGTTCAGGAGCGCAGCAGCGGCGACGTGTTGATGGTCGCCTGGATGGATGACGAGGCGCTGGCCCGCACGCTGGAAACCCGCGAGGGCACGTACTTTTCGCGCTCCCGCGGCGAGCAGTGGGTCAAGGGCGCCACGTCCGGCCACACCCAGCATGTGCATTCGGTGCGGCTGGACTGCGACGGCGACGCGGTGCTATTGGTGGTCGATCAAGTCGGCGGCGCCTGTCACACCGGCGACCACAGCTGCTTCGACGCCGACGTGCTATTGGAACCGGATGAATGAGAGCTCGCGACAGCGCGGGCATGTAGTTCAGTTGCTTAAAGAGTTTGCTACACGCATGCGACTACTAGCTGTTGTGCGTCCAGCCAGTGATTGACGGCAACGTCAACTACACGTTCTGAGTGCGCTGCATGCGGATGTGTCCGGTTTTTGCGTCCGGATAATCGGGCAGTTAGTCCGATGTTTCGACCGCTGCCGGGATTGACTGCCTCTTCCGCCGTCGACGTGACGGCAAACAGAGTGTGTGATCTGCGCGGATGTTATGCCGAAGCGGCAGAACTGTTGCTAGCGTGTCGTGAAACGCCGCCCGGGCGGCCCTGGATAAAACCCGGAGATGGGCCAGGGTGCAGTGGCACGATCACCGGCGGCGCTTCGGCGCCTCCTCCATATCGCTGCGGTCCCCACCGCCGCGTTCCTTGCGTTGTGGCTGCCCTACCTCCCGCTGGCCATCGCCGGTGGCCTCGAACTCGTCGAGTTCCGCAACATCTTGAAATCCGATCCCGCGTTCGCCGTGGTGCCCTGGCTCGTGATCGCGGTGCTGGCCCGCCAATTTCTGGTGGTCGCCGAAAACCGGCGGCTGCTCCACAGCGCGTCCGATCGTGCACTGCGTGATCCACTGACCAACCTGGCCAACCGGGTCTTGTTTCACGACCGGCTCGAGCATGCAATCCAGCTCTATCACCGCGACCATCGCTCGGTGGCTGTGCTGTCGATGGACCTCGACGATTTCAAGCTCATCAACGACAACTTGGGCCATCCCGCCGGCGACGCGCTGCTGATCCAGGCCGCACACCGACTGCTGGACTGCGTACGTAGCGGTGACACCGTCGCCCGGCTCGGCGGCGACGAATTTGCGGTGCTCATCGAAGACGCCGGAGAAAACGCCCATCTCATCGCCTACCAGATCATGGAAGCGTTCGAGCGACCGTTTAGCGCCGACGGCGAAATCATCTTCATGCGACCCAGCGCCGGCCTGGCAGTAGTCGGCGCCGATGATTCCGACCTGCACGCCCCCGAGCTGCTCAAACACGCTGATATGGCCATGTACTCGGCCAAACGGCTTCGTGGCGGCCTGCAAACATTCAGTCCGGACATGCACGTCAGGGACGACACCTCCCCGGGTCTCCCGGTATCCGATGTCCTGCCGTCTCACGGCGGATTGGTCGAGGTGCGCCTGCTCAGCGATCTCCGCCAGGCCATCAGCCGTCGTGCCCTGACCGTGCTGTATCAGCCGAAGATCGATCTGCAAAGCACACATGTGGTGGGCGCCGAGGCGCTGGTTCGGTGGCCACACCCGATATTCGGACTGGTGCGCCCCCAACAGTTCCTGCCCCTGGTGCGCCAGCACGGTCTGATGCGCACGGTCACCGACCTGGTGCTGGACCAGGCGCTCGGCGACGCCGCCCAATGGCTACGCCGAGGGGTCGACGTGCCGGTGGCCGTCAACCTCTTTCCGCCACTGGTCGGAGACGTCAACCTGCCCAGCCGCATCTTCGATGCGCTGGCACGACACGACTTGCCGGGCCACTCGTTAATCATCGAGATCACCGAGGACCTACTGCTGGATAACATCGACCGAACCCGCAACGTCCTTGAAGCCTTGCGGGAACACAGCATTCACATCGCGCTCGACGATTTCGGCAGCGGCTACTCGGCATTGACCTACCTACGCAAGCTGCCCATCGATGAAGTCAAAGTCGATCACGACTTGATCGGCCACATCTTGACGGATCCGCGCGCCGAGGCCATCGTGCGAGCTGTTATCGACTTGGCGCACTCTCTGAATGTGACAACTGTCGCTGAGGGCGTGGAGAACGTGGACACAGCAGAATGGCTGCGCAACTGCGGATGTGAAGTGGCGCAAGGCATCCTCTACAGCCCGCCTATCACGGCCGCCGCGATGATGGAGTTGATCGCAGCACCCGGCACCGCGGTGATCTAGCCAGCTTCCAATCCGTTGGCCGCCCCTACCGCCGCGCGGGCCCACTCGTCATTGCGTACAGCCGGCGCGATCCGCTCTTTGCGGATGAGTTCGGCATTCACGCGAGTTCCGTTGGTGCCTTTGGTCATAACGACCGGAGGCCGAAATGCGAAGGTTCGGTTGGCGGTGTCGATAGCCAACAGACCATCGGTGTCCGTAAATCCGTTGGCGCGCATGGTGTCCTCGGCCCACCGGAATGGTGTGAGGCCGGAGAAATCGTTGACATAGGCGACCCACAGGTGGACGTTGCGCTGGGTGTTGAGCTTCGAGAGGGCACCCTCCACGGCGGTGCGGTCCGCGGCGGTCAACACCCCGGACGGGTCGGTGATGTACCTGATGAGTTGGATCGACGGCGCCGCGGCGGTGGGGGCGACGTTGCCCGGCGGCGGGGCGGGAGCGGTGCCGGTGCCCGGCCGGTTTGTGTCGATGGTGGCGTCGTTGCTCCGCCCATTCGCATGGTGGCGCACCAGTTCCACGCCGACAACGCCTGCCACCGCGAGCAGCAGCACGGTCGCGGTGGCGGATATCAGCACCGCTGGCCGCAGTCGCCGGCGCCGGGGGTTCGGTGGTGGGGACTGTGGCGGCGCGGCAACACGTCTCGTCGGGGCGGCGGCGGCGGCGCGGTCGGCAACCGTGTCTGCTGCGCCAACACCCGGGTGGCCGGTCAGTGCCGTTGCGAAATCCGAACAGCTCGGATAGCGATCCGCAGGGCCCTTCGCCAGGACTTTGGTAACAACGGCGTTGAGGTCGGCAAGATCGGGCCGTCGTTCGCCGATCGCTGGGGGAGGCGCGGACAGGTGCTGGGTGATGACCACCGCCGCATTCGAGTCCTGATACGGCGCCGCCCCGGTCAGCAGATGAAAAGCTGTGCAGCCCAGTGCGTATTGGTCAGCCCGCCCGTCGATCTCTGAACCCATGAGTTGTTCGGGTGCCGAGTAGGCAGTCGTCCCCATCACCATGTTGGTGGCGGTAAGACCGCTGATATCACCGATCTGTCGGGCAATACCGAAGTCGGCCAGCACGATCCGTCGACCCCGGGGGTCGGTATCAGTCAGCAGGATATTGGCGGGCTTGACGTCGCGGTGCAGCAATCCGCGTAGATGCGCGTAATCCAGCGCGTCAGAGACGGCGTTGACGATCTTGAATACCTCGTCCTTCGGCAGACCGGATGGGTACCGGGTGCGCAGCAGTTCGGCGGCGTCGGTTCCCTCGACGTAGTCCATTGACAGCCACAGCTGTCCCTCGAACTCGCCGCGGTCGTGGATGCCGACGATGTGGGGATGCCACAACTCCGCGGCGATGTCAGCCTCCCGGCTGAAGCGCTGTCGGTACTCGCGGTCCGCGGTCAGCGCGGCCGGCAGCACCTTGAGGGCGTCCCGGCGGGGCAGCCGCGGGTGCTGCGCCAGATAGACCTCGCCCATCCCCCCGGATCCCAACCGCCGCACGATGGTGTATCCGGCGAACACATCTCCGTCGTTCAGCGGCATGCCAGCATGCTACAAAGGCGCCGGCTAGCTACGTGCCCGTAGCGTCTGCAACGCCTTGTCGGCGTGGGTGTCCATGCTCAACTCGCTGGAGATCACGTCGAGCACCTTGCGATCGGTGCCGATGACGAAGGTTGTGCGTTTGACCGGAATCAACTTGCCCAGCAGTCCGCGCTTGACGCCGAACTGCGCGGCGATCGCGCCGTCGGAGTCAGACAGCAAGGGGTAGTCGAACCGCTGCGTGTCGGCGAACTTGGCCTGCTTTGCAACGGGATCGACGCTGATGCCGACCCGGCTTGCGCCGACGGCATCGAATTCTTGCGCCAAGTCGCGGAAGTGGCAGGCCTCCTTGGTACACCCGGGTGTCATCGCTGCCGGGTAGAAGAACAACACCACAGGTCCGCCGGACAGTAGAGCGCTCAGTTTGCGTGGGGTCCCAGTCTGGTCGGGAAGTTCGAAGTCAGCCACGGTGTCACCGGTTTTCATGGCTGTGACGTTACGCCAGCAGCGATCAGAGCCAATCTGCGCATCTGGGAAGATGGCTGTGTGCACGTCAACCTCGCCGCCGCCACCACCTCGCGCGAGGATTTCCGCGCGCTGGCGGCCGAGCATCGCGTCGTGCCGGTGACCCGCAAGGTGCTGGCCGATGCCGAGACCCCGCTATCCGCGTACCGCAAATTGGCCGCCAACCGGCCCGGCACCTTCCTGCTGGAGTCAGCCGAGAACGGCCGGTCGTGGTCGCGATGGTCGTTCATTGGCGCCGGTGCGCCCTCGGCGTTGACGGTGCGCGATGGCCAAGCGGTGTGGCTCGGCACCGTGCCGCATGACGCGCCTACCGGCGGGGACCCGCTGCAGGCCCTGCGCGCCACCTTGGAGTTGCTGGCCACGGCTGCACTGCCGGGGCTGCCGCCGTTGTCGGGCGGCATGGTGGGCTTCTTCGCCTACGACCTGGTGCGGCGGCTGGAGCGGTTGCCGGAGTTGGCCGTCGATGACCTCCACCTGCCGGACATGCTGCTGCTGCTGGCCACCGACCTGGCGGCCGTCGACCACCACGAGGGCACCATCACGTTGATCGCCAACGCGGTGAACTGGAACGGCACCGACGAGCGCGTCGACGAGGCTTACGACGACGCGATCGCGCGGCTGGACGTGATGACCGCTGCGCTGGGGCAGCCGTTGCCGTCGACGGTCGCCACGTTCACCAAACCCGAGCCTCGGCATCGCGCGCAGCGCACGATGGAGGAGTACGGAGCAATCGTCGAGCGTCTCGTCAAAGAGATCGAAGCTGGCGAAGCATTCCAGGTTGTGCCGTCGCAGCGTTTCGAGATGGACACCGATGTCGAGGCGATCGACGTGTACCGGATGCTGCGGGTGTCAAACCCGAGCCCGTACATGTATCTGCTCCATGTCCCGAATGATGAAGGCGGCACGGCGTTTTCGATCGCCGGATCCAGCCCCGAAGCGCTGGTAACCGTGCAGGACCGATGGGCGACAACACATCCGATCGCAGGAACCAGATGGCGGGGCCAGACCGAAGAAGAGGATCAGCTGCTGGGTAAGGAACTGCTGGCCGACGAGAAGGAACGCGCCGAGCACCTGATGCTGGTCGACTTGGGCCGCAATGACCTGGGCCGAGTCTGCGTGCCGGGCAGCGTTCGCGTCGAGGATTACAGCCACATCGAGCGCTACAGCCACGTCATGCACCTGGTCTCCACGGTGACCGGGATGCTCGCCGAGGGTCGCACCGCCCTGGACGCCGTGACAGCTTGCTTCCCGGCCGGAACGTTGTCCGGCGCCCCGAAGGTCCGCGCCATGGAACTGATCGAAGAAGTGGAAAAGACCCGGCGTGGCCTTTACGGCGGTGTGATCGGCTACCTCGATTTCGCGGGAAACGCCGACTTCGCGATCGCGATCCGCACCGCGCTGATGCGCGACGGCACCGCTTACGTGCAGGCCGGCGGCGGGGTGGTGGCCGACTCCAACGGGCCCTACGAGCACACCGAGGCGACGAACAAGGCGCGGGCGGTGCTCAACGCGATCGCCGCCGCGGAGACGCTGGCCACTCCGGATACCGATCGGGATGGCTGACGCCCAGCCCGGCCCGCGGGGCCGGCTGACCATCCGGATAGCGCAGGTCCTGCTGGTGCTCGCCGCCGCCGGATTGTGGGCTGCATCGCGGCTGACCTGGGTCGAGCTGCGCACCTTCGACGGCCTGGGCCCGCCGAAGCTCATCACACTGTCCGGTGCGGCGTGGTCGGCGGCCCTGCTTCCGCTGGCGCTGCTGCTGCTGGCCACCGCCGTCGCCGCGTTGGCCGTGCGCGGCTGGGCGCTGCGAATGCTCGCGGTGCTGGTGGCCGTCGCCAGCCTGGCGACGGGGTATCTGGCGATCAGCCTCTTGGTCATCCCGGACGTGGCCCCGCGGGGAGCCGACCTCGCGCGCGTCCCGGTGCTCGAGTTAGTGGGCAGCCAGCGGCATTACCCAGGTCCGGTGATCACCTTGGCGACCGCGGCCTGCACGCTGGTCGGCGCCGTGCTGTTGATGCGTGCGGCGACCTCGGCCCGCGGGACCGCGACGAAATACGTAACGCCCGCGGCCCGCCGGTCACTCGCGCGGCGCGACCAGGGGGTCATGTCGGAGCGAATGATCTGGGACGCCCTCGACGAGGGCCGCGACCCGACCGATCAACCGTCAGAGCCGGCGCCGCCGCCGGATCAACCACGACACGAAGCTGACACCGAGGGTCGGTGACGGGACGCGCGCCGACGGTCGCTACCCTTCGAGGGACGCTAACGATCTGCTGGCAGCCGTGGGGAAGGACCCGACAGACATGAGTTCGGCGACCGTGCTCGACTCCATTATTGAAGGAGTCCGTGCCGACGTTGCCGCTCGTGAGGCCGTCGTAAGCATGTCTGCGGTCAGGGCTGCCGCCGAGGCTATGTCGTCGCCGCTGGACGTCTTGGCGGCGTTGCGCGAGCCCGGTATCGGCGTGATCGCCGAGGTCAAGCGCGCTAGCCCGTCGGCGGGAGAACTCGCGTCGATCTCCGACCCAGCCGCATTGGCACGCGCATACGAGGACGGCGGTGCGCGGATCATCAGCGTGCTGACCGAAGAGCGCCGCTTCCACGGCTCGCTGGACGATCTCGACGCGGTGCGCGCCGCCGTCTCGGTGCCAGTACTGCGTAAAGACTTTGTGGTGGGGCCGTACCAGATTCACGAGGCCCGTGCGCACGGTGCGGACATGCTGTTGCTGATCGTCGCGGCGCTGGATCAGCCTGCGCTGGAGTCGATGCTCGAGCGCACTGAGTCGTTGGGCATGACCGCATTGGTCGAGGTGCACACCGAGGAAGAAGCGGACCGGGCGTTGAAGGCCGGAGCCCGGGTGATCGGCGTCAACGCCCGCGACCTACGGACGCTGAGAGTGGATCGGGACTGCTTCGCGCGCATCGCGCCCGGGCTACCGTCCGACGTGATTAGGATCGCCGAATCCGGTGTGCGGGGCAGGGCTGACCTGCTGGCCTACGCCGGCGCGGGCGCTGATGCTGTGCTGGTCGGCGAAGGTCTGGTCACCAGCGGCGACCCCCGCGCAGCCGTCGCCGACCTGGTTACCGCGGGTAAGCATCCCTCTTGCCCCAAGCCGGCGCGCTAGGCGTCTAGGAGACGCATGCGCGGAAATGGTTGAACCCGATGAGCCGCTTGCGCGTTGAGCCTTCGTGATGGCAGACATCTTGCGCCCGGAACTTCCGCGTTCCAGCGCGGCGATCGCCGAACCCACTGACCACGATCCTGACTCCCGTGGTCATTTCGGTGTGTACGGGGGCCGGTACGTCGCCGAGGCGCTGATGGCGGTGATCGAAGAGGTCACTGCCGCCTACGAGAAAGCGCGCACCGACCAGACGTACCTGGACGCCCTCGACAAGTTGCAGCTGCATTACACCGGCAGGCCGTCGCCGCTGTACGAGGCCGCCCGGCTCAGCGAGCACGCCGGTGGTGCGCGGATATTCCTCAAGCGAGAAGACTTGAACCACACCGGTTCTCACAAGATCAACAACGTGTTGGGTCAGGCCTTGCTGGCCCGGCAGATGGGCAAGACGCGGGTGATCGCTGAGACCGGTGCCGGACAGCATGGGGTGGCCACGGCCACCGCCTGCGCGCTGCTCGGCTTGGACTGCGTGATCTACATGGGCGCTGTCGACACTGCGCGGCAGGCACTCAATGTCGCGCGGATGCGACTGCTCGGTGCCGAGGTGGTGTCGGTCGAGTCAGGCTCGAAGACACTCAAAGACGCCATCAATGAGGCGTTCCGCGACTGGGTTACCAATGCCGACAACACCTACTACTGTTTCGGCACCGCCGCCGGGCCGCATCCCTTCCCGACGATGGTTCGTGACTTCCAGCGGGTCATCGGGCTTGAGACTCGAGTGCAGATCCAGGATCAGGCCGGCCGACTGCCGGACGTCGTCACCGCCTGCGTTGGCGGGGGATCCAACGCGATCGGAATCTTCCACGCGTTCCTCGACGACCCCGGGGTTCGGCTGGTCGGCTTCGAGGCGGCCGGCGACGGCGTTGAAACCGGCCGCCACGCCGCGACGTTCACCGGCGGCTCGCCCGGCGCGTTCCAGGGGTCGTTTTCGTATCTGCTACAGGACGACGACGGGCAGACCATCGAATCGCATTCGATCTCGGCCGGCCTGGATTATCCGGGCGTGGGCCCAGAACACGCGTGGCTGAGAGACACCGGGCGGGCGGAATACCGGCCGATCACCGACAGCGAGGCGATGGACGCGTTCCGGCTGTTGTGCCGGACTGAAGGCATCATTCCGGCGATCGAATCGGCGCACGCGGTGGCCGGCGCGGTCAAATTGGGCGTCGAGTTGGGCAGCGGCGCAGTCATCGTGGTGAATCTGTCCGGCCGCGGTGACAAAGATGTCGAGACGGCCGCGAAGTGGTTCGGCGTGCTCGATAATGAAGCAGACGAACGATCATGACCGTCAAGCAGAGCGAAAAAAGCAGTCTGGCAGCACTTTTCAGCGCATGCCAACACGACAACCGTGCGGCGCTGATCGGGTACCTGCCGACCGGATACCCCGATGTGGCGACGTCGATCGATGCGATGACGGCGTTGATCGAATCCGGTTGCGACCTCATCGAGGTTGGTGTGCCCTATTCGGATCCGGGTATGGACGGCCCCACCATCGCGACCGCGTCAGAGCTTGCGTTGCGCGGGGGTGTGCGGGTTCGCGATACGTTGACCGCAGTCGAGGCGATCAGTGCGGCCGGTGGTCGTGCCGTCGTGATGACGTACTGGAATCCGGTGTTGCGCTATGGGGTTGACGCTTTTGCACGTGACCTTGCCGCAGCGGGTGGTCACGGATTGATCACGCCGGATCTCATTCCCGATGAGGCTGACGAGTGGTTGGCTGCATCCGATCAGCACCAGTTGGATCGGATCTTCTTGGTCGCGCCTTCATCGACGCCGCAGCGCTTGACGGCGACGGTCGAGGCATCGCGTGGATTTGTCTACGCGGCGTCGATCATGGGTGTGACCGGCGCCCGCGACGTGGTGTCGCAGGCTGCGCCGGAACTGGTGGCCAGGGTGCGGGCGGTTTCTGACATACCTGTCGGGGTCGGTCTGGGTGTGCGGTCACGGGGGCAGGCGGCTCAGATCGCCGGCTATGCCGACGGTGTCATCGTGGGTTCGGCGCTCGTCGCCGCATTGACTGCCGGGCTCCCCGCGATGCGCGCGTTGACAGAGGAACTCGCTGCCGGTGTGCGCCAAAGGATTTCCGGGTTATGACAACGACTGTCATCGCATATTTCCCAAGCCCGCCTCAGGGAGTGTGGCATCTGGGGCCGGTGCCCGTCCGCGCCTACGCGTTGTTCATCATCGTCGGCATCGTCGCGGCGCTGCTGATCGGCGATCGACGCTGGGAGGCCCGCGGCGGCGAACGCGGTGTGATTTATGACATCGCGCTGTGGGCCGTACCTTTCGGGCTCATCGGCGGTCGGCTGTATCACCTGGCAACTGATTGGCGGACCTATTTCGGTGAGGGCGGTGCCGGACCGGCCGCGGCGCTGCGCATCTGGGACGGCGGCCTGGGAATCTGGGGTGCCGTCGCGCTGGGCGGTGTGGGCGCGTGGATCGCCTGCCGACGTCGCGGCATTCCGCTTCCCGCGTTCGGCGACGCGATCGCCCCCGGCATCGTTCTCGCGCAGGCGATCGGCCGTCTCGGGAACTACTTCAACCAAGAGCTTTTCGGCCGCGAGACGACGATGCCGTGGGGTTTGGAGATCTTCTACCGTCGTGACCCGGCCGGATTCGTAGATGTGCATTCACTCGATGGGGTGTCGACCGGGCAGCTGGCCATGGTTGTGCAACCCACGTTCCTTTACGAATTGCTTTGGAACCTGCTGGTATTCGCTGTACTGATTTACCTGGATAGGCGGTTCACGATCGGGCATGGCCGGCTGTTCGCACTTTATGTCGCCGGGTACTGCGTCGGGCGGTTCTGGATCGAGCTGTTGCGTGACGACTCTGCCACCCATATCGCCGGAGTTCGGATCAACTCCTTTACTTCGACGTTCGTCTTTATCGGCGCGGTCGTGTATCTGATCTTGGCACCCAAGGGTCGCGAGGATCCGGCGACGCTTAGTGGCTCGGCTGCTGAGCTACTTGAACCGGACTCAATTGATGAGGACGCAACGGTTTCTTCGCCGTCCGCTGCTGCCGTTGCCGCCGCCGTTGACGAACCGGTTGATTCCGAAGACGCGGCTGAAACTGTCGAGGCCAACGCTGAGGTGGAAGCCGAGGTTGAAGCCGAGGAGCCCGAGGCTGAAGCTGGGCCGGTAACTGAGACGGCGAGGCGCGCCGCGGAAGCTGGGGCGGTAGCTGAGGGCGCGAGGCGCGCGGCGGAGGAAGCTGAGGCTGCGGTCGTGAAGCGTGCGGCGGAGGCTGAGGGCGCGAGGCGCGCGGCGGAAGAAGCCGAGGCTGCGGTCGCGAAGCGCACCGCGGACGCTGGGGCGGTAGCTGAGGCGGCGAGGCGCGCTGCGGAAGAAGCTGAGGCTGAGGTCGTGAAGCGTGCGGCGGAGGCTGAGGGCGCGAGGCGCGCGGCGGAGGAAGCCGAGGCTGAGGTCGCGAAGCGCACCGCGGACGCTGAGGGCGCGAGGCGCGCGGCGGAAGAAGCCGAGGCTGAGGTCGCGAAGCGCACCGCTGAAGCTAGGGCGTTAGGTGAGGTCGTGAAGCGTGCGGCGGAAGCTGGGCCGGTAGCTGAGGCGGCGAGGCGCGCGGCGGAAGAAGCCGAGGCTGAGGTCGTGAAGCGTGCGGCGGACGCTGGGGCGGTAGCTGAGGCGGCGGTTCGCGCTGCGGAAGAAGCTGAGGCTGAGGTCGTGAAGCGTGCGGCGGAGGCTGAGGGCGCGAGGCACGCGGCGGAAGAAGCCGAGGCTGCGGTCGTGAAGCGCACCGCGGACGCTGAGGCGGCGAGGCGCGCGGCGGAAGAAGCCGAGGCTGCGGTCGCGAAGCGCACCGCGGAGGCTGAGGCGGTAGCTGAGGCGGCGGTTCGCGCGGCGGAGGAAGCTGAGGCTGAGGTCGTGAAGCGCACCGCGGAGGCTGAGGCGGCGGGGCGCGCGGCGGAGGAAGCCGAGGCTGCGGTCGTGAAGCGCACCGCGGAGGCTGAGGCGGCGAAGCGTGCGGCGGAGGCCGAGGCGGTAGCTGAGGCGGCGAAGCGTGCGGCGGAGGCTGAGGCGGTAGCTGAGGCGGCGAGGCGCGCTGCGGAAGAAGCTGAGGCTGAGGTCGTGAAGCGTGCGGCGGAGGCTGAGGGCGCGGGGCGCGCGGCGGAGGAAGCCGAGGCTGAGGTCGTGAAGCGCACCGCGGACGCTGAGGGCGCGAGGCGCGCGGCGGAAGAAGCCGAGGCTGAGGTCGCGAAGCGCACCGCTGAAGCTAGGGCGTTAGGTGAGGTCGTGAAGCGTGCGGCGGAAGCTGGGCCGGTAGCTGAGGCGGCGAGGCGCGCGGCGGAAGAAGCCGAGGCTGAGGTCGTGAAGCGTGCGGCGGACGCTGGGGCGGTAGCTGAGGCGACGGGGCGCGCTGCGGAAGAAGCTGAGGCTGAGCGCGCGAAGCGTGCGGCGGAGGCTGAGGGCGCGAGGCACGCGGCGGAAGAAGCCGAGGCTGCGGTCGTGAAGCGCACCGCGGACGCTGAGGCGGCGAGGCGCGCGGCGGAAGAAGCCGAGGCTGCGGTCGCGAAGCGCACCGCTGAAGCTACGGCGTTAGCTGAGGCGGCGAAGCGTGCGGCGGAGGCCGAGGCGGTAGCTGAGGCGGCGAAGCGTGCGGCGGAGGCTGAGGCGGCAGCGCCCGAGGAGCCGGAGGCTGGGGAGCCGGAGGCTGAGGAGCCGGAGGCTGAGGAGCCGCAGGCTGAGGAGGCAGTGCCCGAGGAGCCGGAGGCTGAGGCGGCGGAGGCTGAGGAGCCGGAGGCTGAGGAGGCAGTGCCCGAGGAGCCGGAGGTTGAGGAGCCGGAGGCTGAGGAGCCGCAGGCTGAGGAGGCAGTGCCCGAGGAGCCGGAGGCTGAGGCGGCGGAGGCTGAGGCGGCAGCGCCCGAGGAGCCGGAGGTTGAGGCGGCGGAGGCGGCGGAGGCTGAGGCGGCGGAGGAGCCGGAGGCTGAGGCGGCGGAGGCTGAGGAGGCAGTGCCCGAGGAGCCGGAGGCTGAGGCGGCGGAGGCGGCGGAGGCTGAGGCGGCAGCGCCCGAGGAGCCGGAGGCTGAGGCGGCGGAGGCTGAGGCGGCAGCGCCCGAGGAGCCGGCGGCGGAGGCGGCGGAGGCGGCGGAGGCTGAGGCGGCGCCGGATAAGGCGGAATCGGCCGACGACGGAGACGAAGCAGCCAAGGATGCGGTGTCATATCCGACCGCGGAGCTGACCGGCTCGACCCCAACGCGGTGGAGGTCGCGGCTGAGGAGGCTGAATCCCAGGTCGCGGCGATAATAGCCGCGGAGCCCCGCCGACTGGCATGCTGAAAAGCGTGAACGATCCGTTTCAGCACGGCGCCACACCGGTCGGCTCACGGCCCGCCGGTCGCTGGTATCGGCGTCGTTTGTACGCCGCGCTGGGGTCGGGCGTGCTGCTGGCGGGAGCGCTCGGTTACATCGGCCTGGTCGACCCGCACAACCCGGACTCGGTCCTTCCCGTCTGCCCGTTTCGGCTGCTCACCGGGTGGAACTGCCCCGCTTGCGGCGCCCTGCGCATGACTCATGACGTGCTGCACGGTGACCTGGCCGCAGCAATCAACGACAACGTCTTGCTGCTCGTCGGCATCCCGGTGGTGGCCGGATGGATTCTGCTGCGCCGCCGCCGCGGAAAATCGCTATTGACGATGCCGGCGGCGGCGACCGTCGTGATCACGATGCTGGCGTGGACAGTCGTACGCAACCTGCCGGGATTCCCGTTGGTTCCGACGCTGCTCACCCATTAGCCCGCTGTCGGATCGGTAACTGACGCGAGATGATCAGCTAGCGCGACTATGCTGGTTCGTCGTGGCACGGCGCGGCAAGATCGTCTGTACTCTCGGTCCGGCCACCAGCACTGACGAGTCGGTCAGAGCGCTGGTCGAAGCCGGAATGGACGTCGCCAGAATGAACTTCAGCCACGGCGACTACATCGATCACAAAGCTGCCTACGACCGGGTGCGTGCCGCCTCTGATGTCACCGGGCGCGCGGTCGGCCTGCTCGCCGACCTGCAGGGCCCGAAGATCAGGCTGGGGCGTTTCGCTGACGGACCGACCTACTGGGCCGAAGGCGAAACCGTGCGGATCACCGTCGCGGACTGTCTGGGCAACCATGACCGGGTTTCGACCACGTACAAACCGTTGGCCCAAGACGCGGTTCCCGGTAATCGCGTTCTGGTCGACGACGGCAACGTCGGTTTGGTAGTCGATGACATCGACGGCGACGACGTCGTGTGCACCGTCACCGAGGGCGGCCCGATCAGCAACAACAAGGGAATGTCGCTGCCCGGGATGAACGTTTCGGCTCCTGCCATGTCGGACAAGGACGTCGAAGATCTGGAGTTCGCACTGCACTTGGGCGTCGACATGGTGGCGCTTTCGTTCGTGCGCTCGCCGTCCGATGTCGAGCTGGTCCACGAGGTGATGGATCGGGTCGGCCGACGGGTACCGGTCATCGCCAAACTCGAGAAGCCGGAAGCCATCGACAATCTCGAAGCCGTCGTGCTGGCTTTCGATGCCGTGATGGTTGCCCGTGGCGATCTGGGCGTCGAGCTGCCGCTCGAAGAAGTTCCGCTGGTACAGAAGCGCGCCATCCAAATGGCCAGGGAGAACGCGAAACCCGTCATCGTCGCGACCCAGATGCTCGAGTCAATGATCGAGAACTCGCGGCCGACACGGGCCGAGGCCTCTGACGTGGCCAACGCCGTGCTCGACGGTGCCGACGCGGTGATGTTGTCCGGTGAAACCGCCGTCGGGAAACATCCGTTGGCCGCGGTCCGGACGATGGCCCGGATCATCTGCGCCGTGGAAGAGAATTCGACGGCCGCCCCGCCGCTGACTCACGTGCCTCGCACTAAGCGAGGAGTGATCTCCTATGCCGCCCGCGACATCGGCGAGCGGCTCGACGCCAAGGCGCTGGTCGCGTTCACCCAGTCCGGTGACACCGTTCGGCGACTGGCGCGGCTGCACACGCCGCTGCCGCTGCTGGCTTTCACGCCACTGCCCGAAGTCCGCAGCCAACTGGCCATGACCTGGGGCACCGAGACGTTCATCGTGCCGGTCATTCAAACAACCGATGGCATGATCCGCCAAGTCGACAAGTCGCTGTTGGCGCTCGGCCGTTACAAACGCGGCGACCTGGTCGTCATCGTCGCAGGTGCACCCCCGGGCACCGTCGGATCAACCAATCTGATTCACGTCCACCGAATCGGCGAGGAGGACGTCTAGCCTGGGCAATCGGCTCTGGCCGGGCAACTAGGCTGGGCCGGTGTCTGACTTCGACGAGCTGATGGCGGTGCTGGACCTGCATCGCATGGGCGACGACGTCTTCATCGGATCCCATCCCAGCAAGAACCCGCCTCGGACATTCGGCGGCCTGTTGATGGCGCAATCGTTCGTGGCCGGCACCCGCACACTGACCCGAGATCTGCCGCCCAACGCGCTTTCCGCGCACTTCATCAATGGCGGTGACACCGCCAAAGACATCGAATTCCAGGTGGTGCGGTTGCGCGACGAGCGTCGCTTCGCGAACCGTCGCATCGAAGTCACCCAGGACGGCACGTTGCTGGCGACGGTGATGATGTCCTACCTGGCCGGCGGTCGCGGCCTCGAGCACAACGTCGAGCCGCCCGATGTCGCCGACCCGGAGACAGTGCCTTCGGTCAAGGAACTGCTGCGTGGGTACGAGGAAACTGTCCCGTTGTTCGTCAGCGCACTGCAACCAATCGAATGGCGCTACACCAACGACCCTTCCTGGGTGATGCGGGAAAAAGGTGACCGGCTCGCTTACAACCGCGTCTGGGTCAAAGCCGACGGCACGCTGCCCGACGACCCGGTGTTGCACACCGCCACGATGCTCTATTGCTCGGACACCACCGTGCTGGACTCGATCATCACCACGCACGGGCTCTCGTGGGGGTTCGACCGCATCTTTGCTGCGACCGTTAATCACTCGGTCTGGTTTCACCGCCAGGTCAATTTCGACGACTGGGTGTTGTACTCCACATCGTCGCCGGTGGCGACCGACTCCCGCGGGCTTGGCACCGGCTATTTCTTCGACCGCTCCGGTCGGCCGGTCGCCACTGTGGTGCAAGAAGGCGTGGTCAAATATTTCCCCAGTTCGCACCGGTAGGCGAGCGGACAATACCCGGCAACGATTCGATTGCGGCACACCGTCTGACCCTGCAGCAAAGCGGGTTCGAAGCGTAATCTTCGAGGTGGTTGGGTAGTTCGAGCCGGCCGGAGGTGCGCGTGAAAGAGTCGTCGATCGGCGTCGCGCCCGCGGTCCGCTCAGGTGAGCGGGTTGTCCATGTCAACTCGCCGGCGGCGCGTTGGATAAGCGCGCTAGTCCTGCTCAGCGCGGCTTGCTGGCTAATCCCGGCGATCGTGCGTGGCCATGACCAGGCGGGCTGGCACGCGACTGGCCGGCTGGAATGGTCGTTGACGGTGCTGGCCGCGGTCGCATTCGTCGCACGGGGTATCTTCCTGGGTCGCCCGGTCACGGCCCGACACGCGACTGCCGCGGCCGTCGTCTTGTTCGCCGGGATCGCCGCGCACGTGCTGTCTTTCGATCTGCTCGGCGACGTGCTGATCGCGGGGTCCGGCCTGGCACTGATGTGGCCCACATCCGCGCGACGACAGCCCGGTGACCTGTCTCGGGTGTGGGCATTGATCAACGCCACCAGCGGCGACCCGCTGGCACCGTTCGCCATGCAGGCGGGCAAGTGCTACCTGTTCAGCGCCGACGGCACGGCGGCGCTCGCCTACCGCACGCGCATCGGCTACGCGGTTGTCAGCGGCGACCCTGTTGGTGACGAGGCGCGATTCACCCAACTGGTCGCCGACTTCGCCGCCATGTGCCACACCCATGGCTGGCGAATCGTGGTGCTGGCGTGCAGCGAACGGCGGCTTCCGCTGTGGAACGACCCGGGGGTGCTCGGCCAATCGTTGCGGCCGGTGCCGATCGGCCGGGACGTCGTCATCGAGGTGGCCAACTTCGAGTTGGTCGGGCGCAACTTCCGCAACTTGCGCCAGGCAGTCAAGCGCACGCACAACTGCGGAATCACCACCGAGATCGTCGCCGAGCAGGACCTTGACGACCGGCAGGTGGCTGAGCTGTCCGGGGTGCTGCGCGCGTCGCCCAGCGGATCGCACACCGACCGCGGATTCTGCATGAGTCTGGACGGCGTACTGGAGGGCCGGTTCCCGGGAATACAACTGATCGTCGCGAGTGATAAATCCGGGCGGGCGCAGGGTTTTCACCGGTACGCCACCGCCGGCGGCGGCAGCGATATCACGCTGGAAGTGCCGTGGCGCCGCCGTGGGGCGCCCAACGGGATCGACGAGCGACTCAGCATCGACATGATCAACGCAGCCAAAGATGCTGGTGCGCAACGACTATCGCTGTCCTTTGCAGCCTTCCCGGAGATTTTCGACGACCAACGTCGCGGCCGAATGCAGAGCATTTTCTACTGGCTGATCCATCTGCTGGATCCGTTGATCGCGCTTGAGTCGCTGTATCGATACCTTCGCAAGTTCCACTCGGTGGACGAACGGCGTTATGCGCTGGTGTCACTCACGCAGCTGGTCCCGTTGATCTACGTGCTGCTGTCGCTGGAGTTCATGCCGCGTCGGCGTGGCCTGTGATGGCCTAGGGCACCGGTGTCGGCGTCAACGTGACGCTCAACCGGTCTTGGACGTTGTGCCGAAACTGTTCGGAGCACTGCTGCTGCTGGACGCGGTCGGAACCGGCTTTCTGCATGCAATTGATGTAGTCGCCGCCGCCGACGTCCTTCCAGACCGTCGTCCATATCGCAATGAACGCCAACCCGACAATAATCGCCAAGGCACCCAGCACGATGCCGGCGATCGCGACCCCGCCGTTGTTGGCGATGCCGTGCTTGACACGTCCATGCCCAAGGAAACCGATGACCACCGCGATAAGCCCCAGAATGATGGGGGCGAAGACCGACCAGACACTCAGCAGCGCGATGATCGCCAGCACCAACGAGGCGATGCCGAGCCAATTTTTGGGTGCCACCGGCGGTGGCGGGTAACCGTAATAGGGCTGCGGCGGTGGCGGCGGGTAGCCGCCGGGATATGGGCTGGTCTGATATTGGTAGGGGTACGGATACGGCGGCCCGGTTTGCGGTGTTCCCTGGGGGTTTTCGCGTCTGTACGGCGCGTCCGAAGATCCGGTCATTGCTCGCTCTCTAGATCGGCCAGCGTGGACGACTGTCAATCAGGGTACCCGCCTGCGCCGATGCGCAGTTCGGGACACCGAATGTTGTTGGACAGGTGATGAGTAGCCACCACCACAGTCCGTTCTGCACCCATCAGACCGCCGTGAGATTTCAATAGGGTGCGCAGAATGGGTTCAGCGTCAGTGGCGTCAAGATGTTCGGTCGGTTCGTCGAGAAGCAGGATCCTTGCAGGCGAGATGAGGGCCCGCGCCAGCAGCAGCCTCCTGCGCTGGCCCGCCGACAACGCCTGCGCGCCAGCAGACAACACCGTGTCCAGACCATTCGGCAGACCGGCAAGCCAGGTGTCCAGGCCGACCCGGCCCAGTGCGACGGCCATTTCGTGGTCTGGGCAATCGCCACGCGCGACCAGCAGGTTATCCCGAACGGTGGTCGCGAAGATATGTGCGTCTTCAGCGAAAAAGCTGACAGCACAGCGTAGGTCGTGTTCGCGGATAAGGCGCAGCGGTTTTCCGCCGAGCGCGACCTCGCCACGCAAGGGCGCCAGCAGACCGGCGAGTGTCATTAGCAGCGTTGTTTTGCCCGACCCGCTGGACCCGGTGACCGCCAGCCTGGCACCTGGCGGCAGGTCAACCGTCACCGCCGCGGCCCGCACCGTGGAACCGTGGTGAGCAGCAAGCACGTCATGGGCGCGCAACGGGCCGGTTGGTAATGGACGTGGTAACGCTGTCGCCGAAATCAGTTTGGGATGCGCGGTCGGCACAGTGCTGTTCGCCGACGTCAGGTCGAGCAGACGTCGTGCCGCCAACCGCGACCGGGTCAACTGGATGGCGGCGGCGGGCAACGGAGTCGTCGCCTCGAACGCCGACAGCGGCAACAGCATCAAGATGGCTAACGTGGTGGGTGCAACCGTGCCGGCCAGCCCAATTGCGGCCACCACAGCGCCCAGCACGCTGACTCCGATCGCCGCCGTGGGAATGGCTGCCGCTAACGCGGCCGGTCGGGCCGCAGCGTCAATGGCGTCGCCCCAATCACGTTGCCGGCGTTGTGACTCGGCGACAATACTCGGCAACCTACCACCAACTCGCAACTCGGGCGCATGCTCCAGCGCAAGCATCGCTGACACGTCACGAGCGGAATGATGTTGGCGCGCAAGCACTTCCTGGGCAGCGGCAGCCCTCGACGCCAGCCACGGTGCCAGAATGCCGGCGACCAGGAGGCAGATCGCTAATATTGCCGCAGCGAGCGGTGAAATAGTCCCGACGACCGCGGTCGCCGCCACCGCTAACACGGCCGCGACGCTGAACGGCAGCAGGGCGCGAACCAGCACATCGGCCAGCTGATCGACATCTGCGCCGACTCGTGCGACCAGCTCACCGCTGTGGTATCGAGTCGCGACATCAGCAGGACCGTGTGCCAGTCGGTAATAGATCTGCGCGCGGGCGGTGCCGGCGGCCCGCAACGCGGTGTCGTGGCTGGCGAGCCGTTCGCAATAATGCAGCACGCCACGGGAAATCGCGAATGTGCGGACCGCCACCACCGCGATCGACAGGTCCAGTACCGGCGGCATCTGCCAGGCGCGGGTGATCAACCAGGCTGACAGTCCCGCCAGCGCCAGAGCGCTGGCCAGCGATAACACCCCGAGCGCAATGCCGAGCAGCAAGCGTGGCAGCCGCGGGCGTAGCAATCGCACCGCAGCCAGCAGGGGATCAGACGCCAGCATGATGGACGTCTCCTGCTCCGGCCACCTCGACGACGTGATCACCGATTCCGACGACCTGCTCGCGGTGCCCGACGATTACCACCGTGTCACCGGTGCGCGCCCGTTCGACAATGGCCTGCAGCACTCGAGCTTCGGTCGCAGCATCCAGGTGAGCGGTTGGCTCGTCAAGCAGCAGCACCGGCGCCGGCGACCCGAGCGCACGGGCCAAGCCGAGGCGTTGCCGCTGACCCAGCGACAGCCCGACTCCGCCGCTTCCGATGACGGTTTGCATGCCGTCGGGCAGCTCGGCCACCACTTGATCGAATCCTGATGCTGTACAAGAGTTGTCAACATCAGTGAGGGTTCCGAGCAGAGCCAGGTTGTCGGCGACGGTCCCGGGGATGAGCACCGGGCGCTGCGGCAGCCACGACACCTGCCGCCACCACGCGGTCGGTTCGAGGTCGGCGATGTCGATTCCGGCCACGGTGATGCCGCCGCAAGTGGCCGTGGTGATCCCGGCAATGGCCTGCAGTGCGGTGCTTTTCCCCGCGCCGTTAGCGCCGGTGAGCACCGTCAGCTGGCCCGGCTGGACCACCGCGCTGAGGTTATGCGGGCTGAACCCGTCGCGGCCTGCGACACTGAGTTTCTCGAGAACAATCGCGGCACCGCGCGCCGACACCGTCCGAGAACCCGGGACGGCGTCCGCGCGGTCCTCGATCAGTGCGAACGCTTTGTCGCCAGCAGCCCGGCCGTCTTGGGCAGCATGGAACTCCACGCCGATGCGGCGTAGCGGCCAGTAGACGTCAGGCGCGAGCAACAGCACGGTCAAACCGGTGCTCAGGCTGATCTCGCCGAAAACCAGACGAAGGCCGATGCTGACTGCGACCAGGGCGACGCCAAGGGTGGCAAGAAGTTCTAATACCAGCGCTGAGAGGAACGCGATCCGCAGTGTCGCCATCGCCGAGCGCCGGTGGGCGGCGGCCAGCTCGGCAATGCGATGCTCGGGTCCGGCGGCGCGGCCGAGGGCCCGTAACGTCGGAATTCCGGCGATCAGGTCCAACATCCGGGCCTGCAGCGTGGCCATAGCGGCCAGCGCTCTCGCGGACCGCTCAGCGGTCGTCATGCCGATCAACATCATGAAGATCGGAATCAACGGCAGCGTGATCACAACGATGACAGCCGATTTCAGGTCGTAGATACCAAGCACGACCGCGCTCACCGGAGTCAGGATCGCCGCCAGCAGCAACGCCGGCAGGTAAGCCGTGAAATAAGGCCGCAACGTATCGAGCCCGCGGGTCACCACCGCGGCCGCGTCGTCACGCTGGGCTGCCAGTTGTCGGGGTTGTTGGGCCGTGACGGCCGCGAGCACGCGGCCGCTGAGATCGGCGATCACTGCGCTGGCGCCGTGTTGGCCCAGCCGTGCCTGAAGCCAGTGCGCCACGGTGCGCACCGCCCACACCGACAGCAGAATCGACAACATCGGGACCCACTGAGTTAAGGTGCGTGCCGCGGGGTCGGTGATGACGCGGGAAGCAATGTGCGCCAGCAGAATCGCCGAGGCGATCGCGCAACCGGAGATCACCACACCGCAAACCACTGTCGCGGCCAGGAAATGGCGCAACGCCGCAGATGTCCGCCATAGTCGCGGATCCAGCGGAGCCCGGCTGCTCCTGCTCAGAGCGCTCGCCTCGCCAAGCCGATCGACGGTGGAATCCGGTCAGCCGAAATCCGCTGCCGGAAAACCCAATACGTCCAACCTTGGTATACCACGGTCAGTGGAGCCATCAGCGCCGTCACCCAGGTCATGATCTTGAGGGTGTATGGGGTCGACGAGGCGTTGTAGATCGTCACATTCCATTGCTTGTTCAGCGTAGAAGGCACCAGGTTCGGATAGAGCGCTCCGAACAAGAGGATCACAACCGCTGCCACTACCAAGGCAGTGCACAGGAACGCCCAGCCATCGGCCGCGCGCCGCCACACCAACGCCACCGCCGCCAGCTGCGCGACCACCGCGACCCCGAGCACCAGCCAGGTCCAGTTCTTGCCGTACGCCAGTTGCGTCCAAAGCCCAAAGATCCCAACCAATCCGGTCACCGGGAGTGATAGCCAGGCCGTGAATCGGTGAGCGTCGTCGCGGATCGGGCCGGAGGTCTTCAGGGCAACGAACACCGCGCCATAGAACAGAAACAGCCCCGCTGTGGCCAAACCGCCCAACAGCGTGTAGGCATTGAGCACATCGGTGATCGACAAGTTAACTTGGCCCTTGGCATCGACCGGAAGGCCGTGCACCAAGATGGCGAACGCCACGCCCCAGAGCACAGCAGGCAACCAGGACCCGGCCGCGATTCCGAAGTCGGCCCAGGCCCGCCATTTCGAATCGTCGATCTTGCCGCGCCATTCGATAGACACGGAACGCAGGATCATGCCGAACAAGATCGCCAGCAGCGGCAGATAGAGGGTCGAGAATACGGTGGCGTACCAGCCGGGAAATGCGGCGAACATCGCTGCCCCTGCGGTGATCAGCCAGACCTCGTTGCCGTCCCAGACCGGCCCGATGGTGTTCAGCGCCGCGCGGCGGCGAGATTCCGGCTCGCCCATGCCGACGCGGCCGAACGGCACCATCAACATGCCCACACCGAAGTCAAAGCCCTCCAGGATGAAGAAACCGAGGAACATCATCCCGATGACGCCGAACCACAACTCTTGCAGTCCCATGGGTCAGCTCCTTTCCGAGTCCGTAGGCCTTAGTAGGCAAAAGACAGCGGTGCCACCTCGTCATCGCCGGGTGCCCGGGGCGCAGCCGGCTCCGCGTCGTGTTCCTGCGGCCCTTCGACGATGTAGCGCTTGAGCAGCCAGAACCAGATGACCGCCAGCACCGCGTAGACCAGGGTGAACGTCGCCAGCGAGGTGATGACCATGCCCGACGCGTGGTGTGAGACGGCTTCGTGGACGGTGAATCGGACCTGCTGGTCGCCGGTCGGGTTTGGGACGACGATCCAGGGCTGACGACCCATTTCGGTGAACACCCACCCGGAGATGTTGGCCAGGAACGGCGCGGGAATGGCCACCAGCGCCAGCCAGGAGAACCATCGTTGGCTGGGGATCCGGCCGCCGCGAGTGAGCCACAACGCGACCGCCGCAAACAGTACCGGAATCGCCAGCAGCCCGATCATCGCGCGAAACGACCAGTAGGTGACGAACAAGTTCGGCCGGTAGTCGTTTGGCCCGAAGCGGTTCTGATAGTCCTGCTGGATATTGCGCACACCCTGCAACGTGACGCCGTTGATTCGTCCTTCGGCGAGGAACGGCAGCACGTAGGGCACCTTGATCACACGTGTAACGCTGTCGCAGTTGTTGTTCGTGCCGACCGTGAGGATTGAGAAGTCCGGATCGGTTTCGGTGTTGCACAGCGATTCCGCCGAAGCCATTTTCATCGGTTGCTGGACGAACATCAGCTTGCCTTGGTGGTCACCGGTGAAGAACAAGCCGATCGTGGCGACCAGCGCAACCCAGCATCCCAGTATGGCGGCCGGGCGGAACATGGAGCGGGCCTCTGATTCCGCAACGGGGGTGGCCGATGCGGGATTACGAGAACGGACCAGCCACCACGCGCTGACGGCGGCGACGAATGTCGCAGCGGTCAGTAATGAACCGGCCACAGTATGTGAAAACGCCGCTCGCGCAGTGTTATTGCTAAGCAGCGCGGCGATGCTGTGCAACTCGGCGCGCCGCGTCGCGGGGTTGTAGCGTGCACCGACCGGGTGCTGCATGAACGAGTTCGCCACGATGATGAAGAACGCGGACACGTTGACGGCGATCGCGACAATCCAGATGCATGTCAGGTGTACCAGCCGCGGCAGCCGGCTCCAGCCGAAGATCCACAAACCGATGAAGGTGGATTCAAAGAAGAAGGCAGCCAGGCCTTCCATTGCCAGCGGCGCGCCGAAGACGTCGCCGACGAACCGGGAGTACTCGCTCCAATTCATGCCGAATTGGAACTCCTGCACGATCCCGGTGGCCACCCCGATGGCGAAGTTGATCAGGAACAGCTTCCCGAAGAACTTGGTGAGTCGATACCACGCAACGTTGTCGGTGACCACCCACACCGTCTGCATGACGGCGATCAACGGCGCCAGACCGATGGTGAGCGGCACGAAGATGAAGTGGTAGACGGTGGTGATACCGAACTGCCACCGGGACACGTCGACGACATTCATCTGCCATCTCCCGCCAACGGGACTCAATACTACGACGCAGTGTAGTAGAAAGCCGCGATTGTTGCTATCAATTAATCCCGTCGATCACTATTTGGCCGGTCACGCCGCCCTGGCGGGTCCGCCCGCCAGGGCCTGGTGCACCCTCTTGGACGCGCTGCGGATACCGAACGACGAGACGATCTCGAAGACGCCGATGACGATAAGCCAGATGCCGACGATCAGCGTCAGGATCGCCAGCGATTCGAAGGGCGATCCGATCATCACGATGCCCGCCAGAAGGCTGATCGCACCGAGGAATATCTGCCAGCCGCGACCGGGCAGGTGTGGATCGCTGATCGCCGAGATCGACGTTGCCACACCACGAAAGATGAAGCCGACGCCAATCCAGATGGCTAGCAAGAGAATCGCGTAGCCTTCGCCGAAATGTCTGAAGCACAGCACCGCCAACACCAGGGAGGCTGCGCCGCTGATGAACAACAACACTCGCCCGCCGGCAGAGACATGCAGGCTGAACGCGAAGACGACCTGTGCGGCGCCGGTGATCAGCAGGTAGAGGCCAAACAGCACAGCCGCTATGACGATGGAATCTCCCGGCAACACCAGCACCAGGACACCCAGAGCCAGCGCCAGGATCCCGGATACCAGGGTCGACTTCCACAAATGCGGCAACAACTTTGGAACAGCAGTGGTTTCCATTGCCGAATTTTCCCACAAACGGACATTGCGGTGGGACGTTTGCGGGACGAGTCAGACGCCCGCCGCCTGTGACGCCTCGGCGCGCACACCGCCGGAACCGGCGTCAGGTTTTCGTCCGGCGAGATACCAGGTGCGCATGACGCCTTTCCCCTTGACTGCGACGGCACCCCGCTCCTGCAGCACAAAGTCGTTTTTCAGCCGCTGATAGACATCCTCGGGCACTTGGATCCGCCCCACCGAATCCGTGGATTCCATCCGGGATGCGACATTGACCGCGTCGCCCCACACGTCATAGAAGAACCGGCGAGAACCCACCACCCCCGCGACGACGGGGCCGCTGGCCAGCCCGATTCGCAGCGGCAGCGCATCGCCCCGCGAATCCTTTAGTCCGTTTGCGGCGTCGGCCATGTCGAGCGCGAGGTCTGCCAGCGCCTCGACGTGATCGGCCCGCGGCTGGGGGACTCCGCTGACCACCATGTAGGAGTCGCCGCTGACCTTGATTTTCTCCAGTCCGTGCTTGTCCACCAGCGCGTCGAAGTCGCTGTAAAGCCGGTTCAGGAACCGGATCAGGTTGTCCGGCGCCATGTCACTGGCCTGCTCGGTGAAGCCGGCGATGTCAGCGAACAGGACTGAGGCGTCGTCGTATTTGTCGGCAATGATGTTGCGCGCCGGGTCTTTTAGCCGGTCGGCGACGCTGGCCGGCAAGATGTTGGCCAGCAACGCCTCGGATCGTTCGTATTCCACTTCCATGGCCTCTTCGGCACGGATGATCTCGCGCACCGCGTACCACACCGTCGCGACCACCATCACGCAGCCCGAGATTGTGGTGACAACGAAGCTCAGCGACAAAGACCACGCCGGCTGGGCGCCGGTGTCTCGGGGGACCAGGAACTGCAGTGCGATCACCAGCCCGGCGGCGATGGCTGCCAGGCTCGCCGCCAAGAAGATACGGTCAACGCCCAGTTGCAACACGACAAGGCAGGCCGCGACGAGGAAATAGAACTGCAAGCCCGAGCCGGTGCCCACGAACCAACAGATTGCGAAGATCGACACGTAGGCCGTGCCGATGAAGGTCAGCGGCGGGACAAGCTCGCCGAAGCGGTACAGCAACGGAACGATGGCGTAGATCGCGGCGCCGACGATATTGATGACCCCGGTCCACCACAGCTCGGGTGCGGACAAAACTTCAATAAACCCGAAACCTGCGCTGACGAACACCGCCATCGACGTGGTGAGATGCAGGATGCGGCGCCGCCGCGTGATGCGGTCGGCATAAACCTGATTGCGGACACGCGGTTGCGCCCGCACTGCCTCTACGCAGTCCGGCGTTCGCCGCGAACCTGGTCGTTGTTGGGCGGCGCACGTCTTAGCCACCACAACAAAAGCGTAGTAGGCGAGCGCGAGATTGTGGAACGCAGTGTGAATTCTCGGGGTGCCTTCGGTGAGATTCGACCCCACGCCTTCCGCCTGATCTCCCAGGTCGGGCGGGTATTGGTGCCGCCAGGCGTACCTTTGGAAGGATGACTGACCCGACACCACCGCGACCGTCGGCTCTGACCCGACGGCGCATACTGCTCGGCACCGCGGCGCTCGGCGTGCTCGCCGGGGGCGTTGCAATGCTTGACTCCGTCGCGGCCGGTGCGCCGAGCACTTCGAGCGATACATTCGAGGTTAGCCACACCGACGCGGAGTGGCGGCAACTTCTGACCCCCCAGCAGTACGCCGTGCTTCGCACGGCGTCCACCGAGACGCCCTTCAGCAGCCCGCTCAACGACGAGCACCGGCCCGGGATCTTCGGATGTGCGGGCTGTGGACTGGACCTGTTCTCGTCAACCACCAAGTTCGACAGCGGCACCGGCTGGCCGAGCTTCTGGAAAGCGATGGACAACGCCGTACTTGAGCGGCAAGACAACACCCTGGGCATGACACGCACCGAGGTGCTCTGCCGCCGCTGCGGCGGGCACCTCGGCCACGTCTTCGACGATGGCCCCCAACCGACCGGCCTGCGCTACTGCATGAACGGGGTGGCGCTGAGCTTCCGATCGACCTGATCGGAGCGGGTCGACAACGGCCGCCATCCGCTCAGCACTGTGGTGGCATCCGCGACCTGGAGACCATCGACGCCGAACTCCGCCTCTCGGGCGGTGCCGGCGACCGTGTCAGCGATCGTTCTGGGTTCCGGACAGTTGCGCCTTCGTCGCGCGCGTCAGATCGTCGGCGAGAACCTCCGGCTCACCGGCCAGCAGGCCGTCCAGCGCCAGTTCGGCAACGATCGCGGGATCGGTCTTTTGGTCTGCCGGGGCGAAGGCGGCCATGTCGGTGTCCATGTAGCCGACGTGCACGGCGGTGACATGGATGGCGCGGGGAGCTAGTTCCTGTCTGAGTGCGTCGGTCATCGCCCACTCGGCTGCCTTTGCCGCGGAGTAGGCGCCGGAGGCGGGAGCATGCAGCCAGGACAACACCGACAGCATGTTGAGGATTGCTCCTCCGCCGTTGCCTTCGATGATCGGCGCGAAAGCCCGGATGACGCTCAGGGTGCCGAAGTAGTGCGTCTCCATCTCCAGCCGCACGTCCTCGAACGTCCCGGACAGCAGTGACGCCCGCGTGGAGGTGCCGGCATTGTTGATCAGCACGGTGACGTCACTGGCCAGGTCGGCAGCGCGGCGCACCGAGGTTGGGTCGGTGATGTCGAGCTGGACGGGTTCGACGCCTGAGAGCTCGATTGTTTCGGGGCGGCGCGCGGCGGCGTAGACCTTCGCACCGCGCTCGACGAGTTGGGCTGCGAAGTGCTTGCCCAATCCACGGTTTGCGCCCGTGACGAGAGCGGTGATGTGCCCCGTGTTCATGGTGAATCCTCCTGGGGTTTTGTTTAGCCGCCGCTGCTGCGTCCGGTCTACGGACACCCCAAAATTGCCGGCAAACAGATCTGCGGTTTTCGGTGCCCTCGGTGAGATTCGAACTCACACTGTACGGGTTTTGAATCCGTTTCCTCTGCCAGTTGGGATACGAGGGCCTGCTGGCTACGGCCTCCCACCATAGAGGATGGGTTCGGTCGTTCCGACTCACAACCCCGCGGTCGATGATCGCCGCGGTCCACGACAGAATGTCGTTATGACCGGCCCCACGACCGACGTCGACGCCCTAACCCCGCACCGGGTTCTCATCGCCGAGGACGAGGCGCTCATCCGGCTTGACTTGGCCGAGATGCTGCGCGAAGAGGGCTACGAAATCGTCGGCGAGGCCGGCGACGGCCAGGAAGCCGTCGAGCTGGCCGAACAGCTTCGCCCCGACCTGGTGATCATGGACGTGAAGATGCCGCGCCGCGACGGAATCGATGCCGCGTCGGAGATCGCCCGCAAACGCATCGCACCGATAGTGGTGCTGACCGCGTTCAGCCAGCGCGATCTCGTCGAACGAGCACGCGACGCCGGGGCGATGGCCTACCTGGTGAAACCGTTCACGATCTCCGACCTGATCCCGGCGATTGAAGTGGCGCTGAGCCGGTTCAGCGAGGTCAAGGCGCTGGAGCGCGAAGTCGAGACACTGTCCGACCGGCTGGAGACCCGCAAGCTCGTCGAACGGGCCAAAGGGCTGCTACAGGCCAATCAGGGCATGACCGAGCCGCAGGCGTTCAAGTGGATCCAGCGTGCGGCGATGGATCGGCGGACCACGATGAAGCACGTCGCCGAAGTCGTTCTGGAAACCCTGGATACTCCCAAGGACGCGCCGGCGTCGGAGTAGGCGCCGTTAGCGGGCGACGATCACCGAGGAGCCGTGCCCGAACAGGCCCTGGTTCGCGGTGATCCCGGCCTTGGCGCCCTCGACCTGACGGCCGGTCGCCTGGCCGCGTAGCTGCCAATTGAGCTCGCAGACTTGTGCGATCGCCTGCGCGGGGATCGCCTCGCCGAAGCAGGCCAGCCCGCCCGACGGGTTGACCGGGATCTTGCCGCCGATGGTGGTGGCGCCGCTGCGTAGCAGCCCCTCGGCGTCACCCTTGGCGCAGAGCCCCAGGTGCTCATACCAGTCGAGCTCCAGGGCGGTCGACAGGTCGTAAACCTCGGCCACGCTCAGGTCGTTCGGCCCGATACCGGCCTCGGCGTAGGCGGCGTCGATGATCTGGTCCTTGAACACCCGGTCCGGTGCGGGCACCACCGCAGTGGAATCCGTTGCAATGTCCGGTAATTCGGGAAGATGCTGCGGGTAGCGCGGGGTGACTGTGCTGACCGCGCGCACCGACGGCACGCCGCCGAGAGAGCCGAGGTGTTCACGGGCGAACTTGGCACTGGCAACGATCAGCGCGGCGGCGCCGTCGGAGGTGGCGCAGATGTCCAACAGCCGCAGCGGGTCGGCCACCACGGGGCTGGCCAGCACGTCTTCGACCGAGGTCTCCTTGCGGAACCGCGCGTTGGGGTTCTGCAGGCCGTGACGGGCGTTCTTGACCTTCACCTGCGCGAAGTCCTCAAGCGTGGCGCCGTAGAGATCCATCCGTCGCCTCGCGAGCAGCGCGAAGTACACCGGGTTGGTGGCGCCGATCAAATGGAACCGCTGCCAGTCGGGGTCGTTCTTGCGCTCGCCGCCGACCGGAGCGAAAAATCCTTTCGGCGTGGTGTCGGCGCCGATCACCAGCGCGACATCGCAGAAGCCGGCCAGGATTTGTGCGCGGGCGCTCTGCAGGGCCTGCGAGCCGCTGGCGCACGCCGCGTAGCTGGAGCTGACCGGCACACCGTTCCAGCCCAGCTTCTGGGCGAACGTCGCCCCGGCGATGAAACCCGGATAGCCGTTGCGGATGGTGTCCGCGCCGGCCACCAACTGAATCTGCCGCCAGTCCAAGCCGGCTTCACCCAGGGCGGCACGCGCTGCGGCCACCCCGTATTCGGTGAAGTCGTTGCCCCACTTGCCCCACGGGTGCATCCCGGCGCCGAGGATGTAAACCGGTTCGCTACTCATGAGCGCCGCTCGCCCCCGCAAGCGGGAGGTGCCCCCACCTCATCGCTTCGCTCTGCATCGTCGCCGGCGCGCGGGATCCTCCACGCGTAGACGATGCGCTCGACGCCGTCGTCGTCGACGAACAACGGCATGGTGGTCAGCTCCATCTCGATGCCGACCTTCAGGTCGGCCGCCAGGGTGCCCTCCACCACCTTGCCGAGCACGATGAGACCTTCGTCGGCCAATTCCACCGCGGCGACGGCGAACGGCTCGAACGGATCGGGGGAAGGGTAGGGCGGCGGTGGCGCGTACCGGTTTTCGGTGTAGCTCCACAGCGTGCCGCGCCGCGACAGCGGCACTTGATCGAGCTGGTCACCGTCGCAGCCGGGGTTGGGGCAGTTGTTGGCGCGCGGCGGGAACACGTACGTGCCGCATTGCGGACATTTGCCGCCGATCAGGTGCGGCACACCGGCGTCGTCGGCGAACCAGCCGTCGATTGCCGGTTCTTGGCGGGTAGCTGCTGGCATCCGGTCAGCGTACCGACAACGCGGGCAAAACTGAAACGTGTTGCAGTTTGGGCCGGCTGGCGATGAGTTCGGCCGCATGAGGTAGTCAAGGTCCTTGACGCCGAGACTCAAAGGAGAGGAGTTCGGAATGGTGATCGTCGCAGGTCATCTGGTGTTGGACCCGCGGCAGCGGGAGACTTACCTGGAGGGGTGCAGGGACGTCGTCGACCAAGCTCGACGTGCGCCGGGCTGCCTGGACTTCGCAGTCACCGCCGACCTTCTTGACTCGAGCCGCGTCGACATCTTCGAGCGGTGGGAATCGCAGGCGGCGGTGGACGCGTTCCGCGGCAGCGGGCCGAGCGACGAACAGACGAGCGCGGTCATCTCAGCGACGGTGGTCGAATACGACGTGACTGGTGAGCGACGGCTGACCTGATGTCCAACCGAATGCCTAGAGTTGAGGTCGTGAGCCCAGCTAGGACCGCAACCAAGAAGACGGAAGCCGGCCAGGCCGCCGACGACAAGCCGACGTTAATGCTGCTGGACGGCAATTCACTGGCGTTTCGGGCCTTTTACGCGCTGCCCGCCGAGAATTTCAAGACGCAAGGTGGGCTGACCACCAACGCGGTGTACGGGTTCACCGCCATGCTGATCAACTTGCTGCGCGACGAATCGCCCACCCATGTGGCCGCCGCCTTCGACGTGTCACGGCAGACGTTCCGCTCCGAGCGTTACCCGGAGTACAAGGCCAACCGATCGTCCACCCCGGATGAGTTTCACGGTCAGATCGACGTCACCAAGGAAGTCCTTGCGGCGCTGGGCATTACGGTGCTTGCCAAACCGGGCTTCGAAGCCGACGACCTGATCGCTACGCTGGCGACGCAGGCCGAAAAGGAGGGCCTCCGGGTGCTGGTGGTCACCGGTGACCGCGATGCGTTGCAGCTGGTCACCGACGACGTGACGGTGCTCTACCCCCGCAAAGGCGTCAGCGAACTGACCCGCTTCACCCCGGCGGCCGTGGTCGAAAAATACGGGCTGACACCCGAGCAGTACCCCGACTTCGCCGCGCTGCGGGGCGACCCGAGCGACAACTTGCCCGGCATTCCGGGCGTGGGCGAGAAGACGGCGTCGAAATGGATCACCGAGTACGGCTCGCTGCAGGCGCTTGTCGACGACGTCGATTCGGTGCGCGGCAAGGTGGGTGACGCGCTGCGCGCGAATCTGGCCAGCGTGGTGCGCAACCGGGAGCTCACCGACCTGGTCCGTGACGTGCCGCTGGCGCAGACGCCGGACACGCTGCGGCTGCAGCCGTGGAACCGCGACCAGATTCACCAGCTGTTCGACCAGCTGGAATTCCGGGTGCTGCGGGACCGGCTGTTCGACACGTTGGCCGCCGTCGAGCCCGAGGTCGACGAGGGGTTCGACGTGCGCGGGGGAGCGCTGGAGCCCGGCACGGTCGGGCAGTGGCTGGCCGAACACGTCGCCGACGGACGCCGATCGGGGCTCGCGGTGGTGGGCACGCATCTGCCCTACGACGGCGATGCGACCGCGCTGGCCATCGCCGCCGCCGATGGTGACGGCGGCTACATCGACACCACGACCCTGACGCCCGACGACGACTCGGCGCTGGCGGCATGGCTCGCCGACCCGGAGAAGCCGAAGGCCTTGCACGAGGCCAAGTTGGCCATCCACGACCTCGCCGGACGCGGCTGGACGCTGAACGGAGTCAGCTCCGATACCGCGCTGGCCGCCTACCTGGTGCGTCCGGGACAGCGCAGCTTCACGCTGGACGACCTGTCGCTGCGCTACTTGCGTCGCGAGCTACGTGCGGAAACAGCTGAACAGCAACAGCTTTCACTCCTCGACGACACCGACGGAGTCGACGACCAGGCGGTGCAGACCGCGGTGCTGCGCGCCCGCGCCGTGGTTGACCTGGCCGACGCGCTGGACGCCGAACTGGCCCGGATCGACTCCACGTCATTGCTGGCCGAGATGGAACTGCCGGTTCAACGGGTCTTGGCGGGCATGGAGGCCGCGGGAATCGCCGTGGACCTGGACCAATTAACCGCGCTGCAAAGCCAATTCGGCGACCAGATCCGTGATGCCGCCGAAGCGGCCTACGCGGTGATCGGCAAACAGATCAACCTCGGCTCGCCAAAACAGCTGCAGGTGGTGCTTTTCGACGAACTGGAGATGCCCAAGACCAAGCGGACGAAGACCGGATACACCACCGACGCCGATGCGCTGCAGTCGTTGTTCGACAAAACCGGACATCCGTTCCTGCAGCATCTGCTCGCGCACCGAGACGTCACCCGGCTGAAGGTAACCGTCGACGGGTTGCTGAACTCGGTGGCCGGGGATGGCCGTATCCACACCACGTTCAACCAGACGATTGCGGCGACCGGCAGGCTTTCCTCCACCGAGCCCAACCTGCAGAACATTCCGATCCGCACCGACGCCGGCCGCCAGATCCGCGACGCGTTCGTCGTCGGCGACGGTTACACCGAGCTGATGACGGCCGACTACAGCCAAATCGAGATGCGGATCATGGCGCATCTGTCCGGTGACGAAGGCCTTATCGAAGCGTTCAAGACGGGGGAGGATCTCCACTCGTTCGTTGCGTCGCGGGCGTTCGGAGTGCCGATCGAAGAGGTGACCGGCGAGCTGCGGCGCCGGGTCAAGGCGATGTCCTATGGGCTGGCCTACGGGTTGAGCGCGTACGGACTGGCGGCTCAGCTGAAGATTTCCACCGAAGAGGCCAAAGTCCAGATGGATCAGTACTTCGCCCGGTTCGGCGGGGTGCGGGATTACCTCATGGACGTGGTCGAACAGGCCCGCAAAGACGGCTACACCTCGACGGTGCTGGGTCGCCGTCGCTATCTACCCGAGCTGGACAGCAGCAATCGTCAGGTGCGCGAGGCCGCCGAGCGGGCAGCGCTCAACGCGCCGATTCAGGGCAGCGCTGCCGACATCATCAAGGTGGCCATGATCGAGGTCGACAAGGCCCTCACGACGGCCGGGTTGGCGTCGCGAATGCTGCTGCAGGTCCACGACGAGCTTTTGTTCGATGTGGCGGCCGGTGAGCGGGAGCAGCTTGAGGCGTTGGTGCGCGAGAAAATGGGCGGCGCGTACCCGCTTGACGTGCCGCTGGAGGTATCGGTGGGCTATGGCCGCAGCTGGGACACCGCCGCCCATTAGCGCCCGACAACGCGCAGGCGTTCAGCCGCTCAAGAGAATTTCGGTGAATTGCTCGCGGTGATTTGACGCTTGGCGCCAATGGGGCGAGTTTGGCCAGCGTAGGCACCGTCGAGTAGCCTCGTTAGGTAACCCAGCTTGTCCCTACGACCCCAACCTGTCCGGAGCAACCCAACAATATGCCGAGTCCCTCCGTCACCTCGCCGCAAGTAGCCGTCAACGACATAGGCTCCGCCGAGGACTTTCTCGCAGCAATAGACAAAACGATCAAGTACTTCAACGATGGGGACATCGTCGAAGGCACCATCGTCAAAGTTGACCGGGACGAGGTGCTCCTCGATATCGGCTATAAGACCGAAGGGGTCATTCCCTCCCGCGAGCTGTCCATCAAGCACGACGTCGACCCCAACGAGGTGGTGTCCGTCGGCGACGAGGTCGAGGCGCTGGTCCTCACCAAAGAGGACAAAGAAGGCCGGCTGATCCTGTCCAAGAAGCGCGCGCAGTATGAGCGCGCCTGGGGGACCATCGAAGAGCTCAAGGAGAAGGACGAGGCCGTCAAGGGCACCGTCATCGAGGTCGTCAAGGGTGGCTTGATTCTCGACATCGGACTGCGAGGCTTTTTGCCCGCCTCGCTGGTCGAGATGCGACGTGTCCGCGACCTGCAGCCTTACATCGGCAAAGAGATCGAAGCCAAGATCATCGAGCTGGACAAGAACCGCAACAACGTGGTGCTGTCCCGCCGCGCCTGGCTCGAGCAGACCCAGTCCGAGGTGCGCAGCGAGTTCCTCAACCAGCTGCAGAAGGGCGCCATCCGTAAAGGTGTGGTGTCGTCCATCGTCAACTTCGGCGCGTTCGTCGATCTCGGTGGGGTGGACGGCCTGGTGCACGTCTCCGAGCTGTCATGGAAGCACATCGACCATCCGTCCGAGGTGGTCCAGGTCGGCGACGAGGTCACCGTCGAGGTGCTCGATGTCGACATGGACCGCGAGCGGGTTTCGTTGTCGCTGAAGGCGACTCAGGAAGACCCGTGGCGGCACTTCGCCCGCACCCACGCCATCGGCCAGATCGTGCCGGGCAAGGTCACCAAGCTGGTGCCGTTCGGTGCATTCGTGCGCGTCGAGGAGGGCATCGAAGGTCTGGTGCACATCTCCGAGTTGGCCGAGCGTCACGTCGAGGTGCCCGACCAGGTGGTAACCGTCGGTGACGACGCGATGGTCAAGGTCATCGACATCGACTTGGAGCGGCGCCGCATTTCGCTGAGCCTCAAGCAAGCCAACGAGGACTACACCGAGGAGTTCGACCCGGCCAAGTACGGCATGGCCGACAGCTACGACGAGCAGGGCAACTACATCTTCCCGGAGGGCTTCGACTCCGAAACCAACGAATGGCTCGAGGGTTTCGACACCCAGCGCACCGAGTGGGAAGCCCGCTACGCCGAGGCCGAGCGCCGGCACAAGATGCACACCGCGCAGATGGAGAAGTTCGCTGCCGCCGAAGCTGAGGCTGCCGAGCGCCCGCAGGCCAACGGCTCGTCGGCCGACGAGCAGCCGAGCGGCGGCTCGCTGGCCAGCGATGCGCAACTCGCCGCCCTGCGGGAGAAGCTCGCAGGTAGCGCCTAGCTCCCACATCGGATGCTTCGGATCGGGCTGACCGGAGGTATCGGGGCCGGCAAGTCGACTGTGTCCGCGACGTTTTCGCAGTGCGGTGGGGTCATTGTCGACGGCGACGTGATCTCCCGCGAGGTGGTCGAGCCGGGCACCGAAGGATTGGCCGCACTCGTCGAGGCATTCGGTGACGACATTCTGCGGCCAGACGGCGCGCTGGATCGACCGGCCTTGGCGGCCAAGGCATTCAGTAGCGAAGCCACGCGCAAAACCCTCAATGGGATCGTTCATCCACTGGTCGGCAAGCGGCGCGCCGAGATCATCGCCGCCGTCCCGGAGGACTCCGTTGTGGTGGAGGACATCCCGCTGCTGGTGGAGTCCGGGATGGCGCCGTTGTTCCCGCTGGTTGTGGTGGTCTATGCCGACGCTGAACTGCGGGTGGCGCGGCTCGTCGACCAACGCGGCATGGCCGAAGACGACGCCCGCGCCCGTATCGCCGCGCAGGCCGACGACGCGCAGCGTCGCGCCGTCGCCGATGTCTGGCTGGACAATTCGGGTACTTCCGAGGAGCTGGCCGAGCGTGCGCGTGAGGTGTGGAATCAGCGTGTCACGCCGTTCGCACGCAACGTCAGTGCCCGCGAGGTTGTCCGTCCACCGGCGCGGCTGACGCCGGCTGATCCAACGTGGCCTGACCAGGCGCGGCGCATCGTCGCCCGCCTCAAGACCGCCTGCGGGGCAACGGCGTTGCGCGTCGATCACATCGGTTCGACTGCGGTGCCGGGGCTGGATGCCAAGGACGCCATCGACATCCAAGTCACCGTCGAATCATTACCGGCGGCAGACGAACTCGGCGCGACGCTGCTGTCTGCCGGTTACCCGCGCATCGAGCACATCACCGGCGACGAACGCAAACCCAACGCCCGAAGCACCATCGAGCGCTACGACCACAGTGACGACCCGGGACTGTGGGAGAAGCGGATTCATGGATCAGCTGATCCCGGCAGACCGACCTATGTCCACTTTCGCGTCGACGGCTGGCCCAATCAGCAGTTCGCGCTTCTGTTCGTCGATTGGCTCGTGGCCAATCCCGATGTGCGGGAAGAATATCTGGGTGTCAAGCGCAGAGCCGAACGAGCCGTGGCGCCCAGCGGAGGCATTGCGGCGTACGTCGCCGCCAAAGAGCCGTGGTTCCTCGACGCGTACCGCCGGGCCTGGGACTGGGCCGACACATCAGGCTGGCGGCCTACGGATTAGGCAGCGGCGCGCCGCAGGTCAGTGCGCCGTTCATCCGGTCGGCGCTGCCTGGCACCGGCCGCACAAGCTGATCGACTTGGGTGGCGACGTTGTCGTCAACGTCGATCTCGCAGTGCACATTGGCCGAATACGGCCACCGGACGGACACTTGTATGCCGGCTTGATGGGGATCGGCCAGTACCGTGTTGGCCTCGAATGCGTTGCCGGGCACGGTGCTCAACTGCGCGGTGCTGGTCTGGTTGTCATTGGTGACGAAGGTGGCCTGGCTGCCGGGGGCCACTCCGTCGACCCGCGCGATGTAGGTGATGTTGTGCAGGTCGGCCCGCGCGGTTGCGGGAGTTAACTGCGCGCTGACCGCCGCGGCCGTCAGAGCGGCGATCGCGGTCCATCTGTGCATGGTGGAGCTCATGACCGCACAGATTACGCTCCCGGTTATGCGCCGGCATGTGGTTGCGGGCCACCATTTCTCCGGTTGGCAGCGCGAGCACCCGCATGAGCTCCCCGGCGGTTTAGTTCGGCAATTATGCGAGACGGATTTATCGTTGCACGCCACTATATTTCATCGGTGAGACCAGTAAGATCCGTCAAGACGATTCGTCGAGGTCGTCCAGTGTGCGTCCGGACAACGCCGACTCGGGTTGGCTTCGGACTGGGTTGCTTTCGGCGTCGGCATCATCATCTTGGCGCTTGAGCAGCAGCCACGTCTCTTCCTTACCTTCGCGGATCCGGGTCAGTGCGTAGCCGCCGTGCAGCTTCTCGCCGTTCAAGCGAAATGACAAGTGACCGCGCCCGAGGCATTTGGTCATTTCATGCACGGTCCTATTGGCGTAAGTGCCGTGGTCCCAGACAATCACGCTGCCGCCGCCGTACTGACTTTCGGGGATCGTTCCCTCGAACGTTGCGTATTCCAACGGGTGGTCCTCGGTGCGGCGCGCCATCCGCCTGTCCTTCGGGTTCACCGAGGGCCCTGTGGGGATCGCCCACGACACCAGCACGCCGTCGATCTCGAGACGAAGGTCGTAATAGTCACTGCGCGCCGCGTGGTGCTGAATGACGAAACGCGGCCCTCTCGTGTTTCCCGCGCGTCGTCGCGGCTGCCGTCCGCGTGGCTCGGGGCTTCGGCCGGACAGCCGCTTGCGCCGGTATTCGCTTAAACCCATGTCTGGCAAGTACCCGCCCGGCCGGGCTCGGGAAACGGAATCTGGCCGGCGATTACTGGGTGGGCGCGCCGCGCCAGGTGAGGTCCATCCCCTCGGTGGCCAGCCAGCGCTGCAGGTCGTAGTCGTGTCGGGACAGGCCGTCGACGGCGGCGACCACCCGTCGTACCGCCTGCTCGCCGACCTCGGGTGTCAGTAGGCCGTGCCGAACCGCATCCAGCAACTCGTCGACGTCGGCCAGGTCCACCCCGGCGTTGGTGCGGACCTCAAGGTCGAGGTAATGGTCTTCGGAACTCCACACGGCCGGGCCTGGCGTGTATTCGCCGACGTCGAGGTAGTAGTCATGGTCGCGTTCGTGACCGGGGCTGAAGTGAAAGACCGTCGCCCGCAACCCCAGTGACGGCAGCAACCACGACTCGAGGTAGTGGAACTGCGCGCGGCCAGGGGTGGGGCGGGCCAGGTACAGGCCCCATGGCCGCACGGTGTAGTCATCGACGGCTCGCACGATGCCCTTCGGATCGGTGTTGGTGCGGGCGAGCAGGTCGAACGTCTCGTGCTTTGGCGGGTGGATGGCGTCACGTCCAGTCAATGCGGGTCAGCGGCGGAGGCGGATCTTCCAGCGGACAAAGCAGGCATAGACCACGGTCAGCGCGGCCAGCATGCCCATGTCGAGCAGCCAGAAATGTCGGGTGTGCTGCCAGAACTGGTCCTGGGGGAGCAGCGTGGCGGGTACCAAGTGCCGGACGTCGACCGTCGACGACGCTGCCGCGTAACCCCAGCGCGCGGGCATCAGCCACGACAGCTGGTCCAGACCGAGTCGGCCGGTCACCGGGACCATCCCGCCGCACAGCACCAACTGCGCCATGACCGCCACCACGAACAACGGCATGATCTGCTCGCTGGAGCGGACCAGCGACGAGATGGCCAGGCCAAGGACGGCCGAGGCGACGCAGGTCGCGGCGACGGTGATAAACAACTCGACGGTAGCCGCCACCGTCGAGTGGCCCAGCAGCACCGCTCCGCGGGTCGGCGCGCCCTTACCGATCACCACGATCGCGGTGATGATCGCCGACTGCAGGATGGCGAACCCGCAGAACACCAGTGTCTTGGCGAGCAGGTAGGCGGTGGTCGACAGGCCGACCGCTTGTTCGCGCTGAAAGATGGCGCGTTCACCGACCAGGTCGCGAATCGTCAGCGCGGTGCCCATGAAGGCGGCAGCCGGCAACAGCAGGGCCAGGATCTGCGCGGATTCGTCGGGCGTGCCGGCGTGCGGGCCGGCCGCGTGGAAACCGGTGCTACCGGGAACGGTCAGCGACAGTGCGCCCAGGATGAACGGCAACAGTGCCAGGAAGATGAAATACGCCCGGTCGGCGACGACGAGGCGGCCCTGTCGGCGTGCGATTGTCGAGATTTGGCGCCGCACGCTGGTATGCACGGGTTCGCCCAAGTCGGCCGGTTTGTTCGCCTGCGAGGGGGCTGGCTGCTGGTCTCGCTCGAGGAAACGGCGGTTGGCTTCGTCGGGATCGGCGCCCACCTGGCTGAAGATCTTCGCCCAGTTGGTGGTGCCCATCACCTCACCGATCTGGTCGGGTGGGCCGCTATACGCCGTCTTGCCGCCAGGTGCCACCAGAAGCAGCTGGTCGCAGGTGTCCAGGTAGGACAACATGTGCGTCACGACGATCACCACGCGACCGGCGTCGGCCAGTTGGCGCAGCATCGCCATCACTTGGTGGTCCAGCGCCGGATCCAGACCTGAGGTCGGCTCATCGAGGATCAGCAGCGACGGCCCGGTGAGCAGCTCGAGCGCCACCGAGGCGCGTTTGCGCTGGCCGCCGGAGAGCTTGTCGACCCGGGTGTCGGCGTGCTTGGTCAGGTCGAGTTCTTCGAGCACCTGAGCGACGACCTTGGCCCGGTCGGTTTTGCTGGTGTCGGGTGGCAGGCGTAGTTCGGCGGCGTAGCTCAGCGCTTGCTTCACCGTCAGCTGGCGGTGCACGACGTCGTCTTGGGGAACCATGCCGATCCTGCTGCGCAGCGACGCGTACTCGGCGTGAATGTCGTGCCCCTCGAACGTCACCGAGCCGGAGCTGGGCGTGGTGTAGCCGGCGATCAGTCGGGCCAGCGTGCTCTTTCCGGCGCCGGATCCACCGATCACGGCGGTCAGCGTTCCGGGACGCGCAGTAAGCGAGATGTCGCTGAGCAGTTGCTTGCCGTTGTCGACGACGTACTCGACGTTGCGCACCTCCAAACCGCCGGTGCGCGTCGCGGCCTCGGTTTCGCTGCGACGGACCAGCAGGCCACCGCTGAGAACCAGGTCGATGTTGCCGACGGTGACCACGTCACCCTCGGTCAGGATCGCGGACCCGACCCGGGTGCCGTTGACGAACGTCCCGTTGACGCTGGTGTCGCGGATCTCGGTGCCCAACGGCGTCAAAATCAGCGTTGCGTGATGTCGCGAGGCCAGCACGTCGGGAATCACGATGTCGTTGTCGGTTGCCCGACCAATCGTCACGGATCCGGCCGGTTTGGCGGCCGGTGCCGACCGCGGCGACAGGAGTTTGACGAATCGGGTCGCAAAATTCGATGCATCGCCCGACCCTGCGTTGAGCACCGTGACTTCGTTGGGTGGCACTTCGTCCAGGGACGGCGTCTTGCCGGCGTTGACCATCGTTGTCTCGTCGAGCGGCGGTGCGGCATGCACGTTCGTCGGATGCTCCGAGGGCGGCTGCCGGAAGTGCGGAGCGGGACGGCCCCGCGATACAGGTGACGGCGTGGGCGTGGCGCCGCCCCGCCGCGAGTCGGCGATCTGGGCCGGTGGTTGGGCAGGAGACCGGCCGGGCGGGGCAGCGGTCGACCATGAGACGGTCGACGGCTGCGTGTCGGGTAGAGACGCGCTTCCCGGGGGTCGACCCCCTTTTCCGCGGCGTGGTCCGACCTGGAACGTCAGCCGCGGTCCGCCGGCATTGCCGATATTGATGCTTTGGCCGTCATAGATGTCGACCACCGGTCTGCGGTAGCCGTTGACGAAGGTCCCGTTCACGGAGCCGTTGTCGATGGCCACCCACTTGCCTTGTTCGAAGCGCAGGATCAGGTGGGCGCGGGAGATCCGCGGATCGGCAATCCGGATATCAGCGCGCAGATCACGCCCGACGACGACGTCGTGACCCGGCGCGAAAGTACGTTCTGAGCCGTTGTGCCAAATGGTCAGAAGGGGCGGGGCTGGTCGACTCACCACACCAGTATCGGCTCCGCGACGGCCGGGCTTCCACGTGACGCACTGTGATTCGCCTGTATCTTGCCGCGAGCTGCAATGAAGCCGCGATTCATAGCTCTTTCATAAGCGGCACAACATGGGCTCACCGCATCTGGCGGCATGATTGCGAAGAGTAGGCCAACTGTCCGAATTCGGCCGCGCCTCGGGCGCCACCGCGGTGACCGGGGCTGACGCTGTCGAAAACGGCCAGTCCGCAACTATTTCCAAAGCGTAGTCCTGCGGCGGGTAACCGGCAGCGTGGCGTTTGACACGCCTAGGGTGTGGAAGCGAGGGGGCAATCGCAGATGGATGAGGCGACCAGAGCGACGCAGCGCTGGGACGCCCAACCAGCTCCGCGTGCAGACCCGCGGCGCTCCGGCAACTTGCTGCGGCGTGGCTACGCATCGCTCCCGGACCTGGGGATCACCCGTCTATTAACCCGGGTGCCGCTGATCCGCTCGCTTCCCAACCGGGATTCCGCGCAGGATGGCCGACCCGGCAAGGACCCCGGCAAGGACGTTGCGCCCGGCGTTGCGATAACCGGCCCCACTACCTTCGCCGGCTACACCATCTTGCGCCCGTTGGGTTCTGGCGGGATGGCCGACGTTTACCTCGCCAAGCATCCGCGCTTACCACGTCGTGATGCGCTCAAAGTCTTGACGGGGGGGACAACCGGCGACCCTGAATTCCGCGAGAGATTCAATCGGGAAGCCGACCTGGCCGCCACGCTTTGGCACCCCCACATCGTTGCGGTGCACGATCGCGGCGAATTCGACGGTCATCTCTGGATCGCAATGGACTACGTCGAGGGCACCGACGCAGCGCGACTGATGCGCGAGCGTTTCCGGGGAGGGATGTCAGAGCACGACGTTTGTGCGATCGTCACCGCGGTCGCCGGCGCACTCGACTATGCCCATGCTCAAGGGCTGCTGCACCGCGACGTCAAACCCGCCAACATCCTGCTTACGCATCCCGACGAGGATGACCGTCGAATCCTGTTGGCGGACTTCGGGGTAGCGCGCCAACTCGCCGACATCAGCGGAATCACCGAGACCAACGTCGCGGTGGGAACCGTCGCCTACGCCGCCCCCGAGCAACTCGTTGGGTCGAACATCGACGGCCGCGCCGACCAGTACGCGCTGGCGGCGTCCGCATTCCACCTGCTCACCGGTGCGCCGCCATACCGGCACTCCAATCCGGTCGCGGTGATCGGGCAGCACCTGCACGCGGACCCGCCCAGGCTCAGCGACCACCGCCCAGATCTGGCGGACCTCGATAAGGTTTTTCTCAAGGCCCTCGCTAAGGATCCTGCGGACAGATTCGATCGGTGCCGCGAATTCGCCGCTGCCTTCAGCGAGCACGTCTCCGATCGCGCTGCCGGCGGTCGCGGCACCAAGTTGGGCGCCCTCGGCGCAACGTCGCTGGTGCTCCGCCGCGCCGGCTTCAGGAAAGCCGGGCAAAGGTTTTCCCTGAAAGCCGGCATTGCCCTTGCGACGATCGTCACGCTGCTGCTGTCGCTGAGCGTGACGTGGGCGATCTCGTTCTTTTCGTGGGACAACCAGCCTGCAGCGCAACCCGCGCAACCACCGCCCGTCAATGCGGCATCGTCGGCAGCTAGACCGGCCGGCATGTCAGGTCCGGCCCCGTCTGCCCCGCCGCTCAACGGTTCCTTCCGGCTGGACTACGACCGCGCGAAGCAGACGTCCAACGGCGTCATCCGCAATAACGGTGGGGTCACCAGTTGGTGGGCCTTTACCTCCGCGTGCACCGCGACCGGGTGTGCTGCCACCGGAACCAAGCTGGACGACGCCAGCCATCAATGGGCCAAGACCACCGGCACCGGCAATACCGGTGTTCTGCATTTCGTCGACGGCCACTGGCAGGCTGAGCCCAGACAGGTGCAGGTGCAGTGCCGCAAGTCGAGTGGAGCACCAATGTCCACGCAGTCCGAGACGGTGGTGTGGTCATTGACACCGGAACCGGACGGCACGCTGCGCGGCGTGCAGACCCAAACGGTGCAGAGCAACGAGTGCGGCTCGCAAGGGGCGACGCTGCGGATCCCAGTCGTGGCAACACGGACCGGAGACGTCCCGCCGAACGTGACGGTGGCCGATCCCGCGCAGGCGGCCGACGCCACGGCTACGCCGGCCGGGACCTCCTCGACGCCGGTGCTGGGTGGTCCGTGCACCGACATCGACAAAGTCGCTTACGATTCCACGGCCAATGTGCAGGTCGTATGCGAAGCCAACACCTGGGACAAAGCACCGGTAACCACCGGGGTGCATCCCATCGGGACCTCGTGTGACGAGCCGGACACACCGGTCTTCACGATGTCGAAGTCCGACGACGGACACCTCATCCAATGCGACCCCGGCACCCGGGTGTGGAGCCGCCAGCACAGCTGACAACACCTGACCCCGAGTGACCCGTCCGCCTTTGCAGGCTGTCCTGGCCTGCGTCGTCGGCGGGGTGTCGGTGATGAGTTCTACCCTGGTGAACATGGCGTTTGCTACCGAGCATCCTGTGGTTGCGCACTCCGAATACCGCCCGGTTGAAGACATGGTGCGCGCCGGCGGCCGCTTCGAGGTGGTCAGCCCGCATTCTCCGGCAGGCGACCAGCCGGCCGCCATCGAGGAGCTGGAGCGGCGGATTCTGGCGGGGGAGCGCGACGTCGTGCTGCTCGGCGCCACCGGTACCGGGAAGTCGGCGACCACCGCATGGCTCATCGAGCGACTGCAGCGGCCAACCCTGGTGATGGCGCCCAACAAGACGCTGGCCGCGCAGTTGGCCAACGAGCTGCGAGAGATGTTGCCGCACAATGCAGTTGAGTACTTCGTGTCGTACTACGACTACTATCAGCCAGAGGCGTACATCGCGCAGACCGACACCTACATCGAAAAGGACAGCTCGATCAACGACGACGTGGAGCGGCTGCGGCACTCCGCGACGTCGTCGCTGCTGTCGCGCCGCGATGTGGTGGTGGTGGCCTCGGTGTCCTGCATCTACGGCCTGGGCACACCGCAGTCTTACCTGGACCGCTCGGTCGAGCTGCAGGTCGGCACCGAGGTAGCCCGAGATGGGCTGCTGCGGCTGTTGGTCGACGTGCAGTACACCCGCAACGACCTGTCCTTCACCCGCGGCTCGTTCCGGGTGCGCGGCGACACCGTGGAGATCATCCCGTCCTATGAAGAGCTCGCGGTTCGCATCGAATTCTTCGGCGACGAGATCGAGGCGCTGTACTACCTGCATCCGCTGACCGGCGAGGTGGTCCGTCAGGTCGATTCGCTGCGGATCTTCCCCGCCACCCACTATGTAGCCGGTCCCGAGCGG
>CAVRRV010000025.1:0-59637 GCA_963723615.1 uncultured Actinomycetota bacterium | reverse complement strand
CGTGCTGACGTCCACGGCCGACGCCAACATCGGGTCGATCATGGGCATCGGGTTCCCGCCGTGGACCGGTGGCAGCGCGCAGTACATCGTCGGCTACTCCGGTCCTGCCGGTACGGGCAAGGACGCGTTCGTGGCGCGGGCCAAGGAGCTGGCGGCCAAGTACGGCGACCGGTTCCTGCCGCCGGACTCGCTGACGTCGTAGTTATCCGTTGCGCTGTAGCACGTAGCTGCGCGCGGTGAATCGCGCCGCGAACCGGTTCTGCGCTGTCCACTGCGGTTCGTCGACCGCCGATCGCAGCGTCCATGTCGGTGTGAATCGGCGTTCGATCTCCGCCTGGTCGACTCCGGCCGGCCCGAAGCGGCCACTGGGTTTGAAGGCGACCATGAACAGCCGCGCGTCCGGGGCGGCCGCGGCGGTGATCTCGTGGGCGTAAAGGCCACGATCGCCGTCGCTCATGCCGTGAAAGCAGCCGTTGTCCACGATCAGCTGGAACGGTCCACTGATTCCGGCCTGACGCAGGTGGGTGACGTCGGCGTGGACGAAATTGACCGCAGCGCGTGCGCCACTGGCCTTGGCGCGCGCTTGATCGAGCGCCTTCGGCGTGAAATCAACGCCGGTGACCTGCCACCCGTGGTGGGCCAGATACATCGAAGAATCTCCGGTACCGCATCCGACGTCGAGGACCGATCCGGGCGGCACCGCGTCCGTTCCCTCGACGAGGTCGCGCAGCGTCGCCGACTGCGGATGACCGTCCCACGGAGTGAATCCGAGCGCGTAGAGGATCCGGAACAATATGTGTCGAGAAGCCATGACCTCACCGTATTCCACGGCCGTCCTTGGTTAAACCGGCACCGACGTGTAGTCCTTGACCCGCATCGAGTCGTACAGCCGCACGCCCTTGGTGTTCAACTTCGCGAGGGTCCGGGTGAGCGGCGCGGGCAAGAGTGAGACAAGCTGCGCACCCCGAATCACCGCCCAAACCGCCGCGGTGGAGCCGGGAATGACGGACTTGGCGGCTCCTCGCGCGAAGGCGCGGCTGCGACGTACCGTCTCGGCCATCTCGTGCTCGTAGGCCGCGAACGCGCGCACATGATCGCCGCGGGCCTGGGTGAGCTCGCCGGCCAGGACGTAGGCGCCGAGCACCGCGAGGCTGGTGCTGCCACCCACCGCGGGCCCGGGGCAGTATCCGGCGTCGCCGACGAGTGTGACCCGCCCGCGCGACCAGGTGTCCAGCTGGAGTTGGCTGATCGAGTCGAAGTAGAACGCGGGCGTCCGGTCGACTTCCGCCAGCCAGCGGTCCACCTGCGCATCCATTCCGGCGAATGCGTCACGCAGTAATTCCTTCTGCCGCACGGTGTCTCCGTGGTGATAGTCGAGCTCTCGCTTGCTGCGGAACATGAACAGCGCGCGAGCGTCGTCCAAATGGCGCGCGGTGTAGATCCCCGCCATGCGGCCGACACCAGCGTGAACGATCATCTCGCCGTCGGGCCCCAGCGCTTTGGGCGCCGACACCACCGCGAGGTACCCGCCGATGAACCGGGTGAGCCCGGCCTCGTCGCCGAAGACCAGGCGCCGAACATTCGAGTGCAGCCCGTCGGCGCCGACAATGACGTCGAACCTGCGCGCCGCCGCGTGTTCGAATGTCACCTCGCCGTCGGGGGAGATGGCCGTGATCGAGTCGCCGAACACATACTCGACGTGCTCGCGGCCGGCGTCGTAGTAGACCTCGCTGAGATCGTCGCGCATGATCTCGACGTGCCGGTCGGATGCGGCGCCGACGATCTTGGTGAGGTCGACCCGTGCCGGTCGGCGCTTGCCTTCGCGGTACAGCGTCAGCGTGTCCGTCCCGGTGGCGAGCGACTCGATGCGCGGCAGCACGCCCATCTTCTCCGAGATCTCCATGGACGGACGGAACAAGTCGACGGCGTGGCCGCCGGTCTTGCGCAGTGCCGGTGCTCGCTCGACGACTGTGACGTCGAAACCGTTGCGGGCGAGCCAGTACGCCAGCATCGGTCCGGCGATGCTGGCGCCCGAGATGAGGATTCGCATCACACACCTCCCTACGGCCTGTCCGGCCCGCGTCGTCGCCGGGCTAGAGTTCCAGGCTATGCGTTTCGGACTCTTTATTCCGCAGGGTTGGCGGCTGGATCTGGTCGGGATCGACCCCGCTGAGCACTGGGCGGTGATGCGAGAGCTGGCGGCCTACGCCGACGACGGCGCATGGGACTCGTTGTGGGTCTACGACCACTTCCACACCGTGCCGATGCCGACCAGCGAAGCCACCCATGAAGCGTGGTCGTTGATGTCGGCCTACGCGGCGACCACGTCGCGGATCAAGCTCGGCCAGATGTGCACGGCGATGAGTTACCGCAATCCCGCCTACCTGGCCAAAGTCGCTGCCACCGCTGACATCATCTCCGGTGGCCGCATCCAGATGGGCATCGGCGGTGGCTGGTATGAACACGAGTGGCGGGCATACGGTTACGGTTTTCCGTCCGCCGGTGTGCGGCTGGGACGACTCGACGAGGGTGTCCAGATCATGCGCGACGCATGGCGCGACGGCAAAGTCAGCTTCACCGGTAAGCACTATCAGGTCGACGGCGCGATTGTGGCTCCGAAGCCCTTGCAAGACAGAGGGATTCCGCTGTGGATCGCAGGTGGTGGCGAGCAGAAGACCCTGCGCATCGCGGCGAAATACGCGCAGTACACCAACTTCACACCGGAGCCTGCCGGGTTTACGCACAAGTCCGAAGTGCTTGCGCAGCACTGTCGCGAGCTGGGCACCGACTTCGACGCCGTTGTGCGTTCGGTCAATGTCAACGCCGTCGTCGGCGCCTCGGAGGTCGATGTCAAAGACCGGCTGCAGCGCATACGCAACCGGCTGGTCGGCTATGTCCCGGAAGCGGCGGCCGACGCGATGATCGGCGGAACCAGCGGACCGGATTCGGCTACTGGCACAACGGAACAGGTGATCGAGCGATTGCAAAACCTGCGCAGCTTGGGCTGCGAGTACGTGATCTGTTACTTCCCGGAGGCCGCTTACGACCGTTCCGGAATCGAGCTGTTCGAGCGGGAAGTGATTCCCGCGTTGAGCTAGACGTCCCTAGACATCACTCGTGAGGTAGCGCGTCTTGACCGAGGGCGCGGCCAACAGGGGAGGGAGCTGCGTCAGCTTGCCCTCGCCGGCGCGAAATCTGCGGTAGGCCTCGTCGTGCTCGACCGTCTCCCAGAGTTCGTAGATGAGCCAGTGCGCTTCGTCGTCCTCGTCGACGAGCACGTCGGTTCGCACATTCCCGTCGAACGCCCTCGTGTCCTGGAGTGCCCGGCCCATAAGTTCGCGCCCCGCGGCGACCGCGTCGGGCTTAAACCTGAGTTCGAGTGTCACCGTGACCGTCATCGCCGTCTCCTCACGCCCGTCACGATAACGCACCAGTCTCAACGGCCCGTCAGTGCGAGAATGCGGTTTCCGCTTTTGCGGAACGCTGTTGTACGGTTTGGTGAGCGCATTATCCTATCGGCGGATGACGGAGGATCCTCGATGCAGAAGGCGATCGACCCCAGCATCTCGACTTGGCCCGACGACAATCCGCAGCTGATCGGCAGCCGATGCGGAGACTGCGGCGCCACCACCTTCCCGGTGCAGGACCTTTGCCCGCGGTGCAGTGGCGCGACGATGACAGAGCTATTGCTGCCGCGCAGCGGGACCCTGGTGGCGTGGACCACCCAGGGTTTCCCGCCAGGAGCTCCCTACGCCGGTCCAACCGGCGAGGACTTCGTGCCGTTCGGGGTGGGCCTGGTCCAGCTCGGTGAGGTGATCCGAGTCGAGGGCCGGTTGACCGAAAACGATCCGGCCAAGCTGGAGTTCGGTCAGCAGGTCGAGCTCACCATGGTGCCGTTTGCCAGCGACGCTGACGGCAACCAGATCGTCACGTTCGCTTTCCAGCCGGTCTAGTGGCGATCGCGAGCGCGGCGGAGCCGGGTGAAGCGGGTCGCCACCATCTACCCAGGAGGAGCCTGAGATGACTAGTGATGTGGCCATCATCGGCGTGGGCCTGCATCCGTTCGGCAGGTTCGACAAGACCGCGATGCAGATGGGCGCCGAAGCCATCCAATTCGCGTTGACCGACGCCGGTGTGGAGTGGAAGGACATTCAATTCGGCTTTGGCGGCAGCCACGAGGTGTCCAACCCCGACGCGGTGACCCGCCTGGTCGGGCTGACCGGCATCACGTTCACCAACGTGTTCAACGCCTGTGCCACCGCGGCCAGTGCCATCCAGCAGACCGCCGACACCATCCGGCTGGGCAAGTACGACATCGGCATCGCGATCGGCTTGGACAAGCATCCGCGCGGTGCGTTCACTGACGATCCCGCCAAGCTGGCGCTGCCGCAGTGGTATGCCGAGAACGGCCAGTTCGTCACCACCAAGTTCTTCGGCATGAAAATCAACAAGTACCTACACGACCACAATATCTCTCAGGCCACGCTGGCCAAGGTTGCCGCCAAGAACTTCCGCAATGGGTCGCTGAATCCGAATGCCTTCCGGCGCAAGGCGATTTCTGAGGACCAGATCCTCAACTCGACCGTGCTCAACTACCCGCTAACGCAGTACATGTTCTGCGCGCCCGACGAGGGCGCCGCAGCCGTGGTCATGTGCCGGGCTGACATCGCGCACAAGTTCACCGACAAGCCGGTGTACGTGCGCGCCACAGAGATCCGCACCCGCCGTTACGGCGCCTACGAAGTGCACGCCACGTTCGCCCCGTTGGACGAGGACGTCTCGCCCACGGTGTACGCGGCCAAAGCCGCCTACGAGGCCGCAGGCGTCGGGCCTGAGGATGTCGATATCGCCCAGCTGCAGGACACCGATGCCGGCGCCGAGGTGATCCACATGGCCGAGACGGGTCTGTGCGCCGACGGCGAGCAGGAAAAACTGATAGCCGACGGCGCCACCGAGATCCACGGTTCGATTCCGGTCAACACCGATGGCGGGCTGATCGCCAACGGGGAGCCGATCGGCGCGTCGGGGTTGCGGCAGGTGCACGAGCTGGTGCGCCAGCTGCGAGGGGAGGCGGGCGAGCGTCAGGTGCCCGGCAACCCGCGCGTCGGCCTGGCGCAGGTGTACGGCGCGCCTGGTACCTCGTCGGCGACCATCCTGTCGCTCTAAATCGCCGGCCCCAGCAGGTCGTCAGCGTCGCGGATGACATAGCCGTAGCCCTGCTCGGCCAGAAAACGCTGTCGGTGCGCGGCGTACTCGGCATCCTGGCTGTCGCGGGCCACCACGGAATAGAACACCGCGCCACCGCCATCGGCCTTGGGCCGCAGCAACCGGCCGAGCCGCTGCGCCTCCTCCTGCCGTGAGCCGAATGTGCCCGAAACCTGCACCGCGACAGCGGCCTCCGGCAGGTCGATGGAGAAATTGGCTACCTTGGACACCACCAGGGTGTTCACCTCGCCGCGGCGGAAGGCGTCGTACAGCGCCTCGCGTTCGGCATTCTTGGTTGACCCCTGGATCACCGGGGCATCCAGCACGGCTCCGAGCTCGTCGAGTTGGTCCAAGTAGGCGCCGATCACCAAGGTCGGCTCGCCGGGGTGGCGGCTCAGAATCGACTTGACCACCGCGATCTTGGAATGCGCCGTCGAGCACACCTTGTAGCGCTCGTCGGCTTCGGCGGTGGCGTAGATCATCCGCTCGCTGTCGGTCAGCGTGACCCGTACCTCGACGCACTCCGCCGGGGCGATCCAGCCCTGCGCTTCGATGTCCTTCCAGGGCGCGTCATAGCGTTTCGGGCCGATCAGCGAGAACACGTCGCCCTCGCGGCCGTCCTCGCGGATCAGTGTCGCCGTCAATCCCAGCCGCCGCCGCGACTGCAGATCGGCGGTCATCCGGAACACCGGCGCCGGCAAAAGGTGCACCTCGTCATAGATGATCAGCCCCCAGTCGCGGCTGTCGAACAGCTCCAAGTGCCGGTACTCGCCCTTGGTGCGACGGGTGATCACTTGGTAGGTGGCGATGGTGACCGGCCGGATTTCCTTGCGCTCCCCGGAGTATTCGCCGATCTCGTCTTCGGTCAGCGAAGTGCGGGCGACCAGTTCGCGCTTCCACTGGCGGCCGGCGACGGTGTTGGTGACCAGAATCAGCGTCGTCGCGCCGGCTTTCGCCATGGCGGCCGCGCCGACAAGTGTCTTGCCCGCCCCGCACGGCAGGACCACCACGCCCGAGCCGCCCGCCCAGAACGAGTCGGCGGCCATCTCCTGGTAGTCGCGCAGCTGCCAGCCGTCCTGCCGCAAGCTGATCGGATGTGCCTCGCCATCGACATATCCAGCCAGATCCTCGGCGGGCCAGCCGATTTTCAGCAGCATCTGTTTGACCCGGCCGCGCTCGCTGGGATGCACGACGACGGTGTCATCGTCGATCCGTGCGCCCAGCATCGGTGCAATCTTCCTGTGGCGCAACACTTCCTCGAGCACCGCGCGGTCCAGACTGACCAGCATCAGGCCGTGGGCCGGGTGCTTCACCAACTGCAGCCGACCGTAGCGGGCCATGGTGTCGACGATGTCGACCAGCAGCGGCTGTGGAACCGCGTAGCGGGAATAGCTGACCAGAGCGTCGACTACCTGCTCGGCGTCGTGGCCCGCGGCGCGGGCATTCCACAGCGCCAGCGGCGTGATCCGATAGGTGTGCACATGTTCGGGTGCGCGCTCCAGCTCGGCGAACGGTGCGATCGCCGCGCGCGCCGCACCGGCCGACTCGTGGTCAACCTCGAGCAGCACCGTCTTGTCGGACTGCACAATCAACGGGCCGTCAGTCATTCAGCGCCGCTCTCCCCCCGCAAGCGGGTGGGGGTACCCCCAGTCGCTTGCGGCGAGGGGGCGTGCCCCAACCTCATCGCGTACTTCCTCTCTGCATCGTCGCCGGCGGCATACCGTCCATTATCGGTCGTCGGCCGACACCACCGAGGTGATGCGGTGGATGGCGAACTCACGTGCGCGGCTGGACGCGGAATCGAACGCCACCAGCTGTCCGCGGGCCACCGTGATCGGCGAGACCACCCGTTGGGTGGCCACCCCGGCGGCGTCGACGTAGTGGATCAGCACGGTGTCCTGCTGCTGGGCGGCGCGCTGCAGCAGCGACATGGCCACCGCGGGGTCAATCCGGACACTGCCGAACGGTGCAGTGGTCACTTTGCGTAGCACCGCGACGATCGCGCCCAGCGTTTCGCTGCTCGGGTGAGGCATCGGCCGGTGTGGTCGATGGCGCTGCGGTGCGGGTACCCGGGCTCTGCGGGCCCGGATGTCAACGATGGTGCCGGTGGAGTCCTCGGCGGCCGGGGCGAAACCGGCGTCCTGCAGAGCCGCGAGCACTTCGCTGATCGGTGCTTGGGATATCGCCACCGTCGGCGCCAGCACACGCAGGCCGAGATGTGCGGCGCCGGCCGCGGCCTGGGCGAGCAGTGCCGGGTCCTCGCATCGCACGAACGACGCGGCCATCCCGATCCTCAACTGCCCATGCCGGCGTGCGACGTCGTTGATCAGGTAAGTCAGGCCCTGCGGCACAGGTGTTTTGGAGTGCCTGTCGAACAGCGTATGCAATTCGTCGGCGGTTTTGCCGATATCCAGGGCGTGCCGGATCGACTGTTCGCTGACCCGATACACCATCGCCGTTCCCGCGGACTCGACGGTGGCCACCGCCGAAAGTTCTTCGGCGAGCTGACGTTCCAGCGGACCGGGCACCACGACGGTCAGGTCGGCCTGCACTAGGAAGTGATCAATCGGCGCGGGCAGGGCACGTGCCATCGCGTCGACGGCATCGGCCTCGCGGTCGCCGATCAACGCCCGGCCGGGCGTGCTGATCGCCCCGCGGCCCACCAGGCCTAGCATGTTCGCCTCTTCCAGTAGGTCGGCGACGGGCGCAGGCTGTAGCCGCTTAGACCATCGCGGCCGCCGCCAGATCAACGCCGCCGACGCTGTGTTCTTGTCCACCCCCGCGGCCGCCGGCAGCTGGGCCAGCATGCTCAGCAGCAGCCGGCGATCCAGCGGGGCTGCCGTCGAGTACAGCGAATCCGACAGCGCGGCATACGGTTTGGCGTCAGGACCGCGAGACCCGATCAACGCCGGCCGGGCCGCTAGGTCAAGCCAGGTATTGGCCAGCAGATGCCAACGCTCGGCGTTGGATGCCTCGGCGAACCGGTCGGCTGCCACCGTCGGCGCCCAGTAGGGCGGCTCACCGCCGGCCGGTTGCGGATCGGGCACGCCGCTGGCGATCAGGCCCGCCGCGGCGGCCAGCTCGAGGATCAAACCCAGCCTGCCCTCGTCGATGCCGGTCACTTTCGCCAGGCGCCTGACCTCGCGCACCCCTAAGCCACCACTGCGCAGCTCGGAAATCGGGGCCGCGCTGAGCGTTTCGAGGAGCACATCGAGCTCGCGCAGCAGGTCGATGACGGCGCCGGCGGCTGCGGCGTCGGCGTCGGTGGACGTGGTGGTGGCGACCACCGGATCCGGCGCCGCCAGCCTCGCCGGTCCGGGTTGCTCGCCGCGCAGCACCTGCCCGACGTGGCGCGGCAGGATCACCGTGTCGGCGTCGATTCGCCGCAATAGTCCAACCGCGAGCAGTTGTGGCACTGGGCGATCCGCGGGTGCGCCGGGTGCGGCATCGCGGGTGCGCCCCAGCGGCGAGCCTTCCAGCAGTCTGTCCAGCACTTCGCGCTGCGGGTCGTCGAGGCCCTCGATCAGCTCGGCAATCTGCTCTGGGCTCCGGGCGGCGTCTTCCAGGGTCACCTGCCCGGGATGCCAGGGCAGCCCGGCGCCGGCATCGGAGGCCACTCGCAGCTCGGTGTCACCCCAGACCAGGGCGCGTTCTTTGAGGTCATCGAGGGCGTCGAGCACCTCGGGTTCGGGCGCCCGATCGCCAATCAGCGTGTGCAACTTGGCGACGGGCACCGGCGCATTGTCCGCGTGCAGCACCAGTAGCGCGTCGATCACCGCGAGCCGCAGGAAGTCCAGATCGTCGGTGGCGGCTTTCACCGACTGACGAGCCTGCGCGCGGGCGGCAAGGGCTGCGATGCTGCCGGGTGGCGGTTGGGCAAGGTCGGGCCGCAGCTCCAGCAGCCGGATCAGCCGCTCGTCGGGCAAGTCGGCCAGCCAGGACCCCAGCGGGATGCCCGGGGTGTGTTCGGTCATTGTTGACCAGCCTAAAGCAGCCGGGCGAGTGAGCCTTCCCGGCCGACGGCCAGTAAGCGGAGCCGACGAGGATCGGAGAGCCGAGCCGTCTGAGCCTTCACCGTCGCGCGGGACCTGTCAGAATGGAGCCCGTGGCTGACAACGCTGGCGAAAAGGCGCAGAAGACCGAGAAGACTCGCTACGTCGACAGGGGCTGGCCGACAACCAACCCGGACGACCATGCGGTGAGCGAACTGGCAACCGATCGGACAGGCGCACTGTCGCCCTTCGGCGACGTGATCTTCCCGCTGCCTGCCGACGAGCTGCCCTACGTACATCCGGTCACCGAGGTCAACCGCTAGGCGGATCGCCGGCTTCAGCGACGTCCTGCCTGCGCCGTTTAGGCGAGCGAGGACAGGGCCGGGTTACCGGTCACACTCTGCGACTGAATGGCTTTCAGCAGGTCTTTGAGGTAGCTCGGGTCCAGGTTCTGCGGCGGCGCGGCCGGCAGCCCGTTGGTGCCGACGGTGGGGAGGTTAGCCGGGTCGAGCATCGGCGCGAGTTGTGGCGGCACCTGCAGGTCGTGCATCGCCGACCCTATGGAAGCCGGATCGGTCGGCAGCGCCGGGTCGGCCGGAGCGGGGGCCTGCGGCACGACGGTCCACTGCGCCACGGTGGTGGCCTGGTGGACGTCCTGCGGTCCGTCCGCGGGAGCGGGCGCCCCTGGGTCGACAGCGGCCGGCTCGGCCGGCGGCGCGGATTCCTCGGCAGGTGCCGGTGCCGGCGCGTCGACTGCGGCCGGCTCGGCCGGCGGCGCGGATTCCTCGGGGGGTGGCGGCGCGTCGACTGCGACGGCCTCGGCTTGTGCGGGTGCGGCCGGGGGCGCGGGTTGCTCGGGGGGTGGCGGCGCGTCGACTGCGGCCGGCTCGGCCGGCGGCGCGGGCTCGGCTGGCGCCGGCGCGTCGACTGCGGCCGGCTCGGCGGGCGGCGCGGGCTCGGCTGGCGCCGGCGCGTCGACTGCGGCCAGCTCGGCGGGCGGCGCGGGCTCGGCGGGCGGCGCGGGCTCGGCGGGCGGCGCGGGCTCGGCGGGCGGCGCGGGGTCTTGCGGTGGTGGGAGGTCGGCCGGCGGTGGGGGGTCGGCGGGCGGAGGAGGCAGCGGAGCGTTGAATGCGGCGGGCTCGGCGGGTGGTGGCGGGTCGGCTGGCGCTGGCGCGTCGGCGAGGACGTTGCGCGGGGTCGCGCCCGAGAGCCCGTGGCCGCACACCGGCCAGGCGCCGCGACCCTGGGTGGCCAGCACCCGCTCAGCGACGGCGATCTGCTGATCCCGGGTGGCCTGGTTCGCGCTTGAGGCGAACTCACCGCCGCCGTGGGCGGCCCAGGTGCCCTGCGAGAACTGCAGCCCGCCGTGGTAGCCGTTGCCGGTGTTGATGCCCCAGTTACCGCCCGACTCGCAGGCAGCGACGCGATCCCATTCGCTGTCGGGAGCCGCGGCTGCGTGACCGGCGAGTGCGATGCCGCCGCCACCGATCACCGCCCCGGTGAAGGCGAGTTTGGCGACGCCGACGGTTGATGTAGTCGGCTTACGGTGACGTCCGCTCATAAAGCAGTGATTCCTCTCTCAAAGCGCCTACGAGGTCAGCTGTCGGGTTCGGGCGGAAGAGGTCGCCCGGCCGTCGTCGAGTCCCACGGGAAACGCGTCGGCTTCACCCCAAGGAGCCGCGAACGGCTCCAGATCCAATACGGCGGACCATTGGGTCCCCCGCCTCCATCCACGGGTTGGTGTTGTGCTCGCCTACTGGATGGAGCTCGGCGCTATAGGCGAGAAGGCCCGCCGCTCAGGGAGACTCGGCAAGCCCGCGCACGACGCTAGCTGGTGTTAGCGGTGCAGTCATGTTTTGGCGAATCCAGCGTTTCGCTTGCCACAGAAGGGGAAAACACCAGGAAAGGTCATCGTTTGCGCTGGTTGAGAGCTCCGCAATCGAGCCGTTGCCGTGCCGTGATCAATCCGTTATGTGACTGAACTCACATCGCCACGGGGTGGTGAACAGCGGTCACACGTCGGTCAGCGGGCCCAGTCAGGTCCGCACCCCTCCGGTTCGAGTCCATGGCGTCTGCCGATCTACCGGGACAATCTCCTTGCCCAACGGCACCAGCGACACCGGGATCAGTTTGAGATTGGCCAGCGCCAGCGGAATGCCGATGATCGTCAGCGCCATCGCCACCGCGCTCACCAGGTGTCCGATCGCGAGCCAGATCCCGAAGAACACCACCCAGATGATGTTTCCGATCAGTGCGCCGGTACTGGCGCCGGGCTTGTCGATGATCGTCCGACCGAACGGCCACAGCGCATAGGATGCGATGCGCAGCGCAGCGAATCCGAAGGGGATGGTGACGATGAGCAGGAAGCAGACAAGCGCGGCCAGCAGATAGCCGAGGGCCAACCAGAGGCCGCCGAAAATCAACCAGATAACGTTCAGGATCAGGCGCATTGTCTCCTCCAGCGGTGGTGCCAGCCTACCGAGAAACTCCGGTGCTCGGCTGGCACCCTTCCGAGTAGGATCTGTCGTCATCGCGTCCTGCGCAGGCGGGACGCTTCATTGTGTTGCCCGTTCTAATTATCCGTCAGACAAGCAGGTGAGACCGGTGCCGACTGGCAAGGTGAAGTGGTACGACGCTGAGAAGGGATTCGGCTTCCTATCTCAGGAGGACGGCGAGGACGTCTACGTCCGCTCCTCGGCGCTGCCCGCGGGCGTCGAAGGCCTCAAGGCGGGGCAGCGCGTTGAATTCGGCGTCGCCTCCGGACGGCGCGGTCCGCAGGCGCTGAGCCTGAAGTTGATTGACCCGCCGCCCACCCTGTCTCGCCCCCGCCGGGAGGGTCCTGCCGAACACAAGCACAGCCCCGATGAACTGCACGGCATGGTCGAGGACATGATCACCTTGCTGGAGGGTGCCGTGCAGCCCGAGCTGCGCAAGGGTCGCTACCCGGACCGCAAAACCGCCCGCAGAGTCTCCGAGGTGGTTAAAGCCGTGGCTCAGGAACTCGACGCCTAGGTCGATCTGCTGGACCCGCCAATCTCGGCGTCGCTGTTGTGCGGTAGTTGCGTAAACGCGTGTGCAGCAGGGCCCGGGGGGGAACACTGGGACCGAAGCTCCGCAGGAGTCGGTTCGAGTGAGGGAAGTCCGATGGCACAGCAGGCGCAGGTCAGCGAGGAACAAGCGAGAGCCGTAGCTGAGGAATCTCGCGAAAGTGGTTGGGATAAGCCCTCCTTGGCTAAGGAGTTATTCCTCGGCCGCTTTCCGCTTGAACTCATTCATCCTTTTCCCAGGCCTTCTGACGAGGAGGCCGCCCGGACCGAGGCGTTCCTGACCCGGCTGCGGGAATTCGTCGACACCATCGACGGCAGCGTGATCGAGCGCGACGCGCAGATCCCCGACGAGTACGTGAAAGGTCTCGCCGACCTGGGTTGTTTCGGCATGAAAATCCCGTCGGAGTATGGCGGTCTGAACATGTCGCAAGTCGCCTATAACCGTGCGCTGATGATGGTCTCGACCGTGCATGCCAGTCTCGGCGCACTGCTCTCCGCGCATCAGTCGATCGGTGTACCGGAACCGCTGAAGCTTGCCGGGACCCCCGAACAAAAACGGAAGTTCTTGCCGCGGTGTGCTGCCGGCGCGATATCGGCGTTTCTGCTCACTGAACCGGACGTGGGCTCTGACCCGGCGCGGCTGGCCTCGACGGCGAATCCGGTCGACGATGGACAGGCCTACGAACTGGACGGCGTCAAGCTGTGGACCACCAACGGCGTGGTCGCCGACCTGCTGGTGGTGATGGCCCGGGTGCCCAAGAGCGAGGGGCATCGAGGCGGGATCAGCGCGTTCGTCGTCGAGGCCGATTCACCGGGCATCACCGTGGAGCGGCGCAACAAATTCATGGGGTTGCGCGGAATCGAAAACGGTCTCACCAGGCTGCATCGCGTCCGAGTTCCCGCCGAAAACTTGATCGGACGGGAGGGCGACGGTCTGAAGATCGCGCTGACCACGCTCAACGCGGGCAGGCTTGCGATACCCGCGATCGCCGCCGGCTCGGCCAAGTGGTCGGTGAAAATCGCTCGGGAGTGGTCGGGCGAACGGGTGCAGTGGGGAAAACCGGTCGGTGAACACGAGGCCGTCGCAGAAAAGATCTCGTTCATGGCCGCAACCACCTACGCGCTCGAATCGGTATTGGAGCTGTCCGGTCAGATGGCCGACGAGGGCCGCAACGACATTCGGATCGAGGCTGCGCTGGCCAAGCTGTGGTCAAGCGAGATGGCCTGCGTGATCGGCGACGAACTGTTGCAAATCCGCGGTGGCCGCGGCTATGAGACCGCCGAGTCGCTCGCCGCGCGCGGGGAGCGGGCGGTGCCGGTGGAGCAGGTGGTCCGCGATCTGAGGATCAATCGCATCTTCGAAGGCTCGAGCGAGATCATGCGCCTGCTCATCGCCCGTGAGGCCGTCGACGCGCACCTGACTGCCGCCGGCGATCTCGCGAATCCGAAAGCCGATGTCCGCCAGAAGGCGAAGGCAGCGGTCGGTGCGAGCGGGTTCTATGCAAAGTGGTTGCCGCAACTGGTTTTCGGTGAGGGGCAACGGCCGACCGCGTATCGCGAGTTCGGCAACTTGGCAACACATCTGCGATTCGTCGAGCGTTCCGCGCGCAAGCTGGCCCGTAACACCTTTTACGGGATGGCGCGTTGGCAAGCCGCGCTGGAGCAAAAGCAGGGATTCCTCGGGCGGATAGTGGATATCGGCGCCGAACTGTTCGCCATGGCTGCGACGTGTGTGCGGGCGGAGGCTCAGCGAGTCGATGATCCGACCCGGGGCAAGCAGGCATACGAGTTGGCCGAAGCGTTTTGTCAGCAGGCCACCCTGCGGGTGGAGGCGCTGTTCGACGCCTTGTGGGCCAACACCGACAGCACCGACGCTGCGCTGGCCCGCGACGTGCTGAAAGGCCGCTACACCTGGCTCGAAGAAGGGATAGTCGATCAGTCAGAGGGCACTGGACCATGGATCGCGCATTGGGAAGCCGGTGCGTCGACCGAGTCCGATTTGTCTCGGCGATTCCTGCCCGCGGCACAGACCTGACCGAGGCCGACATGGCTTCCTATGTCGCCGAGGCAGGCGAATTCACCCGTGACACCAACTACATCGGAATCCGGATCACCACCGACGGCCGTGACGGGTATCCGGTGCAGCCGGACCGATATCGACTGATCGTCGCTCGCGCCTGCCCATGGGCCAACCGGGCGATCATCGTCCGGCGGCTTCTGGGACTGGAAAGCGTTATGTCCATTGGGTTTTGCGGCCCTACTCACGACAAGCGCAGCTGGACGTTCGATCTCGACCCGGGCGGTGTCGACCCGGTGCTGAAGATCCCCCGGCTGCAGGACGCGTACTTCAAACGCTTTCCCGACTATCCGAAAGGCATCACCGTCCCCGCGATCGTCGACGTGCCGACGGGAGCCGTGGTCACCAACGACTTTGCCCAGCTGACGTTGGACCTGTCCACCCAATGGACTGCCTACCATCGCGACGGCGCGCCGCGGCTATACCCTGAGCCGTTGCGCGACGAGATCGACGAAGTCAACAAAAGGGTCTACACCGAAATCAACAACGGTGTGTACCGGTGTGGCTTCGCCGGCTCGCAGCAGGCCTATGACTCGGCCTACGACCGGTTGTTCACCGCACTGGATTGGGTGAGTGGTCGACTGGAAAAGCAGCGGTTTCTCGTCGGTGAGACGATCACCGAAGCCGATGTCCGGTTGTTCACCACGTTGGCCCGCTTTGACCCTGTCTACCACGGGCACTTCAAGTGCAATCGAAGCAAGCTATCCGAGATGCCGGTGCTGTGGGCCTACGCGCGAGACCTGTTCCAGACGCCCGGTTTTGGCGATACCGTCGACTTCGTCCAGATCAAGCAGCACTACTACATCGTGCACGCCGACATCAATCCGACCCGAATCGTGCCGAAGGGGCCGGAGCTGGCCAACTGGCTGACGCCGCACGGCAGGGAAGCATTGGGCGGCAGGCCTTTCGGTGATGGCACACCACCCGGACCGACGCCCGATGCCGAGCGGGTGCCCGCAGGCCACGGCGCCTAGCCCCATACCGTTCGCACCGACCATTCGGCATGCGGAACTCCGTGCAATTCGCCGGCCTGATCGATGACCAGCGTCATTAACTGGACGGCGATTCCGGTCAGCCGCCCGTGATGCGGATCAACGGTGGGGATGGTGACTGCCAGCCGGTTGCCCGGCCGGAAGAACGTCGTGGCGGGGCTGGCGGAATCCTCATACACCCGCAACAGCCACCAGGGTGCCCGGCCAATCGACGGCGGCACCGAAAGCTGGACTGGATCACGCGAATTCACCCGCAGCTCACCCTGCGCCTCGGGGGTCTGGCAATCGTTGGGGTCGAGCACGTTGCAGTACCGGTACGGTCCCACCCGGGTCAGGTGACCGTGTGAATACGCGCTGATCTCGGGACGCAGCGGGCCGTGCTCGCGCGCGAGTGCCCAGGCGCCGACTCCGGCGGCCGCCGATGCCAGCACCACCAAAATCGCGAGCAGCACGGCGATAGCCGGCTTCCTCGTCGGCTTCACTCTCGCGGCACCGCCGCGGTGTCGCGGTCGCTGTGCTCACCCTCCTGCTCGACCATCACCGGCCGGTTGCCTCCCAGGCCGGGGATCAATGAATCGCCGCGGAAGCTGACCACCGTCTGCGCCAAACCCAGAATCAGCACAGACCCGACAACGCTGAAGCCGACCCACAGGTCGGTGTAGAGCAGCACGCCCAGCGCGCCGCCGAGCACCCACGCCAGCTGCAGCGTCGATTCCGAACGCCCGAACGCCGATGCGCGTGATTCCTCCGGCAGGTCGTCCTGCAGCGACGCATCCAGTGAGGCCTTCGCGATCGCGCTCGACCCCGACGTAATCAAGGTTGCGATGGCGGCCATCAGCAGATTGCCGGCCACCGCCGCCGCCAGCGCGACGGCGGTGACCGCCACGGTGCAACGCACCACCAGCACCGCGGGCCTGCCCAACCGCAGCCGTGCGCTGGCGAAGTTGCCGGCGAAGTTACCGACGGCTGCGGCCGCGCCGATCAATCCCAACATTCCCAGCTGCACCCACCCGCTAGCGTCACGCGCCTTGGCGACGAAAGCCGGATACAAAAACAGGAACCCGACCATGACCTTGATCGTGCAGTTGCCCCACAGCGAAGTAATAATGTTGCGGCCCAACGGTTGTCGAAGCGCCCCGCTTGCCCGGCGGACCTCCTCGGGCCAACTTCGGCGCTGCCGGCCTTGGCGATAACTCAAGGTGGTGGGAACTTCGCCGGCGGTCACTTCGACCCAGCGCGGAATCCGCATGGACAGCCAGGCGCCCGCCACGGTCACCGCAATGACGACGAACAACGCGCCGGGCAAATGGAACACGTGATCGCAGGCATACTCGATTCCGCTCGCGATGCCGCCACCGACGATGGTGCCGCCCAGCAGACCGAACATGGTCAATCGGGAGTTCACCCGCACCAGGTCGATCGTCGGCGGCATCACCCGCGGCGTCACCGCGCTGCGCAGAACGCTGAACGACTTCGACAGCACCATCATGGACAGTGCACACGGATACAGCACCCATGACGGAAAGCTTCCGGTGGCGCCGTCGTAGTTGGTGATCAGCACCACCGCCAACCCGGTGCGCAGCGCGAACGATGCGGCCAGCGCGACCCGGCGGCCGTGCTGTAGCCGGTCGAGCGCCGGCCCGATCAGCGGCGCGATCACCGCAAACGGTGCGATCGTGATCAACAGGTACAGCGCGACCTTGTCTTTGCTTTCCCCGGTCGCCGCGGCGAAGAACAGCGTGTTGGCCAGTGCGACGGCCATCGCGGCGTCGGTTGCGAAATTGGCCACCACCGGCCAGGTCAGCGCCGTCAGCCCGGATTTGTCGGCGCCGTCGGCGGTGGCGGCTCGCTGCACCAACCAGTACATCCACGAACCCATCTCGCGGCTGCGCTGCGCGGCCGCGCGGGTGACGGTGACCCGGTCACCGCCCTGGCCACCTCGCGACGGCTCACTGCGACGCTCGGGCTCGGGCTCGCGGTTCAGGGGCGGCAGGTATCGGTTGGCGCTGGGCATCGGCGGCGGCCGGCGCGGCCGGGGGTATCCCGGGTCATCGGCCGGATAGTTGGCCATGCCGGGGTGCTCGGCCGCAGGTCCGGTGCGAGTGCGGCGCCCGGGAGCCGAGGGTCGGCCCGCATCTGGGTGATCACGCCGCCGTCCAGACATATATCGATTCTCACCCATGCCGGCTGTGGTCGTGCGCAGGCGACCGGTGTGGCCGGTTGCCCCATCCGTGCGGCAAGATTAGAGGCATATGGAAACAACGGACAACGTGACCGGGTCGACCGGGGACTCGACTGCGGCGACCACGGCGGAGTGGTCGCCTGATTTGGCGACGGTCCTCGTCGGTGCGGCCGAGCTGGCGCGGGCGGCCATCGTCGAGTTCAGCGGCGACGACACGGTAGGCGACTACCTCGGTGTCGGCTACGAAGATCCGACCAGCGCCACGCACCGTTTCCTGGCCCATCTGCCCGGTTACCAGGGGTGGCAGTGGGCGGTCGTCGTGGCTAGTTATCCCGGCGCCGGCCACGCAACGGTCAGCGAGGTGGTGCTGGTACCGGGGCCGACGGCGTTGTTGGCGCCGCACTGGGTGCCCTGGGATCAGCGGGTCCGGCCGGGCGACCTGAGCCCCGGCGACCTGCTGGCGCCACTGGCGGACGATCCGCGGTTGGTGCCTGGTTACCTGGCCTCCGGCGACCCGCAGGTTGACGAGATCGCCGCGGAAATCGGCCTGGGGCGGCGCCGGGTGATGAGTGCCTGGGGCCGTTCGGAGGCGGGCCAGCGCTGGCACGACGGCGACTACGGCCCCCGCTCGCAGATGGCGCAGTCCACCAAACGCGTGTGCCGCGATTGCGGTTTCTTCCTGCCGCTCGCTGGGTCGTTGGGTGCGTTGTTCGGGGTATGCGGCAACGAGCTGTCGGCCGACGGGCATGTTGTCGAGTTCGAATACGGTTGCGGTGCGCATTCCGACACCCCCGCTCCGGCGGGCACCGGCTCGCCGATGTATGAGCCCTACGACGACGGGGTGCTCGATATCACCGAGGACCCCGCAGAGCCCCGCTAGCTGTTCTCGGCCACGGCTTTGATCTTGGCCAGCGAGGCGTTCATGCCGTCGACAAGTTCCCGCTCGAAGTTCGCGGTCCCGCCGAAAAGCGTGTTCACCGCCATGCTCGACACCGGCTTTACCCCGTTTTCGGCGTGCCGACTCTCGATCACCCGGGTGCCCTCGGGGATCGGCTGCAGTTCGTAGCTCCAGATGGTGTTGTTGGCGTTGACCCGGAATGCCAGCTTCTGTTCCGGGATCATCTCGACCACGGTGGATGTCGTCGGCCAGAACATCAAGTTGCGGCGGTTGAGGTTGACGGTACGGGTCCCTTGACGGACCGGACCCAGCGGCCGCATCAATCGACACTGCGGGCTCCATTGGGGCATTCGGCGGAAATCACTAACCAGCGCCCAGACTTTCGAGACGGGTGCCTTGATATCAACTTGGGCTTGCAATAGCGGGGCTGCCATTGACCCATACCTCCTAGGTCGGGTTACCAATATCGTGTGGAGTTCATTTTCGGTCGGGGTTGCGTTGCGTCGTAAGTCCGGTTTGGGCACCGCGCGCGCCTCGGCGGGCAGCGTCACGCTGCCACAGGAAGATGGTGGTGCCCAGCAGTCCGACCCCAAGCCCGGCCAGTGTCGTCGGTCGCCAAGTGGCCAGCGCCGGTATGACGAACGCAGCCATCGCGGCAACCAGCCAGGCCAGTGCGCCGACGGCGATGACCGGCCACGGTTCCAGCAGCGCACCGGGCAGCGGTGGCAGCTCGAGGCTTTTGCCAGGTTCGACAGTCATCGAGTTCAAGATAGCCCGGCGACGATCCCGGCCGCGTAGCGGCCGGGGGAGGAGCTGGGCAGTCAAGTTAGCCCGGCGACGATGCGGGCCGCGTCGCGGCCGGGGGAGGAGCTGGGCAGTCAAGTTAGCCCGGCAATCCAGGCACGGCGTGGCCGGACTCGGTGATTCGTCGCTGACGATAGGACGTTGTGTCGTACCCTTCGCGCTGTGATAGAGGGCGATAGCCGGTTGGCCAGCGACCTGTCGTTGGCGGTAATGCGGCTGTCCCGGCAGCTGCGGTTCCGCCGCCCGCAGTCCCCGGTGTCGTTGTCGCAGCTGTCGGCGCTGGCGACGTTGGCCAATTTCGGCCCGATGACCCCGGGTGCGCTGGCGATCAGGGAACGGGTTCGCCCGCCCTCCATGACGCGGGTAATCGCTTCGTTGGCCGATTTGGGTTTCGTGGACCGCGTTGCGCATCCCGATGACGGCCGGCAGGTCTTGGTCTCGGTATCTGATGCCGGTGCCGAACTGCTGGAGGCCGAACGCCGGGCCAGCCAGGAGTGGCTCGCCCAGCGACTGGAGACGCTGGGGGGCGCCGAACGCGATACGCTGCGCGAGGCCGCCGACCTGATCTTGGCTCTGGTCGACAAAAGCCCTTGACCGCGAACGGTTTTGACTGCACCGATGACACCGATGGTGTGGTCGTCTGCGATATCAGCGATCCCGACGACGGGCGGCTGGATAACTTCCGGGATTTAAACAGCATCGACCGTAGGCCCGACCTGCCCAGCGGCAAGGGCCTGGTGATCGCCGAGGGTGTGCTGGTCGTGCAGCGCATGCTGGTCTCGCCGTTCGCGCCGTTGGCTTTCCTCGGCACCGACCGTAGGCTGGCCGAGCTCAAGGCAGATCTGGCCGGCAGCCCGGCGCCCTACTACCGGGTGTCCGCAGAGGTGATGGCGCGGGTGGTCGGCTTTCATCTCAACCGCGGGGTGCTGGCCGTGGCACGTCGGGCACCCGAGCGCAGCATCGCGCAGGTGGTCGACGGCGCCCGGACTGTCGCCGTGCTCGAGGGGGTCAACGACCACGAGAACCTGGGCGCCATCTTCCGCAACGCGGCAGGGCTCGACGTTGATGCGGTGTTGTTCGGCAGCGGCTGCGCCGATCCGTTGTACCGCCGCGCAGTGCGAGTTTCCATGGGGCATGCCCTGCTGGTGCCATATGCGCGGATGACCGATTGGCCGGCGGACTTGAAGACGCTGCATCAGATGGGGTTTCGGTTGTTGGCGATGACCCCAGGCCTCGATGCCACACCGTTGCCGGCGGCCATGGCGGCGGTGCACGGCGAGCGGGTCGCGGTGCTTGTCGGAGCCGAAGGGCCGGGCCTCAGCCGTGCCGTGATGCAGGCGAGCGATCTGCGGGTACGCATCCCGATGTCGCGCGGCACCGACTCGCTCAACGTCGCCACCGCGGCGGCACTGGCGTTCTACGAGCGGGCTAGGCTCGCCGCGTGACTGACGAATCCACGCCGTGGGCAACGGGTTTGACCGTGGCCGGATTTGTCGCCGCGGTCACCGCGGTCGCTGTCGTGGTGCTGAGTCTGGGGCTGATCCGGGTTCATCCGCTGTTGGCCGTGGGGCTCAATATCGTCGCGGCCGGAGGGTTGGCGCCGACACTATGGGGATGGCGGCATACGGCGGTGTTGCGTTGGTTGGTGCTGGGTGCGGGAGTGGGTGTGACGGGCGCCTGGCTGACCCTGGTCTCGATGGCCCTATTCAGGTAGCGGATCCGACATCGGTCAGCGTTGCCCGCCGGAGCGGACGCCCAACAACACGTCTTCCCACGCCGGTACCGGTGGCTTGCCGCGGCGGCTGCGCGTCGGCTCGCTCTTCTGTTCAGTGGTCGGGCTTTCCGCGGGCGAAGGTGCGGGCTCGTCGAAGTCGAGTTGGGCGACCGGCGCCACGGGCCGCAGCGGACGGTCGAAGTTGGGGTCGATCAGCTCACTGGCTGCGTCATCGACGGCGGTGACTGTCCCGCCGTGCGCCCCCAGGCAGAAGCGGAAATGCGCCAGGTTGTCGGAACGACCCGCCTTCCAGCCCAGCTGGACCGTCCAGCGCCCATCTTCATTGCGCCAGGCATCCCACGTCGTGTTGTCGGGGTTGAGGCCACGCGCCAGCAGCGACGATGTGACGGTCTCCAGCAGCGTCAGCACCGCGGGGCCGTCGGCGAGAACGGGGTGCGCGGCGGTTGCCAGCTCGGCAGCACGTGAGCGTTCCAGCAGCACCGGGTGGGCGAACCGTTCAACCCGCTCGATATCCGCCCCGGCGGCCGTCGCGACCTGCTCGACGGATGCGCCGGCGCGGATGCGGGCCTGAATTTCCCTGGGACGCAGCATGCTGGTGACCTCGATGTCGATATGGGTTTGAGCCACCCCGGCCCCGTCGCCGCTCACGGCCGCACGCAGCCGGTCATCGACTCGGATCTTGAACTTGTCGGAGGGGTTGTCGCTCTCGCAGATGATGTGTTTGCCATCGAGATCGAGTCCGACGATCTTGAGTTCCCGCATGGTGTCTCCTAGCAGGCCGCTCGCAGCCCAGCGCGCCAGGCCTGTCAGCTGCGCACTCTAACTCAGACAGCGGCCGCGGCGACGTTGGACACGCGGTAGCACCTGGGCTTTTTTGCCCGAGCGGGCTAAAGCCGCTCGACCACCCAGTCGATGCACTCGGTCAGCGCGCTGACGTCGTCAGGTTCGACGGCGGGGAACATCGCGACCCGCAGCTGGTTGCGGCCGAGTTTGCGGTACGGCTCGGTGTCGACGATGCCGTTGGCGCGCAGCACCTTGGCCACCGCTGCGGCGTCGACGTCGTCGTTGAAGTCGATCGTGCCCACTACTTGGGAGCGCAGCCGCGGCTCGGCGACGAACGGCGTCGTGTAGGGCCGGTCGTGAGCCCAGGCGTACAACCGCTGCGACGAGTCCGCGGTGCGCTTGACCGCCCAGTCCAAGCCGCCGTTGCTCAGCAGCCAGTCGATCTGTTCGGCGAGCAGCACCAGCGTTCCGATGGCCGGGGTGTTGTAGGTCTGGTTCTTGACGCTGTTCTCCACCGCGATCGGCAGCGACAAAAAGTCGGGCACCCACCGCCCGGACTCGGCGATGGCCTCGATCCGGCTCAGCGCCGCCGGGCTCAAAATCGCCAGCCACAGACCGCCGTCGCTGGCGAAGTTCTTCTGCGGCGCGAAGTAGTAGGCATCGGTGTCGGCGATGTCGACCGGGAGGCCGCCGGCGCCGGAGGTGGCGTCGATGACGATCAACGCATCGCCCGAGCCGCGGGGCCGGGCTACCGGCACCGCGACACCTGTCGAGGTCTCGTTGTGCGCCCATGCGATCACGTCGATCGACGGGTCGCTCTGTGGCTCGGGCGCACTGCCGGCATCGGCTTTGATGATGATCGGCTCACCGACGAACGGATTCTTGCTGACCGCGGAGGCGAACTTCGAGCTGAACTCGCCATAGCTCAAATGCAACGACCGCTTGTCGATCAGTCCGAACGCCGCGGCATCCCAGAACGCAGTCGCCCCGCCGTTGCCCAACACCACCTCGTAGCCGTCGGGCACCGAGAAGTAGTCCCGCAATCCGTTGCGCACCCGGCCGACCAGATCTTTCACCGGCGCCTGCCGGTGCGACGTGCCGAAAAGCGCGGCGGCGCTGGTGGAAAGAGCTTGCAGTTGTTCGGGTCGGACCTTCGAGGGGCCTGATCCGAAGCGTCCGTCGCTCGGTTTGATGTCTTCCGGAATTGTCAGGGAAGTCGCCTGCTGCTCAGCCATGATCACCAGGTTAGTGATCGGTCCGGACGGCTGCCGCAGCAGCCGATCGCGCGTCCGCGAATGTGAGCCACACCACAGTAAAACGGGCGCCCGCGGCTCGGCCACACCGCCCGAAGGGGGCTAGAAAGTTTGCGATACCTGCGGTACTGTGTTGGACATAGCGCGTCCGAATGTAAACCTCGTCAGGAGGCTGGAAATGGGCCAGAAAACGGCTCGGACGAAGATTGTGCGCCGCTGGCGCCGCAACATGGACGTCCAGGACGACATGAAGTACGTGGAGATGCTCACCACACTGTCCGAGGGGTCGGTGCGGCGCAATTTCAACCCGTACACCGATATCGACTGGAAGTCGCCCGAGTTCGCGGTCACCGACAACGACCCGCGCTGGAAACTGCCGGCGACCGACCCGCTGGGCCGACACCCCTGGTACCAGGCGCAGTCCGAAGAACGTCAGATCCAGATCGGCATGTGGCGTCAGGCGAACGTGGCCAAGGTTGGTCTGCACTTTGAGTCCATCCTGATCCGCGGCTTGATGGAGTACGCGTTCTGGGTGCCCAATGGCTCACCGGAATACCGGTACTGCCTGCACGAGGCGGTCGAAGAGTGCAACCACACCATGATGTTCCAGGAGATGGTGAACCACATCGGCACCGATGTACCCGGCATGCCCCGGATGCTGAAATGGATCCAACCGGTGATCCCGCTGGTGGCCGGGCCGCTGCCGATCCCGTTCTGGTTCGGCATCCTGGCCGGCGAAGAACCCATCGACCACACCCAGAAGAACGTGCTGCGCGAGGGCAAGGAGCTGCACCCGATCATGGAGCGGGTGATGGCGATCCACGTGGCCGAGGAGGCTCGCCACATCTCATTCGCGCACGAGTACCTGCGTAAGCGAGTGCCGCACCTGCCGCGCCGCAAGCGGTTCCTGCTTTCGTTGTACGTGCCGCTCACCATGCGGATCCTGTGTTCGGCGATCGTGGTTCCACCGAAGGCGTTTTGGCGGGAGTTCGACATCCCGCGTCAGGTCCGCAAAGAGGCCTTCTTCCGATCGCCCGAGTCGCGCCAAATGCTGCGTGACATGTTCGGCGACGTCCGGATGCTGTGCCGCGACACTGGTTTGACGAACCCGCTGGCCAAGCTGATGTGGCGGATCTGCAAGATCGACGGCAAGCCGTCCCGCTACCGCAGCGAACCCCAGCGTCAGCACCTGGCCGTCGCACCGGCTGCCTAGGAAACCCGTCTTCTATGCCACATGTTATTACCCAGTCGTGCTGTAGCGACGGATCCTGTGTCTACGCCTGTCCGGTGAACTGCATCCACCCGTCTCCGGATGAGCCGGGCTTTGCCACCGCTGAGATGCTCTACATCGATCCGGTGGCCTGCGTGGACTGTGGCGCCTGCGTGAGTGCGTGTCCGGTGGGCGCCATCGCGCCCGATGCCCGGCTGACGCCAGAACAGCAACCCTTCGTCGCGCTCAACGCGTCGTACTATCCAGATCGCCCGGCCGGCGAGAAGCTGCCGCCGACATCCAAACTGGCGCCGGTGATCCCCGCGCCACAGGTGCGGGGAGGTCACAGCAATCACCGAGGCCCGCTGACCGTGGCGATCGTGGGATCCGGTCCGGCTGCGATGTATGCGGCCGACGAACTGCTCACCCAACCGGGTGTGCGAGTCAATGTCTTCGAGAAGTTGCCCGCCCCGTACGGGCTGGTGCGCGCCGGGGTGGCGCCGGACCACCAGACCACCAAGCGGGTCACTCAGCTCTTCGACCGGATCGCCCGTCGCCGCGAATTCCGGTTCTTCCTCAACGTCGAGATCGGCAAGCACCTCAGCCACGATGACCTGCTGGCGCACCACCACGCAATCGTCTACGCCGTCGGCGCACCCAATGACCGCCGGCTGGACATCGACGGCATGGACTTGCCCGGTACCGGCACCGCTACCGAGATCGTGGCCTGGATTAACGGTCACCCCGACTTCACCGATTTGCCAGTCGATCTCAGCCACGAGCGGGTCATCGTCGTCGGTAACGGCAACGTCGCCATCGATGTGGCCCGCGTGCTCACCGCCGACCCCGACGAACTGGCTCACACCGACATCTCCGATCACGCGTTGAAGGCGCTGCGTGCCTCACGGGTGCACGAGGTGGTGATCGCCGCCCGGCGCGGACCCGCGCATTCGGCGTTCACACTGCCCGAGCTGCTCGGACTGACGACGACGGCGGACGTCGTGCTGGCCGCCGCCGACCATGAGCTGGTGTTGCGCGACCTTGCCGCGGTCTCTGACACCTTGACGAGGCAGAAGCTGGAGGTCCTCAGCGAGCTCGGCGATGCCGCGACGCCTGCGGATCGGCCGCGGATCCGGCTGGCCTACCACCTGACGCCCCAGCGCGTTCTGGGGCAGCAGCGAGCCAGCGGGATGGAGTTCTCGGTCACCGGCACCGACGAGGTGCGGCAGCTCGAGGCCGGGCTGGTGTTGAGCTCGATCGGCTACCACGGCAAGGCTATTCAGGATTTGCCGTTCGACGACATCGCCGGACTGGTGCCGAACAATGGGGGCCGGGTGGTCCAGCCGGAGTCCGGCCAGCCGCTGCACGGCGCGTACGTCGCAGGGTGGATCAAGCGCGGGCCGACGGGGTTCATCGGCACCAATAAGTCGTGTGCGTTGCAAACGGTTCAGCAGCTGGTCGACGATTTCAACGCCGGATGGTTGTCCGATCCGATCGGCAAACCGTCGGCGTTGGACAAGCTCGTCCGGGAGCGCCAGCCTGCCGTCGTTGACGCCGCCGGCTGGCGCGCGATCGACGCCGCCGAGGTGGCCCGAGGCGACCTGAGCGATCGACCGCGAAATAAGTTCACCTCGATCACCGACATGCTCGACGTCGCGGCCGCCGCGCCCGGGCCGCCGCTGCGGCGCCGGCTGGCCGATCGCCTGCGTGAATTGGCCGACCTGGCCTAACCCGCCTGCTGGCCGATGGCCGCGGCGATCTCGTCCATGCTGACCTCACGTACGGGCTGGCCCAACGACCAGTGATGACCGAACGGATCTGCAACCACGCCGTAACGGTCGCCCCAGAACTGGTCCTCAAGCGCGGCGACCACGCTGGCGCCGGCCTCGAGCGCCCGCGCAAACTTGGCATCGACGTCGGTCACGGTCAGATGGATGGTGACCGGAGTCCCGCCCAGAGACGTCGGGGTCATCGACTTTCCGCCGGACATCTCCGGGAAGTCATCGTTGAGCAGCACCGTGAAGCCGTTGATGCGCAGCGCGGCGTGGATCAACTTGCCGTCGTGTCGGGGCACGCGCCCGAGTTCTTCGGCGTCAAAAGCCTTGACGTAGAAGTCGATCGCCGCGGCGGCGTTGTCGACGACAAGGTGCGGGGACAGTGCGGGTTGGACGGCTATTGCCATGATGGCCTCCTCGATGTCGCTACGGTTTCGTTACGTGGCCGGCCGGGCCCACGAGTATTGACCGCGGCCGCGATGAGATTTCATCACTGGCCACCGACACCGCGGTGGTGTCAGGCCTGCTGAAGTTCGTTCCAGCCTTCGACGGACTCCGGGCTGCGCGGCTCCGGGCCGACGTAGATGGCCGACGGGCGGACCAGCTTGCCGAGCCTCTTTTGTTCAAGGATGTGAGCGCACCACCCGGCGGTGCGACCGCAGGTGAACATCGCGGGCATCATCTTGGCGGGCACACGGGCGAAGTCCAGAATCACCGCAGCCCAGAACTCGACGTTGGTTTCGATCGCCCGGTCCGGGCGGCGCTCCCGCAGCTCGGCCAGCGCCGCCTGCTCCACCGCCACCGCCACGTCGTAGCGCGGTGCGCCCAACCGCTTGGCCGTCGCCCGCAATACGCGTGCGCGCGGATCCTCCGCGCGGTAGACGCGGTGCCCGAAGCCCATCAGCTTCTCGCCGCGGTCCAGGATTCCCTTGACCAGACCGCGCGCGTCACCAGTGTGCTCAACCTCTTCGAGCATCGGCAGTACCCGCGCCGGCGCACCGCCGTGCAGCGGGCCGCTCATCGCGCCGATCGCCCCCGACAGCGCTGCTGCGACGTCGGCGCCGGTCGACGCGATCACCCGAGCGGTGAACGTCGAGGCGTTCATCCCGTGCTCGGCGGCCGAAACCCAATACGCGTCGACGGCCTCGACATGCCTGGGATCCGGTTCGCCCTGCCATCGCGTCATGAAACGCGCAGTGACCGTTTGGCATTCGTCAATAATCCGCTGAGGAACCGCGGCTTGGTAGATACCGCGGGCCGACTGTGCGACATAGGACAGTGCCATCACCGAGGCTCGGGCCAGCTGGGCACGGGCGGTGGCATCGTCGATGTCGAGCAGCGGCTGGTAGCCCCAGATCGGCGCCAGCATCGCCAGGCCCGCCTGCACGTCGACACGCACGTCGCCGCTGTGAATCGGCAGCGGGAAAGGCTCAGCGGGCGGCAGCCCGTGGCCGAACTTTCCGTCCACCAGCAAAGCCCAGACGTCGCCGAATGTGACGCGTCGGCCCACCAGGTCCTCGATGTCGACTCCGCGGTAGCGTAGGGCGCCGCCGTCCTTGTCGGGTTCGGCAATCTCGGTGGTGAATGCCACCACGCCGCCGAGGCCAGCAACGAAATTCTCCGGGATCTTGTCCGGGATGACAGTCATAGCGCGATTCTCCCACGCCACTCCGGGCCAGTCGCTACCGGTCGGTAACTAGCGGGGGGCGGCCGAGGGTAGCGTTGGCGCGATGGCAGGACCAGACAACGAACACCTGGCCGCAATGCGGGTGGAGTACGGCTCCGTCGAGAAGGACGGTAGCCCTGACCTCGACGTCGACTGGGTGGACGACGGTTGGCTTGCGTTGTTGCGCAGATGGATTGGCGACGCCGAGCGCGCGGGCATCGCCGAGCCCAACGCGATGGTGCTGGCTACCGTCAAGTCGGGAAGACCGGTCAGCCGATCGGTGCTGTGCAAGGGCGTCGACGAGGACGGAATCACGTTCTTTACCTACTACGATTCGGCCAAGGGCGACGAACTCGCCGCGACGCCGTATGCATCGGCGACCTTCCCGTGGTATTTGCTGAACAGGCAGTTCCATATCCGCGGTCCGGTGACCAAGGTCGATCCGCAGGCCACCGAGGACTACTGGTCGAAGCGGCCGCGCGGCTCGCAACTGGGTGCGTGGGCATCACATCAGTCCCGGCCGATCGCCTCCCGCGCGGCGTTGGTCGATCAACTCGCCGAGGTGACGGCCCGCTTCGCCGACTCCGAGCAGATCCCGGTTCCGCCGAACTGGGGCGGGTACCGCATCGCGCCCGCGGAGGTCGAGTTCTGGCAGGGACGGGAAGATCGGCTGCACAACCGAATTCGTGTGGTCGGCGGTCACATCGAACGCCTGCAGCCCTAGCCCGGTGACGATGCGCGCTGCGCAGCGGCGCGAGGAGGAGTCGGGCAGTTAACCTAGCCCGGTGACGATGCGCGCTACGCAGCGGCGCGAGGAGGAGTCGGCAGTTAACCTAGCGCGGTACGATGCGCCGGGTGGCGGCCCGACGCCGTCGACGGGTCACCTGACGCTCGACGGGGCCACCGTCGCGCCCAGACATTGCCCCCGCGCAGACGGGCCGCCGCGATAACGACTACCTTCAGCTATAACGCAACCTTGTAGGGCCAGCATCAGCCGAGACCGCAAAGGGGTTCCCGTGGCCGCAACCGACGACACCGCCACTCTCCAGTATCCGGGTGGTGAGTTGGAGCTCGACATCGCCCACGCCACCGAGGGAGCCGACGGTATCGCGCTCGGCTCGCTGCTGGCCAAAAGCGGATACACGACTTTCGACAACGGCTTCGTCAACACAGCCGCGTGCAAGAGCGCGATCACCTATATCGACGGTGACGCCGGCATCCTGCGTTATCGCGGCTACCCGATCGAGCAGCTCGCCGAGAAGTCGACATTCATCGAGGTGAGCTACCTGCTGATCTACGGCGAGCTGCCGACCAAGGAGCAGCTGGCCAAATTCACTCGCCAGATCCGATTGCACACGATGCTGCATGAGGACCTGAAGCGATTCTTCGACGGCTTTCCCCGCAACGCCCACCCGATGCCGGTGGTGTCCAGCGCGGTCAACGCGCTCTCCGCTTACTATCCGGATTCGCTGGATCCCTCAGACGCCGAGCAGGTCGAGTTGTCGACCATCCGGTTGCTGGCCAAGTTGCCCACCATCGCCGCGTACGCCTACAAGAAGTCGATTGGTCAGCCCTTCCTCTACCCGGACAACTCGCTGACGCTGGTGGAGAACTTCCTGCGGATGACGTTCGGCCTGCCCGCCGAGCCCTACGAGCCGGACCCGGAGATCGTCCGGGCGCTGGACTTGCTGTTCATCCTGCACGCCGACCACGAGCAGAACTGTTCGACGTCGACCGTGCGGCTGGTGGGCTCGTCGCGAGCGAACCTGTTCACCTCGATTTCCGGCGGCATCAACGCGCTGTGGGGACCGCTGCACGGCGGCGCCAACCAGGCGGTGCTCGAGATGCTCGAGGAGATCCGCGGAAGCGGCGACGACGTCGGCGAGTTCGTGCGCAAGGTGAAGGACCGCGAAGAAGGCGTCAAGCTGATGGGCTTCGGTCACCGGGTGTACAAGAACTACGACCCGCGCGCTCGGATCGTGAAGGAACAGGCCGACAAGATCCTGGCAAAACTCGGCGGTGACGACGACCTGCTGAGTATCGCCAAGGAGCTTGAAGAGGCGGCGCTGACCGACGACTACTTCATCGAGCGCAAGCTGTATCCGAACGTCGACTTCTACACCGGGCTGATCTACCGGGCGCTGGGCTTCCCGACCCGGATGTTCACCGTGCTGTTTGCACTCGGACGGCTACCCGGCTGGATCGCCCACTGGCGCGAGATGCACGACGAAGGCGACAGCAAGATCGGCCGTCCGCGCCAGGTCTACACCGGCTACACCGAGCGCAACTACGCCACCATCGATTCCCGATAGCTAAACCGCAGCCAGTACCGCCATCGCGGCATTGTGACCGCCGATCCCGGAGACGGCCCCGCCCCGCCGGGCACCCGACCCGCACAGCAGAATTCGCTCGTGGTCGGTGGCCACACCCCATTGCCGCGCCGGCGTATCCAGCCGGTCACCGTCATCAGCGAACGGCCAGCGCAAGGCGCCGTGGAAGATGTTCCCACTGGTCATTCCCAGCGCGTGCTCCAAGTCCAGGGTGGTGGTCGTTTCGATGCAGGGCAGACCGTTGGCGTCATCCATCAGCAGATCCTGAATCGGTTCGGCCAGAACGGAATTCAGTGACTTCAGCACGGCATCGGTGAGCATGCCACGCACTCGCGCCGGCTCGTCGTCACAGGACAACCAATGAGGCGTGTGCAGACCGAACACCGTCAAGGTCGCAGCCCCCGATTCGCGCAACGCGGGGGACACGATGCTCGGGTCGGTCAACGAATGACAGTAGATCTCACACGGAAGTGGATCCGGTAGCACCTTCGCGGCTGCCCGCGAATACGCCGCGTCCAGCTGTGTCCAGGTCTCGTTGACGTGCAACGTTCCACCGAAAGCCTGCTCGGGTGTCACGCTGTCGTCGCGCAACCGCGGCAGCCGCCGCAGCACCATGTTCACCTTGACCTGAGCACCCGGAGCCGGCGCCGATGTCGGCTCGCCCAGCAGGCCGGCCAGCACTGCCGGGGTGACGCCGGCCAACACGAATCGGCCGCGCGCCACGTGTTCGTCGTCGTGCCGCCGGTAGCGCGCCTCGCCGTTCGGGTCGACGGCGTAAACTTCAGCGCCGGTGATGATTTCGGCTCCACTGCCGACCGCCGCGGTGGCCAGCGCCGCGCTTACGGCGCCCATGCCTCCGACCGGGACGTGCCATTCCCCGACGCCGCCGCCGATGAGGTGATACAGGAAACAGATGTTCTGCTGCAGCGACGGGTCGTCGGGCCGAGCGAAGGTGCCGATCAGCGCGTCGGTCGCTACCACGCCGCGCACCAGATCGCTGCCGAATGCATCGGCGATCGCGTGGCCGATCGGCCGGTCGACCAGGGCCCGCCACGCCGCGGCGGTCTCGGGATCGCCGCCCTCGACGACCTCTGCGCGGGCCTGCGCGCGGATGCGCAACGGCTCCAACAGCGTCGGCCAGAGTCGCTCGGTCACCAGTCGGCAGCGCCGGTAGAACGCGGCGAAGGCCGCTTCGTCGTCGCGAGCGCCGACGGCATCGAACGTGGAGTGTGGACCGATTAGCAGGCCGGTGCGTCCTGCCGTGGCCGGATCGGGGGTGTACGACGAATACGGCCGCCGCTCCAACCGGATCGTCGCACCCAGGTCGTCGACGATGCGCGTCGGCAGCAGGCTCACCAGGTACGCGTATCGGGACAGCCGGGCTTCGACACCGTCGAAGATCTGCGACGACACCGCGGCACCGCCGACGTGCTCCAGCCGCTCCAGCAGCCGTACCCGCAGGCCGGCCCGGGCCAGGTACGCGGCTGCGACCAGGCCGTTGTGCCCGCCGCCCACGATGACCACGTCGACGTCGCGCGGGCCCTCAGCCATCGGTCAGCCCAGGTAGCCCTCGACCTCGTCTGCGGGCCGCACCGCGGCCTCGCCCGGGTCGCCACCGGTTTCGCGCAGCGCCCGACGCTGCCTGAGCAGGTCCCAGCATTGGTCGAGTTCGGTCTCGACCCGGCGCAGCCGCTGGTGCTCCTCCGATTCGCTGATTTCGCCGTGCTGTAGCTCCTGTCGAAGTGTCTTCTCCTCGGCGACGAGGTCGTGAATACGCGCCAGGGCGTCGTTGTCGGTCATTTTCGGTCCTCTTCCACGAGTCAAGTGTGCCGGACTAGGGTCGGTCAGGTGTCAAGCAAACCTGAGATTCAATCTCCGAGCGGCCCGGCGCCTGCTCAACTCGTCTCCGAAGACCTGATCGTCGGGCACGGACCCGAAGCCGTGCCGGGTGGCACCGTCGAGGTGCACTACGTCGGCGTCGATTACGACACCGGCGAAGAATTCGACAGCTCGTGGGGTCGCGGCGAGTCCATCGAATTCCCGCTGCAAGGGCTCATTCAGGGATGGCAGGACGGCATTCCCGGAATGAAGGTCGGCGGTCGGCGTCAGCTGATAATCCCACCGGCGCAGGCTTATGGGCCAGTCGGCTCAGGCCATCAGCTATCAGGCAAGACGCTGATCTTCGTCATCGACCTGCTCAACGCCGGGTAACGTGCCCGCATCAGTCCCGACTTATCGATGTTCCCGATTTATCGATGTTAGGGAGGAACCATGGCGGGTTCCGGCGAAGCACCCGAAGCCACCAAGTGGCGGCGAACCTCGAAGTTCTATCGGCGGCCGCCGGGGCTACCGTGGTTGATCGGCTTGGTGTTAATTCCCCTGTTGCTTGGCGTAATCGGCTACGACGAACTGGACCGGACCCGATCGCACGTCAACGGGCCGACCGGCGCGTTGCCGACGTTGAACGTACCCACGCCACACGGCGGAGCGCCGAAAACGCCAACAATTCCGTCGGTGTCGTTGTCACCGGTGTCAATCACCCGAATAGGCAACGACATCAAGGTTTCCGGTGACCTGCCCAGCCCCGAGGCAAAGGCCTCGCTGCTGGAAGCGTTAAAGGCGGGGTTCGGGCCGAACGTCAACCTCATCGATAATTTACGCATCAACCCGGATATCACGTCGCTCGATTTCTCCCATGCGACGGCGGTTTTCAACGCGGCGGCATCGGTCCCTGATTTCGGGCTCGCTGTCAAAGGTGACACCATTACGCTGACCGGAACCGCGGGGTCGGGAGACCAGCAAGAAGCAATCGAGCAGGCAGCCAACGCGGCCTGGCCCAATTTGAATATCGTTGACACGATGGGGATCAACGGTCCAGTCACGTCGAGCGGACCCCCAAGCCCGGCACCAGCGAGCCCGGCACCCGCGCCTGCCGGCGCGGCCAATGCCTGCGCCAACTTGTCAACGGATATCAAAACTTTGGGCCCGGTTACCTTTCCCACCAACGGGTTCTCGTTGACGCCGGCCGCCGAACAGACACTGAACCACGTTGCCGACAAGCTGAAGGCCTGTGCGAGCGCGAAAGTGACGATCAACGGCTACACCGACAACACCGGCAACGACGCCATCAACATGCCGTTGAGCGCCAACCGGGCGAACGCTGTCGCCGATTACCTCATCGCACGTGGTGCTACCGGTGATCAGCTGACGGCGAAGGGCCTCGGCTCTGCCAACCCGGTCGCTGACAACGGCGGTCCGGACGGTCAGGCCAAGAATCGCCGTGTCGAAATCACGGTCAGCTAAGGAGAATCCGACATGGACTTCGTTATCCAATGGTTGTGGTATCTGGTGGCGTTCGTCGTCGGCTCGGTGGTTGCCTGGTTGATCAGCATCGTCTCGATCAGGCGCACCGACGAAGAGCAAGCCCTGGACGATATGCCCGGTTCACGTGAGATCGGAGCACGGTGATGAGCCACCCGAACTGCTGGTTGCTCGCGGTGGCCTTCGTGCTCGGGCTGTTGCTGACGTTCGCGCTGACGATTAGACGCGTCGAACGTGAAGTGCCGGTGAGCTCGTCGGCCGGAGCTGCGACCGCCAGCGCGGCGGAGTCCGAGTCGCCGACGACCAAGTTGCCCGCAGCAGCAGCGGCGGCTGCTGCCGCGCCGGTGAAGGGCCCGTCAGAGGCTGAGACCACGAAGATGGCAGCGGTCGCAGACAGCCCCTTTGGTTCGGGTTCGGCCCGCCCCGGGGCCGACGGCAGCGGTCCGGAGGGTTGGTTGGTGAAGGGCAACGAGGATTCCATGCTCTACCACACCCCGGACAGCCCCCACTACACGGAGACCATCGCCGAAGTGTGGTTCAAAGACGAGGAATCCGCCGAGCAGGGCGGGTTTACGCCGTGGCACAAGGGCAGAACAAAGAAGTAGGGTTCAACGCTGCCGGTGTGAGAGTCAGCTCGGGCCGGGCAGGCGCAGCAGAAGACGCACTCCGCCCAGCGGGCTGTTCTCCAGCGACGCCGTTCCTCCGTGCAGCTGCGCCTGCTGGGCGACCAACGCCAGACCGAGGCCGGAGCCCGAATGCGACGCGGTCGATCCGCGGGAGAACCGCTCGAACACCACTTGGCGCTCCTCCTCGGGCACGCCGCCGCCGTTGTCGTCGACGGCAATCTCCACACCGGCCCGCGAGCTGTCCGCGGACAGCTGAACGCGGGTCGCGCCGCCGTGTTTGACGGCATTGGCGATCGCGTTGTCCACGGCAAGACGTAGGCCGGCGGGCAGCCCGACGATGATGCAGGTGGGCGACGGCACCAGGGACACGTCAAGGTCGGGGTAGATCCGCATGGCGTCGTGCGCCGCGCGGTCGAGCAGTTCGGTGATGTCGACCGGCACATGGTCCTCTGACGTCGACAGCTCACCCTGCGCCAGCCGCTCCAGCGCGGACAAGGTTGCCTCGATGCGTGATTGGGTTCGGATCACGTCGCTGAGCACTTCTTTGCGCTGCTCGTCTGGGAGGTCGAGGGTGGCCAGCACTTCGAGGTTGGTGCGCATCGCGGTCAGCGGCGTGCGCAACTCATGCGAGGACACCGCCGCGAAGTCCCGAGCCGATTCCAGCGCCTCCTTCGTGCGGAGCTGCTCGTTCCAGATTCGTTGCAGCATGCCTCGCAGGGCCTCGGCGATCTCCACGGCCTCGGTGGCGCCCCGCACCTGAACCTGCGGTCGCTCGTCGCCGGCGTCGATGGCCCTGGTCTGCTGGGCCAACCGCTTGAACGGCCGCACCGCGAAAGTAGCCAGTAGCCAGGCGAATACGGCTGCCGCGACGATCGAGAACGCGCATATCAAGATCACCCGACGATGCAGGTTATTGGTGTCGGCGATGGTGGCGTCGTAGGTCGCGCCCACCGCCACCAACATCGGGTGCGGTGGCGGGATGTCCACGGTGCGTACCCGGTAGCGCACCCCGTTGACGTAGGTGTCGGCGTAGCCGGCCGGCAGCTGGGGCAGCGTGACGGTCGAGTTGGACGTGAGCTCACCAGCACTACGGCGCACGGTGATGATGGCATCCTGGTCGTTGGGGGATTTGGGAATCTGGCCAAGCCCGCGGGGCAGGAACGGGATCGCGAAACCGGCCGCCTCGTCGAGACGGCGGTCCAGGCGTTCCTTGCGGTCGTTGGTGATGCCGACCCACACGACCACGCCGACGATGAGCACCGGAATTGCCGCGCCGATGACAGTCGCCACCACCACCCGAGCCCGCAGCGAGGGCGTACGGGTCAAGATTCGCGAGAAGAAGTTCATGTTCAATCCCGTCACTGCAGGCGCAGCACGAATCCCACTCCGCGGACCGTGTGCAGCAGCCGCGGGCCGCCACCGGCTTCCAATTTGCGGCGCAGGTATCCGATGAACACGTCGACGACGTTGGTGTCGGCGGCGAAATCATAACCCCACACCAACTCCAGCAGCTGTGCCCGAGACAACACCGCGGTCTTGTGCTCGGCCAGCACTGCCAGCAGGTCGAACTCACGCTTGGTGAGGTCGACATCGACGCCGTTGACCCGGGCGCGGCGGCCCGGGATGTCGACCTCCAGCGGGCCGACCGTGATGGTCTCCGAGGAGGATGTCGCGGTGGATCCGCGGCGACGCAGCAGCGCGCGTACCCGCGCCACCAACTCGGCCAGCACGAACGGTTTGACCAGGTAGTCGTCGGCGCCGGCCTCCAGACCGGCCACGCGGTCGTCGACCGAGCTGCGCGCGCTGAGGACACATACCGGGACGTCGTTGTCCATGGCCCGCAGCGCGGTGACCACGCTGACACCGTCCAGCACCGGCATGTTGATGTCGAGCACGATCGCATCCGGCCTGGTCTCGGTGGCGCTCCGCAACGCCTCGGCGCCGTCTACTGCGGTCGACACTTCGAAGCCGGACAACCGCAGTCCGCGCTCCAATGAGGCAAGCACGTCGGAGTCGTCATCGACAACCAAAACCCGCGGTGAGGTCACACCAGTGTCCATGCCGCCCATAATGCCTGATTATCCCGCTTAGCTGTGGGAACAGCCGCTCGAGCGCAACCGGCGCGGCGGCAACCGGGTTGTGTCTCAATTTGCTCGCGACAGCGGGAACCGTAGGGCCCCGGGTTCAGTTGGTAACCGCAGCGAGTTCACTAAGTAACTGACCGTGCGGTACGCACCCGCGAGCATGAGCAGTTCCAGCATTGCCTCGTCCGAATGGTGTGCGGTGAGTTCTGCCCAGAGCGCGTCGTCCACCGTGCAGTCGCCGTGCAGGCTGTCGCACAACCGAATCAGCACGCGATCTGCGTCGGTCCAGCAGTTGTCATCGGGTCCCCCCACCGTCAATGACATGATTTGCGCTTCTGTGAGGCCAGCTTTGGCGGCGAAGACGCTGACGTGCACGCCCCACTCGTACTCCGCGCCGCAGGCTGCCGTTACTCGGTCGATGACGATCTCTCGTTGCCGGATGGTCAGATGACCCCGGTCGAGTAGACCGGAGTTGAAGAACTTGAAGAACAGCCGGCGATCCCGCGCCAACGTGGTGAACAACGAAAGCGGCGGGCGGCCGCGCATGATCGCGTCAATGGCGTGCTGGATGTCCTCGGGTAGAGGTTCGGCGGCGGGAGCTATGCGTGCGCTATTATTTTTGTAGCGAGACATGGTGGCGACGGTAGCCCTCGTGCTACAAAATGTAAAGCGTGAATACGCCTCGCATTGGAGCATCGGCCAGGGGATCCCATTCGGGGCGGCCGATAATGGTGGCCCTCGACGCGCTCGGGCGCCGCGGCGCTCTGCGCCTGCTGTGGGAGTTGCGCAATGGCCCGCTGACCTTCCGGGCGCTGCAAACGGCCTGCGACACCAACCCTGGCTCGCTCAACACGAGGTTGAAGGAGTTACGGCAGTTGTGCATTGTGGATCACGGGGACGCCGGTTATTTCCTTACTCCACATGGCATTTCGCTGATGGCAGCTCTTGAGCCGCTGCAGGCCTGGGCGCACCGCTGGGCTGCTGAGGCTCTGGAATCAGCGGTAGACCAGGCCCGATAGCTGCCAGGCCAGTTTGGTGCGCACAGCGGGAATCTGTGCGGCCAGTCGCATGAACCCGTTGCGAGCCGGGCGCGCCGCCCTGGGCAACGTCGCCAGTCGAGTCAACCGTCCCGTGGTGGTCAGCACCTCTTGGGCGATCGGCCTGCGGCTGGCGCTGTAGGCGTCAAGAGCCGCAACGGAATCGCCGTCCAGCACGTCGCGCAGGCCGTCGGCGAGAGCGACGGCGTCCTGGATGCCGAGGTTCATGCCCTGCCCGCCGGCGGGGCTGTGTACGTGGGCGGCGTCGCCGGCCAGCAGCAGCCGTCCGACCCGATAGGTATCGGCAACCCGGTGGTGGATCCGGAATCGCGATCCCCAGATCACATCGGTCACAACTGTGCGCCTCGGGCCGAAGCCGCGGGTGTCCAGGATCTCTTGGACGAACTTCATCGACGGCTCCTCCGGCGCGTGGGTGCTCGGCGCGACAATGCGATGGATGCCCCCGGGGAGCGGCGCCAGCACATTAAGGCCGGTCATCGCGTAGAACAGGATGACTTCGTCATTCGGCGCCTCGCCGGAGAGTCGGACGTCGGCCAGCGCAAACGATTCGGCGTACTCGCCGCCGGCGAAGGCGACCCGGGCTTGTTCACGCACGGTGCTGTGCGCGCCGTCGCAGCCCACCACAAATCGGGCCCGGATGGTGCCGCCGTCGTCGAAAGTGGCTGTCACGCCGTCGCGGTCCTGCGACAACCCGGTCAGTGCTTTGGGCCGAACCACCTCGCCGCCGAGTTCGGACAGCCGCTCGACGAGCAGCGCCTCGGTGGTGGCCTGCGAAATCATCAGCGTGTAGGGGTATTTGGTGGGCAGCACCGAAAAATCGATGGGGATCAGCGTCCGCGCCGCCTGCCGCATGGTGAACCGGGGGGCGATCAGCCCGGATTTCACCATCCGTCGCGAAACGTCGATGTCTTCCAGCACCTCGAGCGTGCGGGCGTTGACAGCGGCCGCACGCGAGGTGTTGGCCCCCGCAACCAGGCGATCGACGACGATCACGTCTGCATCGCGGCGCAGCAGCGACGCGGCCAGCGTGAGTCCGGTCGGGCCGGCACCCACAACGAGGACATCGGTGTCAATCATGGTGATCCTCCATCCATTGAGTCAACGCTTGTTGGCATTATCATCGTGCGTCGGTCAGGCCCCGATGTCAACACTTGTTGGCCTACAATCGTTGGCATGAGGAGATCGTCGGAGGACACCAAGGCCGCCATCCTGGCTGCGGCCCGTGAGCGGTTCGGTGCTGCCGGATTCCAGGCCGCTACGATCCGGGCGATCGCCGCCGACGCCGGGATCGATCCATCGATGGTGATGCGGTACTTCGGCAGCAAGGACAAGCTGTTCGCCGCTGCGGCGGAGTTCGACCTCAGGTTTCCCGATTTCACTGGACTGGACCGCACGCAGATCGGCCGGTCGCTGGTCACCCACTTCCTCGAGCGCTGGGAGGGCGACGAAGCGCTGGTGATCCTGTTGAGGTCAAGCGCCGCAAACGCCGAAGCCGCGCAGCGCATGCAGCAAATATTCTCCACGCAGCTACACCCGCTCGTCACAACCCTGGTTCCGGCCGCGGAAACCCGCTGGAGGTCTGGGCTCATCGCAACCCAGATCATCGGGCTGGCGTGGTGTCGCTACGTGTTGCGTTTGCCGCCCGTGGTCAAGATGAGCCGGGCCGAGATCGTCGACTGGGTCGGACCTACGATCCAGCGTTACCTCGGGCTACCGGAAAGCTAGTGCAGCCCGATGTCGCGGTAGCGCCGCAACCGGGCCGCCATCCGGTCCGGGTCGGGCATTGTGCGAAGCGACTGCAGCTCGACAGCGATCGCCGCGGACAGGCGAGTGGAGAACTCGACGGGTTCATCGGCGGCGTCGGGGTGCTCCGGCACGACGGCGTCGACGATGCCGGACGCCAACAAATCGACCGACCGGATGCCCTGTGCGGCGGACAGCTCGGGGGCATGCGCGGTGTCGCGGAAGACGATCGCGCTGGCGCCCTCGGGCGGCAGCGGCGCCAGCCAGCCATGCAGCGCGGCCAGGACCCGGTCGGCGGGCACCATCGCCAGGGCCGGCCCGCCGCTGCCTTGGCCGAGCAGCACCGACACCGTCGGGGTATCCAGCGTGACCAGCTCAGCCAGGCAGTGGGCGATCTCGCCGGCCAGCCCACCTTCTTCGGCCTCGGCCGACAGTGCCGGGCCGGCGGTGTCGATGACGAGCACCAGTGGTAGCCGCAGACCGGCGGCCAGCGTCATGCCGCGGCGGGCCTCGCGCAATGCGGCCGGCCCCACAAGACCGCCGACGACGCGCTGCTGGCCGAGGAGCACCGCGGGCTGACCGGCGATCCGGGCCAGTGCCAGCAGCGTGGTCGCGGCTTCGCCCTGCCCTGTTCCGGACAGCAGCACCTGGTCAGTACAGCCGTGTCGCAGCAGGTGCTTGACCCCGGGCCGGTCCGGCCGCCGCGACGCCACCACCGAGTCCCACGCCGGCACATCGGGCAGCGGTTCGGGCGGCGGCGGGTCCGGTGGTGGCCCCGCATCGTCGGCGACCACTTTGAGCGCACGGTCGAGGATGCCGCGCAGCTCGCCGAGGGGTACAACGGCGTCGATCACCCCGTGCCGCTGCAGGTTCTCGGCGGTTTGGATGCCGGGCGGGAACGGTTCGCCGTAGAGCTGCTCGTACACCCGCGGCCCCAAAAAGCCGATCAGAGCACCCGGCTGGGCGATGGTGACGTGGCCCAGCGAACCCCACGACGCGAAGACCCCGCCGGTGGTCGGGTGGCGCAGGTAGACCAGGTAGGACAGGTGTGCCTGTTTGTGCAGGGTGACGGCCGCGGCGATCTTGACCATCTGCAGAAACGCGACCGTGCCCTCTTGCATCCGGGTGCCCCCGGAACTCGGCGACGCCAGCAGCGGTAGCCGCTCGACTGTGGCGCGTTGCACGGCGGCGGTGATCCGCTCGGCCGCGGCGACCCCGATCGAGCCGCCGAGGAAGTCGAACTCGCAGACCACCACGGCCACCCGCCGCCCGAACACCCGGCCCTCGCCGGTCAGCACCGATTCGTCGCGGCCGCTGGCGGCTCGCGCATCGGCCAGCTCGCGGGCATACGACTCGTTCGTCGGCACCGCCACTGGCGCGGTGTCCCAGCTGGTGAACGATCCTTCGTCGAGCACCGCGTCGCGCAGTTCATCGGTCCCGATCCGTGTCACCCGACGAGGTTACATATCGGCGATCCGGTCGAAGCCTTCGTCATCGAAATCTGCTCGAGGCAAGAACGAGAATTATCGACTCATAGACCTTGGGCGAGAGTCTGCGGGTCGACGTCGAAAAGCGAAATGGGATCAAGGATTACGCCGGTGTCCTCGACGTAGCGATCCCACAGCGCGAGAAGCTCCGCCAGCTTGTCCGGCTGCGAGGTGGCCAGGTCGTCGATCTCGCCCGGGTCGGCGGAGAGATCGTAGAGTTGCCAGGCGCCCGGGCCGTACGGCTGGGGCAGGTAGAGCGCTTTCCAGTCGCCCCGGCGGATGGCGCGACGGCCGAACAACTCCCATCCGGTGTCTGTGTCGGCATCGTGTACCGCCTCGGCGCCGCCGGACAGATATGGCACCAGCGATCCGCCGCGCATGGGTGCGACTTCGCGGCCCTGGTATTCGGTGCCGGGGTGTGTGACGCCGGCAAGCTCCAGCACGGTCGGAGCGATGTCCATCACGGTGGTGAACGCGCTGCCGATCTGGTGCTGCCGGTCGAAGCCCGGCCAGGTGACGAACCCGACCACCCGGATGCCGCCCTCGGTGGTGAAAGCCTTGTGCAGGCGTGATGGCGCCGTGGCGGCCTGCGCCCAGCGCGGGCCGTACCAGATGAATGAGTTGGGGGCGCCCAGATTGTCGAGGCTGTTGTCCCAATTCCGTTCGATCTCGGCGGCGATCACGCCACCGAGGATCGGCATCGCCTCGACGATCGCCCCCTCGGCGCCGTTGTCGGACATGAAGATCACGACCGTGTTGTCGAGCTCACCGGTTTCCGTGAGGTAGTCGATCACTCGGCCGATGTTCTGATCCATCCGGTCCACCATCGCGGCGTAGACCTCCATGCTGCGGGCCGAGAGGGCCTGCTCTTCGGCGCTCATGTCGGACCACTCCGGTTCCCCATCGGCTACCACCGGGTGCGCGGTGACGTCGGGTGGGCACAGGCCGAGCCGTTTGAGCGCGGCCAGCCGCGCCTCACGTAACGCGTCCGGACCGGCGTCGTAGCGGCCGTGATATTTCGCAATGGTTTCCTCGGGCGCCTGCAGCGGCCAGTGCGGCGCCTGGAAGGGCAGGTACGCGAAGAACGGCCGATTCTGGCCTTCCGGGTCGGCGGAACGCTCCCGGAAATACCGCAGCAGCGTGTCGGCGTAGAAGTCCGACGAGTAGAAGTCGTCGTCGACCGAGACGAACTGGTCGTCTTCGGAGTACAGCGACAGCGCCGGCAAGAAGTCGCCGGTGACGGTGCCGTAATGGCTGGCGCCAGCCGGCAGCAGGGCGAACGAACGCTCGAATCCGCGGGCCCACGGCGTCCTATCGATCGTGTCGCCGAGATGCCATTTGCCCGCCATCAGTGTCAGGTAGCCGGCGTCGCGTAGTAGCTCGGGCAACGCCACGACCCGGTCGTTGAGATAGCCCTCATAACCGGGCGCGCCCTTGAACCCGGGCGGTACGACTTCGAGCATCGTGCCGATGCCGGCGATGTGGTGGTCGGTTCCGGTCAGCAGCATCGATCGGGTCGGTGAACAGGCCGGCGCCGAATGAAAATCGGTGAACCGGATCCCGGCGTAGGCCAGCCGGTCCAGGTTGGGCGTGTCGATCTCCCCGCCGAATGCGCCGATGTCGGAAAACCCGAGATCGTCTGCCACTATCACCAAGAAGTTGGGCCGTTTCACGCTGAAGCATCCTGTCAGGTCTTTCGGCCAATTGGAACGTTCCGGCTACCGCTGATTCAGCGCCGCCCGATGGGGCTAACTAGGCTTGGCGGCATGATCGGTGTCACCCGCGTCGAAGACGTCTTGACCATTGAGTTGCAACGTCCGGAACGGCGCAATGCGCTCAACTCGGAGCTCGTCGAGGAGTTGCGCGAGGCGGTGGAGAAGGCCGCGGGCGAGAATGTCCGTGCCGTCGTGCTGACCGGGCAGGGCACCGTGTTCTGCGCCGGCGCGGACCTGAGCGGCGACGCGTTCGCCGCCGACTATCCCGACCGGTTGATTGAACTGCACAAGGCATTGGACGCGGCGCCGATTCCGGTGATCGGCGCTATCAACGGACCCGCGATCGGAGCAGGCCTGCAGCTGGCGATGCAATGTGATCTGCGGGTTGTTGCGCCGGATGCGTTCTTTCAGTTTCCGACGTCGAAATACGGACTGGCATTGGATAACTGGAGTATCCACCGGCTCTCGACCCTGGTTGGCCACGGCCGCGCCCGGGCGATGCTGCTGTCCGCGGAGAAGCTGACCGCCGAGACGGCGCTGCAGACCGGGATGGCCAACCGGATCGGGACGCTGGCCGATGCGCAGGCATGGGCCGCCGAGATCGCCGGCCTGGCCCCGCTGGCCATTCAGCACGCCAAGCGGGTGCTCAACGATGACGGATCCATCGAAGAGGCGTCGCCGGTCCAGAAGGAGCTCTTCGACAAGGCTTGGGCCAGTCAAGATGTGATCGAAGCGCAGGTGGCACGGGTGGAGAAGCGGTCGCCGAAATTCCAGGGGGCCTGATCGGATGCTGCGCGGGGCGTTGCGACTGGCGGCGGGGACGGTTTCCCTCGCGACGGGCGGGTGGGTGTTGCGCGCGCTGCATGGTGCGCCGGCCGCGCTTGGCGCTCAACCGTCCGACATTCTTGCGGTAGCCGAGCGTTCACCGAATTTCCGCGACGGTGTGTTCGTCAACCAGGAACCGGCATCGTTGCACATCGACCGCGAGGAACAGCGGCTCATGTTGTGGGAGATAGTCGGTGTTCGCGCCGCCACTCGACCCGCAGTGGCGATCCCGTTGGCTACCCCCGAGCCGCGCGCCTTCGAGGCCCCTGCCGGACAGATCGCGGTCAGCTGGTTCGGCCACTCGACGGCGCTGCTGGAGATCGACGGGTACCGCGTTCTCACCGACCCGGTGTGGAGTGAACGCTGTTCGCCCTCGGATGTCATCGGCCCGGGACGGATGCATCCGCCGCCGGTGCCCTTGGAAGCGCTGCCGGCCCTGGACGCGATCGTCGTCAGTCACGACCATTACGACCACCTCGACATCGACACGATCCTGGCGCTGGCTCGGAGCCAGTGGGCCCCGTTCGTCGTTCCGCTCGGCGTCGGCGCGCACCTGCGTGATTGGGGCATTCCCGACGAGCGCATCGTCGAACTCGACTGGAACGAGGACGCCAAAATCGATGAGCTCACCCTGATCTGCACACCGGCCCGGCACTTCTCCGGTCGTTTCCTGAACCGCAACACCACGCTGTGGGCGTCGTGGGCGATCATCGGGCCGGCGCACCGGGCGTATTTCGGCGGCGACACCGGCTACACCAAGAGCTTCGCCGAGATCGGCGCCGACCATGGACCGTTCGACGTGACGCTGATGCCGGTCGGTGCCTACAACAGGTCGTGGCCGGATATTCACATGAATCCCGAGGAGGCGGTCCAGGCGCATCTAGACGTCAACGGCCGACTTCTGGTGCCGATCCACTGGTGCACGTTTCGACTGGCGCCGCACCCATGGGCCGAACCGATCGAGCGGCTGCTGGCCGCTGCCGATGCCTCGCAGGTTTCAGTAGCGGTGCCAAAGCCGGGCGAGCGCGTGGACCCAACGGCCACTGCACAATTAGAGCATTGGTGGCGACTCGCGGATCGGTCGTGAGACGCCTGCACAAGAACTCCTACGAGAAAGGACGAAACATGGGATTCCTGGATAAGGCCAAGGACCTGTTGGCGCAGAATGCGGACAAAGTCGACGCCGCGATCGACAAGGCGGGCGAGTTCGTCGACTCCAAGACCGAGGGCAAGTACAAAGACACCGTCAGCAAGGTGCAGGAGGCGGCGAAGAAAGCTTTAGACGATGGCGAGAAGGGCGACCAGTCGAACTAACTCATGGCGAAGCTCTCCGGATCCATCGACGTACCGCTGCCGCCCGAAAAAGCCTGGGAGGATGCGTCCAACCTCTCCCGCTACAAGGAGTGGCTGACCATCCACCGGGTGTGGCGAAGCAAGCTGCCCGAGCAGCTGGAGAAGGGCACCGTCATCGAGTCGATCCTCGAAGTCAAGGGCATGCCCAACCGAATCAAGTGGACGATCGTGCACTACAAGCCGCCGGAGACGATGACGCTCAACGGTGAAGGCGTCGGTGGGGTCAAGGTCAAGTTGATCGCCAAGGTCAAGCCGAAGGGTGATGACTCCGTCGTCAGCTTCGATGTGCATCTCGGGGGCCCGGCGCTGTTCGGGCCCATTGGCATGATCGTGGCCGCCGCGTTGCGGAAAGATATCCGCGAGTCGTTGAACAAGTTCGTCACGGTGTTCGCGCCGGCCTAACCGAAATCACGGGTTCGCGATGAGTTTTCGGCTCAGCGCTGGTCGGTATCGCTGAACCCCACTTCGGGGCCTCGTCACGCACAAGGAGGTCATCGTGCCCATCCGTAACGGCGCGCCGCTGGGCGCTCCCTGCTGGATTGATTTGACATCGTCGGACATCGAGCGCGCCAAGGACTTCTACGGCACGGTCTTCGGTTGGAGGTTCGAGTCCGCCGGGCCCGAGTACGGCGGATACATCAATGTGGCGAAGGACGGTCATCCGGTCGCCGGTCTGATGGCCAACCGTCCCGAGTCTCAAACCCCGGACAACTGGGCCACCTACTTTCATACGGCCGATATCAACGCCACCGTGTCAGCCGTGACCGACGCCGGCGGCTCGCCCTGCATGGGGCCAATGGAGGTGCCGGCCCAGGGCTTTATGAGCCTTGCGACCGACCCGTCCAACGCGGTCTTCGGCTTGTGGCAGCCGCTGGAGCACCGCGGTTTCGAGGTGATCGGCGAGGCCGGCGCGCCGGTCTGGCACCAGCTGACCACCCGTGACTACCGCGCCGCTGTCGACTTCTACCGCGAGGTGTTCGGTTGGCGGACCGAGCAGATTTCCGACACCGACGAATTCCGCTACACCACAGCCTGGTTCGGTGATCAACAATTGCTCGGTGTGATGGACGGCGCCGGTTTTCTGCCCGAGGGTGTGCCGTCGACCTGGACGACCTTCTTCGGCGCCGAGGATGTCGATAAGACGCTGCAGGTGATCACCGACAACGGAGGTGCTGTGGTGCAGCCGGCCCGGGACACACCCTACGGCCGGCTTGCCGCAGCGACCGACCCGACGGGCACCGCGTTCAATCTGTCCTCGCTGCAGAACTAATCGGCGCCGAGGCCCACGCGCTACTGTCGCAGTATGCCCCGCCCACGCCCTGGATGGTTGGTCGCGCTGTTGGCCGCGACGGTGTCGGTGAGCGTATGGCTGCCGTGGTTGACGACGGGTATCAACGGTGGCGGCTGGGCCAACGCGATCGGTGGCAGCATCGGCAGCCTGCATCTTCCGCACGGCTTCGGGCCGGGTCAGCTGATCGTGTTGCTGTCCTCGACGCTGTTGGTGGCGGGCGCGATGGTCGGCAGGGGCTTGTCGGTGAAGCCGGCATCTGTTGCTGCGCTGGTGATCTCGCTGATCATCGTCGCGCTGACGGTGAGGTACTACCACGTCAACGTCAAGCCGCCGGTATCGGCTTCCTACGGACTGTATGTCGGTGGTGTCGCCGCAGCCGCCGCGGTGCTGTGCTCGGTGTGGGCGTTGGCGTCGTCGTTACGGGGTGGTCGATCCCGCTAGCCCACACTGACCTGGGTGCCCTTCAGCGGCTGAGCGCATTGGTCGCAGGTCAGTCCACCGGTGAACGGCTCGCCGCAGCCGAGATGGGTGATCAGCACCGCCGGGCCTTCGGGCGCGTGAAACCAGTGCTGTCCACACTGCAGCGCGCTGATGATAACCGGGAAGAACGCTCGCCCCTTTTCGGTGAGCTGATAGCGCGCGCGCGTCGGCCCCGTTTGTCCCGCCACGCATAGCACCCCGTTGGCGCAGAACGTCTGCAGCCGGCCGGCCAGCAGCGAGGGCGGCGCCCCTAGCTGCGTTTGGAAATCGGTGAAGCGGCTGGTTCCCAGGAAGGCGCAAACCAACAGCGCAGCCGCCCAACGGTTTCCGAATACACTCATCGTCGCGGGGAATAACCCGGCCTGCCCGCGGTTGTCCTCGGCTGTCGATCGGCGACGGGTAACCGCCTCGGGCACCGAGCGTGGCCACGAACCACTTGGCCCCCAGCGCGCCGCCACCTCTTTCTCGGTCACCACCTCGGCGCATGATCGGCAGGTCAGCGTCGGCGCGAAGTCACTGTCGCACACCGTGTGGTGCATTGCCGGAAGCCGGTGGACATGGTCGGGCACCCATCGTCGTTCCCACTCCCAGATCGACAACAGCACCGGCCAGAAGGCCCGTCCGCGTTGGGTGATCAGATACTCGGCGCGAACGGGCCGGGTCCGGTAAGTCGTGCGAACCAGTAGCCCATTATGCGTCAGCGCTCGTAACCGGTTGGTGAGCACCGAATTCGATATCGGCAACCGCTCCATGAACTCGCCATACCGGGTTGCTCCCAACAGCGACTGCTGGATGATCAGCAGCGTCCACTCGTCGCCGAGCAGACCCAGTATCCGGCCAACGGCATTGGTGCCACCGGGGCTCAGCGCGGTCGGCTTAGCCGCGTCGGAGGCCGCCGACATTCACAGCCCGATCGCGCCGGCGGGCGAGTCGACGCTATGCCAGCGGCGCAACTGCGCGCCCGGCGCCCAAGTGGCGTGTGTTCCGCTGGAAATCCGTTCGGGCAGAGCAAGTTTGCACACCGGCCCGTCGCCGACCCGGGCGGCATCGAAGATCAGGCAGTAGGAGGCGTCGGCATTCATATCGGTGGTCAGGGTGACCAGGTAGCCGTCGTCTTCGCCGTTGGCGCCCAATCGCGGTGCCATCGCGGCTTCACTTCCGTAGACGCCGTCGCCGAACTGGTGGCGCTCTTCATGTCCGGTGCGCAGATCATGCTTGACCATCCCGTCGAACAGGAACCAACCCGGCTTGCCGGTGGCCGCATAGGTATAGCGGTAGTCGCCGGCCGCGTAGCCGGCGTTGATTTCCCGAATTCGGTGATCGACTCCGACAATTGCTCTTCTGTCACCGCGCCGGTGACCAGGTTGAACCGCCACCGATGCAGCCGGGCTTGCAGGCGATCCAGCGCCAGGAAGCGAAAGAGCCTGTCCCATTTCGTTCCACCGGTGTCAAGCGGCTGGGGCGCGCCTTCGAAAAACCCGTCGAGGACGATCTCGTCACGGTCTTCGTAGGCGTTGACGAAATGCAGCACGAACGTCGGGTCGGCCTCGAACCACCGGATGTCGCCGGTGCCGCCTCGACGCGGGAGCACGGCGAAGCGTGACGGAATGTCGGGGTAGAACCGCGGCAAGTGCACATCGTGTTCGAGTAGCCTCGGATCCCAGAACAGCGGGAAATCGTTGAGGATCACGTAGTTTTCGGTGAAAGCCATGTCGTGCGGCAGCCGCGGCCCGGGGAGCGGAATGTCGACGTAGTGGGCCAGCTCGTTGCTGTCGTCGACGACGCCGTAGTGCATGTAGGGGGCCTGCTTGCTGTAGTTGAAGAACAGCAGTTCGCCGGCTTTGCTGTCGACCTTCGGATGCGCGGAGACACCCCAGTCGATCGGGAAGTGTCCGTTCCAGGTCTCCTTGCCGAGCGTATTGGCCGAGTACGGGTCGACTCGATACAGATCGCCGCACTGGTAGAAGCTGGTCAGCGCGATGCCTCGGTGGACGATGACGTCGGTGCTCGACGCGTCCTTCATCCGGGTGCGAGCTCCCCAGCCGTCTTCGCGCTTGGCCAGTTGCACCGGTTCGGCCAGCCCCGGCCACAGCGGCTCGCCCGCTTCGTTCTCGGCCAGGAAGCCGTCGGTGCGAACAAAGCGGTTGCGGTAGAAGGCTTTTCCGTCGCGGAAGCCCACTACGTGCAGCATGCCGTCGCCGTCGAACGGGTGGTAGGTCTGCAACGCCGGGTGCAGCGGGTTCTCGGTGTTGCGCAGGTAGACGCCGTCGAGGTCGCGCGGGATTTCCCCCGCCACGACGGTCAGGTCGTCGGCGTCCCACTCGCTGGTCTGCGGTCGCCACGGACCGGTCCGGTACGGGTGGTCGTCGTCTTCGGGCAGGGTCGACAGGAATTTGCCGACGATCTCGACGTCCATGTCACGATCCTTTGGTTGTGCTGACGACGAAACTGACCGTGGTGGCAGTACTGCCGCCGAAATTCAGGGTGCCAAAGGTTTTCGCATCCTCGACCTGGTACTCGCCGGCCGCGCCGCTGACCTGTTTGGCCGCGTCCACGAGCATGCGCACTCCCGACGCGCCGACCGGGTGGCCGCCCCCGATGAGCCCGCCGCTGGGGTTGATCGGCAGCCGTCCGCCGTTCTCGATTTCGCCGTTTTCCACGGCCTTCCACGACTCGCCCGGCCCGGTCAGCCCGATGTGGTCGATGGCCAGATACTCGCTGGGGGTGAAGCAGTCGTGCACCTCGATCCCGTCGAGGTCATCGAGCGATACCTGTGCGCGGCGCAGTGCGTCGAGCGCTGCGGCCCGCACATGGGGCAGCACGTAAGGGTCGTCGGCCGCGCGGTCGAGTTTCTGTTGCAGACCCAGCCCGACAGTGCGATGCCCCCAGCCCGCGATACGTGCGATCGGGCGCGCGCCGGGATGATCGCGCAGGTATTTGTCGGTGACCAGGACGACTCCCGCCCCGCCGTCGGTCATCTGGCTGCAATCGAACCGCCGGAGTCGGCCCTCGATGAGCGGGTTGGTCGCGTCGTCGTCGCCGATCGGGTCGGGCACAGTCCATTCTCGGGTCTGCGCGTTGGGATTTCGGCGCGCGTTGGCGAAATTGAGCTGCGCGATCGCCCGCAGATGGGTTTCGTCCAGTCCGTAGCGGCGGTCGTACTCGTCGGCGACCTTGGCGAACATCGACGGCCACAGGAACTTCGCGTCGGCCCCCTCATGCCCCGTCCATGCTGCGGCGCCGAGATGACGGGCGGCGGTGTCGCCGGGCACGGTCTTCTCCAGTTCGACGCCGAGCACCAACGCGGTGTCGTAGTTGCCCGATCGCAGGTCGGCCATCGCCGCCACTGCGGCCACGCTTCCGGACGCACAGGCGGCTTCGTGCCGGGACGCTGGCGTGTCCCACAGGCCGTCGCACACGGTCGCCGGCATGGCGCCGAGGTGGCCCTGTTCGGCGAACATCTCGCCGAATGCGTTTGCGACGTGGACGACGCCGATGTCGCCGGCGTTCACCTTGGCCGCGGCGAGGGCGGCGTCGACGATCTCGCGGGTCAGATCCGCGAAGTCGAGGCCTTCTTTAGTGAGGTTTCGCGCGAAGTCGCTTTGGTAGCCGCCGAGAATCCAGACATCAGTGTCCATAGCCGCACGTTACTACAACTAAAAGAGTGACACGCCGTCCGACTCAGTGGACGTCAGCGCCGGAGTGCTGGATTGGCAAGGGGCCGAAGGGGAGGGACGGTCCCGCCGGCTCTCGGCTGAACCGGGGGGACCTGAGCGAACGCGCAGGTCGACCAACGCGCCCACCTCTTTAGATGCATTGCCGTCGGCGGCGTGTGACAAACCTTTACGGCAGAACCGGCCTACTCGGGTTCGCGCGCAACGGCGCGGGCGGGATCCGAACTCCATTCCGACCACGACCCGGGAAACAACGCTGCCTGGTAACCCATCGCGGCGAGCGCCGCGAGCGTGATGCTGGCTGTGACACCGGAACCGCAGTACGCACCGAGTCGGCCGTCGTGTTCGATGCCGTGGTCGGAGAGCAGTTGGGCGAGCGCGCCTTCAGCCAGAAACGTGCCGTCGCCGGCGAGCACATCGCCGCTGGGAAGGTTCTTGGCGCCGGGGATGTGACCGGCAACACGATCGACCGGCTCAACGTCACCCCGGAAGCGTTCGGGTGCCCGCGCGTCGAGCAGCGTCACGTCTGCGTCGCCGACTTGCTGCGCCGTCAACGTCGGCAGCGCTCCGGCGTACAGATCGTCGTGCAGCGCGGTCGCATTGCCCGGTGGCGGCGTAACCGAGCCGGTTGCCAAGCTGTCGCCGGCCGACCGCCACGCGGACAGGCCGCCGTCCAGGATGCGCACATCCGCGAGCCCGGCCGCGGTCAGGACCCACCAGGCCCGCGCCGAACCCGCACGGTTCCAGTCGTCGTAGACGACGGTGGGTACGCCTTGTCGGACTCCCCAGCGGCGCGCCGAGGCTTCGACACTGCGCCCCGACGGCAGCGGGTGTCGTCCTCGCCCGGTGATGGTGTGGTCGCTGAGCTCGTTCTCGAGTGACACGTACACCGCGCCCGGTACGTGGCCCTGCAAGTACGCCGGATGGCCGTCGGGCTCGTCGAGCCGCCAGCGCACATCGAGGATCGTCACTGGATCGCCCGCATCGATGAGATCGGCCAACTCTGCGGCGGTGATGAGTACCTGGGTGTGCGCGTTCAACGAGTCACTCTCCTTGCGATTGCGATGACGGGCCGGGGTCTGCCGTATCTACATTGTCCGACGGAGCGACCAGGGGCTGGGTAGCGTGGTGCCAGTTCGGGCCAGCTTCTGACAGCACAACGATATGGCGGGCAAGTTCGAGTTTGCCCGGACAAAGCGGTCATTGAGTCGGTGAAGTCGAACGCGGCGACCAGGCAGCCTGTCGGTTAAGGTATCGGCCGGCGCACCAGGTGGTAGCTCCTGCGATGGATATCTGACTGGGGGTGCGAGATGGCCAAGCCACAGCGGCCGGTGCGGTACTTGCCCGGTGAAGTGCTGCTAGCGCTGTATCGGCGGCGTGGCCCGGTGATCAACCAATGGTTTGGCGGATACGGCTTGGTCTGTCTGCTGGGCCCTGAGGCCAACAAGTTCGTATTCACCAACTCCGACGCCTTCAGCTGGGGGGACGCGTTCCAGGTGCTCGTCCCGGTCGTCGGACCGACAGCTCTGATCGTGAGTGACGGAGCAGAGCACCGTCGCCGTCGCAGCCTCGTCCAACCCGCGTTCCATCACCAGCAGATCCAGCACTACGTGCAGACCATGGTGGACAACGCGGACGCGGTCATCGACACCTGGCAGCCCGGACAGAAGCTGGACATCTACCAGCAATTCCGCTCGGCGATCAGGCGCAGCACCATCGAATCGCTGTTCGGCTCGCAAATCGCCGAACACGCCGACTTCCTGGGCGAGCAACTGCAGCCCCTTCTGGATCTGACGCACAGGACGGAGCCGACGCTGAAGTGGCAGCAGCGGCTGCGATCACCAGCGTGGCGGCGAGCGATGGCTGCCCGGGCGCGCGTCGACGAGCTAATCTACGCCGAGATCGAACGGGCCCATACCGACAGCAGCGCTGACGATCACGTGCTGACCGCGTTGGTCAATAGCCGCACCGAGGCTGGAGAGCCCTTGAGCGACAGCGAGATTCGCGATCAGGTGGTCTCACTCATTGCCGCCGGCTACGAAACCACTAGCGGCGCCATAGCGTGGGCGATCTATTCGCTGCTGAGCGTCCCCGAGGTGTGGGATACCGCGGTCGATGAGGTTCAACGCACCCTCGGTGGCCGTGTGCCTGGTGCCGATGATCTCAAAGCCCTCTCCTACCTCAACGGTGTGGTCCACGAGACATTGCGACTCTACCCATCGGGAGTGGTCTCTGCCCGCGAGGTGATACGCGACGTCTGGTTCAACGGACATCGCATCCGTGCTGGACGCCTGCTGGTGTTCAGCCCGTATGTGACTCATCGGCTGCCCGAGCTGTGGCCTGAGCCGCTTGAGTTCCGGCCAGAGCGTTGGGTCCCCGGCTCGCCGTACTATCGCAAACCCGCACCGCACGAGTTCCTCCCCTTCAGCGGAGGGCCCCACCGCTGCATCGGCTCGGCGATGGCGACCACCGAGATGACGGTCATGCTCGCCCGTCTGCTGGCCAGGACCTCGTTGCGGCTGCCCGCTCAACGCATCCACGCAACCGGATTCGCCGCCCTACGCCCACGTCATGGACTAACCGTTGAACTCACCGAACAACTGGGTATATCCCAAACCCACTGACTAGGTGGATATTTCGGGTTGAAGATGCGACTACCGCAGTCGTCCACGACGGTAACCGAGGCCCGCGCCGAACTGATGCAGATGCGGCTTGCTCCGTATGAGACCGCCGAAGCGGTTGGGCTGCGCGGGTAGTCAAGACACCTGGGCGCGAGAAGACGACTGAGCCCGGTTGTCAAACGTCGATACGACGATTGTCGCTAACGCGCGGCTGCGGCAGGGTATCGAGATTCGGCCAGCCCGGAACAGTATTGGTGTTGGGGTCGTGCTGTTGAACGATCTGTAGCGCAGCATGGCGGGCGCGACCATACCAATGATAGAAGCTTCCGTTCTGGTCCGTCGTGACGACGGCATGTATACGAAATGGCCCGGGCCACATGTTAATTGACTGTTCCCAATGGCCGTTGTCATCGGTCGTTGCCGCTACCGAGAACCGTCATCCTCATGGCTAGAGAACCTACGTCGGGTACCAGTGCCCAGCCCGGTTTGCGGACGCTTCTTCAATGACCTGCGCATTGTCCGCGGTGGTGTCACACTCAACCATGGCTGTGAATCCGTTCCGTGCCGTTCTCGCCGCCGCGGCAGCCGTAATGCTGACGGCAGGCATCGCTCACGCCGACGGCCCGGACGACCAGTTTTTGGCGTTGCTCGCCAAAGACGGGTTGGTTGGCGCTCCGGATCAGATGATCGCCATCGCGCATGAACGGTGCGACGACGCTAATCTCCCTCGCTCCGGTGGTTTCAATTTCCGCTTCGGCGGGCAGCCAAGCCCGTACATCGGCGCCATCGGGAACATCTACACCGAACTGGAATCGCAGGGTATGACGAGTGCGCAGGCGGCGCAGTTCATCAGGGACGCCATCGCGGTGTACTGCCCGGACCAAAAGGGCAGTTGATCCCTTGCCCCCCAATGGGGGCCTTGACGTCCATGCGGACGCCAAGAACCGACGAAAGCATTTCAGAGAGCACTCGTGAGCGACGCGAGAAACTCCTGGGTGCGGCTCTGCGACGCGTTTCGGTCCGCTGCGTCCTGTCCGATTGGGATGACATGTGCAGCAAGGTCTGTGACGCGCCGCCGCGATCAGAGTCGCAACAGGCCCGGAACCCTCAGACGATCACGACACAGCGGAGGGGGTATTCGAAGACGCTCTCGTAGTTCACGATCTGGCAAGTGACCCTGGTAGCCGTCGGGAACTGGGCCCTGGTCTTGTCGGCGATTATCCGGAGCGCATCCTCTGCGAACACCGCGTGGTGGTGGATGGCGGTGACCGCGTCGGCTTCGCCACGCCGCTTGTACAGCTCTCGCACCGGCCCGCTGGCCGCGCACTCTCCAACGGCGAGCAGGTCGGCCAGGGAACGACCGGCCACGGTCGTCAAGTCCCCGGTCACGGTGATTTCCAGGTCGCAAACCTGATTGTGGGACGGATGCTCGCCGACGTTGTCCATATCGTCACGGTCGAAGGCGATCGTGCTCTGGGCTTGGGGACAGGCCAGACAAACCTTGAATGCGGCGCCCCAGGTCACCTCGGTCCGCTCTGCCGCCTCGATCCGGCAGATCTCCTCGATCGGCTTGAACCCGCCGTCGTGCTGCAACACGATCGTGGCCCGCGTGTCCACCGACCAGGACGCGGCGCCGGGCACCGCGCCGCGCAGCCTCTCGAAGATGCCCTGGACGTAGTCGAGCACGGTCGGCTGTGGACCTGGCCGGTCGACGCATTCGATCAGCCTCGACATGTGCGCGCCACGCTGGTGGGCATACAAGCCGACTGAGATGTCCATGACGACCATCGCCGCACTGTCATGCTCGTCGATCGCGACGATCCGCTTGACCCCGACATGTCCAACCGAATGCACTGGAATACAGATGTTCGGAACTTCCGAGTGCAGGTCCGGCAGCACAGCGCTGTCCTTATGGGCCATGGTATTCCACCCTCCGACTCGTAACCGTCAACAAATGTGCCATCACCCGTGAGTAGCGAGTAGTAAGCACCGAGTTCGAGAGGCACCCCGGCGCTCACGGCACGCAGGCAGCGTGGCCGATAGGCACTATCGACCGAACATGTCACGAGTGTGGTGCGGGATCGGTTCACTCGTGAGACGGAGCGGCTCCACTTGCGGAGTGTCACGCTTGACCCGGCACGGGGACTGGTCGTTAATCTGATCGCGGCGCTCGGATCATGCGGCGCGGCGATTGTGGCAGTGGTGATTGCTACCGATTCCCGGCGCTCCGGCGCACCACCACCGCTTTGGCGAGCGCCTAAGCTTACGAGTTTCTTGGGTTGTTTGGCGGCGGCGGGGGGTTTCCATGTACCGCTGCCGCCAGGGCGGCGAGGGCGATACCACCGGCCATCAACGCGGCACCAACAACCGCGATCTTCTTCTTCATCTCTCACCTCTCGTTTACTCTGCGCTGGCCTTGTGCCTGCCCGAGTTCTGTGGGCCCACGACCCCTCTGTTGCGTGGGGTGATTAACACACTCAACGGTCGCTACTGTTGCCGCACGAGTGGTCCACTACCCCATTCGAGGTGGGGAATAGGTGGCGGATGGTGTGGTCGCCGACGCCTGTTCTGGATGGACGACCGCCTGCCGATTCCGGACGGCGGGCCCGGCAGGCGGTCGGAGTGACCTGTTTGGTTGTGGCCGTCAGTGCCCATCGTCGTCGTTGTCTGGGGCTTCGGTGCCGAGGAATTTGTAGTTCTTGTCCAGGTGGACTTCCAGCTTGGTGCCGTCGGATTTGGTGACGATGACGCCGTAGACCGCGGCGCCTTCGTTGGTTTCGGCCTCGACCTCACCCGCGGTGCTGCCCGGCACCGCTTTCACGGCTGCGGCGCGGGCCTGATCGGCTGGCGGGCCGGTGATCTGGGGCTCGTCGGCATACCCTATGCCGGTACCGACTGCTGCCAGAACAAACACCCCGGCGGCGCCGATTCCGAACTTCGTTCGACGGTTCATCATTGTCTCCTTTTCTCGGGTAACTATGGTTGCGAATCCGACGGTATGGCGCACACATGAAGCCACGATGAAACGAGTCTGGGAATCGGCTCGACACCAACTCCGACTCCCGTGCCGCACTCGGTGCGCTGTTGGTGCTCGGGCAGGTTCGCAGCCGAGATGGGTGGCGCGGCAGGTGTTCCCGCACCCCGACACTGGTCATTTCGCCGGTTGCAGATTCGTCGCATCGAGCGCGGCCCGCATCGCCTTGGCCAGCGTGACGGCGTCATCGACGGCCCAGTAATGCAGGTAGAACAGGCGCGGTTCGTCGGTCAATGAGTGGTTGTGCACCGTGACCAGGGAGATGTTGCCGGCCCGCAGGGCCTGGATCACTTTCTGGACTTCGGGTCCTGTCATCACGATGTCACCGTTGATCGCGGCCTTGCCCTCACCGAGCGGTTGGAAGTTCACGGTCGTGGTGACGCCGAACGTCGGTGGCACTAGGTGCCCGTCGTCGACGATGGTGTCTTGGCGGGCCAGGTTGAACTTGTACAGCCCGCCGTCGGGATTTCCCTTGCGGCCCAACGCCGCATCGATGCCTGCGGTATTCAGATCGACTGGCTGCTGCTGTGCGGGCGGGGCCGCAGCGGGCGCGATGGCGGTCGCGTCCAGGGCTGCCTTGACGCCGGCGGCGAGTTTCAAGGGGTCGCCCATGGCGTGAATGTGGGTCCACCACACCTGCGGGGACTGCTCGAGCAGGTGCTTGTGCAGCGCGGTCTGTTCGATGCCGTGCGATTGCAGCGCGTCGGTGACCTTCGGCAGCTCGGCCTCGGTCACCACCAGATCACCCATCACCATCGTGGCGTCGTCATATTTCGCGAACGCTACGTATCCACCGAGGGACAGACCAGGCTTGATCGGCACACCCACGGTGACCACCTGCAAGTCGCTGCGTACCAACGGAATCCGGTAAACAGTGTTGCTGTCGCCAAATTTGCCGGTGCGACCCAATGCATCCGTGACCGATTTCCAATCCGCGTCACTGGTGGTCACCGGCCGGTGGGTGCCGCCGCCGTGGGTACCGGTATGGCTGGTGTCGCTGCTGCCGCAGCCCGCCAGCGCCACCGCCAGCAGCGCGGCTGCCAGCAGGGTCACCCTTCGGCGGGGGCGGTGAGAACCGGGGATTGGCTTTCCTGTCGTCGTGGAGTAACCATGGTTGCGGGTGATACTGCGTGTACTCGATCAGGTGTATCGAGCCTTCATGAAGCTCGGATGAAGACGGAGCAGGTGATGACGCGGTGCGCGTGCTGGTGATCGAAGACGAACCCAAGATGGCCCAACTGCTGCGCCGCGGATTGACCGAGGAAGGCTACGCCGTCGATGTCGCGGCCGACGGCCTCGACGGATTCGGCGCAGCCGTCAGCCGTGGCTACGACGCGATCGTGCTGGACGTAATGTTGCCCGGCATCTCCGGATTCGAGGTGTGCGCCCGGCTGCGGCGCGACGGGGTATGGGTGCCGGTACTGATGCTGACCGCCCGGGGCACCGTCGTCGACCGGGTTCACGGCCTGGACGGCGGCGCCGACGACTACCTGACCAAACCGTTCCACCTCGACGAATTGTTTGCGCGGATACGGGCGTTGATACGTCGCGGCCCGGTGGTGCGGCCGATCGTGCTGACCGTCGGAGACCTGCGGGTCGATACTGCCGCGCACCGCTGCTGGCGCGGTGACACCGAAATTGTGCTCACCAGCAAGGAATACGCGCTACTGGAAATGTTCGCCCGCCAACCGGGAACCGTCCTCACGCGGGAGGTCCTGATGGAGCACTGCTGGGACTTCGCCTACGAATCGCGGTCCAACGTCGTCGACGTCCACATCCGCGCCCTACGCGACAAGATCGACCGGCCCTTCGGCCTGACATCGGTCGAGACCGTGCGCGGAACCGGGTACCGGCTGCGCGCCGACGGCAACCGGAACAAAAGCAGCACACCATGATTCGGCGATGGCCGATCCGGATCCGGCTCACAGTCGCGTTCACCGTGATGATGGGGCTGGCATTGGCCGCCGTCGGCGCGGTCACCGTGGCACACACCCGATCATCACTGGATTCCGCGATCACCGAGTCACTCGCCTACCGACTTGCCGACCTGCGCCCCGTCGCGGTCGCCGTCGACCCGATCCTGCCCGGCTCAACTCAAGACACCGGCGAACAAGTCCTCGACCAATCCGGCCAACTCCTCGCCGCGACGCCGGAACTCGCCGGAACGCCCATGCTGTCAGCATCGGAACTCGCCGCCGCGAGACGCGGCCCACTGATCGTCGACCACGCCACCGCTGGAGACATGCTCGGCCCGGTCCGCATCGCGGCCACTCCCGTTCCCGGCGGCCACATCGTCGTCGCCGCGGCGACGCTGGCCGACCGCGACGCTGCGGTTGGCGACCTCACCCGTGAACTCGCTGTCGGGTTGCCGCTCGTGCTGCTCGCCGCCGCACTCGGCGCCTACCTGCTCGCAGCCGCCGCCCTGCGTCCGGTCGAACACATGCGCGCCCGCGCCGCCGGTATCAGCAACGCCAACCCGCAAGCACGCCTACCCGTACCCGCCGCCGATGACGAAATCTCTCGCCTAGCAACAACATTTAACGAACTCCTCGCCCGTTTACATGAGGCACTCGACCGGGAACGGCAATTCGTCGCTGACGCTGGCCACGAGCTACGTACCCCACTGAGCCTGCTCACCACCGAACTCGAACTCGCCCTACGCCGCCCACGCAGCAACACAGAACTGACCGCCGCTCTGCGCTCCGCACTAGACGACGTTGAACGACTCTCCCGCCTCGCCCGCGCCATGCTCGCCGCCACCGCCGACCAGCCCCGCCGTCCCGACGCCCCCCGACCGACCGTCGAACTCGCTCCCGCACTCGATACCGTCGTAACCCGCTACCGCGCCACAGACACCAGTGCCGACGTGATCCTCGACCGCCCTGATGAGGGACTACGGGTACGGACCGATCCCGATGATCTCGATCGCATCATGACCAACGTTCTCGACAACGCCACCGAACACGGCCGCCCACCCATCACCATCCGCGCCTACCCCGGCGACGCCGCAACGGTCACCATCGAGGTACGCGACCACGGCGACGGCATCGACCCGGACTTCCTACCCCACGCCTTCGACAGATTCACCCGCGCCGACACCTCCCGCACCACGAACGGCAGCGGCCTCGGCCTGGCCATCGTCACCACCCTCGCCGACCGAAACCACGCCACCGTCACTGCCGCCAACCACCCCGGCGGCGGCGCAATCCTCACCATCAGGGTGCCCGCCGGTTAGGCCTCACCCTCGACGCTGTGGAGGCGGTCCTTAACCGCGGCCGCCGACCGTGGGCGACGCGATTTAGCTCAGGTCGTGCCCCCTAGCTCTGCTGTGAGGGGCCGATGGTCCCGGCGGCTATTCACTGGATCTCGATGCTGTGCAGACCATCCTTGACCGGGGACGCCGGTAATCTTCCGCAAACTTCCGCATATCTCCGCGTGGTGCACTGTGGTAGACGGCGCCGTGACTCGTTGTGCTAGTTGAGTGCACGCGGCCGGGCCGCCGCTTCAAAAATAGGCCATAACCTGCAGAAACTGTGGTGCGCGGTACTGGGATTGAATCAGTCACGGCTTGCCAAACGGCGAGGACGCTTTCCCTTAATCTGCTATCTCCGAACCTTTGTGGTGGCGAGCGTGCGGTCAGCCTTAAGACCGGGCGCGCACCGGTTCGAGACAGGTGGTCAGTCAAAGATATTGGCGCCCATACCGTTCCGCCGCCAGCCGCATTTACGCTGGTGGGGCGCAGCGCATGTCGGTACCCCAAAAGCAAAACTGAGGGTCCAGTGGTCGCAGGTTCAAATCCTGTCAGCCCACTGTCCCGCTACCAGCCGAAATGGCCCCCGGAGACCCCTCCGGGGGCCATTCTCTAGCCAGGGGATTCGGGCGGCGGTGGCGGCCCCAAGGTGATCGGCGGCAGCCCAGGGATCTGGATTACCGGCGGCGGGGGTGGGGCTGGCTCGTTTGGACCGTCAGCCGCGACAATCGGCACGCGCTGCACAGGAGCCGGCGGCGGTGCCGGCGCAATCCCGTTGCTGGTGTTGATCGTGATGATCGACCCGGGGATGATTTGACCGCTCGGGGTGGTACCCACCACGGCGCCGTAGGGCTCGTAGCTGTTGACCGAGGTGGGCTGGTCGGCGACCTGGAAACCGGCATTCCTAAGCCGCTGACGCGCGGCGTCCACCGTCATGCCGGACACATCGGGTACCCGGTCGCCAGACGTGCCGTCGACGTAGCGCGGATCGGTTGGCGGCAGATGCACGTCACCGAAGTCGGTGGCGATAGGTTTCATCGCCTCGAACCAGGTGCGAGCGGGCTCGCTACCGCCATACAGGTCACCTTTCCCGCACCTGCGCAGTGGGAATGAACAGATGCCCGCG
>CAVRRV010000024.1:0-76257 GCA_963723615.1 uncultured Actinomycetota bacterium | reverse complement strand
GGCCTTGGCCGCGTTTCCCGCCCACGCACATTCGAAATAGTGGTGAGCCAGTTCAGCGAGCAGCTCGTCGTCGGCGCCGGGCTCGTCCTCCAGCGTCGTGGCGATGCGCTGGTGCAGCCGCATACGTCGCATCGACGGCAGCTCGGCGAGCAGTGACTGTCGGACGAGCGCGTGGTTGAACCGGTAGCGACCGCCGGGCTCTTCGATGACGATGCCGGCTTTGGACGCCTCGTCGAACGCGTCGACCAGGTCGTCCCCAACCACGCGCTCGACCAGGTCGAGGGCAAACCGGCTGCCGACGACCGCGGCTGCGGCAAGGGCCTTGTTGGTCTCGATCGGAAGCCGAGTAAGTCTGCGGCTCACGGCTTCTCGCACTCCCTGCGGGAGCGTGCTCGGATCCCACACGCCGCCGCTCTCGTCGACATGGCGCAGAGCCTCGATGAGAAAGAACGGGTTGCCGCCGGTGACGGTGGCCAATGCGTGGCCGAGCTCTTCGTCGTCGTAGCCGGCCTTCGCTACATACGCGCTGACGTCGTCCTCATCGAGGCCGCCGAGACTGATGCGGTTGGCGGTGCCGTCGCGGTGCAGGTCGGCCAGCATCGCGGCCAGGGGGTGGGAGCGGTCGAGATCGGTGCTGCGGTAGGTGCCGACGATCTGCACGCGCGCACGGTCGCCGAAACGCAGCAGATGTCGTAACAGGAGCAGGGTTGGCTTGGCCGCCCAGTGCAGGTCGTCGAGTACCAGGACAACCGGCGCTTCCGTGGAAGCCATTTCCAAGAGTGCAACGACGGCGTCGAAAAGTGCGTACCGCTCGGTGTCCGGGTCGGCGCGCGTCGGCGCGGCCAGATCGGGCACTTCGTCGACGAGCCCGGGAACAAGCGGAAGCAAGGCTTCGACACCGCGCAGTCCGCGCAACCGGCTGGTGCCGACGCACGGCACCAGCGAACGCAATGCTTCCGCGAAGGGCTGATAAGGCGCACCGAGGTCCTCGTCGCAACGGCCGTACAGCACGACCGCGCCTTGCTCATAGGCCTGCCGGGACCACTCGCCGGCCAGGCGCGTCTTGCCGACACCCGGTTCGCCGGCGATCAGGGCGGCGCACGCACCACCGCCAAGCGAGGTCTGCCACGCAGACAGAAGCCGCTCGAGCTCACTCCCGCGCCCGACGAACGGCCCGGTACCGATCAGAACCGAGGGCAGGCCCGGACGCTCCATCGGCGCTTCGCTTGTCGGCGGTTGGGCACCCTCCTCAGCGGTTTCCAGTCGGAGCTCGAAGACATGCTCCGGGCGGGCGAGGTTGCGCAGCTCGCGTAAACCCAGGTCGGCGAGGACAACGTCGTCGGGCAGTGAATCTATGACGAGCTCGGCAGTCGCGCCAGAGCACAAAATTTGACCGCCCACAGCCAGCGATCTCAAGCGGGCAGCCCGGTTGACCGCCCGACCGAAGTAGTCGCCGTCGCGGAGCTCGACTTCGCCGGTGTGCAGTGCGATCCGGATACGCATCGGGCTCTCGAAGATCCCACGGCTCGTGGCGTGATTGCGTCTTGTAGCTCCATCGCGGCCGCGGCGGCCGCCGACGGTCGCTCGAAGACCGAGAACGTGGCATCGCCCTCGCCGCGGGTCTTGATCAGCCGCCCTCCCCGCGACGTGACCACCTGTTCCGCGAGTTCGTCGTGTCGGGCAAGCGCCAGTGCCATAGCCGCGGCGTCTGCCTCCCAGGCGGCGGTCGATCCCTCAATGTCGGTGAGTAGAAAGGTTACTGCGCGCATCACCGACGGAAGATTTTGTGCTACAACAACATCCAGTGAGGCATCTTGTGCGACGATGGCGGTCTCAAGTCGTCGAAGCTCCGGCCCGGGATCGATTCCCAACTCGTCGGCCAGCATTGTCCGTGCCCGTTGATAAGCGCCAAGAGCGTCACCTTGCCGGCCGGCGCGGTAGAGGGCGAGCATGAGCTGCCCCCATCGCCTTTCGCGCAGCGGCGCCTCGGCCACCGCCGCCTCGAGCTCACCGATGATCTCCGCGGCGCGGGCCGTCGCGAGCAGTGCGTCGGCCCGATCCTCCACGAGCGCGGCGTGGCCCTCGATCCATCGTGTCTTTTCCGATGATCCCCGCCTACCGTCGGGCAGTTCGGGGATACCTCGCCAGAGGGCAAGCGCCTCCTCGAAGCGAGCCACCGCTTGGCTGATGTCGCCGGTCGCTGCGGCATCGCGTCCGAGTCGGGCTGCTGATTTATAACGCGACGCATCAACCTCGCTCTCGGCGAGGGCCCAACCCGTCCCCTGCGTCAAAACAAAGCCGTCGCCCAGGGCGCGGCGCAGCGAGGAGATGTGGGTTTGCAGGGCTTTGGCGGCGGTGCGTGGCGGATCCTCACCCCAGAGCAATTCGACGAGCGTGTCGGCCGAGACGACGGAACCGCAGTGCAGTCCGAGCATCGTGAGGATGGCCCGCGGCTTGGCGCCCGGAATCGTGACCGGTGCTCCATCCAGCCGGACCTGGAGAGGTCCCAAAACCCCCAGCTCCACGGCATGTGAAGGGTAGTCACGTTCTAGATCGTCGGTGAGGCGATTCAACACGCGGTCAAGATCGAGTAAAGGTTTCTTGCCGCCCGCTCCATTGCAGACGCGACTTGCCGCCCGACCAGCCCGTCCTACGAGTACAGCTCAGACAATCGCCGCGTGCCCACAGTTCGAAAGTAACTGCCTGTTATCGATCAACCCACAGCTCAGGGTCACCGCTAACAGTCGCGACGCGGTGATCACGCCGTGCAGCTTGCCTTGCTTCATCACGGCTACGAGGGGACTTCGCAGCCTTACCATGATCGCGGCCACTTCGATGATCGTGTCATCTGCGTTGGCGACGGGCATTGTTAGCTGGTGTTGCGGCAGCAGCTCGCGAATTGTCTTGCCGCCCAATTTCTCCGCAGCCCGGTCGGCCACCGACTCCGCGATCACGCTGGCCAGCAGGGGATCGTCCTGTATGTAACTGGGCACGATGAAGCGCACTACTTCAGAGGCCGGCAGCACCGCGTATAGCTGCCCGTCCGCAGTTAGTACGACGATTCCGAGCAGGCTGTGTTCGGCAAGCATCCGCGCGGCTTCCAGGGCAGGCGTGTCGACGTCCACCACCGGGAATTCCTCGTCGATCTCCGCTGCCCGCACAACGACCTCCGGGCTCGCTATATCGTCCGCGCATCGGGCACGTTGGCACCGACCGGGGTAGAGGGCAGTTCGGGGTACCGCGATATCGCTATTGGGTGCGGCCTCATGCTCGCAACCACGGAGTAATGGATGGACACCAATTCAGCGTGCGCTGACTTAGCCATCCGAACGTTAGCGCTAGCGGTCTCTTGACTGTGCAGTCCAGATCTTTGACGAGAACCTTACGCCGCGGGCTGATGCCGGGTAGGGACTCATAATCCGTTGGTCGCGGGTTCGAGCCCCGCCCGCCCCACGTAAACGGCCTGTTCAGGGGAGTTTGTGAGTTGCTCGGCAGCGGTTCTTAGGGCGCTCACCCCGGCATGTGGGCGAACTGCGCCGCCTAGGGGCTGCCGCGAGCAATCAGGCGTGTCGGTCGCCTATGTTAATCGCTCTCAAAAGCCGCGCTTGGCGGCCCGCACCGCGGCGACGGAATCGTCATCCCCGCCAAAGTCGACGCGGACGGCGTTGCGGCCGAACGCGAACAGCAGCAGCTCCAGCGGTTCGCCCGTCACCGTGACCGGCGAACCGCTACCGACCGCTACCACCGTCTGACCGTCGGGGGTGCGCAGCGTAGGCCGAGCGGGCACCGCGGCCATCGACTTCGACATCCCGGCCCGGCTGATCATCGCGATGCGCCGCTTCACCGCCGCGGCGGTTCTGACGTCGAGTTCCCTTGGCTCCCAGCCAGTCTGCGCACGGCGGACGTCCTCATGGTGGACGAACATCTCGTGGATGCTCGCCACCGGGTCGAGAACCTTGAACAGCGAAAGCATCGGCGGACCTGACGCGAACATTTCGACGAGGTCCAGCCACGTCGTCGAGGTGGTCAGCTGGTTCTGCAAGCGTGCGGTGTACGACGCGAGCGGTCCAAATAGGAGGCCGGGCAACGCGTCGGGGCGGCGTTCGCGCACCACGAGGTGCGCGGCCAGGTCGCGAGTCGTCCAGCCTTCACACAGGGTGGGGGCATCCGGTCCCACCGCGCGCAGGGTTTCGACCAGCGCGGCACGTTCGCGTTGGGCTACCGACATGCCCCCACGATAGGCCCACGGTGTACTAACTAACTGTTCAGGGAACTGGTCGCGGTGACCGGTGTCGGGCGTTTCTGCCGGCGTTGGTTGGCTGAGGCGGCACGCCACATCATCGAGGGGCGCAGCAGCCGAATCGGTGCGTCGACAAGCCAGGCCACCTTGAGGAACTGCTCGAATGCGGCGATGTCATATTCGGCAGCGGTCAGTAATCGCTCCATGTACCCGTTGAGCAACCTCGTCGATAGCGGTGGTGTGCCCTGGATCTCGGGCAGGGAGAGATCACCGCCGGCGGCCAGCTGCCAAGCCTGGCCGATTGGCTTTGCGGTAGCTCGGAAGAACCGCCGCGGGAGATCCGTTGTGCCCCGGGACAGGCAATTTCGCAGCGCCAAAGCTTCCAGTGCGGCCACCGTCATACCCTGCCCGTAGATCGGGTTGAAGCTGCACACCGCGTCTCCGACGACCAGCAAGCCTTCGGGCAGCAGTCGCGCTTTGTCGTACCGGCGCCAACGGCTCGACGGGAACCGATGCTGCGCTGTCTCTCCAAGAGGTTCGGCCGCCCGAATGGCCGCCAAAAGGTGGGCGGGCGCAAATTGTTCGGCGAAGGCACACATCGCGGAACATCCGACAGGTGGATCATTGCCCGCCATTCCGAAGACGGCGAACATCACGGTGTCGTGCTCGTATCTGAGGATCGCCATGCCGGTGGGTCGGCCGGGCACCGGGGCCACGATGCCAGCGCACTCGTGCAACGACTCCGGTGGCATCCGCAGCAGCTGACTCGCATACGTCAGATGGATGACGACATCGTCCTCGGCGGGGCGGGCGTAACCCAGCCTTTCCAGCATTGCCGGTGTCCGCGCGCCACGCCCGGTCGCATCGACGACAAGATCGGCGGACAGTTCTGATTCTGAGTGGCTGTGACGGCTTACTATTCGCGCCCCGGTGATGCGATCACGGCTCGTATTGGAGGTGACGTCGACGACGTCGTGATTATCGAGGAACGCGATGTTGGGAATCGCGCGTACCCGGCGCCGGGTGTGGGACTCCAGAAATGGTCTACTCGGGGTGTACGCCCTCAGCCCTTCGGCCGAACCGGATTGCACGGCCAGGTGGCCGCCCATGTTGAAGTGGAGCTTCGATAGATCCCGATAATCAATCGAGGGTGCGCCGGCTCCGACGAGTTCGTCGAGGATCCCCGGGAAGAGTTCTTCGAGCGCCTGCGCGCCTCGCATTATCAGGCCATGGGCCTGCCGGCCCTGCGGCACGCCGCGGCGGTGATCGGCGGCGTCGCTCAGCGTATCCCGCTCCACCACGGTGACCGTTTCAAAAAACTCGGCCAGTGCTCGCGCAGCCACCAGGCCCGCCATGCTGGCTCCCAGAACCACCGCATGCTCACCGAGCTTTGCCATGAGCAACCTCCCGACTTGCGTCAGTATGGCGAGGTTGGCGCACGGCGGCGTGAGTACTCGACTACTCGCTTTTCGCCGATGCTGAGCCGCCGTTATCAGGACAGGCTGAAGACAATGGTGTACACCATCCAAAGGTCGAGCAGGAGGAATTGATGACAGGACGGCTGGTCGGCAAGGTTGCCGTGGTCAGCGGCGGTGCCCGCGGGATGGGCGCCTCGCACGTTCGGGCACTGGCCGACGAGGGAGCGAAGGTGGTTTTCGGCGACATTCTCGACGCCGAAGGCGAACTGGTCGCCAAGGAGGTCGGCGACGCCACGCGGTACGTACACCTCGACGTCACCCAACCCGAAGACTGGGAGCGTGTCGTGGCCACGGCGGTCGAGGTGTTCGGCGGTGTCGACATCTTGGTGAACAACGCCGGAATCATCAACGTCGGCCTCATCGAGGACTACGAGCTGTCGGAATGGCACCGCATCCTCGACGTCAACCTGACCGGCGTCTTCCTCGGAATCCGCGCCGTCGTAAAACCGATGAAGGAGGCCGGCCGCGGGTCGATCATCAACATCTCATCCATCGAGGGCATGGCCGGGACGATCGCCTGCCACGGCTACACCGCCACCAAGTTCGCGGTGCGCGGGCTGACAAAATCCACTGCTCTGGAATTGGGGCCCAGCGGAATCCGGGTCAACTCGATCCATCCGGGATTGATCAAGACACCCATGACCGAATGGGTCCCCGACGACCTCTTCCAGACCGCGCTGGGCCGTGCGGCCGAGCCCAAGGAGGTCTCCAACCTCGTCGTCTACCTGGCCAGCGACGAGTCCAGCTACTCGACGGGTTCGGAGTTCGTCGTCGACGGCGGGTGCACCGCGGGGCTCGGGCACAAGGACTTCTCCGCGGTCGAAACCGAGCAGCAGCCCGAGTGGGTCACCTAGTAGGACGCCTTGCTTTGCGAGGTCGGTCCGCCGGGCGCGATTGCTCGAGATAGGTTGCCAGAGCGTTGGTTAGCCCTCGGCGGGCTTCATCGAGGTCGGCGTAGGAGCCGAGCTGGCGCTCGGAGACGAGGCCACGCATCGCGCCAGGGATGAGGGTCGCCACTTCGCGGACTCGCTGCGGGTCGACGCCGAGACCAGCGAAGGCGCTTTGGCAGGTTTCCTGCCAGCTCATACCCCAGGAGGACAGTTCGGCAGCGGTGTGCGGATAGAGACGTTCCAGCTCGTGGTGCTCACGGGGGAGGGCGGCCCGCAGATTCTCAATCGCACGGGAATCTTGCGACGCCAGGCCGTGGTAGAGGGTGTCGATGATCGCGCCAACCCGCTCTCGTAGGGGTGCGTCCGATTCGACGCTGGTCAATGCCGACAAGGTCGCGTCACGGCGCTCGGCGGTGCGGTGCAACACGGCGGCCCAGAACCCATCGACGTCGCCGAACTGGTATTGGACCGCGCCCCAGGTAGCGCCGCTCTCCTTGGCAATTCGGCTGGCCGACACCGCGCCCGGGTCGCCGGAGGCCAACGAGCGCACCGCGGCGTCCAGCATCGTCTGGCGGGTCGCCAGCCCGCGCTTATTACTGCGCCGTTGGTGCACTTGCGCGTGGGGCATGCTCTGGATGGTAGCGGCTCCGCCAGAGTTTCATAGTACCCACTATGAATTTGTCCCCGAGCGCACTATCATTCCTGGCGTCGGCATGAGACCCGAGGAAGGACGAGCTGACATGGCTAAATCGCCGTTGTCGATGAAACCGACCGGCTGGTTCCAGGTTGCCTGGTCCGACGAGATCGAAACCGGTGATGTCCACAAGATGACGTACTTCGGCCAGGAGATGGTTGCCTGGCGGGCCGAGTCCGGCGAGCTCACCGTGATGAACGCCTACTGCGAACACCTCGGCGCACACCTGGGTTTCGGCGGCAAAGTCGTTGGCGAGGTGCTGCAGTGCCCGTTTCACGGGTGGCAGTGGAGCCAGCAGGGTCGCAACGTCCGCATCCCTTATCAGGATCGCCCCAATCGCGGCAGGCGAATTCGCACCTATCCGGTGGTGGAGCGCAACGAGTCGGTCTACGTCTGGCACGACGTCCAGGGTCGTGAACCCTACTTCGACGCGCCGGACATATTCGCCGGATTCAACGACGGCAGTAGCGCCGACGACTACTACCCGCAGCAGAGGTTGTATCGGGAGCGGCTGCAAATGCACCCGCAGTATGTGCTCGAAAACGGCGTGGACTTCGCACATTTCAAGTACGTGCACAACACGCCCATCGTGCCGGTCTTCACCCGCCACGACTTCGCCGAACCGGTCTCCTTCGTCGACTTCACCATCACCTTCGAAGGTGACGACAACCAGAAGATCGAGGACATCGACAGTCGGGTGGAGGCCATCAACGGTGGCCTGGGAATCGCGGTGACGAAAAGTTGGGGCATGGTCGACAACCGCACCATCTCCGCGATCACCCCCGTCGATGAGTCCACCTCCGACGTCCGGTTCATGGTCTACATCGGCCGGACGACGGGCAAGGATCCGGCCCGGGCCGAAACGAAAGCCCGAGAATTCGGACAAGAAGTGATTCGGCAGTTCGAGCAGGACATCGAAATCTGGCAGCACCAGCGCTACTCGGACCCACCCGCTTTGGCAACCGCTGAGTATGAGGGATTCACCGCAATTCGTAAGTGGGCCAAGCAATTTTATCCTGACGGCATCGGGGGCAGCGCCGCCGAAGTGTATGCTGCATCCCAGAAAGGCTGAGCCGAATGAATGCACCGATTCGCGTATTCCAGGTCGCCACCGGCAATGTCGGTTCGGAGATGATCAAGCGGATCGCGACACAGCCCGATCTCGAACTCATTGGTGTGCATTGCTACTCCCCGGAAAAGATCGGCAAGGATGCGGGTGAGCTGGCCGGTGCGGCGCCCAATGGGGTCAAGGCGACTGGCAGCATCGAGGAGATCATCGCGGCCAAGCCGGACGTGTTGACGTTTCACGGGGTGTTCCCCGACGAGGATCTTTACGTCAAAGTGCTTGAGGCGGGGATCAATATCGTCACCACCGCGGACTGGATCACCGGGTGGCACCGCGACAAAAATCACCCGCATCCGTCCGGCAAGCCGGTAACCCAACTTCTCCAGGAGGCCTGCGAGAAGGGCAGCGCCACGTTTTACGGCACCGGCATGAACCCGGGGCTGAATCAGATTTTGGGCGTGGTGTGTTCGGCTGATGTCGCCGAGATCGAGAACGTCACCACGATCGAGTCGGTGGATGTTTCATGCCATCACTCCAAAGACACTTGGATCGAGGTCGGGTATGGCCTGCCGGTCGACGATCCGGAAATCCCCGCAAAGTTGGAAAAGTACACCCGGGTCTTCGCCGATAGCGTTCTGATGATGGCCGACTGCTTCGATCTGCCGCTGGACGAAGTGAAGTTCAGCTACGAGTTGGGCGCCTGCACCAAGGACGTGGATCTGGGCTGGTACACGTTGCCCAAGGGGTCGCTAGGCGGCAACTACATCAAGTATCAGGGCATCGTGGACGGGGTCCCGCGGGTCGAGACACATCTGGAGTGGCAGATGACCCCGCACACCGACCCGAACTGGAACATCAAGGGCTGCTACATCACCCAAATCACTGGCGATCCGTGCGTCTACAACAAGCACATGATCTTCCCCAAACCCGGTGTGGACCTGTCCAATCCGGCGAATTTCGCGTCGATTGGCATGACCGTCACCGGCATGCCCGCGCTTGCCGCCATCGCGGCAGTCGTGGCGGCGCCGCCCGGGTTGATCAGCAGCGCCGATCTGCCCCTGCGCGGATTCGCCGGCCGCTTCAAGCTGTAGGCCTGAAACACGATCTTATCCGTGCAACCTTCTGCCGCCATCAGAGTTTGACAGCTGCGTAACATTTCCGCCATCGATCGTCCCTAACATCAGCCGGGCAACAACCGACAAATTCGATGCAATGCATCGCAGCGATAGGGACTCTATTGAGCGGCAACGCAGTGCGCCTGCAGGCGATCAACAACGTCGAGGCATACATCCCCCCGGCCATCAGCTTCGTACCTGGCGAAGCCCCCGGCGCGATCTTCGGCGCCAACGTCTTCACCAAGGCCGAGATGCAGGCACGGCTGCCCAAGGCGGTGTACAAGTCCGTCGTGGCGACCATCGAGAAGGGCGCCAAGCTCGACCCCGCGGTCGCCGACGCGGTCGCAGCGGCCATGAAGGACTGGGCGCTGGAGAAGGGTGCCACCCACTACGCCCACGTCTTCTACCCGATGACCGGCCTGACCGCTGAGAAGCACGACAGCTTTCTAGAACCCATCTCGGACGGACAGGCGCTCGCCGAGTTCGCGGGCAAGACCCTCATCCAGGGTGAGCCCGACGCCTCCAGCTTCCCGTCAGGTGGGCTGCGCAGCACCTTCGAGGCACGCGGCTACACCGGCTGGGACGTCACCAGTCCCGCCTACATCCTGGAGAACCCGAACGGCAACACCCTGTGCATCCCAACGGTGTTCGTCTCGATGACCGGCGAGGCGCTGGACTACAAGACGCCGCTGCTACGCAGCCAGCAGGCCATGGGTGTGCACGCCGAGCGCGTCCTGAAGCTCTTCGGCCACAAGGACCTCAACCACGTCGTGTCGTTCTGCGGCCCGGAGCAGGAGTACTTCCTGATCGACCGGCACTTCTTCCTGGCGCGGCCGGACCTGGTGAACGCCGCCCGGACGCTGTTCGGTACCAAGCCGCCGAAGGGTCAAGAGTTTGACGACCACTACTTCGGCGCCGTCCCCGAGCGTGTGCTCGGCTTCATGATGGACACCGAGCGGGAACTGTTCAAACTCGGCATCCCCGCCAAGACCCGGCACAACGAGGTGGCCCCCGGCCAGTTCGAGATAGCGCCGATGTTCGAGCGGGCCAACATCGCCTCCGACCACCAGCAGCTGCTGATGACGGTCTTCAAGACGATCGCCAAGAAGCACGGCATGGAATGCCTGTTCCACGAGAAGCCGTTCGCCGGCGTCAACGGATCCGGTAAGCACGTGAACTTCTCGATGGGTAATTCCGAGCTGGGCTCGCTGCTGGTACCGGGGGACACCCCGCATGAGAACGCCCAGTTCCTGGTGTTCTGCGCCGCGGTGATCCGTGCCGTGCACAAATTCGCTGGGCTGCTTCGTGTCTCGGTCGCGTCGGCCACCAATGACCACCGTTTGGGCGCGAACGAGGCACCGCCCGCGATCATCTCGATCTTCCTCGGCGAACAGCTCGCCGACGTGTTCGAGCAGATCGCCAAGGGTGCCGCGACCTCGTCAAAAGGTAAGGGCACCATGATCATTGGTGTCGATACCCTGCCGCCACTGCCGACCGATCCGGGTGACCGTAACCGCACCAGCCCGTTCGCGTTCACCGGCAACCGCTTTGAATTCCGTGCGCCCGGCTCCGGGCAGACGGTTGCCGTGCCGTTGATCGTTCTCAACACGATCATGGCGGACTCGTTGGACTACATGGCCACGAAGCTGGAGAAGGCTGTCGACGAAGGCGAGGACTTCGACAAGTCAGTGCAGACGTTGCTCACCGAGATCATCACCGAACACGGTGACGTGGTGTACAACGGGGACGGCTACTCGGAGAAGTGGCAAATCGAGGCCGCCGAGCGAGGCTTGCCCAACCTCAAGACCACGCTGGACGCTATTCCGGAGCTGATCAAGCCGGATTCGATTGAACTCTTCGAGAAGTACGGAGTGTTCAACGAGCGTGAGCTGCACAGCCGCTACGAGGTCCGCTTGGAGCAGTACGTGCTTACCGTCGCGGTCGAGGCCAAACTGGCGAAGGAGATCGGCACGACGATCATTCTGCCAGCCGCGCTTCGTTACCAGACCGAGCTCGCGCAAAACGTCGCTGCGTTGAAGGCCGCCGGTGTAGAGGCGAGTACCGTTGCACTGGAGGCGATCTCGGCACCAATCGCCGATCTCGAAGCGGGTCTGGCGAAGCTGACGGCGGCGCTATCCGACCACTCGGCGGAGTCGGCGCTTGATGAGGCCAAGCATGCACAGGAAGAGTTGCTGCCGGCGATGGCGGCTATTCGGACTGCCGCCGACGCGCTCGAAGGCATGGTGGCCGACGACCTGTGGCCGCTGCCCACCTATCAGGAGATGCTTTACATCCTCTGACACGAGCCGCGGGGCGCGGGGTCAACCCGCAACGCGGGTGCGTGAGCGGGAAGCGACTGTACTCTGGACCCGAAAGTTTGTGCCCTGGTTGAGTCCGCAGCCGATGGCATACGACGCCCGACCTGAGCGATGCACCCGTGGTACGGCGAAAGTTTCGTAGGACATCGGTCGACGGCAGTGCATTGTCTCGGCAGTGACCAGCGGCGAGAGGGGCTCAAGCCGCCGAGCCGGCTCAAAGAATGGCGTCGGCTGGCGCCGCCCCGCAACCGCGCAATTACTGGCCACAACGAAAGGGCGGTACAGGCATGCCTTCATGGCGGCGCCGCAAAGAGGGTGGCGAAGGCATCGGGACGACTACCGCTAACCGTGAAGTCGGCGCGAAGATCGAAGTCGAGGTCACTGCTCCCACGACGTTGGAATTCCAGATCGCCGTCGCTCGTCAGCCGGGTATCGACGTTCGCGAATCATTGGCAATCACGTTGAACGGCAAGGTGCTTGAGCCTCGCGAAATCGTCGGAGCGCACGAGACACGGATTCATTCGGTACAAGTCGACGAGGGAACTGTGAGCCTGTCGTACTCGGCCACGGTTGCCGGCGAAGCCGAGCCCGGGCCGGTCCGCGACATCGACCTGATCACCTATCGGCGTCCGAGCCGGTACGCCGAAGCCGACAAGTTCTTCGGATTCGCCGCGACCGAGTTCGCGCAATACGCCGATTCGGCGACGTTGCTCGAAAGGGTTTCATCGTGGGTGGGCACGCGCCTGGCTTACGTACCGGGATCCAGTGATCCGATCGATGGCGCCGCCGACACATTGCTAGCGGGTGCCGGGGTGTGCCGTGACTACGCGCACTTGGTGATCGCATTGTTGCGCGCGCTGAACATGCCGGCCCGTCTGGCGGCGGTGTACGCGCCAGGGTGCGAGCCGATGGACTTTCACGCGGTAGCCGAGGCGTTCGTCGACGGCGAGTGGCGTGTTGTCGATGCGACGTGCCTGGCTCCCCGGCAGTCGATGGTGCGGATCGCAACCGGCCGTGACGCCGCCGATACCGCATTCCTGGATAACCACAAGGGCTCGATCACGCTGAAAACCATGACGATCACCGCCTTTGTTGACGGTGAACTGCCGATCGACTCGGTCGACCAACTCGCGAGCTTGAGATAGCAGAGCCAGAACGGCCGCCGGGCCACCTGCTCTCAGCGAAGGCCGAGCTTCTCGCGGACGGTGTCGGTGAGGAAGCGTCGCGTCGATACCGGCCGGAATTTGCGGGCCGCGTCGGTAAGCGCCTCGCGGGCATCCGCGCTCAGCTCGATATCGGCTGCGGCGGCGTTGAATTCGAGCTGCTCGACGCTGGACGCCCCGGGTATGGCGACAACACTGGGCAGGCTGATCAGCCAGGCCAGCGCCACCTGTGCCGGCTTGGCGTCGACCTCCTTGGCGACGTCGCGCAACGTCTGCAGCAGCGGCTCGATCCGGCGTAGGTTCTCAGTGCCGAACAGCGAGTTGACTGCGCGGACGCCACCGGGTCGGTTATCCACGCCGTACTTGCCACCCAGCAGTCCCTGCGCCAGTGGGCTGTAGGCGATCACGATGCGCTTCTCGCGCTCGGCGAACGGCACGAGATCATCGAGCGCACCAGGGTGGGCGAGCGAGAAATCCACCTGGTTGCTGATGACTGGACGCCCGAGCGCAGCATCGGCCCGCTTCCATCGCGCCAGCGAATAGTTCGAGACGCCGGCCGCGCCGATGTCGCCGCTGTCGAGCAGGCTGCGCATTCCCGGCATGATCACCGAATCGGGGACCACCGGGTTGGGCTGGTGGATCTGATAGAGCGGGATGCGGTCCAGCTGCAGCCGCTGCGCGCTGGCGCGCTCGCGTTGCTTGATCACCGCAGGGAACGGCGCGATTGGCATGATCTTGCTGGCCACCGCAACCTCGGCGCGCTCGTCGCCGAGTGCCTCGCCGAGGATCCGTTCGCTTTTGCCCAGTCCGTATATCTCGGCGGTATCGAACAGCGTGATCCCCAGGGCGAGGGCGCGCCTGACGATGTCAGGTGCGGCGCCGGAGGCGTAACGGTCGCCGTAGCCCCACTCGCGTGAGCCGAATTGCCAGGTGCCCAGTCCGATCCGGCTGACTTTTCCGATTCCATCGACGTCCAGATACTTCATCTTGCTCACGGTACTGACTTGGACGGTCACAGAGCCAGGCGCCGGACCGACGCAATATGTCGCCTAGGTCGTCTAGGCGGCGTCGGGGCCCGTCGACTTGGTGATCGCGCCGTGCCTTTCAAGTACCTCCAGGACCTGTCGGCTCTGGACGACCTCCTCTTGTTCGCACAGCCGGCATAGCTCGGTGACGACCGTCTGTAAGACGTCGAGGCGAACCGACGCTTGGGTGAGCGTGGCCAGCCAATTGTCGTAGTCTCGCTCGTCGGAGCCGATCTCGGCCACCGCGAAAGAGGTCATGCTCATGCGATTACACTCCCCGAACTCAGGTGCGCGCGGCGCACCAATCCTCGCTTGCCAGCCGGGATTAGCCCGTCCTTGGTGTGTCTAAACTCACAAATCCGAAGGCTGCCAACTATCCGGAAGCAGGGTCTGACGACTCGGAATTCGCGTCCAGGTACCCGAGCCCTCGCCTGCCCGCAAAGCCGGGGGCAGCGCGGCGATGGCCGGCAGTTAGCGAGCCCAAATGGCGGCCGATACGCTGTGCCTGCAGCGGGGCTCGTTACAAGAGAGGGCGGAAATGTCACGGACAGTGGTGGTCGGCGCGTCGAGTGGGCTCGGGCGTTGCATTGGCGTCGGTCTGGCGCAGCGCGGCGCACAGGTCGCGCTGCTCGCCCGGCGTCGCGCGCGTATCGAGGCTGCGGCCGAGGAGGCAGGCCCGGGCGCCGTCGCCATCGAATGCGATGTCACCGACGAGGGATCGTGTCGCTCGGCCTTCGACGAGGCCGCCGATGCGCTGGGCGGCATCGACAACCTCATCTACACGCCCGCCATCAGCCCGCTCGTTCGCATGGTCGACACCGGTGCGGACACTTGGCGGCGCATCTTCGACACCAACGTCATCGGCGCAGCGCTCGCGACAGCGGCGGCGGTGCCACACCTGACGGCCTCCGCGGGCAAGGCGGTCTACCTCTCTTCCGACGCAGGCACCTTCGGGCCGCCGTGGCCTGGCCTCGGCGCATATGGCGTCAGCAAGGCCGCGCTGGAAAGACTTGTGGATGCCTGGCGAGCCGAACACCCGGACATCGGCTTCACGTGCCTCATCGTCGGGGAGTGTGCGGGCGGCGAGGGCGACGCGGCAACAGGAATGAACATCGGCTGGGATCGCGATCTCGCCATGAAGGCCTACCCGCTCTGGGTGTCTGGCGGCTGCATGCCGGGCAAGTTGATGCCCGTCGAAGACCTCATCGACGTGGTGCAAACGATTCTGCAGACCAATGCAGCGACGTCGATGCCGGTCGTGGTTGCCAGGGGGGCGCCGGCTGGCCCGGTAGCGTTCGCTGATCCCAATTAGTCATAGCCGCGGCGCCCTGTAATACCGCTGACGCCGTTGAACGCGAGCCGAATTCTGGCAGCTGAGTCCGATGACGTCCTTTACAGTTGCGCTGATAATCACGAGCGAAGGAGACGCGGATGGCGTGGTTCCTGGCCCTCCAGGGCCCATCCCAAACACCCCACCAGTCATTGGTGTACGAGCTTCAGGACGGGGTGGACGTGGAGAAGATCTCCCAGGAGCTGGTCAGTTCCGCGACGCTGGATCGGGTTGTACCCATTCCTGCGGTGCTATCGCAGAACAAGCGTCGGCATCAGAAGGTGACGCTGTACATCCGGCCCGCCGCGTGGGGCCTGTGGGCGTTCTACGAGCTGTCCGAAGAAGACCGTCGTCAGCTTTTGAAGGACAACCCGGTGGTCAACGCGCTGGCTCAAGCGGCGCAGCAGCGCGCACAGGGAAAGCAGCCCGGCGCTCCGATGACCGTCCAAGTTAATCCGCTCACCGGTCAGGTGGGACCCGCCAATGCGGGTCCGCAGGCGGGCCGCAGCTAGGCGGTGTGCTGAGAGTCGTCGCAGTCGTCGGCCAACGATGGGGCTCCGAGTGTTGTCAGCATGTCGACTGCGGCCCGTTGCCAGGTGAACATTTCGGCGCGACGCCTCGCGCAGGCGCGGCGATGCTCTTCGGGACGGCTGACGACCGCGGTGACGGCTTCTGCGATGGCCGCCGGGTCGTTGTCGGCCAAGGCGCCACTGTCTTCGGTGATGATCTCGCCCAGCGCCGACGTGCGGGAGACCACGGCCGGCGTCCCACAGGCCAGCGACTCCAGTGCGGCCAGCCCGAAGGTCTCGTGCGGCCCTGGCGCAAGCGCGACATCGGCTGAGGCCAGCAGCGCGGCGACGGTGTGCCGATCGGAAATGAAACCGGTGAAATCGATTGGCAATCGAGCGGCCTGACGTTGCAACCTGGCTCGCAGCGGGCCATCGCCCACGACGACCAGCCGGGCCTCGATGCCGGCGCCGCGCAATTCGGCAACCGCGTCGATGCTGCGGTCGGCACGCTTTTCCACCGACAGGCGGCCACAGTGCACCAGCAGTATCTGCGTCGGCGCGGCCCAGCGCTGACGCACGAGGGCGGAGCGCCGGGACGGGTGGAAGGTCTCCAGGTCCACGCCCAGCGGGATCGTAACGGTATTTGTGGCGCCGATGCGATCGAATTCTTCGCGCGCAAACCCGGTGGTGCACACCACGGTGTCATAGTCGGCGGCGGTGCGCCGGTTGGCGAAGTCGGCGAACTTCTGTGCGGTGCGGCGCGGAAGTACTTGGCCCGCAAGGCGATCGAGGCGCTCGTGGGAGATCATCACCGTGGTGGCGCCGTGTTCACTACCCCAGCGCCCCAACGACCTCAGCGTGAGCCGGTCAGAAACCTCCAAGGTGTCCGGTCGCAGTACTTCCAGCAGGGATCGCACTGGTCCGGGCAGCACCGCGCGATAACCGCCAGTCAACGGAATCAACGTGGCGGGCACGGTTATTCGCACCACACCCGTGGACAGCCGGGTGTGCGCGGTACGCGGACCCGGGACGATCAGAAAAACCTCGTGGCCCGCGGCGCAGTATTCCGCGCCCAGCCGGTCGACAGCGGTGCGAAGGCCGCCAGAACGAGGTCCGTAGAAGTTGGCGACCTGAACAACACGCATATAGCCAGCAGAACCGGTGCTCGTGTGCGGTCAACGATCTGACATCGACGGTTGGTTGAACAAGCCATGAACTCCGGGGATCGGAAATGCCGAGATTTTCCTCAGGCGGCGACGGGCCGGAGGCGAAAGAGCCTGATCTCGCGTGGTGCGCAGCTTGCGCGATAGCGCTCGTAACCGGCGTAGAAGTCGGTAGCCCTGGCCCATGCCGAGGCGCGGGCGTCGCCGGTGAGCAACTCGGCTCGGTACTGCGCGGGCGGCGCCATGAACTCAACCGTGCATTCGGGATGGGCCAGCAGGTTGGTACTCCAGGCCGGATGTGTTCGGCGACCGTAGTTGGACCCGATCGCCAGAAGCCCGTCGGAATCGTCGATCAGTACCAGCGGATGGGTGCGCGCCAACCCGGACTTCGCACCGGTCGTCGTGACGAGCCCCACCCTGTCGATTCCTGCCGAACTCAGACGGCCGTTTGTCCGTGGGATCAGCACTTTGTCGATCGGCGGCGCCAGGCGGATTAGGAACTGGTAGCCGGCCGGGCTCATCAGCGCGTGCTCCATCAGCGCCTCATGGAGTCGCAGCCGTCGACCACGAAGCGGGCTTTCCCGCCGAAGGGACACGGGTCGACAGTACTCAATTCGGGGTCTAGCCATGAGCTTTATGGCGGCGGTTCCTCGTGTGGGCAGCTGTGTGTTCCGCAAACCATCCCAGCTCTATTGGGAATCACTGAGCGGAGCCTAAAATTGGTCTAATGCCTGGTATTACCGGCCGATGTGCGCGGTAGGCTTAGGACTCGCGAGTTCTGCCTGGCAACGCCGTGGGGTTATCCCGCCGGGTGATCGGGTTGGGGCTACGACGGGGATGGGGAAGCAGATGCGCCATTACACGGCCACATTCGCCGTCGCCGGCCTCGCCTGCATTCTCGTGGGGGGGTGCGGCGCCGGTAACAACCAGGCCAGTGTCAAGTCGTCGACGATCACCACATCGCTTATTCCGCGACCTGTCGTGGGGCGTGAGCTCGACGCGTTGCTGCTCACCCCCGAACAGATCAACCCTCTGATGGGCGCGACCGGTATGGCGATCACCAGAAAGCACGACGCGATGTCTGACGACAGCGCCACGATGCAGCCCAAGGAATGCCTGGCCATCGACGGCTCGGCCCAAGCCCAGGTCTATGCCGACAGTGGCTTCACCGCCATGCGTGATCAGGCGCTCAACGATGGCAACAGCTTCACGCACTACGCCGAGCAGGCGGTGGTGCTGTTTCCCACCGCGAAACAAGCCAACGTGTTCTTCATTGCGTCGGGCCTACATTGGCCGGCCTGCCATCAGTACACCCACATCCAGTCCGGGTCGGAGTGGACCGTCGGGCCGATATCAGATGACAACGCCACACTGAGCGCCATCGCAACGCAACAGAATGCCAAGGCCGGCGGTTGGGCCTGTGGTCGGGCGCTGGCGATCAAGAACAACGTCATCGTTGACGTCAACACATGTAGCGCCAACCCCGCGAACTCCGCCGTCGACATCGCCAACCAGATCGTCGCCAAAGTGCCGCTGCGGTAAGGAATGCGGCTAGTCGGGGCCGGAGGGGCCGAGCAGTCGTGCTTCCTCGAGGTCCATCGCGGCTTGCAACTCGAGCAGGACGATGTCGTCGATGAGACGCTGGTCCCGAAGCTCGGTGATGGCACGGCGCTTGTGTTCGAGCACGCCAAGGCGCACCTGCCGAATCAAATCGCTCCGCTCTTCGGCCTCGCTGGCGGCTGAGCCGTCGCTGCCGGCTCTGACGAGAGCAGCGTGTTGCTTGTATTCCTTGTGCAGACGATTCTGTAACTCCTCGCTGAGACCGAGCTCGGTGGCGACCGTCGGCAGCGCGTCGAGGGCGGCTTGGGCGCCGTGACAACGGGCCAGCCGCAATTCGTCAGCGTGGGCAACGTCTTCGGGAAGCCGAGCCCAGCGAACGATGGCCGGCAACGTGCTCCCTTGGACGAGGACCGTCGTGAGAATCACAAAGGACACGACGAAGATGATCAGGCTGCGATCCGGGAACGGCGCGCCGTTGTGAGTGGTCATCGGGACGGCTATTGCTGCGGCGAGCGACACTGCGCCGCGGAATCCGGCCCAGCCGGACACGGCGCGCTGGCGCCAGTCGACGCGACGGGCGCGCTGCACCTCGCGCCGGTCCACGGTACGAAGAAACACCGTGGTGATTTCTCCCCAGGCGAACCGAGTCGCGACGACGACGCAGGTGACGGCGAGAGCCAGAAGCAAGGCGTGGTGAATTCCGCCGTCGACGCGGGAGATTCCCCGTACCGCGCTGGGGATCTGAACTCCGACGAACACCCACAACGAGCCGTTGATCAGGAATGTCGCAATGTCCCAGAATGCGAATGACGCCAGGCGCGACCGAGCCCGGATCACCCGCGGCGAGACGTAGGCGAGCACGAGGGCAGACACCAGCACGGCGACGACACCGCTGCAGTCGATCGCGTAGGCGAGCAAAAATGCCGCGAACGGCGTCAGCACGCTGAGGGCGGCTTCCTCTTGCGGCGCGTCGAGTCGCTGGCGCACGAGCGTGACAACCCCGCCGACCAGCAGCCCGGCCGCGATACCGCCGAGGTAGGAGAGGATAAAACGGACGGTCAGGGCCGCCGGGCCGACGGGTGCGCCGCCCATCGCGACTGAGACGCTCACGCCGAACAGAACGAGCGCGGTCCCGTCGTTGATGATGCTTTCCGCTTTCAACACGGTGACGGTCCGGCGCGGCAACCGCTTCGCCAGGCCGGCGACGGCGGCAGCGTCGGTTGGGGAGAGCACGGCACCGAGGACCGAAGCTGCGTGTGATTCCATTCCGAACGCCCGCGCAGTCCAGGTCACCGCTACCGCGCTGGCAATCACCAGACCGATACTGAGGAAAACGATGACGCGTAAGTTCGCGCGGATCTCGCGAATGCTCGTGTTCAGGCTCTCCCAGTAGAGGATTGCCGGCAAGAACAGCAGCAGCACGATTTCGCCGTCGAGCCGAACGTTGCCGAACTGCGGGATCAAACCCAACAGTGCGCCGAGCCCGATGAGCAATACCGGGGGGCCTACGCGATACCGCCGGCCCAGCACCGTCCCCGCGATCACTGTGGCAATGAGCGCAACGATTACGACAAGCCCAAACACCAGCACATCATGCTGTACGAACGGTCAACTTTCACATCGGCGATTCGGGGGGCGTTTAACTCCCGTTCAGGGGGGCCGGGGATTCGCAGGTCGTCCAGTAGCAGGCATACGCGGCTCGGTAGCGGCGTCATACCTCATCGCTTCGCCCTGTTTTGTACCAAGACGATCACAGGCCCATACCGATACGCACGAGAATCTGGCGCGGCCGGATGCATGCGCAAATCATGGCACAGTGCTCGATGGTGGACTACGCCCGCGAAATGTCCACATCGGCAGGTGATTTGTCGTCGTTTTGTGGACGACGGATATACGCATGCTCAATACGGAGGTAAGCACAGCATGACGGTGGACGTGCACGGCGGTCGCATCCTGGACACCGCGAAGGGCATTCTCATTGGCCTGCGTCGGTGCCCTTCGGAAACAGCTTTCCACGAGTTGCTCAATGCGGCACAACGTCACAAGATGCCGGTGTTCGCAATGGCCTGGGCGCTGGTGCATCTCGCCGACGGTGGCGAGAAATCCGCTCACAACTCCGCCGACGCTGAGTCGGCGGCCCGTAACGAATGGGGTGAGCTCTTCGCCGAGCCGGCGCTGTCGATCGGTTGAGCCAGTCAGCGTTTCTCGGACTTTGTCAGAGGTCGACCGTCGGCGGCATGGAGCAGACAGATGACGGTGCTCGGGGCGGGATTGTCGGAGGTTCGATCCTGATTGGAGTCGATGAGGTACGTCACCGCGAATGAGCTGCTGTCGACGGATCGCCCGGTGTACTGCGAAAACCCCGCAGCGCATTGTTGATTGGCGACGTCGGCGACGGCGGCGTTAACCGCCATCGGCCCGCGTAGGTAAACCTCTGCAGCATGCGCAGTCAAGCAGTCGACCACACTGACGGTGACCACGCTGGGGTCGCTTGACGGAAGCTCGGCCAGACAGTCACCGAGCTGTAGGTCAATCCACTTCTCGGTGTGCGGACTTCGCGTTGCCGGTGGTGCGGCGACGGCGGCTGTGGTGCTTGCCGACGTCGCAGCCGCTGTCGTCGACGTTCGGCTCGTCGACGTCTGCCCCGCGTTGGGACCGTGTGCGCCGCATGCTGATAGCACGGTGAGCACAGCCAGCGAAGTGGCCACGCCGCGCGTGGACTGTGAGACAAAGAGATTCGGCTGCATCATTCGAATCTCGCTTACACATCGCACCCGGAATCAGCCCGGCGGCGTCCAGGCGATTGGGAGCGTCTTGATCCCGTGGATGAACGGCGACAGCAACCGCGCGGGCTCTTCGGTCGCGATGATATCGGGTATCTCGCGGTTCAGTTCCTCGAACATCACCCGGATCTCGCGACGAGCCAGGTTGGCGCCCAGGCAGAAGTGCGCACCACCGCCACCGAAGCCGACATGCGGATTGGGGTCGCGGGTTACGTCGAACATCCATGGGTCAGGAAACTTCGACTCGTCGCGATTGGCCGAGCAGTACCACAGCGTGGCCTTGTCGCCGGCGGCCATCTTGGTCCCGTTGAGCTCGACGTCATTTGTGAGGGTGCGTCGCATGTAGATCACCGGTGAGGCCCATCGCACGATCTCTTCGACCGCCGAGTGCGACACGGCGTCGAAGTCGGCCCACCACTTCTGCCGCTGCTCGGGGTAGCGCGTCAGCGCGAGCAGACCGTGGCTGATTGCGTTGCGGGTCGTCTCGTTGCCGGCGACCGCCAGCAGGATGAAAAACGACGCGACCTCGGCCGAGGTCAACCGCTCTCCGTCGACCTCGGCCTCCACCAGGCTCGTCGTCAGATCGTCGTGGTGATTGACGCGGCGATCCTCCGCCAACGCGTTGGCGTAGGCGCCGATCTCCATCGAAACTCGAACGAACTCATCGAATTCGGTGGTCAGATCGGGATCGCCGAAGCCGAGGATGACGTTAGTCCAGTGGAATATCTGCTGATGGTCCTGCTCGGGGATACCCATCATGTCGCAGATGACCTGCAACGGCAGCGGCCCGGCAAGCTCGCTGACTGCCTCGCCCTGGCCGTCGGGATGAGCCGCGATCATCGACGCGACCAGTCGGTGGGCTCGCTCCCGCACCGACGCCTCGATGCGGGCAACCACTTTCGGGGTGAAGGCCCTGCTGACGATCGATCGCAGCCGTTGGTGCCGCGGGTCGTCGAGCACGATCATCGAGCCGAAGTACTCGGATACCTCCGGCGTCTGGTCGTTGATGGTGATGTTGGGGCTGGAGCTGAAGATCTCGGGGTGGCGGCTGGCGTAGAACACATCGTCGAGTCCGGTCAGCGCCCAATGTCCGGCGCCGTGGTGGAAACCTTCCTGCACGGGCTCCGGCCAGAACGAGATCGGCGCTTCGCGCCGCAGCGTGGTGAACGCCCCGTCGCGCAGATCGTCGTCGAGTGCCCAGAAGTCCCATGTGCCGAGGTCAATGTCGGCCAGCGGAACCTCGGGCGGGGCCGTGCCGTTCGCTCGGGTCGCAATGCCCATGTCGACCGTCCTCGTGGTTGAGCGGGCTACAGGCGCGAGCCTAAACCGCTCGCGGCCTCCTTTGAACGCGAGTCAAGGAACTGCTGCACGACGTCCGTCAGGATGCGGCCACCCCGGGTGTTGAGGTGAATGCCGTCGATGTGAAACTCCCAGCCATTTCTCTGTGAGATCTCGTCGAAACTGCGTCGCAGAATCATTTCGCGGAACAGGTAGTCGCGGTAGAACGCGGCGAAGGAGAACCGGGTGAAAGGCTTGGCGACCACTGAGCGGTCGAGTTGGTCCCGGAAACGTTCGTAGAGGGGGATGTAGTACGCGCCGCTGCTGTGCGAGACGTCGCCGATGATGCGGTTGTAGGCGGCAACGAGCTCGTTGAGGCGCGCCTGGACGGTGTCGTCCGATCGCACGGCTTCTCCGACGGGCGACAGCGAACTCAGTGCGATCGTGGCGGAGGTTTCCTGCCGCAGCCGGCGGATGATGAGTTCGAGGTTGTCCTTGAAATGCGCCGGCGAGGGTTCTTCAGATATCTGTTTCCAGGCGCGGGTGAATCGTCGGAAATTCGGGAAGACGGTCGCCAGGATGTCGTTGGTCCCGATCAGAACGATGACTCGATCTGGCGCTACGCGCAGTACCGGATCGAGCCGCTTGGCGATGTTGATCGACAGATCGCCGCCTACGCCGAAGTTGACGAATCGGAACCGGCTGTTTTGCGGTCGCTTTGCCAGTTCATCAATCCAGTTGAAGGTCCCCTTGGCTGCGGTGGTGCTCGAGCCCAGACAAGCGATGGTCTCTGGTGCGGACACGGTCAACTCAGCATCCGACGGCCCACTATGGTATTCACTATCAAATGATAGATACCTTCTAAATAAATCGGAAGTTTCTCTCGCGATGGAGCTGATAGTCGAGACGTCGTTTGATATTACGCTTGGCGTACTACGCTAAACGTACTAAAATAACCGGCTATGGTGCGCGGTTCGGGACCGGCCCGGAAGCTAGGCAGACGGAATGACCCGGGCGTGCTGATCCTGACCAGCCTGGCCTCCGGCGCCAAGCACGGCTACGCGCTGGCGCGCGATATCGAGCGGTTCGCCGGCGTGACGCTGGGACCGGGAACGCTGTACGGAGCGATCACCGCACTGGAGGAACACGGCCTGATCGAACCGGCCGGCCACGATGAGCGGCGGCGCCCGTACAAGTTGACCGCCGCGGGGCGGGCCGAACTGACCACGGCGGTACGCAGCCTCGGGGCGATTGCGGCCGAGGGCGCTCGCCGGCTCGGGATCGCGTTGCATGTCCCCAATCCGGGGTGGGCGCAGTGAACCCCCGCGACGCTAAGCGCGTCCTGCGGTGGTACCCGGCGGCGTGGCGCCGCCGCTACGGCGAGGAGTTGATCGCCATGCTGGACGACACCCACGGCGAAGACAAGCTTCCGCGGCGTGCTCGAATGTCACTGCTTCGGTTCGGCCTGATTGAGCGAATTCGTCTGTTGCGCAAGTATTCCGGTACATATATCGGCTACAGTGTCGCGTGCGCCGTCGTGTGGGCCGTCATCCTGGCGACGGTGTTCACCCACGCCGGCGATCCCACCCGGCACACGTTTGCGGTGTTCTTTGGTGGGTGGGCTATCGGCTGGCTGTCGGCGAGCATCGCACGCGTGGTCTATCCACCACCGAAACCACGCACACCGGTTGACACCGGTTCCTGATTCGCCGGCGCCGGTCGAAACGTCAATGCGAGCAGACGGTGCGGGCAGGCGCCCCGTTCGCGGTCGCCTGGCTGACCACCTCGCCGTCGAGCAGGATCGTGCACGTGATCGAGCCGGGGCTCTGCGCGCTGATCACGTACACCTTGGTGCCGACAACGTTGAACTGTGTCGTCCATGGCAATGGCACGTTTGCCTGCTGCGTTTGGCCGCTTTCAGTCTGGTACGAGATGTAGTCGGCCACCGGCGCACTGCCACTCAACTGATAGGTCACCTGGGACTGCGAGCCCGTCGCGTTTGCCACCCCGCAAATCCCCATCGTGGTCGCGAAGGCGGTCAGGGCCGCACAAATGATCGATGCCCCCGATCGGTGCTCGACCCGGCGCGGTGTTGTCGACGATTGGCTGGTCATAGTCATCTCCCCGCGACATGGTGTCACTCCGGCCAGCCGCGTGGGTTGGTTTTCGTTTCTTTTCCGGAAAGTCAGATTCCATTGCGCCGCAATTGAACCGATGCCCAATAATTGCCGTAGAGGCTAGTGACATGCCGCGGCCAATGAGCATTGAGGGAGCTGATCGATGACCGAACCATCCGAGCACCCGGGACGTTGGGGTACCGCGCGCCCCGGGCGGCGCGACGTGCTCCGCGGTATCGCCGCGGTGGGAGCGTTCCTGGCGGCCGACGTGGCTGCGTTGCTGACCGCGAACACCTGGATCGGTCCCGCCCGGTTGACGCAGCAGGTTTTCCTCGATGGTTTCGGCAGGGTATTCGGCCGACATCCGGGGTTCCGGAAGAACCACGCCAAGGGGGTGGCCGTTGCCGGCTGGTTCGACAGCAACGGCAACGGTCGCGGGTTGTCCAAGGCGGCGGTGTTCGCGCCCGGCCGCACGCCGGTGTTCGGTCGATTCTCGCTCGCCGGCGGCAACCCCCATATCGCTGACACGCCCACGGCGGTGCGCGGGCTTGGCCTGGCGTTCGGATTCCCCGGCAGCCAGCAGTGGCGTATGGCGATGCTTAATATTCCGGTCTTCCTGGATAATTCGCCCCAGAGCTTCTACGACCGGCTGATCGCCTCGGCCGTTGTGGCGGGCACCGGCAAGCCCGATCCGACGGCGATGGCGCAGTTCCTCGCCGCCCATCCGGAAACAGCGCGCGCCATGAAGATCGTCAAACAGCATCCGCCGACACTCGGTTTCGCCGACAGCGTCTACAGCGGGTTGAACGCCTTCTACTTCGTCAACGAATTCGGCGCTCGTGTACCAGTACGGTGGTCGTTGACTCCGCTGCAGCAAGCGCTGGCGCCTTCGTCGGGGGCGAACGCGTTGTTCGACCCGCTGGTGCGGCAGTTGCGAGCCGGCCCGCTGCACTGGCGGCTGATGCTGACCGTTGGCACGCCGTCGGATCCGACGGGCGACGCGACGCTGCCGTGGCCTGCCGATCGCCACACTGTCGACGCCGGGTTGCTCACGCTCGACTCGGTCGAAACCGACGCCCGCGGCAACGCGCGCGATATCAACTTCGATCCGCTGGTGCTGCCGCCCGGCATCGAGCCCTCCGACGACCCATTGCTCAGCGCACGGTCGGCCGTTTACGCCGCGTCATACCGGCGCCGCACGGGGGAGACCACGAGTCCGCCCGCGGTCCAGGTCGACAAGGTCGCGCTGTGACCGGCGAGCCCGGTCGATACACCCGGTTGACCAGAGTCTTGCATTGGCTCACGGCCGCCCTGGTGTTCTCCGCGCTGTTCATCGGTTTCGTCATGGTCAACTCGGTGAGCCGATACGCCGGGTTGGTCATGCTGCACAAGACGCTGGGCGTGACCATTCTCGTAGTGGTGTTGGTGCGGGTGGTCAATCGGCTGACCCATCGCGCTCCGCCGCTGCCGTCTACGGTCGGTGCGCTGGAACGCAAGGTCGTCATATTGTCCGAAGTTTCGCTGTATGCGCTGCTGCTTATTCAGCCTCTGCTCGGTTGGGCCATGGTCTCGGCCGCCGGGGGACCGGTTGTCGTGTTCGGCTCACTTCGGCTCCCCCGGATCGCCCCGTTCGACGCGCAATTGTTTTGGCTTTTGCGCCAAGCTCATTCGGTGATCGCCTATGCGTTGATGGCCGCGATCGCCGCGCACATCTCCGCGGTGCTGCTGCACACACTGACGTTGCGCGACCGGCTGATCGAGCGGATGACATTCCGATTGAGCCGCAACCGCCGGGCCCGCTGATTTGTCACGGTCGATGGGCGGCCCCGCTTAGAGTGAACCGGGGCTCGTCGGATCGGAAGGTGGCTGGATGGCTAAGCGGATTGTGATCTGGGGTACTGGTTTCGTCGGCAAGATGGTGATCGCCGAAATCGTCAAACATCCGCTGTTCGAGTTGGTCGGTGTCGGTGTCAGCAACCCGAAGAAGGTCGGTCGCGACGTTGGCGAGATCTGCGGGCTGGCCGAACCGGTCGGCATCACCGCTACCGACGACGTCGACGCGCTGATCGCCCTGGAGCCCGATGCGTTGGTCCACTACGGCCCGACCGCGGCGCACGCTGACGAAAACATCGCGCTGATGACGCGGTTCCTGCGGGCCGGGATCGACGTGTGCTCGACGTCGATGACGCCGTGGGTCTGGCCGACGATGCACCTCAACCCGCCCAACTGGATCCAGCCGATCACCGAGGCGTGCGAGCTGGGCGAGTCGTCCTGCTTCACCACCGGCATCGACCCCGGCTTCGCCAACGACCTGTTCCCGATGACGCTGATGGGGGTGTGCTCCGAGGTGCGCACGGTCCGGGCATCCGAGCTGCTGGACTACACCAACTACGAAGGCGACTACGAGAACGAGATGGGCATCGGGCGCGAGCCCGAATTCCGCCCGATCCTGGAAAACCGCGACGTGCTGATCTTCGCGTGGGGTGCCACTGTCCCGATGATCGCCCACGCGGCCGGCATCATGCTCGACGAGATCACCACCACCTGGGACAAGTGGGTGACGCCCAACGAGCGTAAGACGGCCAAGGGCGTCATCCCGCCGGGGCACGTGGCCGCGGTTCGGTTCACCATCAACGGCGTTTACCAAGGCCAGACCCGCATCCAACTCGAACACGTCAACCGCATCGGTCTGGACGCGGCGCCGGACTGGCCGGCCGGCACCAAGGACGACGTCTACCGGGTCGACATCGAAGGCACGCCGAGCATCTCGCAGGAGACCGCGTTTCGGTTCACCGACGGATCGGGACGCGACGCGGCCGCCGCCGGATGCCTGGCCACCGGAATGCGGGCGCTCAACGCGGTCCCGGCGGTCAACGAACTCTCCCCGGGCTGGGTCACTCCGCTCGATCTGCCGCTGATCGCGGGGGTCGGCACGATTCGCTGAAAGCCAGACCGATTGACGGTGGCTGCCCGGCAGGACGGAGACGGGCTATAAATTGGTGGCCGATGCGCGGGATGAGACGATATGGCTGACGTGGCACGGTTGGCATTAGGCCTCTCGGTGGGGGCCACCAACTTAGCGGCGGTGACCGCCGATCGGGCGGTGACCCGCAAACCGGTGTTGACGCAGTACCGGCAGCGCCCACCCGAAGTGGGCGTGCCATCGGAGAACCCGAAGCTCAACGAGCCCGGGCTGGTGATCACCGACTTCGTGGATCGGGTGGGAGATCCGGCCGTCATCGTGGCCACCGACGGCACGACGCACCGCAGCGAGACGTTGGTCGCGGACGCGTTGCGGGCACTGGCGTACACCGCCACGGATGGGAGAGCACTGCCGGATGCGGTTGCAGTCACCCATCCCGCGCACTGGGGTGCGGCAGCGATCGACACAGTGCGGGTCGCGTTGAGCCGGGTGTCCGAATGGTCGGGTGGGCGATTGGTGCTGCTACCGGACTACGCGGCGGCGCTGTTGGCCCTGCAAGCGAACCCGGGGGTGCCGAGCCGCGGAATCGTCGCCGTGTGCGATTTCGGGGGCACCGGCACCACTCTCACCCTGGTCGATGCCGCGAACGGCTACCAGGCGATCGCTCCCGCCGTGCGGCACGCTGAATTCTCCGGCGACGGGATCGACCAGGCGCTGCTGACGCACGTCGTCGCCGATCTCTCGTCAGCAGGTTCGTTCGACACCTCGGGAACTTCGGCGATCGGATCCTTGACTCGGCTGCGGGGCGCCTGCCGCTACGCCAAAGAACGACTCTCGTCGACCATCGCGACCGAGGTGGCCGCCGACGTGCCCGGCTATCGTGGCGATATCCGGCTCACCCGGAACGAACTTGACGACGCTATCCGCCAACCGTTGGATGGCTTCATTGCTTTTTTCCAAGAGGCATTGCAGCGCAATGGGATTCGTTTAGCAGACTTGGCGGCGATCGCGTCGGTGGGCGGGGGCGCCAGTATCCCCATGGTCACCACGACCCTGTCGGAACAGTTGCGCGTACCCGTCATCACCACACCGCGGCCACATCTGACAGCCGCGGTCGGTGCGGCGTTACGGGCCGCACGCGGCCCGGCCGACAGCGAGACGGCGTTGGCGCCGACCGCGGCCGGATCGGTCGCCGATGCGACGACGATCTCCGATGTTGCCGTGGAACCCAGCCCCGCACCGGCGCTGGCCTGGTCGGAGGCCAACGACGACTCCGGCATTATGCCGATCCGGGCCGGTGAGTACCCGGAGCAAGCCAGCAACGCCGCGCTGACGTCGGCGCGGCCGAAAGCGAGTGTGGATCGCGCCCCCCCACCGGGTGTGAGCGGTGCGGTTGCCGACGCCTGGTATCGCAGGCCGGTGGTGGTAGCGGTCGGCACCGCGCTTGCGGTGCTGGCCGTCGGCGCCGCAGTCATGATCACATTGCGGCACACTTCCGGCGGCACACCGAGCACCCCGGCGCCCAGCGTGAGCACGGCACCCGCGCCGGCGTCTTCGGCGCCGGCTAACCAAAACCCTGGCTCATCCGACGCGACAGACACTCAGGCGCCGGCGAGCAGCCCGCCGTCATCGACCGAGCCCCCGTCAACCACCAGCGAAACACCGACAGCAACCACCACCACCGAAGTCCCCACGACAACCACTACAACCCAAGTGCCCACAACAACGCATGCCCCCGAGCCGCCGGTGGGCCCGCGGTTCCCGAGAGGCCCCGCAGGTCCGCGGGTTTTTCCGCAACCGGAACCTGGCTACCGTTAGTCGGCGTGTTCTTGCTGCTTGTCCTTACCGAATTTCGGGTTGCCCTCGTCGTCAAGCCACTCGTTGATCGCAACGCCGGTGATGGTCCCATCGGTACCTGGCAAAACCGCCGTCGGCCGGTCATCGTCGTAGGCTTCCTGCATCCGGCGGACCTCCTCCTTGCCTTCCTCGCTCAGTTCAGGCGTGTCGGAGGAGGTTTGCTGCTCGTCGTCGACGTTTTCGCTGCTGGTCTGGTCCTTTTGGTCCGCGCTCATGATTCTCCGTCCCGGCGACGTTGCCGTCACCTATCGGCGCTTCTCGGTGACTACCCGCTGTGGCTATGGGTCCAAACTGCGCGGCGGATTATCCGCGTCGAATGACATCGCAGTGCCCGGCGAATCATGGCAAACTGCGCGGGTGAGTGGCAGAGGGGTTGCCGTGCGGATCGCGATCCTCGTGTCCATTCTGACGATCGTGGTGGCGGTCATCGGCTTCGTGGTCACGCTCATCCTCAATGCGTTCGTCCTGGACAAGTACAACGCATACGGCGAGGTGCCTATCCCTGGATCAGGCAGCCTCCAGTTGCCTGCCGGCGAGGTCACGGTCAGCTTCCATACCGAGGTCATCGGCAGGCCGGCCGGCGGCGGGCTGCCGGTGCCGCAGCTCGGGCTGGACATCGATCCGCCCGCGGGTGTTCCGGAACCGAAGGTGACCGAAAGCTACGGCAGCACAACAACAGTCAACAACGACGCTCACGTGCGGGTATGGGTGGTGCAAGTCCCGGCCGCGGGCACATACAACATCAAAACTGAAGGCGAGATCAACGGATACATCGGCCCGCGACTGGCTTTCGGGCATCAGAGTTCTTACGGGCGGCTGGTGTGGGTGTTCGTCGTGTTGTTCGGAATCGGTCTGCTGAACCTGATCTGCACGGTGTGGTTGTCGCGCAAGCGATCGTCGGCACGGCGCGTCGCGACGGCGGACCAACCCTTTTCGCCGTATAACCCGATTAATGTGGGAGCACCGGAGGCCGTGCCGGAACAGCCCGCCGGCGGCCCGCAGGTCTCCGCGCCCGCACCGGAACGCTCACTCTCGTCGTATGCGCACGGAGACGAGGGAATCAAACTGGAACAACTCAAAACGCTGGCATCGCTGCGGGATTCCGGAGCTTTGACCGAAGCGGAGTTCGAGGCCGAGAAACGCAGGATCCTCGAGGGCAGGTAGCACCCTTTGGGTCGCATGCACGCTCTCATCGGCGACTACCGACGGCGCGGTGCCGATGCCTAACCATTTATCGCCGCGTACTGCGCCGATTTGCGGCCCAACAAAACTAAGTGGGCGGGGCCGGCCCGGACAACGCATCGACCGGTATCGCGATCAGCGAAGCCCCTTGCGCATCGCCACTGGAACGGTTTAGCGTCCGAACACCTTCGTGACGATCGCAATCCCAAGGGACATCGTCATCGCCTACCGGTTCTCCCCAGCCCGAACATCTGCCGGTAATACGGCGTGTCGTAGCCGAGCCTGGCCAGCGCTTTGCGCCGCTCGTCGACCGGCAGCGCGTTGATGCGGTCGGCGCAGTCGGGCGCATCATCCAGCCATGCCTGTACCGCGGCGTCGATATCGCTATCATCGCTGCGTTGTCCCTCCGATCCCAGCTTGCGCCGGCCAATCTCGGCCTGCAACATGTCGACCTCGGCCTGAGCGGCGGCGACCTCGGCGTTCAGCGTGTCGATGCAACGCTGCAAGTCGTCGATCGTGAAGTCCCCGATGGACTTGCCGATCAGGGCTTCGCTGCGAGTCCACTTGGAAGAAATTTCCAAGCCGCGCCGCACGGCCGCTTCATTCTCTTTTTCGGAGCCGTTGAGCCGAGTCGTCGACGAGATGACGTACTTCATTTGTGCCTCCTAGGAAATGGGGCAACGACCTAATCGTTTGTGCGGGACGGCCGGATCACCGCACGGCCTACAGTCTTCTCCACAACGGTGTCGCTGATCGCGAATGCAAGGAACCCACGGCCCTTGTTCACTTTGCATACGCCCGGCGGTAATAGGTCGTTTCGGTGGTTGCGGGGTCCTATCGCGCTCATGGCGCACTGGCGCGGCGAGGTCGACGCTGCTCTACGAGACGTACGATCGGTGACCGCTTCGCGCAAATGATGTGGACAAGGCTGTGGCGATAGCGTTTCCGTCGAAGATTGGGATTGCCTTCCAGCCCGTACCTCTGCCGATAGTGCCAGGAGCGCTCTGTCATTCCGCCCCAGGGTTGCACTCCGGCTCAGCCGCCGGGGAACCGCCCGAAGAGGGCAGGGAATCCACATAGGCTTGCAGATCCGCGGACGTAAACTTCACCCTTCCACCGTCTTGTACCGTCGTGATCTTCCTGGCGCGTATTAGATCGTTGAGACGGCCCGTCGACGTGGCTAGCGCTGTTGCTGCCTGCTGCTTGGTGTAGAGGAACTGCTTCGGCACCTTGTCGTAGAACTGAGCGGCAGCATCATCGTCTGCGTGAATCTTCTCCGCGCGGGAAATGCTCGCACGGTTCTCATGTGCTTCGTCTCGTGCGGCTGCATTTTCAGCCCATGCGGCTTGGGCCCTCGCCGCCGCGGCCCTTGCCGCCGCGGCCCTCGCCTCGGCGGCCTTCGCCGCGAACACGATCCCCCCGATAAGGAGAGAGGAAACGAGAAATAAAACGAGAAGGAGGACTGTCGCATCCATGACGCCACAAACAATACGCGTGGAAGGTTACTTCAACCGGGTGCTGAAACTGCCCGCGCAGTAGCGCATCGCACAGCCACCGCACCAAGCGGGAATCTTCCGCACGGCACGGTGCCTGTGAGGTCCGCCTGGCGCGTTCTTGCGCCGATGCAAAACCGTCTCGAAAGCCGCGCGGCGGGTCAATGGGTAACGCGGCGATCCACGTGGTTGATCGGGGCTCGTCCATATCTGCGATCTTGTGGTGCTTGCGGTGACGTGGACGCTGCCCGACTGGATCGCAGCGTATGCGGCCTGCGAGGATGATCACGCTGGATTTGACGAAGAATGCAGTTAGGCCGCAAAGCCTCTGGGGAATCTTGCTAAGCGCGGTCAGCTTCCAACCAAGGGAATGATTATGTCGAACATCATCGAAACGCTGTTGCTGCGTAATCTGCAGGAAGTCTTTGGTGAAGGCGACCCCGAACGCCGACACTCCGCTATCGAGGAGCTATACACCGAAGATTGCGTGGTCAACCTGCCTGTCGACCAGTACCACGGGCACGACGCACTCGACAGAATCTGCGGTGAGTTGCGCGCCAGCCATCCCAGCTATGTTTACACCCCACATAACGCGCCGATAGCAGTACAGGACGGCGGACGTGTTGACTGGGGTTCTGGACCCGCAGGCGAACCGCCGCGATACACGGGTATCGACATCATCATTACCCGTGACGACAAGATTTCAGCCCTTTATGTCTTCCTCAACTCCCCGCCGATCTGAAGCTGGTTCTTCGCGCGGAAGTCAGCCGTTGATGTCTCAGGGATAGGCGACTTTGTTATCCACGCGGTGGCGGGGGAGTTGGCGGACTTCGCCCCTGTTGGTCAGTCGGCCTTCTGCCAGGGCTGGCAGCTATGCGTCAAGAACGCCCTGTCACTCGGCTGGATCATCACTACCTGAGGACCGGTGCTGATGTTGCTATCGATGATGTGGGTTTCATTGAGACTATTCAGCCTCGCCCAATAGCAATCGGATGCTCCTTCAGGGCTAGGACCGGCCGAGCGATAGGTGCCCGGCACGATGTCGGTGCCGACTCGATACGTGCCATCGGTTTCCATGGTCGTTTTGGGGACGGATGGTGGCGGCGGGGCGGTCACCGTCACTGTTTTAGTGATTTCCAGTGTGGACGTCAGCGTCACCGCTGTCTGGCTTGACCCGCCGCAACCTGCGAGAACTATCGCCGCTCCAGCGATAACAGTTGTCTTCCCCCGCATTGAAGGAGGGTAAGCACGGGGAGTGCTGTCCTGACGTCGTTTTCGCGGTAAGGGGACCGTGGCAGGCAAATCTGCTATTTCGACATCCATGCGGTGGCCTGGGCACGGTTCACAGACTCCCGCGGCCGCGTGATGTGGGAACGGATGTCGGCGATCCTCGAAGGCCAGGAAGGTCAGCAGGGCTAAGTCAGGGCGGCAAGGTCAACGAGGTCGTCCTGTCTCAATTCGGTTGGCGCATAACCATTTTCTTACCGGCGTTGGGTCAGGATGATCGAGAACTTCGGAGGGAGTTTGTCTCAATCTAGTGGGCTAATATCGCCTTCGGCGAACACGGATAGAGCCGAATTGATGTACGCGTTCTTCGACGAGTAAAACCGGCGCTGGGATGTCCCGCGCAAGCCATCCTCTTTGTCGCACACCCCCTCACAGCCCTGCAGAACCAATGCGCTGAGCCCATCGCTGATTCAGTTAACTGGCATGCCAGGTTAGACCCTGCCGCAAAATGCAACTATTTCGTTGTCCTTGCGGTCGCTAGTGACCTCGGGCCACCCATTCGTCGTAGTGAACGATCTCGTCACCGATACTGGTGGTGTCGCCGTGGCCGGTGTAGACGACGGTGTCGGCGGGAAGTGTGCCCAGCCGGCCCGAGATCGACTGCAGGATCGTCGGGAAGTCGGAAAACGATCGCCCGGTGGCGCCGGGTCCACCGGAGAACAGGGTGTCTCCGCTGAACACGGCGCCCAGTTCGGGGGCATGCCAGCACACCGAGCCGGGAGAGTGTCCGGGGGTGTGCAACGCCCGCAACTCGGTGCCGGCGACGTGCAGCGTGTCCCCATCGGACACTGCGCGAAAGGTCTTGTCCGGGTGGGTCATTCGCCACAGCACGTCATCGCCGGGGTGTAGCAGTACCGGCGCATCGATCGCCTCGCCGAGTTCGGGGGCCACGGTAACGTGGTCGTTGTGGCCATGGGTGCACACCACCGCCACCACATTGCGCCCATCGATTGCCGCCACGATTGGCGCCGCTGTGTGCGCGGCGTCGAAGACGACGACGTCGGAATCGTCGCCGACCAGCCAGATGTTGTTGTCGACTTCCCAACTGCCACCGTCGAGTTCGAAGGTGCCATGGGTGACAATGCGTTCGATGTTCGGCATTACAGCATCACCACCGAGCGCAGCACCTTGCCGTCGTGCATTTTGTGGAACGCCTCCTCGACGTCGCCGAGGCCGATGCGTTCGGAGACGAACCTTTCCAGGGGCAACCGGCCCTGCAGATAAAGGTCGATCAGGGTGGGGAAGTCGCGTTCGGGCAGGCAGTCGCCGTACCAGGATGACTTCAGTGCGCCGCCATGCGAGAAGAAGTCGATAAGCGGCATGTCGATGCGCATGTCCGGTGTCGGAACACCTACGAGGACAACGGTTCCCGCAAGGTCACGAGCATAGAATGCCTGCTTCCAGGTTTCCGGCCGCCCGACGGCGTCGATGACCACATTGGCGCCGAAGCCGTCGGTGAGATCCTGGACGGTCTTGACCACATCGAGGTCGCGAGCGTTGATGGTGTGGGTGGCGCCGAACTTGCGGGCCCAATCCAGTTTGGTGTTGTCGGTGTCGACGGCGATGATCCGTTTCGCGCCGACCAGCGCCGCTCCGGCGATCGCGGCGTCGCCGACGCCACCGCAACCGATCACCGCGACGGTGTCGTCGCGGCTGACCGCGCCGGTGTTGATGGCCGCACCCAGGCCTGCCATCACCCCGCAGCCCAGCAGGCCGGCCACGGCCGGGTCGGCCGCGGCGTCGACTTTGGTGCACTGGCCGGCATGCACCAGCGTCTTGTCGGCGAACGCCCCGATCCCGAGCGCCGGCGTCAACTCGGTGCCGTCGGTGAGCGTCATCTTCTGCTCGGCGTTGAACGTGTCAAAGCAGTACTGCGGGCGGCCGCGTTTGCAGGCCCGGCACTGACCACAAACCGCTCGCCAGTTCAGGATGACGAAATCGCCCGGTTCGACTGCGGTCACGTCCGCGCCAACCGATTCCACGGTGCCCGCGGCTTCATGGCCGAGCAGGAAGGGGAACTCGTCGTTGATGCCGCCCTCACGGTAGGTCAGGTCGGTGTGGCACACCCCGCAGGCGGTGACGTCGACGACGACCTCGCCCGGACCGGGATCGGGGATGACGACGTCAACCAACTCGACGGGTTCGCCTTTTTTCCGTGAAATCACGCCGCGCACTGTCTGACCCATGGGCTCCAACCTAAAGCGTCGAGTCTGCGTCGGTGGCGCTGACCCTGCAGTGACGTTATGGCCGATAGGCTCCAGCGCGATGCCTGCACTCGACGCGCTCGGCGACTGGCCGGTACCGGCCGCGGCCGCCGCTGTGGTCGGGCCCTCGGGAGTATTGGCCAGCCGCGGCGACATCGAACGGCCATTCGCGCTGGCGTCGGTGACCAAGCTCCTCGTGGCGCGGGCGGCGCAGATCGCGATCGAAGAAGGCGCTGTGGACTTGGAGACCGCGGCCGGGCCGCCCGGATCGACGGTTCGCCATCTGCTGGCGCATGCCTCGGGGTTGGCGATGCACTCCGAACAGATATTGGCCAAGCCCGGCGGTCGGCGGATGTATTCCAACTACGGCTTCGCGGTGCTGGCCGAGACCGTGCAGCGGGCATCCGGGATCGAGTTCGGTCGCTACCTCACCGAGGCGGTGTTCGAGCCGCTGGGGATGACCGCCACCCGCCTCGACGGCGGCGCGCAGGCCGCCGGGTTCGGGGCGACGTCGACCGTGGCCGACCTGGCGGCTTTCGCCGGTGACCTGTTGTGCCCGGCGACGGTGTCCGCCCAGATGCACGCCGAGGCGACCACCGTGCAGTTCCCTGGCCTCGACGGCGTTTTGCCTGGCTACGGGGTGCAGCGGCCCAACGACTGGGGACTGGGCTTCGAGATCAGGGACGCGAAATCACCGCATTGGACCGGCGCGCAGAACTCGCCGCGCAGCTTCGGCCATTTCGGCCAGTCGGGCACGTTCATCTGGGCAGATCCGCAGGCAGAGCTGGCGTTGGTGGTGCTCACCGACCGCGATTTCGGCGAGTGGGCGTTGCCGGTGTGGCCGGCGCTCTCGGACCGCGTGTTGGCCGCGTATAACTCGGACTAGCGCAACACGGGTCACACGAGGCACAATAGACACGCAAGGCACAATTTTATCGGTACATCCTGCTCGTCGGGTTCACCAGGCCGTTGGGGAAGACGTCCCTCGTGGAGCCGAAGGAGCAACAGATGCGCGCGTCGAACCAGTTCGCCGACGTGACGACAGGCGTGGTTTACCTCCATGCCTCGCCCGCCGCGGTATGTCCGCATGTCGAGTGGGCTTTGTCGTCGACGCTGAAAGCCACGCCCAACCTGAAGTGGACCCCGCAACCGGCCATGCCCGGCCAGTTGCGCGCGGTGACCAATTGGGTCGGTCCGGTGGGCACCGGCGCCCGGTTGGCCAATGCCTTGCGGTCCTGGTCGGTATTGCGGTTTGAAGTCACCGAGGACCCCAGCGCCGGCGTCGACGGACATCGGTTCAGCCACACGCCGCAGCTGGGCCTGTGGAGCGGAGCGATGAGCGCCAACGGCGACGTGATGATCGGGGAGATGCGGCTGCGGTCGATGATGGCCGCCGGTGCCGACGCGCTGGCCGCCGAACTGGATTCGGCCCTGGGCACGGCCTGGGATGAGGCACTCGAGGCGTACCGCGACGGCGGTGACGGCGCCGACGTGTCCTGGCTCAGCCGGGGAGTCGGTTAGAACTCCGCAGGATCTGCAGTGCGCCCCGCACCGCGGAGATCTCGGCGGGCAGCGCGCAAGCATAGTCGCCGTCGGCGTAGGCGTTGATACCCGGTGATTCCACATCGACCGACGTTGCCCGCGCCGTTGTCACCTGGTCGAGATTGACGTGGGTGCCTTTGTAGACGGTAGGGAAGAGGCGGATCAGCCGGGTGCGGGACGCCGAGTGCACCATGGTGATGTCGAGTTGGCCGTCGGTGTGATCGGCGTTGGGGCAGATCAGCATTCCGCCGCCGTAGCTGCGGGTGTTGCCGAACGCCGCAAGGGTGAGGTCGGTGACGATCTCGTCGCGTCCGTCAAGCACCATCCGGAACGGCAGCAGCCGCAGCGCTGAGAGCTCGGCGAGCATGGCGAGGTTGTAGCGCATCCGACCACGCGGCCAGCGCATCCGGTTGGCCCTGTCGGTTACCAACGAATCGAATCCCGCGGCCGCCACGGTGCCGAACCACTTGGTGACACCTTTGCGGTCGCGAATCCGGCCGAGGTCAATGGTCTCGGTCCAGCCATCGGCGACAATGTCGGCGGCGGCGACGGGATCCTTTGTAGGCAAACCGAATTCGCGGGCATGATCGTTGCCGGTGCCGGCCGGGATGATGCCCAGCGGAATATCGTTGCCCGCCAGGGCTTGCAGCGCGTCGGTGATCACTCCGTCACCGCCGACGACGACGAGTGCATCCGTGCCCTTCTCGCACGCGGCGTGCAGCAGGCGACGTGCGTGTTCGGCGTCGCTGCCAACGATTGCCACGACATCGATACCGCGCTGTTGCAGCCGCGCGATCGCTTTTTCGGCGGCGTGCGGTGCGTTTCCGTGTCCTGATGCCGGATTGGTCAGCACCGTCACCCGGCCAATCTGGCGGGGAGTCACGGGATCAGCTTGCCGGGATTGAGAATTCCCGCGGGATCCAAGGTCGATTTGACCGCCCGCAACACGTGCACGCCCAACTCGCCCACCTCGTTGCGCATCCAGGGCCGATGATCGGCGCCGACCGCGTGGTGATGGGTGATCGTCCCGCCGGTGGCCATGATCGCGTCGCACGCAGCGGTCTTCGCGGCGCGCCATTGCTCAATCGGATTGCCGCGTTGCCCGGCAACGACTGTGAAGTACAGCGAGGCGCCGGTGGCGTACACATGCGAAATGTGGCACAGCACCAGCGCCGGCGTGCCGGATTCGGCCAGCGCGCCCGTCAGCGCATCGGTGACGGCGGCCTTCAGCGCGGAGATGTTCGACCAATCGGTAGCCGTCTCGAGGGTTTCGCAAAGCGCGCCGGCGGCCAGCAGTGAGTCGCGCAGGTACGGCGCATTGAACCGGCCAGTCTCCCAGGCCCGCGCCGGGGCTTCGCCCAGCGACGTACCGCCCAGGGCTGCCATCAGCTCCCGGGTTTCGGCGTGGCTGCTGTCGGCATGCGCCGCCGTACCCTCGAACACGGTGATCGCCAAACAGCCTCCGGTGATCTGGGTTTCGCCGATGGTCTCGGTGGTGGCCAAGTTGACGCCGGTCTCGGCTTCGTCGGAAAGCCGGATCACGGTCGGGCCGGCGCCGGTCTGGGTGACCGCGCGCAATGCCGCAGTGCCGGTGGCAAAGTCGGGAAACGACCACGCCTCGTAGCGGGTGGCTTGCGGTGCGGGGTGGACCCGCACTCGCACCCGGGTGATGATGCCGAAAACGCCTTCCGACCCGATCAGCAGCTGGCGCAGATCCGGGCCGGCCGCCGACTGCGGGGCACGGCCCAGATCCAGCACGCCCGCAGGCGTAATCGCGCGCAGCCCGCGAATCATGTCGTCGAACCGGCCGTATCCCGCCGAGTCCTGGCCCGACGATCGGGTCGCGGCATACCCGCCGAGGCTGGCGAACTCGAAGCTCTGCGGAAAATGCCCGAGTGAAAACCCGTGCTCGCCAAGCAGTTGTTCTGCCTGTGGCCCGGTGACGCCGGCACCGAACTCGGCCTCGCCGGATACCTCGTCGAAAGCCAGCAGTTGATCGAAGCGCCGCAGATCGAGCGACACCACCGCGTCGAATTCGCCGCGGATGGGATCGAGTCCGCCGACCACACTGGTGCCGCCGCCGAACGGGACGACGGCGATGCCGTGCTGCGAGCAGTACCGCAGGATTGCCGCAACCTCGTCGTCGGTGCCGGGCAGCAGCACCGCGTCGGGCGCCTCTTGTACGGCGGAGTTGTTCCGCCGCAACAGATCCAGGGTGGACTTGCCGCCGGCGTGCAACAGTCGGTCCCGGTCGTCGCCGCGACAGTAGTCCGGTCCGACAATGGCGGTCAGGGCCTCGCGGTGGTCGCTCGTCAACTCCGAGGGGCGCAGCCGGACCTGGTCTGCGTCGAGTTCCGCCGCGGGCGGCCCGGTGACCCCAAGGGCCTGCGTCAACAGCGAGCGGATGCCCTCAGAGAGGGGTTTGGCCGCGTGGGGATCACCCCACGCATTCCACTTCATTGGGGGCAGCAGCGCGTCAGGCATGCGTTACAGTATTACATATGCTGTCAATCAGTAATGCAGCGGTCGACGTCGGTGACCGGATACTGGCGGCCGCCGCGAGCTGTGTGATTGATTTCGGGGTTGACCGCGTGACGCTGGCCGAGATCGCAAGGCGCGCGGGCGTGAGCCGTCCGACCGTCTATCGCCGTTGGCCGGACACCCGTTCGGTGCTGGCCGCGCTGCTGACCAGGCATATCACCGCCGCGTTGGGCGAGGTGCCTGCGCGCGGACGCGGTCGTGAAGCGCTGGTCGACCGGGTGGTCGCGGTAGCCAAGCGGCTCAGGCACGACGACTTGGTGATGGCGGTGCTGCGCTCGGAGCTGGCGCTTGTCTACATCGCCCAGCGACTCGGCAGCAGCCAACAGATGCTGATCGACGCGCTCGCCGAGAACCTACGGGCGGCCCAAAGCGACGGGAGCGTGCGGCCCGGCGACCCCCGCCAACTGGCCGCGATGGTGCTGCTGATCACCCAATCGACGATTCAGTCCGCCCAGATCGTCCGCCCGATCCTGGACGCTGATGCGCTGGCCGCCGAACTCACCCACTCGCTGAACGGATACCTCTCGTGATCTCGACTGCCCTCAACGCTGCGCGCCGCAACGCTGACCTGACCGCGTTGGCCGATGGCGCGCCGAGCGACGTCGTGGTGATCGGAGGCGGCATCACCGGTGCCGGCATCGCGCTGGACGCCGCCTCCCGAGGCCTGCGAGTGACGTTGGTGGAAAAGCACGATCTCGCGTTCGGCACCAGCCGGTGGAGCTCCAAGCTGGTGCACGGCGGGCTGCGCTATCTGGCGACCGGCAATGTCGGGATCGCCCGGCGCAGCGCCGTCGAGCGCGGAATCCTGATGACGCGCAACGCTCCTCATCTGGTTCGGGCTATGGCGCAACTGGTGCCGTTGCTGCCGTCGATGGGCCGAATGGAGCGGACACTGGTACGGGCCGGATTCCTTGCCGGCGACGTCCTGCGTAAGACGGCGGGCACACCGAATTCCATTTTGCCCGGCTCACGCCGTATTTCAGCGCAACGCGCCATGGACATGGCTCCGGCCGTTCGGCGCAATGGTCTCGACGGTGGTCTGCTCGCCTACGACGGACAACTGATCGACGATGCCCGACTAGTCGCCGCGGTCGCGCGTACCGCGGCACAGCAGGGCGCCCGTATCTTGACCTATACAAACGCATCCGAGGCCACCGGCGCGTCGCTGCGGCTGACCGACCAGCGCACCGGCGAATCATTCGAAATATTTGCACGTGCCATCATCAATGCCACCGGGGTGTGGGCAGGGGAGATCGACCCGACGTTGAAGCTGCGGCCCAGCCGCGGCACCCATCTCGTGTTCGACGCCGAGACCCTCGGCAATCCCACTGCGGCGCTGACGATTCCGATACCCGGCGAGCTCAACCGCTTCGTGTTCGCCATGCCCGAGCAGCTGGGTCGGGTCTACCTCGGTCTGACCGACGAGGAGGCGCCAGGGCCGATTCCCGATGTGCCGCAACCGACGTCGGAGGAGGTCAGCTTCCTGCTGGACGTCGCGAACACTGCACTGGGTATCACGCTGGGAAGCGCCGATGTGATAGGTGCTTATGCAGGGCTGCGGCCGCTGATCGACACCGGAGCCGGCCGCACCTCGGACGTGTCCCGCGACCACGCCGTCGTCGAGTCGCCGTCGGGGGTGATCAGCGTGGTCGGCGGCAAGCTGACCGAATACCGACACATGGCCCAGGACGTGCTCGACCGGGCCATCGAATTGCGGGGCCTGGTGGCTGGAGAGTGCCGGACCCGAAACCTGCCATTAGTCGGGGCGCCGGCAAATCCGGGGTCGACGGTGGCGCCGATGGCCGGCCTGCCGGAGTCGTTGCTCCTGCGGTATGGGGCTGAGGCGGCCAACGTGATCGCTGCGGCCACGTGTGAGCGGCCCGCGGACCCGGTGGCCGACGGGATCGACGTGACCCGAGCGGAGTTCGAGTACGCCATCACCCACGAAGGTGCGCTGACCGTCGACGACATCGTGGACCGTCGCACCCGGATCGGTTTGGTAGCCGCCGATCGCGAGCGGGTCGTCGGCGTGGCCGAGGACCTGCTAACCCAATCATGACAGTAACTACTATATAGTAGTAACTGTCATATTGATGGGTGCGCGCGGGAGGCGGTAACCGGCATGAACGTCACACACGTTCCGGTCCTGATTGTTGGCGCGGGGGCCGGTGGGCTTTCCGCGTCGGCGCTGCTGGCCAAGTACGGGGTCAGGTCACTGCTCGTCGAAAAGCGGCGCGAGATCTTCATCTACCCGAAGGCCCGCAATCTCAGCTTTCGCAGCTTGGAGATTCTCCGCGGTCTGGGCCTGGACGACGAGGTTCATGCTGTCGCCGATCGTGTGTCAGACATGGTCGTCAAGCCGACGCTGAACAGCGCGGAAGAAAAGCTGGCCATTGACATCGACACTTTTTTCGCCGGCCTGGATCAGCTGAGCCCAGAGCCGTCCGTTCAGTACTGCCCGCAGAGCAGCCTCGAACCGATGCTGCTCGCCGAAACTCGCGCGCGTGGCAGCGAGGTGCGCTACGGGACGGAATTGTGCTCTTTCGAGCACGACGATTCCGGCGTCACGGCGGTGGTTCGCGACCTGCATTCCGGCGAGTCAGAGACGGTCCACGCCGACTATCTGATCGCCGCGGACGGTGTGCACAGCAGGATTCGGGAGTCGCTCGGCGTCACCACGTCCGGATACGGAGCGTTACCGATCTTCGTTGTCTTCATCTACTTCCGGGCACCCTGGCGCAGGTTCGTCCAGCACCTCAGCGATGGCGATGGCGTGCAGGTCAAAAACGCAGACGTGGACGGCATATTCCTGGTGGCCAAGGACGATCTCGGCATGTTCATCACCACGTACTTTCCCGGCAAAGGGGAGACGGCGGCGCAATTCACCCCGCAGTATTGCTGCGACGTGCTCACCAAGGCCGTCGGCGAGCAGATCGATCTCGAGATCATCGAAGTCGCGGCGTGGCAACCATACGAGCAGGTGGCCGACCAATTCCAATGCGGGCGAGTGTTTTTCGTTGGTGACTGCGGACACACCATGCCTCCGTTCAAGGCTGGGGGAGCCAACACCGCCATTCAAAGCGCGCATAACCTGGCTTGGAAGCTGGCCGCGGTCCTGGACGGCACCGCCGATCCCGCGTTGCTGGTCAGCTACCACGCCGAGCGGCACCCCGTCGGGCGGTTTGCCGCTCGCCAGTCGCTCACCGGGCCGACGGTGGGCGCTGCTCCGGCTTGGACAGACGAGGGCCCGGGGCTGCCGCCGGATGAGGAGGCGTCGATGTTCTCCTTGTTGGCCGGCTACCAGTACCGCTCAGCTGCGGTCGTGACCGACCAGCCCGCTCCAGCTGACCCAGACGCCGTGTCGTTGGTGGACGAATTGCGTGGCCAACCCGGCACCCGTGTCCCGCATGCCTGGGTGCAGCACGGCGACCGGCGGATGTCGACGCTTGATCTGGTCGGCCGTAGCTTCACCTTGCTCGCCGCCGAGACGACGGTGCCCGATGGACGCGAGGCCGCCGCGGCGGCGTCGGTGGCCCTCGGCGTCCCGATCGCGGTCCACCGCATCGGGTCTGCGGCGCGATGCCTTCGACCCGGACGGCTCATGGGCGCAGGTCACCGGACTCGCGCCTGGCGGAGCTTTGCTCGTGCGACCCGACGATTTCGTCGGCTGGCGCGCTGACCGGCTTCCGGCCGAACCCGAACGCGAGCTGCGCCGAGCGCTTTCGGTCATCCTCGCCAGGAGCTGACCATCGGCGGCCGCTTTGTCTCTTGATGACTGTTGACCAATATAGTATTTTGGTCACGAAGTTGTCGGAGTCGGACCGATAGGTCGGGGACTGGTGGAACGTTCTCGTGTCGATCGGCGGGAAAGGGCGGATCGGATCCTGGATACCGCCCGGGACCTACTGCTGCTGTGGGGCTATCGGCGAGTGACGATCGACGAACTGGCACGCCGTGCCGGTGTCGGCAAGGGCACGATCTACCTACACTGGCGGTCTCGCGAGGAAGTGTTCCACGCGGTCAGCACCCGCGAGGCGGCGGCGATGGCCGACGCGATTGTCCAGGCCATCCGTGATGATCCGGCCGAGGTTGCGCTGCACCGCTACCTGCGACGGCTATTCGTCGAGGCGATGAACCGTCCCGTGTTGCGTGCGCTTTATACCCGCGATGCCGACACCCTCGATACTTTCCTTGCCTCGGCGAATCATCATCGACTGGAGGAGAGCAAGCTCGGTGTCAGCCGCGACTACCTGGGTGTACTCGCCGCGAGGCCATGCTGCGTCCGAACCTGCACCTGGAGGATCTCGACTACACCCTGCCCACGATCGTGTTCGGATTCTTTGCGGCAGAGCCGTTTCTGCCGCCGGCTATCGGGCTTGAGCCTTAGAGCAGAAGGCCGATCAACTCGCCGACACGGTGCGCCGGGCATTTGAGCCGGCCGATGCGCCGAGCAGCGACGCCGTGAAACACGCTGCGGTGAAAGCTATTCCGATCTTGGAGCGCATTGGTCTAGACCACCGTACGGCTACCTATGGAGGCGATCAGAATGACTGAGTTGGCAACTGATGTCGCCCGCCCGCGCGGGCGGTACGGCGTGGACGGCGACTACCGACTGATTCCGGCGCCCGTCCTGCTGGCCGGCTATCTGCTGTTATGCCTTGCCGCAGCGACTTTGGCGGGCCTGTTGCTGGCGACCGGGCGGACGCTGCCCGGACTCGTGGCCGCTGTGCTTGCCGTCCTACTGATCGCTGCGGGCGTCAGCGTATGGCGCTTCAGCCGGCGAGGAAAATTCGAGGTGTGGGCACTCCTACTGGCCGGGATAGGCCTGCGCGGCGACGAGCGGGTGCTCGACCTCGGCTGCGGGCGTGGCGCGGTGTTGTTGGTCGCGGCCAAGTTGGTGCCACGCGGAAGTGTGGTGGGAGTGGACATCTGGCGGGCCGACCAGACAGGCAACTCGACGCAGGCGACACTGGCCAACGCCGAGGCCGAGGGTGTCGCCGACCGGGTCGAACTGCACACCCGCGACATGACCGACCTTCAGTTACCCGACGAGTCCTTTGATCTCGTCGTGAGTAACCTGGCGATCCACAATCTGCCGGACAACGACGCGCGGCGGTCCGCGATTGACGAAGCCGTGCGGGTGTTGCGGCCCGGCGGTCATGTCGTGGTCGCCGACCTTGGCTTCACCCGCCTTTACGCGGACCGGTTCCGGCAATGCGGCATGGCAAACGTCAAGCGTCAGGATCTCGGCTGGCGCGCCTGGTGGGGGCTACCGTTCTTCCGCACCCACGCCGTCACCGCCACCAAGCCGGGGCCAACGCGTTAGCGGGAATTCCGTTAGCAGGGGAGTGAACTGGTGACCACAAAGTCGGCCTCGCGAGTAGTGGCGCTGGAAGAGGCGTTTCTGCATCCACGGGTGTGGGATTTGTTTCCCGAGCCGCTGCAACGGAAGTACCAGCCTGTCCGGGCCCGGCTCAGCGACGTCGGAGCCGAGCGGATTCGTCTGATGGACGCCGCCGGGATCGACGTGCAGGTGCTCTCGCACGTTCAGCCGGGAGTCCAAGTGCTCGACGACCAGCAAGCGGAGTTGGCGATCGCGGTCAGCCGAGAAGTCAACGATTGGTTGGCCGACGCGGTCGCCGCGCACCCCACCCGGTTCGCCGGCTTTGCCATGCTGCCGACCCAATCGCCGGCCCACGCGGCTGAGGAGTTGCAACGGGCCGTTCGTGACCTAGGCTTCAAAGGCGCGCTGATCAACGGACATACCAACGGGCATTACCTTGACGAGCCGTCGTTCGATGTGCTTCTCGCCCAAGCCGAATCACTGGGCGTTCCCATCTACATTCATCCCACTGACCCGCCGCCGGTGGTGACGGGTGTGTACTACGCGCCCTTCGATTCGGCGCTGGTACCGACTTGGGGTTGGCCGGTGGAAACCGGAACGCACTTGCTCAGGTTGATCTGCGCGGGCGTATTCGACCGTCATCCGAATCTGAAGATCATCGTTGGGCACATGGGGGAACTGCTTCCCTTCTGTTTCACCAGGCTCAACGTCGGACTGACGATGGCTGGGTGGTTGCTTGGGACCGAATCGGACGACCACGACGTGCGGCGGCCGGCAATGCGTAACAACGTCGGCTACTACCTGCGAGAAAACGTCTTCATCACTAGCAGCGGTGTTTTCGACGTGCCGGTGTTCGACTGCGCCAGAGCGATGCTGGGCCTCGACAACCTCATGTTCTCCGTCGACTACCCGTTCCAGGACAACTTCGCCGCAACGGAGTTTCTCGAACGATGCAACCTTTCCCCCGAGGACAAGGAACGCTTCGCCCATCGCACCGCGGAGACCCTGTTGAAGCTCGACGATCGGCCGGGAGACGTCGGCGTACCACGCGTCGCCGTCGGCGATGCGTGGTACCGGTTCCGTAGCCGCGCCACGTCGAAAATCGGCAGGGCGCTGATTTCAGCCCTCGTCAAGTAGCCGTTGGGCGCAAGCCCATACTTGTGCAATCGGCAATCGGCACCGGCCAGACCATCTTCGCCAACGGCGGCTACACCACGCGCTGAGCGGCGTGGGACCTACAGCGGGATGTTCTTGTGCCGTCCGCGCCGTGCCGGCGCCTGGGCCAGTGCCTCGGTGAGCTTGCTGCGGGTGTGCGCGGGGTCGATCTTCTCGTCGACCACGCCGATGTCGATGGCGTTGTCCACGCCACCGGCCATGCGCTCGTGCTCGGCGGCAAGATCATCGTGCAGCGCCTCGCGCTCGTGGTCCGGCGCGGCCGCCAGCTTCTTCTTGTGCAGAATCCCGACGGCTGCCTTGGCGCCCATCACCGCGACCTCGGCGTCCGGCCATGCGAACACCTTGGTGGCGTTCAGCGCGCGGGAGTTCATCGCAATGTAGGCCCCGCCGTAGATCTTTCGGGTGACCAGGGTGACTCGCGGAACGGTGGCCTCACCGAATGCGTGCAGGAGTTTCGCGCCGCGGCGCACGACGCCGCCCCACTCCTGGTCGACACCCGGCAGGTAACCGGGAACGTCGACGATCACCACCAGCGGGATGCCGAACGAGTCGCAGAGCCGCACGAAACGCGCTGCCTTCTCGGCACTTTCCGAGTTCAGGCAGCCGCCCAGCCGTAGCGGGTTGTTGGCCAGCAAACCGACTGTCCGTCCAGACAGCCGGCCCAGACCGACCACCATTGACGGTGCCCACTTGGCCTGGAACTCTTCGAACGGCACGTCATCGTCGAGCAGTGCCGTGACGATCGGGTGCACGTCGTAGGCCCGCCGCGGCGAATCCGGCAACAGCGCGTGGAGGTCGGTGTCATGCGCCTCGGCTTTACTACGGTCGAAATGCCCCTGCTGGCAGAACAATCCGACCAACCGGCGACCACGCTCGTAGGCGTCGGACTCGTCGTCGGCGACGATGTGGCACACCCCCGACTTCTTGTGGTGAGTGTCCGGGCCGCCCAGCGAGGCCATATCCACGTCTTCGCCGGTGACGCTGCGCACGACGTCGGGCCCGGTGACGAACACCCTGCCCTCAGGCGCCATGATGACAACGTCGGTCAGCGCCGGCCCGTAGGCTGCGCCGCCTGCGGCAAAGCCGACCACCACTGAGATCTGCGGCACGTATCCGGACGCCCGGATCATCGCCTCGAACACCAGCCCGACCGCGTGCAGCGCGTGCACACCTTCAGCCAACCGCGCGCCGCCGGAATGCCAGATACCCACGATCGGGCTCTGCTCTTCAATGGCGGTGTCGTAGGCGTCGACGATGTGGGTGCAGCCCTCCAGACCCATGGCACCGCCCATCACGGTCCCATCGGTGCAGAACGCGATGGTGCGCAGGCCGTTCACGTTGCCGCCGGCGGCCAGCACTCCGGAGCGGTCACGCTCGTGCAGCAGCTCGAGGCTGCCGTCGTCAAAGAACCTGCTCAGTCGCAGCAGCGGATCGCGCGGATCGAGCGACTCGTCGACCGCATCCGGGGCCAGGGTCGTCATCGCAGGGTCTCCTCTGTTAGTGATGCTTTCATCAGTACCGGCCGAAGACGAGTGCCACGTTGTGCCCGCCAAACCCAAACGAATTATTGATGGCGTAGCGGTAGTCGCCCGGTCGCGGCTTGCCCGCGACCACGTCCAAGTCGATCTCCGGGTCCAGGTTCACCAGGTTCAGGGTGGGCGGAACGACCTGCTCGCGCAGTGCCAGTACGGTCAAGATCGATTCCACCGCGCCGACCGCACCGACCGAGTGGCCGAGGGCGGACTTGGGCGCGTACACCGCCGCGTTTCCGCCGTGCGGGCCGAGAGCGTTGTTGATGGCCTTGCCCTCGGCCAGGTCGCCGACCGAGGTGCCGGTGGCGTGCGCGTTGACGTGGTCGATGTCGCCTGGGGTGAGGCCGGCCAGCTGGATCGCCCGCGTCATCGCGTGCCCGGCGCGTTCGCCATTGGGATCCGGGGCCACCATGTGGAAGCCGTCTGAGGTGACGCTTGCCCCCATCAGCCGGGCCAGAATGTTGGCGCCGCGCGCTGTGGCGTGCTCCTCGGTTTCGATGACCATCAGCGCGCCGCCTTCGCCGAACACGAAACCGTTGCGGTCCTTGTCGAACGGGCGGCAGGCGCCGGGCGGGTCGTCGTTGGTGGTCGACATCACGATGCGCATCGAGGCGAACGCGGCGATGGGCACCGCCTCGATCCTGGTCTCAACGCCACCGCAGATCGCGATGTCGGCCTCGCCGAGCGCGATCTGCTGCCAGGCCCGGGCGATGCCCTCCGAACCGGACGCACAGGCCGACACCTGGGTCATCACCCCGGCCTTGGCCTGCCGTTGCAGCCCGACCGCCGCCGCTGCGCCGTTGGGCATGTACATCTGCACGGCCAGCGGGTGGACGGCCTTCATGCCGCGCGCCCGCATGTCGTCGTAGCCGAAAATCAGCTCCTCGCTCGAGCCCATGCCGGTACCGATGGACACCATCAACCGGTTGGTGTCCACCTCGGGCGAACCGGCGTTTTCCCACAACCGCCGGTCGAGCACCGTGGCCATCTTCTGCAGGTAGCCCATCCGGCGGTTCTCGATCCGCGTGAGCTGGCTGTCGAATTCTTCGACGAGGTGCCCACCGATGCGGACCGGTAGGTCGAACTCCTCCACCCACGGGTCGTCGAGTGTACGGATCCCACTTTGCCCGTCGAGCAGCAGCTTCCAGGTGGTCTCCGCATCAGATGCGAGCGCGGTCGTCATGGCAATGCCGGTGACGACCACGTTGGGGAAACCCTTCCCCGTAGCCAGCGTTGACAATCCGGTCATGGGTACTACGAACTCTTCCTTTCGCGCTCAGTACCGCCCGAAGACCAGCGCGACGTTGTGTCCGCCGAATCCGAACGAGTTGTTGATGGCGTACTGGTATTCGCCATACCGTGGCTCGCCCGCGACAACGTCGAGGTCGATCTCGGGATCAGGCGTGTGGTAGTTAAGTGTCGGTGGTATGACGCCATCTCGCAGCGTGAGCACCGTCAGCACCGATTCCAGGGAACCGACCGCGCCGATGGAGTGGCCCAGCGCCGACTTTGGCGCGTAGACCGGGGCCTGCTCACAACCGGCCGCCCGCAGCGCATTAGCTTCTGCCGTGTCACCGATAGGTGTGGCGGTCGCGTGCGCGTTGACATGGTCGATGTCCTTGGGTGACAAGCCCGCCAGCTCCAGCCCGCGCGCCATCGCCCGTCCGGCACGCAGGCCGTCCGGTGCCGGCGCCACCATGTGGAAGGCATCCGACGTGATGCCGGCACCCATCAACCGGGCCAGCGGCTTGGCTCCGCGTGCTTTGGCATGCTCCTCGGTCTCGATGAGCATCAGCGCACCCGCCTCGCCGAACACGAAGCCGTCACGGTCCTTATCGAACGGACGGGACGCGCCTTCGGGGTCGTCATTGCGGGTCGACATGGCCCGCATCATCGAGAAGGCGGCGATGGGCAGGGCCTCAATGGGGCCCTCGACACCGCCGCACACGGCGACGTCGGCATCGCCCATGACGATTTGCCGCCACGCGTGGGCGATGGCCTCCGAGCCCGACGAACACGCCGACACCGGGGTCATCACCCCGGCGCGGGCTCCAAGCTGCAGGCCCACCGTCGCCGCGGCGCCGTTGGGCATGATCATCTGCACGGCCAGGGGCGACACCTTGCGGGGGCCGCCCTCGTTCATCAGGTCGTAGCTCTCCACGATCTTCTCGGCACCGCCCAGACCGGTGCCGACCACGACCGCGAAACGGTCCGGGTCGACCTCGGGACTGCCGGCGGCCTCCCAGAGCTGACCGCTGAGCCACTTGGCCAGCCGCTGCACGTAGGACATGCGGCGCAATTCCAGTCGACTCATGTGATCGTCGACGGATTCCTTGAGGTGCCCACCGATCTTGACGGGCAGGTCCCACTTGGTCACGAACTCGTCTTCGAGCACGTGGATGCCGCTCTCCCCGGCCAGCAAACCCTTCCACGTGCTCTCGATGTCCGGCGCGATCGAGGTCGTCGCCGCAACGGCGGTTACCACAACGTTGGGGAAACCGCCGTTAGCAGTGGAAGGTTTGGTCACTGGTGGTCGGCTTCCTGCCTCGACGGGTTGTCCGACTCGAACTTCGAACGCAGCGCCTGGGCGGCCTCTGGGTTCTCTTCCTCGAGCTTCTGGATGTAGGCGACGACGTCACCGACGGTGCGGAGCCCGGCCAGGTCCTCGTCGGGGATCTTGACGCCGTACTTGTCCTCGGTCTGCACGGCGATCTCGACCATCGACAAAGAGTCGATGTCGAGGTCGTCGACGAACGACTTCTCCGGGGTGATCTCCGAGGGCTCGATACCGGTGACCTCTTCGATGATCTCGGCGATACCGGCAATGATTTCTTCTTGACTGACAGTCACGTTCAGTTTCCCTTCGTAATGTGTTGTGTAACTTTTGATTTAACGTGCGTATGCGGTTGTAGGGGCGGACGGGTTTGGTGATATGGCTTTGAGCCAGGGTCTTTACAGCTCTGCTAAACCGTCCAGGTCTGTGGAGGTCTTGACGGGATGTGTCGGTACCCCGCGAAGTTCACGCTTGGCGATGCCGGACAGAGCGCCTGCAGGCGGGAACTCGACGATCGCCGTGACATTTCGCTGACGCAGGGTCTCGGAGCACAGATCCCAGCGCACCGGGCGAGTCAACTGTGCGACAAGCTTCTCTATCGCGTCGCTAGCCGAGCTTACCGGTTCGCCGTCGCGGTTGGACAACAGAACGGCGGTCGGCTCCGCGGTCGCGACGTTCTGCACCGCCGCGGCGTAGCCATCGAGGGCGGACGCCATGAACTCGGTGTGGAAGGCTCCGGCGACGCTCAGCGCACGCACCCGGGCCTTGGCCGGGGGGTCTTCGGCGAGCTTGTCCAACGCGCTGAGGCGGCCGGCGGCCACGATCTGACCGGCGGCGTTGCGGTTGGCCGCAACCAGGTCGAGGTGCTCGAGCCGGGCGAGCACCTCGGTCTCGTCACCGCCGAGAACCGCGGACATACCCGTCGGCTCGTTGGCGCAGGCCTTTGCCATCTCCGCACCGCGGGTGGCGGCCAGCGCGACGGCGTCATCGGCGGAGATCACCCCGGCGATCGCGTAGGCGGCGATTTCACCAACCGAATGGCCGGCCACGACAACCTCTTGGTCTGCCAGCAGCCCTCGCTTCGTGAGCTCCTCGTGAGCAAGCAGCGTGGCCGCGACGATCAACGGCTGGGCGATCGCGGTATCGGTGATCTCATCGGTCGAGGCGGTGGTGCCCAGCCGAGCCAGGTCCAGACCGCCGGCCGTCGACCAGGACGCCAACCGGTCCGAGGCACCGGCCAGTTCCAGCCACGAGGACAGCATTCCCTCGGTCTGCGACCCCTGTCCGGGGGCGAGCAACGCAATCACGTGTTTAAGAGAACACTGTGAAGACGTTTTTGCGCGGTGTAAGAGATTATGAACCTTGTCTTATGTTTTTGTGGAAACCCCACAAAACGGCACGCTATGCGACGTGAACGATATCGTGCCGCGATCTTTCACTCGACTGCCGCGGTCCCCGACGGCGCGACCAGGTCCTTTTCTACCGGTGGCGTGACGGGTATCACGATGTTACTGGCGACGCTGGACTGGTGCGCCTGGTAGGCAAGGTGGCCCACGGTGGCGGCCACCCGAAGGACATAGGCGTCGCGCGGCTGGGTGGGATCGCGGCCGGTGAAGTCGGCGATACGGCGCAGTCGGTAGCGCACGGTGTTTGGATGAACGAACAACTTGCGGGCGCAGGCTTCGATCGCACCGCCGCAATCGAGGTAGGCGTCCAACGTCTCGGTGAGGGTGGGACCCGCGTCGGCCAGCGGCCGCATCACGTCGGTGTGCAACGCCGCGATGGCCGAAGCATCGCCCATCAGGGCCCGCTCGGGCAGCAGTTCGCGCGCGTGGACGGGCCTCGGCGCTCCCCGCCAGCCGGTGACGGCGTTCATCCCGGAGATCGCCTCGCTGGCGCTGTGGTAAGCCGCGGTCAGCATCGGCGCCGTCGGGCCGATCACCACCGGACCGTCGGAGAAGGCGTCCAGCAGGTCGCCGAAGACCTTTTCGGTCGGTGTCAGCTGGCCGGACACGATCGCCACCAGCCAGGTGCCGTGCACGTCGGTGAGCGCGGCGCGGCCGTGGCGTGCGGCGATATCCCGAACGTCTTGGCTGGCGTGGCTTTCGCGGCCGGGCGCCGGAGTTCCCACTACCACCGTTGCCGGAGCGGTGGTGTCCCAGTTGAGCGCGGCCGCCCGGGACAGCAGCTCGGGACCGGTGTCGCCACGCACCACCGCGTCCACCACGCTGGCCTCCATTCGACTGTCCCAGGTGCCTCGCGCCTCGGCCGCATCGGCGTAGGCCGTGGCGGCGCTGAAGGCGAGGTCGCGGCTGTACTTGAGAATCCCCACCGTCAGCGCGGTCAACTGTTCGTCGGAGCGGGCCAGCACAGGGACGAACTCTTCGAAGAACTCCATGGTGAACCGCATCATGTCCACCGAGTGGCGCAATGCGATCCGTCGGGTCAGGTCCTGCGGCATCAGTTCGAAGGCCCGCGCCGTGTAGTTGACGTTGCTGCGCGGGTCGGTCATCCACTCCACGAAGTTCACCACGGCGGTCTGCACCACCAGCGCCACGCTGGCCCGCTGGGAGGCTTCCAGCTCGGCGAAGAACGGCAACCGTTCCTGCATTGCCGACACCGCCTGGGTGGAGAACCGACCCGAATACTGCTTCAACCGCCGCAGCAGCGACTCCGGAACGCTGTCCAGCAGCTCAAGCGTTGACCGCGGGAGCACGAACTGGTTGTCGGGCACCCCTAAAAGCTACGCCAATTTTCTGGATGTTTCCGCCAAAAGGCGCGCGGGGAGCCGTCAAAACCGAGCGCTACGCGCCCGGGCCGGGATCGGAGGTTTGCGCAGGTGCGGCCTGCACGTCGTCGATTCGGTATTGGCGCGCAGCCGCTACCGGCACCGACGGGTCGATCTGGCCATCGCGTGCCAGCGCCTCCAGCACCGCGACGACCTGAGATTCGGCGTCGGTGTTGAAGAAGCGGCGCGCGGCAGGCCGGGTATCGGAAAAGCCGAACCCGTCGGTGCCCAGCGTGACGTAGCTGCCCGGGACCCACGGCCGGATCTGTTCGGGTACGGCGCGCATCCAGTCCGACACGGCGATGAACGGGCCCGCGTATCCGGAGAGGGCCTGGGTGACGTACGCCTCGCCCGCCGGACGGTCCGGGTGCCGCAGCCTCTGCCTCTGGATGGCAACGCCGTCACGGTTCAGCTCGCTCCAACTTGTCACCGACCACACGTCGGCGGCGACATCCCATTCGGTGGCCAGCATCTCGGCGGCCCGAAGCGCTGACGGCATCGCGACTCCGGAAGCCAGGATGTGGGCGGTGTTGGTGCGGCTTTCGGTGGCAGGCCGATACCGGTAGATACCCCGCAGCAGGCCTTCGGGGTCGAAGTTCTCCGGCTCCGGCGGTTGCACATACGGTTCGTTGTAGATGGTGAGGTAGAAGAAGACGTTCTCCGCGTTTTCGCCGTACATGCGGGCCAGCCCGCTTTCGATGATGTAGGCGATTTCGAAGGCGAAGGCGGGGTCGTAGGCCACCACCGCCGGATTGGTGGCCGCCAGTAACGGCGAGTGGCCGTCGGCGTGCTGCAGGCCTTCGCCGGTCAGGGTGGTGCGCCCCGCGGTGGCCCCGAGCAGGAAACCGCGCGACATCTGGTCGGCGGCGGCCCACAGGCCATCGCCGGTGCGCTGGAACCCGAACATCGAATAGAAGATGTAGATCGGGATCATCGGCTCGTTGTGCGTCGAATACGAGGTGCCGACGGCGGTGAACGAGGCGACGGAGCCGGCCTCATTGATGCCCTCATGCAGGATCTGGCCGATTTCACTTTCCTTGTAGGCCAGCATGAGGTCGGCATCGACGGCGGTGTAGAGCTGGCCGTTGCGGTTGTAGATCTTCAACGAGGGGAACCACGAGTCCATGCCGAAGGTGCGCGCCTCGTCGGGGATGATCGGCACGAAACGGGGCCCAACTTCTTTGTCGCGCAACAGTTCCTTGAAGGTGCGCACCGTTGCCATGGTGGTGGCCACTTCCTGGTGGCCCGAGCCCTTCTTCAGCGCGCGGTAGGCTTCGCGGCCCGGCAGGGTCAGCACCTTGGATTTGGTGCGCCGCTCGGGCAGGAAGCCGCCCAGCGCGCGGCGCCGATCGAGCAGATAGCGGATCTCCGGCGCCTCCGGCCCCGGGTGGTAGTAGGGGGGTAGGTAAGGGTCTTGCTCGAGCTGGGCGTCGCTGATCGGAATTCGGATGGCGTCGCGGAAGTCCTTGAGGTCTTGCAGCGCAAGCTTTTTCATCTGGTGTGTGGCGTTGCGGCCCTGGAAGTGCGCGCCCAGCGAATAGCCCTTGATGGTCTTGGCCAGGATCACCGTCGGCTGGCCTTTGTGGTCGACGGCGGCGCGGTAGGCGGCGTAGACCTTGCGGTAATCGTGACCACCGCGCTTGAGGTTCCAGATCTCGGAATCGGTCATCTGCTCGACGAGCGCCTTGGTGCGCGGATCGCGACCGAAGAAATGGTCACGCACGTAGGCCCCGTCATTGGCCTTGTAGGTCTGGTAGTCGCCGTCGGGGGTGGTGTTCATCAGGTTCACCAGTGCGCCGTCGCGGTCGGCGTGCAGCAGGGCGTCCCACTCGCGTCCCCAGACCACCTTGATGACATTCCAGCCCGCACCCCGGAAGTACGACTCCAGCTCCTGGATGATCTTGCCGTTGCCGCGCACCGGGCCGTCGAGGCGCTGCAGGTTGCAGTTGATGACGAAGGTCAAGTTGTCCAACGCCTCCAGCGCGGCGACATGGGCCAGACCGCGACTCTCCGGCTCGTCCATCTCACCGTCGCCGAGGAACGCCCACACGTGCTGGTCGGAGGTGTCCTTGATGCCGCGGTCATGCAGGTAGTGGTTGAACCGGGCCTGATAGATCGCGTTCATCGGGCCAAGGCCCATCGACACCGTGGGGAACTCCCAGAAGTCCGGCATCAGCCGCGGATGCGGGTAGGACGGCAGGCCGCCGCCGGGATGGCTGTGCTCCTGGCGGAAGCCGTCCAGCCGGTCGGTGCTCAGCCGGCCCTCCAGGAAGGCACGCGCGTAAATGCCGGGGGAGGCGTGGCCCTGAATGAACACGTGGTCCCCGCCGCCGGGATGCGACTTCCCGCGGAAGAAGTGGTTGAAGCCGACTTCATAGAGGGCCGCAGACGATGCGTAGGTGGAAATGTGGCCGCCCACACCGACTCCCGGACGCTGGGCACGATGCACCATGATGGCGGCGTTCCATCTGATCCACGCCCGGTAGCGGCGTTCGACGTCCTCGTCGCCGGGGAACCAGGGCTCCAGTTCGGTCGGGATGGTGTTGACGTAGTCGGTTGATGTCAGCGACGGGAGGGCTACGCGCTGCTCGCCGGCCCGTTCCAGCAACCGCAGCATCAGATAGCGCGCCCGCGACGGTCCCGAGCGCTCCAGCAGCTCGTCGAAGGACTCCAGCCACTCGGAGGTCTCCTCCGGGTCGATGTCGGGCAGGTAGGAGGCAACACCTTCGCGGATCACCCGCACTCGGTCGGGTTCGCTTGCGCCGGTTGGATTCTTCGCCAGATCGTGGCGTACGAACTCGGTAGTCAACGCACTACTCCTTGTTTGACGGCTGATCTGCTGGTGGCTGATCTGGCCGTCGCGGATTGACGTCTTCGGTCTTGTGTCGGTGCTATGGCCCTTGCCGGGTATCTCCTATCGTGCCGCACCGTGAGTCGCGCCGCGTAGTCCCCGTAGAAGCCGGCACGAGACGCCACGAGCTCGGCGGCCACGGGCGCCCGGAATCATCACCCGGTAACGTCACAAGCTGTGCTGATCGGATGGCTCGGATGGCGTGGTGCCGCGCGCGCGGCCGGCTGCGTTGCGACGATCCTGATGGCCATCGTCGGGTGCTCCACGGTCACGGATGGCACGCCGGGCGCCGACACGGCGATAGCCCCGGCCTACCGGGCGTCGGTATCCGCGTCGGTCTCGGCGTCGGCGGCGACGTCAAGCAAGCGGGAGTCGCAGCGTCAGCAGTCACTGACCACGCAGGCCGTGGTCCGCGTGTGCGAGTCGTTTGTCACCAGCAGCAAAGAGGCCGTCGACAAGGTGAATGACTTCGTCGCGGCCTACAACCATGGCGGCGACACCACGTCCGCCGAGGGTCCCGCGGTCGATGCCCTCAATCACAGCGCCGACACCGTTGAAGGCGACACCAACGGGCCGCTCTCGCAGGAGTTGCGCGAGGCGCTCAACGCTTACGACGACGCCGCCCGCGGCGTGGCGAAGGCCATCCGCGCTCACGCGGGTACCGATGAGTTCAATCAGCGGGTCAATCAGCTCAACGACGCCAAGACCGAAGCCGTCAAGCGTTGCCGAGCGTCCCTTTGAGTCGACGGATGTGCAACGCTACGTGCTATGCGACGATAAATGCCATCGCACGACGCGTTGACGGTCGCGTGGCTTGGAACTGACAAGCTTGGAACTGACAAGGAGGTCGCACGGTGGTGGCGGCGGATGACGCCCTGAGCTTTGCCCGCAAAATGGGCATCCAACGAGGGCAGGTTGTCCAGGAGTGGGGTTGGGACGAGGACACCGACGACGATATCCGCGGCGACGTGGAGGATGCGTGCGGTGGCGAGTTGCTCGACGAAGACACCGACGAAGTTATCGACGTCGTATTGCTGTGGTGGCGTGACGGCGACGGCGACCTGGTGGACACCTTGATGGACGCGATCGCGCCGCTGGCCGACGACGGCGTGATCTGGGTGCTCACGCCCAAGACCGGCCGACCCGGCCACGTGGTGCCCGCTGAGATCGCGGAGTCCGCGCCCACCGCCGGACTAATGCCGACGTCGTCGGTGAATCTTGGCGACTGGAGCGCCAGCCGGTTGGTGCAGCCGAAGTCACGAGCCGGGCGCCGTTGATGCTGACGGTCGGTTCTACCGCACCGGACTTCACGCTGCACGACCAGAACCGACAGCCGGTCACCCTGAGCGATTTCCGCGGCACCAAAGACGTGCTGCTGGTGTTCTTCCCGTTGGCCTTCACCGGTATCTGCCAAGGCGAGCTCGGTCAGTTGCGCGACCATCTGCCCGATTTTGAGAACGACGACCGTGCGGCGCTGGCTATTTCGGTGGGGCCGCCGCCCACCCACAAAGTGTGGGCCGCCGAAAGCGGTTTTCTGTTCCCGGTGCTCTCGGACTTCTGGCCGCATGGGGCGGTCAGCCAGGCCTACGGCGTGTTCAATGAAGACGGCGGTTTTTGCAACCGCGGCACTTTCGTCGTCGACCGGTCCGGGATGATTCGGTTCGCCGAGATGAAGCAGCCCGGTGAAGTCCGTGATCAGCGGCTTTGGACCGACGCGCTGGCGGCGCTGAAAGCTTGAACCGACTGCGCTGTTTTGGGCGTCAGGCCATACGGGCGGTATCTTGACGCCGCACGGGCGCGTAGCTCAGTGGTAGAGCTCTGGTTTTACACACCAGCGGTCGGCGGTTCGATACCGTCCGCGCCCACCAATGTTATTGCAGGTCATCAGCACTGACCGCCCGTAGGTGACGGTCCTGAAGCGGGAAGAAGACTTGGGCTGGCTGCTGGCAGCGACGGCCGTCGATCCCACCCCGATCGATTCCGAGGTCCAGGACATGGCCATCAACCGGATCATCGACAGCGTCGCTCTGGCGATTGCGGGTGTCACCGCCGACCCCGTCGTGCGGGCGCAGGCGCAGGCGCTCGCCCATCCTCCGTCCTGCTCACGACACACCCGACGAACGGCGGCGATGAGTCGGATCTCAGAGTCGATCACCTCGGTGTCGCGCATGCGCGGAGCACTTCACCTGGTCGGTTTGTGGCACCGCAAGCCGGACCCGGTCGAGCCGAGGGGTTATGCCGTGCAGCAGGTTTGGTCGGCGTTGGATCCGAAGGTGTCGGAGTCGGCCAAGATGGTGTAGACCTCCCAACGCTCCCCGCTGGGGCTTGTGACCCACACTTTGTCTTGGGCGGCGAAGCAGCAGGTGGTGTTGAGCTCTTCCTGGGTGAATAAGCCTTCATCGGTGAGCCGGGCAATTTCGCTGTGGACGGTGTCGCTGGTGGTGACTTCGACTCCGAGATGGTTGAGGGTGCCACCATGGCCGGGGTTTTCCAGCAGCACAAGCTTGAGGGGCGGTTCGACGACCGCAAAGTTCGCGTAGCCGGGTTTCACTTTGGCTGGCTCGGTGTTGAACAGTTTGGAGTAGAACGTGATTGCCTCGTCGAGGTCGTCCACGTTGAGGGCCAGTTGAACACGCGACATGATGATTCCTTTCTCGGTGACCCACGATTTAGGTCGGGATGAGTTCTGCAATCAGGGCTCGGACTCGGTTGGCGATGTCGTCGCGGATGGCGCGGACCGTGTCGAGTGGCTGGCCGGCGGGATCGGCCAGTTTCCAGTCGCGATAGGACACCCCGGGAAAGTAGGGGCAGGCGTCACCGCAGCCCATGGTGATCACCACGGCGCTGGATTGCACCGCGTCGCCGGCAAGGATTTCCGGGGTGGCGGCGGTGATGTCGACGCCGAGCTCGGCCATGGCCGCGACAGCGAGGGGGTTGATCTGGTCGGCGGGCTCGGTTCCCGCGGAACGGACCTCGATGCGATCTCCGGCCAGGTGGGTCAGCAGCCCGGCGGCCATCTGCGATCGGCCTGCGTTATGGACACAGACGAACAGGACACGGGGTTTGTCGGCCATTAGCAGCCAGTCCGTAGGGGTTGATCTATGGAGGCTGCGGGAAAGACTCGCGCGCGCAAGGCCAGCGAGACGTACACCAACCCCACCAGCACGGGGACTTCGATCAGCGGGCCCACGACGCCGGCCAGGGCTTGACCGGACGTGGCGCCGTAGGTGGCGATCGCCACGGCGATAGCGAGTTCGAAGTTGTTGCCGGCGGCGGTGAATGCCAGCGTGGCGGTACGGGCATGTCCCAGCTGCAGCACGACGCCGAGCCCGTATCCACCGGCCCACATGATCGCGAAGTAGGCCAGCAGCGGCAGCGCGATGCGGGCGACATCCCAAGGTCTGGTCGTGATCTGGTGGCCTTGCAGGGCAAACAGGATGACGATCGTGAATAACAAGCCGTAGAGAGCCCATGGCCCGACACGCGGCAGGAACCGCTCTTCGTACCAGATACGGCCCTTGGCTTTCTCGCCGATGCGACGAGACAGGTATCCGGCAGCCAGGGGGATGCCCAGGAAGATGAGAACGGATTTGGCGATCTGCCATGGGGAGACGTCGATGCCCGTTTGGGGCAGATGCAGCCAGCCGGGCAACACCGATAGGTAGAACCAGCCCAACGCTGCGAACATGACGACCTGGAACAGCGAGTTGAGGGCGACCAGGACGGCAGCGGCTTCACGGTCCCCGCCCGCGAGATCATTCCAAATGATCACCATGGCGATACAGCGGGCTAACCCGACGATGATCAGCCCGGTGCGGTACTCAGGCAGATCCGCCAACAGCAGCCAGGCCAGCGTGAACATCACCGCAGGCCCAACCAGCCAGTTCAGCACCAACGAAGCCACCATGAGTTTGCGATCGGCGGTGACCTCACCAAGCTGGTCGTAGCGCACCTTGGCCAGCACTGGATACATCATCACCAGCAGGCCAACCGCGATCGGGAGCGAAATCCCGTCCACCTCAACGGCACTTAACGCCCCGCCGAGGCCGGGAATCGAGCGACCTAGTACCAGACCGCCGGCCATTGCGACCCCGATCCAAACCGGCAAAAACCGATCCAGTGTGGAGAGCCTGGCCGCTAAAGCATCCGTGGCGCGCGACGACGTCATGGGCAGCACTGCTGCGATGTCTCGATGATCCGGTCATTGACATTTAGCACCGACGAAAGCTGTTGCAGCACAGCGGGAATCACCCAGTAATAGACCCAAGTTCCGCGCCGCTCGCAGTCCAGCAGCCCGGCTGAACGCAGCATCTTGAGGTGATGGGAGATCGTCGGCTGCGAGACATCAAAGCTTGACGAAATCTCACACACGCAGGCCTGACCACCCGGATGGCTGGCGATCAAGCTCAACAGCCGCAGCCGCACCGGATCACCCAGCGCCTTGAACATCGCCGCCAACGCGACAGCCTGCGGCTCGCCCAGGGCGGCCACCGCCAACCCCGGGCAACACCCCACCATGACTTGATTCGACACCCTTCTATATAAACAGATATCGAATTACGATGCTAGGCGGCAGGGAAAGTGGGCTGAACCCAATCCAAATGATGGGCACAGCGAAGAAAGGTGTGACCGTGACAGAACAGATGCCACCGGCCGTGGGCCGGCGTCACCTTCTCGGGATCTCGTTGTCCGCAGCCGGTGTTATCGCCCTATCGGCATGCGGCAGCGCGCCACCCAAGCCCAGCCCAGGCCAGGCTGGCGCACCCTCGGATGAGGAGGCGCCAGTCACTCCACCCGAGGACTTGATGCGCGAGCATGGAGTACTCAAGCGCGTCTTGCTCGTCTATCGAGAAGGGATCCGCCGCCTGCAGGCCGGCGAGCAGGATCCGACTCACGCGCTCAACTCGGGCGCCGGAATTATTCGAAGTTTCATCGAGGACTACCACGAACACCTAGAAGAGCAGTACGTCTTCCCTAAGCTAGAACAGGCAGGCAAACTCACCGACATCACCACCGTGTTGCGCACCCAGCACCAGCGCGGCCGCGTGCTCACGGACCGGGTCCTCGCTGCCACCACCGGAGCGGCTGCGCTCGATCAGCCCGCGCGACAAGCCCTGGTGCAAAACATGTTGGCCTTCATCCGGATGTATGAGCCGCACGAGGCACGCGAAGACACCGTCGTTTTCCCCGCGTTGCGTGACGCGATGCCCGCGAAGGAGTTTCGCGACCTGGCCGAGACCTTCGAAGACGAGGAGCACCGGCGGTTCGGTCAGGCCGGCTTTCAGGGGGTCGTCGATAAAGTCGCCGATATCGAGAAAAGCCTCGGCATCTACGACCTGAGCCAGTTCACCCCGACTCAGTAGGCAGCTCGCCCGCCGCGGAGTGATACTGTGCGGAGCCCTGACCTGGACTGACGTTGTGGTCCCCGCGCCCCTGGACTTGACCCAGCTAACATGGCATCCGGCGCCCCCGTGAGCACACAGCGGCCCACCGATAAAAACACCGAAGGAAATGGCTCATGACGAGCACCCAAGCGAATGCCGGTGTCGGACTGGCTAGTTCGGCTGACGTGGCGCCATGACGGTCACAGCGCTCGGTGTTCCTCTGATAGCGCGCCATGCTGAGGGCCCCGCGACCGCGCCCCCGTCGACGGGTCCGTTGATCGACGGCTACGGGCGGGTCGCGATCGATCTGCGAGTTTCGTTGACCGACCGCTGCAATCTGCGGTGTACGTATTGCATGCCCGCCGAGGGTGTGCCGTGGTTGCCCGCCAAGCAGCTGTTGCAACCCGACGAGATTGTCCGGCTGGTGCGCATCGGCGTGACCCAGCTGGGCGTGACCAAGGTGCGGTTCACCGGTGGAGAACCATTGCTCGCCAAGCATCTTGAGGAGATCATCGCCGCGACCGCATTGCTCCGTCCCCGGCCGCAGATCGCACTGACCACTAACGGGGTGCGGTTGGCCGAGCGTGCGGAGGCGTTGGCGCAAGCCGGCTTGGATCGGGTCAACGTGTCGCTCGACAGCATCGACCACGGGCGCTTCGCAGCGATCACCCGCCGCGACCGGCTGGCCGACGTGCTGGCCGGCCTCGCCGCTGCGCACGCGGCGGGTCTGCAACCGGTGAAGGTCAACGCGGTGTTGGATCCTGAGACGGGGCTCGAGGATGCGGTGCGGCTGGTGCAGTTCTGCCTGGAACATGACTACCAACTGCGGATCATCGAGCAGATGCCGCTGGACGCCGGACACCAGTGGCGCCGTGGGGCTGAGGTGACCGCGGACCGAGTGCTGGCAACGCTGCGACGCCATTTCACGCTGCGGCCGGATCCGACGCCGCGTGGTTCTGCGCCGGCCGAGTTGTGGCGCATCACCGACCGAAAGACGGGCCGCACCGGAAAGATCGGCGTCATCGCGTCGGTGTCGCAACCCTTCTGCTCGGCCTGTGACCGCACCCGGTTGACCGCCGACGGGCAGATCCGCAGTTGCCTGTTTGCCATCGAGGAGACCGACCTGCGGGGGCTGCTGCGCGGCGGCGCCGACGACACCGCGGTCGAGGCGGCGTGGCGGACCGCGATGTGGGGCAAACCGGCGGGTCACGGCATCAACGACCCGAACTTCGTCCAGCCGCCACGGCCGATGAGCGCGATTGGCGGCTGAGGTGACGGATCAGGCGGGCAACACGGTCGACATCACCGTGCGGTATTTCGCGGCCGCCCGCGCCGCCGCAGGGTCCGATTCCGAACAGCTCACCGCGCGTCCCGGCGCGACGGTTGGGGAACTTGTCGAAAGCCTGGGGGGCCGCAGCCCGGAACTCGCTCGGGTGCTGTTGCGGTGCTCCTTTCTCTGCGACGGTATAGCGGTGCGGGACAGGGCTAAGCCGCTGCAGGGGGGTAACACGATCGACGTATTGCCGCCGTTCGCCGGAGGATAATTGCGTGACCGTCGATACCACGCCCAAGAATCAAAGCCGCTGGAGTTGACCGCCCATCGGACGCACGACGGACGGCCCCGATGTCGCCGCGTCGTAGCTAAGTCGAGCCCACCCATTCCTCGGTTCCGTCGGCGAAGAATTGGTGCTTCCACACCGGTAACCGCGCCTTGATGGCGTCCACCAGCTCTGCGCATGTGGCAAATGCCGCCTGGCGATGGTCAGCGGCGACCGCGACTACCAAGGCCGCCTCGCCGATCTGCAGGACACCGATCCGGTGGCTGGCTGCAACGGCCCGCGTTTCAGGGGATTCCGCGGCGACCTCGGCCACCACATCGGCGATAACATTGGCGGCCGACGGGTGCGCGGAATATTCAAGCTTCACCACTTGACGTCCGTTGTCGTGGTCGCGAATCATGCCGACGAACCCCACGACGGCGCCCGCCGCCCGATGGCTTACCAGTTCCTGGTGTTCGGCGAGCCGGATCGGTTGATCCGTCAGCGCGGCACGCACCACCACCGTCATTGCTGGTAATCGTTCTCGGTGAATTGGCCCGCGCGGTGCAGCACGTCGGAAGCGGGGGCGCAATTGCTCACGCAGCGCCCGGATGTCGTCGAAGCGGACGGCCGGATCGACCGCTTCGATCGTGTCGTACCGACGGACTGCGCCACTAAAAACGCCGTTGCCAGCACGACGGACATCCCGTAGAGCCGACTCATGTTCATGAACTCCAAACATAGACCATTTGGGTCTAGTCGAGTGGAAGGTTGTCGTTGTTTAGTAAGCATTTTGCATTTTTGAGAAAGTGCGTGTCGAATACGTAATACGTTTTGTATTAGATATTGGGCTTTATATCGGTCCGCTGATGCAACAACACCTTCTAGATTATTCTGATTCGAGACCAATGCTAAATCCGCGCTGATTTCTGGCGTGGCAAAGCGCACTCTTTGCCGCCCAACCCGCTCGGTCGGCCGTGCTGGTGAGTGGTAGCGGCCGGTGATGAGCGCGGGGGAAATCGGTGCGCCGGGCCTACACTCTTCAGAGGCCACGGACGATTCGGAGGCATGCAATTGCGCCTATCAACTCAAAATCAATTCAAGGGGACCATCGTCGAAGTCGACATCGGCACTGTCATGGCAATCGTTAAGGTTCGGCTCGACGGAGGCGACCATGTCGTCACATCATCGGTGACCAAGGACGCCGTGCTCAATTTGGGCCTGAAGGAGGGCCAGCCCGCAACGGTGTTCATCAAGGCGTCAGCAGTGATCATCGGAGTGGAGTGAGGTCGTCAGCGATAACCTCCATGCGGTCAGTCGAGGAGCATCAGCGCATCGTCGCCGGGATCATTACTGCCCGGCCCGCCATCACCGCCGAACTGCCCGACGCCGAGGGTCTGGTGCTGGTTGACGATGTGACCGCGACGGTGTCGCTGCCGGTTTTCGACAACTCCGCAATGGACGGTTACGCGGTGCGCGCCGACGAGGTGGCCTCGGCGACGGCCGAGCACCCGATGAAAATGCCGGTGGTCGAAGACATTCCGGCCGGTCGCATCGACATCCCCATACTGGAGCCGAGCACGGTGCACCGCATCATGACCGGCGCGCCGATCCCGGCAGGGGCGACGGCGGTGGTGCCCGTCGAGGCCACCGACGGCCGGACCGACATCGTGACGATCAACGCGCCCAGCGCCGCGGGAAGCCACATCCGCCGCGCCGGCGAGGACGTCCCGGCAGGCGCCACGGTGTTGCGGGGCGGGCAGGTGGTCACCCCGGCGGTGGTAGGGCTGGCCGCGGCGCTGGGACTGCACGAGCTGACAGTGATCCCGCGGCAGCGGGTGTTGGTGGTTTCCACCGGATCGGAGCTTGTGTCGCCGGGTACGCCGTTGCAGGCCGGGCAGATCTACGAGTCCAACTCGATCATGCTGGCCGCCGCGGTCCGCGACGCCGGCGCCGACGTGGTCGCCACCCTGACTGCCCGTGACGACGTCGCGCAGTTCGCCGCGTTGCTGGACCGATACGCCGCCGAGTCAGATCTGATCATCACCAGCGGCGGCGTCAGCGCGGGCGCCTACGAGGTCGTCAAGGACGCCTTCGGCCGAGCCGGTGATAAGGGGGTGGAGTTCGTCAAGGTGGCGATGCAGCCGGGCATGCCGCAGGGCGCCGGCCGGGTGGCCGGCACGCCTATTGTCACTGTGCCCGGTAACCCGGTCAGCGCGCTGGTGTCATTCGAGGTGTTCATCCGTCCGGCACTGCGCACGGCCATCGGCCTGCCGGCTCCGCAACGGCCGCGGCGGTCCGCCGTCCTCACAGAGACGTTGACCTCACCGGCCGGTAAGCGCCAGTTTCGCCGCGGGGTATTCGACGCCGCCGCCGGCACCGTCGTGAGCCACGGCCCGCCGGGCTCGCACCATCTGCGGTGGCTGGTCTCGGCGAACTGTCTGCTGGACATCCCTGCGGACGTCGCGGAGATTCCGGCCGGATCCCAGCTGCAAATCTGGGACCTCTGCTAGCGCTCCGTAAGATGACCGCGTGACACGACGCTCCCGCCCTGAGGGCGATCGGAGGTCGGGCCCGCAACGCCTGGTGGCGCCGGCGGGCGCGGCGACACCATCATCGGGTGCGGGTCCGCTCTCGCACATCGACGACCGCGGCGCCGCGCATATGGTTGACGTCACCGAGAAAGCGGCGTCCGACCGCACCGCCGTCGCCGCAGGTTCGCTGCGCACTTCCGGGCAAGTGGTGCAGCTGATCTCGGCGGGCGGGCTCGCCAAAGGCGATGCGCTGGCCACTGCGCGGGTGGCGGCCATTCTGGCCGCCAAGCGCACCAGCGACCTGATCCCGCTGTGTCATCAGCTGGCGCTCACCGGTGTCGATGTCGATTTCACCGTTCGCGAGACGGATGTCGACATCACCGCGACGGTGCGCAGCACCGACCGCACCGGGGTGGAAATGGAGGCGCTGACCGCAGTGAGCGTGGCGGCCCTGACGCTCTACGACATGATCAAAGCGGTGGACCCCGCTGCGCGGATTGATGACATCCGGGTGCTGCGCAAGGATGGCGGTCGGCACGGAACCTGGGTGAGGTGATGGCCGGCAGATCGGCGCGGGTCATCGTTGCCTCCAGCCGCGCGTCGGCCGGCGTCTATGAGGACCGCTGCGGACCACTGATCGCCGAATGGCTTGCACAGCGCGGGTTCTCGTCGGTGCAAACGGTGGTTGTCGGTGACGGCGACCCGGTGGGCAAGTCGCTACGCGACGCCCTCGCCGAGGGTGTCGACGTGGTGATCACCTCCGGCGGCACCGGCATCTCGCCCAGCGACGACACCCCCGCTCAGACCAAGGCGGTGCTTGATTTCGAGGTTCCCGGGCTGGCCGACGCCATCCGGCGGTCCGGTCTGCCGAAGGTACCGACCTCGGTGCTTTCGCGCGGCGTATGCGGGGTAGCCGGCCGGACCCTGGTGGTCAACTTGCCGGGATCGCCGGGTGGGGTTCGTGACGGCCTCGGGGTGCTGACCGATGTGCTGGACCACGCGCTGGACCAAATCGCGGGCAAAGACCATCCGCGATGACGCGGGTGCTGCGCGCCGCGCGGCCCGGCGGCGAACCGCGACGGCCAGCCTTCGCTGGTCAATTCGAGTGGGCCGGTTCCGAATCGCTCGGTGGCTGCGCGTGTGGGCGGGAGCCATCGCCTTTGCGGTGGGCCTGCCATGCCTGAATCGCGCGAACTGCCCACCAAATCAGAAGTGCCCCGACGAGCGCGATGGCGAGGTTGCTGAGAAAACCGGTGATCCCGACCGCCAGGGCCAGCGCCCAGTCCGCGGGGTGCCGCAGATCTTTGAGCAGTGCGATATGCAGCAGGCCGGCGACCGTCAGCAGACCGGCCAGGATCGGCACCGGAAACCCGGATAGCGCAGCGGTCAGAGTCGCTCCCATCGCGAGCGCAAGCGCGATCAGCACGCTGCCCAGCATGATTGGTGCGCCGCCGCTGCGGGCACCAAAGCTGCGATGCGCTGTCATCCCTCCGGCGCCGTGACACACCGGCATCCCGCTGATCCCGCCGGCGAACAGGTTGGCCAGACCAAAGGTGATTGCCAGGCGCCCCGGACGCACCCGCCGGGCGGCATCGCCGAAGTACGTGCGGGCCGCGTCCGCCGTGGCTAAACACGAGTTGGCGAACGACAACGGCAACTGCGGCAGCACCAGGGCGACTGCCGCGGCGGTGAACGCAGTCCAGCTCAGGTGCGGGTGGTGCACCGCCGACGGGCCGAAGCTGACTGAGCCGTGGAACGTCAGCACCATCGTCACCACGGCCAACACAATGAAGGCCAGCGTGATCTTGCGGCGTCGCAGCAGCAGCGCGGCAGCGATGACCACTACGGTGGCGCCCCCCAGCCACCAGATCGAGTGCCGGTGGTCGGTGAACCCTTTCGGCGTCGCGGACACCAGTTTCCACGCCAACTGGCAGAACAGCAGTCCTACCGACAGCTGAATCCCCCGAATGATCGGATGTGGAAACACTTTGGCGACCCGGTCCAACAGGCCCGACGCCCCGAGCACCACAAAGATCATGCCCATCAGAAGGGCACCCGCGGCGATGTCATCAGCGCCGAAACCGTGCGCGATCGCGATCGCCCCGAATGCCTTCAACGGCTGCACCGGCACCGGCAGCCGGTACACCAGGCCGGCCACCACATATAACAGCCCGGCCGGCAACAGCACCGCCGTCGGCGTGAGGCCGTTCTTCACGATCAATGCCACCGCGATCGGCACCAGTACCCCGAGATCGGCCACCGCCCCGGCTAATTCCGCCCAGTCGAACCGAAATGAACCCACACCCGAGTCCAGCCGCGGGGGCGCCGTGCTGACCATGCGAGCACTCTAGTCCGCCGTGCTCCCGCCTTCCGAGCAACCAACCCAGCCCACGACAGGGCCCAAATTCATGAGGCGGAGTATGAGATCGCCTGGGCGCTTTCGTTGACGGTGGCGGGCCTGCAGGTGCGCGGCGCCCGCTGTTCGGCTGCCTCGAAAATTGCCGCCGCGCAGGATCTTGTCCGCTACCAGTTCGTCAGGATGAAATGGTTGATAGCGAGAGCGCCGAGGATGTTGGCGGCCAGCCACCAGCGGTGGGATGACCGAGGTAGCAGCGCCGGCGCCGCGGTCAACCACACCATGAACGGCAGCCAGATGCGCTCGGTTTCGGCCTTGCTGAGCATGCTCAGATCTGCGCACAGGATTGCGGCCATTGCTGCCAGCACCAACAGATGCAGACCGGAGCGCCGGCGGATCGCGGCGATATCGAAGACTCGAGCCAAACCGGCGACGCTGCCCACACCGATCGCGCACGCGACCGACGCCAGATTCGCCCAGCCCCAGTACTGGAACGGACGGTTCACCGCGATGCCCTGCCAATAGCGTTGCTGGACAAGGGTATAACCGTCGAACCACCAGAACCCCGCGACCGCGAACGCCACCGCCATCGCCACCGCGGCGGGCACCGCGGCCGCCACCGCGGCCAGCGCCGCCCGGCGGCTGCGCACAGCAATGAGCACCGCCAGCGCGGGCAGCCCCATCAGCATCAGCCCGTAGTTCAGGAAGATCGCCCAGCCGAGCAGCAGCCCGGCAGCGGCCGCAACGGGAATCGGCCAGCGCACAGTGCGCCTCGCTGCGAGCGCCAGCAGGGCAATACCCCAGGCGGCGACGCCGGCGAAGTAGGCATCCGCAGAGACGGCAATCCAGATCGCGGTCGGCGCGACCGCGACGAACGGTGCGGCCATCCGTGCGGTCGGCTCATCGGACACGGCGCGCACCGTGACGATCACGGCGGTCGCCGCGCTCGACCCGACCAGCAGGCAGAATGCTCCCGCCCACGCCCCGCCGCTCAAGCCGATGCGGTCGAGCCAGACGAACGTCAGCAGCGCACCGGGCGGGTGCCCGGACACATGGGTCATCCACGAATTGGGTTGGTAGTCAAGGATGCGGCTGGAGAAGGTGCGCAGCATCTCCGGGATATCGGTGATCGTCGGCACCTGGCGCAGATACTCGTGGCGGGCAGTCAGTCGCCCGGCGAACCCGAGCTGCCAGCCGTCGATCATCGCCAGCGCAAACGCCCACCCGCACGACGTGGCCCAGGTGACGAGTGTGAGGCCCCGCCACGACAATCGCTGCGCGAGGCCGGGGCCCCACAGCACCGCTGCGATACCGATGGCGGCGGCCGCGATGCTGCCCCAGCCGACATGGGCTTTCCACCAGCCGAAAATTGGTGCGGTGTCAGCGTAATCGTGGATCTGCTGCGGCGTGCTGTGGATCAACGGAGTGACGATGCCCAAGCGCAGGTGCGGCACCACGAAAGCCGCTACGACCAGTGCGACGCCGAGCGCCACCGCGACGGCTTCGCGACGTCCGATCTTCACAACGACCCGCCTATGGTCAGAGTTCTGGCCCGCGCCACGACAACTGCGCCGTCGTGCAGACGGCTACTGCGATCGTGTGCTCGTGTTGTCAGGGTCGGTCTGGTCCCCGCGGCGTCCGGCGACGGCGAGCCGGGCGGCGTAGGCCAGCGCGCTGAGACCGTAGAGGGCGGCCACCAGCAGCAGCCAGCGCGCAAAGAAGGGTTGTTGGTTCTGCCCGGTGGCCGCGAGGTAGCTCGATTGTCCCTGTCGGATGATTCCGGGAAAGAACAGCAGCAGCGACAGCCCCGTCGCCAGGGTCGGGACACGGAGATAATTCAGCGGCGACACCCGCGGCACCCCCACTGAGGGCCCTGCCCGTCGAACCCGCACGGCGGCGAGGGCAGCCGTGACGGAGCGATCGGCGAGCGCGTAGAGCGGAAACAGGATCAAGTCGTGAGCGATGATCGCGGCCAGGAACCAGACCGCGATTGACTGCCACCACACCTGGGGGTTCCACAACGCTTGCGGGCCGAGCACGATCACGACATATCCCGCCAGTGCCAACGCGGCGATCGTGCCCAGCAGGTGTAACGGATTACTGCCGTAGAAGGCGGTGAACCGGGTGATCAGTGCGCGCATGTCAGGGCTGTCCGAATTCGATGGACCGCACCCATTTGGTGTTGTGCACACCCGGCAGCGCGGGCACGATGATGCGCGCCGGATATCCGTGATCAACAGACATGTCGACGCCGTTGACCCGAAGGGCCAGCAGCGAGTCAGGATTGCCCACCTGTTTGCCCTGCAGGACGGCATGATTGAACCCACCGAACCGCTCCAGCGAGCGCACGGTGGCTCGGGCGGGGTTGGGCATCCCGGCCAGGGCGGCCAAATCGCGGAGACGAACTCCGCTCCACGTTTGGGTCGTCGACCATCCTTCGACGCAGGCGATCGGCAATTCGGCGGTGTGCTGCGGCATCGCTTCGAGGGCGGCCCGGTCCAGCAGCATCTGTCCCGATGGACTCCGCACGGCGAGCCGCCAGTTGGCGCCGATGTCGGCGGGCTTGATTGCGGCAGCCGCAGCGGTCCTGTTGACCTGGAAATCGTTGGGGCCTTCGCCGCGGCTACGTCCCCGCGGCAACAGCAGCGCCGCACGGCGGGTGAAACCGCCGAGCGTCTGGCCGGTGGTGAGCACCGCGACGAACAATGCGCCCCCCCCGACCAGCGCCAGCGCGCCGCGCCGACTCACCGTCGCCGGTGCGGGATCGGTGGCGACCAGCCCGTCGACGTCCCGTGGTTCGGGACGGGTGTCGGCGCGCGAGGTGCGCAGCACCGTACGAAACGAAAGGGAACGCAAACCGGTGACCATCTTCGGCAATTTGATCAGCACATGGATGACGAAACCGGCGATGAATACCCACGCCCCGTAGTAATGCGCGGTGTAGAAGCTGAACCCGAAGATGTAGTCGTACTGGATGTTGAGCACACCAGTAGCGAGCTCGAAGAGGATCCCGCCCACCAGCATCAACAGCGACAGCCGCTCCACAAGCTGCGCGATCGACCGCAGTGGTGGCCACGCGAACAGTCGGGGAATGACCGACCACAGTTTGGCCAGCACCACCGGGATGATGATCAGACCCAACCCGACGTGCAAACCTTGGGTGAGGCGATAGAGCCACGAGGGCCGGCTCGGCCAATCAAAGGTCGGCAGTTTGAGCCATCCGACGTTGTTGGGGATCGCCTGACCGAATTGCGGACCGTACGCGATGTAGGAGAGCAGCCCGGTTAGGATCACCACCGGCAGCCCGACGAGCAGCACCGAACCGAACACCGACGTTAGCCAGGGCCCCCGCAACGGGCTGCGCCACCGCTGCAGCAGGCCCATCCCGGGAGGTTGGTGGCGCTCCAGCGCCCGCCACAATGGCGCAGGAAACCCGTAGACCGCCTCGGTCGCGTCGTGGGCCCCACCTAGGCTGTGCGAATTGTCGCGACGTTGCGCTTCAGCAGATTCCCGCGACGACTTCGGTGGTTCGCTCGGGGATGTCATCGACACATAACCTTAGTTCGCTGGGTGTGCACGGGCGTGTCTTGGTCGGCTACCGATCCACGCCGCCACGATTTGCAGCGGTCAGCACCACGATCACCCGGTCGTGAATATCGACGACATGAGTCACGATGAACCCGGCAGCGTGTGCGATCACACCGAGAGCGTCGGTCCCCATGCGCGACCACGGAAACCAATGCCCCAGGTGTTGTTCGCTTTCCCAGCGCAGTAGCTCGTAACAAAGCGCAGTTGCCGGGGGATCGATCTCGACGACGACGATGCCGCCGTGCGCGACGAGGTCGGCGGCCCGCCTCAATGTCCGGACCGGGTTGCCGCCGATCCCGATATTGCCGTCGGTGAGCAGGATTTGTTCCCAGCTGCCCTCGGCGGGCAACGGTGCGAACAGATCGCGGCGGATGGCGGTTCCGCCGCGTCGACGTGTCATCTCCACCGCGGCGGCAGAACTGTCGACCCCGAGTGCGGGCAATCCGCGCTGTCGCAGGGAAGCAGTGAATCGCCCGGGACCGCACCCCAAATCCAGAGTGGGGCGCGAAGAGCAATGCCCCAGTACGTGCTCATCGGCGAGCCGATCCTGTGGCGTGGTCTCAGGGCCCCCCAGCCAACGGCCCATCGGCAATTCGCGGCGGTGCCCGTGGTGATCGCGGGCCCAGCACGAGTCGCCCGCCGCGGCCGACTGATAGATCAGGTCCGCCGACCCCACTGCAGCCGCCTCGCAGGCATCAGCGGTCATTCGCCGCTCCCGGCCAATACGACGCGCTGGCCGCTAAGGTCTCGTCGGCGAGCGGTACGGACAGGAACGTCATCGCCGGCGGCGCTATGCCGCGTCGAGCCGTCACTGACCGGCACACTTTTGGAGACATCCATCTCTACCCACCCATTCGCATCATCGAGGTGTTTAAAAATATTCGGTGCTGTGTGCGGTGCGGATTGCCCGCGGAGTGAATTCAAAAACCCGTGGCCTACAGGTCGGAGGCCTAGCGGCTGTCACCATTGCGATCATGAGCATCGCGATTGTCATGGGCGAGCAGTGCCACGGGCATTGGCGTCGCCGTTGATCACGTGTACTGTCGCTCGCTCGGTAGTAGGGCATCATCGCGGTCGGGCACAGTGGGAGAGGTGAACTCGCGGTGCGCGCTGGTGTGCATGCTGGCGATCGGCCTGCTGGTCGCCGGCTGCAGCAGCGATACGGGCTCGCCCGCACCTACCACGACGCCGGTCCCTGCACGCGCCACCACACTCGCGGCTGAGCCCGCGACCGCCGGAGCCCCGGCCGTGCCGCCGGCCGGGAAGGTGGTTCCGATCGGCAACGGACCTGAAGGCATCGTCATCGGAGCGTCGGGAATCGGGGCGGTCGCCGTGCGGAACCCGGACGGCGTCGAGCTGATCGACGCCGCCACCGGTGCGGTGCGTCAGACGGTTCCGACGGCCGGAGCGGCCCGGCACCTTAGCCTGGCCGGACCCGACGGACCTGTGCTGGTGCCGCTGGAGGGTTCCAACGAACTGTGCGAGGTGACCCTCGCCGTCGGCCGCGTGACCTCTACCGCGGCGGGTGTGGGCCGGCAACCGCACGACGCAGCCCAGACGGCCGGGGGCACGATCGTCGTCACCAATGAGCTCGGCGGCGGCGTGGTTTTCCTGCACGGCGGCGCGGTGGTCGCGTCGCTTCCCGCAGGCCCGGTGCAGCCGGGCGGTGTCGCGGCGGTGGGCAATTACGCCGCGGTGGCCGACGTGCAGGGAAACGGGGTGTGGGTGTACGACGGGTCGACCCGCCGGCAGACGGCGCAGGGCCCGGTCGGGGTGAAACTGACCCACGCTGTGGCAATGTTCGGCGATCTGGCCGCTTTCGCGGACACCGACGGCGGCGCGGTCTTCGTCGAGCGCATCGATCCGCAGCTCGCCCAGGTCGCCAAGATCGACGCTCCAGGCAAACCCTACGGGCTGGCCTACGACGCGGCGCGCCGTCGCCTGTACGTCACGCTGACCGCGTCCAACCTGATCCGGCTGATCGACGTCTCGGATGCGACGAAGCCGCGAATACTCGGCGATGTGCCGACCGTGCAACAGCCCAATTCGGTTGCCGTCGACCCACGTTCGGGCAGCGTGTTGGTGACGGGCAGTGACCTCGACGGCGGCAGCGGCTTGCAGATCGTCACCCCGGACCTGCTACCGGCGGGGTGAGCGAGCGCCCACAGGCCGTCCCGCAGACGTTGTCGTCCGATTCGAAAGGAATATGGAGCTGTTCAAGAAGCTGGTGCGCAGCGTGATAGGGCTGCCGTGAAGGTGTTGCTGACCGGGGCGGCCGGTTTCATCGGTTCGCGGGTGGGCGCGGCGCTGCGCGCCGCCGGTCACGATGTGGTCGGTGTCGACCTTTTGCTGCCCGCCGCCCACGGACCCGAGCCGCACATGCCGCCGGGATGTCATCAGATCGACGTCCGAGACGGCCAGGCGCTGGCACCGCTGCTGGCCGGTGTCGACCTGGTATGTCATCAGGCCGCGATGGTGGGGGCCGGAGTGGACGCCGCCGACGCGCCGGCGTACGGCAGCCACAACGACTACGCCACGACGGTGCTGCTGGCCCAGATGTTCGCCGCCGGGGTCCGCCGTCTGGTGCTGGCGTCGTCGATGGTGGTGTACGGGCAGGGCCACTACGCGTGCCCCGATCACGGGCCGGTCGACCCGCTACCGCGGCGGCGGGCCGACCTGGACGCCGGGATCTTCGAGCACCGCTGCCCGCTGGGTGGCGAGGAGCTGCAGTGGCGGCTCGTCGACGAGGACGCCGCCCTGCGCCCGCGCAGCCTGTACGCGGCCAGCAAGACCGCGCAGGAGCACTACGCGCTGGCGTGGTCGGAGTCGACGGGCGGCTCGGTGGTGGCATTGCGTTACCACAACGTCTACGGCCCCGGAATGCCCCGCGACACACCGTATTCCGGGGTTGCGGCGATCTTCCGCTCGGCAATCGAAAAGGGCGAACCACCCAAGGTGTTCGAAGACGGTGGTCAGATGCGCGACTTCGTCCACGTCGACGACGTCGCCGCCGTGAACGTCGCGGCTGCCTCGTCAGTGGCCGAGCGTGACGGCTTCACCGCGGTCAATGTCTGCTCGGGGCGGCCCATCTCGATCCTCGAGGTGGCCGCCGCACTGTGCGATGCCCGCGATGGCGCGCTGTCCCCGGTGATCACCGGGCAGTATCGCAGCGGCGACGTGCGCCACATCGTCGCCGACCCTGCGCGGGCCGCCGAGGTGCTGGGTTTCCGCGCGGCCGTCGATCCGCGCGAGGGCCTGCGCCAATTCGCATTCGCGTCGCTGCGCTAGAAGATGCCTTAGGGTCCGATGCAATGCCCGACTCCGACAATCTGGTCACTGTGGTGCTGCCCTGCCTCAACGAGGAGGAGTCGCTGCCCGCAGTGCTGGCGGCTGTTCCCGCCGGCTATCGGGCGTTGGTGGTCGACAACAACAGCACCGATGACACCGCCGGGGTGGCCCGCCGTCGCGGCGCTGACGTGGTCGTCGAACCGCGGCCCGGATACGGCTCGGCGGTGCATGCCGGGGTGCTCGGCGCAACGTCTGAGATTGTCGCAGTCATCGACGCCGACGGCTCGATGGATGCCGGTGATCTGCCCCGGTTGGTTGCCGCACTCGACCAGGGTGCCGACTTGGTGATCGGCCGGCGGCGACCGGTGCCCGGGCTGCACTGGCCGTGGGTCGCCCGGGTGGGCACCGTCGTGATGAGCTGGCGGCTGCGCACTCGCCACGGCCTGCCGGTGCACGACATCGCGCCGATGCGAGTAGCCCGGCGCGAGGCGCTGCTGAATCTGGGTGTGGTCGATCGACGGTCGGGCTATCCGCTGGAACTGCTGGTCCGCGCCGCAGCTGCCGGCTGGCGCGTGGTCGAGCTCGACGTCAGCTACGGCCCCCGGACGGGCGGTAAATCCAAAGTCAGCGGTTCCCTTCGGGGCAGCATCACAGCGATCCTGGACTTCTGGAAGGTGATTTCATAAGCCTCTTACCAGTGACCCTGCTGGTGGTCGCGAAGGCTCCGGAGCCCGGCCGCGCCAAGACCCGGCTCGCCGCGACGGTCGGCGACCGGGTCGCCGCCGAGATCGCTGCCGCGGCGCTGCTGGACACGCTGGACGCGGTGGCCGCCGCGCCGGTGGCCGCGCGGGTGGTGGCACTCACCGGCGACCTGGACGCCGCCGCCGGCGCTGCCGATATCCGTCGTCGACTCGAGTCCTTCACCGTGATTGGCCAGCGCGGCGACGACTTCGCCGACCGGCTCGCCAATGCGCACGCCGACGCAGGCTCCAACGCCGGAGGGCGTCCCGTGTTGCAGATCGGGATGGACACCCCTCAGGTGACCGATCGGCTCCTGGCCAGTTGCGCGCGCCGGCTGCTGCGGGCGCAGGCCGTGCTCGGGCTGGCGTGCGATGGTGGTTGGTGGGTCCTCGGGCTACAGTCGCCGGCGACGGCCGAATGCCTGCGCAGCGTCCCCATGTCCCAACCCGACACCGGAGAGCTCACCTTGAAGGCATTGCGTGACAACGGTATTGACGTGACTCCGGTGGAGCTCCTGACTGACTTCGACCTCGTCGACGATGTCGCCGCGGTCCGGGAAGCCTGCGATCCCGCCAGTCGCTTCGCTCGGGTCACCCGTGCGGCCGGACTCTGAGGAAATGCGAGCGCGGGCGTGGCGGCCCTCGCTCCGATCTCAGGGGTGCCACATTTCGTATCCTGCATTGGTCACCTTGCGCGGGCTGCTTGCTGCCCACGCCGTGCCCACAATTTGCCCACAGTTACAGATAAATCCCGTGAACTACCGTGATGTCTTTTCGCAGCTCAGATACCCGGCCGCGTATCTACCAGCCTCACGAAACGCCTTTA
>CAVRRV010000023.1:0-23393 GCA_963723615.1 uncultured Actinomycetota bacterium | reverse complement strand
GCAGCCCGCCAACCGGGTGCGTATCGGGGCGTTGGCCATCGCTGTGGTGCTCCTCGTTGTCGCTGTGGGACAAAGCTTTGGCAGTCTGCCGGTGTTGTTCGCGACCGCGAGCTACTACGCACAGTTCAGTGATTCCGGCGGAGTGAGCAAAGGCGACAAAGTGCGCATCGTCGGCATGGATGTCGGCACGGTCCAGGACCTCGCGATCGATGGCGATCACGTCGTGATGAAGTTCTCGACGGGAACACACACCATCGGGACCGAGAGCCGCGTGGCGATCCGCACCGACACCCTGCTGGGCAAGAAGGTGCTCGAGATCGAGCCGCGGGGCACCCAGCCGATGCGCCCCAACGGCGTGCTGCCGCTGGGACAAAGCACCACCCCGTACCAGATTTACGACGCGTTCTTCGACGTCACCAAGGCCGCCGCCGGCTGGAACATCGACACCGTCAAACAGTCGCTGAATGTGCTGTCGCACACCATCAATCAGACCTACCCGCACCTGAGCGCGGCTCTGGACGGGGTGGCCAAGTTCTCCGACACCATCGGCAAGCGCGACGAGCAACTCAAGCACCTGCTGACAGAGGCCAGGAAAGTGGCCGGTGTGCTCGGGGACCGCAGTAAGCAGATCAACGCGCTGCTGCGGAACACCCAGGCGTTGCTGGCCGCGTTCAACCAACGTGGCAAAGCCATCGAGGCGCTGCTGGCTAACGTCTCGGCCTTTTCCACCCAGGTGCGGGGTCTGATCAACGACAACCCCAACCTGCACCATCTGCTCGACCAGCTGCGCAGCGTCACCGACGTTCTGGTTGCGCACAAGAACGACCTTGTCTCCGTGCTGAATACGCTGCGCAACTACACCGCGGCGTTGAGCGAGGCGGTCGGCTCCGGACCATACTTCAAGGTGATGATCGGCAACTTGGTGCCGTATCAGATTCTGCAGCCGTGGGTGGATGCCGCGTTCAAGAAGCGCGGGATCGACCCGGAGAACTTCTGGCGCAGCGCCGGGCTGCCGGCGTTCAAGTTCCCCGACCCCAACGGCACGCGGTTCCCCAACGGTGCACCGCCGCCTGCGCCGCCGGCGCTCGAGGGCACCCCGGATCATCCGGGGCCGGCCGTGGCGCCCGGATCGCCGTGCTCGTATGCGCCGTCGCCGGAGCTGCTGCCTCGGCCGGGTAACCCGATGCCGTGCGCGGGTATCGATCAGGGGCAGGGTCCGTTCGGGCCTAACGGGCCCTACCCGGTGTTGCCCGACGTCGCCTCGTCGCCGCCGAACCCCAACGGCCTGCCTCCGACGCCGGGCATCCCGATCGCCGGACGTCCCGGGGCCCCGGCGCCTGACCTGCCGGGCACACCGGTGCCGCTGCCGCCGAAAGCGCCACCGGGGGCGCGCACCGAAGGCGTGCGACCGGCCGGTCCGACTCCACCGCCGTCAACGTTTGCCCCCGGGCTACCGCCGATGCCGTCACCGCCGCCGGGCCCCGGCCCGCAGCTACCGGCCCCGTTCATCACACCCGGCGGGGATGGGGGTTAGAAGTCAATGAGCACGATCTTCGATATCCGCAAGCTGCGGCTACCGCAGCTGTCGCGGGCTGCGGTGATCATCGCGTCGCTCGTCGCGGCAGCTGGCCTCATCACCACTTTCGTGGGCTGGCAGCTATACGAAAAGCTGACCAATAACACTGTGGTCGCCTACTTCCCGGAGACCAACGCGCTCTACCCCGGGGACAAGGTTGTCATCATGGGCATCCGCGTCGGTGCGATCGACAAGATCGAACCCACCGGCGACCAGATGAAGGTGACCTTTCACTACCGGAACAAATACAAGGTGCCTGCCCGCGCGTCCGCGGTGGTCCTCAACCCGACGTTGGTCGCCTCGCGGAGCATCCAGTTGGATCCGCCCTACAAGGGCGGCCTGATGCTGGCCGACAACGCGGTGATCCCGATCGAGCGCACGCAAGTGCCGGTGGAATGGGATGACCTGCGCAACAGCATCACTCACATCATCGGCGAACTCGGCCCGAACAAGGAGCAGAAGAAAGGCCCGTTCGGTGATGTCATCGAATCCTTCGCCGACGGACTGGCCGGCAAGGGCAAGCAGATCAACACCACGCTGAACAGCTTGTCGGCAGCCCTGAGCACCTTGGATGAAGGCCGCGGCGATTTCTTCGCGGTGCTGCGCAGCCTGGCGATGTTCGTCAATGCGCTACATCAGGACGACCAGCAGTTCGTAGCGCTGAACACGGATCTGGCCCAATTCACCGACAAGCTCACCAGCTCGGATCAGACGGCCGCCAACGCAATACGACAAACCGACAGCCTGCTCTCCACCGCCCAAACATTTTTGACCGAGAACCGCGAGTTGCTGGTGCACGACGTCAACAACCTCGGTGAAGCGACGACCGCGATCGTGCAGCCCGTTCCGCGCGACGGCTTGGAGACTGCGCTTCACATATTGCCGAACATGGCCGCTAACGTGCTCGGGATCTACGAACCGGCGCATGGCAGCCTGACCGGAGTGGCCGCGCTGACCAACTTCGCGAATCCAATGCAGTTCATCTGCAGCGCAATTCAGGCCGGCAGTCGGCTCGGCTATCAGGATTCGGCGGAGCTTTGTGCGCAATACCTGGCGCCGATCATGGATGCGATCAAGTTCAACTATTTCCCGTATGGGGTGAACCTGTTCAGCACCGCGGACACGTTGCCCAAGAACGTCGCGTACTCCGAGCCGCGCTTGCAGCCACCGCCCGGCTATAAGGACACCACCGTCCCCGGGATCTTCTCACCGGATACACCGTGGTCCCATCGTAATTCGGAGCCGGGATGGATCGTTGCGCCGGGCATGCAGGGAGTGCAGGTCCAGCCGCCCACGGCGAACCTGTTGACGCCGGCATCGTTGGCCGAGTTGATGGGTGGGCCGAACATCGACCCGCCACCGCAGGGGCGCAACATGGCCGGACCACCGAACGCCTACAACGAGAACAACCCGCTGCCACCACCGTGGTACCCGCAGCCCTTGCCGTCACCGACGCCGGCCCCACCGCCGCCGGCTGGGCTCCCGCCCGGCGCAGCGGAGGCGCCCGCACCGGCAGGACCGGGGCAATGAGCGCGCTGCGGCTGGTGCGCCGCAAGGCCTGGCAGGCGCTGGCATTGCTGACGGCCACAGTCGTGCTGACATCCTGCGGGAACTGGCGCGGCATTGCCAATGTGCCGTTGCCCGGCGGTCCCGGTAGCGGTGCCGGCTCCTACACAATCTATGTTCAGATGCCAAATACCATGGCACTGAACGGGAATAGCCGAGTGCTGGTGGCCGACGTCTTTGTCGGCACCGTGCGCGCGATCAACTTGAAGAACTGGGTCGCAACGCTGACTGTCGACCTGGAGAAAGGCGTCAAGCTCCCGAAGAACGCCACTGCCAAGATCGGCCAAACCAGCCTATTGGGTTCTCAGCACGTGGAACTGGCCGCACCACCTGACCCGTCGCCGCAGCCGCTGAAGGGCGGCGACACCATCCCGCTGGGGAATTCATCGGCTTATCCCTCCACCGAGCAGACGTTCGCCAGCCTGGCTATGGTGCTGCGCGGCGGCGGCATCCCGAATCTCGAGGTGATCCAAAACGAGGTCTACAAGATCTTGACCGGGCGCGCCCGTCAGATCCGGGATTTCCTGGGCAAGCTGGACACTTTCGCCAGCCAGCTGAACCAGCAGCGTGACGACATCGGCCACGCGATCGATTCCACCGACCGGCTCCTGTCATACGTGGGTACCCGCACCGACACACTGGACCGAGTCCTCACCGAATTTCCGCCACTGGTAGAGCATTTCGCACAACAGCGCGATCTGTTCGCAAACACGGTCGAAGCGGTAGGGCGGATCAGTAACGTCACCGGCCAGACGTTGTCGGCCGCGCGGGGCAATCTTCATCAGGACCTACAAGAGCTGCAGCGGCCGCTCAAGCAACTGGGCCGCGCCGCGCCATATTTGGTCGACGCACTGATGCTGCTGCTGTCACCGCCCTTCACCATCGACAGCGTGCCGAAGATCGTTCGCGGCGACTACATCAACGTTTCCGGCGCACTGGACCTGACGCTGAGCACCGTCGACAACGCGATCTTCACCGGAACCGGGTTTTCCGGAGCCTTGCGCGCTCTCGAACAGTCCTGGGGCCGCGACCCGGCGACGATGATTCCCGACGTCCGTTTCTCGCCTAATCCGGCCGACGCGCCGGTGGAGCGAGGCGAGTAACCCATGCTGACTCGCTTCATTCGCAATCAGTTGATCGTGTTCGCCGCCCTGACGGTGGCCGCACTGGTTGCACTGGGCTGGTACTACCTTCGTATCCCAAGCCAGCTCGGTGTGGGCCAGTATCGGCTGATCGCGGAGCTGCCGGCCTCGGGTGGTTTGTATCGCACGTCCAATGTGACGTATCGGGGAATTCAGATCGGCCGGGTGACCAAGGTCGAGCCGACGGCACACGGTGTCCGGGCGACGCTCAGCATCGACAGCCGTTACAAGATCCCGATCGATGCATCAGCCAATGTGCACTCGGTGTCGGCGATCGGTGAGCAGTACCTGGATCTGGCGTCCACCGGCAACCCGGCAACGTTCTTCTCGCCCGGACAGACCATCACCAAGGGCACGGTGCCCAGCGAATTAGGCCCCGCGCTGGACGCGGCCAACCGCGGTTTGTCGGTGCTTCCCAAGCACAAGATCGCCTCGCTGCTTGACGAAACGGCGCAGGCGATCGGCGGATTGGGACCGGCGCTGCAACGCCTCGTCGACTCGACTCAGTCGGTCGTCGGTGACTTCCAGGCCAACATCTCCGACGTCGACGACATCATCGGTAACGCGGCACCGATCCTGGACAGCCAGGTCGACTCGGGCGATTCGATCGCGCAGTGGTCGCATAACCTGAACGTGCTCACTGCCCAGATCGCGCAAAGCGACCAGCAGGTGCAAAGCATCCTGTCGAAAGCGGCGCCGACGGCCGATCAGGTCGCCGAAGTGTTCAGCGACGTCCGCGAGTCGCTGCCGCAGACTCTGGCGAACTTAGAAGTCGTCGCCGACATGCTCAAGCGTTACAACAAAGGTCTCGAGCAGTTGTTGGTTTTCTTGCCGGAGATCGGCGCGATCGCGCAGACATTGGTCGCGTCCGCTCCGGGGTCGGTGCTGCTGGGTCTCAACCTGTCAATCAATAATCCGCCACCATGCCTGACCGGGTTCCTGCCGGCGTCGGAGTGGCGCGCGCCCGCGGACACCAGCATGGCGCCATTGCCGTCCGGAACCTATTGCAAGATCCCGCAAGACACTCCGGCCAACGTGGTGCGCGGTGCCCGCAACTATCCGTGCGTCGACGTCCCCGGCAAGCGCGCGGCCACGCCGCGGGAGTGCCGCGACAACAAACCGTATGTTCCGTTGGGCACCAATCCCTGGTACGGGGATCCCAATCAGCTGCGCAATTGCCCGGCGCCGGGCGCTCGGTGCGATCAACCGGTCGATCCCGGCCACGTGATACCGGCACCGTCGATCAACAACGGCCTCAACCCGGCACCGGCCGATCGGCTGCCCGTACCACCCCCGCCGGTCAACGATCCGCTGCAGCGGCCCGGATCGGGCACCGTGCAGTGCAATGGGCAGCAGCCCAACCCGTGCATCTATACGCCGGCAAGCCCGACGGCCATCTATGTCCCGTCCAGCGGCGAAGTCGTGGGGCCCGATGGCGCCAAATACACGCTGGAAGATTCGCGCCACACCGGAGACACTGGATGGAAGGACATGCTGGCGCCCGCCGGCTGAATTGAACACCCGTGTCGGGAATCTTGCGCGCCGGCGAGCGTTGCACTTGCTATTCGCACTCGAGGAGATGTCACCATGACTAGTCGGCCTGTTCTGGAACCCACCACCGAGCATCCGATCACGATCAGCCCGACCCAGGCGCGGGTTGTGGTCCGTGTCAACGGCGAGGTCGTCGCTGACACAGACGACGCACTGCAGCTCCAGGAATCCACTTACCCTGCCGTGCAATACATTCCATTCAAAGACGTCGTCCAAGACCTGCTGACCCGTACCGACACCAGCACCTACTGCCCGTACAAGGGCGAAGCCGGTTATTACAGCGTGACCACAGCCGCCGGCGACACCGTCGACGACGCGATCTGGACATACGAGCAGCCCTACGCCGCGGTGGCGGCAATCGCTGGCCACATCGCCTTCTATCCCGACAAGGCTGAGATCACCGTCGAGCCCGATTAGGAACCAGCGGGGCCGAACACCTGCGCAGCGAGTTGGGTGTCGCTGTATTCGCGCAACGATGTGATGAGCCCGTGGTGGGTCTCGAAAATGAAGACGGCGGGGCTGTCGTAGCGCACGCCGTCGGCCGTCTCGCCATCGGCTTGCGCCTCGATCACCACGCTTTCACCGTCGTTGAAACACCGGATGAAATCGAGGCTCATCTCGACCCGACGCTTGCGCCGCTCGACCTCTCGGCGCAGCGCCGCCTTGCCGATCGACTCGTGGCTTTGGATGCTCCAATAGGTGAAGTCGTCGCTCAGCAGCCCGAAGCATTCGTCGATGTCTCCGTCATCGGACAGGCACTGCAGGAACATCCACGCCAGCTCGGCCTGCGGATCGTCGAACGGGGTGGTCACATCGTCATCCTGACGTGGAACACAGTTACCGGTCTATCATGCGCGGGGCGCGCGTGCGGCCGAGCCAGACCTATGATCGTCGGGATCGAGCAGTTGCGGCATCCGGCGGGAGCGAATGATGAGTAGCGCTCGCACGGTGACGTTCGTGGGTGTGGTCAGCCCCGAGATCACCCTTTTCCCGCTGCGCCGAGGTGCGCGGGATCCATGTCTCCAAGTCGGCGACGACGGCGCAATCTGGCGAACCAGCCTGCTGCGCAGCGGATCCGTCACGGCGCGGATCAGCCGCGCCGCGCCCAACGCGGTCGATTGCACGGCGTGGGGAAGCGGCGCTGACGAGTTTCTCGACGCCCTTCCGGCCATGCTCGGCGCCGAGGACGATGCGTCGGATTTCGCACCGGTCAACCCGATCGTCGCCGCCGCGCATCGGCGGGTGCCGCACCTGCGGCTCGGGCGCACCGGTCAGGTATTGGAAGCCCTGATCCCGGCGGTCATCGAGCAGCGCGTACCGGGTGCCGATGCTTTCCGGTCTTGGCGCCTGCTGGTGACCAAATTCGGCACGCAGCCGCCCGGACCCGGGCCGGCGCGGATGCGGGTGCCGCCATCGGCCGACGTGTGGCGGCACATCCCGTCGTGGGAGTTTCACCGCGCCAACGTCGATCCGGGACGGGCCCGTACCGTGGTCAGCTGCGCGCAGCGGGCGTCGTCGTTGGAACGGCTCACGTCGTGGCCGGCCGCGCAGGCCCGCGAGGCGCTGACATCGCTGCCCGGGGTCGGGGTATGGACGGCGGCCGAGACGGCGCAACGTGCGCTCGGTGATCCCGACGCGCTGTCGGTGGGCGACTACCACATCCCCAAGATGATCGGCTGGACGTTGCTGGGACGCCCGATCGTCGACGCCGACATGGTCGAGCTGCTCGAGCCGATGCGGCCGCACCGCCATCGGGTGGTCCGGTTGCTGGAGGCCAGCGGATTGGCCTACGAGCCGCGTCGCGGGGCGCGACTGCCGGTGCAGGACATCCGCGCGCTGTGACGCGGCTGGGCGGTTACCACCTGCCCTTATCGGGTATGCGTGCCCCGACCGGGCGCGACGACCTCAGGGAGGTAGCCATGACGCAATTCACTGTCCCGGGCTTGACCGACAAGCAGGGAGCCAAAATCGCTGACCTGCTGCAGAAGCAGCTGAGCACCTACAACGATCTTCACTTGACGCTCAAGCACATCCACTGGAATGTGGTCGGCCCCAACTTTATCGGCGTGCACGAAATGATCGACCCGCAAGTGGAATTGGTGCGCGGTTACGCCGACGAAGTGGCCGAGCGGATCGCGACTCTGGGTGGGTCGCCGCAAGGTACCCCGGGCACGATCGTGAAAGAGCGCACCTGGGACGACTACTCGGTTGGCCGTGACACCGTCCAGGCCCACCTGGCCGCACTTGACCTGGTCTACAACGGGGTCGTCGAAGACACCCGCAAGGCCATCGACGAAACCGAGAAGCTCGATCCGGTCACCCAGGACATCTTGATCGACCAGGCCGCCGAGCTGGAGAAGTTCCAGTGGTTTGTGCGCGCTCACCTGGAGAATGCCGGCGGCAAGTTAGCCCATGAGGGTTCTTCCACCGAACGGACCGCGGCGAAAACCGCCCGGCGCAACAGCTGAACGGGCGTTGGCGCAAACGGACTCGATCACTGTCCGATGGCGGCGGCCGCTAGGTGTTCGGCTTCGGCGGTCTCTTGGCGCTCGGCTTCGGCGGTCTCGCGGTTGAGGCGCTGCGAGCGGTAGATCGACACCTTGGTGTGATGCATCAGCAATGATGCGATGCCGACCGCGATAATCGCTCCTGGCACGACCGAGAACGACCCGGTCATCTCGGCCACCATGATCAAAATGGCCAGCGGCGCGTGCGCGACGCTGCCGAAACACGCCATCATCCCCACCACCACGAAGATGCCCGGGCTATTTGGCACACCCGGAAGATGGAACATGTCGCCCAGCCGCCAGACCGCCGCGCCGACGAACGCCCCGATCACGATCCCGGGCCCGAAGATTCCGCCGGATCCGCCGGTGCCGATGGACAACGACGTGGCGACGATTTTCGCGATCGGCAGGATCAGCACGATCCACAACGGAATCGTCAGCAGTCCTGTCTTGGTCGTCGCCAACTGCACCCAGCCGTACCCGCTGCTCAGGATCTGGGGAATCGCCAAACCCAACAGGCCGACCAGCAGGCCGCCGATGGTGGGCTTGAGGACTGAGCCGCCAGGGAGTCGAGCGGTCAGCGCTTCGGTGGCATAGAAGATGCGCGCGTACAGATACCCCACAGTTGCTGCGACGACACCCAGGACGACGAACCACAGCAGCGGCCAGGCGTCCTCAAAACGATATTCGGCGTCGACGTAGCCGAACATCGGGTCGAAGCCCAAAAACGAGCCGAACACGGCATAGGCGGTCGCCGAGGTGACGAAGCCGGGGTAGAGCGTGCTGTACTCGAGGTCTTCGCGGTAAATGATCGACGCTGCCAGGACTGCGCCACCCAGTGGCGCGCCGAAGATGGCGCCGATGCCAGCGCCCACCCCCAGCGACACCAGGATTCGGCCGTCCGCGTCGGACAGGTGCAGGCGGCGCGCCAGCATCGACGCGAAGCCGGCCGAGATCTGGGCGGTCGGGCCTTCACGCCCGGCTGAACCGCCCGAGCCGATGGTCAGCGCGCTGGAAACCATCTTCACCAACACGACCCGGCCCCGGATGTGCCGCGGATCGGTGTGGATCGCCTCGATCGCGTTGTCGGTGCCGTGGCCGCTGGCTTCGGGAGCAAACTTGGCCACGATCAACGCCGACACCAGTGCGCCTGCCGTCGTCACCAGCGGCAGCGCCCACGGCCTCTGGTAATGGGAAGAACCCGGACGGCCGCCCTCGACCAGCGCGGTGGGCATGTGGTAGCCGGCCACATAGCCCAACAGGAAGCCGGTGGTGTAGCGCAACGCCAGGTAGAAAGCGACGGCACCGAGACCGGCGACCACGCCGATGATGATGCCCAGCACGAGCCATTTGTACAGATATTCGAGATTTCTGATGAAGCGGCCCAAGCGACCGCCGCCCACGTGAAGGCCGTCTTCGGAACTGTGCTTAGACACGTTCTCGTCCACCTGTGACATGCCCGGCACGCTAACAGCACCGATCTCAGCCGCAGCAGCCCACCGGAATAATCGGACCGCAGTCCGGTTATACCTGGCATCAACGCTAGGAGGCTAAAGATGCCCGCCGTAACCGCAGACACATTGACCTTGACGCGGGTGACCGCGGCCGGCCCGACCGACACGGAACGTCCGGTCCGCTCGATCACCACCGGGCCGCACGGCTATGAGGGTGAAGGATTCCCGGTGGTCCGCGCGTTCGCCGGTGTCAGCACCGCCGCGCTGGACCCGTTCGTGCACATGGACCAGATGGGCGAGGTGGAATACCAGCCCGGTGAGCCCAGGGGGACCGACTGGCATCCGCACCGCGGATTCGAGACGGTCACCTACATGATCGACGGCCGGTTCGCGCACCAGGATTCGCACGGTGGCGGTGGGCTGATCACCGACGGCGCGACTCAATGGATGACGGCAGGCGCCGGCATCCTGCACATCGAAACGCCACCGGCAGAGCTGGTCGAAAGTGGCGGACTGTTCCACGGCATCCAACTCTGGGTCAACCTACCGAAGCAGGACAAGTTCGCTACCCCTCGATATCAGGCCATCGAGGGCACCGACGTCGCACTGCTGTCCTCTGACGACGGCGGGGCGCTAATCCGCGTCATCGCGGGGCAGCTCGACGGCCACCATGGCCCCGGCGTCACTCATACACCAATTACGATGGCGCACAGCACAATTCAACCTGGGGCGCGGCTGAACATCCCGTGGAATCGCGACTACAACGCACTGGTCTACGTCCTCTCTGGGCGCGGATCGGTCGGTCCGATCGCACACCCGATCGAGCAGGGCCAATTGGTGGTCCTGGGCCCCGGTGACCGGATCACCGTCGCCGCCGCGCCGTCGCAGGAGTCGCGCAGGCCCGCTCTGGAGGTACTGATCCTCGGCGGCCGGCCGATCCGGGAGCCGGTTGTCCACTACGGCCCGTTCGTGATGAACACCAAGGCCGAGCTGATCGAGGCAGTCGAGGACTTCCAGGCCGGCAAGTTCGGCAGCGTCCCGCCCGACGGGTTGATGCCTCACCACTCGGCGCGGCCACCGGCCAGCTAACAACGGGTCGGTCGACGTAACGGCCAGGAGTGTGATCTATGGCACAATTTGTTCTGTGGTGGAGCTCGCGAGTCGGGGACCGGGTCGCCCCCCCGCAGCGAAGGCGGCCGAGACGCGTAAGCGCATTTTACGTGCAGCCCGCGAAGTGTTCAGCGAACGCGGTTACGACGCGGCCACCTTTCAGGCGATCGCGATCCGGGCCGACCTGACCCGGCCTGCCATCAATCACTACTTCGCAAATAAGCGCGAGCTGTACTGGCAGGTGCTGGAGGAGACCAACGACGTGGTCGTGGCGGCCAGCGTTAAGCGGGCGCGGGAAGAAACGACCCTGACGGGCCGGGTGTCCGCGTTCATCGAGCGCGCGACCGCGGCCGACATCGAAAACCGGACGGCGGCGGCGTTTTTGATCACCGCAACGCTGGAGTCGCAGCGGCACCCCGAGCTGAGCCGATCGGAAGCCGACTCGGTTCACACAACCCGGGAATTTCTGTCCTGGGCCATCAACGACGGAATCCAGCGTGGAGAGCTGACTGCCGACACCGACGCCTCGGCGCTCACCGAGATGCTGATCGCGGTCTTGCTGGGAGTCGGTTTCTACGCCGGCTTTGTCGGTAGCCGGCACGAACTGGACCCGGTCACCGACCAGTTGCGACAGTTGTTGGCCCGCAGCCTCACCCGGCGTCCAAATTAAGGGCAGTGAAATAGCGCACAGCAGCACATAGATTAACTAACTTATTCGGTAGCATAAGTGCACTATGACTGATTTGTACGACGTGAGCTCGGTGCGTGCCGAAGGGGACAGCTGGGACATCACTGAAAGCGTTGGCGCCACCGCCTTGAGCGTCGCCGCGGCCCGCGCAGTCGAGACGGCAACAGCTGATCCATTGATCCGGGACCAGTTCGCGCTCTTGTTGGTGTCGTCGGCTGGAGAGTCGTGGGCACGGCTGGCCAGCCCCGACCTCGAGTGGATCGGCGACGACGAACACGGACGGCGAGCCCACCGGTTGGCCTGTGACTACCAAGCGGTGCGCACGCATTTCTTCGACACCTACTTCGCTGAGGCCGTCGCCGGCGGAATCCGGCAGGTGGTGATTCTGGCCGCGGGGCTGGACTCACGGGCCTTCCGTCTGGACTGGCCCGCCGGTACCACGGTCTACGAGATCGACCAGCCCCAGGTGGTGAAGTACAAGACGGCCACTTTGGAGTCAGCCGGCGCGGCTCCGACAGCTACCCGGCGCACCGTCCCGGTAGACCTACGGGACGACTGGTCGGCCGCGTTGACGGCCGCGGGTTTCGACCCGAATCAACCGACCGCGTGGTTGGCCGAGGGCCTGCTGCCCTATCTACCCGCCGAAGCTCAGGACCGCCTGTTCGAGATGCTGACGGAGCTGAGCGCGACCGGCAGCCAGGTGGCTGTCGAAGCGTTCAGTCTCGGTTCGGCCGACAACGAACGACGCCGCGCGGCGCGGCGGGCGCGCTTTGACCGGCTGCGCCAACGCCTGAGCCTCGACATCAACGTCGAAACCCTGACCTACCAGGAAAACGACCGTGCGGACGCCGCGGAATGGCTGACCGAGCACGGGTGGCAGGTGCGCGCCGTGAGCAACGCCGACGAGATGGCGCGGCTGGGCCGGCCAATATCCGCGGACCTGGCTGATGAGGCCTTCACCACCAAGCTGCTGCGCGCCCAGCTTGGCGCAACTGATTGATCACCAACCGCATTTGCAGGAAGCAGGAGCACGATGAGCACCTTGCGCACCGATGACGACACCTGGGACATCGCCACCAGCGTCGGCACCACGGCGGTGATGGTCGCTGCCGCGCGGGCCGTCGAAACCGACCGGCCCGATCCGCTGATCCGTGACCCCTACGCCAGGCTCCTGGTCAGCCAGGCCGGCACCGGCGCGTGGGAGAGCATGCTCGACGACTCCTTGGTCGCCAAGGTGGAGTCCATCGATCCGGAGACAGCCGCGATTTTCCAGCACATGCGCAGCTATCAAGCCGTGCGGACACACTTCTTCGATGCCCACTTCGCCGGGGCGGTGGCCGCCGGGATCCGTCAGGTGGTGATCCTCGCGTCCGGGCTGGACTCGCGCGCCTACCGGCTGGACTGGCCGGCCGGCACCACGGTGTATGAGATCGACCAGCCCAAGGTGCTTGCCTACAAATCGGCGACGCTGACGTCCCACGGTGCCGCGCCGTCGGCCGACCGCCGCGAGGTGCCGATCGACTTACGCCAGGACTGGCCCGCCGCCCTCATTGCTGAGGGTCTCGACCCGAAGGCGCCGACGGCCTGGCTGGCCGAGGGGCTGCTGATGTACCTGCCGGCCGACGCTCAGGACCGGCTGTTCACGCTGATCACCGAGTTGAGTGCGCCGGGCAGCCGGATCGCGGTGGAGACCGCGGCCAGCCACGCAGACGAGCGACGTCAGGAGATGCGGGACCGGTTCGAGCGGGTGGCCGCTGAACTCGGCATCGAACGAAGCGTCGACATACAGGACCTGATCTACCACGACGAGGATCGTGCGGTGGTCGTCGATTGGCTCAACAACCAGGGCTGGCGGGCCACGGCGCAGAACTCCGGGGACGAGATGCGTCGGCTGGACCGCTGGGTCGACGGCGTGCCGATGGGCGACGACAAGGACGCATTTGCGCAATTCGTGACCGCGGAACGCGCATGAGCACGACCCGTCGCACCGACGACGACACCTGGGACATCGCGACCAGCGTCGGCGCGACCGCCGTCATGGTGGCCTCCGCCCGGGCGGCCGAGACGGCCAATGAGCAGCCGCTGATCCGCGACGAGTTCGCGCAAATGCTGATCGACGGCCCTGAACTCGCCGAATTGGTTGCGAAGATGGCGACGACGTACACGGCCGATCCCGAGTTGGAGGCCGTGCGTCACCACATGGTCAACTACCAGGCCGCGCGCACGCACTTCTTCGACGCGTATTTCACCGCGGCAGCTGCAGCGGGCATCCGTCAACACGTGATCTTGGCCGCCGGGCTGGACTCGCGGGCCTATCGGCTGGACTGGCCGGCTGGGACCAGCGTGTACGAGGTGGACCAGCCCAAGGTGCTGGAGTACAAAGCCGCAACCTTGGCCGCCAATGGCGTCCAACCGGTGGCCGACCGTCGCGAGGTTCCGGCCGACCTGCGGTTCGACTGGCCGAAAACGTTGCGCAGCAAAGGGTTCGACCCCGCGCAACGCACTGCGTGGCTGGCCGAAGGCCTGTTGATGTTCCTGCCGGGCGAGGCCGAGGAGCGATTGTTCGCCGACATGGACGCGCTGAGCGCACCAGGCAGCCGGGTCTGCATCGAGGATTTCACCTTCGACGACGCCGCCCGCGAGGCCTACCAGAAACGCCGCGTCAAGACTGACGAACTGCGGCGTCGGCTCGGCGACGAGAACGTCTTCGACCCCGGCGACCTGTGGTACACCGAGGACGAGCGCCGCGATCCGGCAGCCTGGTTCGATACGCACGAGTGGCGCGTCGAGGCGTTGACCGGCGGCGACTACCTCACCCAACTCGGTCGCCCGCTGCCAGAAGAGCCCAGCGTGGCTGCGACCTTCCGGGCTGTTTTCGTCTCCGCCGAAAAGCCGTAAGAGCGGGCGCCTGCAACTCCTGAGGGCACCTGTTGCCCAACCGGCTGGTTGATTAGGATTGGGTTTTCGCCGGTCAGGAAGGGAACCCGATGACCACCGAAATCACCGCAAAGACCGCGGACAGCACCGCGACCCCAGGCCCCGACGTCGCGAAGACGGTCGCGCGGCTACGCCAGACGTTTGCCACCGGCAAAACCCGCAGCGTGCAGTGGCGCCAAACCCAGCTCCGCGCGCTCGAGAAGATGATGGTGGAGAACGAGCCGGCGATCGCAGCCGCACTCGAAGAGGATCTCGACCGCAGCCCGTTCGAGGCGTGGTTGGCCGACGCCGCGACGACCGCAGGCGAGGCCCGCTATGCGGCCAAGCACGTCAAGAAGTGGATGCGCCGCAAATACCGTCTGCTCGAGCTCGCGCAGCTGCCGGGCCGCGGCTGGGTCGAGTACGAGCCATACGGCACCGTGCTGATCATCGGTGCCTGGAACTACCCGTTCTATCTGACTCTGGGCCCCCTGGTCGGGGCGATTGCGGCGGGAAACACCGTGGTGCTCAAGCCATCCGAGATCGCGCAGGCGTCCGCGGACCTGATGGCCGAGCTGGTCCCCCGCTATCTGGACAACGAGGCGATCGCGGTGGTCGAGGGCGACGGCGCGGTGAGCCAAGAGCTGATCGCGCAGGGTCTCGACCGGGTGTTTTTCACCGGCGGCACCGAGATCGGTCGCAAGGTCTACGAGGGTGCTGCGCCGCACCTGACCCCGGTCACCCTTGAACTCGGCGGCAAAAGCCCGGTGATCGTGGCGGCCGACGCCGACGTCGACGTCGCGGCCAAGCGGATCGCCTGGATCAAACTGGTCAACGCCGGCCAAACGTGTGTGGCGCCCGACTACGTGTTGGCCGATGCGAAGGTCCGCGACGAACTCGTCGAGAAGATCGGCCAGGCCGTTACGAAGTTCCGGTCGGAGGAGAAGACCGGCCTGCGCATCGTCAACCAACGCCAGTTCGACCGGCTGACCGGATACCTGGCCACCACGAAGGGCACCATCGCGTTGGGGGGCAACTCCGATGCGTCGACCCTGCGCCTGGAACCGACCGTGGTGGTCGACCCCGATCCCGACGAGCCGCTGATGAGCAACGAGATCTTCGGTCCCATCTTGCCGGTGATCTCGGTCCAATCCCTCGACGATGCAATACGTTTCGTTAACTCGCGACCCAAGCCGCTGTCGGCGTATCTGTTCACCAAGACGCGTGCGGTGCGTGAACGGGTGATCAGAGAGGTGCCTGCGGGCGGCATGCTGGTCAACCACCTGGCCTTCCAGGTGTCGACGGCCAGGCTGCCGTTCGGCGGCGTCGGTGCATCGGGGATGGGCGCCTACCACGGGCGCTGGGGCTTCGAGGAGTTCAGCCACAGCAAGTCGGTGTTGACCAAGCCGACCCGACCCGACATATCCAGCTTCATCTACCCGCCGTATACAGATAGGGCGTGGAAGTTGGCGCGCCGGCTGTTCTAGCGTCGCCACGACCAAACCGAACCGGCCTTTGAGAAGAGTCGGGCGATGAAGCCCGAGAAAGAGAGGAAGCCCATGCCCGGAGTGCAGGATCGCGTCGTTGTCGTCACCGGAGCCGGTGGCGGCCTGGGCCGCGAATATGCCCTGGCCCTCGCGCGGGAAGGCGCCAGCGTCATCGTGAACGACCTCGGCGGTTCCCGCGACGGAACCGGCGCCGGACACAACATGGCCGACCAGGTGGTCGAGGAGATCAAGGACGCCGGGGGACGTGCGGTCGCCAACTACGACAGCGTCGCCGAGCCTGAGGGCGCGGCGAACATCATCAAGACCGCAATCGACGAGTTCGGCAAGGTGGACGGCGTGGTGAGCAACGCGGGAATCCTGCGCGACGGCACCTTCCACAAGATGTCGTTCGAGAACTGGGATTCGGTGCTCAAGGTGCATCTCTACGGCGGCTACAACGTAATCCGCGCCGCCTGGCCGCATTTCCGTGAGCAGAGCTTCGGGCGTGTGGTCGTCGCCACCTCCACTAGCGGACTGTTTGGCAACTTCGGTCAGGCCAACTACGGCGCGGCCAAGCTGGGCCTGGTCGGCCTGATCAACACGTTGGCCCAAGAAGGCGCCAAGTACAACATCAAGGCCAACGCGGTCGCACCGATCGCGGCCACCCGGATGACCGAAGACATCCTGCCGCCCGAGGTGCTCAAAAACCTGACACCGGATTTCGTAGCGCCGGTGGTGGCCTACCTGTGCACCGAAGAGGTGCCTGACACCGATTCGATCTTCATCGTCGGCGGCGGCAAGGTGCAGCGCACCGCGTTGTTCCAGAACGAGGGCGTCACCTTCAAGACACCGCCGTCGGTCGAGGAGATCGCCGCGCACTGGGCCGAGATCGACGACTTGTCCGCTGCGAAGCAGGCCAACTTCTCGATCCGGTGATCGAAACTTCATGAAAGCCTGTGTAGTACAGGAACTTTCAGGCCCATCCGGTCTCGTCTACACGGATGTCGATGACGTCGCCGGCAACAACGACACTCTGGTTATCGGCGTCCGCGCCGCCGGGGTGTGCTTTCCGGACCTGCTGCTGAGCAAGGGTGAGTACCAGCTCAAGCTGCCACCGCCGTTCATTCCCGGCATGGAGGCCGCCGGTGTGGTGCACTGGGCGCCGGACGGGTCGGAATTCAAGGTCGGAGACCGGGTTTCGGCGTTCGGGGTGCTCGGCGGCTACGCCGAAAAGGTGATCGCTCCGGTGGCCAACGTGACCCACAGTCCGGCGGAACTCGACGACGCCGAAGCGGTGTCGCTGTTGGTGAACTACAACACCATGTACTTCGCTCTGGCCCGGCGTGCCGCGATGCGCCAGGGCGACAGTGTGCTGGTGTTGGGTTCGGCCGGTGGTGTGGGCACCGCGGCGATCCAAGTGGCCAGGGCGATGGGCGCGAGCAAGGTTATCGCGGTGGTGCATCGCACGAGCGCAACGGATTTCGTCGAGTCGCTGGGCGCCGATGTGGTGCTGCCGTTGACCGACGGCTGGGCTCAGGCGGTGCGCGAGCATACCGACGGTCGGGGCGTGGATATCGTGGTCGACCCGGTCGGCGGGCCGGCCTTCGATGATGCCATCCGCGTGTTGGCCATCGACGGCAAGCTGCTGGTCATCGGTTTCGCGGCGGGTGCCATTCCGACGGTCAAGGTCAACCGGCTGCTGCTGCGCAACGTCGGCGTGCTCGGCGTCGCCTGGGGCGAGTACCTGCATCAGGTGCCCGGCTCGGCGGCGCTGTTCGCCTGGGGTCTGAACCAACTGGTGTCGGCTGGGTTGAAACCACCGCCGCCGCAACGGTATCCGCTCTCGGAAGGACGTGCGGCGCTACAGGCCCTGGCCGACGGCGGGGTGTTCGGCAAGGTCGTGCTGGAGCCCTAGCCGGCGAGTTACGGGCTGAGGCTGGCGAACTCGCTGATGTCGATGGCGCCCGCTTCCAGGAGGGGTAGCGCACCAAACCCGAGTGCGAAGGGGATCGGAGCCCCGGCTTCTGGTGGCTACCGCCCGCGCGGCCGCGACCAACGTGGCGGTAGCGGCGACGCCGGTCGGCACGTCCCAGCTGTCGTTGTCGGTCCGTGCCATATCCGCCTCTATAGCGAAACGGCGCCGACTTACGCCACCACCGTTGACCCTCGGTCAGCCTGGCGCTCTGTGAATTAGGCGATGATCACGATCAGCTAACGGATATTCGACGGCTAATTGCCCGCGGCTCCATTTTTGGCGAATTTTCCTACGGTCGCCTCAGCCAAGCCATATGCTTCGTCTAGCGAGGGCGAGCGGCCCCCCTCGCGGACCGTCGGCAGACATACGGGAAAGGGGGGTTAATGTCGGCCTTGTATGAGATGGACCGCGCGCCGTCGCAGCCGGCCAAGCGTCAGCCGCTCCGGAATCCTGACCAACCGATACCCAAGCTTGCTCTACCGACGATCGGAGTTTACCTCACCGCACTGACGGTGTTCATCCTTTCGACAACTGCGGGGATCGCTGGATGGGTCTGGAGCGGCGTAACGATCGCGGTCAACGCCGTGGTGATCTTCGTGATGTTCTCAGTGGTGCATGAAGCGGTGCACTACTTGATCAGCTCCAAACGTTGGGTAAATGCGCTGGTCGGAAGGTTGGCATGGGTCTTCGTCACGCCGATGTTCTCCTTCCCGGCGTATAGGTTCATCCACATCGCGCACCACAAGTATGTAAACGACGACGAGGACGACCCGGACGCATACGCGTCGCGGGCTGCGACATGGCAGCTACCGTTTCGTTGGCCAGCGGCCGAGCTCTTCTATGCCATCTACTACATCCGTCGTCTGGGGAGCCGACCACGGGCCGAGTACGTCGAGACCGCAGTGCTGTTCACCCTCAGCACGGCTGGTCTGACGATCGCGACCTTCACCGGCAACCTCTGGGTGCTCGCCGCCGTGTTCCTGATCCCGCAGCGCATTGCGATCACACTTCTGGGTTGGTGGTTCAACTGGCTGCCCCACCACGGGCTGGAGGTCATGAAACGCAGCAACCGCTACTGCACTGCCCGAGTCCGCGTCGGAATGGAATGGCTGTTTACCCCAGTGATGCTGTCGCAGAATTACCACTTGGTGCATCACCTGCACCCGTCGGTGCCGTTTTATCGTTGCGCGCGGGTGTGGCGACGCAATGAAGAAGCATACCTGCAGCGCAACGTCGCGATCGCCACTGTCTTTGGGCAGCAGCTCAATTCCGACGACTACCGGGAGTGGAAACGCCTCAATCGCAAGCTCTGGCGGTTGCTGCCAGTGCGGAGACCACGATCCGATTACGCATTCACTGAACTTAGCCATCACACGGACGAGTGCGTGGCGGTAATACAAAAGTACCTTGATTTTCTTGTCCAAGGCGACGGAAGAAAGGCTCATTGTCCGTTTAGCAGGAGGATGCTGGAGAAGCGCCAGTTCTACTATGATACAAGCGATTTGCCCCTGCATAAGGAGGAATTTTTCCGGGCGATAGCAGCGATGCGTGAATTCCACGCCAGACAGCCTGACCATTTATTGGTTGTCGGGGTCGCATATCTGAACGAGAAAAACTTCTCAGAAGCAATCGCTGCCGAAGGGGAAGCATGGAGGCAGGAAATAAGGCCTGAGCTTATATCCGCCGGCGTGACGACTGCTTGGACTCATCCGAAAAATCCAATCGGCACCCATACGGATCGCGATAAGCCTGTCGAACCGCTTTGGGTAAGCGATATTCCGCTTCTCATGCTCCGGAATCTCGACAAGGGTGACGAACCGTTCATGCTGAGCGCCGATTCCAAGAGGGCGTTCGTGCTGGGCATGAGGTATCACGAAACCATACCCATCGAAATGCGTCCTGCGGCGATAAGTCCGTCTCTGGAACCGCTTTATAAGCTCGACGCTCTGGTGAATCTTATGGAACACGTTCGGCTTTCCTCCGTCAGATCGGTATCAGCCGATTTGGGCGGCAACCTTATGGCAGTATTGAAAAACGGAAAAACCTGCGTGCATGCGTGGAGCCCGAAACTTGCGGAGTGGAGAGGGGATAGCGCAGATGCCTGACCTATCTTCGTGTCGGACGACCCGCGGCTTGTCGATGAGGCCGCAGATTTCGCCGCGACGATGATCGCCTTCTCGGAGCCGATCACGACGCAATGCCCCTGCCCCGAACCCAACCTAGTAGAGGTGGGTTATGACAACGAGGCGATGGCAGAGGGGGCGGAAATGCGCTACGACTCACGGCACCGATCGTCCCATCGGCGGCCTACACTTCCCGGGCCGCCGCGCCGGGTTAGTCGCGCAGCGCCGGGGTGACGCCGGGGTAAAGCGGGCCGATGACCGCGCTTGCCGCTAGTGACCAGGGCGAACGCCGCGCTAGAAACCGGCGGCTGTAAGTTTTCGGGTTTTCCAGCCGCCGGGTTCGACCAGAGTATGGTGGCCGCCGCAGCCAAACGTCAGGTCGTTGACGTCGGTTGTCCGGCACTTGGCGTAGTCGGTGACATGGTGGACCTCGCAGTAGTAGCCGGATACCTCGCAGCCGGGGTGTGAACACCCACGATCTTTGGCCTGAAACAGGCTGTAGTTCGACGAGAAACTGCCCGCTCTGTTCTGCACGTCGTGTACAGATGTCAGGTATGCGAGGTTCGGCCACAGTGTCCATGTCAGCGCCTGCGGCGGCGATCTGGGACCTAGTCTCTGACGTGACGAACACAGGAAGATTCTCACCGGAGACGTTCGACGCCGAGTGGTTAGACGGCGCGATCGGACCCGCCTTGGGGGCGAGGTTTCGTGGGCATGTGAAGCGCAACGAGATCGGACCCGTCTACTGGACTACGTGCCGCGTCACCGCATGCGAGCGTGGCCATGAGTTCGGCGTCGAAGTTCTTGTGGGGTCTGTTGCGGTAAACAATTGGCACTATCGATACGCCGCGCGGATGGCCGTCCACGACGTCGATATCCTCATCGCCGCTGCCGGTGCAGCGCACCGCGCCGCGAGCTGGCTACCTGATGCCGCCGTCAGCTTTGGTGACTACGAATTGCTCGGCGACGCCGCAGACATCATGGCCAGGCAACGCACTCGTCGGCGGTGGTGACTGCCGTGCGCACCGGCATCACCAGCCTTGCAGACGCTCTGGTTAGCGCCTCGGTGGTGCTGACCGCCGCAATTATTTGCGCTGGCGCGGCAGGCGCCGACCCAAGCCAGCAGGATCAGTTTGTGGCGCTGCTCGAACAAGAACAGATTCCGCCCGTCGGTGACGGTGACGTGGCTGGTGTCGTCGCCCGAGCCCATGAAATTTGTGGCGAACTCAATGGCGGCACCCCGGTCGACGCCTTGGTAAACGAGGAGATGAACCGTGGGTATGGGGAGAATCCGCGTTTACACCTATATCCCGACCGCGTTAGAAGAACCGCAGTCAGATTGATCACCGCATCAGTGGACGTCTACTGCCCAAGCCATCAAGGCGAGCTTCCGCCGTACGAGTAAGTTCCGGGTGCCGCGATAGGCGCGGCTGGCGAACCGGTGCCGCAGCGTGTGCATCGTGTAGCCATCGGGAAGCACCTGCTTGACCAATTCGCCGACCCATTGCGGACTGAGGTGGCCGCCAAAGCGCCGCGGTCTCGGGGTCGGCGGGGCATCGGGGACGACATAGGTGGTCATGCCGGTTGAGGGTATATGACCGAAACCGCAACGGACAGAGGAACTTTGAAAGTTGCGGCCATGCCTACGTGGCGTAGTTATGACTACACATATCGGCCCATCAGCTGTCGGAAATCCGACAGCTGGCGACCAAAAGGCTGTCCACCAAGCCGACACCCCTGGCGGTGACGGGGCGCGGATGGGTCGTCGCGTCGGTGACCTGAGTCTGACTCACTCCATCGGGACGTTCCGCCATAAAAATGGGTTATACGCCTAGCCGGTGGCACATGACGTCTGCGACTTTCTCCTTGAAACCCTACTATTCGGCTAGCGCAACCAGCGGCGGCGGAGTGCCGTCGTCTTCCAGAGAAAAGGAATCCCAACATGAAGACGAGAGTATTGATGGCCACGGTCGGTGGTGCAGCGGCAGCCTTGGCCGCTGGTGTTATGTGGACCGCACCATCGGCCTCGGCTGGTAGCGACTTTTGCAATTCGCTTCCCCCCGCGCAAGTTCATGATTGCAGCTGCGGCGCTGACAACGTCCCAGGTACTCAGGAATATCAGCAGTGCCTGCATGGAAATGCGGCTGCGCCCGGACCGGCCAGCTCACCGCCACCCGCGCCACCCGCGCCACCCGCGCCACCCGCCTAATCCCCTACCGCGCTTGGCTCGCCACCGGTGCGGCGAACCGCGAGGGCGCGTCCCAGATCGCGGGCCTGCCGGTTCCTTGCCCCCGCGTTGCACGAATGTTGCACGCGATCATGTTTGCGCTGTTCAAGCCGTGCCCCCGGCAGGATTCGAACCTGCTGACCGGCAGGCAATCTAAGGGTGCATAGCCTAAACGTCTTTTGGCGCCAAACACGATGCGCAGGCGTCCGTGCTCCTTGCGTTTACGCGCGTCGCTGATGATGCCGATGATGACCGGCAAGACGAACGTACGCCCAGTCGATGGCCCAGCCGTGACCGATCGCAATAAGCACTAAGCCGAGGATGAAAACGATATGACCCAGAAGTGGACGGTCCTCGGCTAGGCGCTTCCCCCACACCGAGCCAACAGCGCCAGCCGGACCTATCAGGAACCACCAAAAGGGGCGTCGACTGAGGAAGCTCAACGAGCTGGTGTCGTCTGCCATTCCTTGCCGCTCCTCTTACATGACCCGTTGTCCAGTTTAGAGTGCATAACCAAAACATTCATTGGCTTACAACACAATTCGTTGTCCGGGGGAGGCCAGCCGCTTGGTGTGATACAGGCCGATCGCGCGGCCTTTGTCGAAGATCGCCAGATAGTGGTGCGTCTGGCGGGCCAGGCGGATTACATCTTTCATCGGTAGTAGTGATCCGCCACCAGTGAACCCCTTGCCGGCACCGGCTTCCAAGTCTTTGAGCGTCGTCGTGACGATAATCGCGGCGGGTAATCCGTTGTGCTGACCCAACTCTCCCGATGCCAGCACCGCGCGCAGCGCAGCATGCAACCCGTCATGCCCGATCCTCATCGCTGAAGTTCCCGTCCGGATTGAGGCAGTCGGCGAGCTTGTCGGCCAGCTTGCCCAACGGGTCGGGTCGGTACTGGGCAGCCAAGTCCGCGAGCTGGGCTTCGGCGTGTCGGCGGGTCTCGACATCGACCCAGCAGGGCAACTCGTCGAAGAACCGGCGGATCACCCTCACCTGGCCGGTGCCGATCTCCCCGGAGGAACGCGCCGCCCCGCAAAAGGTGGCGACGCGCTCCGTGTCCGCCGTTAC
>CAVRRV010000022.1:0-237622 GCA_963723615.1 uncultured Actinomycetota bacterium | reverse complement strand
CCGACTGTTTTCCCGCTGTTCGGCTACCTGACCTGGTTGGGCCTGTCAGGTCGGCGGTGTGCCGGTGAACACGCTTTCGGCGAGCCTCAGCCAGGCTTTGCGGAACCGGTCAGCGTCGACGCATCCGGCTAACGGCCAGCCGTCAGCTTGCGACGGTTTCCAGGGCCTGTAACAGAGCGCCACTGATCACCCGGCTGCGTTGACCGTGCACGTCGACGGGCACGTCGCCCAGCACGGTAACCCGGTGCAACAGCCGGTACTGGTCGTCGTAGTCGTCGATCGCTCGGTGCTGGGTCGCCCGGTTGTCCCAGATGGCGACGTCACCGGCTGCCCAGTTCCACCGGATCGTGTTCTCCGGCATGGTGATTCGCCGTTGCAGCAACTCGAGAAGCATTTGCGACTCGTAGTTGTCGAGGTCAACGAAGCCGCGCACGAAGTCTCCGGCCACCAAGGTGCGTTCACCGGTCTCCGGATGCACCCGCACGACCGGGTGCTCGGTGCGAAAGTCGGCCTTTTCGAACCGGGTTCGATGCGATTTCTGCGCGTCGGTCTGCGCCTGCGCCGCGGCGACATAGTCGAAGCGGTTGCTGTGCAGTGCCCAGAGATTCTCGGTGAGGTGTTTGAGCGGCTCGGGCAGTGCCTGGTAAGCAGCCGCGGTGGACGCCCACAGCGTTGATCCCCCATAGCTCGGCAGCGTCACAGCGCGCAGGATCGAGGCGGCCGGATAGTTCGCGACGAACGTGACGTCGGTATGCCAGCGGTTGGCCTTGCTGTAGTCGGAGTTGATCGGGGTGATGATCGGCGCGCCCTCCTGTTGCACTGCGGGGTGGGCGATGGGAGTGCCGAGGCGGGCGGCGAAGGCTTGTTGCTGGGCATCGTCGAGGTGGTGCTGATCGCGGAAGAAGATCACCTTGTGGCGCAGCAGCGCCGTTCGGATCTGTCCGACGGTGGCGGCGTCGAGGTCGCCGGCCAGTCGTACGCCGTCGATGCGGGCGCCGATGCGGCTGCACAACTGGGTCACGGTCAATGTTGATGTCGACGGAATCGTCATTGCGGGCTTCCTCTCGGCTTCGCTGTAGTCAAGCGACTACAGCGGTATGTGCGCAAGCGTAGACATATGACTACACTTGTGTCAACCCGCTTTGGTGTCGACGAACCGCCGGTCGCTCGCCACTAGACTGTGCCGGTGGAGTCAGCATCGCCTCGTCCCGTGCTGGTCGTCGATTTCGGCGCGCAATACGCCCAGTTGATTGCCCGCAGGGTGCGCGAGGCGCGGGTGTTCTCCGAGGTGATTCCGCATACCGCTTCGGTCGACGAGATCAAGGCGCGCGACCCGCAGGCGGTGGTGCTTTCCGGCGGCCCGGCCAGTGTGTACGCCGAGGGTGCGCCGCAACTCGATCCGGCGTTGTTCGACCTGGGCGTGCCGGTGTTCGGCATCTGCTACGGATTCCAGGCGATGGCGCAGGCGCTCGGCGGCGCGGTCGCGCACACCGGCACCAGCGAGTACGGCCGAACCGAACTGAAAGTCGTTGGCGGTGAGCTGCATTCGGATCTGCCCAGTACGCAGCCAGTGTGGATGAGTCACGGTGACGCCGTCACCTCGGCTCCGGACGGGTTCGAGGTCGTGGCCACCAGCCCCGGCTCCCCGGTGGCCGCCTTCGAGAACCGAGCCCGAAAATTGGCCGGCGTGCAATACCACCCTGAGGTGATGCACAGCCCGCATGGCCAGCAGGTGCTCAGCCGGTTCCTGCACGACTTCGCCGGCATCGGCGCGGATTGGACGCCCGCCGGTATCGCCGGTGCGCTGGTTGAGCAGGTGCGCAACCAGGTTGGTGACGGCCACGCGATCTGTGGGCTGTCCGGCGGGGTGGATTCGGCCGTGGCTGCCGCTCTGGTGCAACGTGCCATCGGGGATCGGCTGACGTGTGTGTTCGTCGACCACGGGCTGCTACGTGCCGGCGAGCGCGCGCAGGTGCAGCGTGACTTCGTCGCCGCTACCGGTGCCAACCTGGTTACCGTCGACGCGGCCGCGACCTTCCTCGAGGCTTTGTCGGGGGTGACCAATCCCGAGGGCAAACGCAAGATCATCGGGCGGCAATTCATCCGGGCGTTTGAAGGCGCCGTGCGAGATACTTTGGAAAACAAGGATATTGAGTTCCTGGTGCAGGGCACGCTGTATCCCGATGTCGTGGAGTCCGGCGGCGGTACCGGCGCGGCGAACATCAAGAGCCACCACAATGTCGGCGGCCTGCCCGGTGACCTGAAGTTCAAACTCGTCGAGCCGTTGCGGCTGCTGTTCAAAGACGAAGTGCGCGCGGTGGGGCGGGAGTTGGGCTTGCCGGAGGAAATCGTTGCGCGGCAGCCTTTTCCGGGGCCGGGCTTGGCGATCCGCATCGTCGGTGAAGTCACCGCAGCGCGGCTGGAAACGCTGCGGCGTGCCGACTCGATCGCGCGCGAGGAGCTGACCGCGGCGGGTTTGGATCAGCAGATCTGGCAGTGTCCGGTGGTGCTGCTGGCCGACATCCGTTCGGTGGGCGTGCAGGGCGACGGCCGGACGTACGGGCACCCGATCGTGTTGCGACCGGTGTCCAGCGAGGACGCCATGACCGCCGACTGGACTCGGGTGCCTTACGAAGTGCTGGAGCGGATTTCCACCCGGATCACCAACGAGGTCGCCGAGGTCAACCGCGTGGTGCTGGATGTCACCAGTAAGCCGCCCGGCACCATCGAGTGGGAATAGTTGGACCGGGCAGAAACAGCGCTGGGATGGCCGGCGGACTTGCTGTTGTAACGCACGCCATCAGCGAGGAAGGAACAGTCGCATGGCTGCTGCTGTCGACCCGTCGGTGCCGCCCAGTGGTATCGGCTGTGCCGAGTGTGATGCCGCCGGTAGTTGGTGGGTGCACCTGCGGCGGTGTGCGGCCTGCGGCCACATCGGTTGCTGCGACGATTCGCTGTCCCGGCACGCGACGGCGCACTGGCGAGAGACTGAACACCCGATCATCCGATCGTTCGAGCCGGGCGAGGACTGGTTCTGGGACTGCGAGACCAATGACTACTACGAAGGTCCCGAACTTGCCCCGCCGAAATGCCATCCCGAGGACCAGACGGTCCCCGGCCCTCGCGATCGAGTGCCGCGCGACTGGGCCGACCTGCTCGGTCAGCAAGACGACTGAGGCCCGCCCCAACACGAGCGACGCCAGTTCGTTTTGCCGCTCGTGGCCGTTCTCGCCGACGTGCCAAGCGGATAGTTCACCTCGCCGAATCGACCTGGTCGGAGGAGTAGCCGATGACAGGCGTCGACTCGCCGTAGACGTCGAGGGTGTGCAGGAAGCGGTGCAGTCCCATCGTTCCGGCGCAGGTGAAGCCGAGCTCGATGATCTGTGCGGCAGTGAAATACTCGCCCAGCCGCCGGTAGAATTCGTCGTCGATGGAGTGGTGATCGCCGGACAGCCGGTCGAGGAATTCCACGGCCATCTGCTCCTGCGGCGTCAGCGCGTCGTGGCCCGGCGCGAGCAGGCAGGCGACATCCTCGTCGGTGATCGAGTCGTGCTTGCGCGACTGGCTACAGGGTTCGCATTCGCCGAGTTGGGCGCTGCGGATGCGCAGCAACTCCAGGATCCGGCCGCCGAGCAGGGTGCCGGCACCGAGGTGGGTCCTGGCCATGTTGACCTGTTCGAGCTGCGCGCTGCGATACGCGAAGATCTGCAGGGGAACCGGGGTCGCGTAGAGTCCGGCCGCGACGCCGGTCTCCACGATTTCGCGGGAGTGTGAGCTGAGCTCTTGCATCGGGATTGGCGCAATACGCGGCATCGAATCAGGCTAACTTTCTTTAGCGTCACCGAAAAGAACCGGCCTTGGGAGAACTCGATGTCCAGACTCGCCGGAAAGGTCGCGATAGTCACCGGAGGTGCCGGCGGGATCGGTGCGGCAACGGCGCACGAATTGGCGCGTGAAGGCGCCGCCGTCGCGGTCGTCGATATCGACGAGGCGAAGGCCGCCGAGGTCGTCGACGAGATTCGGCGAACGGGGGCGCGGGCGATCGCACTCGGCGGCGACCTCGCAGAAGAGCAGACGGCCAGGCATGTCGTGCAATCCACGGTGGCGGAGTTCGGCCGCCTCGATGTCCTGCACAACAATGCGGCGCTGACCACCAGTAGCTTCCTGTCGCGGGATACCACCGTCAGCGAGATGGCGCTGGACGTGTGGCAGCGGTCTTTGGAAGTCAACCTCGGAAGCCAGCTGCTGATGTGCAAGTACGCGGTGCCCGAAATGCGAAAGAGCGGCGGCGGTTCCATCGTCAACATGTCGTCGGGGGCGGCGCTATCGGGTGACCGGACCCGCCTGGCCTACGGTGTGTCGAAGTCCGGGGTGCACACCCTGACGATGTACGTCGCGACCAGTGAGGGAAAGCGTGGCGTGCGGGCGAACACCATCGTGCCTGGATTGATCCTGACCGACGCCGTACGCGCGCATCTATCCGAGGACATCATCGGTCGCCTCGGCCACGCCACGCTGACGCCGTACCTCGGACAACCACAAGACGTCGCTGACCTAGTCGTTTTCCTGGCTTCGGAGCAGTCTCGCTACATCACCGGACAAATGATTTCGATCGACGGCGGAATGTCCGCACACGTCATGCTGGACACCGGCGATTAGGAGCGCTCAGCTCCTTGGAGCAGTGCGCTCGTGAGGACGGCTTCGATGCCGCGGCGAGCGCCCGTGATCGTGCCGGTGCAATCGCACGAGTCGCATTGAGCCACTACATGTTTCGAGAGACTGACCCAGCGGCGGCGCGCCGGGAGATCCGCGCTACGGCCGGTCTTCCGGACAGTCGATCCAGGATGTCGCGTGCACGTTGATGGTGATCGCGTTCGCCAGGGCGCATTCTGCGGCAGGTCGTCGAGGTAGCACCGCTTCCTGGCTGAACTGGCGGCGCGGCGCCCCGGTGATGGTGTTTCGAGGCCGGGATCGATGCATAGAAACGCCAGTCGGAAAGCACCAGAAGCCACATGAGTACCGTTTGTATGAAACAGCCTCTCACGTTTCTTGACGGTGTCGGAGGGTGGGTGTTGACTGACTTCTATCGAACATATATTCGAACATCATTGATAACACCCGGACACCAGGAGGTGGTGATGACGGCGATTCTTGCCTCCGATCAGTCTCATCACAACCGTGCTGAGCAGCTGAAAAAGCTGCGTCGACAGATAGCGGCAGTGTCCGGGAAGGTCGGTTCCGGTCGGCACAGCCACGCTCATAGTCAGACCGGCGCGGATGACCTGCTACCGGATTCGGAGACCAGGCTTCCGGTTCCGCAGCTGCTGGCCAATGTGTTGCCTGATGCGTTGCCACGGGGAACAGTTGCGGTGCTGTCGGGCGCCCGGTCGCTGCCGCTGAGCATGGTGGCCGCGGTGACGGCCGCCGGCGGGAACGCGGCCATTGTCGGCCAGCCGGATATCGGCCTGCTGGCCGCCGTGGAAATGGGAGCCGATCTGAGCCGGCTTGCGGTAATCCCGGATCCCGGGACCGACCCGGTGGAGGTGGCCGCGGTGCTCATGGACGGGATGGATCTGGTCGTGCTGGCTCTGGGAGGGCGCTCGGTGCCAGTGACCCGGGCGCGGGCGGTGGTGGCCCGTGCTCACCACAAAGGCTGCACGTTGCTGGTCACCGATGGTGACTGGCAGGGTGCGTCGATACGACTGGAGGCCCGGGTCTGCGGCTATGAGATTACGGCGGATATGCCGGGTTTCGGACGGATCAGCAAGGTGCGGCTCGATGTGTGCGCGGGAGGGCGGGCGATCGGGCGGGTGCGAACGGGGTAAGTCAGGTGGCCTCCCGAGTACTGGCGATTTGGTGCATGGACTGGCCTGCGGTAGCCGCGGCGGCGGCCGCAGAGCTGCCCGCGACGGCCCCGGTCGCCGTCACGCTGGCCAACCGGGTGATCGCCTGCTCATCGGCTGCCCGTTCGGCGGGAGTGCGGCGAGGACTGCGGCGACGGGAGGCCGCGGCGCGCTGTCCGCAACTGCATGTTGTGGCTGCCGACTCCGATCGCGACGCTCGCTTCTTCGAAGGAGTTGTCGCGGCGGTGGACGATCTGGTGCCCCGCGCCGAGGTGCTGCGTCCTGGCCTGGTGGTGTTGGCGGTGCGTGGGGCGGCCCGCTTTTTCGGGTCCGAGCAGCAGGCCGCCGAACGGCTGACCGACGCAGTGGCCGGGGCCGGCGCCGAGTGTCAGGTCGGGATAGCCGACCAGTTGTCCACCGCGGTCTTCGCCGCCCGTGCAGGCCGTGTCGTGGAGCCGGGAGAAGACGCGCGGTTTCTGTCGGCGCTGTCGATCCGGCAACTCGCCACCGAGCCCAGCCTGTCCGGTCCCGGACGGGCCGATCTGGCGGATCTACTGTGGCGGATGGGGATTCGCACCATCGGACAGTTCGCCGCGCTGTCGCGCACCGACGTGGCTTCCCGGTTCGGGGCCGACGCGGTGAGTGCGCACCGATTCGCCCGCGGTGAGCCGGAACGCGGACCGTCCGGGCGTGAGCCGCCGGCCGAACTGGACGCCGTGCTGCATTGCGATCCGCCGATCGACCGGGTTGACGCCGCGGCATTTGCCGGGCGCTCGCTGGCCAGCGCGTTGCATCAGACGTTGATAGCCGCCGGGGTGGGATGCACCCGGCTGGCCATTCACGCTGTCACCGCCAACGGGGAAGAGCTGACGCGGGTGTGGCGATGCGCCGAGCCGTTGACCGAGGATGCCACCGCCGACCGGGTGCGCTGGCAGTTGGACGGCTGGTTGAACACCCGGATTTTCGTGGATCGACCCACCGCGCCGGTGACGCTGTTACGGCTGCAGGCGGTGGAGGTGGTCTCGGCGGGTGCATTGCAGTTACCGCTATGGGGTGGCCTCGGTGACGAGGACAGGATGCGGGCCCGTCGAGCGCTGGTACGGGTGCAGGGTCTGCTCGGTCCGGAGGCGGTGCAGGTGCCGGTGCTCAGCGGTGGTCGCGGGCCGGCTGAGCGAATCACGTTGACGCCGCTGGGCGACGAGCCGGTGCCGCGTGCCGACCCGTGTCTACCGTGGCCCGGTCAACTGCCGGAGCCATCGCCGACGGTGCTGCTCGATGATCCGGTGGAATTGCTTGATGCCCAAGGTAACTCGATCCGCGTGACCAGCCGTGGGCTGTTTTCCGCCGACCCGGCACGGTTGACCTCTCGCGGCCGTGACGACCGGCTGCGCTGGTGGGCCGGACCATGGCCGGTCGACGAACGCTGGTGGGATCCTGATCGGGCCGGGGGCCGCACCGCCCGTGTCCAGGTGTTGCTGGAAGGTGAGCGGGGATCTGATCCGGGTACCGCGCTGCTGCTGTGCTACCGCCAGCGGAGGTGGTATCTGGAGGGAATCTACGAGTGAGAGCCCGTCACGCTGTTCAGCCCAGCCGAGCGGCGAACGGCCCCACCCGATCGACGAAACGGTCGAAGAACACCGCTGGGTCCACGCCAACACCGATCAGCGCGTTGGGCTTTCGGCCCCAGCGTCCCGACCAGTCGGTCACCGTCATGCCGCGGGTCAGCGTACCCGTCAGCTCGACGTCCACCGTCGCTTGCTGGGTGGCGACCAGTTGCGGGTCCAGCGCGACCGCCGCGGCCAGCGGATCGTGCAGGTGGGCCTGATAACCGTGGCCGCGGTCGTAGTAGGACTCCAGGTAGAACCGCGCCGCGTCCTCGATCACCCGAATCAACGGGTTGGATGACGACGACCGGGTGCCCCGCTCGTCGTCGACGCTCATAGCGGTCGTCGTCGAGTCCGCAGCGGCTGCCAGGCGGGCGAGGATGTCGGGTGTGATCGAGATGTTCGCCGTTATGTCCAGGCCGCATAAGATCGGAAGATATTGTGGCTCAACAGCGTCCGTCGCTTCGGGGGACCAGGCGGCGAATACTTCGGCCGCCGCCTCAGGGTCCACGGCGATGTTCCACTCCGCCACCGGATTGGTATTGCCGCGATAGTCGTAGGCGCCGCCCATGATCACCAACCGGCGCAACAACGTCGGCAGCGCAGGTTCCTCGCGCAGGGCCAGAGCCAGGTTGGTCAGCGGGCCAGTCGCCAGCCCGATCAGTTCGCCCGGATGCTCATGTGCCGCCTTGACCCACGCCGTCGCGGCATCATCGTCGGTGAGCTGACGATCGGTCGGCGGCAACTCGGCGTATCCGAGACCTCGTGGACCATGGACTGTCCCGGCGGGAAGCGCGGGGGAGTTCAACGGGTGATCGGCGCCTTTGGATACCGGCACGCCGTCGACGCGGCACAGGTCAAGCAGGCTGAGGTTGTTCTCGCAAACTTGTTCTACCCCAACGTTTCCGCCGGTCGAGGCGATGCCGACCAGTTCGGCGTCCGGACTGGCCAGCAGGTAAACCAGCGCAATGGCATCGTCTACACCGGTGTCGACGTCGGCGAAAACTGGTGTGGCGGCCACTGCGGCAACGATACCGGGAGCGACTACCAGTGCACTCCGGGCACCAGCCGCACGGCCCGCTTGAGCGGTCCGGGAACCCGCATGCGGGCAACGGCGGCACGCACCGGACGCTTCGGGTGGCGCGACGACTGCTGTCCCACAACGGGTGTCGGGGCATCCTCCCCGCGTGCCGCGGCCGAATCGGGATAGCCGAGGTAGAGCTGGTGCAGGATCCGCCGCGATAACTTAGGGGTGAGGTAGTTACCGGCCTCGGCGAGGGTGCCCAGTGGGGTGTCGATACGCGTCGGCTTGTCGATCAACCCGCGCACCACCATTGCCGCCGCATGCTCGGGGCTGATCGCCGGAACCGGGTTGAGCCGCCGCGACGGCACGATCATCGGTGTGGCCACCAACGGCATGTGGATGTTGGTGAACGTGATGTGGTCGGAAAGCGTTTCGGAGGACACCACTTCGGAGAACGCGTCGAGTGCGGCCTTGGTGGGCAGATACGAACTGTATTTCGGGCTGCGTGCTTGCACGCCGGCGCTGGACACGTTGACGATGTGACCGAACCGGCGCTCACGCCAGTGCGGCAGTAAGGCGAGCACCATCCGCACCGCGCCGAAGTAGTTGACCGCCATCACCCGCTCGTAGTCATGCAGCCGGTCGGTGGAGTTGACCACCGATCGGCGGATCGACCGGCCGGCGTTGTTGACCAGGTAGTCGACGTGATCGAAGCGGCCCAGGATGTCCTTGACGGTGTGTTCCACCGACCCGGAGTCGGTGACGTCACAGGTGAAGGCGTAGGCCTGACCGCCGTTCGAGCGAATCTCTGCGACCAGATCGTCGAGCGCGTCGCCGTTGCGGGCCAGCGCAAAAACCGTCGCACCCCGTTCGGCGACCGCGATGGCCGCTGCCCGGCCGATGCCGCTGGACGCACCCGTGATGATCACGTGCCGACCGACCAGCGGTCCATCCGGGTCGTCGCGGCGGGCCCGGTCAGGATCCAGATGCTCGGCCCAGTACCGCCACAGCGCCGGTGCGTAGCTGCCAAACTCGGGCACTGCAATTCCGGTGCCGTGCAACGCGTGCTGCGTCTGATCGGAGGTGAATGTGGGGGCCAGGTCGACGACGTCGAGGACCTCGCCGGGGATGCCCAGTTGAGTGGCCACCATGTTGCGCCACACCTTGGGTCGGCCGCGCACTTTGAGTAGCGGCGTTGCCACCGACCGGGGGAGCGACCCGCGCAGCGGCGGCAGCCCGGCGGCGGCGGCGATCCCGCGATAAATGCCACGCAGCCCAATGGTTTTCGGTGCGGTCAGGTGAAAAGTTCGGCCGTCGCCGTCGCGACCGTCGGTGTGCAGCAACGCGACCACAGCGTCGGCGACGTAATCGACCGGGACGATGTTGGTGCGCCCGGTGTCGGGCAGCATGATCGGAGTCAACCGGGGCAGCACGGCCAGCTTGGCCAGCACACCGAAGAAGTAGTAGGGCCCGTCGACCTTGTCCATCTCACCGGTGCGCGAATCGCCCACCACCACCGCAGGCCGGTAGATCCGGTACCGCAGCCCCGGCGTCGAGCGCACCAGCAGTTCGGCTTCGAACTTGGTCTGGTGATACGGCGTCGGCAACCGTTGCCCGACGTCGAAATCGGATTCGGTGTATTCGCCGTGGAAATCTCCGGCCACCGCGATCGACGAGACGTGATGCAGGGTCGCGTCGAGCCGGCACGCCAGGTCGATGACGGCACGGGTGCCGTCCACGTTGGCCGCGCGCTGCTCGGGTTCGGTCGCGGTGATGTCATAGATCGCGGCGCAGTGCACCACATGCTCGACGTCGCCGAGCTCGGCAATGGCCTCCTCGGTCAACCCGAGATCCGGCTCGATCAAATCGCCGACCAGCGGTTTTGCTCGTTCACCCCACTGGCCGGCCAGCTGTTCGAAGCGGCCAAGCGACGGGCGGCGAACAAGTAGCAACACCTCGGCGTCCGGCCGGGCGTCCAGCAGACGGGACACTACGCGGCGCCCAATAAACCCGGTACCGCCGGTAACGACATAGCGCATGCAAGACATCGTGCGCTTGGAATCGCTGCTCGTCAACGCAGTGTGACGCGATCGTGAAAGTCGGGTTGTCGACTATCCCGGAGTCACCGCCGTGGCGGGTTCATCTTCGTCGTCCCACAGCAGCAGTTGACGGACCGCGGGACGCGGGCCGTAAGGCCGAAGCATTTGACTGGCGGGGCGCGGGCGCACCCGTTGCGGCCACCAGAACCAACGCCCGAGAAGTGTGGCGACAGAGGGCGTCATGAACGAGCGCACGATCAAGGTGTCGAAGAGTCAGACCGAGACCGATTGTTGTCCCGATCTGACCGAGGACCTGCAGATCGCTGAACACGAACGCGCACATGGTGATGGCGAACACCAGGCCGGCAGAGGTCACCACCGAGCCGGAGCCGGCCATCGCACGGATGACGCCGGTCTTCAAGTCCGGCGTGAATTTCCTCCTTGAACCGGGAGATCAGCAACAGGTTGTAGTCGGATCCCACGGCCAACAGCAGGATGACGGCCAACGCGAGCACCACCCAGTACAGCTTGATGCCGAGAATGTACTGCCACACCAAGACGGACAGCCCGAACGAGGCGCCCAGTGAAAGCGCCACCGTGCCAACAATAACGAGCGCGGCAACCAGGCCTCGGGTGATGAACATCATGATCAGCAAAATCAAGCTGAGCGCGGCGACTCGCGGCGATCATCAGGTCGTACTTTCGACATGTCCTGGATGTCTTTGTAGGTGGACGACGTGCCGCCCAGATAAAAGCCGGCGTTGGCCAAGGGGTGCCCTTCACGGCTTCGTGCGCGGCCGTGGCTTGATCGGGTCGATGTGTGAGATACCTTGCGGCGTCTGCCGGGATCGCCCTCATGAGTAATGATCATCCGAGCAGCCTTGCCGTCCGGGCGAGAGGAACAGTTTCAGGCCGCGCTGGAAATCCGGGTTGCTGAAAACCTCTGGGGGCAAGTAGAAGGAGTCGTCGTTCTTGGAGGCGTCAAAGCCTCGTCCCAGAGCGGTCGCGTTCTCGAGTGCGGCCGACGTTTGGGCGTAGATCCCAGACTGGGTGGCGTAGCTCGACAGCGTCAGGTCACGGTTGGTCTGCTGGCTGGCGATCTGGGGTGGAATCAGCGCCACCAGTTTCGGCTGCAGCGCATCCAATTTATCCAGTGTTGCGGTGAGGTTTTCAAATTTTTCGCTGACCTGGTCGATGCCGTCGATTGTGTCCCAGACGGATCTGAACGCAAAGCAGACAGGGATGTCGTAGCAGTGCTTTTCCCAGTAGAAGTAGCTGCGAATCGGCCTGAAGATGTCGTCGAAATTCGCGATCTTGTCGCGCAACTTGGATTGATCGTGGCCATGGTGTCGTGAAATGCCTGGGTCTCGGCGTGGGTATCGGCGGCCAGCTGCTGCTGCAGCGCATACTGTTGCTTCAAGATCCCGATCGTTTTCGCCAATTCGGCGGCCTGCTTTAGCAAGTCGGCGGCACGATCTTTCTGGTATTTCAGATTTTCGATCTGGCTGGCGCTTTGCGCGCTGATCTGAAACGGGATCGAGCTGTGGTCGATCGGCGTCCCCAACGGCCGGGTTATGGCCTGTACCTGGGCGATGCCGGGTATGTGGAACACGCCCTTGGCCGCTCTTTCCAGATCGAGCATGTCGGCAGGATTGCGTAGATCGTGATCCGCCTCGATCATCAGCAATTCGGGCTCTAAGCGGGCCCGCGAGAAGTGCCGCTCGGCAGCCGCGTAGCCGATCTTGGCCGGGGCACGGTCGGGCATGTAGGGGCGAATGTCGTAACTCGTCTTGTATCCCGGCAGGGCGAGCAGGCCGACGAGGGCGATCGCGGTCGCCACCGCAAATATCGGTCCAGGCCAGCGGACGATGGCCGTGCCGATCCGCCGCCAACCCCGCGTCCTCATCGCGCGCTTGGGGTCGAGCAGCCCGAAGGACTGCCGATGTCAGCACGGCTGGGCCGAGGGTGAGCGAGGCCGCCAGCGCAACGAGGATGCCTAAGCGCGGCAGGGATCCCCAGGCTTTGAAAGTAGGGCAGCCGGGTGAAGCTGAGGCAAAACACCGCACCGGCAACGGTCAGGCCCGACCCCAAGACGATGTGCGCGGTGCCGCGGTACATCGTGTAGAAGGCCGTTTCGCGATCCTCCCCGGCACCACGCGCTTCTTGATATCGGCCGACGAAAAATATCGCGTAATCCGTTCCGGCGGCGATGACCAGTAACGTGAGCAGATTCGTCGAGTACGTCGACAGCCCTATGACCCCGTGGTTCGCCAGAAACGCGACGATTCCGCGGGCCGCGGCCATCTCAATGAGGACAGTGAGAAGCACGAGGATCATGGTGAGAACGGAACGGTAGACGAAAAGCAACATCAGCGCGATCACCAAGATGGTTATCGTGGTGACCTTCGCGGTAGCCTTTACTGCCCACTTCGAACTGATCCGCGATGAGCGGCGCCGCGCCGGTGACATAGGCCTTGACGCCCTTCGGGGCCGGGATGTGATCGACCATATTGCGGACGGCGTCGACGGATTCGTTGGCTAAGCGCCTCGAACCTTGATTGCCGGCAAGATTGACCTGAACGTATGCGGCCTTGCCGTCTGTGCTTTGCGAGCCGGCCGCAGTGAGCGTATCGCCCCAGAAGTCCTGGACATGCTCGACGTGCTTCTTGTCCTGTTCGATTTCTGGATCAATGCTGTCGTAGAAACCGATGTGCGGCATCGCCCAGCGGCTTATCACCTTCGAGGACGACCATCGCCGTACTGTCCGAGTCGAACTCGTGGAACACTTTTCCGATGTGTTTCGTCGCCTGCAGTGACGGCGCGTCGGGCGAGCTCAGCGCAACGTTATGTACTCGTCCGACCTCCTCCAGTTGCGGGACAATGATATTCGTGATGGCGGCGAGGGCTACCCAGAGCAGCAAGATCGGCACCGAAAGCCGGCGGATGGTGTGCGGCCAGAAGGGCGCCGTGATCGTGATGGTTGCTCATCCGGACTTGTCCAGGCAGAAGGTGTAGGCGTTCACAGCGTTGACGGTCCTTTCGTCTTTGACGACACCGTTGACGGTGATGCGGCAGCCAATGGTGTTGCCGTTACCTTGCGCCACAAGTTGCCGACGACCGCGGGCTCGGTGCTCGTGATCGTGAACGACCACGGCAGGCGGGCGGCTAGTGACTTGCTGCGGGGCTGGCATTGACATCCAGATAGTTGATGGTCGCGATGGCCCCGGGGGGGCCGAAGACTTCGAGGACGACGTGCTTGGGGTTGAAGGGACGATCTCATTCGAGATGCCCTCGGCGGCCGAACGTTGCGGTGAGAGCCGAAGATGCTGTGCAGCCGGTAGACGCCGAACCCGGCGCCTGCGACGACCGCCGACGGCGACCAGCATCATCCACCATCGCTTGACCAGGCTGATCAGTGAAATCCCTTCGCCATGGCCTTTACTGAATGGGTCGGGTCAGGCTTGGGATCATGACGTCGTCGACGAGAGCTTGCACGGTGTGCTGGGTGGGAGGCCGGCTGGGGATGATGGACCGGAAGATCAGGTAGCCGGGCAGCAGGTCCCAGAGTTCGTCGCTGATCACGGCATCGGCAATCTCGCCACGGTCGACCGCCTGCCGCAGGGTGTCCTGGATCAGGGCTTGCCGCTGATCGAGGAACTGATGCTGCAGGGCATCGTTGAGCGCGGGGTGGCGCGACACCTCGACGAGCACCGCGCGAATGGTGCTGGCATGCTGGTGTGCCTGCTGGCAGATCACCTTTCCCAGTTGCAGCAAATCGCCTCGTAGTGTGCCGGTCTCGGGTGGGACCGCGACCTGGCGGATGCCCTCGATGAATGCGGCCAGCACCAGTTCGGCCTTCGACGGCCAGCGCCGGTACACCGTTGCCTTGCTGGCACGGGCGGCGGCCGCCACGGCGTCCACCGTCAACCGGTCATATCCGTGTTCTTGAAGCAGCTGCAACGTCACCGCGAGCAGCTCGATTTCCCGCGGCGACCACGGTGAGGACTCCGCGCCGCGATGGGCAATCTCGATCACAGCGACTAACGATAGAACCGATAGGGCAGTACTGTCCAGTACCGTACTGTTTGGCTTGGCCCGCTGGCTTAGTAGCTGAAGTCGCGGATGCCGTCCCAGTCCACCAGCGTCCATCCCATCGACGGGCTGCCGGTGACCACCACGCGGCCCAGGTTCGACAGGCTATGGCTGGTCGCCAGGCTGTCCTTGGGGTTTTTGGCGTTCATCAAGGTCCAGTACATGATCGCCTCGGCGTGCGAGAACGCCACCGGCTTGGTGTTGCCGCTGTCGTAGATCTTTTGGACGGCGGCACTGAACTGGTCGTTGAATTCAATACCGCTGATCGAGCCGGGGACGGCGTCCTTGCGGTCACCGTTGAGCCAATTCGCCGGCGCGAGCAGATACGTCAGGTCAGCCCTCTTCGTCGGCGTGTTGTTGTACCAGCCGGCGTTGATTTCCCGCAGACCAGGCAGAATTTCGACCCGCTTGTCGAGCGCTTGGGCCAGCGGCTGGGCGGTCTGTTGGGTACGGACCATGTCGGAGGCGTAGATGCCGTCGAAGTTGTTGCGGGAGAGCTGATGTGCCAGCTGTTCGGCTTGCGCCTGGCCTTCCTCGGTCAGACTTGGACCGGGGATGTCGGTGTTGATGACGTGCTCAGCGTTGCTCTGGGACTCGGCATGCCGGATGAAGGTCAGCGTGATGCTGCGGACGTGCGGGCTTCCCGAGCAGGCGCCGACGGTGATGACCGCGGCGAGTGCGGCAGCAGCCTTCCAGATGACGATGCGGGTGCGATTGCGCATGGCGATAGCCTGCCCTGCCGAGGGCGTCGATGTGAAGCGTTTGCCAGGGTTGGGTCAAGAAATCGCGAGCGGGCGCGCTTCGCCTAACCGCATCGTCGAGTGGTGGAATGGCGGGGGAATGGCCGAGCTGGCCGATTGAATCCGATCGAGAGGGGACCCGAATGGCGATCGACCCGAATGCCGTCGGCGCGACAACCGAACCGATGCTGTTCGAATGGACCGACCGCGACACGTTGCTCTACGCGCTCGGTGTTGGCGCCGGAACCGAGGATCTGTCCTTCACCACGGAAAACAGCCACGACATCACCCAGCAGGTGCTACCGACTTATGCGGTGATCTGCTGCCCGGCGTTCGGCGCGGCTGGCAAGGTCGGATCGTTCAACTGGGCCATGCTCTTGCACGGTTCGCAGGGCGTCCGGCTGCACGCGGCGTTGCCGGCCGCCGGCAAACTGTCGGTGGTGACCGAGGTGGCCGACATCCAGGACAAGGGCGCGGGCAAGAACGCGATCATCATGTTGCGCGCCCGCGGCAGCGATCCTGACACGGGGACGCTCGTCGCCGAAACTCTGACCACGCTGGTGATCCGCGGCGAGGGCGGCTTCGGGGGAGAGCCGGGTCAGCGCCCGGTCGCCCCGGAAATCCCGGATCGGGAACCTGACGCCCGCGTCGCGTTGCCCACTCGGGAGGATCAGCCGCTGATCTACCGGCTCTCCGGCGACCGCAATCCGCTGCACAGCGACCCGTGGTTCGCCAAGGAACTGGCGGGCTTCCCCAAGCCGATCATGCATGGACTGTGCACCTACGGTTTCTCCGGCCGGGCATTGGTCGCCGAACTCGGCAACGGCGAGGCCGGTGCCATCACCTCAATCGACGCGCGGTTCACCAAACCGGTGTTTCCCGGCGAGACGCTGACCACCTCGATCTGGCGCACTGAACCCGGCAAAGCGGTGTTCCGCACGGAAGCCTCTGGGGCCTCCGGCTCCGACGGCGGCGACGCGCGGCTGGTGCTCGAGGACGGCGCGGTGGAATACCGGACCTGACCGCGTGCCCTCGCAAACAACTAATTCGCAGCAACCGGTTTACCGGGGCCGCCATCGTGGCAGCCTCCGGCATGGCATTCAAACTCACGTACAGCGATGGACAAGAGACCGACTATGACGACAGCACCAAATGGGAAGTCGAAAACGGGGTCGTCAAGATGGGACGCGAGGCCGGGAAGTGGACGGTCTTCGTCTCTCCGAGTCATTGGGCAACCCTGGAGATAGTGGCTGGAAAAAATAAAGACAACGGCGAAGACCGCGGCGGAGGTGACGACAAAGACGAAGACGAGGAAAAAGACGACGACGAGGACAACGGCAAAGAGCAAGACGAAGACGAAGACAGCTGATCCCGCGCACGCGGATGAGCGAAATCCGCGGGGGCATCAGCGAAATCATCATCAGCCGATTGCCGAAGGACGGGCGTCGCGGAAGTCGTTGAGGCGGAACCTTTGCCATTGTGCTTGGGCGCGGACTCGTCAGCTCGAGTTCAGCGTCGACGCGGTGACCGGCGCCTGGGCGGAGGCGATGAACTCGAGTAGCGCTGCGTTGTAACGGCTGGACTCGCTGAGGTACAAGCCGTGGCCGGCCCCGTCGACGGTGATGAAGCGGCAGTCGGGGATCAGCGGTGCGGTCTTGCGCGCGGTCAGATCAATCGGCATCGACGTGTCGGCGGTGCCGTGGATGACCAGGGTTGGAATCGTGAGTTCGGTGAGCTCCGATCGGAAGTCGGCGTGCAAGAACGCGTCGCTCGTCTGGGTCAGAATCGGCAGCGGAACGGCGGCGATCGTGTTCAGCGTCCAGTCCAACAGCTGCTGAGACACGCGATGCTCGCCGGAGAAATACTCGGCCTTGCCGCTCATGTCCATCCAGTCGCCGATGTCGCGGAGCATCGCGGCGCGCGACTGCACCGCGACGTCGTCGGGTATTCCGTCCGGATTGTCGGCGCTTTGCAACAGCATCGGCGTCACCGTGCCACTCAGCACCAGCCGGGCGATGCGCCCGGATCCGTGGGCCAATGTGTCGATGTCGTAACCCGTCGGGGGCCGGTCGGAGCGACCGTGACCGCGACGGTCGTAGGTGACGATGTGCATGGTATGAGCGCGTCTGTTTGTGAGATGCTGCGGGGGTGTCCGCTCCTGCGGCGGCTGCTCCTTCGGGGGTGGTGACGTTTTTGTTCACCGATGTGGAGGGTTCGACCCGTCGGTGGGAAGCCGACGCCGATGCCATGCGGGCGGCGCTGGCCGCACACGACGAGGTGTTGCGCAATGCGATCGAGGCGCACGGTGGCTGGTTGTTCAAACACACCGGTGACGGCGTCTGCGCCGCCTTCGCCTCACCCAGGTCTGCCGTCGATGCCGCGGTGGCCGCGCAGCTGCAGCTGGAGTTGCCGGTGCGGATGGGGCTGGCGACCGGCGAAGCCGAAGTGCGGGAAGATGACTACTTCGGTGCGGTGCTCAACCGTGCTGCGCGGGTGATGGCCGCCGGGCACGGCGGTCAGATCTTGCTGGCCGACTCGACGGCGGGTCTGCTCAGCGGAGTTGATCTGGTGGATTTGGGGCCGCGGCGGTTGCGGGATTTGCCCACCGCGGTCGGGGTATTTCAGGTCCGAGCGGAGGGCCTGCAGGCGGACTTTCCTGCGTTACGGGCCGTCGACACTAGTCCAGGGAACCTGCAGCCAGCGGTCACCAGCTTCATCGGGCGTGCGTCGGAGGTCGCCGAAATTAAAGCGGCGATGGAGAGTCATCGGTTGGTGACGTTGACCGGGGTGGGCGGGGTGGGCAAAACCCGCCTGGCGCTGGAAGTTGGGGCGCAGTTGGCCGATGAATTTCCCGATGGTGTCTGGCTTTTCGAACTGGCCGCAGTCACCAACCCCGCGGCGGTACCCGACGCCGTCGCGGCGGTGTTGGGCATCACCCAGCAACCGGGCAAGACAGTGACCCAGTCGGTGGCCTCCGCGTTGGAGGGCCGAGTCCGGCTGCTGGTGTTCGACAATTGCGAGCACGTCCTCGAGCCGGCAGCAGATCTGGTCGAGGCGATCCTCCCGGCCTCGGCGACGGTGAGGATCCTGGCCACCAGCCGCGAAGGGTTGGGGGTCAGCGACGAACAGTTATGGCGTGTCCCGTCGCTCGACGTCAACTCCGGAACCGAATCCGCCGCCGTGAACCTTTTCGTCGACCGTGCCCACAGTGTCGTGTCGGACTTCTCGCTGGCCCAGCCCGGCGAGGCGGACGCGGTCGTGGAGATCTGCCGCAGACTCGACGGCATCCCGCTGGCCATCGAGTTGGCGGCCTCGCGGCTGGCGGCCATGACCGCGGGCGAGGTGCGTGATCGGCTCGATCAGCGGTTGCGGCTGCTGGTGGGCTCGCGGCGCGGCCTGTCACGGCACCAAACGCTGCGTCATGCGGTGGCGTGGTCCTACGACCTCCTCGATGACGCGGAGAAGCCGCTGCTGGAGCGGTGTTCGGTGTTCGCCGGGGGATTCGACCTCGAAAGTGCGTGCGCCGTCATGGGTTCCGATGATGACTTCGCCACCCTGGATCTGCTGGATTCGCTGGTGCGTAAGTCGCTGCTGGTCGCCGACCGGTCGGCGGGGCGGACCCGGTTTTCGATGTTGGAGACGATCCGCCAGTTCGCCGAGGAGCAACTCGTCGCCCGCGGCGAAGCGTCCGAGATTCGGGCCGCCCACTCGCGGTACTTCGCCGGCCGCGAAGCCGACATCCTGGCCCTGTGGGACAGCCCCCGCCAGCGTGAGGCCTACGACTGGTTCACGATCGAGCTGGCCAATCTGCGCACCGCGTTCCGCTGGGCCGCCGACCAAGGCGATCTCGACATGGGCGCCACCATTGCGACGTACGCGGCGTTCCTCGGCATATGGGTCGACAATTACGAGCCGATAGCCTGGGCCGAAGAGCTGATCGAGCCCGCCCGCGCGGTCGACCACCCGCGGCTCGCGTTCCTGTACGCGATGGCCTCTGTGTGCTGGAATGCCGGGCGGATCGAGGCGGCTGTCGGCTACAGCGACGCCGGTCAGACGGTGATCGGCACTGGCCGCGGCGAGGTGCCGTTCGGCATCGAGGGCGTGATCGGCACTGCGTATCTGACCAATGGCCAGCCCGAACGATGCGTCCAGTGGTGCCGCACCCAGCTGGCAGGCGGTCGCGACACCCATACACTCACCAGGGCATGCCTGACCATCGCACTGGCGATGGTCGGATCCGGTGAGGAGGCGCAGGCCGCCGCGAACGGCCTGATCGACGCCGCCCAAGCCACCTCCAACCCCTATGCGCTCTCGTTGGCGCTTTGGGCCCACGGCTACGCCTTCCGCGACGCCGATCCCGCCGGGGCGCTGGACGGGCTGCGCCGGGGCCTGGTGATCGCTCAAGACAGCGGCAACCGCTCCAACGAGACACTCCTGGTGGGCCAGCTGTCCCGCCTCGAGGCCGAACACGGCGACCCGCTGGCCGCGCTCGATCACGTCACGCTGGTGATCCGCAACTACCACGACGCGGGCAACGCCCTTATCCGCGGCCCGCTGGCTATCCTCGCCGCGTTTTTCGACCGGCTCGGACGCTACGAACCCGCGGCCATCATCGCCGGCTTCGCCGTCAGCCCCATGACCGCAGCGCTCGAACCCGAGCTGAGCACCGCGATTGCCCACTTACGCGAGGTCCTCGACGATGAGGCCTACGAATCACTTGCCCGCAAGGGTGAGACGATGACCACCGCCGCCATGGCGTCGTACGCCTACGACCAAATCGACCAGGCCCGAGCAGAACTCGAATACTCTGGTTGAGTTGCGCGAGTCGCCGCCGAAATTACCCGTCAGGTAATCGTGGCCGTGAGCCCGCGCGGCTAGCATCGTGGCGGTGACGACTCTGGCCCGGCGTGCCCCGGCAACACCACCACTCGGCCAGCTGCTGCGCGAGTGGCGCGAGCGGCGTCGAATAAGCCAGCTCGACTTGTCGATCCAGGCCGAAATCTCTGCCCGGCACCTGAGCTTCGTGGAAACCGGGCGGTCACGCCCGACCCCGGGAGTGATCCTGCGGCTCAGCGAGCAACTCGACGTGCCGCTGCGTGAGCGCAACGTGTTGCTGCTGGCCGGCGGGTACGCACCGGCCTATCCCGAGCACTCGCTCGAAGAACCGGAACTGACCCGGCTCCGCACGGCACTGCGTCAGATCCTCACCGGGCACGAGCCGTACCCCGCACTGGTCGTCAACCGGTGGTGGGAAATGCTGGACGGCAACGCGGCCACCGCGGTGCTCACCGAAGGATGCGACCCCGAACTTCTTACGCCGCCGGTGAACGCGTTGCGGGCGTCGCTGCATCCCGACGGCATGGCGCCACGGATCGCGAATCTTCCCGAGTGGCGGGCGCATATCCTCGAACGGCTGCGCCGCCAAGTCCAGGCCACCCGTGACCCGCGGCTGGCCGAATTGCATGCCGAGTTGTCGGCCTACCCGGGCGGTGTGGCCGAGCGCCCGGAGCTCACCGACGTCGCGGTACCGCTGCGCCTGCGTCACGGCGATCGAGAGCTGGCATTCTTCAGCATGACCGCCGTGGTCGGCGCGCCGCTGGATGTCACGGTCGCCGAGGTCGCGATCGAGTCGTTCTATCCGGCCGATGCCCAGACCGCCGAGGCGCTGCAGGCTGTCAGCGGCCGAGCGATTACCTGACAGGTAATCGACTCACCGCGAACCGCCGATCACGATGGGGTCATGACCGATACCGCCGCCACCGAACTCATCCACACCCAAATCCCGCTGTGCGCGACGTTGGGTATCTCCGCGGACACGTTCGGGCCCGACGAGGTGGTGCTCAGCCTGGATTGGAGCCCGACCTTGTGCACCAGCAACAACGTGCTGCACGGCGGGATCGTCATGGCCCTGGCGGACTCGGCCGGTGGCGCATGTGCATTCCTGAATCTGCCTGACGGGGCGGGAGGAACCGCTACCATCGAATCCAAGACCAACTTCCTCGCCTCGACCCGCTCCGGCACGGTCAAGGCGCACAGCCGCCCGCTGCACATCGGGACGCGCACCATCGTGCTCGAAACAGAGGTCCGCGCCGACGACGGCAAGCTGGCCGCCAAAGTGCTTCAAACCCAAGCGATCCTGTGATCAGGATACGAGCTGACGCGCGAGCCGCTCGGTGAATTCACGCACCCGGTCGGGGTTGTCCAACGCATACGTGGCGGCGGTGGCGCGGTCTCCATCGTCGCTATGCCGCACCAGAATCGCAATACCGTCGTCGTGTACTGCGTCGAACGCGTCCTCGTCGGTGATGTCGTCGCCGAGGTAGATCGGCACTAGCGGGCCCGGTCCTTCGTTATCGCGAATGTAGTCGAGTACCCAACGCAGCGTTTTTCCCTTGTCCCAGTCGACATTTGGACGTAGCTCGATGACTTCACGGCCTGTCGTGACGCGCAGCGCCGTGCGCTGCCCGGCGCTGCGCACCGCCGCGGCCACCTCACCGACTCGGTCACGCGTGGCGTTGCGGTAATGCACGGCAACACCAAACCGCTTGTGCTCCACCACCACACCCGGGATATGACCGAGCTGGTCGGCCAGCTCGGCGGCCGCCTCTGCCAGCACCGGGATACTTGCCGCTGCCTCCGCGTTCTGGTGGTGCGCGCCGTCGGGTCCGGTCAGCTCGAAACCATGACTGCCCGCGTACCAGATACCGGGCAGGCCGATCCGCTGCCGCACGTCGGCCAGGTCGCGCCCGCTCAGAATCGCGACCGGACACTGAGCGCTCAGCGACGTCAGTGCATCGGCCGCACCGTCGACCAGCCGGGCGGAGTCCGGGTTTTCGACGATCTCGGAAAGCGTTCCGTCGAAGTCGAAGAACACCGCAGGGTGCCGTTCGGTCATCGGGCCTAAGGCCTGCAGCCCATCGGGCAGCTCGGACATCCGTCGGTCGCCGGTGCGGACACGGATTTCGCGCAGGTCTCTGATCACCGCGTCAGCGCCATGGCTGCGCAGCTCATCGCGGGGTCCGGCCGGGTCGACCCCGATCACCAGTGCGAATCCGCCGGTCCGTGCGGCCATCACACCGTCTTCGGTCGCGGTGATGACAGCGCACCGGCCCGGCCGCACCGCCAGCCGGTTCGCCGTCTCGACCAGCGCCGCGACGTCGGGTGGCGTGGCCCGGCGGAGTTCGTCAGAGCTCACACCGGCGTCGTGCAGTTGCTTCACGAGCGTGTCGTCGGCCGCCGGGTCGTCGAGGTCGAACAGCACCGCGTCGTGGCGGCGCGGGTCGATGGTGACCGACAATTCGCTGCCCTGCCTTCCTTGGCCGCCGTTGCGGTGCCGGTAGCCAGGTTAGTCAGGCAGGCAAGGAGGAAGGGGCGGTGACCGTCAGACAGATTTTTTGGCGAACAGCAAGACCGAGTCCTGGCTGAGCATGTCCAGCCGCGCCACGGCAATTTTGATCCCGTCGGCCAGTTCGTCGATGTCCGCTCCGGCGTCGTAGTCGGCGGTGATACCGAACACCAGATCATCGGCGTAGCTCAGTACCGCGACGCCGGTGCGCAACTGCAGTGCGATCGGCGAAATCGGCAGCAGGCGGGCGACGTTGCCGCCCATCATCTCCAACCGGCGGCGTGGACCCGCGACATTGGTTGCCAGCGTCACGATGCCGCGCTGCGGCAGGCGGGTGAGGAATCGCATCACCCACGAGGACCACATGAATGGGATGTAGCTGGTCGCTGAGACCGCCATGTTGCCTGCTTGCCGCTGACCGCCTTGCTTGGCCCGGGTCAGCCGGCTGTGCACCGTGCGCAACTGCTGGATCGGGTCGCCCTGCTCGACGGGCAGATACGGCAGCATGAACGAAAGGCGATTGCCCGGCTTGTCGAGCGCGTCGGGTGAGCGCACCGACACCGGTACCAGGGTGCGTAGCGAGTCTGGCCGGGGTTCCTCGCCGCGGTGGAGCAAAACGCAGCGGAAGCCCTCGGTTATCGCCGCCAGCGCGACGTCGTTGATGGTCACGTCGAACTTGCGGCATATCTGTTCGACGTCGGCGAGGGGGACGCGCACCGCGCGATAACGGCGCATCGCACTAACGGGCCCTACCAGCGACGAACCGGCGGTCGGTCGCAGCAAGCCGGTGGCGATTTCGGCCGCGCCGCTAACCGTCCGCGCGGCCGCATCGGTGATGCTGGTGGCGGTTCGCCAGAGGTCGCCCAGCGGGTTGCTGCGCGGCTTGGGATCCGGTACCGGCTTCAGATGTTTTTGCGCGGCGGTTCGCTTGCTGACGACGGGTGCAGCGAACGCATCGCCGTCGATGTCATCGCACAGTCGGGTGAGTATGCGGGTCGCCGAGATTCCATCGGCCATGCAGTGGTGGATCTTCATCAGGATCGCCCAGCGATTACCCTTCAGACCCTCGATGACCCAGCATTCCCACAGCGGACGATCCCGGTCCAGTCGGCGCTCCAGCACATCGGCGACAACTCGGAACAGCTCGGTGTCATCGCCAGGCCGCGGAACTGCCGCCCGGCGCACGTGCCGGCTGAGGTCGAATCCCGGATCGTCGACCCACGTTGGCGCACCGACATCGAAGGGTTGGGTGCGCACCATCTGCGTGCACCGCGGTATTGCCCGGATCCGTTCTGCCAGAATATCTTTGAAGTCGCCATGATTGGGCACAGAACCGTCGATGATCGCGATACCACCGATCGCCAGGCTGACGTTCCGGTCCGAATCCTCCGCCATGAGGAAACCCGCATCGAGCGCATTGAGTTGCTCCACGACTGGTCACCGCCGTTTCACTGCTGGGGATTACCTACGAGTATCGGCGGTGACCAGTGGTCAGAGGTGGCGGCAAGATTAATTCGTGTAAACAACTGGGGTCGGTTGGGTGGCAACGTAGTTGGAGAAAGTGCGCAAATGCTAAGTGGGCCAGGGCATTTTCTGGTGACCAGCCCATGACGCGTCGCCGCAGGCGGGACCATTGAGTAATCGAACATATATTCGATAGACTGGCCGCATGGGTTGGAGCAATGGGCCGCCGGGCTGGGCGGAGATGGAGCGGGTGCTCGCCGGTAAGCCGCGCCGTTCCGGCACGCCATCTGTATGGGGACCGGCGGATGACGCTCCGTGGTCGCGCAAGCGCGTGGCGTACCAGCCGCCGGACGAGACCCGGACGATTCGCTCGTCCGTCGCGTATGCCGAGTTGCACGCGCATTCGGCGTACAGCTTTCTCGACGGGGCCAGCGCGCCGGAGGAGCTGGTCGAAGAGGCGGTGCGGCTGGATCTGCGTGCCATCGCACTGACCGACCACAATGGCCTCTATGGGGCGGTGCGGTTCGCGGAAGCGGCCGCGGAATTAGACATGCGCACGGTATTCGGCGCCGAACTGTCGTTGGGGTCCGGCGCCAGGACCGATGACCCCGATCCGGCGGGCCCACATCTGCTGGTGCTGGCTCGCGGTCCGGAAGGCTATCGGCGGTTGTCGCGCCAGCTGGCCGCGGCGCATCTTGCCGGCGGCGAGAAAGGCAAGCCGTGTTTCGACTTCGATGCGCTCACCGACGCGGCGGGCGGGCACTGGCACATCTTGACCGGTTGCCGGAAAGGTCATGTCCGCCGTGCGCTGGCCGCCGGCGGACCAGATGCGGCCTCGGCGGCGTTGGCAGATCTGGTGGACCGGTTCGGCTCCAACCGGGTGAGTGTCGAGCTGACCCATCACGGCTGTCCGCTCGACGACGAAATCAACGCCGAATTGGCCGCATTGGCAATGCGATTCGGTCTCAGCAGTGTTGCGACCACCGGCGCGCATTTCGCCGCGCCGTCGCGGCGCCGGCTGGCGATGGCCATGGGCGCGATACGCGCCAGGCAGTCGCTGGACGAGGCCGCCGGCTGGCTGGCCCCGCTGGGCGGTTCTCATCTGCGATCCGGTGAGGAGATGGCACGGCTGTTCGCGCAGCGTCCCGACGCGGTGACCGCCGCGGCTGAACTCGGCGAGCAGTGCGCGTTCGGCCTGGCGCTCATCGCCCCGCAGCTGCCGCCGTTCGACGTTCCGCCGGGGCATACCGAGGACAGCTGGTTGCGCGAGCTGGCGATGGCGGGTGCCCAGCGCCGTTACGGGCCGCGAGCCCAAGCGCGGCAAGCGTATACCCAGATCGAGCGCGAGTTGGAAGTCATTGCGCAACTGCAGTTTCCAGGCTATTTCTTGGTGGTCTACGACATCACCCGGTTCTGTCGGGAGAACAACATTCTGTGCCAGGGCAGGGGATCGGCGGCCAACTCGGCGGTCTGTTATGCCCTCGGCGTCACTGCGGTCGATCCGGTGGCCAACGAGTTGTTGTTCGAGCGTTTCTTGTCGCCGGTCCGCGACGGCCCACCCGACATCGACATCGACATCGAGTCGGATCAGCGCGAAAAGGCCATCCAGTATGTCTACGACAAGTACGGCCGCGACTATGCGGCTCAGGTCGCCAACGTGATCACCTACCGCGGGCGCATCGCCGTGCGCGATATGGCCCGTGCCCTGGGTTTCTCGCAGGGACAGCAGGACGCGTGGAGCAAGCAGATCAGCCACTGGAGTGCGCGGCCGTCCGATATCGAGGGCATCCCCGAGCAGGTGATCGACCTGGCCAACCAGATCCAGAACCTGCCTCGGCACATGGGCATCCATTCCGGTGGCATGGTGATCTGCGACCGTCCGATCGCCGATGTCTGCCCGGTGGAATGGGCGCGCATGGAGAACCGCAGCGTATTGCAGTGGGACAAAGACGACTGCGCGGCAATAGGTTTGGTGAAGTTCGACTTGCTCGGGCTGGGTATGCTCTCGGCCTTGCACTATGCCATCGACCTGCTGGCCGAGCACAAAGGCATCGAGGTCGATCTGGCCAAGTTGGACCTGTCCGAATCGGCGGTGTACGAAATGCTGGCCCGCGCTGATTCTGTCGGGGTGTTCCAGGTGGAATCGCGCGCGCAGATGGCAACCCTGCCACGGCTACGGCCGAGGGTGTTCTACGACCTGGTGGTCGAGGTCGCGTTGATCCGTCCTGGGCCCATCCAGGGTGGCTCGGTGCACCCGTACATCCGGCGGCGCAACGGCGTCGACCCAGTCGTCTACGACCATCCGTCGATGGAGCCGGCGTTACGGAAAACACTGGGAGTGCCGCTGTTCCAGGAACAGTTGATGCAGCTCGCGGTGGACTGCGCCGGCTTCTCTGGCGCCGAGGCCGACCAGCTGCGTCGGGCCATGGGGTCCAAGCGGTCGACCGAACGCATGCGACGACTGCGTGGCCGGTTTTACGACGGCATGCGGCGGATGCACGGCGCCGCCGACGAGGTGATCGACCTGGTGTACGAAAAGCTGGAAGCATTCGCCAATTTCGGCTTCCCGGAAAGCCATTCGCTGAGCTTCGCGTCATTGGTTTTCTACTCGTCTTGGTTCAAGCTGCATCACCCGGCGGCGTTCTGCGCGGCGCTGCTGCGTGCGCAGCCGATGGGCTTCTACTCACCGCAGTCGCTGGTGGCCGACGCCCGCAGGCACGGGGTGGCGGTGCACGGTCCGTGCGTGGCGGCCAGCCTGGCGCACGCCACTTTGGAGAACGTCGGAACGGAAGTGCGACTGGGGCTGGGCGGCGTCCGCCATATCGGAGACGACTTAGCCGAAAAGCTGGTTGAGGAACGAAAAGCTCACGGCCCCTTTACTTCTCTACTGGATTTGACGTCGCGGGTGCGGCTTTCCGTGCCGCAGACCGAAGCGCTGGCGACCGCTGGAGCGCTGAGCTGTTTCGGGATGTCCCGGCGCGAGGGGCTGTGGGCGGCCGGCGCGGCCGCCACCCAACGGTCGGATCGCTTGCCGGGGGTGGGCTCGTCGTCGCACATCCCGGCGTTACCGGGGATGAGCGAGGTGGAATTGGCCGCCGCCGATGTGTGGGCCACCGGCATTTCCCCGGACAGCTATCCGACCCAGTTCCTGCGGTCGGATCTCGATGAGATGGGGGTGCTGCCCGCCGACGCCCTGCTGTCGGTGCCCGACGGCGACCGGGTGCTGATCGCCGGGGCGGTCACCCATCGTCAGCGACCGGGGACTGCGCAGGGGGTGACGTTTATCAACATCGAGGACGAGACTGGGATGGTCAACGTGCTCTGCACACCGGGGGTATGGGCGCGACACCGCAAGCTGGCGCAGACGGCGTCGGCGCTGCTGATCCGGGGTCAGATCCAAAACGCCAGTGGCGCAGTCACCGTCGTGGCGGAGCGGTTGGCCAAGCTCCCCCTGAAGATCGGATCGAAGTCCCGCGACTTCCGCTGATCCGGGTCAGGGATTAGAGCCTCCTCCAATTAGATGTCGTATGTGATATCACCGCGACGTGCAGGGCCATCGTTTCAGCGGTGAAACTCGACGGGGCATCAACGTCCATAGCGGCCATCAGCATCTCATCCGCCCAAAAAGCATCGGGGCGAATCGAATGTAGTCTCCAGCCATGACCTTGAATCTGTCCGTCGACGAAGTCCTCACCACCACCCGATCGGTCCGCAAGCGCCTCGACTTCGACAAGCCGGTATCCCGCGAAGTGCTGATGGAATGTCTCGACCTGGCGCTACAGGCGCCCACCGGTTCCAACTCACAGGGCTGGCAATGGGTCTTCGTCGAGGACGCCGACAAGAAGAAGGCGATCGGCGACATCTACCTGGCCAACGCCCGGGTCTACCTCAGCTCGCCGTCACCCGAATACGCTGAGGGCGACACCCGAGGTGAGCGAATGGGCGCGGTCAGAGATTCGGCGACCTATCTCGCCGAGCACATGCACGAAGCACCCGTCCTGATGATCCCGTGCATCGAAGGACGGGAGGACTCGACGCCGCTGGGCGGAGTGTCATTGTGGTCGTCGCTGTTCCCGGCGGTCTGGAGTTTCTGCCTGGCGCTGCGCTCGCGTGGGCTGGGCTCCTGCTGGACGACGCTGCACCTGATTCGCGATGGAGAGAAAAAGGTGGCCGAGGTGCTGGGCATCCCCTACGAGAAGTTCAGCCAGGGCGGGCTGTTTCCGATCGCCTACACCAAAGGCACCGATTTCCGGCTGGCCAAGCGGTTGCCCGCCGAGAGCCTCACGCACTGGAACAGCTGGTAGTCAACGAGCGCCGGCGAAACCCTGCTGCCGCCACGCCTCGTAAACGGCGACCGCGGCGGCGTTGGCCAAATTGAGTGAGCGCCGTCCGGTCAGCATGGGGATGCGGACGCGGTCGGTGATATGGATGTCGGCCAGTGTCGTCGAGTCCAGTCCGGTGGGTTCGGGGCCGAACATCAACACGTCGCCGGGCTGGTAGCCGACGTCGGTGAACAGCGACGTGGCATGCGCGGTGAAGGCGAACACCCGCCGCGGCGACAGCGCCTTCCAGGCGGCATCCAGCGACGGATGCACGGTGACCGAGGCCAGGTCGTGGTAGTCGAGCCCGGCCCGGCGCAGCTTGGGCTCGGACAGGTCGAAGCCCAGCGGCTCGACGAGGTGCAGTTCGGCTCCGGTAGCCGCCGCGGTACGGATTGCATTGCCCGTATTAGGTGCGATTCGTGGGGAGTAAAACAGCAGCCGGAACATCTGTCGATGATGACAGTTGTCCGCCAACAATTTGCTCAGCTATCCTCTGCGGTGTCGGGCGCGAGTCGGCGAACTCTGTCTGTTCAGTAAGAATTGTGGTCTCCCTAGCCGCAGGCTGGCATACTCGTCGAATTGCCAGGCGTATATTGCTCGCCCGTCGCTCGGGGTGAGCGCAATTAGCAGGAAGTCTCATGAAGGACGCGCTAACACTGCGATCCAGCGGAGCGGTCGCTAGTAGGGCCGTAGTCCGGTGACCATGTTTGCCCGCGCAACCCGGGCGGTCCTGCCGGCCAAAAGTCACATCGCAGACAGCAACGGCGCCGAGTCCACACCGGCTAAACGGCCGGCGTCATGGTCGCTGCGCAATTGGCCGGTCCGGTGGAAAGTTGTGGCCATTGTCGCGGTGCCTTTGGTGTTGGCAATGGTTTTCGGGGGATTGCGTATCGCGGGTGCACTGACCGACGCGCACGACCTTCGGTTGGCCGCCGATCGTGCCGAGGTGGTTCCGGCCATTACCAAATACATGTCCGCGCTCGATGTCGCATTGCTGGCGAGCTCCACCGGGGGTGATGTCGAGGGTGTGAAGAAGAACTACGACGCCCGCAAACACGAGCTGCAGGCCCGCCTGGAAGAGACCGACGTCGCCCCCGACGTCGATGCAGGGGTCAACGCCATGCTGGACGGCGGGCAGGCGTTGCTGGACAACGTCGCGTCGAACAACATCGGTTTGCGGCTCCGGGTGACCACCTACGCCCCCATCTTGTTGACCGCCGAGAATGCGATTGACGGATCGGTGCGCGTCGACGACGTGCGGATCCGTGCCGCGGCGCAGGGACTGAGCCGCGCGATCGGGGCCCGCGGCCAGATGATGATGCAGCAGCTGCTGATCACCCGCGGCGCTGACCTGCCCGAGCCCGAGCTGCGCACGTCGATGACCACCCTCGCCGGCACCGAGCCGTCGACGTTGTTCGGGATGGCTGAAGTGCTCGGCGTCGGGTCCGCGGAAGCCAAGACACTGCAGCAGCAGATGGTGACCCGGATGGCGATCATGTCTGATCCGACGAGTCTGCTGGTCAACAACCCCGCGCTGCTCCGCTCGGTGCAGACCACCGACGCGATCGCCGCGCAAATTGTCAAGGATTCCAGCGCCTTGGTGACGAAAGCCGTCGAGGACCAGGCCCACAATCGGCGCAATGCCGCGATCCGCGAAACCGTTCTGGTGCTGGCAGCCATCGTCGCCGCCCTCGCCATCGTGCTGTTGGTTGCGCGCTCGCTGATCCAGCCGTTGCGCATGCTGCGGGACAGCGCTTTGAAGGTTGCTCACGAAGATCTCGAGCACGAGATCACCCGCGTCCGGGCCGGCGACGAATCGCCTCCCGAGCCGCTGCCGGTTTACACCACCGAAGAAATCGGCCAGGTCGCGCACGCGGTTGACGAATTGCACACCCAGGCGCTGCTGTTGGCCGGTGACGAGGCCCGATTGCGGCTGTTGGTCAACGACATGTTCGAGACGATGTCGCGGCGCAACCGGTCACTGGTGGACCAGCAGCTCTCGCTCATCGACCGGCTGGAGCGCAACGAGGAGGATCCCGAACGGCTCGACAGCCTTTTCCGCCTCGACCACCTGGCCGCCCGGATGCGCCGCAACGGCGCCAACCTGTTGGTGCTGGCGGGCGCGCAGAGCTTGAGGGGAGATCAACGCGCAGGGGTGCCGCTGTCATCGGTCATCCATGCCGCCGCCTCCGAGGTTGAGGACTATCGCCGAGTGGAACCGTCGATGGTGCCCGACTGCATGATCGCCGGCGCAGCCGCCGGCGACATCGTTCACCTCATTGCGGAGTTGATCGACAACGCGTTGCGCTACTCACCACCGGCGTCGCCGGTCCGGGTTTCGGCCGGTTTCCGCAGCGACGCGGCGGTTCTCCTCCAGATCGTCGATGTCGGGTTGGGCATGACCGACGGCGACCGGCGCATCGCCAACATGCGGCTGAGCGCCGGGGGAGAAGTCACCCCGGACAGCGCCCGTCACATGGGTCTTTTCGTGGTCGGCCGGCTGGCCTACTGGCATGGTATTAGGGTGCGGCTGCGCGGTTCGTCGATCGAGGAGGCGCGGTCGGGCACGACGGCGGAGGTCTATCTGCCGTCGACGGTGCTGACGGGTGCGGACGGCGGCCCGGCTGCGCCGCGCGAAACGGCGCCAGTGCGCGCTGCCGCTTCACCTCCGGCCGACCAGCCGGCAACCGCGCCGGATTACGGCGATTCCGTCGACCCTGCTGCGCTGGCGGATGCCAGCGAGCGCAACGGCTCCCCCTCGACCGAATCGTCGGTCAGCTTGTTGCCCCGGCGCAGGCCCGGGACCAGCGGCATCACCGGTGTCCCGCTTGACCGACCGGATCTTCCGTCTCGCCGCGAGCCACCGCCGGTCCACCGAGAAGACGTGGTCGAGCCGACTCCGGAACACCCTGCGGCGCAACCAGTTTCGAACACCTCGTCGTTCTTCGGCTCGCGGGTGCGATTCACCCGGGACAACCGGCAGCGGCCCAAAGCCGAGCCGCCCGCGCCGCAGCCGGTGGGTCAGTCCGATGCACCGGAGATCGATGAGGGCTGGCCTGCCGAAGCCGTCGCGCCGTCGAACGAGCCGCCCGAGGCGGATCTGATCTACCAGCGGATGCTCTCCGAATGGCTGGTCGACCCCCGCGACATGGCGCGTAGCGCCGACCTGGACTGGCAGTCGGTTTGGGACCGCGGTTGGACAGCCGCCGCCGAGATCGAGAACGTGCCCGTGCAAGCTCACACCGACCAGGGTCTGCCAGTGCGTGAACCAGGCGCCCGGCTGGTCCCGGGTGGTGCCGGCTCTGAGCAGAACGGAGTCGCGCAGCATCGGGCAAACGAGGACAACGGGGTAGCATCCAACGGCGGATTGCAGTCAGGGCGCAAGCCCGCGCACGAGGCACCGGCGCGCGACCCCGATGCCATCCGCGCCTCTATCAGTAGCCATTTCGGCGGCGTTCGCGCAGGACGATCGCATGCCCGCGACACAGATCAAGGATCCGATCACGAATGACGTCTGCCTTCGATTCGGCCCGCTCGGACAACTCCCTGGATTGGCTGGTGTCGAACTTCGCCCGCGAGGTTCCCGGGGTGTCGCACGCAGTGCTGGTATCCGTCGACGGGCTGCTGATCGCGGCCAGCGAGCACTTGCCGCAGGAGCGCGCGGATCAGCTCGCCGCGGTGTCGTCGGGTCTGGCGAGCTTGGCGACCGGCGCCGCGCAGTTGTTTGACGGCGGCCAGGTGCTGCAGTCTGTGGTGGAGATGGAAAACGGCTACCTGTTGCTGATGCGGGTCGGTGACGGCTCGCATCTGGCAACGCTGGCTGCGACCTCTTGTGATATCGGTCAGATCGGTTACGAGATGGCCGTCCTCGTCGAGCGGGTGGGCAGCGTCGTGCAGTCGACCCGACGTGCTCCGTCAAACTCGTGAGCCGCGATGGACAGCCGCGAGCCACTGGGGCCGGAGCCACCCGCAGCTGAGGCCAGCCTGGTCCGTCCGTACACTCTGACGGCCGGACGGACCCAGGCCAGCATCGAGCTGCCACTCGAAGCGCCGGTGCAGACGTTGCAGTCGGCGCTCTTTCACCGATGGCCACCCAACGATGTGCGAGGCAGGATCGTCCAGCTGTGTATCAAGAGCCCGTCCGTGGCCGAAATCTCGGCTCGTCTAGATTTGCCGCTCGGTGTCACGCGCGTGTTGGTCGGCGATCTGGTGACTTCGGGCTACCTTCGAGTGAACCGGACGTTGACCGATAGCTCGACCCGCGATGAACGCCGCGAACTGATAGGAAGGACGCTCCGTGGCCTACGAGCCCTCTGAGGGAGAGGCCCGACCGCATCTCAAGGCGCGAGATACCGCGTCGACGAAGATCGTCATCGCGGGCGGGTTCGGCGCCGGTAAGACGACGTTCGTCGGCGCGGTTTCGGAGATCATGCCGTTGCGGACCGAGGCAATGGTCACCGATGCTTCCGCGGGTGTCGACATGGTGGAAGCCACCCCAAATAAACGGACCACCACGGTAGCCATGGACTTCGGCCGGATCACATTGGACGAGGATCTGGTGCTCTACCTGTTCGGTACTCCAGGGCAGCGCCGATTCTGGTTCATGTGGGACGACCTGGTGCGCGGCGCGATCGGCGCGGTCATCCTGGTGGACTGCCGGCGCCTGCAGGATAGCTTCGCCGCGGTCGACTTCTTCGAACATCGCAACCTGCCGTTTCTCATCGCGGTCAACGAGTTCGACGGCACCCCAAGGTATCCGGCCGGTGAGGTGCGCAAGGCGCTGACTCTGTCCGAGCACGTCCCAGTGATCAATGTCGATGCCAGGGACCGCAGATCGGCCACCGACGCATTGATCGCGGTCAGCGAGTACGCGCTGGCAAGCTTGACTCCCACCGCCAGCTGATCTCGTTGTGCATTGGACCGATTGCGAGTTCGTCGGCCGCGATTTCCGGCGCACGCACGACGGGCACCCGGATGGAGGACGCCGATCTGCGCGGGGCCACCGTCGATTCGTCGGTGTGGACAACCGCGTCACTGGCGGGGGCGCGCATCGATATCGCCCAAGCGCTGGCGTACGCGGCGGCACACGGACTCCGTCTAGATGGCGCGCGCGATCAGTGACTCTCGGCTTCAGCGCTTGAGCCGGATATTCCAGCGAACGTATCCGGCGTAGAGGAGCGACAGCGCCGCGAGCATGAACATGTCGAAGAAATAGATGTGCTTCGAGTGCTGCCATATCGGGTCGTTCGTTGGGATTTGCTTGACCTTTACCAGGTCCGGGAAGTCGATCGACGACGCCCCCGCGGCGTAACCCCAACGCCCGGGCGTCAGCCACGATAGCTGGTTGAGACCCGCCCGCCCCGTCACCGGGATCATCCCGCCGGCGAGCACCAGCTGCGACATGATCGACACCACCAGCAGCGGCATGATCTGCTCATTGGACTGCGCCACCGCCGACAGCATCAGACCGAGAATGGCCGACGCCACACAGGTGCCGGCGACGGTGACAAACAACGAGAAGGTGGAGTTGTCAAAGAACGGGGGATGTGCGGTCGGCGCACCCTTACCCACCCTGACGATAATGGTCGCGATCGCCGCCTGGACGGTCGCGAAAACACAGAAGACGAAGACCTTGGCCAGCAGGTAGGCCGTGGTGGACAGGCCGACCGCCTGTTCCCTGCGGAAGATGGGACGCTCCCCGATCAGGTCGCGAATCGTCAAGGCCGTGCCCATGAACACGGCTCCGATGTTGAGCAACACCATGATGTACTGCGGCTCGGTGGGTGCCACGCCGAGCGGGTCGGCAGGACCGAGTCCCGGTTTGGGCCCTTTCACGGTCAGCGACAACGCACCGATCAGGAACGGCAATACCGCCAGGAACACCGAGTAGCCGCGGTCGGAGACGACGAGTCGAACCTGACGACGCGCAATCGTGGAGAGCTGGCGCAGCAGGTCGGAGTGCACTGGTTCACCCAGGTCTGCCGGGCTTTCCCGCGCCGGTGCTCGCGACTGGGGTCTGCCGTCGCGTTCCATGAAGCGGCGATTGGCTTCGTCCGGATCGGCGCCCACATTGGCGAAGATGTCGGCCCAGTTGGTGGTTCCCAACGCAGCACCGACCTGGCTGGGCGGCCCATTGAAGGCGGTCTTGCCGCCGGGGGCCACCAGCAGGATCTGATCGCACACATCGAGGTAGGACACCGAGTGTGTGACCACCAGCACCACGCGACCGGCGTCGGCGAGCTGCCGCAACATCAGCATGACCTGACGGTCCAGCGCCGGGTCCAGACCGGAGGTCGGCTCGTCGAGTAGCAGCAGCGACGGCTGGGTCAGCAGTTCCAGCGCCACCGAAGCGCGTTTGCGCTGGCCGCCGGAGAGCTTGTCCACCCGGGTGTCGGCGTGTTTGGTCAGGTCGAGTTCCTCGAGCACCTGCGCGACGACCTGGGCGCGTTCCTGTTTGCTGGTGTCCGGCGGCAGCCGCAGCTCGGCGGCGTAACCCAGCGCCTGGTTGACCGTCAGCTGGCGGTGCACCACATCGTCCTGCGGCACCATCCCGATCCTGCTGCGCATCGTCGCGTACTCGGCGTGGATGTCGTGGCCCTCGAAGGTGACTGATCCGGCGCTGGGGCGGGTGTATCCGGCGATCAGCCGAGACAATGTGGTCTTGCCCGCACCCGACCCCCCGATGATCGCGGTCAGCGTTCCCGGCCGAGCCGTCAGGGAGATGTTGTCCAGCAGTTCCTTGCCGTCGATCTTGAAGTGAACCCCGTTGACCTCAAGGCCACCGGTACGGGTCGCGGCTTCGGTACGGCGGACCAGGTTGCCGTCGGTGAAGACCAGGTCGATGTTGCCGATGGTGATCACGTCGCCCTCGCTCAGCAACGCCGAGCCAACACGTACGCCGTTGACGAACGTGCCGTTGACGCTGCGGGCGTCCCGGATCTCGGTTCCGAGCCGCGACTGAACCAAAAACGCGTGATGGCGCGAAGCCAGCACGTCCTGGATCACGATGTCGTTGTCGGTGGCGCGACCGATCGTGGCCGATCCGGGCGGCTTCTCCGGTGTCAGGGATCCGGGCAGGATCGCCTGGATCATCTTCGTGGCGAGGTTGCCCGTTTCGGGCGGCTTGCTGGCCGGCGGAGCCATTTGGGTTTTCGGCTGGAAGTTCGACGGCCGCGAAGGCAGCGGCGAACCAGCCCCGGCCACCTGGGCCGGGGGTTGCCAGTTCGGCGGTGGTGGCTGGTGCGGCGAGCCCGTCGGATAGCCCGGCGGCCGCTGCCCTGCACCGCCTTGATACACCGGCTGCGGTGGCGCCGGCGGGGCGCCGGGATACGGTCGCGGTGGTCCCGACGCTGGAGGCCGGGACCCGGCAGCCGGGCGCGACTGCTGAGGAGGTGACGGCCGCGCGGGTGCCGACGATTTGACGATGCGCATCGATGCCGTTTGCGGCGGTCGACCGGCCATCCCCGCGTGGCGTCCGATCTCGAAAGTCAGTTGCGGCCCATCGGGATTGCCGATGTTGATGGCCTGACCGTCGCGGATATCGATCACCGGTACCCGGCGTCCGTTCGCGTAGGTTCCGTTCAACGAACCGTTGTCGATGGCCAGCCAGCGCCCCTGATCGAAGCGCAGCAGCAGGTGTGCCCGCGAGATCAGCGGATGCGTGATGCGCATGTCGGCGCGTAGATCGCGCCCGACCACGACGTCGTGACCTGCTGCGAAGGTACGTTGAGATCCGTCGTACCGAACTGTCAGCACGGGCGGTGCTGCTTGACTCATCGCCCCAACCTTAGCTGCTTGGCTCACTGCACCGACTGTATCGGCTGCCGCACAATCGGCTCCGATCGACACGGCGTCAGCGGACGCTATCGGGCGCGCCGGTCACCACGCAGCGGGTTCGGCTGTAGATCGTCGGCATGCATTGGTTGCAGTGCGTGCAAGCCGAACGCACGCCGTTGCCGTCGCGCGCGATCCGGTTGATCAAATCGGGCTCGGCCAGCAGGGCCCGGCCCATCGCGACGAACTGGAAGCCTTCTGCCATGGCCAAGTCCATCGTTTCCCGGTTGGTGATGCCGCCGAGCAGGATTAGCGGCATCGTCAGTTCGGCGCGGAACAGCTTGGCTTCACGCAGAAGATAGGCCTCGCGGTATGGGTATTCGCGGAGAAACTTCTTGCCCGTCATCCGCATGGCCCAGCTCAGCGGCGGCTTGAAGGCGCCGGCGAATTCCTTGAGCGGTGCGTCGCCGCGGAACAGATACATCGGGTTGACCAGTGAACTGCCCGCGGTCAGTTCGATCGCGTCCAGCCCGCCGTCGTCCTGCAGCCATTTGGCGGTGATCAGCGACTCGTCGGTGCTGATGCCACCGCGAACGCCATCGGCCATGTTGAGCTTGGCGGTCACCGCGATCTGAGCACCCGCTTTGTCGACGGCGTGCTTAACCGCCATCACCATCCCGCGGGCCACCTTGGCCCGGTTCTCCAGCGATCCGCCGAACTCGTCATTTCGGCGGTTGATCAGCGGGCTCAGAAACGCGCTCGCGAAATAGTTGTGGCCCAAATGCACTTCGACGGCATCGAATCCGGCGTCCACGGCCAGCCGCGCGGCGTTGGCGTGCGCGGCGATCACGTCGTCGATGTCCGCACGGGTGGCCTTCTTGGCGAACCGCATGCCGATCGGGTTGAAGAACCGCACCGGGGCCAGCGCGGTGGCCTTGTTGGAGCGGGCATTGGCTACCGGGCCCGCGTGTCCGATCTGCGCGCTGACCGCCGCCCCCTCGGCGTGGATCGCGTCGGTGAGCCGTCGGAACCCGGGCACGGCCTCCGGGCGCATCCAGATCCCGTTTCCTTCGGTGCGGCCGCCCTGAGAGACCGCGCAGTAGGCCACGGTGGTCATGCCGACACCGCCGGCAGCCGGCAGCCGGTGGTATTCGATCAGGTCGTCGGTGACCAGTGCGTTGGGCGTGCGCGCCTCGAACGTCGCCGACTTGATGGTGCGATTGCGCAGCGTGATCGGGCCGAGCCTGGCGGGGCTCAAGACGTCCGGTGGGGCAGACATAGCGGCAGCTTAACCAGTTGCTCGGCTCCTTACTCGTGGACTCCGTCCACTCGCCGTCGCCTTCGGTCCCACGTGCGCGAGCCCGCATTCGGCATTGGTGCCAGACTGTCAGGCGTGGGTGCGGTCACGTTGGACGGCAAAGTCACGCGCGACGAGATCTTCGTCGACCTGAAGCAGCGGGTGGCCGCATTGACCGCATCGGGGCGGACACCCGGCCTGGGCACGATCCTGGTCGGCGACGACCCGGGGTCACAGGCCTACGTCCGCGGAAAGCATGCCGACTGCGCCAAGGTTGGCATTACCTCGCTGCGCCGCGATCTGCCGGCCGATATCAGCCAGGCCAAGCTCAACGAGACCATCGACGAACTCAACGCCAACCCCGAGTGCACTGGTTACATCGTGCAGTTGCCACTGCCGAAGCAGCTCGACGAGAACGCCGCGCTGGAGCGTGTCGACCCGGAGAAGGACGCCGATGGGTTGCACCCGACGAACCTGGGCCGGCTGGTGCTGGGTACCCCGGCGCCGCTGCCGTGCACCGCGCGGGGCATCGTGCACCTGTTACGGCGCTTCGGCATCGAGATCGCCGGCGCACACGTGGTGGTCCTCGGTCGCGGTGTCACCGTTGGTCGTCCACTGGGGCTGATACTGACGCGTCGCTCTGAGAACGCCACGGTTACCTTGTGCCACACCGGAACTCGTAACTTGCCGGCGTTGACCAAGCAAGCGGACATCATCGTGGCGGCTGTAGGTGTGCCGCATCTGCTGACCGCCGACATGGTGCGTCCCGGTGCGGCCGTCGTCGACGTCGGCGTCAGCCGCACCGACGACGGGCTGGTCGGCGACGTGCATCCGGGTGTCTGGGAGGTCGCCGGCCACGTGTCGCCGAACCCCGGCGGCGTCGGCCCACTGACCCGTGCGTTCCTGCTGACGAACGTCGTCGAATTGGCCGAAGGGCAGTGAGTGTGCGCCGGCTGTTCCGCTTGCAGTGGCCGATGCTGACGGTACTGCTGATCTTTGCCGTCGCGTTCAGCTTGGCCGCGGCGAACTTCTGGCGCCGCGGCGCGCTGTTGATCGGCATCGGTGTCGGGGCCGCCGCCATGCTGCGGTTGGCGCTCACCGAGGACCGTGCCGGGCTTCTGGTGGTGCGCACCAAGGGAATTGACTTCGCGACGATGGCGTCCGTCGCCGCGGCGATGGTCTATATCGCCTGGACGATCGACCCGCTGGGGACGGGTTAGATCCCCGGAATCCCTCCCACGCCCGGGAGCTGCGGCAGACCGCCAGATGGGTTGCCGCCGGCGATGTTTGCGATCTCTGTCGGGCAGTAGGTCTGTATCGCGATGGTGGTGAATATCTGCGCCATCTGCGGTGACATGCCCCGGTGGGAGATGCTCGACGCGATACCGGCGAAGCTGCCGCCCGGCTGGGCGAGCATCGGACAGATGGACTGGCCCACGGCCATCGCGTTTCCAGGTTCGCCGTACTCGACACCGGCGTGGCTTAGCGCGTCGATGAAGTCGTCGTCGCTGGGGTCCGCATCGCCCGGCGCCGAGAATCCGGTGGCAACGGTGATCAGACACCCAACACCGATCAGCGCTCGCACGGCCAATGGCTGATTACTCAGTAGCAACATCCAACTGCGACGCATATCCAGCTCCCCTCTTCTGCGGTCTGCATCGAACAGTGGTCTACCGCTGTCACGTGTAGAACACGGCGGGGTAAAGGTTCGCGCACGTTTCAGCCGACGCTTGCCGACACGTCCTGTGGCACCGCGGTTCTTGCCGTCGCGTGGTTGACAATGCGGGACATGACGGTGTCGCGGGAGTCCGACGTTGGCGCGTGAGATCTCGCGTCAGACATTTCTGCGCGGCGCTGCCGGAGCGTTAGCCGCCGGCGTGGTTTTTGGATCGGGACGAGCCGGATCGGGCCGAGCCAGCGGTGATCCGATTGCCTCCGGCTGGGACGGTCTTTCCAGGGCCATCGGCGGGCAAGTGATACAACCGGACAATGGTCCGCAATTCGCAACGGCCAAACAGGTTTTCAACACGAACTACAATGGGATGACGCCTGCAGCGGTGGTCACCGTGACATCGGCGTCGGACGTGCAAAAGGCGATGGCATTCGCTGCCGCCAACAACCTCAAGGTCGCTCCGCGCAGCGGTGGGCACTCCTATGTCGGCGCGTCCACGGCGAACGGCGCTATGGTGCTCGACCTGCGTCAGCTGCCCGGCGGAATCAATTACGACGCCGCCACCGGGTACGTCACCGTGACGCCCGCGACCAGTCTGTATGCGGTGCACCAGGTGCTGGCGGGGGCCGGTCGCGGTATCCCGACGGGTACCTGCCCGTCGGTGGGAACTGCGGGGCACGCGCTGGGCGGCGGGCTGGGTGCCCATTCCCGGCACGCGGGCCTGATGTGTGACGCATTGAGGTCGGCCTCGGTGGTCCTGCCCGGTGGCCAGGCGGTCACCGCCTCCGCTACCAGCCAGCCGGACCTGTTCTGGGCTTTGTGCGGCGGCGGTGGCGGCAACTTCGGCGTGACAACCTCGTTGACCTTCGCCACGTTCCCCACCGGCGAGGTCGACGCCGTTAACCTCAATTTCCCTGCGCAGTCGTTCGCGCAGGTCCTGGTCGGTTGGCAGAACTGGCTGCGTACCGCTGACCGAAGCAGCTGGGCGCTGGCGGACGCCACCGTCGACGGGATGGGTACGCACTGTCGCATCCTGGCGACCTGTCCGGCCGGGTCGGGTGGCAACGTGGCGACCGCCATCACTGCAGCCGTTGGAATACAGCCGACCGGGACCGAAAACCACACATTCAACTATTTGGACCTGGTGAATTATCTGGCCGTCGGGAACCTCAACCCGTCGCCGCTGGGATATGTCGGCGGATCCGATGTTTTCACCACGATCACCCCGGCGGCCGCCCAGGGGATCGCCTCGGCGGTCGACGCCTTCCCGCGCGGGGCGGGTCGAATGCTGGCGATCATGCACGCGCTCGACGGCGCCCTGGCCGATGTGGCACCGGGATCTTCAGCCTTTCCGTGGCGTCGGCAGTCGTCGCTGGTGCAGTGGTACGTCGAAACACCCGGTGACACTTCGGGTGCCGTCAGCTGGCTCAGCGCGGCACACCGCGCGGTGCAACCGTATTCGGTCGGCGGCTACGCGAACTATCTCGAGGTCAACCAGCCGGCGTCGCGCTACTTCGGCCCGAATCTGTCCCGGCTAGACGCCATACGGCAGAAGTATGACCCGGGCCGGGTCATGTTCTCCGGGCTCCCTGTTTGACGTGCACCGTCGACTTCTCCGACAGCGTCGCGCGCACGCAGACCGTAACGTACGGCAGCGCAAGGCCTCCCGCGTTCGCCAGTGCCGGATGGGTTGCCAGCAACTCGCGTACCTGGTGCAGCGTCTTGGTGCGCACTTCGGTCGGTGAGGTGATGCAGTAGCTACGGGACGCGACTAAATCGATCAGTGCTTGTGGCGTAAGGTAATTCGTCCACTCGACGTGATGGCGCTGCACCTCGGTAAACGGCTCCGGTAGTGTCACTTTGTCGCGTACCGCGTCTCCGTCGTGGCCGATGATGCGACCCAGCTCCCGCACCCAGCCGAGCCGCTCGTCGCGGGTGTTCCACACCAAACCCAGCCGTCCGCCGGGTCGTAGCACCCGGGCCAGTTCGGGAATTGCTCGCTCCGGGTTGAACCAATGCCAAGCCTGCGCGACGAGCACCGCGTCAACGCTGTTGTCCGCCAGCGGAATTTCCTCTGCCGTGCCGAGCAGCGCCGGTGTGTCCGGCAGCGACTTGCGCAGCCTCTCCAGCATCTCGGCGATCGGGTCGACGGCGACCACGTCCAGCCCGCGTTCCACCAGCCGGGTGGTCAGCTTGCCGGTCCCGGCGCCGAGGTCCAGCACGTCGCGAGCCCCGGTCGGCAGCAGCCAATCGATCGCCTCCGGCGGGTACGACGGGCGGCCGCGCTCGTACGCGGCCGCTTCAGAGCCAAATGACAACGAGCGGGCCTGCCGAGACTGAATCACCGCCGACACGCGCCTTCGGTCGCGGCCAAGTCGAGGGTCTTGCGCACCAGTTGACCAACGGCTTCGGATTCCACCAGGAAGCCGTCGTGTCCGTAGATCGAGTCCACAATCTGTAGCTCGCCGCATCCGGGCAACAGCTCGGCCAGCTCCTCCTGCAGCCGCAGTGGGTAAAGCCGGTCGGAGGTGATTCCGGCGACCACCACCGGCACCGGGCAGCCGCGCAGCGCCGGGGCTACACCGCCGCGGCCCCGGCCGACGTCGTGACGAGACAGCGCCTCGGTGAGCACCACGTAGCTGCCGGCGTCGAAGCGCGAGACCAGCTTGCCGCCCTGGTGCTCCAGGTAACTCTGCACCGCGTAGCGGCCGCCTGCCACCGGATCCTCGGGATCTTCCCCGCCCTGCGCTCTATTGGCGAAGCGGGTGTCCAGCTCGACCTCGCCGCGGTAGGTCAGATGCGCGAAGCGGCGGGCGATCTCGAGGCCGGCTTCGGGGGTACACCCGGTGCCGTAGTAGTCGCCGCCCTGCCAGTTCGGGTCGGCTTTGATGGCCGCGATCTGGGTGCACTGTGTGCCGATCTGGTCGGCAGTTGCGCGCGCACCCACCGCCAGCAGCAGACCCGAGCGCACCCGGTCGGGGTGGCTGACGACCCATTCCAGTGCCCGGGCTCCACCCATCGACCCGCCGAGCACCGCGGCGACCTCGGTGATGCCCAGCGCCGCCAGCGCCGCCACGTCGGCCTCGACCTGATCTCGCACTGATATCAGCGGAAACTTTGAGCCCCAAGGCTTCCCGTCGGGGGCAGTTGAGCTCGGCCCGGTCGAGCCGCGACAGCCGCCCAGCACATTGGTGGCCACCGCGCACCAGTGGTTGGTGTCGATCGGCGCGCCCGGGCCTGCCACACCGTCCCACCAGCCCGGCGTCGGATGCCCGGATCCGGCAGGCCCGGTGATGTGCGAATCTCCGGTCAGCGCGTGCAGTACCACGACGACGTTGTCGCGGGCAGGCGACAGCTCGCCCCACCGCTGTACGGCGATGCTGACGTCGTCGAGCACCACGCCGCTTTCCAGCGTCAGCGAGCCGACGTCCACAATGCCGACTTCGCCGTCGGCGGGCAGCGTCTGGGTCGGCACGTCAGTGATTGTCACTTCCTGGCTCCTCGCGCGTGCCTTCTCATCAGAAGGCCGCCACGGCGTGTGGATCGTCGCTACCGGCTGTGGTGCCGCGGTATTTGCGAGCCGCGGCGAAGCCAAGCTCGAGGTCGGTCAGGATGTCGTCGATGCCCTCGATGCCCACGGCCAGCCGCACCAAGCCCGGGCTCACGCCGGTGCTCAGCTGCTCCTCGGGGCTCAGCTGGGCGTGGGTGGTCGACGCCGGATGGATCACCAGCGACCGCACGTCGCCGATATTGGCGACGTGGCTGTGCAGTTCCAGCGCGTTCACGAACGCCTTCCCGGCCTCGATGCCACCGGCCAGCTCGAACGCAAGAACGGCTCCGGTTCCCTTGGGCGCCAGCTTCTTTCCCAGCTCATACCACGGCGAGCTGGGCAACCCCGCATAGTTGACCGAAAGTACGCCGTCGTGGTCGGCCAAGAATTCGGCGACCCGCTGCGCGTTGGCCACATGCCGCTCGACTCGCAGGCTCAGCGTTTCCAGCCCCAGGGCCACCAGGAACGCGTTGAACGGTGACGCTGCCGACCCGTAGTCGCGCAGCAGTTGCACGCGCGCCTTGAGCGCATACGCCGGTGGTCCCAGCGCCGCGTACACCACGCCGTGGTAGCTGGGGTCCGGTGTGGTGAATCCGGGGAAGCGGCCCTGCGTCCAGTCGAAAGTGCCGCCGTCGACGATGACCCCGGCAATCGCGGCGCCGTGCCCGCCAAGGTATTTGGTGGCCGAGTGCACCACGATGTCGGCGCCTTGGGTGAATGGCTGGATCAGGTACGGCGTCGCGATGGTGTTGTCCACGATCAGTGGCACCCCGTTGGCGTGGGCGACCCCGGCGACCCCTGGGGTGTCCAGCACGTCGATCTGCGGGTTGGAGATGGTCTCGGCAAAGAACGCCTTGGTGTTCGGCCGTACCGCGGCCTGCCACGAATCCAGGTCGTCGGGATCCTCGACGAAACTGACGTCGATGCCCAGCTTGGGCAACGAATAGTGGAACAGGTTGTAGGTGCCGCCGTAGAGCCGCGGGCTGGACACGATGTGGTCGCCCGCGGCCGCCAGGTTCAAGATCGCGAATGTCTCGGCGGCCTGACCCGAGGACAGAAACAACGCGGCCACCCCGCCCTCCAGGGCGGCGATCCGCTGTTCAACGACGTCGATGGTGGGGTTGCCTATGCGGGTGTAGATGTTGCCGGGGATTTCCAGGCCGAACAGCGCCGCGGCATGCGTGGTGTCGTCGAACGTGTACGACGTGGTCTGGTAGATCGGCAGGGCCCGGGCGTTGGTGGTCGGGTCCGGTGTCTGGCCGGCGTGGACTTGCTTGGTTTCGAACGACCAGTGCGCGGTCGGATCGGTATCGCTATCAGCGGTGGTTTCGGAACTCACGATGGATGGCTTTCTGGGAGAAGTGGGGTGTGTCGGGTGCTCTCATTGCGCGGTTGACGTCATCTCGGGACGACGTCAAGCGACGCTCAGTGATCAGCAACTGCGACGCACGATGGGCCAGCCCCAAAGGGTGCGCATCAGGTTTCCCTGTCTACTCGGGGGGCCCGTCACCGCGGACCCGCGCTTGCCGACGTAGCCTCTGCTGGCTACTCAACCTGGTCATCACCCGGGGCACCCCACCGCGGTTGGAGGGTTGCCGGCCAGCAAGCCGGGGCTTGACGCTGGCGCTCATGACCTTTGTGGAGCTTATCGCACGGTGCGGACCTCGTGCCACTGAGTGAGCTGTTGGCGCCCCAGCGCCTGGCCAGCGCTCCGGCGGCCCACCGCCGTGGGATGCATACCCGGCATGTGACCGGGTACTCCGTTCAGCGCGGTATACATGCAGGTCGCCGCGGGGCCAAAAGCCCTTGATAACGTGGCAGACAGAAACGTTGAGCCCCTCAAATTCTGACCGATGACGGCGGGAGACAGACCGTGTGCGCCGAACAGCCGACCATCATCTACACGCTGACCGATGAGGCGCCGCTGCTGGCGACCTATGCGTTTCTGCCGATCGTGCGCGCCTTCGCCGAACCGGCGGGCATCGAGATCAAAACCAGTGACATCTCGGTGGCCACTCGGATCCTGGCTGAGTTCCCCGATGACCTGACCGAAGAGCAGCGCGTGCCCGACAATCTCGCCGAACTGGGCCGGCTGGCGCAGCTACCGGACACCAACATCATCAAGCTGCCCAACGTCAGCGCCTCGGTACCGCAACTGGTGGCCGCGGTCAAGGAATTGCAGGGCAAGGGATTCAAGATTCCGGACTATCCACAAAGCCCCAAGACCGACGAGGAAAAGGAAATCCGTGACCGCTATGCCAAATGCCTTGGCAGCGCGGTGAACCCGGTCTTGCGGCAAGGTAATTCGGACCGCCGCGCGCCCAACGCGGTCAAGGAGTACGCACGCAGGCACCCACACAGCATGGGTGAATGGTCGATGGCATCGCGCACTCATGTGGCGACCATGCGGCACGGCGACTTCTACCACGGCGAGAAGTCGATCACGCTGGATCGTGCGCGCAACGTAAAGATGGAGCTGGCGGCCAAGAGCGGCGAGACGATCGTGCTGAAGCCCATGGTGTCGCTCCGGGAAGGCGACGTCATCGACAGCATGTTCATGAGCAAGAAAGCTCTGTGCGAGTTTTATGAGGCGCAGATGGAGGATGCGTACGAGACCGGCGTGATGTTCTCGCTGCATGTCAAGGCGACGATGATGAAGGTCTCGCACCCCATCGTTTTCGGGCACGCCGTCAAGGTCTTCTACAAAGACGCTTTCGCCAAGCACCAGGAGCTCTTCGACGAACTGGGCGTCAACGTCAACAACGGATTGGTTGATCTCTACAACAAGATCGAGTCGCTGCCCGCATCGCAACACGATGAGATCATCCGCGACCTGCACGCCTGCCACGAGCACCGTCCGGAGCTGGCGATGGTCGATTCGGCCAAGGGAATCACGAACTTTCATTCACCCAGTGACGTGATCGTGGACGCCTCGATGCCGGCGATGATCCGCGCGGGCGGCAAGATGTACGGCGCCGACGGGCGGCAGAAGGACACCAAAGCCGTCAACCCCGAGTCCACCTTTTCCCGCATCTACCAGGAAGTCATCAACTTCTGTAAGACGAACGGCCAGTTCGATCCGACGACGATGGGCACCGCCCCCAACGTCGGCCTGATGGCCCAGCAGGCCGAGGAGTACGGCTCGCACGACAAGACGTTCGAGATCTCCGATGATGGTGTCGCCAACATCGTCGACCTCGACACCGGCGAAGTCCTGCTGACGCAGAACGTGGAAGCCGAAGACATCTGGCGCATGCCCATAGTCAGGGACGCCCCGATCCGCGACTGGGTGAAGCTGGCCGTCACCCGTGCGCGTAACTCCGGTATGCCGGTGGTTTTCTGGCTGGACGTGGAGCGTCCCCACGAGAATGAGCTGAGGAAGAAGGTCGAGAAGTACCTGAAAGACCATGACACCGAAGGTCTCGACATTCAGGTTATGTCGCAGGTGCGCGCCATACGGCACACGATCGAGCGGCTGAGCCGCGGGCAGGACACCATCGCCGCGACCGGCAACATCCTGCGCGACTACCTCACCGACCTGTTCCCGATCCTGGAGCTGGGCACCAGCGCCAAGATGCTGTCCATCGTGCCGCTGATGGCCGGCGGCGGAATGTACGAGACCGGCGCGGGCGGTTCAGCGCCCAAGCACGTCCACCAACTCGTCGAGGAGAATCACCTGCGGTGGGATTCCCTCGGTGAGTTCCTCGCGCTGGGAGCGTGTTTCGAAGACATCGGCATCAAGACCGGCAACGAGCGGGCCAAGATCCTCGGCAAGACGCTGGACGCCGCGATCGGCAAGCTACTGGACAACAACAAGAGCCCGTCTCGCAAGACCGGCGAGCTCGACAACCGCGGCAGCCAGTTCTACCTGGCGATGTACTGGGCCCAGGAACTTGCCGCGCAGAAGGATGACGAGGAGTTGCGCAAACACTTCGCCGCGCTGGCCGACGCGCTGAACGAGAGCGAGGACGTCATCGTGGCCGAACTCGCCGAGGCACAGGGCGAAGCCGTCGACATCGGCGGCTACTACCAGCCGGACCGGGAGAAGACGACAGCGGTGATGCGGCCGAGCAAAACGTTGAATGAGGCGCTAGCGGCTTCGCAGGGCTGACGCCGCGAGGAGGAAGTCGGACCCACATGTCCAGCGGACCCAAGATCAAAGTCAAAGGCACGGTAGTAGAGCTCGACGGTGACGAGATGACTCGCGTCATCTGGAAGTGGATCAAAGACCTACTCATCTTTCCGCACCTCGACATCAACCTGGACTATTACGACCTGGGCATCGAGCACCGCGACGCCACCGACGATCAGGTGACGATCGACTCGGCGTACGCGATCAAGAAGCACGGCGTGGGCGTCAAGTGCGCCACGATCACTCCCGACGAGGCCCGGGTCGAGGAGTTCAATCTCAAGACGATGTGGTCGTCGCCCAACGGCACAATCCGAAACATTCTGGGCGGCACGATTTTCCGCGAGCCGATCATGATCTCGAATGTGCCGCGGCTGGTTCCGGGGTGGAAGAAACCGATTGTCATCGGCCGCCACGCTTTTGGTGATCAGTATCGTGCGACGAACTTCAAGGTCGACCGTCCGGGGACGGTTTCACTGACGTTCACTCCCAACGACGGCAGTGAGCCGATCGTGCACAAGATGGTGTCCATTCCCGAAGACGGCGGTGTGGTGCTGGGGATGTACAACTTCAAGGATTCGATTCAGGATTTTGCCCGCGCGTCGTTCGCCTACGGCCTGCGCGAGAACTTCCCGGTGTACCTGTCGACGAAGAACACCATCCTCAAGGCCTACGACGGCATGTTCAAAGACGAGTTCCAGCGGATCTACGACGAGGAGTTCAAGGACAAGTTCGAGGCGGCCGGGCTGACCTACGAGCACCGGCTGATCGATGACATGGTCGCCGCTTGCCTCAAGTGGGAAGGCGGCTATCTGTGGGCGTGCAAGAACTATGACGGCGACGTTCAGTCGGACACGGTCGCGCAGGGCTACGGCTCGCTGGGGCTGATGACGTCGGTGCTGATGACCGCGGACGGCAAGACGGTGGAGGCCGAAGCCGCCCACGGCACAGTCACCCGGCACTTCCGGCAGTACCAGCAGGGCAAGCCCACCTCGACGAATCCGATCGCCTCGATCTTCGCTTGGACGCGCGGACTGCAGCACCGCGGCGAGCTGGACAACACCCCCGAGGTGAGCGACTTCGCCCAGAAGCTGGAAGACGTCGTCGTCACCACGGTCGAAGGTGGTCAGATGACCAAAGACCTTGCCGTGCTGATCGGACCGGATCAGAGCTGGCAAACCAGCGAGGAGTTCCTCGATGCGATCGCGGATAACCTCGGGAAGGCGCTCGACTAGGCGTGATTGCTGGCTAGGCGGTCGGCTTGTCGACCGCTCGGATCGGCGGGCTGTGTTCGTCGAGGAAACCGGTGATGACCTCGGTCACCCGAGCCGGCGCCTCGAACATGGGGATGTGTCCGAGTCCGTCGAGTTCGGTCACTCGCGTTCCAGTGGGGAGCTGGGCCTGGAAGTACCGGTGGGACCGCGGTCCGGGGAAGACCCGGTCACTTCCGCATAACACCAGGTGTGCGGGGACGGCTGTTTGCGCCAACTCCAGCAGTCCGGGCAGCAACATCGATTTGACCAGCAGCTGGAAGTAGGCGGGGCAGTGCGCCACGTCGTCGACGATGGCTTCGAGTTCACTATCGGTGACCCCGTCCGGCGACGCGCTGACCGGGAGCGTGGCGAGCCGACGGCTGAACGGCAGCTGCAACGTACGCGGCCCCGCCCACCGGGCCAGCGCCCAGAACGGCATTCCCGAGACGAACTTCGCGATCACCTCGAACTTGGTTGGGGCCCAGCGGGTCCATCCGCCGGCCGGCGCGATGCCAGTGACCGTGCGTGCCCGCCCGCGGCGTTCCAGCTCGAAGGCGACCCATCCGCCCAGGGAGTTGCCGACGACGTGGCAGGTGTCCCAGCCCAGCTGGTCGAGTTGCCGTTCGACGTGGTCGGCCAGCACCGCCGAGCTCAGGAACCAGGTGCCGGCGGGCGGGCCGCCGTTGTGGCCGGCCATGGTCGGAGCGAACACCTCGTAGCGACCGGTATCGGCCAACTGCGGCGCCACCTTCTGCCATACCAGCTGCGATATCAGGAAGGGGTGCAGCAACAGCACCGGTTCGCCCGACCCGAGATGGATAGGCGCGCGAGAAGTCATGAGCCGACATTAAGGTGATACCGCCGGTACCGCAAGGAGCGCCGGTGTCCGCGTGAAAAGATCGACTCATCATGAGCACCGCTACTGGATCCCGGGTCTTTTCCGGCGTGCAGCCCACCTCCGACTCGCTTCACCTCGGAAATGCGCTGGGTGCCGTCACCCAGTGGGCCCAGCTGCAAGCCGACCACGATGCGTTTTTCTGCGTTGTCGACTTGCACGCCATCACCATCCCGCAGGACCCAGAAGTGTTGCGGCGCCGCACCCTGGTCACCGCCGCGCAGTATTTGGCGCTGGGTATCGACCCCGGCCGCAGCACCATCTTCGTGCAGAGCCACGTCCCCGCGCACACTCAGCTGGCATGGGTGCTGGGCTGTTTCACCGGTTTCGGCCAGGCCTCGCGGATGACGCAGTTCAAAGACAAATCGACGCGTCAGGGCAGCGACGCGACCACGGTCGGCCTCTTCACCTACCCCGTGCTGCAGGCGGCTGACGTGCTGGCTTACGACGCCGAACTGGTACCGGTCGGTGAAGACCAGCGCCAGCACCTGGAGCTGGCGCGCGATATCGCGCAACGGTTCAACGGCCGGTTCCCGGACACGCTCGTGGTTCCCGAGCTGCTCATTCCCAAGGTCACCGCCAAGATCTATGACTTGCAAGACCCGTCGTCGAAGATGAGCAAGTCGGCGACCACTGACGCCGGGCTGATCAATCTGCTCGACGCTCCGGCCTTGTCCGCCAAGAAGATTCGGTCGGCCGTGACCGACAGCGAACGAGAGATCCGCTACGACCCGGACGCCAAACCTGGGGTGTCGAACTTGCTGAGCATTCAGTCCGCGGTTACCGGCGTCGAAATCGATGCCCTGGCCCGAAGCTACGCCGGGCGCGGTTACGGCGATCTGAAGAAGGACACCGCTGAGGCCGTCGTCGATTTCGTGACCCCGATCAAGGCCCGGGTCGACGAATTACTCGCAGATCCAGCCGAACTGGAGGATGTGCTGGCCGTCGGGGCTGCACGGGCCGAGGACGTGGCCGCAAAAACGGTCGACCGGGTCTATGACCGGCTTGGGTTACTGCCGAGACGTCCCTAGCGCGCGGTAATCATGAGCGAACCGGCCAAACCAGGAATCCTCGATCGGCTGCGGGCGCGGTTCGGATGGTTTGACCACGCGATGCGCGCCAACGATTGGTTCGACGAATGCAAGGGCAACTTCTTCGCGGCCGGTCTCACCTACTACACGATCTTCGCGTTGTTCCCATTGCTGATGGTCGGTTTCGGCGTGGGCGGATTCATGCTGTCGCGCCGACCCCATCTGCTGACCCAGATCGACGACAAAGTCAGGGCCGCGGTGCCGGGAGCGCTGGGGCAGCAGGTGGTCGACCTGATGCATTCGGCGATCGATTCGCGCGGGTCAGTCGGCGTCATCGGTCTCATCACCGCGGCGTGGGTCGGCCTGAATTGGATGGCCAATCTGCGGGTAGCGCTGAGTGAGATGTGGAAGCAGCGCGGGCAGTCGCCGGGCTTCGTCCGCACGAAGCTCTCCGATGTGGCGGCGATGGTGTCGTCGTTCGTGGCGATCCTGGCCACCCTCGCGTTGAGTGCGCTCGTCGACGCGACGCCGACCGGCAAGATATTGGCGTGGGCGGGTATTCACAATGCGCCGGTGCTGGACACGATCCTTCGCGGTGTGTCAGTGCTGGTGTCAGTGCTGGTGTCATGGTTGGTGTTCAGCTGGATGATCGCCCGGCTGCCCAGGGAACCAGTCAATTACGCTAGCTCGATTCGGGCCGCTCTGATCGCGGCTGTCGGCTTTGAACTGTTCAAGCTGGTCGCCTCGATCTATTTGAAAGCCGTCCTTCGCAGCCCGGCGGGCGCCACATTCGGACCGGTGCTGGGCTTGATGGTGTTCGTCTACATCACAGCGCGGCTGCTGCTGTTCGCCACCGCGTGGGCGGCGACGTCGACGGAAAACCTGCGGGCGGCGCAGGTAGAACCGCCCGAACCCACGGTCATCACCACCCGGGTCCAACTCAACGAGGGCCTCAACGCGCGACAGATATTGACCGCTGCGGCAGTGGGCGCCGCTGGGGCACTTGGCCTTTCCCGACTAGTCCGGCGTAACAAAGGTTAACCGTCCCTCAAAACGCCTACGGCACTCCGGCTTCGGAGGCAATCAACATCGCGATTGTCTCTTTCCCGAAACGATTTGGCCAAAACGGGGCGTTTCGGTGGTCAGCCGTGTCATCCTCAGGGGCACTAATAATTGCTCTGCGCAAAGGCGGGTAGGCGATGTCAGCACCAAACCTTTTCCACAAACTGGCGGCGGAGACACTCGGCACCTTCTGGCTGGTGCTCGGCGGCGTTGGCAGCGCGGTTTTTTCGCTCAAGGCCCAATCCGATCTCTTCTCGCTGGGTATCGGCTATCTCGGCGTTGGGCTCGCTTTCGGTCTGACCGTGCTGACCGGCGTGTACGCGTTCGGAACCATCTCCGGCGGGCATTTCAACCCGGCGGTCACGCTGGGTGCGGCACTGGCTCGCCGCGTGGAATGGAAAGTGGTGCCCGCGTATTGGATCGTTCAGGTGATCGGCGGTCTGCTCGGAGCGTTGGTGGTCTACTTCATCGCCTTCGGCAGGCCCGGTTTCATCGCGACTGGGCACATGGCGGCTAACGGCTACGGCGTGCACTCACCCACTGGTTACTCACTGGGTGCCGTCATCCTCGCCGAGATCGTTTTGACGGCCATATTTCTGTTCGTCATCCTCGGCTCGACCGACGATCGGGCGCCCAAGGGCTTCGCCGGCTTGGCCATCGGGCTGACGCTGACGGTGATCCACCTGGTTGCCATTCCCATCTCGAACACGTCGGTCAACCCCGCTCGTTCCACGGCTGTCGCCTTCTTCAACGGCGACGGGGCTCCTGCGCAGCTGTGGGTGTTCTGGCTCGCGCCGCTGATCGGCGGGGCGATTGCCGGCATCGCCTATCCCTTCCTGTTCGGCCGGGCCGAGGAGGGCGCAGACCACCCGGCGTCGGCGTGACACCGACCTAGGCGACCACAGCCCGAGATGGGTGCGGAAACGCGGGAACGACGCCTTTGGTGGCGGCATCTGATCTCGTTTTTGGTCGCCCCGGTCACGATGACGATCGTCGTACCGGCGTCGATTGTGAACTGGCCTCACGTCCACATGCCCGATCTCGGTTCACCCCTGATCGTCGGACTAGCCTTTGTCGGCGGTCTGCTGATCGCCTGCGGGCTGGGCCTACTGATTTGGACGGTGCTGCTATTCGACCGAGAAGGCAAGGGAACGCTCGGCGTGGGGAAGGTGATGGGGGAGCCGGTCGACCTCGTCGTGCAGGGGCCCTACCGCCACGTGCGCAATCCGATGATCACCGGTGTGCTCTGCATCCTGCTCGGAGAGGCGGCCGTGCTGGCGTCGGGTTGGCTGCTGCTGTGGTTCGCGATCTTCTTCGTCTGCATTGCGAGTTTCATCCGGCTTTGGGAAGAACCCCACCTCGCTCAGCGCTACGGCAGCGCGTACCTGGACTACCGGGGAAACGTTCCGCGTTGGATCCCGAGAATCTCAGCCTGGACGCAGGCGAGTGCAGGCTAGCGGTCCGTTAGCCAGCTGCCGTGTGCCATGACGGCGCTGACCTGTAAATCCCGTTCCAGCACAACAAGATCAGCCTCGCCGCCGACGCGCAAGCTGCCGATACGGTCCAGCCCGAGCGCCCGCGCCGGGGTTGTCGAAGTCATTTGCACTGCGGCGGCCAGCGCCGCGTCCCGGTCTGGGCCGAGACCCGCCGCGACGCGGAAGAGCTGATCCATGGTCGCGGTGCTGCCCGCGATCGTCGAGGTCCCCCGCACGCGTGCCACCTGCTCGACGACGTCGATCTGCATTGCCCCGAGCCGAAATTCGCCATCACCCAACCCTGCCGCGGCGGTCGCGTCGGTGACCAATGCGACCCGGTCGGCTCCCGCCGCCTCGATCACCGCATGCACCATGGCAGGGTGAACGTGAACGCCGTCGGCGATCAACTCGACGGTTACCCGGGCATCCTCCAACAATGCAAGCGCGGGCCCGGGCTCGCGGTGGTGCAGCGGCCGCATCGCGTTGAACAGGTGGGTTCCGACCGTCGCGCCGAGTTCGACGGCATGACGGGTCTGCTCGTATGTCGCATCCGTATGTCCCAGGGCGACAACGACTCCGGCGTCCACTAAGCGGGCAATCGCATCGCCGCTGCCGATGCGCTCGGGTGCCAGGGTCACCATTCGGATTGCGCCATTGCCGGCAGCCAGCAGGGCGTCGATCTCCGCCGGCGCCGGGTCGCGCAACTGCGTGTGGTCGTGTGCCCCGCAGTGCGCCGGGCTCAGCCACGGCCCCTCCAGATGGATACCGGCGACGGTGCCCGCGCGGGTGGACTCGACGAGCGCATGCACCGCCGCAAGCAGATCGCCGACCGGCGCCGTAACCAGGCTGGCCAGCGTGGTGGTTGTGCCGTGCTCGCGGTGAAACCTCGCCGCGCGCAGAATGTCTGAGACGTTGCCGTCGGTGTATGAGGCGCCGCCCCCGCCATGCACGTGGATGTCGACGAAACCGGGTACCACCACCGCGTCGGGCAGGTCGACGTCGGGGGAGTGCGGTGCCGCGCCCGAACCGCAGCCCACGATCTGGGTGCCCGACGTTTCCACCCAGCCCGGCCTGCAGACGCCCCGCTCAAGTACGACAGTGCCTGCGGCGATCAGTGGCATACCTGTACATCCGTTGCCGCACTGAGCGTTTCGTCAGGCCAGCGGCCGTTGTTCTCCCAGAAGTGGCGGATGTCTTCAAGTTGTCGCCCTTTGGTTTCCGGGGCGAACCGGTAGACGAGGACGAATCCCGCGATCGCCAACAGGCCGAACACACCGAACATCCCGGCGCCGCCCAGCGCATGCAGCATCGTCAGAAAGACCGCCGCGACCAGGGCGTTCGCCGTCAGGTTGGCAGTGAGCATCGCGCTGGAGCCAAGCGACCTCAGGTGTGCCGGGAAGCTCTCACCGGCGTAGACCCAGACCAGAGCCCCGAATCCGAAGGTGAACCCCATCGTGAACAGCAGGAGTCCGAGATACCCGAAACCCGAGACCGCGGTGGACTTTGCGGCGAACACGCCGATCAGCACCGCGTCGCCGAGGATCATCGCAGCGATGCCGGACAGCAGAATGGGCCGGCGTCCGAGCCGGTCGACGAGAAGCAACGAGACCAGCACTGCGCCCAGGGAAGCCAGCTGCACGAGTGCGGGCAGCACAAGCAGTGCGAACTTACCCTGAAATCCCATGGCCTCGAAAAGCAGCGGACTGTAGTAGATGATTCCGTTGATGCCGGTCAATTGGGCGAAGAAGCCGAGCCCGACGACGAATGCGGTGGCGCGCAGATACGGCGGGCGCAGCATCTCGATGAACTTCCCGCCACCTTCTTCGCGCATCGCCTCGACGATCTCGGCGAGTTCCTCCTCGACGTCACTGTTCGGTTCCACCCTCAGCAGCGCCCGGCGGGCGTCGTCAAACCGGTTCTTGAACAGGTACCACCGGGCGGTGTCGGGCATCTGCCGCAACAGTGGAAGGACCAGCACCGCCGGGATCGCGGCCAGTCCGAGCATCCACCGCCAGCTGCGCGAATCGGCCAGCACAAAAGCAGTGAGATAGCCGCCGATGATGCCCAGCACGGTCGCCACTTGGTACGTGACCAGCAGTGAACCGCGAAGTCGCGCCGGTGCCGATTCGGCAATGAACACCGGAACCACGACGGCGGACAGCCCGATAGTCATGCCCAGCAGTAGCCTTGCCACCAGCAGCGACGGCATCGCCACCGACGCGGCGGCCAGCAGTGAGAACACCGCATAGCCGCTCGCCACCAGCATCATCGACCGTTTGCGTCCGATCGCGTTGGCCAGTACGCCGCCGCTGAGCGCACCGCAGATCTGCCCGATCACCACCATCGTCGTCAGCAGCTCTTGTTTGCGGATGGTCAGATTGAATTCGTTGGTGATGAACAGCAGCGCACCCGCGATGTTGGACAGGTCATAGCCGCAGACGATCCCCAGGCTTGCTGCCGCGACGGCGATCAGCAACCGCCGTCGCGTTCGTACAGACTCGCCGATGCGGCCCACAATCTCCCCTCCGGGTGGCCGCCCGGTCCGTGGTTGCCGCTTAGTGCTGCGGCCGCCGGTTCGCCGAGCGAGCCACCATGATCAAGCCGAATACGACGACCGTACCGATTACCGCGACACCGACCCTAACCGGCAGTGCGTTAGCGGCCGGCACCAGCGCGGCGGCATTCGCGGTAGGCCCGGCGGCGGTGTCACCGGCTGCGGCAGGTTTGGCGGTCACCAGCGACGGGTCGGGTTCGATCAGCGTTCCCACCCGGGTCCCCGGCGCGGTCGCGAAACCGTAATCCAGCAAGTGGGCGGCTTGCTGCCACGGCGCGATCGGCTGACGGGTGCCGTGCAGCAGCACCGCCATCAACCGGCGCCCATCCCGGTTCGCGGCGCCGACGAACGTTTGTCCCGCGTCGTCGGTGTAGCCGGTCTTGCCGCCGAGCGCGCCCGGGTAGTGGTAGAGCAGTTGGTTGTCGTTTTCCAGCTGATACCCCGGGTGGTCGGCGTGGCCGGGGAAATCGAACGTCCGGGTGTTGACGATGTCAGCAAAAGTTGAGTTCTCCCAGGCGTATCGGTAGAACAGCCCGATGTCATACGCCGATGTGCTCATGCCGGGTCCATCCAGCCCCGAGGGCGTTGCGGCGCGGGTGTCGCGGCCGCCGAGCTTTGCGGCCAGCATGTTGATCTTCTCCAACGCCTGCTGCATGCCGCCCAGTTGCATGGCCAGCGCGTGCGCGGCGTCGTTGCCCGAGTGCATCAGCAGCCCGTGCAGCAGCTGGTTGACGGTGTAGGCGCCACCGGGGGCGACGCCGACCTTGGTGCCCTCGGCGGCGGTGTCATCGGGCGAGCCGTCGACGGTCTTGTTGAGGTTGAGCTCGCGCAGCGATGCCATCGCGACGAGCACCTTGATCACGCTGGCCGGGCGGTGACGACCGTGCGCATCGCGCGCGGCGATGATGGCACCGCTGTCCAGGTCGGCCACCACCCAGGCCTCGGCTGAGATGTCGCCGGGCACCGGCGGTGTGTCGGCTGCGGTGACAACACCGCAGGCGCCCAGCGAGTTGCCGCCGATCGGCTTGGGAGGCAGCGGCAGCGGAAGGGGAGGATCGCCGGCCTGCGGGACCTCGGACGAGTCCACCGCCGGTGGGGTGGACACCTTGTACGGGCACGTGTCGTGTGCGGTGGCGGGCTCGGCGACCGCGGCAGGCATGCCGAGCAAGGCGGGTGCCGTAACCATGAAACCCGCCGCTGCCAGGCATGACACAGTACGTAAGAAGGCCATCGTGTGTGCAGAGTAGGCGATCAGCGGCCCGATTTCCGGTAGCCGCGCTGTGACTGGTGTTGCAGATGTTACAAATCCAGGTAACAGACGCCTGCGCCGCCGATGCGGCCCAGCCACAGCCGCCCAGGCGTCTCCACCACGCCGGTGGCCAGCCCGAAGTCCGGATGCGAGGTGCGAAGCTGGGTCACGACGTGGCCGTCGTCGGGGTCGAAGGCGATCACCCACACCGTCGGCTTCGGATTGGGCAGCCAGCGGTAGGGCAGCCGCCACAGCAGCTTGCGCACGACCGGTGCGCGTGGACTCAGCCATTCGCTGAGCCGGTTGCGCTCCGAAACCATGGCGACCCAGATCCTGCCGTCGCGACCGGTGGAGATGTTGTCGGGGTAACCCGGCAGATCGGTGGCCAACGCGGTGATCGAGCCGGCCCGGCTTCCGGTAAGCCAGTATTTGGACACCCGAACAGCGGTGGTTTCAGCGAACACCAATGCCGACTCATCGGCGGTCAGCGTCACGCCGTTGGCGAAGTGCAGACCCGACGCCAGCACGCTGACCGTTCCGTCGGGATCCCGCCGGAACAGCGACCCGCCGGCGCGCCCCTCGACTACCGCGCCCTTGTAGTACTCGTAACGGAATCGGTCCGTGGACTCAGTGAAAAATATTGTGCCGTCTGGTGATTCGACGACGTTGGAGCAGAACGTCAGCGCTCGACCGGCCACCCCGGCGACCAACGTTTCCATTGTCTCGGTGGTCGGGTCGTACCGCAGCAGGCCGCGGTGGCTGTCGCAGATCAGCAGGCGGCCGTCGCGGGCGACTGCCAGGCCCAGCGGTCGCCCGCCGGTGTCGGCGACCACCTGCGCGGAGCTGCCGTCGTGAGTGATCCGGATGATCCGGCCGTCTTCGATACCGGTCCAGATGTTGCCGTCAGCGTCGGCGACGACATCCTCCGGGGCGTTGCCGGGTAGCGCGACGACGTGCAGCGTTGCCGTCAGGTCGGGTTCGGGTAGTGGGCGCGACGGCGGTGGCTGCCAGCGGATCGGGTCGATGCGTGGCTTGGTCATAAAGCCGCTCCTCCTGGTTATAGCGCGCTCGACTCCTTGGTCAGCACACCGCGCAGGATCGCTTCGATGGTGTCGAACTCGGTTTGACTGCTGATCAGCGGTGGTGCCAGCTGGATGACGGAATCACCGCGATCGTCGGTGCGGCAGTACAACCCGGCCTCGAAAAGGCCCGCGGACACCCGGCTCAGCAGTGAGCGTTTCTCGTCGGCGTCGAAGGTCTGCTTGGTCGCTTTGTCCTTGACCAGTTCGATGCCGAAGAAGTACCCCTCGCCGCGGACGTCGCCAACTATCGGCAAGTCGTACAGCTTCTCCAGGGTGGCGCGCAGCGCGGGGGACTGCTGTTTGACGCGTTCGTTGAGGCCCTCGCGCTCGAAGATGTCGAGGTTGGCCAGCGCGACCGCTGTTGACACCGGGTGGCCGCCGAAGGTGTAGCCGTGCGGGAACATCGTGTCGCTGTCGTAGAACGGCGCGAACAGCTTCTCGCTGGCGATCATCGCGCCCAGCGGCGAATATCCCGACGTCAACCCCTTGGCGCAGGTGATCATGTCCGGCACGTAGCCGAAGTAGTCGCAGGCGAACATCGGCCCGATGCGGCCGAACGCGCAGATCACTTCGTCGGAAACCAGCAGCACGTCGTAGTGGTCGCAGATCTCTCGGACGCGCTCGAAGTACCCGGGCGGCGGCGGAATCGAGCCGCCCGCATTCTGCACCGGTTCTAGGAAAACGGCGGCGACGGTGTCCGGCCCCTCGAACTCGATCGCCTCGGCGATGCGGTCGGCTGCCCATTGCCCAAAGGCCTTGATGTCGGTGTCGAACGGTTGGGATGCACGGTAGAAGTTGGTGTTCGGCACTCGAAAGCCGCCGGGCGTTACCGGCTCGAACGGAGCCTTGTACTTCGGCAGGCCGGTGATCGCCAGCGCTCCCTGGGTGGTGCCGTGGTAGGCGATCGCTCGCGAAATGACCTTGTGCTTACCAGGTTTGCCGGTGAGCTTGAAGTACTGCTTGGCTACCTTCCACGCGGTCTCCACCGCCTCGGTGCCGCCGCTGGTAAAGAACACCCGGTTGAGGTCGCCCGGGGCGTAGCGCGCGAGCCGCTCAGAGAGCTCGATCGCGGTGGGCGTCGCGTATCCCCACAGCGGGAAGAACGCGAGTGTCTCGGCTTGACGGGCGGCGGCCTGGGCGAGTTCGGTGCGGCCGTGGCCGACCTGCACAGTGAACAGACCGGAGAGCCCGTCGAGGTAGCTTTTGCCGCGGTCGTCGAAGATCGTCACGCCGTCACCGCGGACGATGACCGGCGGGGTGAAGCCCGGGCCTTGCCGGGCGAAGTGCAGCCAGAGGTTCTCGAGCATGGTGCCCGTGAACGTTACGCTCGGGCGATGGGCACGACCCAGCAGGTTGGCGAATTCGAAGCCCTGCGGCCCCACCTCATGGCGGTCGCCTACCGCGTGACCGGAACCGTGGCCGACGCCGAGGACATCGTGCAGGAAGCCTGGCTGCGCTGGGATCGACAAGACAGTGCGATCGCCGACCTACGGGCCTGGCTGACGACGGTGGTCAGCCGGCTCGGGCTGGACCGGTTGCGGTCGGCGGCACACCGGCGCGAAACCTACACCGGCCATTGGCTGCCGGAACCCGTGGTCACCGGGTTCGACGACACTGATCCGCTGTCTGCGGTGGTGGCCCGTGAGGATGCCCGATTCGCGGCGATGGTGGTGTTGGAGCGTCTGTCGCCCGACCAGCGGGTCGCCTTCGTGTTGCACGACGGCTTCGCCGTACCGTTCGCGGAAGTGGCGCAGGTGCTCGGAACCAACGAGGCCGCCGCCCGGCAGCTGGCGTCGCGGGCCCGCAAGGTCGTCACCGCGGAGCCGCCGCCCAAACCCGATCCGTCGCACAACGAGGTGGTGGGCAAGCTGATGAGCGCGATGGCCGCCGGCGACCTCGACGCCGTGGTGGCGCTGTTGCATCCCGACGTGACATTCACCGGCGATTCGGATGGCAAGGCGCCCACGGCAGTTCAGGTCATCTGCGGGGCGGACAAGGTCGTCCGGTTCATGCTCGGCCTTGCGCAACGCTATGGCCCGTCGATGTTCACCGCGTATGAGCTGGGATTGGTCAACGGCGAACTTGGCATCTACACGGCCGGCCTCCCGGCCAGCGATGGGTACCGCGAAATGCTGCCGCGAATCACGGCCATGACGGTGCGTGACGGAAAGGTCTGCGCCCTATGGGATATCGCCAATCCCGACAAGTTCACCGGCTCTCCCTTGGGTCGACGATCCTGAACCCACGGCGAGGCCGAGTCGCAGCGCACCGGCGGCTTCGCTGGCGGCTTCGGCGAACCGACCGCCCAGGCCGACAAAGTTGAGGTATCCGTGCGGCAGGTCGGCCTGACGGGTCAGTGCCACCGGGATGCCACCGGCCCGTAGCTTGTCGGCGTATGCCTCGCCGTCATCGCGGACCGGATCGAAACCGGCGCTGGCGATATAGGCGGGCGGTAAGCCGGCGACTTCGCCGTGCTGTGGTGACAGTCGCGGATCTTTCAGATCGGTTCCCCCTGGTATGTAGTTGGCCATCACCCACTGGAGATTGCGGTCGGTGAAGGTCGAACCTGTGGCGAACAGGTCGCGCGACGGCCGGCGCGTGCTCAGATCGGTAGCGGGATACATCAGCAGCTGGAACGACGGAGTTACGCCGCCTCGTCGCACCGCCTGCTGCGCGGTCACGGCGGCGAGATTGCCGCCGGCGCTGTCGCCCCCGACGGCGATGCGGGCGGGATCGGCACCCAGATCGCAGGCGTGGTCACGGGCGTGTTCGAACGCGGCGAGCGCGTCGTCCGCAGGGGCGGGGAATTGGTGTTCGGGCGCGCGCCGATACTCCACCGATAGCACCCGCGCGCCGGAGTGGCTTGCCAGGTAACGAGCGATGGGGTCGTGGCTAACCCGTGAGCCAACGGAGAAGCCGCCGCCATGGAAATACACCAGCAGCCCCGACGGCTCGGGCACGTCTACGGGGGTGTAGAGGGTGGCTGGGACCTCGCCGTGCTCGGCGGGGATGGCGATCTCTCGGGTCGCGACAGGCACCGGTGATTCGTAGCCGATGAGACTCGGAAGCTCGTCATATCGTGCTCGGGCCTCTTCCACGGGGCCGTCGAAAACATCGGAGCCCGAGCGGTTTTTGAGGGCTATGGCGAGCTGTGCGTCGAGCGCCATTTCCTGCCCGTCGATTCGCAACGGCGGGCCCGCAAAGAACCGGCGGACCGGCTTGGGCAAGCCAAAGACGAGCCGGACCACTTTTGCTTTTGCGTCAATACTCAACGATGACATCAGATTTCCTCCTTGCCTTTGTAAGTGACGTGCTTGTGGGCGACGAATCGCATTACATGGCAGAGAAGGCGGGACTGCAGGCTTGCGGTGAGGCCATGTCGCGCGCACTCGGTCCGGAAGTCGTCCGGCACGATCAGCCGATGCGGTGAGCCGTCCAAACGGTGGAACAGGCTCGCCAGCGCAGTGCGGGTCAGGTCGTAGCCGACGAAGATCCCTCCCGGTCGCAACACCCGCGCGACCTCGGCGACGGCGCGCTCCCAGTCGATGATGTGATGCAGCATCAGGCAGCTGACGACGGAGTCGAAGGAATCGTCGGGGAACGGCATCGCGGTCGCGTCGGCCGTTTTGACCGATACGCCTGCGAATTCACGCAAGCGCGAGGCGGCCGCCTGCGTCATGTGCGGATCGATATCTATTGCCGTCCAAGCAAGTTCGGGAGCTTCCGAAAGAAGCTGCTGCGCAACGGATCCACTTCCGACGCCGATTTCCAGCACGTCCCGGCCCAGCCGTTGGGCACAGAGCTCACGGGCGATCGTTGAGCTGCTGGACCGCCATACGCTGCTGCAGCAGTAGGCACGTTCGAATCGGGACATTGCGGGCATATCCCAAGCGTGGGTCAACCACGACGGGAACGCTTGTATGGATCCGTCAGATCAGGGCGTCAGATCAAGGTGTGCCGGACCGCTTCAGCGAGTTCTCGTGGGGTCGCCCCAGTCATCTCCCAGCAGACCTTGTTCGCGTGCGATCCGTCCGCAAATCCGGCCAAGTGGGCGGCGTCGGTGACGGAATAGCCATCGAGGAGGTAGCTCACCGCGGTGACCAGCCGCTCCCAGCGGATCGTGGCCGAGAACGAGACGCCGGTCTGCTGCTTGCACAGCCGCCCGAGATAGTCGGGTGACAGCGCTACCTCACCGGCGACCGACGTCACGTCGATGCGATCGGGCATGCGGCTCGACACGACTTCGATCGCCTGCCGCAGCTGTGGGTGAACGGGTCGCGGGCCGTCCGAACGGCGGTCGCCCATGTCGCAAAGTCCGTCGACGAGATGTTCAGCCGCCGCATGCGCACCATCTTGGTCCAGCGAAGCGGCCGTCGCCTCCGCCAGATGCTGTCCGTCCTCGACGATCCAGATGCCTTGATGCTGACCGTGATTGCGACTCAACGTGCTCAGCGCGATGCCCTCCGGCGTCTGCAGCCCGAGGTACAACGTCAGGGCTCCGGATTCCGCGTCCGATCGCACGGCGTGGCGAGCGCCGCTGGCGATCACGATCAGTCGGCCCACGTCGTCGGTTTCGCCGTCGCAGGTAACCGTTAAAGGACCACGCCGGCCGACGGTGACCTGAACCGCGGGGTGATGGTGCAGGGCAAGGTCGGAGAACCCGCCGGCAACCATGAGCCGGCCCGGCCCAAGTTCCCAGACCTGCATGCCGCCACTCTAGCGCTGCGCTGCAGTCTCGTTCGTGTCGCTGGGCTCGGTCATCCAGGGAACCCGGCACGCGTCACCGGAATTGAAGCCTTGCTCGGTGATGCCCAATGCGGTGTTCATCCGCGCCCGCATGTTTTCGATGCCGATCTGATAGGTCAGCTCGATCACGCCGTTCTCACCGAAGCGGGCCCGCAGGTCGGCTACTTGCTCGTCGGTGACGGTGTGCGGATCGGTGGTCACCGCGTCGGCATAGGCGATCGCGGCCCGTTCATCATCGGTGAAATGTTGTGAAGTGGCGTAGTTGTCGATGTCTTTTAGGCGCTCGATGTCCAGCCCATCGAGGCGCTGCAGCATTGATCCGAAGTCGACGCACCACGAGCACCCGACGGTGCGTGCGGTCCAGAACACGGCCAGCTCGCGGACGTTGGCCGGGAGCTGGCGCGAGGCCGATTGCAGCATGGCCTCGTGGACGGCGTTGGCGACCAGCAGCCGCGGATGGTGCGCGGCGACGGCGAAAGGCTCCGGGACTTCCCCGAAGCGCCGCTTGGCGTACCGGTACATGGCGCGGATGAGCGGGTTGGCCCGTTTCGGGGGCAGGGGTTCGATGCGGGTTTTCTGTGTCATACCCGTTGGACGAGACAGCCCGCGAAGGTGTGACGAGCCGCAGTCAGGCGGCTGGCCTCATACGATTCGTCCGCCAGCTGACGACGTTGGTCGTGTACTCGCGCACTGGCCGGTCGGCAGCCCTTGTCGGCGGCTGGCTCAGGCTGGCATTGGTCTGGTACCGGCGGGGCTCGATGGCGGGAAACCCCGTACGTCGCTGGCCGAATTGCATAGCATAGGGAACGAGGCTGTCTATTAGCTTATTCCCACCTGTGGAGAACTTCAGCGCGTGAACATCAAAGCGCGCTTGACCTCCTGAATCGCCTTGGTCACCTCGATGCCGCGTGGGCAGGACTCGGTGCAGTTGAACGTGGTGCGGCAGCGCCACACCCCGTCGACCTCGTTGAGGATGTCGAGGCGCTCAGCAGCGGCCTCGTCGCGACTGTCGAAGATGAAACGGTGCGCGTTGACAATGGCCGCCGGGCCGAAGTAGCTGCCCTCGTTCCAGAACACCGGGCAGCTGGTGGTGCAACATGCGCACAGGATGCACTTGGTGGTGTCGTCGTAGCGGGCGCGATCGGTTTGGCTTTGGATCCGCTCCCGCGTCGGAGGGTTACCGCTGGTGATCAGGTACGGCTTCACCGCTCGGTAGGCGTCGAAGAACGGCTCCATGTCGACGACCAGGTCCTTTTCCACCGGCAGCCCGCGGATCGGCTCGACCGTGATGGTCAGCTGCTTACGGGGCTTGGCGGGAAGCAGGTCGCGCATCAACACCTTGCAGGCCAGCCGGTTGACACCGTTGATCCGCATCGCGTCCGAGCCGCATACGCCGTGCGCGCAGGACCGCCGGAAGGTCAGCGTGCCGTCGAGGTAGCTCTTGACGTAGATCAGCAGGTTGAGCAGCCGGTCGGTGGGCAGGCACGGCACCCGGAAGCTCTGCCAGCCGCCGGAATCGGCGTATTGGTCCGGGTTTTCCGGATTGAACCGGGCAATCCGCAGCGTCACCATCACCGAGCCGTCAGGGATCGGCGGCAACGGCGGGTCCCCCGCCTGCGCGGTCTCCACAACCGAACTCATCAGTACTTCCGTTCCTTGGGCTCGTAACGGGTCTGCACCACGGGTTTGAAATCCAGCCGGATGTCACTGAGCAGTTCGCTGCCCTGCTTGTAGGCCATGGTGTGGCGCATGTAGTTGGTGTCGTCACGGTTGGGGTAGTCCTCCCGGGCGTGCCCGCCGCGGGATTCCTTGCGGTTCAATGCGCCGACCACGGTGACTTCGGCCAACTCCAGCAGGAAACCCAGCTCTATCGCCTCCAGCAAGTCACTGTTGAAGCGCTTTCCCTTGTCGTGCACGCTGACTCGCGAATAGCGCTCCTTCAGCGCGTGGATATCGGTGAGCGCCTGCTTGAGCGTTTCCTCGGTGCGGAACACCGCGGCGTTGTTGTCCATCGACTGCTGCAACGCGCCGCGGATGTCGGCGACGCGTTCGTTGCCGTGCTCGGAGAGGATGTCGGCGACCCACCCGACCACCATCGCCGCCGGGTCCGGCGGCATGTCGATGAGGTCGTGGCCCATCGCGTAGTTGGCCGCCGCGATTCCGGCGCGGCGACCAAAGACGTTGATATCCAGCAGCGAATTGGTGCCCAGCCGGTTGGCGCCGTGCACCGAGACGCATGCGCATTCGCCGGCCGCATACAAGCCCGGCACGGTATTGGTGTTGTCCCGCAGCACCTGTCCGGTGATCGTGGTGGGGATCCCGCCCATCACGTAGTGACACGTCGGGTAAACCGGAACCAGTTCCTTGACCGGGTCTACCCCGAGGTAAGTGCGGGCGAATTCGGTGATGTCGGGCAGCTTGGCGGCCAGCACATCTGCACCGAGGTGGCGGACGTCGATGTAGACATAGTCTTTTTGCGGACCGGCCCCTCGGCCTTCCAACACCTCGCGCACCATCGAGCGGGCAACGATGTCGCGGGGCGCCAGATCGACGATCGTCGGTGCATAACGCTCCATGAAGCGCTCGCCTTCGCCGTTGAGCAGTCGACCGCCCTCGCCACGGACGGCTTCGGAGATCAAGATGCCCAGACCCGCCAAACCCGTCGGGTGGAATTGGTGAAATTCCATGTCCTCCAACGGAAGTCCCTTACGGAACACGATGCCGATCCCGTCGCCGGTCAAGGTGTGCGCGTTGGAGGTGGTCTTGTACATCCGGCCCGATCCGCCGGTGGCGATCACGACGGCTTTGGCATGGAAGATGTGGATCTCGCCGGTGGCCAGTTCGTAGGCGATCACCCCGGTGGCGACTGGCCCGCGGGGGGTTTGGGTGAGCGCGAGGTCGAGTGCGTAGAACTCGTTGAAGAACTCGACGTCGTGCTTGACGCAGTTCTGATACAGCGTCTGCAAGATCATGTGGCCGGTGCGGTCGGCGGCGTAACAGGATCGGCGCACCGGAGCTTTGCCGTGGTCGCGGGTGTGCCCGCCGAAGCGGCGCTGGTCGATACGGCCCTCGGGGGTGCGATTGAACGGCATCCCCATCTTCTCGAGGTCGAGCACCGCGTCGATGGCTTCCTTGCACATGATCTCCACGGCGTCCTGGTCGGCCAGATAGTCGCCGCCCTTGACGGTGTCGAAGGTGTGCCACTCCCAGTTGTCGTCCTCGACGTTAGCCAGTGCGGCGCACATGCCGCCCTGGGCGGCGCCGGTGTGGCTGCGGGTGGGATACAGCTTGGTCAGCACCGCTGTGCGCACCCGTGGTCCGGCCTCCACGGCCGCCCGCATTCCGGCACCGCCGGCACCGACGATCACCACGTCGTATCGGTGTTCGCTAATCACCTTGTGCTCATCTCTCGCCTAGCCCGAGATGTTCGGGTCGAACGTCAGCAACACGTAGGTCCCCAGCACCAGCGTGAAGGCCATCGACAACGCCAGCAGGGTGTTCAGCCAGAAGCGGGTGGAATCCTTGCGGCTGTAGTCGTCGATGATGGTGCGAAGGCCGTTGCCGCCGTGCAGCTGTGCCAGCCAGAGCAGCAGCAGGTCCCACGTCTGCCAGAACGGCGAGTGCCAGCGCTGCGCAACATAGTTGAAGTCGATGCGGTAGACGCCGTCGTCGGCCATCAGCATCACGAACAGATGTCCGAGTGCCAGGAACACCAGCACGATGCCGGAAAACCGCATGAACAGCCAGGCGTATTTCTCGAAGTTGGGCATCCCGGCCCGCCGGCGCGGGGCTCGCGGATTGTCCAGGCCGGCCGGGCGGTCGTGGTTGCGCTGCCGAACCGGCGCGAGCTGGCCCCGGCTGAGTTGGAGGTCGGGGGAGTTCATTTGAAGTGCCCGATCATGTGGATGCCGATGACCACCGCCGCCGGAACAATCACCAGCAGCCACACGATGCCGATCGCCCACAACATCAGCCGCTGATAGCGGGTGCCCTGCGCCCAGAAGTCGATCAGGATGACGCGGACGCCGTTGAGCGCGTGGTAGAGCACCGCGGCCACCAGCCCGAATTCCATCAACCCCACGATCGGTGTTTTGTATGTCGCGATGACTTCGTCGTAGGTTTGCGGGCTCACCCGAACCAGCGCGGTGTCCAGCACGTGGACGAACAAGAAGAAGAAGATGGTCGCGCCGGTGATGCGGTGCAGTACCCACGACCACATACTCGGATCGCCGCGATAAAGGGTGCGTCGCAGGCGCCGTACGCGCGACGACCCGTCCTGTGGCGTCGGCGTGGCCGGATTCGCGGATGTCGTCGTCGTCATCAGCGCCTCCCATATTTGTGGCGACCGTCGGGTGGACTCTAAACCCATTTGTACTTTCTTTTAAGCCGCTTCACGGCCGCCGGGCGTGTTCCGACGCTTACCAGCGCGAGGAATCTAGGCTGACCTTGTGAATTAGCCAACAGTGAACGGGGTTGTCGGATGCATTCCAAACATGCGTGGTATCGCGACCGTGACCGACACGATTGACTGGAAGCTGCTGCGGGACAGAGCGATCCAAGCAGCACATGGGGCATATGCGCCTTACTCGGGGTTTCCGGTGGGTGCAGCTGCGTTGGTCGACGATCACCGGATAGTCACCGGCTGCAATGTGGAGAATGTCTCATATGGCCTAAGCCTCTGCGCCGAGTGCGCGGTGGTGTGCGCCCTGCATTCGACCGGTGGCGGCAGGCTACTCGCACTGGTGTGTGTCGACGGCGGCGGGTCGCTGCTGATGCCGTGCGGCCGGTGCCGTCAGGTGTTGCTGGAGCACGGCGGATCGGGCTTGCTCATCGACCATCCCGACGCGCCGAAACGGCTCGGCGACTTGCTGCCCGATCCGTTCGGTCCTGAGGATCTCGCCGCTTACCAGCGGGGCCGCGCGTGAGTTTCGACGCGCCGACGGTGATCAGGACCAAACGGGACGGGGGCCGGCTGTCAGATGCCGCGATCGACTGGGTCATCGACGGCTATACCAACGGGCGGATCGCCGACGAACAGATGTCAGCGCTGTTGATGGCGGTGTTCCTGCGCGGCATGGACTACCGCGAGACCGCGCGATGGACCGCGGCCATGGTGGCCTCGGGTGAGCGGATGGATTTCACCGGTCTGCGGCGTGACGGCAATCCGCTGCGGACCGTCGACAAACACTCCACCGGCGGGGTGGGCGACAAGATCACGCTGCCGCTGGTGTCGGTCGTCGCCGCTTGCGGTGGGGCGGTGCCGCAGGCATCCGGTCGCGGTCTCGGCCACACGGGTGGCACCCTGGACAAGCTCGAATCGATCGCTGGCTTCACCGGAGATTTGTCGAACGATCAAGTGCGTCAACAACTTTGCGAGGTTGGCGCGGCTATATTCGCGGCGGGCCAGCTGGCGCCCGCCGATGCGAAGCTCTACCCGCTGCGCGATATCACCGCCACCGTCGAATCGCTGCCGCTGATCGCGAGCTCGGTGATGAGCAAGAAGATCGCCGAGGGGGCGAGTGCGTTGGTACTCGACGTCAAGGTCGGCTCCGGCGCATTGCTGCGGTCGGAGTCGCAATGCCGTGAGCTCGCCGAAACCATGGTGGCGCTCGGTGCCGAGCATGGGCTGCCGACTACCGCGGTGTTGACCGACATGAATCGTCCGCTGGGCGCGGCCGTCGGCAACGCGCTGGAAGTCGCCGAAGCGCTGGAGGTGCTGGCCGGCGGCGGTCCGCCCGATGTGGTGGAGCTGACCCTCGGGCTGGCCCGCGAGATGCTCGAGATCGCCGGGCTCGACGAGCGGGACCCGGCGCAGACGCTGCGCGACGGGACCGCGATGGACCGATTCCGCGCGTTGATCGCCGCGCAAGGCGGCGACTTGTCCGTACCGTTGCCAGTTGGTAAGTACTCCGAAACCGTCAACGCCACGCGGAGCGGCACAATGGGCGATATCGACGCGATGGCAGTGGGGCTGGCGGTGTGGCGGCTCGGTGCGGGCAGGTCCCGCCCGGGCGAGCTGGTCCAGCCCGGCGCCGGGATCCGGATCCATCGGCGTCCCGGGGATCCGGTGGCCGCCGGTGAGCCACTGTTCACGCTCTATACCGATACCCCGGAACGCGTCGAGCAAGCGATGGAAGAGCTGGATCCGGGCTTCAAAGTGACTGATGCGCCACCTGTCCAGCGACCACTGATCATTGATCGGATCACCCCATGACGACGCCGCTGAGCCTGGAGATGATCAAGCGAGCGCCGAAGGCGTTGTTGCACGATCATCTCGACGGCGGCCTGCGCCCGGCGACCGTGATCGACATCGCGGGTCAGACCGGCTACGACGGCCTGCCCGCCACCGACGCCGATGCACTGGCCGAGTGGTTTCGCACCGCGTCGCACAGCGGATCGTTGGAGCGCTACCTCGAACCGTTCTCGCACACCGTCGCGGTGATGCAGACCCCCGAAGCGCTGCACCGCGTCGCCTTCGAATGCGTGGAAGACCTGGCCGCCGACGCGGTGGTCTACGCCGAGGTGCGGTTCGCCCCCGAACTGCACATCAACCGCGGGTTGGGGTTCGACGCCGTCCTCGATGCGGTGCTTGCGGGTTTCGCCGACGGAGAGAAGGCGGCCGCCGCAGCAGGGCGTCCTATCGTCGTGCGTTGTCTGGTCACCGCGATGCGGCACGCTGCGCTGTCCCGTGAGATCGCCGAGCTGGCGATCCGGTTCCGGGACAAAGGTGTGGTCGGGTTCGACATCGCCGGCGCGGAGGCCGGTTACCCGCCAACCCGTCACCTCGACGCATTCGAGTACATGCGAAATAACAACGCCCGCTTCACAATTCATGCCGGTGAAGCATTCGGGCTGCCGTCCATCCATGAGGCGATTGCGTTCTGCGGCGCTGATCGGCTGGGGCACGGAGTGCGGATTGTCGACGACATCGACGTCGCTGAGGACGGCGAGGTTCGGCTTGGTCGACTGGCATCGATCCTGCGGGACAAGCGGATTCCCCTGGAGTTGTGTCCGAGCTCGAACGTGCAGACCGGAGCGGTCGAGAGCATCGCCGAGCATCCGTTCGATCTGCTGGCCCGGACGCGGTTCCGGGTCACCGTCAACACCGACAACCGGCTGATGAGCGATACGACGATGAGCCGCGAAATGTCGGTGCTCGTCGATGCGTTCGGCTATGGCTGGAGTGACCTCTTGCGTTTCACCATCAATGCGATGAAGTCAGCGTTCATTCCGTTCGACGAGCGGCTGGCGATCATCGACGACGTGATCAAACCGCGCTACGCCGTGCTGGTCGGCTAGCAGGAGTCTTCAGGTCTCCGCCAATACCTTGCGCAGGGTATTGGCGAATTCTGCTGGCTGCCCGATGAATCCGCCGTGATCACCGGGAAACTCGACCGGAGGACTTCCGAGCTGGTCGGCCAGCGCAGTGCTGGTGCGGTACGTGAGCAGACCGCCGGAATCCGCACCAATGCCGACGACGACCCGGGCGGGGCCGCGGGTCAGGGCGGCGATGTCGGGCACATAGCTTGCAGTACCGCTCAGTTCGTGCGCGAGAAAACGAGTGCCGTGGGCGATCTGCTCCGGCGACGGCTCTGCCGCAACCGGGGCACCCTCGGGGTTCACATCGAATCCGGCATTGGCCATGAACTTTGCCATCGCGGCGGGCACCCCGTCACGGTGGAAGGTTTCGACGATCTCTTCGGTTTTGGCGCGCTGTTCAGCCGCGTCGTAGAGCAACTCCAAGACCGGTGGCTCATGGGCGATCAGGGTGCGTACCCGCGTCGGGTGCGCAGACACCAGTGCCAGCCCGGTCACCGCGCCACCGGATGAGCCAAACACGTCGGCGGACTGTGCGCCCATGTCGTCGAGAATCGCCGCGACGTCGTCGGCGCGCAGCTGCGGGGTGGAATCCTGTTGCGGGTCATCCAGGGCGCTGTTGGCGATGCCGCGCGGATCGGTGGTGACGACGGTGTGATCCCTTGCCAGCACCTCAGCCAGCGGCGTGAAGTCTGCGGCCGGCATCGGCGCGCCGAGCAGCAGCAGAAGCGGGCCGTCGCCGCGCACTTCGTAGTGCAGATGAACACCCGGCACGGCAAGGACATGAATTGAAGGGCTTCCCGTCACAACAAGACAGACTGCCATCGCGGCGAAAAATCATCGCCGGCTTGCGGCGCTATTCGCGCCTTAGCCGCGACTCTCGGGCGGATGTCGTCGCCGGCTTGCGGCGCTATTCGCGCCTTAGCCGCGACTCCACGAAGCGCTCCAGCTCCTCCCACGCCTGGACCGCCTTGGCGTACGGTGGCGCGGGCTCGCTGACCGAGTCGGCATCGAGGACGTAGGCCGCCAGCTTGCCCAATGGGCGCTCCATCGCGAGCGCCTGGTCGACGGTGTTGTCCTCGGCGTAATCCCCGACGTCGCGAAGCAGCTCGACAGCCAGGTCGAGTTGCTCACGGTCCACCGCATCCGGCCCGTCGGCAAAATCGTCGGCCAGCCCGGTCAGAACGTAGACGTTGTCGTCGGTGACATCGACCCGCAGCGAGCCATCGGTTGCCGCAGTGCGGATGTCGTCGTAGGTGCTCAGGTCCGACAAATCGTGGTCATGCTCATCGGCAAGGTATCTGGCCAGCGTGCGCTCCGAGCTGAACACGCTGATTCGACCGTTGCGTCCCAAGAAGATCGGGCGATCGTCGAAATAGCAGCGCAGCGTGTAGAACGTGCCGGCACCGGTCATGATCCGGACCGGGTCGATGCCGACTTTCAACCAGAAGTCCTCGTCGCCGCCCAGCACCACATCGTGGTCGGCCCGGGCCTTCCCGACATCCTCTGCGTCGGCCTGCGTCGTGGTCTCGGGTTGTTCTTCGTCAGTGGTCTCCGGCTCGTCGGCGCTCTCCAGCTCTTCCTCTTCGACGGGTTCGGCCAGTTCGGCCGCGGCGGCGTCCGACACGGCGGTGTCAACGTCGGGAGTGCTGATGATCTCGTCGACGGCGCCGAGCACGTCGTCCCAGCTACGCGCGACGACGTCGGCGATGGCATTCCAACGTTTGAGGCCGGCTTTGCCGGTGAAATGTTCGATTCCGCCGCTCAGCGTGCCCAGCGTCGGGTTGCCGTTGAAGAACTTCATGACCGCTGGTAGCTCGCAGACCGAGCCGATCGACGAGACGATCGCCAGCGTGTTGGCCAGCACGGTCACCGACTCTTTGGTCGGCTTGTCTGAGACCATCTCTTCGACCGCGACCAGGTCGAATTGCTTGTCGTCGGCGGGCTCGAACTTGTGGGCGTTGGCCTTGGTCAGTTCTTTCCACGCCGGGTGGTCCACCAAATCGTTGTCGGTATTGGTGCGCACGAATGCGACCAGGTTGGCGGGTGTGTCAAAACCGTAGAGGTCCTCGTCCTTACCCAGAAATGCCTCCCACTCGTCGCCCGCGTCGCGCCAGCGGGGCGCCCACACGGTGTAGCGGTCACCGTCGGTCAGGTTCAGGCAGATCGGCACGAGGTCAGCAGCCATGCGGCACACAATAGCGACGGGCGGTTGGCGGGCCGGACCAGGGGAGTGTCGGGTTGGGGCTAGGCGCTCTCGAACGGGCCGACGTGCAAGGGGGTGTACTTCGGATTAGAGCAGGCGATGCCGGCGGGATCGATCACGAGCGAAGCGGTCTGATCCGGCGGGGACACCCGTAGTCCGGTGGGGGAAGTCGGGTCGCAATCCGGGGGGAAGTTTGCGGCGTCCACGATCCCGAGTGTCGCCGACGCCGTCTGGCCGTGCGACAACGTGATGGTCGGAGCGGAGCCGGTGTCCCGGCTGGCTGCATGGCCGATCTGGTGGTTGTCGTCGCCGGCGACGAACGACACGCCGGCATAGCCCTGGACGGTGCACGTCGAGGTGCTGGTGTTGCGCAGGTTGAGGGGGTAGTCGGTGGTGGTGCCGCCGGTTCCCCTGGGTTCGCCCAGGCTGGCCTCCAGCTGGGCGGTCGTGCAGCGGGAAATGGCCGGGCCGGTCGTCGCGGTGTTCGAGGAGCCGCAGCCGGCTAGGGCAGCCATGGCGGCGGCGGTGAGATACCTGGGGAGACGCCTCATGTTGTCGCCGCGACCCGCGGGCTAGGCGCCCCAAATGTCGGTGATGGCGGGCGCTCTGGTTGCGTAGCCGAGCTTGGGTAGCCCGTACATCTCCTCGAGGGTGGATAGCACGTTGTAGTGGCTGATCGGCTCGCTGTACGCGCCGGGCCTGACATTGGCTCCGTAGAACACCGTCGGAATCTGATTGCGTGCGGTGTTGTCGTCCTCGTCCCAGGTCAGGATCAGCAAGCTGTTGTTGGCCTTCGCCCACGAGGCGTACTGCGACAGGTTCTGGTACAGCCACGCGTCGCCCTGAGCGATCGAGCCGTCGTGCATGTCATCGTCGAGGTTGGGGATGACCAATGCGACCGTCGGCAGGCTGGCGTAGTTCGACGGGGCCGGAAACGCCGAAAACGGAAGTGAATGCGAGCCTGGGATATTGGTGAAGCTGGCCCAGGGCACATGCTTGCGCGCATATTTACCCGCGCTGCATGCCGGTGAGCCCACGGCTGGCAAGCTCTCCGCGAAGCCGACGAACGTGTAACCGGCCGTGAGCAATTCGGAACCGAGGTTGGGCGTGTTGCCACCGTTGACTGGACAGACGTTTTCCTTGACCCCGAGGGTACTGCCGGCAAACAAGGCGTAGTAGTTCGGTTCGCTGGGATGAACTTCGGCGAAGGACTGCGCCATCATGGCGCCGTTGGCAGCCAGCTCGTTGATAAAGGGGGCCGACTTGTTGCCGATGATGTTGGTCTGTGAGCGGTTCTCTTCCACCACGATGACGATGTGCGCGGGGGTCGGGACCGCGGCCGCTTTGAAGTCCACCGGGCCGGTTTCGGGAGCTTGATGAGGCGGCGGCCACGACATCAACGCGGTAGCAACCGTCAGTACGCCGAATAGGCTGACTGCTCGATATCGTTTGGCATCCCGCCATGGTCGGCGCCGCATGGCGGGAGTATATGGCCGTTACTCCCCGCACTGGTCCCCGCGGATGCGTGTCGGCGGCCGATCCGGCAGGAAAATAATTGTGAGTTTGCCGCACCGAGTGACGTGCAGTGCCTACGATGCAGCCACGGCGCCGGGTCGGCGGTACCCACGGGCAGGGAGGTCGCTATGACGCTGCTGCGGCTCCGTTCGCTGGGTGCTGTGTTCTTGGCGGTGGTATGCGCTGCCGTGCTGGGCGTGACGTCGATGTTCATGTCAGCGTTCACGTTCGGGGTGCGGGCGCTGATGGCTGAGGTCGCGTTGGTCGCCGATGACGGCTGGATCATGGGCGGTACCGACAACCCGATACCCGACCAGGATTACCTCGACAGCGTCGAATCGCTCTACCTCAGCCAGTACCTGCCCCCGAACAGCGACTACGGCTTCTCCGGCCTGGAAACGCCGGAGCAGTTTTGTCCGATCATCTGCTCTGCCGGTCAGCCGGATTTGGGTTTCGGCGACTCGGTGAACGTCGGGGTCGGCGACCTGAGCAACGTCGTCGTCCCTGAGCTGAATGACGGAGATAACGTCGCGGTGCTCGGCTACTCGCAGAGCGCGACCGTCGCCAGCCAGTTGATGAATGAGCTCATCAACGACCACCAGGCAAACCTGAACAACCTCAGCGTCACGTTGCTCGGCGACCCCAACAGTCCAATCGGCGGGATCCTGGATCGCTTCCAATTCCCCGACGGCGTCGGCGCTTTCAGCTTGACCTCTGAGCCGCAACACGTTCCGTTCCTCGATATCCCGCTGAGTTTGGCGACAACCCCGACCACCGGGATCGCGACCGACATCTACACCGGTGAATATGATGGCTGGGCCAACTTTCCCGAGGACCCCAGCAACCTCTTCGCCGACATCAACGCCCTCATCGGCATCGAGACGGTGCACCCCTACTACCCCGACCCGACGCCCGGCGTGAACTTGGACACCGCCAACATCGTCAATCTCGGGTCTATCGGTGACACGAACTTTTACGCGATTCCCGCGCCGCTGCCGACCTTGGCGTTCATGTACGACGGGGGGCCGGCCGGGCAGTTCTTCTACGACTTGTTCGACCCGTATGCGAGCCTGTACGACGACTGGGCCTACGGGAACTCGGGCGACCCGGGCGCCGGCTTCGAAGTCAACGGGGTCGAACCGATCGGTGTTGCCGGCCCCTGGCAGGTCGATGCGACCGGACAACTGGTCGAGTCCGGCGTCGCCGGGTTCATACCGAAGATGGATCCGCTGCAGATGCTGGCCGGCATGGAGTACGCCGGGGTGCAGACGTTCGTCGGCCCGATCGACGATCTGCTGCTGGACGCCGGGCAGTCGCCGCTGCCGACGTCGTTCGTTGACTCGCTGCTTTCGGGCTACGACTTGACTAACCAGCTGGACGCGTCGCTGCTCACCTCGTGGACCGACTTGACGGCCAGCATCCCGTCCCTGAGCCCGGACGCCATCTTGGATGGGTCACCGCTGATCTCCGGGCAGCCGCTGATCGACCTGGTCGGTTACGGTTTCGACATCTTCAACTTCTTCGGCGCCTAAGCCGCGCCACGTGGATGTGCGTGTCGTTGACCACCCGCTTGCCGCGGTCCGGCTGACCACACTGCGCGACGAGCACACCGATAATGCAGCGTTTCGAGCCGCGTTGGGTGATCTGACGCTGATGCTGGTCTACGAGGCCACTCGTGATTCGCCGCGCGAGACCGTCGCCGTGCGCTCACCGTTAGCCGAAACAGCAGGCACACGGCTGGCCAAACCACCGCTGCTGGTGGCGATACTGCGGGCCGGTCTGGGCATGGTCGATCAGGCGCATGCGCTGTTACCGGAAGCGCCGGTGGGATTCGTCGGCGTCGCCCGCGACGAGGAAACGGCGCTTCCCACACCATATTTGGAGTCGCTGCCGGACGATCTGCATGGCCAGCCGGTGATGGTCCTCGACCCGATGTTGGCCACCGGCGGTTCGATGACTTACGCCGTCGGCCTGCTGCACCGCCGCGGCGCCGACGACATCACCGTGCTGTGTGTGGTGGCGGCCCCGGAAGGCATTGTGGCGGTGGAGAAGGCAGCGCCCAACGCGCGACTGTTCACCGCGGCCATCGATGACCGCCTCAACGAGGCCGCATATATCGTCCCGGGTCTCGGCGACGCGGGCGATCGCCAATTTGGACCGCGCTGAGCTACCAGCGCTGCACCGAGGACGCCAGTTCGTCGCAGAGCGCAGCCGCACGGTGGCGGACACCGGCCAGGTCCTCGGCCACCGCGGACCGGACTTCGATGTAGAACTTGAGCTTCGGTTCGGTACCCGACGGTCGGACCACAACTCGGGCCGACGTGTCAGCGTCGCCGCCGGCGAAGATGAGCGCATCCGTACGATCCGGACCCCGGCGCTGCAGTAGATCCGTTGTGGTTGACGCGAATCCGGCGAGATGGCTTGGTGGCGAAGCGCGTAACCGGCGCATCAAGGCGGCCGCCTGATCGGCGTCGGACACCGGTCGTGACACGGCCTCCCCGACATGCACCCCGAATCGACGGGCGAGGTCGTCCAACGCGTCGAGCACCGAGCGGTGTGAGCGTTTCAGCGTCGCGACCAGATCGCAGGCCAGCACCGCGGCGCTGATGCCGTCCTTGTCCCGGACCGCCGCCGGGTCGACGCAGTGCCCGATGGCTTCCTCGTAGGCGTAGATCAACGTGCTGCCGGGCAGGTCGGCATCGGCACGGGCCAGCCATTTGAAACCGGTCAGGGTCTCGACGTGGCGTGCACCCCAGTGCGCGGCGATTGCGGAAAGCATCCGCGACGACACCACCGTGCTGGCCACCACGCTGGCCGCGAGCTCGCTCGGTTCGGTCCGAGACAAAATGAAATCGCCAAGTAGCCAACCGGTTTCGTCGCCGGAAAGCATCCGCCAGCCGGTCGGTGTAGGTATTCCGACGGCACACCGATCAGCGTCAGGGTCGAGCGCGATCGCAATCTCGGCGTCGGTGTCGGCGGCCAGCGCCAACAGCGCGTCCGTTGCGCCAGGCTCTTCCGGATTAGGGAACCTGACGGTCGGGAAATCAGGATCAGGCATGAACTGGCTGGCGACGGTATGCACGTCGTCGACGCGGGCGCGCCGCAGCGTTTCCAGCGCCACTGCGCCGCCCACTCCGTGCAGGGGTGTCAGCGCCACGCGAACCGGACCCGACGAGCGCCGCACCCGGGCGGCCCGCTGGACGTAACGCTCGACCAGCCCAGTGTCAGCGGGTTCGACTGACTCCCTCGCGATCTCGTCGGCGAACGGGGCGTCGGCCATAGCGGTTTCGATCTGACGGTCGGTGGGGGAGACGATCTGAATTCCCCCGTCGAGATACACCTTGTAACCGTTGTCGGTCGGTGGATTGTGCGATGCGGTGATCTGAATTCCCGCGGCCGCGCCGGTATGGCGAACCGCAAATGCCAGCACGGGTGTGGGGACCGGATGCGGCAGCTGAACGACCGAAAAGCCATCGGCAGCAAGCACTTCAGCTGCTGCCAGCGCGAATGCGGCCGACCCGTGTCGCGCGTCGCGCCCGACGATCACCGTCGACCCCGCCATTCCACGATCGGTGAGCACCTTTGCCACCGCCCAACTGGCACGCAGCACCACAGCGAGGTTCATCGCGTCCGGGCCGCCCCGCACCGGGCCGCGCAGTCCGGCGGTGCCAAATGTCAGCGGCCGGGCGAACCGCGCCGCCAGTTCGGATTGATCGCACCGGGCGAGTTCGGCTGCCGTCACCGGGTCGGGGTCGTGGGCGATCCAATCCTCCGGTGTCACGCCAGCCCTCAGAGCCGCGCGACCACGTCGGCCAGCAGCGAGCCCATCCGGGTCGCCGACGCCGCGCCGGCGGCGAGCACCTCGACGTGGCTGAGCGGCTCACCAGTTATCCCCGCCGCCATATTGGTTACCAGCGACACCCCCAGCACCTCTGCATCCGCCGCCCGCGCCGCGATCGTCTCGTGGACGGTCGACATGCCCACCAGGTCGGCGCCCAATGTCCGCAACATCCGGATCTCGGCGGGCGTCTCATAATGCGGGCCGGGCAGCCCGGCGTACACGCCTTCGGCCAGCGCAGGGTCGACCTCACGGGCCAGCGCCCGCAGCCGCGGCGCGTACGCGTCGACCATGTCGACGAACTGGGCCCCGATCAGCGGAGACCGCGCGGTCAGGTTCAGGTGGTCGCTGATCAAGACCGGCTGGCCCACCTCGAAGTCTGCGCGCACCGCACCGGCCGCGTTGGTGAGCACGACGACGCGTGCGCCGGCTGCGCATGCCGTCCGCACCGGGTGCACGACGTGCCGCAGGTCATGGCCTTCGTAGGCATGCACCCGACCGGCCAGCACCAGCACGCGGTGCTGACCGATACCCACCGACAACACTTGACCGGTGTGGCCCACCGCGGTCGGCGGGGTGAAACCGGGCAAATCGGCCATCGGCAGCACCGCGGTTGTCGGGCCCAGTGCGGCAACAGCAGGCGCCCAGCCTGACCCCAGAACGATCGCGACATCGTGTTCGACGATCCCGGTGCCGTCGGCGATGAACTGCGCCGCCCGCCGTGCGAGCGCGTCGGGGTCGGGCGGACCGGTCACAGTGCGCGAGCTTAGTCGGTGAGATACTGCGACAATGGCCGCAATCCCGGTGCTGGATCACGTCGAGGACACGGTGCGGCGTCGCAGCACCGACCTCGTCGAGCTGTCCCATGCGATCCACGCCGAACCCGAGTTGGCGTTCGCCGAGCACCGCAGTTGCGCTAAGACGCAAGCGTTGGTGGCTGAGCGAGGTTTCGAGATCACCGCGGCAGCCGGTGGTTTGGACACCGCGTTCCGCGCCGACTTCGGCAGCGGTCCGTTGGCTGTCGGTGTCTGCGCCGAATACGACGCGCTGCCCGGGATCGGTCATGCCTGCGGCCACAACATCATTGCCGCGTCGGCAGTCGGTGCCGCGCTGGCATTGGCCGACGTCGCCGACCAGCTGGGGCTGACGGTTGTGCTACTGGGCACCCCCGCTGAAGAGTTCGGCGGCGGAAAAGTCTTGCTGCTCAACGCCGGAGTCTTCGACGACTTGGCGGTGGCCGTGATGGTGCATCCCGGTCCGGTGGACATCGCGGCCGCCCGGTCGCTGACCCTGTCGGCGGTTCGGGTGGATTACCGGGGAAGAGAAGCACATGCGTCAGCCGCGCCGTACCTGGGCGTCAACGCCGCCGACGCGGCCACCGTCGCGCAGGTGGCAATCGGGCTGCTGCGTCAACAGCTTGCGCCCGGGCAGCAAGTGCACGGCATCGTGGCCCAGGGCGGGCAGGCCGCCAACATCATCCCCGCGCGCACCGAACTGCAGTACACGATGCGCGCCACCGAAGCGTCGTCGCTGGCCGATCTGGAAGCCAAGGTGGGCGACTGCTTCCTGGCTGGTGCGGTGGCCACCGGCTGCGATTACAGCGTCGAGCAGACTGAGCCGATGTACGACGCGCTCAAGCCCGACCCCTGGCTGGCCGATACCGTCCGCGCCGAGATGACGCGGCTCGGGCGTTCACCCGTCGACGAGGCAGTCGAGGTGGCGCACCCGTTGGGCAGTACCGACATGGGCAACGTCACCCAACTTCTGCCGGGGATTCATCCGATGGTTGCTGTCGATGCGGGCGGCGCGTCGCTGCACCAGCCTGGCTTCACCGCAGCTGCCGCCGGCCCCAGTGCCGACAAGGCCGTCATCGAGGGCGCAATCATGTTGGCGCGCACCGTCGTTCGTCTTGCCGAATCGCCGGACGAACGCGACCGGGTGCTGGCGGCACGTGCTCAGCGCGATGCGGAGGAGGGGCGCTTATGAGCCTTGTCGACAGCGCCGAATCCTGGCTCGCCGCGCACTACGACGACTTGGTCTCTTGGCGGCGACACATCCACCGCTACCCGGAGTTGGGCCGCCAGGAGTACGCCACCACACAGTTCGTCGCCGAACGGTTGGTCGACGCCGGGCTCAACCCGAAGGTGCTACCCGGCGGGACGGGGCTGACCTGTGATTTCGGCCCCGAGCAGGAACCGCGTATTGCGTTGCGGGCCGACATGGACGCGTTGCCGATGGCCGAGCGGACCGGTGCTCCGTACGCCTCGACGATGCCCAACGCGGCGCACGCCTGCGGCCACGACGCGCATACCGCGATCCTGATGGGCACTGCGCTGGCGTTGGCGGCGGCGCCGGAGTTGCCGATCGGGCTGCGGCTGATCTTCCAGCCGGCCGAAGAGCTGATGCCCGGGGGTGCGATCGACACGATCGCCGCGGGCGCGCTGTCCGGGGTCAGCCGGATCTTCGCCTTGCACTGTGATCCCCGGCTGGCGGTCGGCAAGATCGCGGTGAAGGTGGGGCCGATCACATCGGCGGCCGACATGATCGAGATCACCCTGCACTCGCCGGGCGGACATACCTCGCGGCCACATCTGACCGGCGACCTGGTCTACGGGCTGGGCACCCTGATCACCGGACTGCCGGGTGTGCTGTCGCGCCGCATCGACCCGCGCAACGGCACCGTGATGGTCTGGGGCGCGGTCAATGCGGGGGTGGCCGCCAACGCGATCCCGCAGACCGGCGTGCTCGCGGGAACCATCCGCACGGCCAGCCGTGAAACCTGGCTGAGCCTCGAGGACATCGTGCGGGAAACGGTGACCGCGTTGCTGTCGCCGCTGGGCATCGAGCACTCCCTGCAATACAACCGCGGCGTTCCGCCGGTGGTCAACGAGGAAGCTTCGACGCATATCATCTCCCACGCCATCGAGGCGGTCGGCCCGGACGCGCTGGCCAATACCAGGCAGTCCGGTGGCGGTGAGGATTTCTCCTGGTATCTGGAGGAAGTGCCTGGTGCGATGGCCCGACTTGGGGTGTGGTCGGGTCATGGTCCGCAATTGGACCTGCATCAGCCGACGTTCGACCTCGACGAGCGTGCGCTGGCGATCGGGGTGCGGTTGATGGTCAATATCGTCGAGCAGTGCGCCGCAACAGGCTAAGTCCCCGGACCGATGTTGCGCGCCGGACGAGTGCGTATTTTGTGCACATATTCGCTTGGCGCGCCTGCGATTTCAGCGGCATCGGCCATCACACCGATGTAGCTTGCCGACGGTAGACCGCCTTCCCACGCGTCCAGTACATACAGCCACGCCAGAACCGGATCGGTAGTCGTGTCGGACGACAAGCGTTCCACTCGGCACCTGATCTTCTTGTGGACGCCCAGCTCCGAGCCCTCCCACCGGTCGAGGTTCATCTCGTCCGCGAGCGTCATGTCGTAGAGCACGACGAACACCTTCGAGGTCGGATCCTCGACGACCGTGGCCAGCGCGCCCTCCCAGCCGATGTCCTCGCCACCAAAGGTCAGCCGCCAGCCGTGCAGCCAGCCGGTTCCGGCCATCGGCGAATGGGGTGCGCGCTGCTGCATCTGCTCGGGATGCATATTCGAGCCGTACGCGGCGTAGAGCGGCACGGAGAAAGCTTAAACGGCTGCCGCTGCCGTGGCGCCGATCCGACAGGCTGCGCCTCGCGTCGCGCTGCGACGCGCATCGTCGCCGGGCTAGGTTAGGGGCTGTGGCGAGCCGCATCGTGATCATCGGGGGAGGGCCGGCCGGTTATGAGGCGGCACTCGTCGCGGCAGTGCGCGACGCCCAGGTCACCGTCATCGACTCCGACGGTGTCGGCGGCGCGGCGGTGCTCTTCGACTGTGTGCCGTCGAAGACGTTCATCGCCTCCACCGGCGTGCGCACCGAACTGCGCCGGGCACCTGACTTGGGCTTCGACATCGACATCGACGACGCCAAGATCTCGCTGCCGGAAATCCACCAGCGAGTAAAGACGCTGGCCGCTGCGCAATCCGCCGACATCAACGTCGAGCTGGTCAACGCTGGCGTCGAGGTGGTCGCCGGCAGAGGTGAACTGGTGGACCTGAGCCCCGGTCTGGCGTCCCACTGCGTCAAGGCCACCGCCGAAGACGGCACCACCAGCACCTACGACGCCGACGTCGTGCTGATCGCCACCGGCGCCAGCCCGCGGGTTCTGCCGACCGCCCAGCCCGACGGCGAGCGCATTCTGACCTGGCGCCACCTCTACGACCTGCAGGCGCTGCCCGACCATCTGATCGTGGTGGGCTCAGGCGTCACCGGCGCCGAATTCGTACACGCCTATACCGAATTGGGCGTCGACGTCACCGTGGTGGCCAGCCGCGATCGGGTGCTGCCCTACGAGGACGCCGATGCGGCCCTGGTACTCGAACGGATCTTCGCCGAACGCGGGGTTCAACTGGTCAAGAACGCACGCGCCGACTCGGTGACACGCACCGAGTCCGGGGTGCTGGTGAAGATGACCGATGGCCGCACCGTGGAAGGCAGTCACGCGCTGATGACGATCGGGTCGGTGCCCAACACCAGTGGCCTGGGCCTGGAACGGGTGGGCATTGAACTGGGACGTGGTAACTACCTGACCGTCGACCGGGTGTCACGCACGTCGGTGCCCAACATCTACGCCGCCGGCGACTGCACCGGCTTGCTGCCGCTGGCGTCGGTCGCCGCGATGCAGGGTCGGATCGCCATGTGGCATGCCCTCGGCGAGGCCGTCAGTCCCATCCGGCTGCGCACGGTCGCCGCCGCCGTGTTCACCCGGCCCGAGATCGCCGCGGTGGGTGTTCCGCAATCCGCCATCGACGATGGATCGGTGCTGGCCCGCACCATCATGTTGCCGCTGCGGACCAACGCGCGGGCCAAGATGTCCGGGTTGCGCCACGGCTTCGTCAAGATTTTCTGCCGTCGGGCCACCGGTGTGGTGATCGGCGGTGTGGTGGTCGCGCCGATCGCTTCCGAGTTGATCCTGCCGATCGCGATGGCCGTGCAGAACCGCCTGACCGTGAACCAGCTGGCGCAAACACTGAGCGTCTACCCGTCGCTGTCGGGTTCGATCACCGAGGCAGCACGGCGGCTGATGGCGCACGATGACCTGGACTGACCAGGCCAGGTAGCCTTGGAGCCAGTGCCCTACTGACGAGTAACCGACAGGAGACTTGTGCCGTGAGCGACCCGATTCGCGTCCCGGCGAGCGAGCAGACCCGGCCGGGTTCGTTTTTGGGACCCGAACAACGCGCCTCTGCCTGGGAGCGCCTCGGCAGCGAACAATTCGACGTCGTTGTCATCGGGGGCGGTGTGGTGGGTTCGGGATCTGCCCTGGATGCGGCCACCCGCGGGCTGAAGGTGGCGATGGTGGAAGCCCGTGATTTCGCCTCCGGCACGTCGAGCCGGTCCTCGAAGATGTTTCACGGCGGATTGCGCTACCTGGAACAACTGGAATTCGGATTGGTCCGTGAGGCGCTCTTCGAGCGTGAGTTGTCGTTGACCACGTTGGCGCCGCATCTTGTCAAGCCGTTGCCGTTTTTGTACCCGCTGACCAAGCGGTGGTGGGAACGCCCATACGTGGCTGCCGGCCTCTTCCTTTACGACCAACTGGGCGGCGCGAAATCCGTTCCTGGGCAACGCCATTTGACCCGCGCAGGTGCGCTGCGGTTGTCCCCGGGTCTGAAGCGCAGCGCGCTGATCGGCGGTATCCGCTACTACGACACCGTCGTCGACGACGCGAGGCACACCATGACCGTCGCGCGTACTGCCGCGCATTACGGCGCAGTGGTGCGGTCGTCCACTCAGGTGGTTTCGCTGCTGCGCGAAGGCGACCGCGTGACCGGCGTGCGGGTGCGCGACTCTGAGGACGGCGCCATCACCGAGGTGCGAGGTCACGTCGTCGTGAACGCGACGGGGGTATGGACCGACGAGATTCAGGCATTGTCCAAGCAGCGCGGACGGTTTCAGGTTCGTGCCTCCAAAGGAGTGCACATCGTCGTGCCCCGGGACCGGATCGTCAGCGACGTCGCGATCATCCTGCGCACCGCGAAGTCGGTGATGTTCGTCATCCCTTGGGGCAACCATTGGATCATCGGGACCACTGATACCGACTGGGCACTGGACCTGGCGCATCCGGCGGCGACCAAGGCCGACATCGACTACATCCTCGGCACTGTCAACACTGTGCTGGCCACCCCGTTGAGCCCCGCCGACATCGACGGGGTGTACGCCGGTTTACGGCCGCTGCTGGCGGGGGAGAGCGAGGACACTTCCACGTTGTCCCGTGAGCACGCCGTGGCGGTGCCCGCACCCGGCCTGGTGGCAATCGCCGGCGGCAAGTACACCACCTATCGGGTGATGGCAGCCGATGCGATCGACGCTGCGGCGCAATATGTTCCGGCGCGGGTGGCGCCGTCGGTCACCGACAAGGTGCCGCTGCTCGGCGCCGAGGGCTACTTCGCGCTGATCAACCAGACCGAGCACGTCGGCGCGCTGGAAGGGCTACATCCATACCGGGTGCGTCATCTGCTGGATCGTTACGGGTCGCTGATCAGCGAGGTGCTGGCGATGGCTGCCGACCGTCGCGACCTGCTCAACCCGATCGCCGCGGCACCGGTGTATCTGAGGGTGGAAGCGGCTTACGCCGCCGCTGCAGAGGGCGCGCTGCATTTGGAGGACGTCCTGGCCCGTCGGACGCGGATCGCGATTGAGTACCCACACCGGGGGGTCGACTGTGCCCGCGAGGTCGCAGAGGTCATCGCGCCGATCCTGGGCTGGACCGCCGCCGACGTCGACCGGGAGGTGCAGACCTACATCGCGCGGGTGGAGGCCGAGGTGCTCTCGCAGACCCAACCCGACGACGCATCCGCGGATGCGCTGCGGGCCAGCGCTCCCGAGGCGCGCGCCGAGATCCTCGAGCCGGTGCCACTGACTTGAGGCCCGCGCCGCTCCCGCCACGCGACGGATTGGGACCGGCGCGGCTGCGGGTGCGTGGCGGTCCGCTCGCCGAGGAGTTACATACCCGGTTCGGGCCCGAGGTTGCCGCCAAGGCAATCGCCGGCGAGGTCGTTGACCAGCACGGCGCGGTGATCGATCCCACCACAGTGCTGCCGGCGGGTACCAGCGTTTACCTCTACCGCGACCTGCGTGACGAGGTGCCGGTTCCCTTCGATATCCCCGTGCTGTATCAGGACGAGGACATCGTGGTCGCCGACAAGCCGCACTTCCTGGCCACCATGCCGCGCGGGCGCCACGTCGTGCAGACGGCGCTGGTGCGGCTTCGCCGGCAACTCGGGTTACCGGAGCTCAGCCCGGCCCACCGGTTGGACCGGTTGACCGCCGGGGTGCTGCTGTTCACGACTCGCCGCGAGCTTCGTGGGGCATACCAGACGCTGTTCGCCCGTGGCGCGGTCCACAAGACGTATGTGGCGAGGGCTGCGGTCGACCCGAACGTGGCATTGCCGCGGGTGGTGCGCAGCCGGATCGTCAAGCGCCGCGGCGTCTTGCAAGCCGTCGAAGAACCTGGCGAGCCCAATGCCGAAACGCTGGTCGAGTCGATTTCGGCGGATGGCCTGTACCGGCTGACACCACGCACCGGGCGTACGCACCAGCTGCGAGTGCACATGACTTCGCTCGAGCTACCGATCTGCGGAGACCCGTTGTACCCCAAGGTAATCGACATAGCTGCTGATGACTTCTCCGCGCCGCTGGAACTACTGGCGCAGCGCATGGAGTTCGAGGATCCGCTGACCGGATCTCACCGCCGGTTCGTCAGCCCGCGACGGCTAGGTCGTCGGCGCTAGCAGCGCTCGGTGCCGCGACGCATTCGCGGCAGCTCTTGACCCGCAATACCGCCCGGGTAGGCACCATCGCCTATTGAGGTCACACCCTGCACGGCGGCGCGAAGTGTGTGCCAGGCCCGCGCCTTCAGGGCGCCGGCGTTGAGGGAGCGGATGGTCGTCAGATTGCTGAGGCTGACCTGGTTCGGCAGTGTTAGCACGCTTACGTCCTTCATTAATCCGGCGGAGTCGCTTGTCGACATTCGGCAGCTTCGTCGGTGTTGGTGACTAGCGCGAAGGCCCTGCCATTTCGGTGATCGGGGTCACAGGCCAGTCAGCGATGACCAACCGACAATCGGCAATATCTATTCCACGGTACGTGCCCGGAGACGTTCCTGCCCGGCGAGCGCCGGCGCCTACTCGACATATGGCTAAAAACTGCATGACGTGTGACTAACAGCACCCTACGGTGGCAAACTTCCTCACCGCTCTGGATCCGTCCCTTGCCACCGAGACCATCGACCAGCTGCTCGGCCCGAGCTCCACCGGACCAGCGAGGCGGTTTCCTCGCTGTTCGCCTTCTAGGGGGCCAGTCGAGCCGAAGTGCACCCAGCGGGCAGTTGTGGCACCGATTTGACGAAGGATGTGCCATAGCTGGCCACCGGCGGTTTTGTGCATCGGCGATGCCGCGCAGCCTGTCGGAACCGTAAACAACTCGGAAACTCTGGCTTAAATCGTGGATTTGACGATGTCCAGCGATCGGCGGGCACAATTGCCGAGGCGCGATCTTGTAGCATGCGTCATGCCTGCGCAAAAGACAGCAGTTTGGCGCGGGCGTCGCTACGCCGGCGGCGATTATGTCATCTAAAGGAATTGGATTGAAGCGCAATCGATTTGGCGTCGCACTGAGCATTCTGGCCATTGTTGCATTGATCTTGTCGGCATGTGGCGGTCACAACAACGCCGGTGGAGGAAGTACGACCACAGCCACGTCGCCAGTGAAGGTGACCTGCGGCGGCAAGCCGGCTCTGAAGGCCAGTGGTTCCACGGCCCAGAAAAACGCAATGACCCGTTTTGTCAAGGCTTTCGAACAAGCCTGCCCGGGGCAGTCCTTGACCTACACGGCCAACGACTCCGGCGCTGGGATTAGCGAGTTTCTGAATAATCAAACCGACTTTGGCGGGTCCGACTCAACGCTGACCCCAGACGAGTACGCCAAGGGGCGGCAGCGGTGCGGCTCGCCTGTGCGGAGCCTGCCGATGGTGGTCGGTCCCATCGCCATCGCCTTCAACGCCAACGGTGTGACTTCGTTGAACCTCAACGGTCCGGTCGCCGCCCAGATCTTCAACGGCCAAATTAATATGTGGAACGACGCTGCGATCCAGCTGCTGAACTTGGGTGTCCCTCTGCCGGCTGAGCCGATTCGTGTCGTGTTCCGCAGCGACGAGTCCGGGACCACGGATAATTTCCAGAAGTATCTCGATACCACTTCGGCAGGCACATGGGGTTTCAGTGCCGGAAGAAAGTTCAACGGCGGTGTCGGTGTGGGCGCTGTCGGCAACGACGGCGCCGCTGCGGCCGTCAAAAGCACCGAAGGGTCAATCACCTATCTCGAATGGTCCTTCGCCCAGGCCCAACACCTGAACATGGCCAAGGTCATCACGTCGGCCGGTCCGGAGCCGGTGGCGATCAGCTCAGAGTCGGTGGGCAAGACAATTTCGGGTGCCTGGTACATCAAGAAAGGCGACGACCTCGCCCTCGACACGATCTCGTTTTACCGGCCGAACCAGCCCGGCTCCTACCCGATCGTGCTGGCGACGTACGAGATTGTGTGCTCGAAATATCCCGACCCCCAGGTCGGCATGGCCGTGAAGGCTTTCCTGCAAAGCACGGTCGGCGCAGGCCAGAACGACTTGGCCGGCAACGGTTACATTCCCATCCCAGCCGAGTTCAAGCCGCGGTTAGTGGCCGCGGTCAATTCCATCTCGTGATCTGAGGTCCGTGATATGAGGTCAGTGTTGCCCGACGGCATTCTGAATTTTTCGGCCGGATTGCGGCGTCGAAGCTCAATGTTCGAGGGTTTTTTTCACCGTAGTCAACCCAATGTTCCTAAAGTTTTCCCGCGGTAGTCAATGTTTAGTGCCATGGAGTTCACGACATTGCCTCCCGAGATCACCTCTGCGCTGATCCACACCGGACCCGGTGCGGAATCACTGATCGCGGCTTCCGCGGCGTGGCAACAGCTCGGCACCACTCTGGAAGACTCCGCTGAAAACTATGGCGCCACGTTGTCGTCACTGACCGGGACCTGGCATGGTCCGTCCTCCGCGACAATGGTGCAGGCCGTTGAGCCCTACGTGACCTGGCTTCGCACCACCGCGCAGCAGGCTCAGCAGATAGCCTCTTCGGCACAGGCCGCCGCTGCGGCATACAACTCCGTCCGGGCTTCAGTGGTTCCTACGGCTGAAGTTACGTCCAACAGGACACGGCTGGCGCAGTTGTTGGCCACCAATGGATTCGGGAGGAATCTTCCGGCCATCGCCGAAACCGAAGCTGAATATCAGAGCATGTGGGCGAACAACTCAGCAGCGATGAGTCGTTATCAGGCGGCCTCGGCACAGGCCAGCGCGCTGCCGCAGTTCGCGTCGCCGACCTCGGCTACCAATCCGACAAGGCTGACCACGCAAGCCAGTGCGGCGCCCGCCGCTACCACGTCCTCCACGGCTTCGACAGCGCCCACCGTTGCGGCGGCCAGCCCGGCCGCGCTTTTGCCCACTGCCTTCGACCCCAGCACCGGCTTGGTTGGAGAGGTGAACACGTACCTCAACCAGTTCATCTCGTCCGGATTTCCCATCAACATGCTCAGCTATTTGGCGCAGAACCAATCGGCCCAGGCATTGCAGGGCGTGAACGCCCAGATTGGCCAGGGTGTGTCGGAGGGTGAGGGGGCCCTGGGGGGAGGAGCCGCGGGCGGTTTGGGTGCGTTAGGTCAGGGCGGGTTGGGTGCGTCGGGTGGGTTCGGCGGAATCTCGCAAGTGCCCACCGCGGCGGCGACGGGTGTTGGAGTGTCGATAGGCAAGCTGACCGCCCCGCCTGCTGTCGTGAACCTGCTGCCGACTTCTCAAGCACCCGTGCAGCTTGCGTCGGCGGCGTCGCCGCTTTCCGCGGGTGAATCCGGGTTGCCCATGCTGCCGCCGCTAATGCCGCCGCCGATTTCGCCAGGCAGTGGTTGGCGTAAACGGAAGCAGCCAAAGTACGAGGATATTGCGATCGGCGCCGAGCTCAAGGGGAAGGTGATCCACCCGCCCCCATCGGCGGGCTAACCGATCCCGCGCGCCAGCTCAGAAGCCGCCAGGGCTCGGCGGGCGGCCGTGCAGGGAACCAAGGCCGCTCTGGATTCCCTGATTCAACTGGTCCTTGACCGCAGGCTTGCCATGCGGGACATCGACTGGCTGCGTGCAGCTGCAGCTGAGCGTTCCGAATGAGCTGGGGTCAGCGCCGGCCGGTGTTGCTACCGCCATAGCAGCACCGAGCGCAATCGCGGCACTGAACACGACTTTCGTGATCACCAATGGTCCTTCGTGTGAGAGTTAATACCCGATTGTACGGGTGTGCTACTGCGTATGCCTTGGGCAGAAGGCGGCAATGCTGACTCCGACGAAAAATCCGGCGTGATAGCCGTCCAGATTAGTCTGTGTCATCACGTCGTTCGCGACGTCGCTCGCCTGCCTACCTTGATCAAGTTCATCGCAGACCTCATGACCGGCGACGATCGCGCTTTGCCCGGACGCGAAGGTGATGCCCTTGGACCCGAGCGCTCCCAAGAAGTTGCTATCGACCGCGTCGGCATGCGCGGTAGGGGCTGCGACCGCCACAAGCCCAAGCAGCGCGACCGCCAGGACAAAGATGGGCGAGCGCACTTGGGTGGTCAACATTTGGTGAACCTTTCCGCTCAGCAGAATTGCGAGTTTTGCTGATGGCAAGCCAAGCCGCTTACATTGCGATCATTACATGCCATGACCAGACTTGGCGAAGGGCTCGGCGCGGTCGAAGCCCGCGAGTGCGATCGTTAACCCGACGGACACGCGCTAGGCGTTCAGTGTTGGCAGGCCGGGCACCAGTACGCCACCCGCTCACCGCGGTCGTCATAATTGATGGGTGTGCCGCAGCGACGGCAACTCTGCCCGGCTCGCCCGTAGACCCAAAGCTGCCGGCCCGTCCGCGTATCGCCGGTGGTGCAGCGATTCCAGCGGAAGCGGTTGGCCCACAACATATCGCGGGCGCGGGAAACCAGCCGGTGCGGGTCGGTGACCGCGCTTAGCGGCGCGGTGGGCAGATGTCCGCTGACGAAACACAGTTCGTTGCAGTAGACATTGCCGATCCCGGCCAGCACTCGCTGGTCCAGTAGTGCCTCGGCGATCGGTCGATCTGGGCGTGCCGTCAGGTTCGCGGCGGCAAGTTTCGGGTTCCAGTCGTCGCCGAGCAGATCGGGCCCCAGGTGTTCAACCGCATCGCCGTCGTGGGCGCGGTCGAGGATCTCCAGCACACCGAGGTCGATACCGACTGCGCGGATATCGCTGGCTTCCAAGATGATCCGGACCCGGTAGTCGGCACGCTTCGCCCGGGAAGTCACCCGCCAGCTGCCGTCCATCTTCAGATGTGAGTGGATACTGGCCGGTCCGACCCGAATGAACAAGTGCTTGCCGCGGCTGCACACCTCATCGACCACGTGACCGGTCAAGTCGACCGTCGCAAAGCGCGGCACCCGAACATCGCAGCGCGTCAGCGTGCGACCGACCAATGCCCGTCGCAGGGTTTCTGCGGTGTGGAAGACGGTGTCACCCTCGGGCATGGGCTACCGCAGCCGCAGCCCGCGTGGAGTCCGGGCGAACCCGGCGTCGGACAAGGCCGTCACCACCGACGCCGGCACCTGCGGCCCCAACACCGGCGCACTGTTGATGCGCTCGACGAGGATCGAATTGACCCGCCGGGCCGCAACCAGATCAGCGAGTGCGACGGCCGCGGCGTGGTTGGCGTCCGAGTCGCCGTCGGCGAAGCTCAGCAACGACCGCCCGCCGCGCTCGAGGAACCACACCAGCTTGCCGTCGACCAGTACGACAAGCGCGCCGGCTTTGCGGCCCGGTCGGGCGGCGCCGTCGCCGTCGGCTGCGCGCGACGGCCAGGGCAGCGCCGCACCGTAGGGGTTCGCCGGGTCGGCCGCGGCCAGCACCACCGCCCGGTACTCCGGCCGCTCCGGGTCGACACCGTCGAGGTAGCTGCGCAGCCGGTCGACCGTCGATGCCACCGCGAACTGAGCGCCGCCCAGCGACTCCACGAAGTAGCCGCGCTGGCATCGGCCGGCGTCCTCGAACGCGGTCAGCACCTTGTACAGCGTGGCGAATCCACCCGGCACCCCCTCTGCCGTCGCCGCACCCCTGGTCAGCACGCCGTGGCGGTTCAGCAGAAGCTCGGCCTGGTGGTGCGCCCGCAGGGTGGAATCGGGTTCGGGTGTCGGCAGCGCTGACCAGCGGCCGGCCACCGTCGGATCGGCGGCGCGGGATTGCGCGTGTGCGACGCTGTAACGGCTCAGGCGGGGCGGGCGCCTCCCGCGGCCCTGCCGGTGCGCCGGCGCGGAACGTTTGCGCGTGCCCGGGCCCCCGGACAGCATCGCGCGCACCGGCGCGAACGTGTCGCCGGTGACCCAGCCGGCCCAGATCAGTTCCCACAGCGCTGCTTTGAGTTCTTGTTCGCCGATTCCGCCTTGCGCCAGCTGGCGAAAGAAGAACGCGCCGCCGCCGGCCAGCATGTCCAAGATCGCGCGATGGGCCTCAGTGTGCTCGATCTCCGTTGTGGCGGCGAGCGTCAGCGGCGCGGAATCAGCCGGGTGGAAGGCGACCCAGCCGTCGCTGCCAGAGATCGTTCCCGCACCTGACCAAATGACCTCGCCGGAGGCCAGCAGTTCGTCGAGCATCGCGGGGGAGTAGTCGCGGACTCGTGGGGCCAGCACCAGCGATTCGATCGCCGAAGCGGGGAGCGGGACGCCGGCGAGCTGATCGACGACGGCCGCCAGCCCGTCCAGGCCGGAGTTGGCCGCCGAACCGGTGCCTACCCCGTGCCACGCCGGCAGGAAACGCGCATAGGCGCTGGTGCTGACCGGCTCTACTTGCGCCCGCAGCGCCGCCAGCGATCTGCGCCGGAGAATCCGCAGCACGTCGGCGTCACACCACTGGTCACCGACTGCCTCGGTGGAGAATTCGCCGCGGACCAGCCGCCCATCCGCGGCCAGCCGGCCCAAAACGTCGGCCGCTACCCGCAGCCCCAGCCCGAACCGGGCAGCGACGTCGGCAGTGGTGAACGGCGCGTGGGTGCGCGCATACCGGCCCAGCAGCTCACCGAGCGGATCGGCGACTGCTTCGGTGAAGCTGGCCGGCACGCCAACCGGTACGGCCACCCCGACGCCGTCGCGCAGTCGACCGATGTCCTCGATCGCCACCCACCAGCTGCGGCCGGCGTACGACACCGGCAGCGCGCGTTTGGCGGCGCACAGCCCTTCCAGCCAGCCGCCGACATCGGCGCCGTCGGCCCGGGAGGCGACCTCATCTGTGGTCAGCGGGCCGAGCAGCCGCAGCAGATCGGCGACCGCTTCGACGTCACGGGCCATCCGGTCGGCCGAAAGATGCTGCAATTGCCGGCCGGTGGCGGCGACGACCTCGGGGTCGAGCAGCTCGCGCAACTCGACCCGGCCGAGCAATTCGGCCAGCAGCGTGGCGTCCAGCGACAGCGCGGCAGCGCGGCGCTCGGCCAGCGGGCTGTCGCCCTCGTACATGAACGCCCCGACGTAGCCGAACAGCAGCGACGCGGCGAACGGTGACGGCGTGGCGGTTTCGGTTTCCAGTACGCGTATTTTGCGCGCGGCGATGTCGGTCATCAGCCCGGCCAGCGTCGGCACGTCATAGACGTCCTGCAGGCACTCGCGGACCGCCTCCAGCACGATCGGGAAGTCCGGGTATTTGCGGGCTACGTCGAGCAGCTGTGCGGCGCGCTGGCGTTGATGCCACAGCGGCGAGCGGCGGCCGGGGTGTCGCCGCGGCAGCAGTAACGCACGGGCCGCGCATTCCCGGAATCTGGAGGCGAACAACGCCGAACCACCCACCTCTGCGGTGACGATCGGGTCGATCTCGTCGGCGTCGAAGACGAACAACTCGGCACCCGGCGGCGCTTCGCTGGCGTCGGACCCTGAGTCGGAAAAGGTGTCTGGCAGTCGCACCACGATGCCGTCGTCGGAGGCGGTCGGTTTCTCATCGATGCCGTAGCGGTCGCGCAGCCGCCGGCTCACCGCCAGTGCGAGCGGGCCGTGCACTCGCAGGCCATAGGGGGAATGCAAGATCACCCGCCAGTCGCCGAGCTCGTCGCGGAACCGCTCGATCAGCAAGGTGGTGTCGGTGGGCACCACCGTCGTGGCGGTGCGCTGGTCGTCTAGCAGCCGCCACAGGTTTTCGGTGGCGTATTCGTTGAAACCCAAAGCAGCACAACGAATGTCGAAGGCACCGAGATCCAGACCCGCCAGCTCACCGGTGAACCTGCCGACCGCCTGGCCGAGCTCGGCGGGGCGCCCGGAATTGTCGCCGCGCCAGAACGGAAGCCGGGCGGGCTGACCCGGCGCCGGGATCACCAGCACGCGGTCATGGGTGATCTCGGTGATCCGCCAGCTGGTGGCCCCTAGCGCGATGACGTCGCCCGGGCGGGACTCGTAGACCATCTCCTCATCGAGTTCGCCTACCCGAGAGGGCTTTTCAGAATCGGTAGCCAGGTAGACGGTGAACATGCCGCGGTCCGGGATCGCGCCGCCCGACGTGACCGCGAGCCGTTGCGCGCCCGGCCGGGCCGTCACCGTGCCGGTGTCGCGGTCGTAAACCAGACGTGGTCGCAGCTCGGCGAACTCGGTCGACGGGTACTTGCCGGACAGCAGATCCAAGGTGGCGTCGAATGCGCTGTGCGGCAGGGTCGCGAACGGAGCGCTGCGCCGCACGGTGTCGAACCAGCGGTCGACGTCCAACGGCTCTAGCGCGGCTGCGGCCACGGTGTGCTGGGCGAGGATGTCGAGCGGGTTGGTGGGCACCCGCATCGTCTCGATCTGACCGGTGAGCATGCGCTGCACGGCCACCGCGCAGCCGATCAGGTCGGTGCGGTGTTTGGGGAAAAGCACCCCGCGCGATATCTCGCCGACCTGGTGTCCAGCTCGCCCGATGCGCTGCAGGCCGCTGGCCACCGACGGCGGTGCTTCCACCTGGATCACCAGGTCGACCGCGCCCATGTCGATGCCCAGTTCCAGGCTCGAGGTCGCCACCACCGCCTTGAGTCGTCCGGTTTTGAGGTCCTCTTCGACAATTGCGCGCTGCTCCTTGCTGACCGAACCGTGGTGGGCGCGGGCCAACACGGGTGGGGCGCCGTAGGTCTGGCCGCTGCCCAGCAGGTGAGCCGGGGCGCCGCCGGCAACCTGCGGGTTGGTCTCGGACGACAATTCGCCGCCCGATCGTTCGGCGTGGATCTCGTTGAGCCGAGCGGTCAGTCGCTCAGCTAGCCGTCGTGAGTTGGCGAACACGATCGTCGAGTTGTGGGTTTCGACGAGGTCGACCAGGCGTGCCTCGACATCGGGCCAAATGGTGTTGTTCGCCAGGTTGGCCATATCCGGGACCGGCACCTGCACGGTCAGCTCGAAGGTCTTGACCGCCGCCGGGGCCACGATGGTCGTCGGGGCTGCTCCCGACAAGAACCGGGCAACCTCCTCGGGCGGACGCGCGGTCGCCGACAGGCCGATTCGCTGCGCCGGTGCCTGCAACATGTCGTCGAGCCGCTCCAGCGACAGCGCCAGGTGAGCACCCCGCTTGGTGCCGGCGATGGCGTGCACCTCGTCGACGATCACGGTTTCCACCCCGGCCAGCGTCTGCCGGGCCGCCGATGTCAGCATCAAAAACAGCGACTCCGGCGTGGTGATCAACACGTCGGGAGGCGTGGTGATCAGCTGTCGACGGCGTGCCGGCGGGGTGTCGCCGGATCGCACCCCGACGGTGATCTCCGGCGCCGGCAGACCCCGTTGCGCGGCGAGGCGGGTCATCCCTGCCAGCGGAGTGCGCAGGTTGCGCTCGACGTCGACGGCCAGCGCCTTCAGCGGCGAAACGTAGAGCACCCGAGTGCCCGAAACTCGCTCGTCGCGTCGTGCGCCGGCCAGCTTGTCTATCGCCCACAGAAACGCAGCCAGCGTCTTACCCGAGCCGGTTGGGGCGATGACCAGCGTGTTGCGGCCGTCGGCGATCGCTGCCCAGGCCTCGGCCTGCGCGGGGGTCGGCGCAGCGAAAGTACCGGCGAACCAGTCGCGGGTGACAATGCTGAACCGCGCGAGCGGATCATCGGGCGCGGTGGTCACCTAGCCAATCGTGCCAGCGGGCACTGACAAAGGGGTCAAATGGCGGCGCGGGAAGCAGGCGGCGATCACCGCTGGTCGGGCGCGACCGCCTTGGCCAGTTGTTCGGGAATGTTGTTGACCCGGGCTATCGCGTCCAGCAGCGCGTGAGCGCAGGCGTCGCTGAGGTGGTCCGCATCGGTCTTGGGGTGAATGATGCGCTGCCTGCACACCTCGAACGTCAGCGCCAGCCAGCCGTGGATGACGATCCGCAAGTCGCGTTCGACATCTGGCTCGAGCGCAGTGCCCGGGCCGTCGACCTCCATGATGCGGCTCATGATGTGCTCCATCTGACGATCCTTGGCCTCATCGTCGATGCCGAGTAACACCGGATCGGAGCGGCCAAGACCGACATACGCGGCCCAGGCGGCGTGCGGGTGTTCTTGGTGGTACCGCATGTAGGCAAGGACGCCGTCCCGGGTTTCCTCAAAGAGGTTCTGGCCCGGTGTCGGCAGGGCATTGGTGGTCTCGAACAGCTGGTCGGCTTGTCCTTTGACCACGGCGGCGAAGAACGCCCGCTTGTCGGGGAAGTAGTGATACATCAACGCCCGGGACACGCCGGCCCGCTCGGCGATCTCGTCGATGCGGACGTCGTCGTAGGGTCGTTGGCCGAAGACTTCCGCGCCCAACGCCAGCAACTCGGCGCGGCGGTCCTCCGGAGATAACCGGCGCCTGGGCGTTCGCATAGACCAGATGGTACTTGTCGATCCATTGCGCAGGCCGTCAACGCTCAGGAAGTCTCTGCAAACATGCGTTCGGCTACGCATCCGTCAATAGGCGGCGCTCACCCGGTATGCGCGGCGAAGCCCCCAGCATCGCTCTACCAGCATGTTCGTTAGCTCAGCGAACTAGTGGGCGGTCCCCAGGGGTTTTGCCAGTCGGCCCGCCGGGCAACACATGGCGCCCCAAGAATCCAGGCCCATCCACCCCTGAGGCAATAGAATCGTCGAGCCATGGATACCGGAAGGGCGCCCACCCGCCCCAGGTTCAGTCATCGGGTCGGCTCGCTGGTCGACAGTTTCGAGACCGTGATTTATGGGATCGCGTTCCTGCTATTGGTGGCGGCTGCGGTGCTGGTGGTGATCGGCGGCGTAGAAGCGGTTGTGCAAGCCGCCAGCCACAAGGTCAACACGCTGCAGGGCGGCGTCCTGGTCCTCGACCGTGTCTTGATGGTCCTGATCATCGCGGAGATCGCCGCTACGCTGCGTGCGGTCTTGCTCTACCACGAAATCGCCGCCGAGCCCTTTCTCTTTATCGGCTTGATTGCCTGCGTGCGACGGATCCTGATCGTCACCGCAGCAACCGAGCAGGTGCATTCGGACCAGCAGCTCAACCGCCTGCTGCTCGAGTTGGGCGCGTTGGGGTTGCTGGTAATAGGCATTGCCGCGGCAATCTTCATGATTCGCTTCAGTTCCCGACGCGCTGCGCCGACGGGCGGAGCCGACGACTGACGTGCGCATGCCGGGGGCATCAGCCGAAGTGCACGCCCTGAGCTAGCGGCAGCTCGCCGGAGTAGTTGACGGTGTTGGTGGCACGGCGCATGTACGCCTTCCATGCGTCCGAACCGGACTCCCGGCCGCCGCCGGTCTGCTTCTCACCGCCGAATGCGCCGCCGATCTCGGCGCCCGAGGTGCCGATGTTGACGTTGGTGATGCCGCAGTCGGACCCGTCGATGAAGCGTTCCGCCTCCCGCATATCGGTGGTGAAGATCGCCGACGACAGACCCTGGGGGACGGCGTTGTTGAGTGCGATGGCCTCGTCGAGGTCGTCGTAGACCAACACGTAGAGGATTGGCGCGAACGTCTCGGTGTGCACGATGTCGGTTTGCGACGGCATGCGTACCACCGCCGGCGCGACGTAGTAGGCACTCGGGTGGCCGACATCGTGACGCTCACCGCCGAGGACCTCGCCGCCGTCGGCGCGGGCCTGCTCCAAGGCGCCCACCATGTCGCGGTAGGCGGTCTCGTGGATTAGCGGGCCGACCAGCGTGCCGTCGTCCGACGGGTCACCGATCGGCAGCTGCCGGTAGGCGGCGGCGATGCGGCCGACCAGATCGTCGGCCACCGAGCGATGCACGATCAACCGGCGCAGCGTGGTGCAGCGTTGACCGGCGGTGCCTGCGGCGGCGAAGACGATGGCGCGCACCGCCAGGTCGAGGTCAGCTGATGGCGTGACGACGGCAGCGTTATTGCCGCCGAGTTCCAGCAGCGTCCGGCCGAACCGCTTCGCCACCCGTGGTCCGACCTGCTGGCCCATCCGCACCGAGCCGGTCGCGGATACCAGCGTGACCCGCTCGTCGTCCACCAGCCGCTCACCGACCTCGCGGCCACCGGTGATCAAGGCGCTCACCGCGCGCGGCGCGCCGACATCGTCGCCCGCACGGCGGATCAGCGCCTGACAGGCCAGCGCCGTCAACGGTGTCAGCTCGGACGGTTTCCACACCACGGTGTCCCCGCAGACCAGCGCAACCGCGGCGTTCCACGCCCACACCGCGACCGGAAAGTTGAACGCGGTGATCACGCCGACCACGCCGAGAGGGTGCCAGGTCTCCATCAGCCGATGCCCGGGCCGCTCGGAGGCGATGGTGCGCCCGTAGAGCTGACGCGACAGTCCGACGGCGAACTGGCAAACGTCGATCATCTCCTGCACCTCGCCGAGCGCCTCGGAGGTGATCTTGCCCGCCTCGATCGTCACCAGGGTGGCCAGGTCGTCTTTGTGATCGGTGAGCAGTTCGCCCAGCCGATTCACCAGCGCGCCACGTACCGGGGCGGGGGTGGCTCGCCATGCCGAAAACGCTTGCGCCGCATCGGCGATGCAGCCCTCGGCCTGTTCCGGTGTGGTTACGGCGACGGTGAACAGGACGTCGCCGGTGACCGGTGTGCTTGCCGGCAGGCCATGCGTGCCGGGCTCACCCAGCACTGTGTCGGTTAGGTCGCAGCCGACAGCGTCCAGCGCCCGGCGCGCGCGGGTGCGTAACTCGTCAACGGTGGTCACGCGAGTGCCTCCTTGCAGAGCGATTCGTAAAGTGCGTAAGGGTCGTGAATGTGGCGGTCGATCGCCCCGGCCATCCAGTCCACGTTGTAACCCGAGTCGTCGACGACGTCGGTGGCCTCGGTGTCGCGGTCGAGGTTGGAGCGAAAGATGCCGGCTGCTGAGGCTGGCAGAAAGTCCTCGTAGACAACGGGTTTGGATGGGTCGCCGCCGCGGTAGTAGGCCAACCCCTGAGCTGCCATCTCGTCGTCGGTTGCCGGGAAGTGCTGGCCCCACACCGTGGCGGGATCGGGGTTACCAGGAAGACCAGCCATCGCGGCATCGTAATGTTCGCGGCCCTTCGGCGTCAGCGCCACACCGCGTGCCTCGACCTCGCCGAAGCGGACCCGCAGCGTCCCATCGACGACCGTCCCGTCTTCGTTGCGAAACCGGCGTGGTTCGGCGAGGGCGCGAAACGACGTCTGGCGCAAGAGCACCGCGGGCCCGTCCCAGCGGGGCGGCCCCTGGATGGTGTCGATCATCGTGATGCCGCGCGCAATCATCCGGCGGTACAGCTCGTCGATGTCGAGCACCCGCGGCGTCAGGTGATTGATGTGGGTGGAGCAGACTCCGGCGACGTCGGCGGCCACCGCCGATACCTGCGATAGCTCGTCATACCAGGACTTCTCGATCGGTTCACGTGATAGCGCGAACGCCGCTACGGCCTGCGCGACGAAGTCATCGGCCTCGTCGACATCGCAGCCGCCGTCGGCCGCGATCACCCGGGCCCGGGCGAGCAACGCCGGGTCGAAGAGTTGGCGGCGACCCAGGAACCTCTGCACCCGAGCGCGCAATTCGGCGTCGAAGAAACGCGGATCCCTGATCGCCAGCATCGACGTGAAAACCCGAAACGGGTTGCGCGCCAACTCATCGCGAGTCGATGGGCCGAAATGCGGTGGACACCACCGGAACCGGTGAAGCGGCGTCGCGCAGGTCGTAGTAGCCGACCGGGACCATGCCGAAGGCCGAGAACAGCTCGGCGACGGCGGCCAGCTCATCGGGTGTGCCGACGCGGATCGCGCCGTGCCGTTCGGCGGTGACGCGGGACAGCGACCCGAGCCGTTCGGCGCCCGCATGCCGCGTGGCGTAATCATGGTTGACCTGCGTGCTGGCCTCGACCAGCGTGGTGTAGCCGGGCACCTCGTTGCCGTACATGGCGGACAGACCGGCGGCGAAGCGCTCCCGTAGCTGCGACCCCGCCAGGCGACGATGCGCGCGGCTCAACGGTGATCACCACTGCGATACTCTCCGGCCATGGCTGAGACGCTCGACGACATCGACCGGATCTTGGTGCGCTCGCTGGTCGCTGACGGCCGCGCGACATTGTCGGAGTTGGCCGCGAACGCTGGGCTGTCGGTCTCGGCGGTCCAGTCGCGGGTGCGCAGGCTGGAGTCTCGCGGTGTGGTGACAGGGTATTCGGCGCGGATCGACCCGGCGGCGGTCGGACACTTGTTGTCGGCGTTCGTGGCCATCACCCCTCTCGATCCCTCACAACCCGATGATGCGCCGGCTCGCCTGCAACACATCGAGGCGATCTCGTCGTGTCACTCGGTGGCCGGTGAGGAAAGCTACATCCTGCTGGTGCGCGTCGAGTCTCCGCGCGCGCTGGAAGACCTGTTACAGCGGATCCGGACAACGGCAAACGTGCAGACCCGCAGCACGATCATTTTACAGACATTTTACGATGATCGACAGTTTGTACCGTAATAGCTACGGCATAGAGTCAAGATACCGTAAAATTTACTGATATCGTGTGGGCATGACTAGCGTACTGGCACCCACCGATCGGCAACTCGGGCCTGACGAAGTCCACGATGTGCTGGCGCGCAGCATCCTTGTCGACGGTCTGGATTTCGTGCTCGACCTGGATCGCTCGGCCGGCTCGTATCTAGTAGACGCCCGCGACGGTCGGCGCTATCTCGATATGTTCACATTCTTCGCCTCGTCGGCGCTGGGCATGAACCATCCGGAGCTGGCTTACGACGATGACTTCCGTGCAGAACTCACCGACACCGCAGTGAACAAGCCGAGTAACTCCGACGTGTACTCGGTGCCGATGGCCCGCTTTGTCCAGACCTTCGCAAGGGTGCTGGGCGATCCGGCGCTGCCGCATCTGTTCTTCGTCGACGGTGGTGCGCTGGCGGTCGAGAACGCGTTGAAAGTCGCGTTCGACTGGAAGAGCCGGCACAACGAGGCACGCGGCCTCGCCCCCGAATTGGGTACTCGGGTGCTGCACTTGCAAGGGGCGTTTCACGGACGCAGCGGTTACACGCTCTCGCTGACCAACACCAATCCGATTACCGTTGCTCGGTTTCCGACGTTCGACTGGCCACGGATCGACGCCCCCTACCTTCGTCCTGGCGCCGACATCGATGCGCTAGAAGCCGAGTCGCTGCGACAGGCCCGGACAGCGTTCGAGGCTTACCCGCACGACATCGCCTGTTTCGTCGCCGAACCCATCCAGGGTGAGGGTGGCGACCGGCACTTCCGCCCCGAGTTCTTCGCCGCGATGCGCGCGCTGTGTGACGAATTCGACGCGCTGATGATCTTCGACGAGGTGCAGACGGGCTGTGGTTTGACCGGAACCGCATGGGCCTATCAACAATTGGGCGTTGCACCCGACGTCGTGGCGTTCGGCAAGAAGACGCAGGTGTGCGGGGTGATGGCCGGGCGGCGGGTCGACGACATCGCCGACAACGTGTTCGCTGTGCCGTCTCGGCTCAACTCGACCTGGGGCGGCAACCTCACCGACATGGTCCGCGCCCGGCGCATCCTGGAGGTCATTGAAGCCGATGAGCTGTTCGAGAACGTGGCCGCACAGGGCCGCTATCTGCGGGCGCGCCTCGACGAACTCGCCAACGACTTCCCGGCATTCGTGCTCGACGTCCGCGGCCGCGGATTGATGTGCGCGTTCAGCATGCCGACCACCAGTGACCGCGATGAGTTGCTCCGCCGGCTATGGCTAAACGGGGTCATTGTGCTTCCCAGCGGTCAAGCCGGCGTGCGACTTCGTCCGGCGCTGACGGTTGCGCGTGCCGAGATCGACGAGGCGGTGGCCGCTCTGCGCGATGTCCTGACGGAGCCGATCTTCGGTTCGTGACCGCGCGACGGTTACCGGTTTACCGTCCGGGGACCGTGGGGTATACCCATGTGGCGCGTGTGATCGCGCGTTGATAGCGACAGAGGTTCAGCATGCAGACACACCAGCACCCCTCAGCCGGCGACCACCTGGGTCATGAAGACCACGAGGTACACGCAGCCATCCGGTTTGCCATTCTGGCCGCGGTTGCAGGAGTGGCATTCCTCATCGTGGCCGCGCTGTGGGCCAGCACCTGTCAGGGCGCGATGTCCAGCGACACCGCGGCATGCGGTGCGCCCCAGCTGACAATCCTGGCGTTCGGCGCTCCGCTGATTCTGCTGGCCGCGGGGTGCTGGGCATTTGTGCGTACGTATCGCGTCTGGCGTGACAACGGCATCTGGTGGGCATGGCAGGGTGCCGGGTGGTTTTTGATGATGCTGATGTTTGTCACGCTCACCATGGGTGCCCCGATCGCCGTTCCCGTGTTGACCGGCTGAAGGCCGTCAGCAACTACGCCCTCGAAATTGCTCAAGATCCTCACGAAATGACGGGTCGCTGTTGGCTTAGGTAGTGCGCCGGCGTGGCCGACTTTCGGGGTGGCCGGTGTGCCACTGCTCGTCGATGCGGGTCACGCGGCGGTGCTCTACGACGAACCATAGCGCCCCGGCGACTGTTCCGAGCGCAGTGATGAGCACCGTCGTCTCGAGCCACTCGTAATGTCGGTAGGCGGCCGCCGCCGCAGTGCTGATAATCCCGGACATTGCGACGGCTAGCAGGATGAACCCGGGCCAGAAAAGGTTGTCCTTCATCGTGATACCAGCGTGCGGCTGCGTGGTCCGGAAATAATCCGTCGGATCGTGATGCCCGTCGCCCACCACCTCTCCCTCCGTCATCGGACCAGATACCAGAATGCTACTCACTCGTCACTAGGCGGACCCGACGAAATGCAAAACTTTGCCGCCGACAGCGGCCCAGCCGTCGGCAAATACTGTTGGTCGCCCTCCAGCAGTGCCCGCCTCGATTTGCTCAGGTCGAGGCGGCCTCACCGCGGACGAGCACCTCCGGCAGCGAAATTGCCCCAACCGTTGTCACGAGCCACACCACAACCGTTGCGGCAACCCAGGATGCAATGCCGCGGATGTTGAACCCGTGAGTCAATACCGAGGCGAGACTCAACGCGACGACGGTCAATGCCAGGCCGGTGCCCCCGAGGAGCAGCGACGCATATGCACGGGGCAACTTCAAGCTCCACCATGACAGGATTGTTTGCGCTACCGAGAACACCACCACGGCGACGATGAATCCCGACACCGACACCGAAACACCGGGAACGACCCGGGCCGCCACCAGCAGTCCGATCGCCCACGATCCCAGAAGCACAACTCCCCGCAGCAGAATTTGCCTCATAGCAATACTCATGGCAACAAGCGTAGGTCTCGGGGCCGGGGCTGTGAAGAACCGCGTTGACTCATCAAAACGCTATTGCTGGCCGTCCGACCTCAGTGGTTGCGGAGCTTCGAGATGAGCCTGCTCTTATTCAGCTTCGAATAGCCGGTTATCCCAAGCTCTTTCGCTCTTTTCTTGAGTTCTGGGACAGTCCAGTCGTCATAAGAGCCCGACTTGCCACCTGATTTGCCTACGCTGGAGCGGCCGCGAGCCGCGGCCGCGTTGGAGATCCGAGCGGCCTTTTCCGCGGAGTCTCCTTGTTTGCGCAAATCCTGGTAGAGCTTCTCGTCCTTGATTGACGGGTTGGGCATCTGAACCTCCTTGCGTTCTTCCCCACAGGTGCCCTTCCCGCTACTTGGCGAAACGCCGACGCGCGGCGCTATTCCCGATGTTCGTCGCGGTCGTCGTCACCGACGATCTCTTGGCGCTGCTCTTGCCAGTCGTAGGCATCGACCTCCACAGGCGGTATCTCCCGATCCGAGGCAGTGGGTTCGAGGGTGGCCTCTCGCTCTTGCTCGATGGCGTCGCCGACGGGAGTCTCGTCGGAAAAGCTGTCGCGGTCGTCCATGACGCTCCCAGTTACACGGTCTGGTTTTACTCGTCGCAGCTAATGGGTATCTGCTTTACACCATGATTAGCTTGACGGCGGGTGGTCCGCCCGTCACCCGATCATGGGGGACAAGATCACGAATGCGATGACATAGATGCCTACTGCGATCAAGACCAGGATCACCAAGGTGATTACGGCGATCAGTGCAACGCGCCGAAGGCCGCGTGTGCGCTGGATTTCCGCTGTCTCGCTCGCGTCCATGACAGGCGAAATACCCGGCGGCGATCATGACTAACCAGCTCGAGCGCAAGGGTAGTGTCGGTCAAACAATGCTGGGAGGCCCCATGACCGCTGCTGCGAAGCCAGCGACGAATCAGCAACGCGGCGACCGCGCCATCGAAGTACGCGTGGCGGCGAAGCTGGAGAACCTGGCGGTGTTGCGCACTTTGGTGGGGGCAGTCGGCACTTTCGAGGATCTCGATTTCGACGCGGTGGCCGACCTGCGGCTCGCGGTAGATGAGGTGTGTACCCGGCTGATTCGCTCAGCCATCCCGGACGCGACGCTGGCGGTAGTGGTCGATCCGCGAGACGACGAATTGGTGGTCGAGGCATCCACGACATGCGACAACTACGACGTGGTGACGCCAGGCAGCTTCAGCTGGCATGTGCTGACATCGCTGACCGACGACGTACAGACGTTCCAGGACGGTGGCGGGCCTGAGGACCGCGGCCTCTTCGGTGTCACGCTGACCACCCGGCGGGCGGACTCTCGCAGGTGACACCGCGAGCTGTCGGCGGTTCTGCATCTCGTCCCAACGAATACGCCGACGTTCCCGACATGTTCCGTGAGCTGGCGACTCTTGATGCCGACTCGTCGGACTTCCAGCGTCATCGGGACAAGGTCGTCGAGCGCTGCCTGCCGTTGGCCGACCACATAGCCCGCCGCTTCGAGGGTCGCGGGGAACCACGCGACGACTTGGTCCAGGTGGCCCGCGTCGGACTGGTCAACGCTGTCGCCCGCTTCGACGTCGAGACCGGCTCCGACTTCGTCTCCTTTGCGGTGCCCACCATCATGGGGGAGGTCCGCCGGCATTTCCGGGACAACAGCTGGTCGGTCAAGGTCCCGCGGCGTCTGAAAGAACTGCACTTGCGGCTCGGCGCCGCGACCGCCGAGCTTTCGCAACGGCTGGGCCGAGCACCCACCGCCACTGAGCTCGCCGGCGAACTCGATATGGACCGCACCGAAGTCATCGAGGGCCTGGTGGCGGGCAGCTCCTACAACACACTGTCCATCGACAGCGGCGGCAACAGCGCCGGTGATGACGAGGCTCGGGCCATCGCCGACACGCTCGGCGATGTCGACACTGGTCTTGAGCGGATCGAGAACCGCGAGGCGCTACGGCCGTTGCTGGAAGGGTTGCCGGACCGAGAGCGAACCGTGTTGGTCCTCAGGTTCTTCGAGTCGATGACGCAGACGCAGATTGCCGAGCGCGTCGGCATTTCCCAGATGCACGTCTCGCGACTGCTGGCTAAGTCCCTAGCGCGGCTACGGGACGAGTTGGAATAGCCGGTTTGACTCCGGGTTTTTCATCGTCGGCATCCAGCATCGCGCGCACCGACTTGGCCAGCGGCAGCGTGTTGTCGGGGTCGCAGATCTGTAGCAACCGAGAAACCGCCTTGCTCGGCACCACGGCCCAGCGCAGGTTGGCGCCCGCGCAGCGGACATTGATCAGGTGCAGGGCTGAAAAGCCGGCAGTTCCAGAGAATTCCAGACCGCTTAAGTCCACGATCACCGACTTGGATTGAGCGGCGCAGCGCAGGACGTAATCGGCGAGCTCACTGGCATTGGATGCGTCGAGCTCCCCGTGGGCGGTGATTACCGCGCAGGACGATCCCCACTGAGCGGTGAATCGGGCGGAATGGTTTTCCCACGCGGGCGGTGGAAGTGCGGCGTCGGTTCCAAGAACCGGCGAAGCAGCGTTCAGGTGTGTCAAGGGGGACATCAGGGTGACTCCATACAGTCGACAAGCAATCTGTGGATCACGTCAAGCGGTTAAAGCGCCGCGCGCGAGGAGAAGCCGGGAGAACTAGCCTCCCCTTACGTCAATTAACGTTATTCCGGGCGGCTGTGAACTCAACCTATTTTGAACACTACTCCGGCCGCACCGCGCCGACAACGACCTGAGAGTGTTTCTCAGAAACCCTGTTCAGCGCCGTCCGGCGCACGGTGTTGTCGCGAATCATGCGTCGGCACAGCAACTGCGGCGGCGAATCGCCGGATGGACTCAGCGGCCGCGGTTGCCGCCCGGGTGTGGCCGGCGCGCGCTCGGGTGGCGATCTCTCCGGTCGCCGGGTCCAGCCTCACTTCAGCCAGCAGCTCACCGGTGGTGACCTCGCACACCGCCCACGAGTAGCTGGTGTCCGCGGACCACTGGGCGGCACTGCGCGCGACATGGTCCGGGTCGGTTACGCCGAGCTCGGCCAACGCGGGGCGGTCGTCGACGCGGCTGTCGGCGCGCAGTCCGCGCAGATACCACTGCCCGGCGTTGATCTCGACTGGTTCCAAGCCAGCGTGCCTATTTGATCTCGGCGAGCACCGTGCCCTGGGTGATAGCCGCACCGGCCTCCACGGCCAGCGCGGTGATAGTGCCGTCTTTGTGTGCGGTGACCGGGTTTTCCATCTTCATCGCTTCCAGGACAACGACCAGATCTCCGGCTGCGACTTCTTGGCCCTCTTCGACGGCGACCTTCACCACGGTGCCCTGCATCGGCGCGGTCACCGCGTCACCGGAGGCCGCGGCGCCGGCGTGGGCGCCCCGCTTGCGCGGCTTGGGCTTTTTGCGAATCACACCGACCGCGTCGGCGGAAGCACCGTTGGACAGCGCCAGGTCACCCGGCAGCGACACCTCGAGCCGTCGGCCGCCGACCTCCACCACGACCTTCTGCCGGGGCAGGGCCTCCTCCTCATCGATGGGCTCGCCGCCGGTGAACGGTTCGACGGTGTTGTTCCACTCGGTCTCAATCCAGCGGGTGTGCACCGTGAAGCCGTTATCGTCGCCGATGAACGCCGGGTCGGATACCACGGCGCGGTGGAACGGGATGACGGTGGCCAGCCCTTCGATGTGGAACTCGTCCAGCGCCCGGCGGGACCGGGCCAGGGCCTCCTCGCGGCTGGCGCCGTACACGATGAGCTTGGACAGCATCGAGTCGAACTGCCCGCCGATCACCGAGCCGGCTTCGACACCGGAGTCCAGCCGGACGCCGGGCCCGCTGGGCGTCTCGTACTTGGTGACCGGGCCGGGGGCAGGCAAGAAGCCGCGTCCGGCGTCCTCGCCGTTGATCCGGAATTCGATGGCGTGCCCGCGTGGGGTCGGGTCCTCGGTGATGTCCAGCTTCTCGCCGTTGGCGATCTTGAACTGCTGCAGCACCAGGTCGATGCCCGCGGTCTCCTCGGTGACCGGGTGCTCGACCTGCAGACGCGTGTTGACCTCCAGGAAAGAGATCAGCCCGTCCTGGCCCACCAGGTATTCCACCGTGCCGGCGCCGTAGTAATGGGCTTCCTTGCAGATCCGCTTGGCGGATTCGTGGATCTCCTTGCGCTGCGCGTCGGTCAAGAACGGCGCGGGCGCCTCTTCGACCAGCTTCTGGAAGCGGCGCTGCAGCGAGCAGTCGCGAGTGCCCGCGACGACGACGTTGCCGTGCTGGTCGGCGATCACCTGCGCCTCGACGTGGCGCGGCTTGTCCAGGTAGCGCTCGACGAAGCATTCGCCGCGGCCGAACGCCGCGACCGCCTCGCGGGTCGCCGACTCGAACAGCTCGGGGATCTCCTCGATGGTGCGGGCCACCTTCATGCCGCGGCCACCGCCGCCGAAGGCCGCCTTGATCGCGATCGGCACTCCGTATTCCTTGGCGAAGGCGACGACCTCGTCGGCGTTCTTCACCGGGTCGGGCGTACCGGGCACCAGCGGGGCCTGCGCCCGGGCGGCGATGTGCCGCGCGGTGACCTTGTCACCGAGATCGCGGATCGACTGCGGGCTGGGCCCGATCCAGATCAGGCCTGCGTCGATCACCGCCTGAGCGAAGTCGGCGTTCTCGGACAGGAAGCCGTAACCGGGGTGGATCGCGTTGGCGCCGGACTTCTCGGCGGCTTCCAGGAGCTTGCCGAAGTCCAGGTAGGACTCCGCCGACGTCTGACCGCCCAGCGCGAAGGCCTCGTCGGCCAGCCGCACGTGGAGGGCGTCGGCGTCGGGCTCGGCGTACACCGCCACACTGGGCAGGCCGGCGTCTTTGGCCGCGCGGATCACCCGCACCGCGATCTCACCGCGATTGGCGACAAGAACCTTTGAGATCGTCGAGCTGGCGTGACTAGCCACTGCGCCTCCTGTAGGGCTTGAACACTTCTCACGTGTCTAAGAGAAATTCTTACAAGTCGTGTCGGGGGAAGTTTAAGCGCCGCGCCGCAGGCGATACGACCCGGTGCCCACTTCAGCCGGACTCGCGCACACGCCGCTTAATGCGCGCCAGCATCCCCGACATGCCACGTAGCCGCAGCGGGCTGATCAACGCGGCCAGGCCCAGCTCGGTGTAGAAATCCTCCGGCACGGCCAGGATGTCGGCGGCGGGCTGCTCGTCGAGGCCGGCCGCCAGTATCGACGCGAAACCACGAGTGGTAGGTGCTTCGGGCGGAGCGCTGAAGTGCAGCCGCACCCGGTTGATGTCGCTGGCGTCGACGTGCAGAAACACCGGCGACTGGCATTCGGGCACCGGCTCCATCGCCGCCTCTTCCAGATCGGCGGGCAAGGCCGGCAGATCATCGGCGAATTCCAGCAGCAGCTTGAGCTTGTCCTGACCCTGAACTTCGGCGAAGTCGGACACCACCTCGGCCAGCGGCGCGGGCATGCTCATAAGACCGCTACGGCTCCCGGGCTTTCGCCGGCGACGATCGGCACCCGGACGGTGTTGCCCCATTCGGTCCACGAGCCGTCGTAGTTGCGCACGCCGGGGACACCGAGCAGATGTGTCAGCACGAACCAGGTGTGGCTGGACCGTTCGCCGATGCGGCAATAGACGATGGTTTTGTCGTCCGGCTCGATGAACCCGTAGAGCTGCTCTAGCTCGTCTCGGCTGCGGAACCGCCCACTGTCATCGGCTGCCTTTCCCCACGGGATTGACCGCGCCGTGGGGATATGCCCGGCCCGCAGCGCCCCTTCCTCGGGGTAGTCGGGCATATGGGTGCGCTTGCCGGTGTATTCCTCGGGCGACCGCACATCGATCAGGGGCTCGGAGCCCAGGGTGGCCAGCACGTCATCTTTGAATGCGCGGATCGGTGCGTCGTTGCGCTGCACGACGGGATAGCCGGTAGAGGTCTTGCTCGGCACATCCAAGGTGGTGTCGCGCCCCTCGGACAACCACAGATCGCGTCCGCCGTTGAGCAGCCGCACATCCGGGTGGCCGAAAAGCGTGAAGACCCACAGCGCGTACGCGGCCCACCAATTGCTCTTGTCCCCGTAGATCACCACGGTGTCGTCACGCGAAATGCCTTTGCGATCCATCAATTCGGCGAACTGCTCGTCGTTGATGTAGTCGCGCACCCGGGGGTCGTTGAGGTCGGTGTGCCAGTCGACTTTGACCGCCCCGGGGATGTGACCGACGTCGTAGAGCAGGACGTCCTCGTCGGATTCGACGATGGCGAGGCCGGGCCGACCCAGGTTGCCGGCCAGAAAGTCGGCAGTCACCAGCCGTTCCGGGTGCGCGTAGGCGCTCAGCGTCGGGCTGGAATCTGCTGGTAATGGCACACCGCGAGCCTACCCGCCGGCTAGCTATTGGTGGTCCGGCGTTGCGCAGGCCGGCCCTACGATTTTCGTTTCTTGGCCTGGCCATTTTGGTGCTGCTGATCGGCATTCCGATCGGCCTTTTCATGGTGTTCAACCAAAGCGGATGTAGTGGGCGTTCGAGTCGTGGAAACACACGTGGAAATAGAAAAGCCAAGAAGCCAACGAACCCAGCGACGCGAGCTACGCATTGTCAGCCTTGGACGGCGTGATGCTACGACTTAAGTCGGAAACCGCCTCGTTCAGGATGTGACCCGATTGGCCGCCCACAGCTCGGCGACCGACAGGCCGACACGTTGCAGCATGGTGCCGGTCAGCGGCAGGCTCAGGCCGATGACGTTGGAGGCATCGCCTGCGATCCGGTCGACGAACCAGCCGCCCAGGCCGTCCAACGTGAATCCCCCGGCGACGGAGAACGGTTCGCCGCTGTCGAGGTATGCTTCCAGGTCCGCTGTCGTTGGCGTGCCGAAATGCACTGTGGTGACCGATGATTCGACCGCCCGTTGACTGACTTTGCCGTCGAGCAGCCGCAGTAGGCAGTGCCCGGTGTATAGCTGGCCGGACCGACCGCCCATCGACCGCCACTGGTTTCGCGCCGCATCGGCTGATGCAGGCTTGCCTACCAGTCGGCCGTCAATGTAGAGCATCGAATCACAGCTAATGACAACGCAATCCGCGGCAACCCTAGCGTCCAGGATTGTCACGACCTGATCAGCCTTGGCCTCGGCCAGGCTGCGGACCACATCATCGGGGGAGGTATCCGATCCCAAAGCGGCGATGACCGCGTCCTCGTCGACGCCGGAAACCACAACCAACGGGTCGATGCCGGCCTGCCGCAACACCTTGAGCCGGCCCGGAGAGGCGGACCCGAGCACCACCCGGGTCATATGCGCGTCATCGCCGCATGTGGGTCCGTTCCAGCAGGGTGATCTTCTGCCAGCTGAAGACCGGGTAGCGCAGTTTGTCCACGGGCAGCCCCCAGCGGGTGCGCTCGGGCGGTCCCGGCTCACCTCCGCCGCCGGCGGCGCTGCCCAGCACCGCGATCAGCGCGGCCAACTCCTCGTCGGTCGGCGCGCCCTTGAGCACCCGAATATGTGGCTGGTGCGCGTCACTCGCCGAAGCTTGACTGTTCGCTTCGTTCTCGTCGCTCACCGGAGTTGGATCGTTCGTCTCGTCGCCGTCACTCACTACGTTCGTTCCGCTCACTTGACTCACAGTGGAATGTTCCCGTGCTTCTTGGGCGGCATCTGGGCGATCTTGCGCTCCAGCAGCCGCAGTGCTGTCCCGATGTAGCCGCGAGTGTGCGACGGCGGGATGACCGCGTCGACGTAGCCCCGCTCGGCGGCGATGTACGGGTTGACCAGGGTGTCCTCGTACTCCTGCTGCAACTCCAGCCGCAGCGCGTCAACGTCCTCACCCTTCTTGGCCGCCTCGCCGAGCTGCTGGCGGTAGACGAAGCCGACCGCGCCGGATGCGCCCATCACCGCGATCTGGGCGGTCGGCCACGCAACGTTGACGTCGGCGCCCATGTCTTTGGAGCCCATGACGCAGTAGGCGCCGCCGTAGGCCTTGCGGGTGATGACGGTGATCTTGGGAACGGTGGCCTCACCGTAGGCATACAGCAGCTTGGCGCCGCGGCGGATGATGCCGTTGTATTCCTGATCGGTGCCCGGCAGGAAGCCCGGCACGTCGACCAGCATGACGATCGGGATGTTGAAGCAGTCGCAGGTCCGCACGAAGCGGGCGGCCTTTTCCGAGGCGTCGATGTCCAGGCAGCCGGCGAAGTGAGTGGGCTGGTTGGCGACGATGCCGACCGGGTAGCCGTCGATGCGACCGAACCCGACCACGATGTTCTGGGCGTAACCAGCCTGCACCTCGAGGAACTCGTCGTCGTCAAGGATGCGGGTGATCACTTCGTGCATGTCGTAGGGCTGGTTGGCGGAGTCCGGGATCAGGGTGTCCAACTCGAGATCCTCGGCGGTGAGGTTGTCCTCGATGGCGCCCTCGGGAACGGGCACGGGATACCGCGGCGGATCGGTGAAGTTGTTGGGGGGCAGGTAGCTCAGCAGATCGCGGACGTAGTCGAACGCGTCCTGCTCACCGGAGGCGACGTAGTGGGCCGTGCCGGACTTGGCCATGTGAGTGTGGGCACCGCCCAGCTCCTCCATCGTCACGTCCTCGCCGGTGACGGTCTTGATCACGTCTGGACCGGTGATGAACATCTGACTGGTCTGGTCGACCATCACCACGAAGTCGGTCAGCGCCGGCGAATAGACGTGCCCACCGGCGGCAGCACCCATGATCAGCGAAATCTGCGGGATGACGCCGGAGGCCAGGATGTTGTTGTGGAAGATTTGGCTGTACAGGCCAAGTGAGACCACACCTTCCTGGATGCGCGCGCCCGCGCCGTCATTGATCCCGATCAGCGGCCGGCCGGTCTTGATGGCCAGGTCCTGCACCTTGACGATCTTCTCGCCGTACACCTCGCCGAGGCTGCCGCCGAACACCGTCACGTCCTGGCTGAAGATGCACACGTCGCGGCCGTCGATGGTGCCGTAACCGGTGACGACGCCGTCGCCGAGCGGGCGCTTCTCGGCCAGCCCGAAGTTGGTGCTGCGGTGCTTGGCCAGCGCGTCGAGCTCGACGAACGATCCCTCGTCCAGCAGGGCGTAGATGCGCTCACGTGCGGTCAGCTTGCCCTTGGCGTGCACCTTGTCGACGGCGGCCTCACCGACCGGGTGCAGCGTCTCCTCGGTCCGCTTGCGCAGTTCGGCGAGCTTGCCCGCGGTGGTGTGGATGTCGATATCGTGCTCGGCTTTCGCCTCGACGTGGGTCTCTGAAGTGCTCGTCATGGGAATCGAGCTTAGCCGCGGCCGTGGTCGTGGTCCCAATCCGACACCGCGTCCTGGGGTCCTAGGCTGGGTGGCAATGGATCGCGACTCACTGCGGGCGCCGTTGGACGCGGCGGCGTTGCGCGACGGGCTGGTCGGGCCCGGGATGCCATGGCGTCAACTCGACGTGGTCGCCGAAACCGGCTCCACCAACGCCGATCTGATCGCCCGGGCGGAGGGCGGCGCCGACATCGATGGATCGGTGTTGCTCGCCGAATACCAGAACGCGGGCCGGGGGCGCCATGGCCGGCAGTGGTCGGCGCCGCCACGGGCGCAGATCGCCTTGTCGGTGGGGGTGGGCGGCAGCGCGGTTCCCCGGTCGGGTTGGGGCTGGTTGCCGCTGGCCACCGGCGTTGCGGTGGCTGACGCGCTGACCGCGGTGTGCGGCGTCGAGGCAGGCCTGAAGTGGCCGAACGATGTGCTGGTGAACGGCGGCAAGCTCGCCGGTATCCTCGCCGAGGTCGCGGTGCCGACGTCGGTGATCGTGCTCGGGTTAGGGCTCAACGTGACGCTGACCGCTGACGAGGCACCGGACCCGGTCGCCACGTCGCTGCTGATGCTGGGGTCATCGGTAACCGACCGAAACACGTTGGCGCGTCGGATCCTGCGTGAATTAGCGCTGCGCATCGACGCCTGGCGCACCGCCGGCGGCGCCGACCCGGCGCTGATCGCCGATTATCAGCGCTACAGCCTGACCCTGGGCTCTCGGGTGCGGGCGGCCTTGCCCGGTGATCGCGAGGTGGTGGGGATCGCTGCGGCCGTCGACGAGACGGGGCGATTGTGCGTCGACACCGGCGGTCAGACGGTGGCGATCTCGGCCGGAGACATCACGCACCTACGCCCCAGCGTTTAAAGTGCCAGCGTGGGCTACCCCGACAACGTGCTGGCTGGCGACGAGCAGGTGGTTCTGCACCGCCACCCGCACTGGAAACGACTGATCGGACCGGTCACCGTCCTGATCCTGGCGAGCGCGGCGGCGTCGTTCGGCTGCGCGGTGGTCAACAGCACCAGTTGGGATCCGACCGCCAAAAGGGTCGTCTTCTGGGTCATCGGGGCGATCTGGCTGGTGCTCATCGGCTGGCTGACGCTATTGCCGTTTCTGAACTGGCTGACCACCCATTTCGTCATCACCGACCGGCGAGTGATGTTCCGGCACGGACTATTGAGCCGCAGCGGCATCGATATTCCGCTGGCCCGGATCAACAGCGTGGAATTCCGGCACCGGCTCACCGATCGGATACTGCGTACCGGCACGTTGATCGTCGAGTCGGCGTCACAAGACCCGTTGGAGTTCTACGACATTCCGCGCGTGGAGCAGGTCCACGCGCTGCTGTATCACGAAGTTTTCGACACCCTCGGATCCGAGGAATCACCAAGCTGATCCACCCGGCTGCGCCGCGACCGCCAAGCGCGCAGCAGCGTGACGTTGCCGCGCTCCTCGACGTCCTCGAAGACCTCCGCGATCCCGCCCGCGGTAAGGGCCGATTCCAGCGCCTTGTCCCCGGTTCGGGCGGATTCGTCGGGGAACACCCAGCGCCGGAACGCCCAGAAGCGGAACGCCATCTGCAGCAGGTTGCCGATGATGTAGGCCGAGATGAAGTCGGCGATGTTCTCCACGGTCAGTGACACCGATGGCACCCGCAGCTGCAGGACATAGCTGGAGACCCACAACGGCGCCATGCTCAGCAGGACCCCGACGCCGCTGAACGCAAAGAACAGCAGCGCCTCGTGGTGACGCTCCCGGCCGCCGCGATCGCGGAAGCTCCACTCCCTGTTCAAGATGTAGGACGCGATGACCGCGACGATGCCGGCGATGACTTTGGCGGTCACCGGTTTGGGCTCCAAGATGGTCAGCTTGAGGGTGTAGAAGATCGTCGAGTCGATAACGAAGGTAGTGGCGCCGACGATGGCGAACTTGATCAGCTCGTGATGGCGCTCGGCGTAGGGGCGGATCGGCCCCGGCAGTCGGGCGATCGTGGCATCGGCGAAGGACACAATGTCGCAGTCTACGTATTGCCGGTTGCCTGTGCGCCGGGACGGTGTCAACGCCGATAAATGCCCCGTTCAGCGGCCATGACACCATGAATGCCGTGCCGAGTTCCCCCGACGCTGCACCGTCCCCCGCAAGCGGGAGGTGCCCCCAGGTCGCCATGGTCGGCGGCGGCCAACTCGCCCGGATGACCCACCAGGCGGCGATCGCGTTGGGTCAGAGCCTGCGGGTGCTGGCCGCCGACGCCGCCGAGCCGGCCGCTCAGGTCAGTCCCGATGTGGTGATCGGCTCGCACACCGATCTCGACGATCTGCGCCGCGTCGCCGCCGGCGCCGACGCGCTGACCTTCGACCATGAGCACGTGCCTGCTGAGCTGCTGGAAAAGCTGGTCGCCGAAGGCGTCAACGTGGCGCCGCCGCCGCAGGCGCTAGTACACGCGCAGGACAAGCTCGTCATGCGGCGACGCCTGGAGGAGCTGGGTGCCAAGGTGCCGCGTTACGCGGCCGTCGAGCACATCGATGACGTTGATGAGTTCGCGCGACGAGTCGACGGCCCCATCGTGGTCAAGGCGGTCCGCGGCGGTTACGACGGTCGCGGGGTGCGGATGGCCGCCGACTTGGCGCAGGCCCGCGAGATCGTAGGTCAATATTTAAATTCTGGCGTACCGGTATTGGTCGAGGAGCGGGTGGCGATGCGTCGCGAGCTCTCAGCGCTGGTCGCGCGATCGCCGTTCGGGCAAGGCGCCGCGTGGCCGGTCGTCGAGACGGTGCAGCGCGATGGCGTCTGTGTGCTGGTGATCGCGCCGGCGCCGGCGCTGCCCGACGACGTCGGCGCCGCCGCCCAGCAGCTGGCGCTGCGAGTGGCGGCCGAACTCGGTGTCGTCGGGGTCCTGGCGGTCGAGCTGTTCGAGACGATCGACGGGGAGCTGTTGGTCAACGAACTGGCGATGCGCCCACACAACTCCGGGCACTGGACCATGGACGGGGCCCGCACCAGCCAGTTCGAGCAGCATCTGCGCGCGGTGCTGGACTACCCGCTCGGTAACACCGACGCCACGGCGCCGGTGACGGTGATGGCCAATGTGCTGGGCGCCGCGCAGACGCCGACGATGAGGCTCGACGAGCGACTGCACCACCTGTTCGCGCGGATGCCCGAGGCCCGGGTCCACCTCTACGGCAAGGACGAACGACCGGGCCGCAAGATCGGCCACATCAACTTTCTCGGCCGCTTCCAAGAATCTGGTCCCGCTCAGCTGGCGAATCTGCGTGAACGCGCCGAGCGGGCGGCACACTGGTTGTCGAACGGGCAGTGGACGGACGGATGGGACCCACACGCCGGCGACGATGCAGAGCGCAGCGATGAGGAGGAGCGGCGTAGATGAACCACGCCGGCGACGATGCAGAGCGCAGCAATGAGGAGGAGCGGCGTATATGAGCGGAGAGCCCCGCGTCGGGGTGATCATGGGCAGCGACAGCGACTGGTCGGTGATGGCCGACGCCGCCGACGCGCTGACCGAGTTCGATGTTCCCTACGAGGTCGGCGTGGTCTCGGCGCACCGCACTCCGCAACGGATGCTCGACTACGCGCGGGAGGCCGCCGACCGTGGCATCCAGGTGGTCATCGCGGGTGCCGGCGGTGCGGCCCACCTGCCGGGCATGGTGGCCTCGGCTACGCCGCTGCCGGTGATCGGAGTTCCGGTGCCGCTGGCGAGGCTGGACGGTCTGGACTCGCTGCTGTCCATCGCGCAGATGCCGGCCGGGGTGCCGGTGGCCACGGTGTCGATCGGCGGTGCGCGCAACGCGGGGCTGCTGGCGGTGCGCATACTGGCGGTGTCGGATCCGGCGCTGCGCAGCCGGATCGTCGCTTTCCAAGAACAGCTGGCGGAGTCGGTGCTGGCCAAGGATGCGGCGCTGAAGGACCGTCAGGGTAAAGTTACCGGCGAGTAGCAAGGAGGCCAGGATGGCTCAGTGGGCCGGAGATCCGTCGTTCGATCTGTTCAAGCTGCCCGAGGAGCACAACCAGCTGCGGGCGGCCATCCGCGCGTTGGCGGAAAAAGAGATCGCCCCGCATGCCGCAGAGGTGGACGAGAAACCCCGCTTTCCCGAGGAAGCGTTGTCGGCGCTGAACGCGTCCGGTTTCAACGCCGTTCACGTTCCCGAGGAGTACGGCGGCCAGGGCGCGGACTCGGTGGCGGCGTGCATCGTGATCGAGGAAGTCGCTCGCGTCGACGCGTCTGCGTCGTTGATCCCCGCGGTGAACAAGCTCGGCACCATGGGCCTGATTCTGCGGGGTTCGGAGGAGCTGAAGAAGCAGGTGTTGCCGTCACTGGCTTCCGACGGGGCGATGGCTTCGTATGCGTTGAGTGAGCGCGAAGCCGGCAGCGATGCGGCGTCGATGCGGACCCGGGCCAAGGCCGACGGGGACGACTGGATTCTCAACGGCGCCAAGTCTTGGATCACCAACGGCGGCAAGTCAACCTGGTACACCGTGATGGCGGTCACCGACCCGGGCAAGGGCGCCAGCGGGATCTCGGCGTTCATGGTGCACAAGGACGACGAAGGTTTCACCGTCGGGCCCAAAGAAAAGAAGTTGGGTATCAAGGGTTCCCCAACCACCGAGCTCTATTTCGAGGATTGCCGGATTCCAGGTGATCGGATCATCGGCGAACCCGGCAGCGGGTTCAAGACCGCGCTGGCCACCCTGGATCACACCCGTCCGACGATCGGCGCCCAAGCTGTGGGCATCGCCCAGGGCGCAGTGGACGCCGCGATCGCTTACACCAAGGACCGCAAGCAGTTTGGCGAGTCGATCAGTACCTTCCAAGCCATCCAGTTCATGTTGGCCGACATGGCGATGAAAGTCGAGGCTGCGCGACTGATGGTCTACACCGCGGCCGCCCGCGCCGAACGCGGCGAGCCTGATCTGGGCTTCATCTCCGCGGCGTCGAAGTGCTTTGCCTCCGACGTGGCGATGGAAGTCACCACCGACGCCGTGCAATTGTTCGGCGGCGCCGGCTACACCACCGACTTCCCGGTCGAACGGTTCATGCGTGACGCCAAGATCACTCAAATCTACGAGGGCACGAATCAGATTCAGCGCGTGGTGATGTCACGCGCCTTGCTGCGCTGAGTCGGTTGCCCTAGAACAACGACGGCAGGATGCCGGTAGCACGCCGATCCGGCCGATGCGCGTCGCGGGCTTGAGCACCACCACGTAGAGGCCATCTTGGCCAAGCTTGGCGTGGACAACCGCACCCACGCCGTCGCCTGTGCGCTGCAAAGCGAAGCAGCCTCACAATCGCAGTCGTGAGTTACGCCGTTGTGCCGGTGGCCGTTTCGTTGAGGCCCGCTCGTTCGACGCTCAGCAGGCTCTCTGTTTCGTGTTCTTCCCGGTACGCTTTGCCGCCGCCGTTCAGCCCAAAGAGCCGTTTGCTCCACAGCAGCCATATGACCGCGACGACATTGACCAGGAGAGCGATAAGCCTGAGGGCCGTAACCTTTTCGGTTAGCTCGTAGATTTCCAGCGGAAGGAACACGCTGGTGGCGATCACCGCGAAGTACTCACCCCACCGTTGCATCAGCCACAACCCGACCGCTTCGACGAGCTCGATCAGCGCGTAGGCGGCGAGGCCCAACGCGATCCACTGCAGCGTCGATGACGACAGCGCGAAGGCGTGCGCGATTTGGCGAATGAGCTTGGAGTTCTCCGGATCCCATCCGACCTGGTTCGCTAATGGCTTCAGCAACGGAAGGTCCCGGTCCAAGGCCTGTTGCAACCGTTCGCGCGATCCGCTGACTTTGAGCACCCCTGCCGCCACTAACAGGAAAATAACGCAGCGAATGGCGCGCTCGACGGCGAGCGCTCGCATCAAGGTCCGGTCCCGCAAGAACCGTCCGCGTGGGATTTCGGGCGCCGTATTCGCCGGGCCGCTGCGGTGCGGCGGGCCTACAACGAAAGTCTCGCAGCGCAAACAGCGCCAGGCTTCCCCGGCGGGAGTGTCGGCCTTCAGGCGCTCCCGAAGCTTCGGCTCATTGGGAGCAAATGTCGCGTGCCCACGCAATCCACACGAGCGCAGAGCAAAATCCACCATGAGAGCACGCTACCGTGACTTGCCTGAGCGCCAGCGGTATCGATGAACGAGGCCGAACTGTACGGTGAGCAGGATGACGCGCGCTACGCAGAGCGAACATCAATGAGCACCGCACGCGACGCCGTGCGCAACGGCCTACTCCTCGATGCCCTCGGCGGGCCGATCGATCTCAATGCCGTGGATTGGCATGTCAAACACCGAAATCCGTCGGCATCACCGTCGGAAGTGCAGAACGAAACCTTGGAGGTCATTCGCGCGTGGGTGAACGAGGGACTGTTCAGGCTCGGCGCCCCAAGCGGAAAAGCGCAACGTTTCGTCGCCTGGCATCATTCGCTGGACCATTCGCTGCACAAGATTTCCCACGCCTACGTCAAACACTATGACGATCCAGAGAAATGGATGTTTTCGGCGTGGCTGTCGCTCACCGCAAAGGGTGAACAGCTCGCACGATCGCTCGAAGAGAAAGACATCGACGGATACCGCCGCAAAGCTACGTGAGGCTACGTTGATTGCGCTGCGGGTCAGGGCCGCCACCGACGATGACCTCGTACGCGTCTGCGAGATCGTCAACTACTACATCGAGACAACCGTCTTCAACTTCCGGACCGAGCCGCAGAGTGTCGACGAGTGGCGCGACCAGTGGACGCGACTGCACCATCGATTTCCCTGGCTGGTGGCTACCGACGACCACGTGGTCGGCGTGGCGTACGCGGCACCGTGGAACGAGCGGGCCGCCTATCAGTGGACCGTCGAGGCCACCGTCTACGTCGACCCCGCCGCGCAGCGCCGCGGGGTGGGCGACGCACTGTACACCGAGCTGCTCGCCCGATTGCGCCGCCAAGGATTCCACAGCGTCGTCGCGGTGATCACGTTGCCCAATGACCCGAGTGTGCGACTGCACGAGCGACACGGGTTCACCCGGGCCGGCGGGCTAGTCGAAGCCGGTTACAAGCGGGGCGCCTGGCACGACGTCGGTTTTTGGCAATGCAAGCTGGATAGCGGCTAGCGTGCACCGAGTTGTGCAGTGCAGTAATAGTTTTCAGTCTGGCCGTCGTTGCGCTGCGGCACCGGTAACCCAGCATCGGCCAACAACTGTCCAGACCGGGCCCGCGCCGTCTGCCAGCCGCGCCCGTCCAGATAGCGCGCGACGTCATGGCGTTCGCCGCCGTACCACAAGTCATCGATGTGGGCGTCAAGCCCGTGCTCGTACCACTTCTGAGCCGCGGTGTGCATGACCTCCAACGATTCCGGTGAGCTCAGGAAGATCTCCGCGACCAGTCGGCTGCCATCGGCGCTGAGGTCGGTGATGTTGTCCAGCAAGCGATCCTGGGCTTCCGGGGGCAAGAACGCCAGCAGGCCTTCGGCGACCCACACGGTAGGCCGCTGGGCGTCGAAGCCCGCCTGCTGTAACGCTGCGGGCCAGTCGTCGCGCAGATCGATTGGCACCGCGCGCAGGTCGACGGTCGGCTCGGCGCCCGCCGCGGCCAGCGTCGTGGTCTTGAACTCGGTGACTTGCGGCTGGTCGATCTCGAACACCACCGTCTCGGCGGGCCAGGACAGTCGGTAGCCGCGGGCATCGAGGCCGGAGGCCAAGATCACCGCCTGGGGGATGCCGGACGCCGTCGCGTCAGCGACGAACTGGTCGATCAGACGAGTGCGCACGGTCAGCAGGTCGGTCATCGGCTGCATGCCCCACGGGTGGCCGGGAATATCGACGTCGTCGGCGCTGAGTTCGCCTGCCGCCCAGCGGGTGAAGAAGTCGATGCCGACCGCCTGCACCAGCGGCTCCGCGAACGGATCGTTGATCAGCTCCGCGTTGGTGGCGCGGGCTCTGCCTGCGGCCACCATGGTGGCGGTGGCTCCCACGCTTGTTGCAAGGTCCCAGGTGTCGTTATCGGTGCGCGCCATGCTAACCAGGGTAGCGAGCCGGCGGGGGCGAGTTCTCCCGCCCGCGTTGGTTCGCGTTGCGCCCGGCGGTGATTCGCCTGCCCTTAAGGCGTCAGTCAGGTTTCATTCATTTCACCGGGGTCGCGACAGCGTAAGGTGCCGGGACATGAGCACTCCTTCGCCCGGGCCGGGTTCGTCGCTGGCGTCAGATGGCAAGTGGTGTCCGCAACGGTGGGAGACCATCTTCATCCACGCGACGAATACATCCCTGGAAGCTGTGATAGACGAAGCCGGTCGCCTGACGAAGGCCCACGGAGAGCAGGGATGGGAGATCGTCGGCTCATCGGTGCAACGTGCTCAGGTCTCTCACCACTTCGCGGGGTATGACAAGGGTGGCGAGTTCTATTTCGAATGGAGCATGGTCTGCACCATGAAGCGGCCTCTGCCGCCTGCATAACCCGGCCAGAGGGTGGGGCGGGCATGCCTTGGTCGCGCGTTGACCTAACATCGCCTGGTGACCGAATCCCGTTCGATCGGCAATCCAGCCGGCCTCGTCGCCGACGCCTGCTGTGCCGAAGCCGGGCACGGACAGCCGGTGCCGCGGGACGCGAGATGGCAGCGTCGTGCGCAGTGGGCTTGGCGGTTGGCCTGGGTGAGCATGGCCGCGATGCTCACCGAGGGCGTGGTCGGGCTGTGGCAGGGCCTCGCCGTGGAGTCCATCGCGTTGACCGGATGGGCGTTGGGCAGCCTGCCGGAGGCACTGGCCAGTGCGATGGTCGCGTGGCGGTTCTCCGGCTCGCGCACGTTGTCTGAGACCGCTGAACGTCGCGCCCAACGCGGTGTTGCGTTGTCGTTTTGGCTGACGGCTCCCTATATCGCCGCCGAATCCATGCGCCACCTGTTTCACGAGCACCACGCCGACACCTCGGTGATCGGTATCGGGTTGACGGCCGCCTCGCTGGTGCTGATGCCGATCTTGGGCCGGGCCAAGCACTTCCTTGCCGAACGTCTGGGCTCAGGGGCCACCGCGGGTGAAGGCACCCAGAACTACTTGTGCGGTGCGCAGGCCGCGGCGGTCCTCGTCGGTCTGGCGGTCACAGCGTTTTGGCCCGGCTGTTGGTGGTTCGACCCGGTGATCGGCCTGGGCATCGCCGCCGCGGCGATCTGGCAGGGCTTCCGGTCCTGGCGCGGCGAGGACTGCGGCTGCTGAAACCGGCGGCGATCGTCAGTCTTCGTCTCCCACATCCGACGAGTCGCTGCCCCAGGTGCTCGGCATCATCGGTATGCGCGGGCTGCCGCCGAAGTCATCGTCGGTCAGCGTGGCCAACCCCGCTGCGGTAGTAGCGGCGTGTTTGGACGCGGTTCCGGCGAAACCGAGCGGCCCGGCCCGCTGACCCGAAGGCGTCACCGTCGGCTCTGGCTCCAGATCCATGTACTCGTAGCCGCGGCCCAGTTGTTTGACCTTTGCCTGCCGGCGCCGCCCTCCCGGCGCCCGTTCCTCCGCCGGCGGCGCGGCTGCCGGGATCTCGGTGCTCTCAGGCTCCGGCGTCTTGGCGCGGGCGGTGGTGCTCGCCGCCCTCCGAGCACTCGCGGCCAGGACACCGACCATGTAGGACAAACCTTGCATGGTTGCCACGGGTGGTGCCGATGGTGTTGGCGGCGGCCCGGGTGCGGGGGGCGCGGGGGGCGCAGGGGCCGCCGCGAGCGCCGGCGCCGGGGCCGGGCCCGGTCCGCTGCTCAGCAGCGCAGAATGCACCTCAGGGGGTGCGGCCATCCAGATCGGGGCGGTCATCGATCGTCTCCCTCAGCCGTGGCGGGCGTCGATCACGATGCGTCCTTCCTACCGATGGTGCCGGGTATATGCGTGAGCACACAGTCGCCGCACAGCCCACCTGCGGGCGTGCGGTAGTAGAGGCAGCAACTGGAACGACGGTACTCGGTCTTGCTGAAACGGACTGTGCCGGCGAGTCTTTCGTCGTTGCACAATCTGCGGGCCAGCTGCCATCCGGAGCCGGGAGAGCCTGCGGCCCGATGGTGGTCGTAGGCACGAGCGGCGCCGAGCAGCGCGGATGCCGCGTTGCCGCGCAACACTTCTCGCGAGATGGGCCCGAGCCGGTGCAGCGCCGTGGACAGCGGCGTCAGGTGCGAGTCGAGGACCATGTCGGCCAGCATCGGCTCCAGATCGTCACCCTGCCATCCGACGGGGCGTTCAATATGCAGCTCGGTCTGACCGTCGACCTCGCGGAACAACATCTCTTCGGCGGCGAGCTCGGGCAGCAGGCGGTGGCCGACCACAGCGCCGACCCCGATTGACCATAGCCGCGCGGCGAAGCCGAGGAAGAATGTCGAAGCCGCGACCCGGCGCTCAGCGGCGCCGATGCGCTTCTGCACCCGGTCCACGATGCCGTCGAGCAGTTCGGGGTCGGTGTAAAGCTGCTGTACCGAGCGCCAGCCGCTATCGACCGGCCCGGTCCCAATGGCGAAATACCCGTTGATGTCTGAGATTTTCGCGAGCACCGCCGCGGTTATCGTCTCCGGAGAACGGCGTGACATCGACTTTCGTGAGCTCTCTCGGGATACACCGCCCCGGGTAGCAGGATGCGACGACGCGAGTGTCCTGGCTCTCGGATCGCTGCTCGCCTCGCCTTCCAGCTCGCGGCCGTGGCGTTTGAGGTTCGCTCCCCGATGACAGTGGCGGGACCGCGCCGGATTTGCACCGGCTTCCTACATCGTCATCGCCTTACCGGCGATATTGTCGCACCCCGCTCAGTCCAAGCGGTGCCGAATCAGACGAGCGTGTTGGCTCAGCCGGGGTCGCCGGGCGAGCCTAGGGTGCGGTTGCCACCGTTGCCGCCGGTCCCGTCTGACGTCCGGACCGCGCGGGCGCTCCGAAGTGCGCCTCAGTTCAGGCGGTAGCGGATCAACCGAGAACTGTTGGCGACGACGGCCACCGACGACGCGTTGTGCAGGACCGCCGCGAGCACCGGTGATAGTGCGCCGCCGGCGCCGATCAGCAGCCCGGCGGCGTTGACCGCGATCGACATGCCGTAGTTCTCCCGGATGACCTCGACCGCGCGGGCGCCCAAATCGCCCACGTCGAGCAGGCGCCGCAAATCGTCGTTGGCCAAGGCGACATCGGCGGTCTCGACCGCGACGTCGGTGCCGGCCAGGCCCATCGCGATACCGATGTTGGCGGCGGCCAGCGCGGGGGCGTCGTTGATGCCGTCGCCGACCATCCCGACGATGTAACCCTCGTCCTGAAGTTCGCGTACCACTTCGAGCTTGTCCTCGGGCAGCACCTCGGCGCGCCACTCGTCGATGCCCAGCTCGCCGGCAACCACCTTCGCGATGTCGGGATGATCGCCGGTGAGCATCACAACCCGGCGGATTCCATTGGCGCGCAATTTCTTCAACACGTCGGGTGCTTCGGATCGGACTTCGTCGCGCAGGCTGATCAGCCCGACCAGTCTGCCGTCCACCGCGAGCAGCAGCGGGGTCTCGGCTTGGCGGCGCAGCTTGTCGACCCAGTCGGCTGCCTTCTTCGACACTTTGACGTTTTCCGAGCGCAGCAGCGATGGGCTGCCCAGCAGTAGCGTCCGCCCGTCCGCCCAGGTCCGCATGCCAAGGCCGACCAGCACCTCGCATTCCTCGTGCGGCGGAATGATGATGCGGCGTTCCTCGGTCGAACGGATCACGGCCTCGGCCAGCGGGTGACGAGAGTGCAGCTCCGAGCTCGCCGCATAGGCGAGCACCTGCTCGGGCTGCCAATCTTTGTGTAACGCAATGATATTCGTCACCACGGGGCGACCGACGGTGAGTGTTCCGGTCTTGTCGAAGACGATCGCGTCCACCCGGCTGGCCTGCTCCAGGTGCGACCCGCCCTTGATCAGGATGCCGCGGCGCGCGCCGTTGCCGATCGCCGCGCTGATCGCGGTCGGCGTCGCCAGGCCCACCGCGCACGGGCACGCGATCAGCAGCATGGTCATCGCGCGCCGGACATCCCCGGTGATCGCCAGGGTGATCGCCGAGACGATGAACGAGATCGGCACAAAGCGACCGGAAAAGTTCTCGCCGATGGTTTGGATCGGCGCCCGATCGTGTTGAGCCTCTTCGACGCGGGTGATGATGCGGCCGATGGTGGTCTCGTTGCCGACGGCGCTAGCGCGAACCACCAGACGCCCCCGCAGCACCACCGAACCGGCGTGCACAGCTGACCCGGCGACGATGCTGGCCGGCAGGGTTTCACCGGTAATCGCGGATTGGTCCACAATCGCCTCGCCGTCGACCACCTCACCGTCGACCGGTATCGCCACGTGGTCGTGGATCACCACGTCGTCGCCGATCTGCACGGTGTCGATCGGCACCTGTACCTCGTTGCCGTCCTCAAGACGGATCCATGCCGTGTCGGCGCTGCCGCGCAGCAGATCCGAGATGGCCCGCCGGGTCCGTCGCAGCGTCAAATCCTGAAGGTACTCACCGATATTGAGCAGCCACAGCACGGTGAGCGCGACCACGTTCTCGCGCAGCACCAGGCTGGCCACGGTCGCGGCGGTCACCAGGGCGTCCGTGCCTGCGCGCCCGGACCGCAGCGAGCGCAACGCGCCACGAAGGAACGGGTAGCCCATGAACACCGTCGCGCCGGTCGCGACCAGTCGGCCGCTCGGGCCCAGCAGCGGTGGCTGGCTGAAGGCGTAGCGGCGCACCCCGAGCAAGGCCAGCGCCGCGCCGCCGATCACCATGCGCAGCACCTCGGTGTTGCGGATATCCGACGATCGCGGTGTGCGAGCCGGAATGAGCTCGGCGGCAACGTGTTCGGCCGACGTGATTGCCGTCAGAACCGCCGAGCGATCGCAGCGCTTCGGCGAGTACCACACGACGACAGAGCCGGTGTGGGGATAGGCGTGCACGGCCCGCACCCCGTTCTGCCGATCCACCGCCTCTTCCACCGCGACCGCGCGCCGTGAATTCGCGCGCACCCAGGGCACCTGCACCCGCATCCGCCCGGCGGCGTCGGAAACGACCACCAAGTCAGGGCAGATCGCAGCAGTCATCGTGGGGGATCAGTGGTCGTGGTCGTGGTCGCCGATGGCCGGAGGCGTTGCCTCCTCACCGATGCGTTCGCGGGCTTCGGCCACGACGTCGGCAAGCTTCAGCCGGGCTGACTCCGCTGCTTCCTCGGCCCGCCGAGTTCCGCGCAGTCCCCACTCCGTCGCGGTGACCGCGGCGTCGTGAATTGGGGCCTTGACCAGGGCCTTGCGTACGACTTCGTAGGCGCTGACGCCGACCAGACCGGTTACCAGCGTCCCGGCCGCCTTCCCCAATAGCCCGTGCACCAACATCGCCTAACCTTCCTGCCGTCGTTCGTTGCCGGCCTGAAACTACCAGCCTTCCACGAAGCTAACATCGAAATATTGCGATATCAACATGGATTGTCCTGGCGCCTTACTCCAGGGTGCGGGTGACCTTCTCGGTCTCCATCCGGCGCGGCAGCGCTGCCGGATCGGGGTTGGCCACCTGCACCAGCGACCCGCCGACCGCCAGCACGCTCAGCATGCCTCCGATCACGCCGTCGGGCGTATTCCAGGACGCGGTCGAGAGCACTCGATCGCTTCCCGTCAAACCCGTTGCTGTCGAGGCCTTTTGGCAGGCGGCCAGCACCTTGTCGACCGATCGGCCGGCCAACGCCGGGCCGGGACGGCGCTCGGCGACAATCTGGTCGCCGTGGACCCGCACCGCGGTCGCGTAGTCGGTGACACCGACCGGCAGGTCGGGCGCCGGGCGTCCGAAAGCGTCCAGCGACAACACCGCTACCTCGCCGGCGCCGGTGGAGTCGGCCTCGTCGAGCCGCTCGACCGTGCACAGGGCGATATCGGCCTCGATATCCGGGCCGCCGAGCAGCACGTCTGCGCCGATCCACCACACCCCGAACAACACCGCCGCCGTCTGCCAGTGCGCCGGCAGCAAGACCGCCACCCGGCTGGCCGGCCCGCCGCCCAACTCGTCGCGTAACAAGTTGCCGGTCTTGGCCGCCCAGTTGGCCAGTGTGACCGCGGACAGCTCGATGCGCTCGCCGGTGGCGTCGTCGTAGTAGGTGATGCGAGGGCCGACCGGGTCGGCGCGCAGCATCGGGTCCAGGATCGCTGCGCTGAGCGTCGTCACGTCAGTTGACGCACTCGGGGTGCTCCGAGCCGGCGGTCAGGATCGGCGAGGGCGGGGGAGCATCGGAGTTCGACGATCCGGAGGTCGACGATGCCGCCAGCTTGGCAGGGCCGTCGGCCAAGCCCGAGCCGGGGCCGGTGTAGTCATTGGCCAACACCACCCGAACCGTTCCCTGGGGTACCGACGTATTGGCGATGACGGGCAGCCCGCCGAGTTCTTTGGCGATCGCTTTCGCGCCCAGGTCGTCGACCTTGGCGGCTTGCACCTGGCTGCCGGCCACGTGGGCAGCATCGTTATTGCCGACCATGCCTGTGCTAAATCCTTTGGAGGTCAACACTTCTGACACCGACGCGGCGAGCCCGTTGATGTCGGTGTCGTTAAGCACGCTGGCGCTGGTCTTGGCCGGTGTGTAGGCCAACTCCTCGGTCTTGCCCTTTGCCTGATCCTGCAGCAGGCCGGCGACCCAGTCTTGCACCTGATGGGGATCGACCCGCACCACGCTGTGCATGCCGTCGTCGCTCCAGCCGGACTCGTCGAGCACCGGGATGGTGGCGAACGCGATCTTGCCTGCGGCCAGCTTCTGCAGCTGATTCACGAAATCCATGATGTCCCAGCCCGACGACAACACCACCGAGCGCTGGATGGCCTGCTGCAGCCGGTTCATCGTCGCCGGGCTGGACAGCGTCTTGCCGGAGATCACCTGGTGGGCCAGCGAGGCCATCACCACCTGCTGGCGCACTACCCGGTCCAGGTCGCCGCGGGGCAGCTCGTGGCGCTGCCGGACGAAGCTCAGCGCTTGCGGGCCGTTGAGCTTCTGCCAGCCGGCCGGGAAGTCGGCACCCGAAAGTGGTTCGAAGACTGGCTCTTTGAGGCACACATTGACACCGCCGAGGGCGTCGGTGATCAACGAGAAGCCCAGCAGTCCGATCTCGGCGTAGTGGTCGACGGTGACGCCGGTGAGGTCGCCGACCGTCTTGATCAGCGCCTCGCGGCCGGCCTCGGCTCCCTGCGCGTCGGCCTCCGCGGGCGCGACGCCGGATTCGACCAGGCTGACTCGCTTCTCCTCCTTGGTCTGCCCGTAGACGCCGTTGATCTTGGTCTTGCCCAGGCCGGGGGCGGACACGTAGGTGTCGCGCGGAATGGAGATCGCGGTGGCCGATTTTCCGTTGTTGGGGATGCGCACCAGGATGATCGTGTCGGTGTTGCTCGCCACCTCGTCGCCGGCCCGCAGCGTCGCCAACTCTTGGGGGCTCAGTGGGTTGCCATGCGCATCGCTGCGGCTGTCCATGCCGACCATCAGGATGTCGAGCGCCCCGTCGTCGCCGCCATGGCCCAGGGACGGAGCGAAGATGTGGTAGATCCCGTCCTCGAAGGAGCGGACCTTGCTCCAGGCGACTCCGGTGCCGAGAACGACCACCACGGCCGCCACGGTCGCAATCACACGAATCACGCGTTGCGCAGGCATCACACCAGGCTACTTGCGCCACAGTGGTATCGCTGGTAGCGCAGCCTCGGCGTGCCAGACTCGTGACCGTGGTTGACAGAATCGTGATCAGCGGCGCCGGCGGGCAGGTCGGCAGCTTTTTGACGGCCGAGGCGATTCGGCAGGGGCGTGACGTGCTGGCGCTGACGTCGTCGCAGTGGGATATCAGCAATCCGCAATCAGCGGGGCAGATCGTGCAGGCCGGCGACGTGGTGGTCAACTGTGCGGCCTACACCAACGTCGACGGCGCGGAACACGACCAGGCCAGGGCACATGCGGTCAACGCGGCCGGCCCGGAGTACATCGCGCAGGCCTGCGCGCGCGTCGGCGCGCGGCTGGTGCACATCTCCACCGACTACGTGTTCAGCGGCGACTTCGGCCACGCAGCGCCGCATCCCTATGAGCCGGGCGACGAGACGCGGCCACTCAGCGTGTACGGGCAGACCAAATTGTCCGGCGAACAGGCGGTCCTGGCGGCGTTGCCGGGGGCCGTGGTAGTACGCACGGCCTGGGTCTACACCGGCGGAAACGGCAAGGACTTCGTCGCCGCCATGCGCAGGCTGGCCGCCGGCGACGGCACCGTCGAGATGGTCGACGATCAGACCGGATCGCCGACCTACGTCGCCGATCTGGTTTCCGCGCTGCTTGAGGTGGTCGACGGGCAGGTGCTTGCGCCGGAGGGAATCGTGCATGCCGCCAACGGGGGCGAGGTCACCCGCTTTGGACAAACCCGCGCGGTGTTCGAGGGCGTCGGCGCCGACCCGGAGCGGGTGTTGCCGGTGAGCAGCGCCCACAACCCGCGGCCGGCGCCGCGGCCGCCATATTCGGCGCTGTCTAGTCGGCAGTCGCAGCAGGCGGGCCTTTCGCCGCTGCGACCGTGGCGGGAGGCGCTCACCGCGGCGCTGGCGGCTGCTCCTGGGGCAGCAGTGCCGCCCCGACCGTTACCCTCGACGCGTGAGTGATGTCCTGCCGGTGGTAACGGTGACCTATTCGCCGGGCCCGCATCTGGACCGGTTTTTGGCATCCCTGCCGCATGCGACCGAGCGGCGAGTCAGCGTGCTGATGGCCGACAACGGTTCCACCGATGGGGCGCCGCAGGCCGCGCTCGAACGCTACCCGGGCGTGCGGCTGTTCTCCACCGGGTCCAACCTCGGCTACGGCGGCGCGGTGAATCGCGCGATAGCACGGATCGGTGAAGAAGGCGGAGCCGCCGACGAGTGGATTTTGGTGGCCAACCCGGATGTGCAGTGGGGGCCCGGCAGCATCGACGCGCTGCTGGACGCCGCGGCGCGGTGGCCCCGCGCGGCGACCCTGGGTCCGCTGATCCACGACCCGGACGGGTCGGTGTACCCGTCGGCGCGCCATTTGCCCAGCCTGGTGCGCGGCGGCATGCACGCCGTCGTCGGACCGTTCTGGAAGAACAATCCATGGTCGGCGGCCTACCGCCAGGAGCGGCTGGAGCCCAGCGAGCGGCCGGTGGGCTGGTTGTCGGGGTCTTGCCTGCTGGTACGCCGCGCGGCCTTCGAGCAGATCGGCGGCTTCGACGAGCGCTACTTCATGTACATGGAAGACGTCGACCTGGGCGACCGGCTAGGCAAGGCGGGCTGGCTGAACGTCTATGTGCCGGCGGCGGAAGTGCTGCATCACAAGGGCCACGCCACCGGACGCGAGTCGGCGCGCAACCTGGCGGCTCACCACAAAAGCACCTACATCTACCTCGCCGACCGTCATTCTGGACGGAGGCGCGCTCCGCTGCGCTGGGCCATGCGGGCCGGCTTGGCGGTGCGGGCACGGCTGATGGTGCGCGACGCTCGGCGGAAGGAGGGGCGGGGTTTGTGACCGAACACGCGCAAGTCGACGCAGTCATCCTGGTCGGTGGCAAAGGCACCCGGCTGCGGCCACTGACACTGTCGGTACCCAAGCCGATGCTGCCCACCGCCGGGCTGCCGTTTCTCACCCATCTGCTGTCCCGGATCGCCGCGGCCGGCATCGAGCACGTGATCCTCGGGACGTCTTACAAGCCGGCAGTTTTCGAGGCGGAGTTCGGTGACGGGTCCAAACTGGGTTTGCAGATCGAGTATGTAACCGAGGAACATCCGCTGGGCACCGGCGGCGGCATCGCCAACGTCGCCGACCATTTGCGCCACGACACCGTCATGGTCTTCAACGGCGATGTGCTGTCCGGAGCCGATCTGGGACAACTGCTGGACTACCACCGCACCAACCAAGCCGATCTGACGTTGCATCTGGTGCGGGTCTCCGACACACGGGCATTCGGGTGCGTGCCCACCGAAAACGGCCGGGTCACCGCGTTTCTGGAGAAGACCGAGGACCCGCCGACCGACCAGATCAACGCGGGCTGCTACGTGTTTTCTCGCCAGGTCATCGATCGGATACCGCGGGGGCGCGAGGTGTCGGTGGAACGTGAAGTGTTCCCTGCGCTGCTCTCCGACGGCGACGTCAACGTCTACGGCTACGTCGACGCCAGCTACTGGCGGGACATGGGCACACCGGAGGACTTCGTGCGCGGGTCGGCGGATCTGGTGCGTGGCATCGTCCCGTCGCCGGCGTTGGGTGGCCATCGCGGCGAGCAGTTGGTGCACGACGGCGCGGCGGTGTCGCCGGGGGCGGTGCTCATCGGCGGCACGGTCGTTGGGCGCGGCGCCGAGATCGGCCCCGGCGCCCGATTGGACGGCGCGGTCATCTTCGACGGCGTGCGGATCGAGGCCGGCAGCGTGGTCGAACGTTCGATCATCGGGTTCGGCGCGCGCATCGGTCCGCGGGCGCTGATCCGCGACGGTGTCATCGGCGACGGCGCCGACATCGGCGCTCGCTGCGAACTGCTACGGGGAGCGCGGGTCTGGCCCGGTGTCTGCATTCCCGACGGCGGGATCCGCTACTCCAGCGACGTGTGAGCCGCCCGGGCGACCAGGTAGGCCAGCGCATCGTCGGAGTTGGTGGGTAAGGCATCGATCGGCCACCAACGCAAGTCCACCGATTCATCGCTGACCGCGATCTGCGCCCCGGCCGGGGCCTGCGCCACGAACTGCAGATCTAGGTGGCGGGTCGGCACGCCCAGCGAGCAGGTGACCGGGTGAACATTCACGGCGACCAGATCTGGTGCGATGTGCAGGTCGTCGACACCGGATTCCTCGCTGGCCTCTCGCAGTGCTGCCGCGACGATGTCGTCGTCGGCGTCCTCGCAGTGCCCGCCCAATTGCACCCAACGGCCCAGCCGCGGATGCAAAGTGAGCAGGACCTGGCCGCCGGTGTCGTCGAGCACCAACGCCGAGGCGGTGATATGTCCCGGCACACATTCGCGAAGGCAGGCGTCGTCGCGCGCATGCAGGAAAGACAGCACCGCGTGCCGCAGTGAATCCTGAAACCGATCCGGCGCCTGCCAGTCGGACAGCACCGCTATCGCCGACTGCCGAACGCTCACTGGCGCACCAGCAGATCAGTGGCTGCCACCGGTTCGCGGGGCGCCGCCACGGGCTGCGCGGCGTAACCGATGGCGATGGCGCCCAACGGTTCCCAGTCGCCGGGCAGGCCCAGCTCGTCACGGACCAGATCTGCGGCAAAGATCGTCGAGCCGATCCAGCAGCTGCCCACCCCGCGCACGGCCAGTGCCACCAGCAGCGCCTGCACAGCCGCCCCCACCGCGACGGTGAACATGGTGCGCTCGGCGTCCGTGCGCGCGGCGTCGGGGTAACTGTGCGCCCCGTCGGGGACCAGCATCGGGATCACGACTTCGGGTGCTTCATAGAGGATCTGGCCGCGTGCCACGCGTCGCTCTACAGCGTCGGCCGGCTTGCCGTCACCCGACAGGTCGGACCGCCACTTGTCGCGCATACGGTCGAGTAGCCGGATCCGAGTCGCCGCTGTCTGCAGCCAGACGAAGCGAACCGGCCGGGTGTGGTGGGGAGCCGGCGCGGTGAGGGCCTCGGCGACGGCGTCCTCGATCAGCTGCGGCGGCACCGGCTCGTCGGCGAACTGGCGCACTGAGCGGCGTAACAGTTGGGCCTGCTGGCGACCCAGCTCCAGGGCTTCGGCGGTGCCCAGCCAAAACAGATCGTCGGTGCCCGACCGCACGAGTTGCCTTGCCGTGCCGCCGGTATCGGACACGACGTCGGCGGGTAGCCCGCGCACGACGGCCACCGGTACCGCGGTCAGCTTGCCCTTGACCAGATCGGCTGCGGCGGCGATCTCGTCGGCGACCGCGACCTCGGTGACTAACAGTTCGTTGCCGTGCCGGTCGACCGCGCCGGCGTAGCCGTGCAGCACGGACAGACCGGCCGCGCCGACGGCGGCGTCGGTCTGGCCGTTGCGCCATGCGCGGCCCATGGTGTCGGTGACCACGACACCGACGCTGACCCCGAGCCGTTCGCGCAGCCCGGCCCGCAGGGCCGCAGCGCTGCCGTCGGGATCGACGGGCAGCAGCGCCAATTCGTCCGCGCCGACGTTGGAGCCGTCCACGCCGGACGCGGCCTGAACCACGCCAAGCCGATTCTCGGTGATCAGTGTGCGACCCTTGCGGGCAAGCACACGGACAGCCTCTGCGTCGACAAGCTTGCGGCGCAATGCATCTCGTGCCTCAGGATCGTCGGGCGCGGGCACCAGCCGGCCTTCACATTTGGACAGCACCTTGCTGGTGACAACGAGGACGTCATCGTCGCGCAGCCACGGCGCAGCCGCGGCGAGCGCGGCGGTCAGGTCGTCGCCCGGACGGAATTCGGGAAGCCCGGTAACGGGCAGGATCTCAACCGCTGACGCGGTGCCGTGCTCGCCACCGGCTCCAGAACCGCTCACGCTGTCACGCCCGCAAGCTCCAAACCGGCGCTCACCATCTCGGCCGTCGCTTTCGGATCGGTCATCAGCAGTGGTACTGACCGCACTGCAACCCCATCGATTTCGGCATGATCGCCCTCGTGGATCAGCCAGTAGTCCAGGATGCCGGTGCCTGCTCGCGCGCCGTAGTGCCGTCCTACCGCGTCCGCGGTCGACGCCACGCCGATCACCTTCAGGCATTCATCGGCCATGCCGCGCAACGGTTTTCCACCAATGATCGGCGAATAGCCGACGACCGGCGCATCGGTCGACCGCAGCGCTGCGCGGATACCGGGAATGGCCAGGATCGCGCCAACGCTCACCACCGGATTTGAGGGTGCCATCAGGATGATGTCGGCGTCGGCGATGGCTTCGGTGACTTCAGCTGCAGCATGGGCCTTTTCGGCGCCGATGAAGGCAAAGCTGTGTGTCGGCAGCTGTGCGCGGTAGCGCACCCACCATTCCTGGAAGTGGATCGCGCGCTGACTGTCGTCGACGGGATCGGTGATGACGACATGGGTTTCGCAGCGGTCATCGGTGGCAGGGAGCAGCCTCGCGCCGGGCTGCCAGCGGTCGCACAACGCCGCCGTCACCTGTGACAGCGGGTAGCCGGCCCGCAGCATCTGGCTGCGCACCAAATGGGTGGCCAGGTCACGGTCGCCGAGTTCGAACCAGTCGGGCTGCACGCCGTAGCGGGCCAGTTCTTCCTTGGCATGCCAGGTTTCGTCACGATGGCCCCAGCCGCGCTGCGGGTCGACACCCCCACCGAGGGTGTACATGCAGGTGTCCAGGTCGGGACAGATGCGCACCCCGTGCATCCAGGCGTCGTCGCCGATGTTGACGATCGCGGTCACTTCGTGGTCGCCGGCGGGTTCAGACGCCGAGGCGAACTGGCCAAGACCGAGCAGCTGCTGCACCCCGAGCAGGAAGCGGGCACCGCCAACCCCGCCGACCAGAACCGTGACCTTCACACCGCACGACAGTACGCGCGACGACGATGCGGTCGGGAACGGCCGAGGTGGGGGTACCACCCGCTTGCGGGGGCGAGGCGGGCGATCGGAATACGCGCGACGACGATGCGGTCGGGAACGGCCGAGGTGGGGGTACCACCCGCTTGCGGGGGCGAGTCGAGCGATGGACTACGGGGGCCGCGTGCGGGGCTCGAGTGGCGGGTGTGACCGACACGCCAAGGCGGCAACGGCCTCAGTGTCGCAAAGAAATGGTCACGACATGATATGGAAATCTTCCGAATCGCTTGACCAGGACACTTCACCCGTGTCTAATCACATCAGTGTCATTTCGGTTAGCCAGCCGGATTTGGTGTCGCAGACCGAGATTCGATCATTTGTTCGAATCGAGATGGCCGCATATCAGAACAGTGGTGACATTCACGATCAACGAAACTAGGTGAGGAGGCGGAGCATGTCCTATGAGCACCTTCGGGGCGTAATGGGAGGCACACCGCACACCACTACCAGCTCGCCGATGATTGGGGTAACCGCAAGGCCCCATTTGAGTTTGGTCCCAGTCCCTGATGCGGTCGAAGTCTTCGATCCCACACCGGTTACGACCGATCAGTGGCAGGACCGCGCGCTGTGTGCACAGACGGACCCCGAGGCGTTCTTCCCCGAGAAGGGCGGCTCCACCCGCGAGGCCAAGAAGATCTGTCTCGGCTGCGAGGTGCGGAGCGAATGCCTCGACTACGCCTTAGCTCACGACGAGCGGTTCGGCATTTGGGGCGGCCTCTCCGAGCGGGAACGCCGCCGCCTCAAGCGCGGAATCATCTGACGCAACCCGCTTATCCGTCATCGATCGTCGGGTCGATGACCGAGGGTTCGACGTCCAAATAGGTGGCCACCTGAGCCACCAGGATTTCATGCAGCAATTCGGCCAGTTCGACCGTGTCCTTGGCCCGCCGCTCGATCGGCTTGCGGAACAACACAACTCGCGCTCGGGTAACGCTTCCGCGCACGTCGACGCCGGCGCCGATCAACCGGGCCAGTGCGATGGGCCCGTCGGCGACCACTTCCGGTGGCCACTGCACGCTGTCTGGATCCTTCGCCGAAATCCGGGGGATCTCGTCGACCGCTACGTCGAGCCCCGATAATCGCTCCTGCCAGCGCCGCTCGATGGGCTCATAGGCCTCGAGCACGGCCATGTCGAAGCGCTCGGCGCGGCTGCGCCACCCGGGCACCGTCGGCGGCAGCAGTGGCCCACGCATATCGCGCCCGCGGCGCGAAACTTTTTTGCCCGCCGCGCGGCCGCCGCCTGGGGAGCTGCGCGAATCGCTCACCCGGCGATGGTAACGGTTGGACATCCCGGCCCGGGCGAATGCGCGTGTCCGGCGCTGTGCGGACGTTTTCGCACGATAACCTCTCGATCGTGAACGTTCCGCGTCGCTGTTGCCGACCCGGGTGTCCGCATTACGCGGTGGCGACGCTGACCTTCGTGTACTCAGATTCGACGGCGGTCATCGGTCCGCTGGCCACCGCGCATGAGCCGCACTCCTGGGATCTGTGCGTCAGCCACGCCGGCCGCATTACCGCGCCCCGCGGCTGGGAACTCGTGCGTCACTCCGGCCCGCTGGCCACCAACCCCGACGAGGACGATTTGATCGCGCTGGCCGAAGCGGTGCGCGAGGGCCGCGACGCGGTCGTCGGCGGTCCGCCGGTCAACGGATTTCACGATCCTGGTGGCCAGTACGGCGGTGCACCGGCCGAGGCACCGGAGGCTGGCGTGCTGGCCTCGGCCGGTCAGCGCCCGGCCGGCACCGGACGCCGACGTGGCCATCTCCGGGTGTTGCCCGACCCCCCCGAGTAGTAACCGCGCCGGGCTAGGCTGACGACCAATAGTCCCCGTCGTCAGGAGCGCCTCGATGTCTCGGCCCGCTGCGGCTGTCCACCGTGTGATCAAGGCTTACGACGTGCGAGGTCTGGTCGGTGCGGAGATCGACGAGTCGTTCGTCACCGACGTCGGCGCGGCCTTCGGCAGGTTGATGCGCGACGAGGGTGCCCGGCAAGTCGCGATCGGCTACGACATGCGGGACAGTTCGCCGTCGCTGGCGGCCGCTTTCGGTGCCGGGGTCATCGGCCAGGGTCTCGATGTGGTCCGCATCGGCTTGGCGTCGACCGATCAGCTCTATTTCGCCTCCGGGCTGCTGGAGTGCCCCGGCGCCATGTTCACCGCAAGCCACAACCCGGCCGCCTACAACGGCATCAAGATGTGCCGGGCGGGCGCCAAACCGGTCGGCGCAGACACCGGGTTGACCGCGATCAGTGATGCCCTGATCGCCGGCGTCCCCGCCTACGACGGGCCCACCGGAACCGTCGCCGATAAAGATGTGCTGGCCGACTACGGGGAGTTTCTTCGCTCGCTGGTAGACACCTCCGGGCTGCGTCCGCTGCGGGTGGCCGTCGACGCGGGTAACGGAATGGCCGGCCACACGACGCCCGCGGTGCTCGGTGCGATCGACTCGATCACGCTGTTGCCGTTGTACTTCGAACTCGACGGCTCGTTCCCCAACCACGAGGCCAATCCGCTGGACCCGGCGAACCTCGCCGACCTGCAGGCCTACGTGCAGGAAAGCGGCGCCGATATCGGGCTGGCTTTCGATGGCGATGCCGACCGGTGTTTCGTGATCGACCAGCGGGGCCTGCCGGTTTCGCCGTCGACGGTGACCGCTCTGGTTGCCGCCCGCGAACTTCACCGGGAAATCGGTGCGACGGTGATCCACAATCTGATCACCTCCCGGGCGGTGCCGGAGTTGGTCGTCGAACACGGTGGCACGCCGGTTCGCTCACGGGTCGGGCACTCCTACATCAAGGCGCTAATGGCCGACACCGGCGCGATTTTCGGCGGTGAACACTCGGCGCACTACTACTTCCGTGACTTCTGGGGCGCCGACTCGGGGATGCTGGCCGCGCTGTATGTGCTGGCTGCCCTCGGTGAGCAGCAGCGCCCGCTGTCCGAGCTGACCGCCGACTACCAGCGCTATGAGTCGTCCGGCGAGATCAATTTCACCGTGGCCGATGCACCCTCCTGTGTCGAAGCGGTACTGAAGGGCCTCGGCACCCGGATTCAATCCATCGATCATCTGGACGGGGTGACGGTGGACCTCGGTGAGGGCAGCTGGTTCAACCTGCGCAGCTCCAACACCGAGCCGCTGCTGCGGCTGAATGTGGAAGGACGTTGCGTCGAGGACGTAGACGCGGTCGTCGAGCAGGTTGCCGGCGAAATCCGTCGGCACGTCAGCCAGCCGGAGGCCGTGACGTGAACGCGACACAGGCCACGATCGACCTTGACGACACCGAAGGTCTGCTGGCCGCCGATCGCGAGGGGCTGTTGCGGGCGGCGTCGATGGGCGGTGCGCACGTGCGCGCGGCCGCGGCCGCACTCGACGAGGGCGCTCTGGACTCGGTGCGCGGCGATGACCCTCCGCGCACCGTGATCTGGGTTGCCGGACGGGGCACCGCCGAGACCGCAGGCACCATGCTGGCCGCGACATCAGGGGGTTGGGCGGGTGCACCGATCGTGATCGCCGCCGAGGCGCCGCCGTGGATCGGCGCGCTGGACATGCTGATCGTGGCCGGCGACGACCCCGGCGATCCGGCACTGGTCGGCGCCGCCGCGAGCGGAGTGCGTCGGGGTGCGCGGGTTGTCGTCGCGGCGCCCTACGACGGCCCGCTGCGAGATGCCACGGCCGGCCGGGCGGCGGTTATGGAGCCGCGGCTACCGGTCGCCTACGAGTTCGGCCTGTGCCGGTACCTGGCCGTGGGGCTGGCTGCCCTGCAAAGCGTCGATCCCAAGTTGCGGGTGGACCTGGCCGCGCTGGCCGACGAACTGGACGCGGAGGCGTTGCGTAACAGCGCCGGCCGCGAAGTATTCACCAATCCGGCCAAGGCGCTCGTCGAGCGCATGTCGCGGCGCCGTGTCGTGCTGGCCGGGGACTGTGCCGCGACCGTGACGCTGGCCCGGCACGGGTGTTCTGTTCTGCTGCGGATCGCGCATGAGGTGGCCGCTGCCACCGGGCTGACGGACGCCTTGGTGGCGTTGCGCGGCGGGCCGGGACCGGGGTTCGCCGACCCGACGGACGCGTTGTTTCACGACGAGGAGATCGACGGTCCGATCGCCGAGCGGCTGCGGGTGCTGGCGTTGACGTTGGATGCCGAGCGCACCGTCGTCGCGTCCCGGGTGGCCCAGTTCGACGACGTCGACATCGTCGGCGCCGAGGATGTGCCTGACCTGCCGGATAACCGCTCCGCGTCGGCCGGCGCACAACGGGCCGAGCAGCAGCTGGCTATATTGGCTGTCCGGCTGGAGATGGCGGCGGTTTATTTGCGGCTGGTGCGGGGATAACTGGTTAGGGGTTATGGGCAAGTGCAGCTGCTACGCGGAGCGATAAGGACGTACGCATGGGGGTCTCGGACCGCCATCGCTGAGTTCACTGGACGCCCCGTACCGGCCGCCCACCCAGAAGCCGAGCTCTGGCTGGGCGCTAACCCGGGCGACCCGGCCTTCCTGGAAGATCCGGACGGGGAAGTCTCGCTGCTGCAGGCGCTGGTCGCCGATCCGGAGGGGCAACTCGGCTCGGCTGGCCCGCTCCCGGTTCGGCGATGTGCTCCCGTTTCTGCTCAAGGTGCTGGCGGCCGACGAACCGCTATCGCTGCAGGCGCATCCCAGCGCCGAACAAGCCGCCGAGGGTTACCTGCGCGAGGAACGGCTTGGTATTCCGGTGACATCGCCGGTGCGCAATTATCGCGACTCCAGCCACAAGCCTGAGCTGTTGGTGGCGCTGCACCAATTCGAGGCACTGGCGGGATTCCGTCCGGCGGCCCACACGATCGAACTGCTGCGGGCCCTGGCGGTGTCCGACCTGGACCCCTACATCGATCTGTTGAACGACCAGTCCGATGCCGACGGCCTTCGTGCGTTGTTCACTACCTGGATCACCGCGCCACAGCCCGACATCGACGTTCTGGTGACCGCCGTGCTGGAAGGCGCTATCCAGTACGTGAGTTCGGGCGCAACGGAATTCGCGGCCGAAGCCAAGACGGTGCTGGAGTTGGGTGAACGGTATCCCGGGGATGCCGGTGTACTGGCGGCGTTGCTGCTCAACCGGATAACGCTGGGTCCCGGTGAGGGGATCTTTTTGTCGGCCGGAAACCTGCACGCCTATCTGCGCGGAGTGGGGCTGGAGGTAATGGCCAACTCCGACAACGTGTTACGGGGTGGCCTGACCCCCAAACACGTCGACGTTCCGGAGCTGCTCAGAGTGCTGAATTTCACGCCTACCACCGATTCTCAACTGCGTGCGCCGACGCACCCGGATGGACTGGGACTGATCTACGACACGCCCACAGACGAATTCGCGGCGTCGATGCTGACGTTGGCTGACGACCAAGTTGGCCACGAGGTCGACGCGCCTTCGCGCCACGACGGTCCGCAGATCCTGCTGTGCATCGAGGGTTCGACGGCCGTGTACGGAAAATCCGGGGTGCTGACGCTCACGCGGGGTGCGGCAGCCTGGGTGGCGGCCGACGACGGTCCCATCCGGCTGGTAGCTCATCAACCGACGAAGATATTCCGCGCCACCGTGGGTCTGTAATCAAGCCGGCGCCAGCGCGCCGCGGCGTCCGCGTCTCGGCTGGCGACGCTCGGCGAGCCACAGCCGCATGTTGTGCCGAATAGTGCGGCCGACCAGCCCCGGCGTCGGGACCATGTACAGGCTGTCCAACAAAGAGAATCTGCGCAAAAACCATTCGGCGAGAACGGGATCGGTCTCGGCCGCACCGAGGAATTGGTCGAACAGGTTGCCCACCGGGCGGTACCACCGGGGCGCCGGCCCGGTCGCATGGTGGAAGCTGAGATCGCCGATCGCGGTCATCGTCCACACCGGGTAGGTGGTCTTGGCGGTGGCGCGGTTCACTTCGCGCGCCAGGTCCTCGTCCGGGCCATTGGCCAAGGCTCGGCGCAGATGGCCAGCCTGCAGCGACGTCATCGTCATGCCTTGCCCGTAGGTGGGGTCAAAGCTGGCGACCGCGTCCCCGAGCGGCAGAATCCCGGCCGGAAAACGGTCCAGCTTGTGATAGCGGCGCCACCGGCTGGTGGGGAAGCGGTGGAAAGCCATCTCACCGACGGGTTCGGCCCGCTCGAGTGCGGCCGAGAGCCCGTCGGGCAGCAGCTTCTTGGCGAGCGCAAGCATCTCGGGAAAGGTATGCGGCGGTTCCACTTTCGCGACACCGAAAGTAGTCAGCATCCACCCGCCGTCCTCGTAGCCCAGTAGGCCCAGCCCGAGCGGTTGCTGCCGGGACGCGCCGGCAACGATGACCCTCTCCCGGATCGCGCCCTCGGGGAGCCGAAACTGATGTGACGCATAGCCAATGCCCACGTCGACCGTCTTTTCGGGCGGACGCTGATACCCCCACTGCTCCAGCCAAACCGGCAGCCTGGTGCCGCGGCCGGCGGCGTCGACGACCATATCAGCGGCAACGAAGTCGGGCTCGTCGGTCTCGCTGTCGAGCAACACGCCGGTCACCCGCTGGGCGTCGGCGTCGAACCGCGGTTGGGCCACCGAGCGATGTTGAATCTCGACGTTGGCGATTTCGGCCACCCGGCGCCGGATCTGCCATTCCAGCTGAGGCCGGCTGGGCACGTAGGCAGTGAACTCGTGGCGCAACGTGTGACCGGTGCCCAGCACATGACCGGCCGCACCGAAGTAGATGCGGTCCGGTCGGTTCTCCAGGACGGGAACCCCGCCCGCCACCATGTCGTCGAGCAGACCGGGAAACAGCCCGTCGAATTCCACCGCGCCGCGGGCCATCAACAGGTGAACATGGCGGCCTTGCGGGACGGCGGTGCGGTTGGCGGGCGTGCTCGGGAGCTCGTCGCGTTCGAACACCGTGACCAGCTCATAGAAGTCCGACAGCACCCGCGCCGCACACAACCCGGCGATGCTGGCCCCGATCACGATGGCGCTTCCCCGAGCGTTTCCCCCGCGCATTCCCGCACAGTACTCGGTACTGTCCGGGGGCATGGCCGGTCGCTGGCGCACCAAGTCGGTCGAGCAGTCGATCGCCGGCACCGACGAGCCCGGTACCCAGCTGCGCAAGGACCTGAGCTGGTGGCACTTGACCGTGTTCGGGGTGTCGGTGGTGATCGGGGCCGGCATCTTCACCGTCACCGCATCAACCGCGGGAGACATCACCGGACCGGCGATCTGGATCTCGTTTCTCATCGCGGCGATCACGTGCGGGCTGGCGGCCCTGTGCTACGCCGAATTCGCGTCGATGCTGCCGGTGGCAGGCAGCGCCTACACGTTCTCCTACGCCACTTTTGGCGAGTTTCTGGCCTGGACCATCGGTTGGAACCTCGTTCTGGAACTGGCCATCGGCGGCGCCGTGGTCGCCAAGGGGTGGTCGAGTTACCTGGACACGGTTTTTGGATTAACGAGCGCCACAATCGATCTCGGCTCGCACAAGCTGGACTGGGGCTCGCTGCTGATCGTCGCGCTGGTGGCCACCCTGCTCGCATTGGGCACCAAGTTGTCGTCGCACTTTTCCATCGTGGTCACCACGATCAAGGTGTCGGTGGTGGTGCTGGTGATCGTCGTCGGCGCCTTCTACATCAAGACGGCGAACTACTCGCCGTTCATACCGCCGCCCGAAAACGACCACGCGGGCACCGGCGTCGATCAGTCACTGCTGTCGCTGTTCACCGGCGCACACAGCAGCCATTACGGCTGGTATGGGGTGCTCGCGGGAGCGTCGATCGTGTTCTTCGCGTTCATCGGGTTCGACATCGTGGCCACCATGGCCGAGGAGACCAAAAACCCACAACGCGACGTCCCTCGCGGAATCCTGATCACGTTGGGCATCGTCACCGTGCTCTACGTGGCGGTGTCGATCGTGCTGTCCGGGATGGTTCCGTACACCGCGCTGAAGACCACCCCTGATGGGCGGCACGCCAACCTGGCGACCGCCTTCGCGGTCAACGGGGTGCACTGGGCTTCCGGCATCATCTCCGTCGGCGCGCTCGCCGGACTGACCACAGTGGTGATGGTGCTCCTACTCGGCGGATGCCGGGTGCTGTTCGCGATGGCGCGCGACGGGTTGTTGCCGCGGCAGCTGGCCAAGACCGGCTCGCGCGGCACCCCGGTGCGCATCACCGTGCTGGTCGCGTTGCTGGTCGCAGCAACTGCGTCGGCGTTCTCGACGGACAAACTCGAGGAGATGGTCAACGTCGGGACCTTGTTCGCGTTCCTGCTGGTGTCCGCCGGCGTCATCGTCTTGCGCCGCACCCGCCCGGACCTGCCGCGCGGGTTCCGCGCGCCCTGGGTACCGCTGCTGCCGGTCGCATCGGTGTGCGCCTGCCTATGGCTGATGGTCAACCTCACCGTCATCACCTGGGTCCGATTCGGCGTGTGGATGGTCGCCGGGATCGCCATCTACCTGGGCTACGGCCGTCGGCACTCCGTGCTGGCCAGCTGCGCGACCGACGAGATCGAGCAGGACGCGACGCTGGATCCGGCGTAGCTTGTTTTACAAATAGCCACTCTGTGTCTAGACAGAAGACGTAGCGAGCAGTATTGTCCAATCTCAAGGTCCTACGAATCACAAGGAGGTTGGCGATATGACCGCCGGATTAGGCCAAGACGCTTTTGCGTGGCAGGACAAGAAGCGCTATCTGTGGCTGATGGGACTGATCGTCCCGACGCTGCTGCTGGCGATCCTGCCGATCGTCTGGGCGATGAACCAATTCGGATGGCAGGCCGCCTCGCAGGTGCTGTTCTGGATCGGCCCGATCCTGCTTTACGTCGTGCTGCCCGCACTTGACCTGCGGTTTGGGGCAGACGGGCAGAATCCGCCCGACGAGGTGATGGAGTGGCTGGAGAACGACAAGTACTACCGCTACTGCACCTACCTGTTCATCCCGTTCCAGTACCTCAGCGTGATCTTCGGCGCTTACCTGTTCACCGCGTCGAATCTGAGCTGGCTGGGCTATGACGGGCCGCTGAGCTGGCCGGCCAAGATCGGTCTGGCGCTGACGGTGGGTGCCCTGGGCGGAGTCGGTATCAACACCGCGCACGAAATGGGGCACAAGAAGGACTCGCTGGAGCGCTGGCTGTCCAAGATCACCCTGGCGCAGACCGGCTACGGGCACTTCTACATCGAGCACAACCGCGGCCACCACGTGCGGGTGGCGACACCGGAAGACCCGGCGTCGGCTCGCTTTGGTGAGACGTTCTGGGAGTTCTTGCCGCGCAGCGTCTTCGGCAGTCTGCGCTCGGCCTGGCGGCTGGAGGCCGAGCGGCTACGCCGGCAGGGTGCCGGCCCGTGGAACCCCAAGACCTATCTGTCCAACGACGTGCTCAACGCCTGGTTAATGTCGGTGGTGCTGTGGGGTGCGCTGATCGCGGTGTTCGGCCCGGCGCTGATCCCGTTCCTGATCATCCAGGCGGTCTTCGGCTTCAGCCTGCTGGAGGCGGTCAACTACCTCGAGCACTACGGATTGCTGCGGCAGAAGAACGCCAACGGCCGCTACGAGCGCTGCACGCCCGAGCACAGCTGGAACTCCGACCACATCGTGACCAACCTGTTCCTGTACCACCTGCAGCGGCACAGCGATCACCACGCCAACCCGACCCGGCGCTACCAGACGCTGCGCAGCATGGACGGGGCACCGAATCTGCCGAGCGGCTACGCGGCGCTGATCGGGCTGACTTACTTCCCGCCGCTGTGGCGCAAGCTGATGGACCACCGGGTGCTGGCGCATTACGGCGGCGACATCAGTCGGGTCAACGTGCAATCGCGCCGGCGGGAGAAGATCCTGGCCCGCTACGGGGCCGCTGCGTGATGGCCGCTTACCGCTGCCCGGAATGCGCAGTACGCGAAAGCTCGACTTCGAAACGATGGAGGTAACGAAATGAGTGAAGACAAACTGTTCCGCTGCATCCAGTGCGGCTTCGAGTACGACGAGGCGCTGGGTTGGCCGGAAGACGGCATCGCGCCCGGCACCCGCTGGGACGACATTCCCGAAGATTGGAGCTGCCCGGACTGCGGTGCGGCGAAATCCGACTTCGAGATGGTGGAAGTCGCACGTTCGTGAGCGTGACGCCGCGCCGGCGACGATGCAGAGCGCAGCGATGCGGAGGAGCGGCGCATTGGGTACGCCGGCGATGCAGAGCGCAGCGATGCGAAGGAGCGGCGCAGTAAGCGATAGTGTCGCGCGTGTGAAGAGGGTCCCGTACGCCGAGGCGTCACGGGCCCTCTTGCGCGATTCGGTGCTCGACGCGATGCGGGAATTGCTGGGCAGCCGTGACTGGTCGGCGATCACGCTGGCCGACGTGGCCCGTGCCGCGGGCATCAGCCGGCAGACCATCTACAACGAGTTCGGATCGCGGCAAGGCCTTGCGCAGGGCTACGCGCTGCGGCTGGCCGATCGCTTGGTAGACGCCGTCGAAGACGCCATCTACGCCAACGTCGGCGACGTCTACGCAGCCTTCCTGCAGGGATTTCGTTCGTTCTTTTCCGAGTCGGCGGCCGACCCGCTGGTGAGCTCACTGCTGAGCGGGGTGGCCAAACCCGACCTGCTGCAGATCATCACCACCGACAGCGGGCCGATCATCACGCACTGTTCTGCCCGCCTGACGTCGTCGTTCATGCACAGCTGGGTGCGCGCCAGCGAGGAGGATTCCGGGATGCTGGCGCGCGCAATCGTCCGGCTGGCTATGAGCTATGTGTCGATGCCGCCGGAGGCCGACCACGACGTCGCGGCGGACCTGGCGCGGCTGATGACGCCTGCGGCCGAACGGTACGGTGCGCTCAAGGAAGACTTGGAGCCGTTGGCCCGTGGTGGTACCACCGGCGAGCGCGGGGAAGCGGAGCAATAGGCTTGCTCAAGCCGACTGACCCTAGTTCGCGGCCGCGAGCGCGTCGCGACTAATATGTAACCAAGCTAATTAGTTGACCGGAGGAATGAGTAGTAGATGACGACGACCGAAAAGCAGCTGACCCCCGACGTCGTGAACGGGCTCGAATTCAAGGTGGCCGACCTGTCTTTGGCGGACTACGGTCGCCGCGACATCGATCTTTCCGAACACGAGATGCCGGGTCTGATCTCGCTGCGCCACGAGTACCACGACGTGCAGCCCCTCAAGGGCACCCGCATCTCCGGCTCGCTGCACATGACGGTGCAGACCGCGGTGCTGATCGAGACCCTGGTCGAGCTGGGCGCCGAGGTCCGGTGGGCGTCGTGCAACATCTTCTCCACCCAGGATCACGCCGCAGCGGCCGTCGTCGTCGGCAAGCACGGCACCCCCGAGGAGCCCAAGGGCGTGCCGGTGTTCGCGTGGAAGGGCGAGACGCTCGAGGAATACTGGTGGGCCGCCGAGCAGGCGCTGACCTGGCCCGATGAACCGGCCAACATGATCCTCGACGACGGTGGCGATGCCACCATGCTGGTGCTGCGCGGCGCGCAGTACGAGAAGGCCGGCGTGGTGCCGCCCGCCGACGAGGACGACTCGGCCGAGCACAAGGTCTTTCTGGAGCTGCTGCGCAAGCGCTTCGAGTCCGACAAGAACAAGTGGACGAAGATCTCCGAGTCGATCAAAGGCGTCACCGAGGAGACCACCACCGGCGTGCTGCGGCTCTACCAGTTCGCCGCCGCCGGGGATCTGGCGTTCCCGGCGATCAACGTCAACGACTCGGTGACCAAGTCCAAGTTCGACAACAAGTACGGCTGCCGGCACTCGCTGATCGACGGGATCAACCGCGGCACCGACGTGCTGATCGGCGGTAAAAAAGTGCTTGTCTGCGGCTACGGCGACGTCGGTAAGGGCTCGGTAGAGTCGCTGGCCGGCCAGGGCGCCCGGGTCACCGTCACCGAAATCGACCCGATCAACGCGCTGCAGGCGCTGATGGAGGGCCACGACGTCAAGCGGGTGGAGGACGTGATCGCCGAGGCCGACATCGTCATCACCACCACCGGCAACAAGGACATCATCACGCTGGACCACATGAAGGCGATGAAGGACAAGGCGATCCTGGGCAACATCGGCCACTTCGACAACGAGATCCAGATGGCGGCCCTGGAGCGCTCCGGCGCCACCAAGCTCAACATCCGCCCGCAGGTCGACCAATGGACCTTCGGCGACACGGGCAAATCGATCATCGTGCTGTCCGAAGGCCGGCTGCTGAACCTGGGCAACGCCACCGGACACCCGTCGTTCGTGATGAGCAACAGCTTCTCCAACCAGGTGATCGCCCAGATCGAGCTGTGGACCAAGAACGACGAGTACGACAACGAGGTCTACCGGCTGCCCAAGCACCTCGACGAGAAGGTGGCTCGCGTGCACGTCACCGCGCTCGGTGGCGAGCTGACCAAGCTGACCAAGGAGCAGGCCGAGTACATCGGCGTCGACGTCGACGGACCCTACAAGCCCGACCACTACCGCTACTGATTCGCGGCGGTACCTCGCACCGTTAGGCTCGCGCAGTGCTGATCGCCATCGAAGGGGTCGACGGCGCGGGCAAGCGGACACTCGCGCAGGGCCTGCGCGCGGCGTTCGAAGCCGCCGGACGGTCGGTGGCCACGCTGGCTTTCCCGCGATACGGGCAGTCGGTGGCCGCTGACGTGGCCGCCGAGGCGTTGCACGGCCAACACGGGGACCTCGCGTCGTCGGTGTATGCGATGGCGATGCTGTTCGCGCTGGATCGCGCCGGCGGGGCCGAGACGATCCGGGACCTGTGTCGTGACCACGACGTGGTGATCCTGGATCGCTACGTGGCGTCCAACGCCGCATATAGCGCCGCGCGCCTGCACCAGCAGGCCGACGGCGCGGTGGTCGGCTGGGTGCACGACATCGAATACCATCGATTGCAGCTCCCTGCACCGGATTGGCAAGTGCTGCTTGGTGTTTCGGCTGAACTTGCTGACCAGCGCGCCCGCGATCGGGCCCGTCACGATGCCAGCCGGGCGCGTGACGCCTACGAACGCGACGCCGAGCTCCAGCAACGCACCGGCGCGGTGTACGCCGGCCTGGCCGCCAGGGGCTGGGGCGGGCGCTGGCTGGTGGTCGATGCGGAGGTCGAACCTGGCCGGCTGGCGGCCGACTTGATGGCCTAACACTCGCCTGGCCTGGCGGAGCTGGGGTAATCGGTGGAAGAAACGCGCGTGTGGCAGCTCCGTTTTGTCGCGATCTGGTGACACCATGGACACCATGAGGCAAAGGATTCTCGTGGTGGACGACGACGCTTCGCTGGCCGAGATGCTAACCATTGTGCTGCGGGGGGAAGGTTTCGACACCGCGGTCATCGGTGATGGCACCCAGGCGCTCACTGCAGTGCGCGAGCTGCGGCCCGACCTGGTGTTGCTGGATTTGATGTTGCCGGGCATGAACGGCATCGACGTGTGCCGGGTGCTGCGCGCCGATTCCGGTGTCCCGATCGTGATGCTCACGGCCAAGACCGACACCGTCGATGTGGTGCTCGGCCTGGAGTCGGGCGCCGACGACTACATCATGAAGCCGTTCAAACCCAAGGAGCTGGTCGCCCGGGTGCGGGCGCGACTGCGGCGCAACGACGACGAGCCCGCCGAGATGCTCTCGATCGCCGACGTGGACATCGACGTGCCTGCGCACAAGGTCACTCGCAACGGCGAACAGATCTCCCTGACGCCGCTGGAGTTTGACCTGCTGGTCGCGTTGGCGCGCAAACCGCGCCAGGTGTTTACTCGTGATGTGCTGCTCGAACAGGTGTGGGGATACCGTCACCCAGCGGACACCCGTTTGGTGAACGTGCATGTCCAGCGTCTGAGGGCGAAGGTCGAAAAAGACCCCGAGAACCCGACCGTTGTTCTGACCGTTCGAGGAGTGGGTTACAAGGCCGGACCTCCGTGACCGCAGAGCCTCGCGATGCTGCTGAGGAGCAGCGCCGCTGATGTGGGGCTCGAGGCCACGTATTCGCGGTCGTTCCGGCCGTTCCGGTCCGCTGATGCGGGGCGTGGGTGCGTTGAGTCGAGCCCTCGGCGTGGCCTGGCGCCGCTCGTTGCAACTTCGGGTGGTCGCACTGACGCTCGGAATGTCCCTTGCGGTGATCCTGGTGCTCGGCTTCGTGCTGACCAGTCAGGTCACCAATCGCGTGCTCGACGTCAAGGTCCGCGCGGCCACCGAGCAGATCGAGCGGGCCCGTAACACCGTCAGCGGCGTCGTCAGCGGGGAAGAGGCGCGCTCGCTGGACAGCAGCCTGCAGCTCGCCCGCAACACGTTGACGTCGAAAACCGATCCGACCTCGGGCGCCGGCCTGGCCGGCGCGTTCGACGCGGTGCTGGTGGTGCCCGGCTATGGCCCGAGGCCCGCAGCCTCGGCCGGGCCCGTCGACCAGCTGCCCGATGCGCTGCGTGACTTCGTCAAGGCCGGGCAGGTGGCCTACCAGTACGCGACGGTGCACACCGAAGGTTTCTCGGGTCCGGCGCTGGTCATCGGCACCCCGACGTCGTCGCGGGTGACCAATCTCGAGCTCTACCTGATCTTCCCGCTGGGCAACGAGCAAAGCACGATCGCACTGGTCCGCGGCACGATGGCCACCGGCGGCCTGGTGTTGATGGTGCTGCTGGCCGGCATCGCGTGGTTGGTCACCCGGCAGGTGGTGGTGCCGGTGCGTGCGGCGGCGCGGACGGCCGAACGGTTCGCCGAAGGGCACTTGTCCGAACGGATGCCGATCCACGGCGAAGACGACATGGCCCGGCTGGCCCTGTCGTTCAACGACATGGCCGAGAGCCTCTCGCGGCAGATCGCCCAGCTCGAGGAGTTCGGTAACCTGCAGCGCCGGTTCACTTCCGACGTCAGCCACGAGTTGCGCACCCCGCTGACCACGGTGCGGATGGCCGCCGACCTGATCTACGACCACAGCGAGGACCTCGAGCCGGCGCTGCAACGGTCCACCGAGCTGATGGTCAACGAGCTGGACCGGTTCGAAACGCTGCTCAACGATCTGCTGGAAATTTCCCGCCACGACGCGGGCGTGGCCGAACTGTCGGTCGACGCGGTCGACCTGCGCACAACCGTCAACAGCGCGCTGGGCAATGTCGGTCACCTGGCCGAAGACGCCGAGGTCCAGTTGATCGTCGACATGCCGCCCGACGAGGTGATCGCCGAAGTCGACACCCGCCGGGTCGAGCGGATTTTGCGCAACCTGATCGCCAACGCCATCGACCATGCCGAGCACAAGCCGGTGCGGATCCGGATGGCCGCCGACGAAGACACCGTCGCCGTCACCGTCCGCGACTACGGCGTCGGGCTGCGGCCGGGCGAGGAGAAGCTGGTGTTCAGCCGGTTCTGGCGCTCGGACCCGTCGCGGGTGCGGCGATCCGGTGGTACCGGACTCGGGCTGGCGATCAGCGTCGAGGACGCGCGTCTGCACCAGGGTCGGCTGGAGGCCTGGGGCGAACCGGGCAACGGCGCCTGCTTCCGGCTCACCCTCCCGCTGGTGCGTGGGCACAAGGTCACCACCAGCCCGCTGCCGATGAAACCGATTGCCCCGGAACGCAAAGAGCGTCAGGCTAGGCCGCGGGAGCACGCCGAAAGGGGCGTGTGATGCGGCAGCTTGCCGGGCTGCTGTTCGCGCTGGCTGTCGTGCTCGCGGGCTGTGCCGGCGTGCCGAGCGCGTCGGCGCCGCAAGCCATCGGCACCGTCGAGCGACCTGCCCCGGCCAATCTCCCCAAGCCGACGCCCGGCATGGATCCCGACGTCCTGCTGCGCGAATTCCTCAAAGCCACAGCCGATCCGGCAAACCGACACCTGGCTGCACGGCAGTTCCTCACCCAGTCGGCGTCCAACGCGTGGGACGACGCGGGCAGCGCGCTGCTAATCGACCATGTGGTCTTTGTCGAAACCCATAGCACCGAACGGGTTTCGGTCACCATGCGCGCGGACAAGCTTGGTTCGCTGTCGGATATGGGCGTGTTCGAGACCGCCGAGGGAGTGCTACCGGATCCCGGTCCGATCGAGCTGGTCAAGACGCCGGGCGGCTGGCGCATCGACCGCCTGCCCAACGGGGTGTTCTTGGACTGGCAGCAATTCCAGGCCACCTACAAGCGCAACACGTTGTATTTCTCTGACCCAACCGGCAAGACGGTCGTGCCGGATCCCCGCTATGTCGCGGTGTCCGACCGCGATCAGCTGGCCACCGAGCTGGTGTCCAAGCTGATCGCCGGTCCGCGTCCGGAGCTGGCCAAAAGCGTGCACAACATGCTCGGTCCGCCGGTGCGGCTGCGCGGGCCGGTGACACGCGCCGACGGCGGCAAGAGCGGTATCGGCCGAGGCTACGGCGGGGCCCGTATTGACCTGGATTTGCTGACGATCGCCGACCCGCACAGCAGGCAGTTGGTTGCCGCGCAGATCATTTGGACGTTGGCGCGAGCCGACATCAAAGGGCCGTACGTGATCAACGCTGACGGCGCCGCGCTCGACGAACGGTTCGCCGACGGGTGGAACACCACCGACGTCGCCGCCACCGATCCGGGTGTGGCCGACGGCGCCGCGGCCGGTGTGCACGCACTGGTCGGCGGGCGGCTGGTGTCGCTGAACGGCCAGCGCTCCGACCCGGTGCCGGGCGCCTTCGGGCGGACGACGGATCAGACCGCAGCCGCGTTGTCGCGCAACGGCCACCAGGTGGCGTCGGTTGTGACGCTTCGGCCCGGCGCCCCGGACATGGCGGCGTCGCTGTGGATCGGTGATCTTGGCGCCGAGGCGGCGGAAGCCGCTGACGGACATACCTTGTCGCGGCCAACCTGGTCGCTGGACGACGCGGTCTGGGTGGTGGCCGACGGCAACACCGTGTTGCGTGCCATTCAGGAGACGGCCTCGGGTCAGCCGGCGCGTCTTCCGGTCGATTCGGCGGCGGTGTCCAGTCGCTTCCCGGGTGTGATCGCCGAGCTGCAATTGTCCCGGGACGGCACCCGGGCGGCGATGGTCATCAATGGGCAGGTGATCCTGGCCAGCGTCGAGCAGACACAGGCCGGCCAATTCGCGTTGACCTATCCGCGTCGGCTCGGCTTCGGGCTGGGCTCCTCCGTGGTGGCGTTGTCGTGGCGTACCGACGACGACATCGCGGTGAGCCGCACTGACGCTGCGCACCCGGTTTCCTACGTCAACATCGACGGGGTGAACTCGGACGCGCCGACCGGCAATCTGCAGCTCCCGGTGGGAACGATCGCGGCTAACCCGTCGACGGTGTACGTCGCCGATCCGCGCGGGGTGATGCAGCTGCCGATCTCGGGCGCCGAAGGGCCGCAGGGCTGGTTGGACGTCCCGCCGTTCATGGAGGGCGGGGCGCTGCCGGTGCTGCCCGGCTGAGGCGTTTCGGCTGTCACCCCCCGCCGCCACAATTGCGCTGTGCTCGATCTCGTCCTTCCGCTGGAGTGCGGCGGCTGCGCGGCGCCGTCGACCCGGTGGTGCGAGGCCTGCGCTCGCGAGCTGGCCATGGGTCCCGACGCGCCGCGTGTGGTGTGCCCGCGCGTTGACCCCGGAGTTCCGGTATTTGCGCTTGGCCGCTATGCGGGTGCGCGCCGGCAAGCGATCGTCGCGATGAAAGACCGCGGCCGGACGGATCTATCTGCGCCGCTGGCCCGGGCAGTGGCACTCGGTGTGCACCGATTGCTGGTGTGGGGTCTGCTCGACGTTCCGCTGACGATCGTGCCGGCGCCGACCCGCAGCTGGGCGGCCCGTCGCCGCGGCGGCGATCCCGTCAGCCGCATCGCCATGGTGGCAACAGGGGGCCACCCGGATATCACCGTGGTCCGGGCGTTGCGGATGAAGGCGCTGGCCCGCGACTCGGCCGGGCTGGGCAGTGCCGCCCGCGAGCGCAACATTGCCGGACGGGTGCTGCTGACAAGCCGATGCGTGCCGGCCGACGGTGAGGTTCTGCTCGTCGACGACATCGTCACGACCGGCGCGACCGCACGAGAGTCGGTCCGCGTCCTGCAAAGCGCAGGGGCGCGGGTATCCGCTGTGCTGGCGCTAGCGGCCGCGTGAGCGTTTGTGAAGAACTTGCAAAGGTGGAGTCAAACACTGGCCCTTCTACCGGCAAACGGTCTACCGTCGGGATCAAGCACCATGAACGCCTTCAAGGTGGCGCCTCTGATGCAAATCGGGGCCACACAGCACCGACGACGGTAGGGGGTGAATTCTCGACACCTTGCACCGGCGGGCGGCCTAGGCAGAACCATAACCCCGTCGGCGCGTCCATTTGTCAGCCGGGCACGCCTGGGGCGTGCAACGCGAGAGAAACGAGTTGTCAAGTATGTCAAGGCAAACCGTGGATTCTGTCCAGCTTCTGGCCGAACTGCCGCCAGAGGCACTGCCGCCAGAAGCACTGCCGCCAGAAGCCGACGAGCAGAACGAACCGACGCCGCGCGCCGAGGTCGTCGTCAAAGGCCGCAACGTCGAGATCCCCGACCACTTCCGCACCTACGTCTCGCAGAAACTCGCCCGCTTGGAGCGGCTCGACCGGACCGTCTACCTCTTCGACGTCGAACTCGACCACGAACGCAACCGCCGCCAACGCAAGTCCTGCCAACACGTCGAGATCACCGCTCGCGGTCGCGGGCCGATAGTCCGCGGCGAGGCGTGCGGCAGCAGCTTCTATGCCGCGTTCGAGTCCGCGGTCGCCAAGCTGGAGAGCCGGCTGCGTCGCGTCAAAGACCGCCGCAAAGTCCACTACGGCGACAAGACCCCGGTGTCGTTGGCCGCTGCCACCGCTGTCGTGCCGATGCCCGAACCGGCTTTCAACAACACCGAAGCCACCGCCACTGCCGGCCATGACGGCGCCGACGGGCACCACGTGCCTGGCCGGGTGGTGCGCACCAAGGAGCATCCGGCCAAGCCGATGTCGGTGGACGACGCGCTCTACGAGATGGAGCTGGTCGGCCACGACTTTTTCCTGTTCTACGACGAGCAGACCGAACGGCCGTCGGTGGTCTACCGTCGGCACGCCTATGACTACGGCCTGATCCGTCTGGCCTGATCCGTCTGGCCTGAGCTAATCCAGCCGACCGTCGAGAGCGTCGACTTGTCGGCGTTCGGTGTATCGCGCGCACCGTCACCTAGGATGGGTGACGCCGAAGACATCTGATCCACAGAGGACCCAGAGGATATAGCCGTGCTGTCGAAGTTGCTGCGCCTTGGTGAAGGTCGCATAGTCAACCGCCTCAAACGAGTGGCCGACTATGTCAACACCTTGTCCGAGGACATCGAGAAACTCACCGACGCCGAACTGCGGGCCAAGACCGACGAGTTCAAGAAGCGGCACGCCGACGGCGAAAGCCTCGACGACCTGCTACCCGAAGCGTTCGCGGTGGCCCGCGAAGCGGCCTGGCGGGTGCTCGACCAGCGCCCGTTCGACGTGCAGGTGATGGGCGCTGCGGCGCTGCACTTCGGCAACGTCGCCGAGATGAAGACCGGTGAAGGTAAAACCCTGACCTCGGTGCTGCCGGCCTACCTCAACGGCATCGGCGGCAAGGGCGTACACATCGTCACCGTCAACGACTACCTGGCAAAACGCGACAGCGAGTGGATGGGCCGGGTGCACCGGTTCCTCGGCCTGGACGTCGGCGTGATCCTCGCGCAGATGACCCCCGACGAGCGGCGCGTCGCCTACGCCGCCGACATCACCTACGGCACCAACAACGAGTTCGGCTTCGACTACCTGCGCGACAACATGGCCCACTCGCAGGACGATTGTGTCCAGCGCGGCCACAACTTCGCCATCGTCGACGAGGTCGACTCGATCTTGATCGACGAGGCCCGCACCCCGCTGATCATCTCCGGGCCCGCCGACGGCGCGTCGAACTGGTACACCGAGTTCGCCCGGTTGGCGCCGCTGATGGAAAAAGACGTCCACTACGAGGTCGATCTGCGAAAGCGCACCGTCGGCGTGCACGAGATTGGCGTGGAGTTCGTCGAAGATCAACTCGGCATCGACAACCTCTACGAGGCCGCCAACTCGCCGCTGGTCAGCTACCTCAACAACGCGCTGAAAGCCAAGGAGCTGTTCGCCCGCGACAAGGACTACATCGTGCGCGACGGCGACGTGCTCATCGTCGACGAGTTCACCGGCCGGGTGCTGATCGGGCGGCGTTACAACGAGGGCATGCACCAGGCCATCGAGGCCAAAGAGCACGTCGAGATCAAGGCCGAGAACCAGACGCTGGCCACTATCACCCTGCAGAACTACTTCCGGCTCTACGACAAGCTGGCCGGCATGACCGGCACCGCGCAAACCGAGGCCGCCGAGTTGCACGAGATCTACAAGCTCGGCGTGGTGACGATCCCGACCAACAAGGCGATGATTCGCACCGACCAGTCCGACCTCATCTACAAAACCGAAGAAGCCAAGTACATCGCGGTCGTCGACGATGTCAGCGAGCGCTATGAGAAGGGCCAGCCGGTGCTGATCGGTACGACCAGCGTGGAACGCTCGGAGTACCTGTCGCGTCAGTTCCAGAAAAGGCGCGTCCCGCACAACGTGCTCAACGCGAAATACCACGAGCAGGAGGCCGGCATCGTCGCCGAGGCCGGTCGTCGCGGCGCCATCACGGTCGCCACCAACATGGCCGGCCGCGGTACCGACATCGTGTTGGGTGGCAACGTCGACTTTCTCACCGACCTGAGGTTGCGTGCCCGTGGTCTGGATCCGGTGGAGACCCCCGACGAGTACGAGACGGCCTGGCACGAAGAGCTGCCGATCGTCAAGCAAGAGGCCGCCGACGAAGCCAAGGAAGTCATCGAGGCCGGCGGGCTCTACGTGCTGGGCACCGAGCGGCACGAGTCGCGGCGCATCGACAACCAGCTACGCGGCCGCTCCGGTCGGCAGGGCGACCCGGGTGAGTCGCGCTTCTACCTCTCGCTTGGCGACGAGTTGATGCGCCGGTTCAACGGCGCCGCGCTGGAGACGTTGCTGACCCGGCTCAACCTGCCCGACGACGTGCCGATCGAGGCCAAGATGGTGACCCGTGCCATCAAGAGCGCGCAGACCCAGGTCGAGCAGCAGAACTTCGAGGTCAGAAAGAACGTCCTCAAATACGACGAGGTGATGAATCAGCAGCGCAAGGTCATCTACGAGGAGCGCCGCCGCATCCTCGAAGGCGAGAACCTGCAGCAGCAGGCACACGACATGCTTATCGACGTGATCACCGCCTACGTCAGCGGGGCGACCGCCGAGGGTTACGCCGAGGACTGGGATCTGGAAAAGCTGTGGGAGGCGCTGAAAACGCTGTACCCGGTCGGGATCGATCACAAAAACCTGATCGACTCGGAGGCGATCGGGGAGCCCGGTGAGTTGACCCCCGAGGAACTGCACGACGCGCTGGTCGAGGACGCCGAACGTGCCTACGCAGTGCGGGAGGCCGAGCTCGAAGAGCTCGCCGGCGAGGGCGCGATGCGTCAACTGGAACGCAACGTGCTGCTGAACGTCATCGACCGCAAGTGGCGTGAGCATCTCTACGAGATGGACTACCTCAAAGAGGGCATCGGCCTGCGCGCGATGGCGCAGCGCGATCCACTGGTCGAGTACCAACGCGAGGGTTTCGACATGTTCACCGGCATGCTCGAGGGCCTCAAGGAGGAGTCGGTCGGCTTCTTGTTCAACGTCGCGGTCGAGGCGGTACCGACGCCGCAGGTGGGACCGGTCGAGGAGCCTGAGGACTTGGCGGAGTTCGCCACCGCCGCCGCGGCCAGCGCACAGCAGCGGACCGCCGCGCCGGCCGGGGCTCGCGAGCAGGCGACTGCGTTGCGCGCCAAGGGCATTGAGAACGAGTCGCCTGAACTGACCTACACCGGGCCCGCCGAAGACGGCTCGGCGCAGTTGCAGGGCAACGGCGGCAGGACGCCGGCCGGTGTGTCCGGCGGCACGCGACGCGAGCGGCGCGAGGCTGCTCGCCAGCAGGGCCGGCACGCCAAGCCGAAATCGACCAAACGGCGTTAGCGCCATGGACGTCAAAGAGGTGCTGCTGCCCAGCATCGGCGTGCGATACGAGTTCACCAGCCACGACGGCGAGCGGATCGGCATCATCGCACGGCGCAGCGGCGACTTCGAAGTCGTCCGGTACGCGCGGGACGACCCTGACCAGGCTCAGCCGATCTTCCACTTCACCGACGAAGAGGCCGACGCGGTCGCCCAGATTCTGGGTGCACCGCGGATCGCCGAACGGTTCACCGAGCTGACCCGCGAAATACCGGGGCTGGAGGCTGGCCAAGTCCATATCCGGCCGGGCAGCCCGTTCGCGGAGCGGCCCCTCGGGGAGACCCGTGCCCGCACCCGGACCGGCGCGTCGATCGTGGCGATCGTGCGCAACGAGGTGGTGCTGGCGTCGCCAGGGCCGGCTGAGATGCTTCATGCAGACGATGTACTGGTGGTGGTCGGTACCGAAGACGGCATCGCCCACGTCCAGCAGCTCGTCGATAAGGGCTGAGCGCGTGCAGATTTCGGCGCCGCTGCTTTTGCAACTCGGCGCAGTCCTGACGGCGGTCGCATTGCTGGGGACGGTCGCTCGCCGGTTCGCGCTCTCCCCGATACCCGTGTATCTGCTCGCCGGTCTGGCCCTCGGCAACGGCGGCCTCGCTCCGGTCACAGCCGCTGGTCAGTTCATCATCACCGGCGCGCCCATCGGCGTCGTGCTGCTGTTGCTGACCTTGGGTCTGGAGTTCTCCGCGACCGAATTCGCCAGCAGCTTGCGTCACCACTTGCCGTCCGCCGCAGTCGACGTCGTGCTGAACGCCACGCCCGGTGCGCTGGCAGGCTGGCTGCTCGGACTCAACGGCGTCGGGATCCTCGCGTTGGCCGGCGTCACCTACGTCTCTTCGTCGGGTGTTATCTCGCGTCTGCTGGAGGACTTGCACCGGCTCGGTAACCGCGAAACACCGGCCGTGCTGGCGGTGCTGGTGCTCGAGGACTTCGCGATGGCGGTTTATCTGCCGCTGGTGGCGGTTCTGGGCGCGGGCGGCGGCTGGTTGCTCGCGATCGTCGAGGTGGCCGCGGCGATCGCGGTGCTGTGCATGGCATTTGCCGCGTCATATCGCTGGGGCCACCACGTCGGCCGGCTGGTGACGCACCCGGATTCCGAGCAGCTGTTGCTGAGGGTCCTCGGCATCACCCTGATCGTTGCAGCGGTGGCCGAGCACGTGCACGCGTCGGCCGCGGTGGGCGCCTTCCTGGTCGGCCTGACCCTCACCGGTGAGACTGCAGAGCGGGCCCGAAAGCTGCTGGGTCCGCTGCGCGACCTGTTCGCCGCGATCTTCTTCGTCGCGGTCGGGCTGCCGGTGAATCCCGCGCAGCTGTTACCGGAGCTCCCGATAGCCGTGATCCTCGCGGCGGTCACCGCAGCGACGAAGGTGGCCACCGGAGTGTTCGCCGCCCGGCGTGACGGAGTGGCGCGGCGCGGGCAGTTGCGCGCCGGCACGACGCTGATGGCCAGAGGCGAGTTTTCGTTGATCATCATCGGCCTGCTCGGCACGTCGATCGCCGGGGTTTCCGCGTTGGCGACCACGTATGTGTTCGTGTTGGCGATCGTGGGGCCGGTGCTCACCCGTTTCACGGGTGGGCCGGTGCCGGTCAGCGCCCGCAAGCCGGGATAGCCGCGCGCCTGCGGCTGTTAGCCGATGTGCAGCGCGACTACCTGCCATCGCCCGGCAGTGACCCGCTCGATGCGGCAGGCGATGGCGTGCATCCGGCGCCCACGGCTGTAGCTTCCGAACACCTCGGCCGCGGCGAACCCGTGCTGATCGCCTACCGCCTGCACCCGCAACCGGCGTAACACCGCCACCGCGCCATCATCGGCCGCGAGCCGACCGGCCGCCATGCGGTTGGCCGAGAGCACCGAGTCGACGAGGCCGGCGGCCAGCAATCCGTGTAGCTGCGCGACCGGGCGGCGACCGTCGATGACTTCCAGCACGCGGCGCAGCGCGGCGTCGGCGAAGCTCGCCGCCTGCCGCATCGGCGCGGACATGGCCGGCGCGGGAGCCGCCGTACGCGGATCCGAATGCCGTTGCGGCACCTGCGTATTGCGCCGCCGCAACGCGGTCGGTGATGGCGGCCGACACCGCTTTACATCCTGCGGCGGCGGTTCGCAGTCGACGACGGGTGTGACCGCGAACGCATCACGGTTCGATGGGCCGGGGCTGGTCGACACTGCACTCTCCCGCGAGTTCCGAAGGGGCCGAAAACAGGCCTGCTGGAGAGTGGCAGACGACTGTGACGATCATCGCACAATCGCCGTGTCCGCGTACCCGCGCTGCGGCGGGCCGGCCTGCACGGTTACCGTGTGCGGCAGATTGGTCGGTAGACGAATTCGCACGGGACTTACAGGGGAGAGCCGACGTGACCCGGTTGTCCACTTCGGACGCCTCGTTCTATCAGCTGGAGAACACCGCCACCCCGCTGTATGTGGGCTCGCTGTCGATCCTGCGCCAGCCGCGCGCCGGGCTGAGCTACGAGGCGTTGCTGTCCACCGTCGAACAGCGGCTGCCGAACGTGCCGCGGTACCGCCAGAAGGTCCGCGAAGTGACGATGCGGTTGGCCAGGCCGGTGTGGATCGACGACCGCGACTTCGACATCACCTACCACGTCCGGCGCTCGGCGCTACCGTCCCCGGGCAGCGATGAGCAGCTGCACGAACTGATCGGCCGGCTGGCCGCACGGCCGCTGGACAAGTCGCGTCCGCTCTGGGAGATGTACCTGGTGGAGGGCTTGGCCAAAAACCGCCTCGCGCTTTACACCAAGTCGCATCAGGCGTTGATCAGCGGCATGGGCGCGGTGGAGATCGGCCACGTCATTGCCGACCGGAACCGTCGTCCGCCGCCGTTCGTCGAGGACATCTGGGTGCCGGCCCGCGAACCCGGCGCTGCGCGGCTGTTGTTGGGCGCGGTCGGCGACTGGGCCACCCGGCCCCAGGCGCAGCTGAGAGCCGTCCGCAGTGGGGTCACCGATCTGGTGACCAACTCCGGCCAGTTGGTCGAAGTCGGTCGACGGTTTTTCGACGTCGCGCGCACGTTGGCGCGCGGCACCGCACCCAGCAGCCCACTCAACACCACGGTGTCGCGCAACCGGCGGTTCACGGTCGCCCGTGGACGGCTTGACGACTATCGGACCATTCGGTCGCGCTACAACTGCGACGTCAACGATGTGGTGCTGGCAGTGATCGCCGGTGCGCTGCGCAACTGGCTGTTGTCCCGCGGCGAGTCGGCGGCGCCGACCGCAACGGTGCGGGCGATGGCGCCGTTGCCGGTCTACGTCGACGAGACATTCGACTCGTCGAGCCGCGGGCAGGCGATCAGCCAGGTAGCGCCATTTCTGGTCGACCTGCCAGTGGGGGAGGGCAACGCGGTGGTACGGCTGTCGCAGATCGCCCATGCCACCGAAACCAACCCGACGGCGGCCAGCCTGGTCGATGCGCGAACCATCGCGACGCTGTCGGGCTTTGCGCCGCCGACCCTGCACGCCATGGGTATTCGGGTCGCTACCGGCTTGTCATCGCGTTTGTTCAACCTATTGATCACCAATGCGCCGGGCGCTCAGTCGCAAATGTATGTCGCCGGGGCAAAGTTGCTGGAGACCTATGCCGTGCCACCGCTGTTGAACAACCAGGTGCTGGCCATCGGTGTTACCTCCTACAACGGCATGTTGTATTTCGGCATCAACGCCGACCGGGACGCGATGAGCGATGTCGACATGTTACCGGCGTTGCTGGCCGAATCGCTCGATGAACTACTGGAAGCCGCGCAGTAGACCTACCATTCGATGGTGAGCAACTCGCAGCGGGCGCAGAAGGCGCGGCCCAAAATCTCTAACCAGGTCTACGAAGCCGAATTATTCCGGCTGCAAACGGAATTGGTGAAACTGCAAGAGTGGGTGCGATTTTCCGGCGCCCGCCTCGTGGTGATCTTCGAAGGTCGTGACGGGGCGGGCAAGGGTGGCACGATCAAACGGATTACCGAATATCTCAACCCGCGTGTCGCGCGGATCGCCGCGTTGTCCGCCCCGATGGATCGGGAACGCGGGCAGTGGTACTACCAGCGCTATATCGCGCAGCTGCCCACCAAAGGGGAGATCGTGCTGTTCGACCGCTCGTGGTACAACCGTGCCGGCGTCGAGAAAGTCATGGGATTCTGTACGCCGCAAGAGCATGCGCTGTTCCTGCAGCAGACACCGATCTTCGAACAGATGCTCATCGATGACGGGATTCTGTTGCGGAAGTACTGGTTTTCGGTATCCGAAGACGAGCAGCTGCGTCGGTTCAAAGCGCGGCGCAACGACCCGGTGCGGCAATGGAAACTCAGCCCAATGGACCTGGAAGCGTTGTATCGGTGGGAGGACTATTCACGCGCCAGGGACGAGATGATGGCGCACACCGATAAGCCGGATAGCCCATGGTTTCTGGTGGAATCAGATGTCAAGAAACACGCTCGGCTGAATATGATGGCACATCTGTTGTCCACCATCGACTATCGCGACGTGAAGAAGCCGAAGGTCAAACTGCCCGCCCGTGTGGTGGTGAGCGGCAACTATCAGCGTCCACCGCGTGAGCTGTCGACCTACGTCGACGACTACGTGGCAACGTTGATCAGCCCGGCCGAGTAGACCAGGTGACCGTTTCCTGATGCAGATCTACATCCCGGTGACTTTGGCCATGCTGCGGCAACTCGTCGCCGACGGTTCACTGTGGCCGGTCAACGGCACCGCCTTCGCGGTGACGCCCAGGCTGCGGGAGGCCTACGCAGAAGGCGACGACGACGAGCTCGGCGACGTCGCGCTGCACGAGGCAGCGCTGGCCTCGCTACGGCTGCTGGCCGGCGCCGCCGAGGCTTCGGAGCAGTCGGAGGAAAAGTTGCCGCCGCGGCGGGCGGTGCTGGTTGCTGATGTCGGCGACGTCACGTTGCGCCCGGATCTCGATGACGCCGTCGTGCGGATCGGCGCACCGGTGACGACCGACGATGTCGTCGCCGTATTCGTCGACAACGACGCCGCGGAGGCGCATGTCCAGGCCGCGATCGCGGTCATTGACGCGGCTGACCTCGGTGACGAGGACGCCGAGTTGACAGTCGGCGACGCGCAGGACCACGACATGGCCTGGTATGCCACTCAAGAGCTGCCGTTCCTGCTCGAACTGCTCTAGGGCTAGCTACGGGACCGTAGGTTACGGTACCGTAGGTTTGTCGAGCGAGAGCAGGAGCTTCGTCAGTGGACAGAAAAGTAGCGAGAGTCACCGGCAACGTCGTCGACACCAAGCCCGTTACTCTGGCCGGAGTGGACACACACCCCGGCTGGCACGCGTTGCGCACAATGGCGCAGCGCATCACCACACCCCTGTTGCCCGACGACTACCTGCGCTTGGCCAATCCGCTGTGGTCCGCGCGGGAATTGCGCGGTCGCGTCCTGGACGTCAGGCGGGAAACACAGGACTCCGCGACGCTGGTCATCAAGCCGGGCTGGGGCTTCGGCTTCGGCTACCGACCTGGTCAGTACATGGGAATCGGGCTGCTGGTCGACGGTCGTTGGCGATGGCGCTCGTATTCGCTGACGTCCAGCCCCGTGAAGGGCGCGCGCACCGTCACCATCACCGTGAAAGCGATGCCCGAGGGCTTCCTGTCCGCCCACCTGGTGGGCGGCGTCAAGCCCGGGACGATCGTGCGGCTGGCCGCGCCGCAGGGCAATTTCGTGCTACCCGACCCGCCGCCGCCGGCCGTGTTGTTCATCACAGCCGGGTCGGGCATCACCCCGGTGATGTCGATGCTGCGCACGCTGGTACGCCGCGATCAGATCACCGACGTGATCCATCTGCATTCGGCGCCCACCGCGGCCGACGTGATGTTCGGCGGGGAGCTTGAGCAGCTGGCCCGCGACCACGCGGGATACCAGCTGCGGCTGCGCACCACGCGCAGCCAGGGCCGACTGGATCTGACCCTGCTCGACACCGAGGTGCCGGACTGGCGTGAGCGGCAGACCTGGGCGTGTGGACCAGAAGAATTGCTCGACGCGGCCGAACACGCCTGGTCGGCGGCCGGTGTCCACGAGCGTTTGTACCTCGAGCGGTTTGCGGTGTCGCGTGCGGCGCCGGCAGGCGCCGGGGGGACGGTCACCTTCGCCAAGAGCGGAAAAAGCACCACGGCCGATGCGGCGACGTCACTGATGGATGCCGGTGAGGGGCTGGGCGTGCAGATGCCGTTCGGCTGCCGGATGGGTATCTGCCAGTCCTGCGTGGTCGGCCTGCTGGAAGGTCATGTACGGGACCTGCGAAACGGTGCCGAACACGAACCGGGGACACGTGTGCAGACCTGCATTTCGGCCGCATCGGGCGATTGCGTACTCGACGTTTAGTCGTTACTCACTGGTAACCTACGCTTTCGTAGGTTACGATAGCGTAGGTCAGTAACTGCAGTCTGCGGGAAGGCAACACGATGGCGATCAGCGACCTCGATGTATTCGCGCATCTGACGGACGCCGACATTGAAAACCTGGCCGTTGAGCTGGATACCATCCGCCAGGACATTGAAGACTCTCGCGGCGAGCGGGACTCCCGCTACATCCGCCGCACCATCGCTGCGCAGCGCGCATTGGAGGTCGCCGGCCGGGTGCTGCTGGCGGCCAGCTCGCGCCGGTCGGCCTGGTGGGCGGGTGCCGTGACCCTCGGTGTGGCCAAGATCGTCGAGAACATGGAGATCGGCCACAACGTCATGCACGGCCAGTGGGACTGGATGAACGACCCCGAAATTCACTCCTCGGCGTGGGAGTGGGACATGACCGGGGCGTCCAAGCACTGGCGCTACACCCACAACTTCGTGCACCACAAGTACACCAACATCCTCGGCATGGACGACGACGTCGGCTACGGCCTGCTGCGGGTGACCCGCGACCAGCCCTGGAAGCGCTTCAACTTGCTCAACCCTCTGTTCAACACGCTGCTTGCGATCGGCTTCGAATGGGGAGTCGGGCTGCAGCACGTCGAGGTCGGCAAGATCGTCAAGAAGCGGATGGGCCACGACGAAGCCCGGCAGAGGGTTGACGAGTTCTTCGCCAAGTCCGGTCGCCAGGTGTTCAAGGACTATGTCGCATTCCCGGCGCTGACTGCGCTATCACCCGGCGCCACCTACACATCGACGCTGAAGGCCAACGCGGTCGCCAACGTCATCCGCAACCTGTGGGCCAACGCGGTGATCTTCTGCGGCCATTTCCCCGACGGCGCCGAGAAATTCACCAAGACGGACATGGTCGGCGAGTCGAAGGGACAGTGGTATCTGCGGCAGATGCTGGGCAGTGCCAATTTCAACGCCGGCCCGGCGATGCGGTTCATGAGCGGAAACCTGTGCCACCAGATCGAACACCACCTGTATCCGGATCTGCCGAGCAACCGGTATGCCGAGATATCAGTGCGAGTGCGCCAGGTGTGCGACAAGTACGACTTGCCTTACACCACAGGCTCTTTCCTGCTGCAATACGCCAAGACGTGGCGGACCATCGCCAAGCTGTCGCTGCCGGACAAATATCTTCGCGACACCGCGGACAACGCACCGGAGACCCGCAGCGAGTCGATGTTCGCCGCGCTGGAGCCGGGTTTCGCCGGCACCGATCCGGCGACCGGACGCCGCCGCGGCCTGAAGACCGCGATCGCCACTGTGCGGGGTTGGCGGCGCGACAAGCGAGCCAAACGGCTTGCCAGGCAGGCGCAAACGACTGAGCGGGACGACCTGGCCGCCTAGCCGCGCCAAGCTCTCAGCACGTGCAAGTCGTTTTCGCAAAGCCGACCTCGTCGACGTCAGCCATGGAATCCTCCGCGCCCAAATCGGACGGTCGGCCGTGCAAGCCGTCGTCGCCGAGCTGCCATACCGCGGGTTCCACGCGTTCCTTGCCAAACGCCTGGCCGGCTACGCCGCGCCACCCGCTACGTCCGTTGCCGATGATGCGCTGGTAACCCCAACTGGCTCACGCCGCTCACGCTGCTGCGGCGATGGCAACCAGTCGTTGTAATGTCGCCAGCTGCTCCTCGTGGTCACCCTCTAATTTCGCCAGTAGCATCGTGATGCCCGCCGCGTGGTAGCGGCTTACCCGATCGGCAATGGCGTCGGATGTGCCGAGCAGATTCGTGAGGCGGCCGAGGTCCAGTGGCACCGAGCGGCGGGCCTCGTCGTGTTTCCCGGCTCGCCACAATTCGGCGACCGTGTTGACTTCGGTCCCGTAACCCAGTCGGGTGAAGGCGTTGTTATAGAAGTTCTGGCCCGAACCGCCGGCGCCCATGGCGCCGATGGTGAACGCGTATCCGTCGGCGTGGCGGCGGGCGGCGGCGTCAGCGGAGGCTTGGTCGTCGTGGAACTCGACCGCGACGGGGGCGACCAGGTCGAGCTGGTCAAGGGTGCGCCCGGCCTGCTGAGCTCCTTCGCGCAACGGGCTCAGGAACACCTCGGCAGCTTCGGGGATGAAGGCGTTGCCCAGCCAGCCGTCGGCAGTCTCGCCGGTCAACCGCAGGTTCTGTGGGCCCATGGCCGCCACGTAGACCGGGACGTGATCGGGCCGCACCAGCGGACGCAGCGCGGCGCCGCGACTGTCCGGCAGTGGCAGCGGATAGATCTCGCCGGCGTGCTCGAGCCGCTCGCCGCGACTGACCGTGCGGATGATCTCGATGGTTTCCCGGGTGGTCTGTACCGGTTTACGAAACCGGACACCGTGCCAGCCCTCCATGACGCGTGGCCCCGACGTGCCGATGCCCAAGATGAAGCGGCCTCCGGAAAGTTCTTCCAGGCTCAGGGCCGACGTCGCCAGCATCGCCGGGCTGCGCGAACCCAATTGCACGACAAACGTTCCGAGTTTGACCGACGACGTCTTGGCGGCCAGGTAGGCCAGGCCCGTGAGCGCGTCGTAGCCCCAGACCTCGGGGACCCACAGCGACGTGACGCCGATCCGCTCGGCGGCTACCGCGAACTCGACGGCCCCCGGCAGGCGGGGTTCGATCATGGCGCCGACCTTCATGGCTTGCCAGCTTTCTGATCGCCTCGACCCGACTTACTGCGGATCCTGGCATGCTACAAGGGTCGGCATCCTCACCGGCGGGCACCGAGAAGGGCGGACGATGCGTTACCGCGACCAACCCACAATCGAAGTGAGTCAGCGTGTTCGGTGTGATGTTCCCACCGCGTGGGGCCTGGTGACCGACATCGGCCTGCCCGCACACTGTTCATCGGAGTTGCAGGCCGTCGAGTGGATCGATGATGCCAACGCCGTTGCGGTCGGTGCGCGTTTCAGCGGTCGCAACAAGCATGAGGCGTTCGGCGATTGGGCGACGGTGTGCGAGGTCGTCGAAGTCGAGGATGAGCGCCGCTGGGTGTACAACGTGATCGGACCCGAGGGTGTCAGCGCGACGTGGGCGTTTGAGGTCGAACCGGCCAGCGACGGCGTGCTGATCCGCCAGTGGGGTCGGATGGGGCCGGGACCGTCGGGTCTGACGCCGGCGATCGTCGCGCAACCGGGCAAGGAGGCCAGGATCGTCTCCCGGCGGCTGGCCGAATGGCAGCAGAACATGCAGGCCAACCTGGAGTGGGTTCGGTCGCAGGCCGAGGCCTGAGCCTCAGGCCTCGCGCAGTGCGGCCAGCAGTCGCCGCGCGGCCGTGACGCGACGAACCGCAGGCCCGGTCAGGGTGTCCAGCGCGCATTCCGGGTCGGCCGGTGGACCCAGGTGCCCGCAGCCGCGCGGGCAGTCTTCGATCGCCTCGGCCAGGTCGGAGAACGCCCGCATCACATCGTCGGGCTCGATGTGGGCCAGCCCGAACGAGCGGATCCCCGGAGTGTCGATCACCCAGCCGCTGTTGTTGAGCGGCAGCGCCACCGACTGCGTCGAGGTGTGCCGGCCCCTGCCGATATCGGTCACCTCGCCGACTGCTCGATCCGCCTCTGGCACAAGCCGATTCACCAACGTCGACTTGCCAACCCCGGAATGACCAAGTAACACAGTGATTTTGCCGACCAGCAGGTGCGCCACAGCGTCCAACGGGTCGTCACGGCCCGCAGTGATCACCGTCAGATCGAGGTCGGCGAACTGCTCGGCGAACGGGGCGGCGGGCGCGAGATCGGTCTTGGTCAGGCACAGGATTGGGATGAGCCCGCCGGCGTAGGCCGCGATCAGCGTCCGATCTACCAGCCCGGTGCGCGGCGGCGGGTCGGCCAGGGCCACCACGACCAGCAGTTGATCGGCGTTGGCGACGACCACCCGCTCGGTGGCATCGGTGTCGTCGGCGGTACGCCGCAACACTGTTCGCCGCGGCCCCCGGCGGACGATGCGGGCCAACGCATCCGTCCGGCCGGAAAGATCGCCCACCACGTCGACGTCGTCGCCGACCACGATCGGTGTGCGGCCCAGCTCCCGGGCTCGCATCGCGGTGACCCGGCGATCGGGGTCGCCGTCGAGCACGCACCCCCACCGGCCGCGGTCGACGCTGACCACCATCGCCGGCTTGGCGTCGGCGTGCTCGGGGCGGGTCTTGGTCCGCGGTCGCGAACCCCGCCCCGAGCGGATTTTGACGTCGGACTCGTCGTAGTCGCCCGGCCTCAACCGCTGGACTCCCCAACCATGTCCGTCCACAGCCGCGGGAACTGCGGCAGCGTCTTGGCGGTGGTGGCGATGTCTTCGACTTCGACGCCGGCCACCCGCAGGCCGACGATCGCGCCGGCCGTCGCCATCCGGTGATCGGCATACGATCGCCAGGTCCCTGGCCGCAGCGGCGTCGCGGTGATCTCCAGCCCGTCAGCGGTTTCCCGGCAATCGCCGCCCAGCCGGTTGATCTCGGTGCGCAGCGCGGCCAGGCGGTCGGTTTCGTGGCCGCGCAGGTGGGCGACTCCGCTCAGCCGTGACACGGAGCCCGGGGTGGCCAGCGCCGCGAGCACCGCCACCGCCGGGGTGAGCTCGCCGACGTCGCGCAGGTTTACGTCGAATCCTCCGTAGGACTGCGGCCCGCGCACTTCGAGATACGAATCTGATTGATCGACAACCGAATTCATTTGCCGAAGGATGCCCAGGATCGCCTCGGCAGGTTGGATGCTGGCCGCCGGCCAGCCGGTGATGCGCACCGTGCCCGCGCTGACCACCGCCGCGGCGATGAACGGGACGGCATTGGACAGGTCCGGTTCGATCTGCCAGTGTCGGGCGGCCACCACGCCGGGCCGCACCTGCCAACGGTCGGGAGCCGCCTGAGCGTCGCTGTCGACGTCCACGCCGGCTTGGCGCAGCATCGCCACCGTCATGGCGATGTGCGGTGCCGACGGCAGCGCAGGCCCGGAGTGCTGCACGATCAGGCCGTCGGTGAACGACGCACTGGCCAGCAGCAGGCCGGAGACGAACTGCGACGACGCCGAGGCGTCGATCTCCACGGCTCCGCCGGCGACCGATCCGGCGCCGTGCACCCGGAACGGCAAGCCGTCGCCGTCGATGTCGACACCGAGGCCGCGCAGCGCGTTCAGCAGCGGCGCGATCGGCCGGACCCGGGCCTGCTCGTCACCGTCGAAGGTGACCGCGGCCAGTCCCAGCGCCGCCAGGGGCGGGACGAAACGCAACACCGTGCCGGCCAGGCCGCAATCGATCCGGGTGTCGGGCGGCGGGGCGATTGTCCCGCTTACCTCGAGCTCGTCTGCCGGCCCCTCGACCCGCAGGCCCAGCGCTTCCAGCGCCCCGATCATCAGATCGGTATCCCGGCTGCGCAGCGCACCGCTGATCGTCGAGACACCGCCGTTGGTGGCGGCCAGCGCCGAGAGCACCAAAGCACGATTGGTCTGGGATTTCGAGCCCGGCACCGTCACCGTCGCGCATACCGGCGTCGGTGCAGACGGGGCGATCCAGGTGCTCACTGGTCCATCATTGCTTGTCTGTCGGCTCTGCCACCATGGAGTCATGTGTGGACGATTCGCGGTCACGACAGATCCGGCCGCGCTGGCCGAGAAGATCCAGGCGATCAACGAGGCGCGATCGGCGGAGTCTGCGGCCGGCCCGAACTACAACGTGGCGCCCACCACGACCATCACCACCGTGGTCCGTCGGCACGACGAACCCGACGACGAACCCACCAGGCGAGTCCGCTCCATGCGCTGGGGATTGGTACCGCCGTGGGCCAAGGCCGGATCTGACGGCGCGCCGGAGTCCAAGGGGCCGCAACTGATCAACGCCCGGGCTGAGAAGGTCACCACCTCGCCGGCGTTTCGCTCGAGCGCCAAATCGAAACGCTGCCTGGTGCCGATGGACGGCTACTACGAGTGGCGCGCCAACCCCGCTGCCGAATCCGGCAAGAAGGCCCGTAAGACGCCGTTCTTTCTGCACCGCGCCGACGGCGAGCTGCTGTTCATGGCGGGCCTGTGGTCGGTGTGGAAGCCCGCCAAGGACGCCAGCCCGTTGCTGAGCTGCACCATCATCACCACCGATGCGATCGGCGAGCTCGCCGAGATCCATGACCGGATGCCGTTGATCGTGGCCGAACGTGATTGGGATCGCTGGCTGGACCCCGACGTCCCGGCCGACCTCGAACTACTGGCCAACCCGCCCGACGTGCGCGGCATTGAAATGCGCGAGATCTCGACGCTGGTCAACAACGTGCGCAACAACGGGCCAGAGCTACTCGAGCCGGCAGAGCCGCAGCCCGAACAAGCCAGGCTGCTCTAAGCGTTTTAATCGTCGGCCGGCCAACAAGATTGGGCTTGTCGTCGACGAGAGACAACGGTGGGTCGACGTTTGTCGATTCGCGACGATGCGCGCCGGGCAGGACTAGCATACGACCGACGGGAATGAGGAAACTGTGCCGTACACATACACTTTCGAGGACATCCGGAGCCGTCCGGTCGCGGTGATTGGGGCGGGAACGTTGGGTCGGCGTGTCGCGCTGATGTTCGCCAGCCGCGGGGGAACCGTGCGAATCTACGCTCGGCGCGAGCAACAGCTGGCTGCCGCGACACAGTATGTGGCCGAGAGCCTTCCGAGAGTCATCGAGGACCGCGGCTTCGGCCAACCGGGTGTCGCGACGGCCACGACATCCCTGGCCGAGGCGTTGGACGGCGCGTGGCTTGCAGTGGAGTCCGCCCCCGAGAAACTCGAGATCAAGATTCCGCTGTGGGGCGAGATCGACCGGGCAGCCCCGCCGGACACCATCTTCGCGACCAACTCGTCGTCGTATCCCTCGCGTCTGATGGCAGAAAATGTGCGGGACAAAACCCGTCTGTGCAACACGCACTTCTATATGCCACCAGAGATCAACGCGCTCGACCTGATGTCCGACGGTGAGACGGACCGCGGCCTGCTCGACACCTTGCTGACCGTCCTGCCCGAGTTCGGCGTCTACCCGTTCGAAGCGCGCAAGGAGTGCACCGGCTTCATCTTCAATCGGGTGTGGGCCGCGATCAAGCGTGAGTCGCTGGCTGTGGTCGCCGAGGGGGTGGCCCGTCCGGAGGATGTTGACGGGATGTTCAAGCTCAATTTGGGCGTGCCGGCCGGGCCGTTCCAATTGATGGACCTAGTTGGCCTCGACGTCGCGCTCGACATTGAGAACCACTACGCCGAAGAGTTTCCGCACCTACCGAAGAACGTACGGGACTTGTTGCAGACCTACGTCGATGCGGGCAAGCTCGGCGTCAAGACCGGCGAGGGCTTCTACACCTATCCAGGGCCCTGAGAATTCTCGCAGTGGTGTTACGCCCGCCGAGCCAGGTAGCCGAGCGCGAGTGTGGCGGCGTTCGCGCCGCACATGCCATGCGCGCCCGGTCCCGGTGGGGTGGCAGCCGAGCAGATGTACATACCGGGCAACCCAATGGTGTACGGCGACAGCGTGATTCGCGGTCCGAACGTCAGCTGCCGAATGTCCTTGGCGCCGGTCATGATGTCGCCGCCGACATAGTTGAGGTTGTAGGCGGCAATCTGCGTCGTGGAGCGAACTGCTGAGCCGACGATGCGCTCCCGGAAACCGGGGGCGAACCTCTCGATCTGAGCAATGATCGCCTCGGTCGCGTCGCCGCTGTAGCCGTTCGGGACGTGCGCATATGTCCACAACGGGTGAACGTTGCCGACCGATCGTTGCGGATCGGCCAGGTACTGCTGACCGACCAACACGAATGGCCGCTCGGGCATGCGCCCGGCGTGGATCTCCCGCTCCGTCGCGGCAAGTTCGGAGTAGCTCCCGGCAAGGTGCACGGTGCCTGCTCGGTGGGCGTCCGGGTTCGTCCAGGGCACGCCGCCGTCGACGGCGAAGTCGACTTTAAATGCACCCGGACCACGCCGGAACCTGGTGAAGGCTCGCGAAATACGGCGCGGAAGACGGTCCCCGATGATCTCGGCGACCGCGCTTGGCGCCAGATCGAACATCGTGACGTCTGCCGGCGGCAGCTGCGACGCCGTTTGGACCCGAACACCGGTCTCGATCTTGCCGCCCAAGTCGGTCAGCAGCGCCACCATCGCGTTGGTGATCGACTGCGATCCACCTTCTGCCACCGCCCAGCCGTACCGATGGCCGGCCGCGATGATGCCCATCCCGATTGCCGATGTCATCGGGTAGTGCAGCGGCCGGAAGGCATGGGCCGCAACGCCTCCGAACAAGGCGCGCCCCGCCTCGGTGCGGAACAGCCGGGCGAACGCGGACGCGGGAAGCACGGTGGGTGCACCGAACCTGGCCAACATCAGCGGATGGTGCGGGAACCGCAGCAGGGGCCGCATGATGTCCTCGCTGAGTGCGTCGAACTTAGCGGCCGGGTAGCCGAATGCGAGCTGCCATCGAGACCCGTCGCGACCGAGACCGGCCGCGGTCTGCTCCACCGAGCGGTGCAGCACGCCGGCGTTGCCGCCGTCGAGCGGGTGGACGCAATCGATCTCCGGCCAGCGCCACGACAGGCCGTACCGCTGCAGATCGAAGCGGCTGAGGAACTGCGAGCCGATCGCCATCGGGTGGATTGCCGAGCAGTGGTCATGCAGCAGGCCGGGGACGATGGCTTCGCTGCTGCGCGCGCCGCCGCCGACTTCGTCGGCGGCTTCGAGGACGGTGACCGAAACGTCTTCGGCGGCCAAGGCTATGGCGGCAGCGAGCCCGTTGGGCCCGCCGCCAACCACCACTGCGGTACTCACGCCAGCGCTCCGTGACCGCGGTCCTGCTCTTTGCTGGACGCGGGCGGAATCGCACCTGACAGCGACCACGTCACCTCGGTCGGGATCGGGCCGTTGGGCAGCCAGGGCTGTTCGGCGACCGCGTCGGACACCTTCCAGGTGCCGCGCTCGACCACCCCGAGTGCGGCGTCGATCAACTGGTAGTGCTGGACGCCGCTGCCGAAGGCTTCCGACTCCACCCAGGCGATGACGCATTCGCCCGGCTCGAAGGCGGCCTCCCGTTGCACGGCCTGGATCATGTCTGCATTGTGCAGGTGGCCGTCGCCGAAGTTGAAGCCGATCAGCGAGTTGCACACGAACTCACCTTCCCGCACCGTGCGGGCGTCGATGTCGGGCAGATGGGTCAACAGCAGCGAGTACAGGCCGCGAGCCTGGCTGTGCATGCTTCGCCACGCTGTCGTCTTCTGCAGGGTGATCTCCGCCCACTTTGGCTCGTAGCCGGCCGCGATGAACTGGTCGATCTGGTTGGACGCCGAGCGGGTGACCTTGTTCAGCTTCTGCTCGGCACCGGGCGCGAAGGTCCACAGCGCCGAGGCCCAGTTGCCCGCGTACTGCCGCATCGAGGGCAGGAAGGACACCTTGTCCGGTCGCAGATTGCCCAGCACCGGGTAGAACAGCAGCGCGGCGGCGACGATGAGAGCCAGCCAGGGCGGAGTCATGTTCCACGGGGCGTATCCGTTCCAGTTCGGGAAGCCGAGGAACAGGAAGATCGTGGTGTAGCCGAAGACCACGTTCCATTCCAGCGGCACCGCAAGCGGAAAGGTCGAGATGATGAACAGGTGGAAGCCCACCATGAACAGCGCGGCAGCCAGCGTCAGCCACTTATTGGTGGAGAAGAACAGGGCCAGCGGAGCCACAATCTCGACCGTGGTGCCATTGACGTGTGCCATGAAGTCCGCCAGCCGCGAAGGCCGCAGATCGCGCGGGAAGTTGCGATAGTGTGCCCGCCGCAACCATTTGAACGCATATGGCGTATTGCTGACCATCGGCCCAATGACGTTGGAGAAGTGCTTTCCGAACTTCGAGAAGCCGGCGCCGACCCAAACCACCACGATCACCATCTTCAGCGCGATGATCATGTTGACGAACGGCAAGACTGCGAAGATGACCAGGACCGGTAAGTATTGCTCGCCACGGGAGGCCAGGAAGATGGTCTTGTCCCGCAGACCGTTCAGCACCAGCAGCACGATCGGCGCGATCAGCAGGGCGGGGTTCACCAGACCGGATGTGTTGTCCGGCACCGCCTTCGAGAGCGAGTCGCTGTGCACGCCCGGTGACAGCAACGGCACGGCCAAGCTCACCAGCAGTGCCACGTAGAGCCCGATGTCGAACCAGGTGCGCCGGTCGCCGTTGGTGAACGGCACCCACTTCCACGGGCGCAGCCGGATGGTTCCCGTTCGGGCCCAGAACAGGATGCCGCCGGTCATCGGCTTGACCTTGCCGGCCAACGGCCCCCAGGACCCGGCCACTCCGATAGCCTCGAGCAGCACGGTCCACAGGATGACCTTCTGATAGACGACTGGTTGGTTCCACCATTGCGTCACATGCCAGAAAGTCGGCAGCCCCGATGTCGCGGTCGCGACGGTGATGCCGCCGATCGCGAAGAAAATCACCAGCTTCGCGATGTACATGGTGTGGATCATCTTCGGTGAGCCGAATCCCTGTTCAGCCCAATCGATAGCGAGGATCCGCATCCGCTCCATCAGCGGCTTCTGCAGAAAGGTATCCGGATCGACTGCGGCGAGATCCGGTTGTGTGAATCCCATTGTTTACGCTCCTTCTGACCGTCGTTGGCGAGAGTTACCACCAACATTAGGAATGACGCACGGCTTTACACAGTGGTTGATCAACAAAACTTCCCGGCGCTGCTATCGCTCGAAGACAACTACGGCGTCTAACGTCATTGAGGTGAAGAAATCGCACCTCGACAGCGAAGTCGGGGTAAGCAGTTATGTCGCAGATGTCGCTGGCCGATTGCATGGCCGCTTGGGCGCGCTGTCGTCGGCGCTTCGTCACGCCCTCGAGGATCAGATCCCCGAGCTGCGCGGCGATGCAGCGCTCGTGGAGTTACTCGGGACCAGCGTCGAGGGCAACGTCGATACGATCTTGCACGCGTTGCGCTACGACATCGCTGTCGAGCGTGTCGAGGCGCCCACCGCAGCGCTCGAGTACGCCCGCCGGCTGGCACAGCGCGGGGTGCCAGTCAACGCGCTGGTGCGAGCCTATCGGCTCGGTCAGCGCCAGATAAATGAAGTAGTTTTCGCCGAATTGCGCGTCATCGATATCCCGGAAGCCATGCACGTGGAGGTGATCGAGGCGATCACTGGCACGTTGTTCGAGTACATCGACTGGATGTCGCAGCAAGTTGTCGCCGTCTACGAAGACGAACGCGAACGCTGGCTGGAGAACCAGAACAGTCTTCGTGGCCTGCGGGTGCGCGAGGTCTTGGCCGCGAACAAGACCATCGATGTGGATGCGGCAAGCACGTCGATCCGTTATCCGCTGCGGTGGCACCATCTGGCGCTGGCCGTGTGGTACCCGGACCCGGGCACCGAAGGCGATGAGCTCGCCCGGCTGCAAAGGTTTCTCCGCGAACTCGGCGAAGCCACCGGTGCCGGTGCCACCCCGCTCTTCGTTGCGGCCGATCGAAGCTGTGGCTGGGGGTGGCTGCCGTATCGCGCCCTGGTGCCCGATGCCGTGGGAGCGGTCCGCCGGTTCGCGCAGACCCGACCGAATTCGCCGAGCGTGGCCATCGGCACGATGGCCGGTGGCGTCGACGGCTTTCGCCGCTCACACCGAGAGGCGGAGGACGCCCGCGGCGTGGCGATCGTCAGCGCGCGGCCTAATTCTTCAACCGCGACGGTGATCGCTGCCTCTGATCCGGGGCTTTCTGTTGTGGCGCGTCTTGGTGGCGACGTCGGCGGCACCCGCGACTGGGTGGCCAGTGTGCTTGGGGACCTCGCCGGTGTTGACGAGAACGACGAGCGGCTGCGTGAGACGTTGCGCGTGTATCTGGGTTGCGGCTCCAGCTACAAGGTGGCGGCCGAGGAACTCAATTTGCACTTCAACACGGTGAAGTATCGCGTGGGCCGCGCCGTCGCCCGGCGCGGCCGCGAGATCGGCAGCGACCGGCTCGACGTAGAAGTCGCGTTGCTGGCCTGTCACTGGTACGGCAGCGCGGTTCTGCAGCCGGATGCCCCATAGACAACGGGGGCCACACCCGTAGGTGTGGCCCCGGTCAAGGGTGGCGCGGCAGGCGTCACGCGGCAGCGGGAACGAAACTGCGAGGAGCGAAGCTCCGTGGCAGGGCGGTCGTCCGGTCCGCTCGGTAGGCCCGGCTGACTGCGTGGACAGCGGTGATGGTGGCGGGGAGGAGCACGGGGAACAGGATCATCAGGAAGATGAAGAGGGGCAGTAACATGGTTTCACCTGGATTTCTCTGAGAAGCGGACGTTGGATGGGTTGTGGGACTTGCTAATTCGAGATCAGCTGGCTGCTGAAGCGTGACGCTGTGCTTGATAGAAAACCTAGTGCCGCGACCCCGGCGCGGTCCTGTCGCTAACCGACCAACTTGCGATGTGTTCTTGTCTTCCGGCGACAAAGCTGAAGCTGTGGCTGGGGGTGGCTGCCGTACCGCGCCGTGGTGCCTGATGCTGTGGGAGCGGTCCGCCGGTTCGCGCAGACCCGACCGAATTCGCCGAGCGTGGCCATCGGCACGATGGCCGGTGGCGTCGACGGCTTTCGCCGCTCACACCGAGAGGTGGAGGACGCCCGCGGCGTGGCGATCGTCAGCGCGCTGCCGCGAGATCGGCAGCGACCGGCTCGACGTAGAAGTCGCGTTGCTGGCCTGTCACTGGTACGGCAGCGCGGTTCTGCAGCCGGATGCCCCATAGACAACGGGGGCCACACCCGTAGGTGTGGCCCCGGTCAAGGGTGGCGCGGCAGGCGTCACGCGGCAGCGGGAACGAAACTGCGAGGAGCGAAGCTCCGTGGCAGGGCGGTCGTCCGGTCCGCTCGGTAGGCCCGGCTGACGGCGTGGACAGCGGTGATGGTGGCGGGGAGGAGCACGGGGAACAGGATCATCAGGAAGATGAAGAGGGGCAGTAACATGGTTTCACCTGGATTTCTCTGAGAAGCGGACGTTGGATGGGTTGTGGGACTTGCTAATTCGAGATCAGCTGGCTGCTGAAGCGTGACGCTGTGCTTGATAGAAAACCTAGTGCCGCGACCCCGGCGCGGTCCTGTCGCTAACCGACCAACTTCCGATGTGTTCTTGTCTTCCGGCGACAAAGCTGGTCGCGGAGGTGTTCGCATAACTGCGACCGCGCGCCGTACATCGGCAGTTTCAGCCCGACATTGTTCGCGCGACCTGTCCGCGATGCTGAATTGTGTCCCCGCGGACATTGTCTTGCGTCGATTCCGGCTCATGATTATTGAGATGACAACCGGCGAAAAGACCGTTTTCGAAGGTCCACTGCACCAGCTCGCTCGTAACACGTGATCTCCTGGCGGGTGCAGTCGCCGGAATTCTGGCGTTCCTGTTCGCGCGGCTGTGCGCCAAGCCCGTCATTGGCCGCGCGATCGCTAATGAAGACGGTCGCACCGACGTAGCGAATGTTCGCGGCGTGCACGAGCACGGCGCCGAGTTGTTCACCCGCAGCGTCAGTCCAACGCCGGACTGGGTTTCGGTGTGCTGATCTTCGGTGTCGCGATGGGCGCGCTGTTCGCTGTCCCGTTCTGCGTTATGCATGGGCGAGTCGGAAACGTTGAGCCGCAGGTATTTTCGGTGTTGCTCGCGGCGGGTGCTTTCATTGTGGGATGCCTGGTGGCGTTCGTGAAGTATCCGGCCAATCCGCCGGCTGTCGGCCAGGCGGACACCATCGGGGCTCGGACCGGTTGGTATCTGGTGGCGGTGCTGACGTCGGTGGTGTTGGCATTCGCTGCAGTGTGGCTGGCCCGGACGCGGGCGAATCGACGTGGTCTCTGGAATGCCGGACTGCTCGCGGCCGGGGCCTACGTGCTGGTGATCGCCCTGGTGATGGCGCTATTGCCGAGCGTCGACGAGACGCCCCAAATCGATGCGAGAAAAACGAAAAACACTGGATAGTTCAGTTCTTGGCGTGAAACACTTCGAGGATGACCAACACTGCTCATCGGAGTCTGTTTCACCATTTTTGGAAAGCGACGCTACTGTCCGGAGTGCTCACCGCGGTCGTGGGCGTCCTTATTCTGGTCTGGCCGGGAAAATCGATTACCGTCGCGGCGGTCCTTTTCGGCGTGTATCTGCTCGTGAGCGGCGTCGCGCAGGTGATCTTCGCGTTCACTCTGCCTGTGACGGCAGGCGCGCGGATCCTGCTGTTTATCAGCGGCGCGGCATCCGTGGTCCTGGCCGTACTGGCCTTCCGCCACTTTGACTACGGATACGCATATCTGTTGCTGGCCATTTGGATCGCTGTCGGGTTCATCTTCCGCGGCACGGCGACGGCGGCATCGGCAATCAGTGATCCCGGCCTTCCCGGGCGAGGGTGGGTGATCTTCTTCGGCGTCATCAGCTTTATCGCCGGCATCGTCGTCCTGGCCTGGCCGTTCGATTCGCTCGCCATATTGACTCTCGTCGTCGGCAGCTGGCTCGTCGTCATCGGTGTGTACGAAATCGTGGAGGCCTTCGGGATCCGCAAGGCGGGCAAGACCGTCCATGATGTCGTCGCTAACGCCGTCCGATAGATCGCCTCGACCGGCTTGAGCGGAACGGTAGACGAGTGGTGCGGGAACTCGCGCGCAGAGCGCCGAACAGTATCAACACCAGCCGCGTTGGCGCTCATCGACGCCCGATCGTCCGCGCCACGATTCTGCCCAACGCCGCCATCCGCCAGGCCGTCCAGTGCTCTTATCTTGCTGCGTTTCTTCGCGTTGATTGACGATCGAATCACCAGGATCCACTGATGGCAGCCAGTGGGGTTCTTCTGCTTCCGCGACAAACTCGAGTCGATCCTGCTTTCGGCCCTGTGGATCGGCATCAGCTGGCTATTCCGCGGGTTCACCCTGCTCGCCGCGGCGCTGTCCTTCGACCACCTGCCCGCACGCGGCTGGCAGGTGCTCTCCGGCGTGATCATCGTTATCGGCCGCGGAGTGCTGATCATCTCCCCGCTCGATTCGATCGCGATCCTGACCCTGGTCGCCGGCTGGTGGCTGATCGTCATCGGCATCGTGGATGGTCATCAGCGCGTTCCAGGTTCGCCATCGGCTGAAGGCCTTGACACCCAGCTAACCGACGACCGCGTCGCTCAAGGCAACCGCTGCTCGACCTCGAAGGCCAGACAGAGTTCGGCAAGGTCCTTGGGCGCCGAGAGCGATCGGCCGGTCAACTCCTCGATGCGGCGAAGACGGTGTCGCACGGTGTTGGGGTGACAGAAGATCGTCTCCGCGGTGTCGCTAGCCGAGCCGTCGGCTTGTAACCACGCCCGGAAGGTGTCGAGCAGGATTGTGCGTTCGGCGGGCGGCAGCTGATTCAGGCCCTTGAGCACCGTTGACCTGATCTTCGCCATGACCTCAGGCGCGCTGACAGCCGCAATGGCGAGCGGGGTGTCGTCGAACACCGTCACCAGCGAGTCGCCGGACGGCCTCCCGGTTACCGCCAACCGGGCGAACCGCAGGGCCTCGCTGGTTTCGGCCAAGTCGTGAAACGGCGGGCTGATACCAACCCGGACGGTCGCTGCCTGGCGGAGCACTGCGATCAACGTGTCGACGGTGTCGCGTATGCGCACGTGGACGACGCCGACGTGTAAGTCCGGCAGCAGCCGCCAGGCCGATCGGATGTCGCGGGCGGAGAGCTTGTTTTCGATCGCGGGCAAGCCCAATTTCCCGATCGCCGGTAACTCGGCCGCCACGACGACATAGGGTCCGGTGGTGGGCAGCCGGAGCAGGTCGGCTGCCTCCCAGAGGCTCTGCGTGTCGGTTATCCGGCGAGACAGCAACGCTTCGACCAACGCCGACCGTTCTTCTTCCTGCTCCAGAATCTGCGCGGTCAGCTGTTGGCGGTAGGCGCTGGCCATCGCCTGAGTGAAGGTGTCCTGCGCGAGAAACACGTGCGTGGTCACTTCCAGGATCGATTCGGTGGGTATCCCCGCGGCGCGTGCGGCGGCAAGGGTCTCCTCCCACATGAACCGGAAACCGATCCGGTAGGCCGTCATCAACGCCGGTAGCGGCACGCCGGAGAGCGCGCGGGTGGTCCCGGTGTGCTCGGCCTCCGAGACATCGGCGTCAGCGTGCCCCGCAAGCGAGTCGAAGACGAACGCCAGGTTTGCCTCGCAACTTGCACGTACTTCGTCTTTCGTGACGACGGTGCCGTCGTGGTACGCGTCGATTTCCCGGAACAGCCGATCAGCCAGCGCCGCGCCCAGTTCCGGGGCACGGGCCAGCATGAGCTTGCTGAGCTCAACGATGTGTGGGTCAGGGTCGGCGCCACGCCGGACGCTGTCGGCGTGCGGTACCGCGCTCATACTCCGAAACCTTATGCCCGGGCACTGGCGGATGTCTGCTGTCACAGCAAAGCGGTCGGGACATTGTCTGCTCAACGTCGGCAGACGATAGATCGGCGCCGGCTACTCAAGGGCGGTGAGTGTCAGCGGTACCCGTCTCCGAGCTCACAGCAGAAACGCGGCCGCACGATAAGCATATGTGCGGTGTCGGGCGTTACAAGATCGGTGCGTTGATGCTGTCCTCACCCACCATGCCCGGCGACCGATGCCGGCGCCATGATGTAGGCAGAAATACTTCGAAACGGGAGCGCGTGATGGTTGGCGGGGCGATGCAGTCCAAAGTGGTCGTCGGTGTCGATGGGTCAGCGGCATCCGATGCCGCTATCCACTGGGCAGCGCATGAGGCGGCGATGCGCGGGCTGCCGATCAAACTGATAAACGTTGTGGCGCCGACGCTCTTCAGCTCGGCGATGGCCCCGAACGACACCATCACGCAGGGCCAGGAAGACCAGGCGCGCCAGATCATCGACCAAGCACGACGAGTTGTCGACGAGGTGCCCGGCGAGAAGCCGGGGGAAATCCACACCGAGGTGCGGTACGCCAGTGTGGTGCCGACGCTCGTCGATGCATCAAACGATGCGCAAATGATCGTGGTAGGCAGAAGCGGGCTCAGCGCTTGGGGCCCGGACGTACTCGGCTCGGTAACCTCGGGGCTGCTCCACCATGCGCACTGCCCGGTGGCGGTGGCGCATGCGCCGGAATCGGCACAGGATGAGATCCGCGAAGATGCACCAATCCTCGTCGGCATCGACGGTTCAGCTGCGTCGGGAGCGGCCGTGGCGCTAGCTTTCGACGAAGCCTTGCATCGCGGCGTGCCACTGGTGGCGCTGCACGCTTGGAGCGATGTCGCGGTCTTTCCGATCCTTGGCATGGACTGGAGGACTTACCGTGACGAAGGCGACGAGGTGCTCGGTGAACGTCTGGCCGGATGGCAAGAACGCTATCCGGAGGTGCAGGTGCACCGACGACTGGTCTGTGACGTGCCGGCCCGGTGGCTCATCGACGAGTCCAAGGATGCCCAACTAGTGGTGCTGGGAAGTCGCGGCCGCGGTGGATACGCCGGCATGCACTTGGGCTCAGTCACTTCGGCGGTCCTGCAGTCCGTACGAGTTCCGGTCATCGTGGCCCGTAACGGCAGTCACGAATTCACAGATCGTAAGCCGCCGGAGAGGGCCAGCAACGTCAAGGACGAGATCCGACATGTGAGCGCATGGGTTGACGATGAGCTGACGAAATTGGAGGGCGCTGAATAAGTCACGGTCCTGCTCGGCGGCCGCTCCAACCTCTCAAACGAATCCTCTGGGAGCCGTGACGATTAACATCGATCAGGGCAGTATGACGCCGAGAGGCCAGTGCGTGACCTGCTCGTCGACGTTTCGACCACACGATATTTGTGGATCCTTCTGATCGGTAGTGTTGTGCGGATCATGTTGTCAATCTCGGCTTTCGGTGTGTTTTCTGGCTGCGGTAGTGAATCAAGTGATCCTTACGATGTTTGGCCGACGACACGCTGGCAAATACTGCGTGGTAAATCGCAGGACCGCTGCGGTTGCGGGCGTTGTTGACCGAGAGCCGAACTGTGTCTGACCTTCGAAGTGCACCGCCGACTGATGTAGCGATCGTGTGGCGCCGCAACAGCATCGCGGCGTGACTCGAATTGCGTGCCAAACGCTCTATCGGCGCAGGCGATCTCGTGCTTGCCGCACTCACCAATGCACCGACAACCGCTGTGTGAACCGCCCGAGCTCGGCGCGTCGAACCTTCGCGGAATGCTTGCCGATGGAACGTCATGGCAGCCGCGGTGGAAACCTCGGAATGTATTGCCGGTCAGCATGGTTGGCGGCTGAGAAGCGGGCACCGATGCCTAACAACTTTGCCGCCCGGATTATCACCGAATGCTCGCCCGCGCTCGCCGGCCGCCACTGACCAACCGCTTTAGCGGTCCGCGACGGACACCGCCCAAGGAAAACTGTCGGCGCCGCGGCCATTGGGTTAGGCGTTCATCACGCGTTATCGACAGACGATTGAGCAGCGCCCAGCCGGATCAGCGCTGGAACTGGGCTGGCGTCGCGGCGTTGTCAGCGGCCACACCAAACATTGCGCCACATTGTCCGTGACAACCTCGACACCGGCGCCGACCCGTCCGACGATCGACACATCGGCAAGAGCCTCACGGCGATAACCGAATCCCTCCACCGGTGGCTACAGCACGTGGTCGGTTTGCAAACACAATTTCGACGAAGGAGTGCCATGAATAGCGTTCTTGGGCACCCCGTGTCGCTCTGCATGGGTGATCTCAAGTTTATCGACCCGCACCCCAGGCATGGACAACGACGATGCTCGCCAACCTGATTGTTTCCGGATTGTCCGTGCTGCTACTGCTTCGCATCGTCTGCAAGGCGTGGCGGAAGGTGTTCGGGATACCCAGCGCCGCGAGCGACCTCGACAAAATAGGCGACTTGGCCGCACGGCGACAGCAAGCGACTAAAGACCGGCAGCGCAACTCCCCAAGGGACAGTTGCCTGGAATCCTCGCCCTCACAAACACTGCCATGTCAGGTAACGAAGCGATGATGCCGCAGACGACGCCAACGCGATGCAGCCGCAGGGGCATGCCCGGCACGCGCCAGTCGCTGGTCTGCAACCGGATAGTCACCACGAGCGATGGCGTCCCGCTGTCCGTCCGTGACTGCGGATCTCACGCCGCTGGCCATACTGTCGTCCTTCTCCATGGCTTCTGCTTGAACAAAGATTCCTGGAACATCCAGATGACGCAGCTGATCCGTCACTGGGGCAACAACATCCGGATCATCAGTTACGACCACCGTGGCCACGGCGACTCCGGCAGTGCGCCGATGCACACGTACCACATCGACCGACTCGCCGACGATCTCGCCGGGTTGCTGGTAGCGCTTGGCGTGACAGGCCCGCTCACCCTGGTAGGGCACTCCATGGGCGGCATGACGGCCTTGGCCTATCTTGGCCGCCCCGCCAGCAAGCGTCCCGTTGAGCCGGAGAGCCTCGTTCTCGTCGCGACCGCCGCGGGAAAACTCGGCTCGCGCGGCCTCGGCCGGCTGCTGGGCACCCCCGCTACACGTATGCTCTACCAACTCGTACACCGCATGCCTCGCGCGGGCACGGATGAGGTAGTTCGACTCCTCGCCCGGCCGGTGTACGCGGCACTGACCAGACATGGCGGATACGGCGATGCCGCCCCGAAATCGTTGGTCGCTGTGTCCGCGGCAGCCATCAACGCCACCCCATCGACGACCAAAGTCGGCTTCCTGCGCGGTCTGAAAGACTACGACCACTATCAGACCCTTAGCTCTATCACCGCCAACACAACCATCATCAGTGGCGGAGCGGACAGGCTCACGCCGACATGGCACGCCCGCGATCTGGCCGACGGTATCGCCGGGGCCACGCTCATTCACCGGCCCACCGCAGGGCACATGCTTATGCATGAGGTCCCGCAGGTGGTCACCGGAGCCATCAGCTGTGCCATCGCCGCCGGCCGCCCGGTTCTCGCGCCTGCGAACCAGGTAAGTGAGGGGCGAGTGTCATGACCCGGCTAGGCAGAGCCTCGGTGTTTCTCGCAGTCTTCGCAGGCGGTTACGCGATCCTGATGTTGATCAATGGTCAGCTAACCGATTTCGGCGTCTCTGCGGGTGTCTGCGCGGTTGCCTTACTCGGGGCCGCCCTGTTCGCGTGGCGCGCCGGGTACGGGCGTGCGCCTGCGGCGCTGCCAGCAGGCGTTGTTTCGACGCTGGAACCTCACGTAAGCGAGGAAGTGTTGGACAGCGGCATCGGTAATGGCCCGGATCGCGCGACCGGCTCCCGGCCCGACTGCGACGAGTGGACGCCGGCGGAAACCGCCATTGCGACGATCCCGGTCGACAGCCGCGTTCACGACATCACCGTGCGTCCTGACGGCGAGTACTTCTATGTTGCCGTATCCGACTCGGTTGTGGTTATCAACGGTCGGCACCACATCATGGTGTTGTTAGCCCGTCTACAACCGTCGGTATATCAATTACGTTGGTATCTACGGCTTTAACGTCGACGGCAAGAATGATCGTCACTGCGTTAGTTGGGTTATCGATTCTGACTGTCCACCAGGAATCACCAAACATCGGCGTTCTCATGCCAGAGAGCAAAACTTTTCGAACTTGAGCCGCAACACGTTGGCTTTCGGCGCGGTGGAGCGCATCCATCTGTGCTTGGTGGTGTCTGCGTTCTTCAGCAGTGGCCTCGGCACACGGACAATGGCGACATATCGCCGAACTGGTCTGTCATTACGGGCTTCAGGTATGCCGCTTTGTTGCTTGCCAGTGCCGGATGCAGTCGGGCGCGAAGGAGTTGCGGTGACCGGCAGCGGTCACGCCTGTCATGTCGTTCGCCGGCTGATCTCGAAATACGCACTGCCCCTGAAGATCGCCCTTCTCGCCGAGTTGCCGAGAAGCGCCGACCCAGAGATTGACGAAGTCGGCTTGCGCGTCGGAACGACACCGCGTCGCGCGACTCAGTTGCCGACGGCATGGCCATCCGGCTGCGTTACGGCGAAGGCAGGATCGACTTGGGCTGGTCCTCACCGTTGCGGTTGGCGCCGCCACTAATCTGTGCTCGAAGATCGTGTCACCCGAAACAATGACGGCCGAGTAGGGAGGACCGACGATTAGCAGAGTGGGGCGGATAGTCCCGGAAGTGATCGTAGGAGCTCCTCGGACGGCAGAACCCGATCCGAGCGCAAGCTCTCGAATATCTTTGATAACGAGAGGCGGTGACCACATGGTCATCTCATCCCCGCGCCGCGGCGGGTCGCTCATGTCGCCTGATCACGGGCTCGAGCGGCGGATCTTCGATGCCTACCAGGAGGTTAAACGCGCCCGCCGCGAGGGTGATTACGCCACTATCTGCGGCTGGATGAGCGAAGTCGACTACCTGCTCGACCGCTGCGCCGAACTTCATGCAAAAGCTCGGGTGTCGACGTCCGCGTGATCACGGATACGCTTCATGGCTTCGTCTCATTTGATGAGGAGAATGAAATGTAATCTGATTCGAGTCAACCGGGCGGCTGGGTAACGGCCTGGCAAGCTCCGCCCACCGATGCCGTGACCCGGGGCGATGTCAGCCTGACGGGTTTGTTGCCGGGCCGTTCTGAGCACGAGGAAGGTGCGCTATGAAGGCTCTGCAATTAATTGATTGGAAGACCGATCCGGAGCTGGTCGAGGTGCCGAAGCCGACACCTGGGCCGGGCGAGGTTGTCGTCAAGATCGGAGGCGCGGGGGCGTGTCACTCCGACCTGCACCTGATGCACGACTTCGAGCCGGGCATGTGGCCCTGGAAGTTACCATTCACGCTTGGCCACGAGAACGCCGGATGGGTTGACTCAGTCGGCTACGGCGTAACCACCGTCTCGAAGGGCGATGCCGTTGTGGTCTACGGCGCCTGGGGATGCGGCAAGTGCAGCCGGTGCCGGCAGGGCTTCGAGAACTACTGCGAGAATCAGGCCGAGGCACCGGTCGTAAACGGCGGCGGTGGGCTTGGTCTCGACGGCGGAATGGCCGAGTACCTGCTGGTGCCCGCCGAGCGGCTGCTTCTGCGCCTGCCCGATGGGCTTGACCCGGCTACCGCGGCAGCGCTCACCGACGCTGGCCTAACGCCGTACCATGCGATCCGCCGGTCATGGTTGAAGATGACGCCGACGTCGACCGTCGTGGTGATTGGCGTTGGTGGACTCGGGCACATAGCGGTCCAGCTGGTGAAGGCGACGACGGCGGCCAAGGTGATCGCCGTCGACAATCGGCAGGAGGCGCTGGAGCTTGCAACAAAGGTGGGCGCCGACCATGTCGTCACATCGGACGATCAGGCGGCCGACGCCGTCAAGGACCTCACCCAGGGCCACGGCGCCGACGTGCTTTTGGACTTTGTCGGAACCGACGCGACGATCGAACTCGCCCGCACCGCCGCACGCACGCTCGCTGACGCGACGATAGTCGGCCTCGCCGGCGGCACCGTGCCACTGTCGTTCTTCTCGCAGCCGTATGAGGTCAGTATCCAGACAACATATTGGGGATCCCGTTTTGAGCTGGCCGAGCTCATCGAATTGGCGGCCCGAGGGCTGGTGCGCGTCGAGTCGACCACGTACTCGCTCGACAACGCAGCGCAGGCCTACCGCGAACTGCAGGGCGGGAACGTGCGCGGCCGTGCCATCGTGGTGCCCTGACCGCACGCAAGGTGGGTGGGTCGCCGACCCGGCCCACTGAAGCCAACATCGTTGTGAAAGCCTCTCCAACTCGTGACCGCAGACGCTGACGCTGACCGGCTCGCGCGGATCGACGGGACCTGAGCCGACGAGATGGACAACAAGCTGTTCGATCCTGAACTTCTCAGCGAAGCCTGGAATCAGTTGCGCCCGTTGCATCGTGAGCTGATTCGAAAGGCCCATCACCTGGGATGGACGACGGGCGAAATCGCTGCCGATCTGAATATCACGGAGCCCCTCGTGAAGTCCCAGCTTCACTACGCCCTACACGCCATGCGCCTCAGTTTGACGGACCTGACGCTGCGTTCGCGAACAACATTCAAACGCAACAGCTCTGGCCGCACCCCATGAACTGGTCGACGAGGTAGGTACCCGTGTCTTAGGTCCACTGTTATGAGAATTGGGGCTTCTGACAACTCACGCGCTGGCGGCGCTGGAAGGTTGTCACTGCGGACACCCGTCGCTGCCGATCGTTGTCACCAGTCACATCGACGACGTCGGCGACTCGCTCAACGATGGAATTACCTCGCACAGGAGTGAATCCGGCATCCCGTTCGTATCCCAACTGATGACTTGGAGAAAGGCACATGGTCAGTTCACGAATTCATGAACCGCAACGTGTGTCCGGCGAGAAAGCCACAGTGGGCCGCCTGTTCCTTCTCGACCTAAGCGACGACTGTGTGGTCTCACTGAATCCGGATGGCGCTGATCGCAAGATCCTCGTCGCCGAGTGTAGATACCCGGATGGCATCGCGGTCGATGTCGCGGCGGGACACATTTACTGGACAAATATGGGAGACCCCATTGCCAACGACGGCTCCATCGAGCGAGCTGACTTCGACGGGCAGAATCGCAAGACGATCGTTCCCCCGGGCGGCACATTCACTCCCAAGCAGCTGCAGCTCGAAAAGGAGAGTGGAAAGGTGTACTGGTGTGACCGCGAGGGCATGCGCCTGATGCGCGCCAATCTCGACGGCTCGGACATCGAGACCCTCGTGGACAGCAGCAACGGTGACCCGCGACCCGGGCCGGACGCTACGAAGTGGTGTGTGGGCGTGGCCATCGATGTGGATGGCGGCAAGGTGTACTGGACACAAAAAGGTCCCGACAACGCCGGCAAGGGCCGCATGTTCCGCGCGGGGATCGACGTTCCCACAGGACAGACGGCGTCTAATCGCGCCGATATCGAAGTTCTTTATGACGGGCTTCCCGAGCCGATCGATCTGGAGCTCGATCTCAACAATCGCGTCGTGTATTGGACCGACCGGGGCGATCCGCCGCGCGGCAACACGGTGAATCGCGCGCCGATGGATGCGGATGCGACGGGCCGCCCCGCTCCCGAGATCGTGTTCACGCATTTGATGGAAGGAATCGGCATCGCCTTGGATCTGAACGGCGACCGAATGTTTATCACCGACTTCGGCGGCGACGTCCTTTCGGCGAACCTGGATGGGTCGAACAAGAAGGTCCTGCTCGTCGCTCAAGGCAACCTCACCGGCATCGCATATTGCGAGATTTCCTGAACGGAGACGTCATCATGCCATTCGAAAAACCCATTCATCGTGTTGCAGTGATCGGTACAGGAGTGATCGGCGCCAGTTGGGCGGCACAGTATTTGGCGCGCGGGTTAGACGTCGTCGCGACCGACCCGGCTCCAAATGCTGAGGCCAATTTGCGCAAATATGTCGACGAGGCGTGGGAACAGCTCGAAGAAATCGGACTGTCCCAGGGCGCATCCCGCGACCGCTTGACCTTCACCAAAGACTTGGGGCAGGCGCTCGCGACGGCCGACCTCGTCCAGGAAAACGGCCCCGAGCGACCGGATTTCAAAATAAAGCTGTTTGCGGAGATGGATGAAGCGACGCCCGTCGATTCGATCATCGCCTCGAGCTCGTCAGGGATAACGCCAAGCGTGATGCAATCGGCTTGCAAGCACCCCGAGCGGGTCATCGTCGGCCATCCGTTCAATCCGCCCCATATCGTTCCACTTGTGGAAGTGGTGGGCGGCACCAAGACATCGCCCGAAGCCATCCAGCAAGCGATGCGTTTCTACGCCTCGATCGGCAAGAAGCCCATTCATTTACGCAAGGAACTGCCCGGACACGTGGCCAACCGGCTACAGGCCGCACTGTACCGAGAGATGCTCTATCTCATTGAACAAGGCGTGCTGAGCGTCGAGGAAACCGACACCGCTGTTAGTTACGGACCCGGACTGCGCTGGGGTGTGATGGGTCAAAGCCTGCAATGGCATTTAGGCGGGGGAGCGGGTGGCATCGACCACTTCATGGAGCAACTCATGGATCCGCTTGCGGCAATGATGAAGACTCTTGGAAATCCTCAAGTAACTCCTGAACTCAAGCAAACCATCGTTGACGGTGTGATGCGCGAAGCCGCAGGACACTCCGTCGACGAGCTCGCTCGAGATGAAAACGAGGTAATAATCGGACTTCTCAAGCTGCGAGTGAACGGTACGAGCGCGCCACTGGCGGAGAAGGAAGCTGATCGCGCCAAGGCAATTATTTAACCAACGGCACGGTGGCAGACCCGGCGATGGGCACCACAAACAAGGTGAGGGAAGGAGATAACCGTGAGGCGCTGGATCGGGAATCGGCTGGCCATGCTGGTCGCCACATGCTACGCGGCGGTGATGGAGCGGGCAATTACCGCGCTACCGCATGACGAACTTGTTTAACAGCCCGGGTGGGCCTCAAGACATTGTGTCCGGCTCGCGCCGCGCTCGTTGTTAGACGCGGCCCCAACGCCGGTTCCCAATTTCGGCTGGATCAGCCGGTGACATCAGCAGGCCGCCATCCCGCCAATAACATCGTCGTCGATGACGTAACCGTCAGCCGTCGCCATGCCGAATTCCTCTACGAAAGAGGCGAATTCCGGGTCTTCGATGTGGGCAGCCTCAACGGCACGTACGTGAACGGGGAGCCGATCCATTCGACTGTGCTGACCAACGGCGACGAGATTCGGCTGGGGAAGTTCCGGCTGGTGTTTTTGGTGGGACTGGAGACGTTTTGACCCCGTTGGGGTAGGCCACAATCGGTGAATCCGATTGGTCGGCCGATGCCCGCTCGGTACGCCGCAAGCCTGCATCGGCGCACGACGTCCGCCGATGTTCGGGTGAGACCGCGCCGTTGTTCACCGACACCGCCAAAGCTCACCGGCCTTGTGTACGTTCACGTCGACAACGGGCGGCGGCTCCCGGAAGAATCGAGTTGGCCATGTAGAACGGAGCGGGAGCGGGTTAAAGGTATGAGCGACTATAGGATCGGCTACATCGTGGGCAGCCTTTCAACCGAGTCAATTAATCGCAGGCTGGCCCGGGCGCTCATCCGGTTGGCGCCAACGAATCTGGAGTTCGTCGAGATTCCGATACGGGATCTTCCGTTGTACAACCGCGACTTCGATACCGATTTTCCGCCGGCGGGTCGGGCACTCAAGGACGCGATCGCCGGAGTGGATGCCGTGCTGTTTGTAACCCCCGAGTACAACCGGGGCGTCCCCGGCTGCCTGAAGAACGCTATCGACTGGGCCAGCCGCCCCTATGGAACGAACTCATTCGCGGATAAGCCGTCGGCCGTGATCGGCGCCTCCCCGGGCAAGATCGGAACCGCTATCGCGCAGCAGAGTGTACGGAGTGCGCTGAGCTTCTGCAATTCGCCTGTGATGGGGGCGCCGGAGGCCTACATCCAGTTCACTCCCGGCCTGATCACCGAAGTGGGGGAAGTGACCGCCAAATCGACCGAGCAGTTCATACGCGATTTCATAGCAGCGTTCGAAGTGTTCGTGACCCGTGTTCTCACGGTGCTGCCGCCTGAAAGGTTAAGCACCACTGCATCATAAGGCTGTCAAGCCGCCGCCGTAACACCGCAATCGCGCCCGACAGCGGCTGGGATCCGGGACTCGGAGTCGACGCGCCGATTCGTCCCGCGCTCCACATCGAGGAGACTCTCGGCCACGAGCTGCAGATCGGCTGTCAGCGGTGCCGGCACACCATCGACGTAGACGCAGATCATCATTCGACCCCTTTGATCGCTGCGGGCGGACTCTCCGCCCTACGGTCAAATCGTCGGTCTCCCTGGGCGTTTGGTCACTATTCAGTTCGACACGATAATCAGTCGAAGATTATCTTCCGGGATAATCCTTCGCCGTCATATTCGCGATTCGGCGGAAGGCAAGCTTCGAGACCACGCGCACGCGAGTACCGGCGAGCAACTTAAACAGCTGCCTCCGCCGCCCGAGGCGGCTCTGCATTTGGCCTCATTCGTTGGCACGCAACATAAGTCGCAGACGGTCCGTCTTCTCCGGGGTCCAGGACGGCGGCTGCAGGACGGCGGCCCAGCCGTCGGCGACGTCAGGGTCATCACCGCCGGAAAAGGTACTCCGCGATGGACAGCAGTAGGCTGGCCGCGATCGAGACCAAAAACATCGAGACCACCGGGATGTAGACGCGCACGTTGTCGCGTTCGACCCGGATATCACCGGGAAGGCGGCCGAACCACGAGAATCCACCGGCCCACACCAGGATGCCCAACGCCGCGATGACGATGCCCGCCATCACGATCAATGGACCTAAGTTTCGTCCCATTGCGGCCTCCGCGCCGTGACCTGCCCGGTGCTCACCAATAGTCCTGTGACGAGCGCCCCGAACACGAACCCTCCGACGTGCGCGAAGAACGCGACGCCACTGCCACCGTTCTTCGCTGCGACCAGTGCGGAGTTTCCCTCGAAGAATTGGTAGAGAAACCAGCCGCCGAGGTATAGCCATGCCGGGATTCTGACCGGGAACCACCCCACGAGCGTAAGGATGCTCGAGTTGGGATGGAGCACGAAGTAGGCGCCAAGCACGGCGGCGATCGCGCCGCTGGCCCCGAGGGTTGGTATCTGCCCGTCGGAAGCTGTGCCGAAGAGCAGGGTCATCGCGGTCTGCAAAAACATTGCCGCGAATCCGCCGGCGAAGTAGAAGACCAGGTAACCAAGCTTCCCGAACGCGTCCTCGACGTTCTTGCCGAAGATCGCCAGAAACCACATGTTGCCCAGGATGTGATCCCAGCCGGCATGCAGGAACATCGCCGTGATCCAGCTAATACCCCACGGGTAACCCATGTGGCAGGCGTTGTCGACATTGCATGGATAAAACGAGGCCTGGTTGATCGCCGCCTCGGGGTCCGGCAACTCGTAGAACACGAAGACCGCGAAGTTGGCGGCGATCAGCGCGACATTGACCCACGGGAACCGGCGGGCCTGAATGCCATCGGAGTAAGGGATCATGCAAGCCGCTTTCGTGGCGAATGGTGCGCCGACGCATCCGACGTTGCTCCAGCATAAACGGTGGTGCAAGAGTCGAAAGACACTTGATCGACCACGCTTGTGGTCACGACCTGGGGCACTGGCGTGCCGGCGGAGCGCAGCCCTAGCGGGCCACGATCACCGGAATGTCGGCTGCCTCTATCACGGCCGTTGTAACCGACCCGAGCAGCATGCCAGGGCTGCCGCCGCGGCCGTGGCTGCCAACGACGAGCAGCTGTGCCGAGCAGGACTTTTCGAGAAGGTGACGCGCCGGGTCGTTGTGCACGACAATGCGCTGAACCGTGACGTCGGGATAGCAGTCCTGCCAGCCGGCCAGTCCATCTGCGAGGACTTGGTACGCCCTGGATTGCACCGCGGGCCATTCCACGGTGGGCATCGTCGACGTATCGCCGTCGCTCCAGGCGTGCAGCGCCACCAGTTCCACGCGTCGCAAGGAGGCCTCCCCGAAAGCGATTTCAGTGCCCAACTGCGACCCGCCTGAGCCGTCGATCCCGACCAGCACCGGCAAATGCGGCGATCGCAATGATCCCGAATCCTGATCGTGGATCACCGCGACTGGGCAGTGGGCCAGGTGCATTAAACCGGCGGCGACCGAATCGCTCAGGCTCCCGCTCGAAGCAGCGTGCAGGCGACGGCCGACCACCACCATCTGAGCCCTTTTTGAAAGGTCAACAAGCGTCGGCACACGCGCCGAATAGAGCAGCTTGCTATTGATAGCAGGGAGGTCGCCACTGTCAGCGCTGTCCGCGACGATCTTGATCGCCTTCGAAAGTATTTGCTGCGCTTCATCCGCATGCTGTTCACGCAGTTCGTTCAGTGTCGGAGCAGTGGTCCAAACCCGTGCAGAGGGGCCGGACGCAGGCATCAGCCCGACACGGACCAGCGTGAGCGGTACCTTGCGCAGTGCTGCTTCATGTGCAGCCCAGCGCACCGTGTTGGCACCGGACGACTCGTCCACGCCGACGACAATTCCCAGATCGCTTTTAGCACTTGTCATTTCGTCGCCCTTCCCGGTTGACTCCTCCACGAGCCAGCGGGCAGGCACGTCACACACCGTGCCACTTGTCGCGAACCTCTTGCCACTGCGACGACGCCTTATCGTGGGCAGCATCGGTCTTGTCTTTGAGCTGATCGGCCTTAGCCGTCGCCTTGTCGCGCGCGCTTTTGACTTCACCCTCGAGCTGATCCCTCGTCTTCTGCCCGGCAGCCTTGAGGTGGTCTGTCGCGGTTTTCGCCTTATCGGAGATCTTCTCGAAATGTGCGTTCACATCACCCTGTGTCATCGGGCTTCCTTTCATCGCTGCAGGCGGCCTCTCCGCCCTACCGTCAAATCGTCTGTCTCCCCGGGCGGTCCGTCATTATTCGGCTCGACAAGATCTTCAGGCGAAGATTAGTTTCGGGGATAATCCTCCGCGGTGGTCGCTGCGATTCGGCGAAAAGGCAAGCCTCGAATTGGCATCGCTAGTCGTTAACGATTCTGATCCGTGCCGGCAACACGGCATCCACAGCCGACCGCGCCGCTGCCCGAGCGGGAGACCATTGGAACGTATTTGCGCTGTTTGGCCTCATTCGTTGGCGTGCAACATAAGTCGCAGACGCTCCGTCTTGTCTGGAGTCCAGGACGGCGGCTGCAGGACGGCGGCCCAGCCGTCGGCGACGTCTTTGACGTAGCGGTGACCGTGCCCGTCGGGAACATCGACGGCGACCGCCATGTCTGCCGATACTTGGAGGAAGGTCACCACCGGGAGCCATTCCATGTCACCCGGCACGTCGTAGCCGCGTTTCTCGCGCAGCCAGTCCGGTTTGCGCAGCAGCAGGTCGGGGTTCCACCACGCGATTGGATCGGACGCGTGCTGCAGGTACACGATGCGGGGGTTGGCCCACGCGTCTGGCGGGCGACCGAGGTTGTCGGCCCGAGCGACGAATCGAACATCCTGGCCGTGCTCGTAGATGGGCAGCCATTGCGGTGAGCCCCTATCGCGGTTGCGGGTCAGCTCGAGCCACATCGTGTTGTTGAATGTGGGGCCGCTAAACAAGGCCCCGTCGGTACGGGCGACGATGTTGTTGGCGGACAGGAACGGTGCCTCCCCGCCGAACGATCCCAGACTCTCGCCGAACACCACCAGTTTGGGCCGCTGTCCTTCCGGCAGCGCGCGCACGCGCGCCGAGACCGCTTCGAAGAGCGCCCGCCCAGCCTGGCGGGCATTTTCCTTGTCTACCAAGAACGATAGCCAGCTGGGCAGAAACGAGTACTGCATGCTCACGATCGCGGTGTCGCCGTTGAACATGTACTCGATCGCGTCGGCTTCGGCCTCGTTGATCCAGCCGGTTCCGGTAGTGTTGGCGACGGCCACGACTTTGCGCTGCAGGCCACCGGCGCGTTCGAGCTCGCGGGCGGCCAGCTCAGCGGTGGCGCGGATGCCGTCGGCGGACTCTAACCCGGCGTACGCGCGGATCGGCTCTATTGCGTGGGCGCCGTTGAATGCAGTCAGTTGCCGGATCGCGGGGCCGCCGTCGACAAAGATGCGGCCCTGTTTTCCAAGCGACGCCCATGACACCAAGGAGCCGGCGCCACCCGAGCGCAGCGGCGTGGTCGGCGCCGGGGTGTTCGGACTTTGCTTATTGTTGGCCGCCTCGAATGTGGTGTTCAGCGTGCGCATCGCGAGGCGCACCACCACGCCGTTGAGGATCCCGACCACCAGCACGGCCACGAGCAGCGCCGCGACCACCGCCGAAACGCGTGGCGGAGCAACGCGATTGAGTCTGCTCACCAGGAAGATGATCAGCCGTCTAATCAGCTGGCCGATCTCGACGAACGCAAACAACACCACGATCGACCCGACCGCGGCCAATGGGTAGTCATGCCGGGTCAGCCGCGGGACACCCATCAGGTCGCGGACGTGGTCCTGCCAGACGTGGAACCAGACGACCATGCCGATGGTGCCGACCACGCCGGCGGCGACCAGCACGACCCACGCCATGCGCGGCGCGGGCGGGCTGGTGTCTTTCGACCGCATGTAGCGCACCAGCCACACCGCCAACACGCCCAGTGCGTAACCTATTGCACCGGATACACCACTGACCAGCGCCTGGAACAGTGGCCCGCGGGGCAGCAGCGACGGGGTCATCGACAGCCACGAAAACACCAGCCCGACCGCGGTCCCGGTGAACGTGTAGCGGCGAACCCACCACGGCCGCTTCTTTACTGGCGTCGCCTCCGCCTGGGGTATCTGCGCGGGTGGTGCCGTCGCGACGGGCTCTTCGGCGGCGACGCCGCCAGCCGCTGTAGCGGCGGGGTTCTCGGCCGGGGAGAAGGCCAATTCGTCAGGGCCGGAACCTGTGTCGCTCACCGTTGCTCCTAACCAGTAGCGCGGCTGGGTGAGGCCGGCGAGCCGAGCACGACCGTCGAGCGCGGTCCCACGTCCACGCGCCCCGCTGCGGTGCCCGTGTGGGCCGCGTCGAAAGTGTCGCACACGATGTCACAGCGCCGCGCCACGACATCCGCTGGTATCTGGAAGGCCAGGGGCTCCCACCATGCGTTGACGAAGACGAGGAAGTCGTCGTCGACCAGCGGTGTGCCGTCTGGCGCCACGTCTGGATCGGCTGAGCCGTCGATCAAAACCGCGACGGCGCGCGCCTCGGGGTCGGTCCAATTCTGGTCGGTCATTTCTGTGCCGGACGGAGTGAACCAGCGTAGGTCCGCGGCCGCGGGGCCGGCGAGGAAGCGGCGCCTGCGGAACACCGGGTGCCGACGGCGCAGCGCGACGAGATCTCTTGTGAAATGGAGGAGTTCGTGGTCGACCGTAGACCAGTCGAACCAGGTGATGTCGTTGTCTTGGCAGTAGGCGTTGTTGTTGCCTCGCTGGGTGCGGCCGAGCTCATCGCCGCCCAGTAGCAGCGGGACGCCCGCCGAGAGCAGCAGTGTCAGCAGCAGAGCACGTTTCTGCCGGGCGCGCAGCGCCATCACGTCGGGGTCGGTGGTTGGGCCCTCCACCCCGCAGTTCCAGGACCGATTGTCGTCGGTGCCGTCGCGGTTGTTTTCGCCGTTAGCCTCGTTGTGTTTTCCGTTGTAGGACACCAGGTCGGTCAGCGTGAATCCGTCATGCACCGTAATGAAGTTGATCGATGCGCTCGGACGACGCCCTTGGGCGCGGCCACCGTAAATGTCCGCCGAACCGCACAGGCGCGATGCGAAGTCTCCAATCAGCCCGTCGTGGCTGCGCCACCAGTCCCGGACGGTGTCGCGGAACCGCCCGTTCCATTCGCTCCACTGCGCCGGGAACTGGCCCACGTCATAGCTGTCGGACCGACCGACATCCCACGGCTCGGCGATCAGCTTCACCTGCGAGACGACCGGATCCTGGCCGACGAGATCGAAAAACGCTGAGAATGGGTCGAAGCCTCCTTCTTGGCGGCCGAGGGTGGGCGCCAGGTCAAAGCGGAAGCCGTCGACACCCATTGCGGTGACCCAGTACCGGAGCGAGTCCATGATCATGCGTAGCGCAACCGGGTGGCCCGTGTTGACCGAATTGCCGCACCCTGTGGTGTCGAGGTAGCGGGCCGGGTCGGCCGGGTCGAGGCGGTAGTAGGCCGCGTTGTCGAGCCCCCGGTGGCAGAGCGTGGGGCCGTCGGCTCCCGCTTCAGCGGTGTGGTTGAACACCACGTCGAGCAGCACCTCCAAACCCGCGGCGTGGAGGGTGTCAACCGTGGTGCGGAACTCCTCGACCTGGCCACCGGGTTGTCCGGCGCGCACCGCCGCGGAATATCCGGCATGGGGGGCGAAGAACCCGATGGTGTTGTAGCCCCAATAGTTGGTCAGGCCGCGCTGCACCAAGAACGACTCGGGCACGTTGTGGTGCACCGGCAGCAGCTCCACCGTGGTCACCCCCAGGTCGATCAGATGCTGCAGCGCGGCTGGGTGAGCCAGCCCGGCATAGGTGCCGCGCAGATCCGCTGGTACGCCGGGATGGGTGGCGGTGAACCCCCGCACGTGCAGTTCGTAGATGATCGAGTCGGCCAGCCGGTGACTCGGCCCGGGCACCGCCGGTGGCGGCGTGGCTATCACTAGGCTGCGCGGCACGTGAGTGGCCGAGTCCAGCGGGCTCGGAGCCGTTGGGTTATCGGTTGCATGTCCAAGGACTTCGGGGCCAAACCGCACCTCACCCTGGATCGCGCGGGCGTAGGGGTCGAGCAGTAGCTTGGTCGGGTTGTAGCGCAACCCGCCGGCGGGATCATAGGGTCCGCTGACCCGGAAACCGTAGGCCTGCCCGGGTATCACGCCGGGCACAAAGCCGTGTCGCGCGTCGCCGTCACGTTCGGGCAGCACCAGCCGTGTCTCGACCCCGTCGGCGTCGAACAGGCACAGGGTAACTTCATCACCGCCAGACGAGACTGCGAAATTCGTACCGTCGGCGGTGGGTGTGGCGCCCAGCGGGTCGGCGCGCCCGGGCAGGATTTTCGGACCCATTAGGTCTCCTCACCCTGCACGAGCCGCTGGATGACCTGCGATACCGAAGGGTAGGCGCGGTGCCGGCGGCGGATCACGTCGGCCACCAGCCCGGTCCACCCGGTTTGATGAGATGCGCCCAGGCCTGCGGCGTTATCGCCGTGATAGTACTCAAAAAATAGCAGGTTGTTCCCCCAGCGGGGATCGGTCTGAAACCGGCCCACTCCGCCGAAACAGGGCCGGGATCCGTCGTTGCCGACCAGGAATATCGACACCAGACGTTCCCAAAGATCGGAGGCGACTGCGTCGAGGGTGACCCAGCTGCCCGAACCGGTCGGGTATTCGATCGTGAGCTCGGCACCGAAGAATTCGTGGTAGCGCTCCAGTGCCGTCGCGGCGAGGTAGTTGAGCGGGAACCACACCGGGCCCCGCCAGTTGGAGTTGCCGCCGAACATGGCGGTAGTCGACTCGGCGGGCTCGTAGTCGATGCCGGCACGCACGCCGTCGATGTCCAACACGTACGGATGGTCTCGGTGATAGGCCGATAAGGAACGCAGCCCGTGCGGCGAGAGGAACTCGGCGGGATCGAATATGGTTTGCCAGAGTCGACGGACCCGCTCAAGGCTGGCTACGCCGACCAGTAGCCGCCGCTCGCCGGGCGTGCCGCGTAGGATGCCCGCGGCGATCATGTCGTCGGTGCCGCCCAGCCCATGGTGTCGCAGGTAGTGGGCGAACCCCTTGTCTGTCACCAACGACTCGTCGATGGCCTGCTCGTTGACCACCGCCACCGCGAGCAACGGGATCATGGCGACCATCGAGCGCACCCGGACCGGGACCGCGTCGCCATCGGGCAGCTCAATGCGGTCATAGAACATTCCGTCGCGTTCGTCCCAGGCGCCCACTGTCTCCAGTGCGTCGGCGATGCCGGCGAAGTGCTCAAGGAACTTCTGCACCAAATCGAGCGCGGGTCGCTGCCCCGACCCGTGCAGGATCGCCGCAATCGTGGCCATCGACAGCGCGTATCCCGCCATCCACCCGGTGGCGTCGGACTGCTTGAGGACGCCCCGGACGGGAAGGTGGGATCGGTCCAAGGGGCCGATGTTGTCCAGCCCCATGAACCCGCCCTCGAACAGGTTGGAGCCGTTGGCGTCCTGCCGGTTCACCCACCAGGTGAAGTTGACCAACAACTTGTCGAAAATCCGGCTGAGGAAATCGAAGTCGCGGCCCCCGTCGATGCCAAAAACCTCCAGCGCCGCCCAGGCATGCACCGGCGGGTTGACATCGGAGAAATCCCACTCGTAAGCGGGCAGCGCCCCGTTGGGGTGTTGAAACCATTCGCGGCACAGCAGCAGCAGCTGGTACTTCGCGAACGCCGGATCGACGTGCACCAGCGCGACGCAGTGAAACGCCAAGTCCCACGCCGCAAACCACGGATACTCCCAGCTGTCGGGCATCGACATCACATCGAACGCCTCGAAGCTGCGCCAGCGGGCGTTGCGGCCGGACTTCCGCTGCGCCGGGGGTGGCGGCTGGGTCGGGTCGCCGTCGAGCCAGCGGGCCACCTCGTAGTAATAGAACTGCTTGCTCCACAGCATCCCGGCGAACGCCTGGCGCATCACCGCGGCCTCGTCGGCCGACGCCGCGGCCGGAGTGAGCTCGGCGTAAAACTCGTCCGCCTCGGCGCGCCGCTGGTCCACCACCCGGGTGAAGTCCGCGCCCAGCGCCGTGGCCGGGTCCGGCCCTGTGCCGGCCCGACGCAGCCGCAGCCGCAGCTCGACGGTCGCGCCGGGGTCCACAGTGAGTTGGTACCACGCCGCGCATTTGCTGCCCCGCCGCTGCGGGTTGACGGTGTCCGCCCCGGACACAACATGGTCGTTGATGCCGTCCTTGGGACACCGCGAGGCGCCCGTGACCCCGTACAGCCGAGCAACATTCGTCTCGTTGTCGCAAAACAGCAGCTCCGGCCCGCCACCCTGTGGGGCCGGCCCGGGCAGCAGCTCGAGGTCACCAAGGACGGGGTGCTCGACGGCCACCGTGTCGGCGGCGGTGGCAGCCAGCGTCGGCGCGGCCGTCCCGACGTCCCAGGACCAGGTGTTGCGGTACCACAGGGTCGGCAGCACGTGCAGCAGCTCGGTTTCCGGCCCGGCGTTGGTCACCCCAATCGTCATCAGGATGTCAGTCGGATCCGCCTTGACGTAGTCCACATTGACGATCCAGTAGCCGTCGTCGAAGACGCCGGTGTCCAGCAGCTCGTACTCGCAATCGAACTTGCCGCGCCGGCGGTTCTCGTCAAGTAGCTGCTGGTAGGGAAACTGCCGCTGCGGATAGTGATAGCGCCAGCTGTTCCACGCGTGGCTGGGCAGCGCATCGAGGTACCACCAGTACTCCTTGACGTCCTCGCCGTGATTGCCCTCAGTCCCAGTCAAGCCAAAGGCCCGCTCCTTCAGAATGGGGTCGCGCCCGTTCCACAACGCCAGCGCCAGGCACAGCCGCTGCTCGATGTCGCAGAAGCCGGCCAGCCCGTCCTCGCCCCAGCGGTAGGCGCGCGAGCGCGCGTGATCGTGCGGCAGGTAGGTCCACGCGTCGCCGTCGGCGCTGTAGTCCTCGCGGACCGTGCCCCACTGGCGTTCGCTCACATACGGTCCCCACGAATACCAGTCACTGGCCTGCCGCAAGCCCAAATCGAGCCGACCGAAGCCATCGACTCGGCGGCGCTCCGCACCCGCTGCGGTTGGCGTCATGTCGAACCTCCAAAGCGGCCCGCATCTTGTGTTGGGGCGTGGGCCATGTTCGCGTGACGCTATTGTCGCGCAGCCCAACGTGTCGGCCAATCCCGCGGACCAGGAAGGCCGATGCGATCTCGCCGATCCCGTGAACCAGTGTCCCGGCGGTGATCCATGTCAGTAGCGTCATGATCGTGCGCTCGCCTCGACGGCGTCGTCGCGGCCTGACTGGTCTTGCCCATTGCTACTGCAGCGCAATCGATTTGTCAGTGGTTGTGATGGTGTCTGTAAGCGGCGCGACTGGCTAGTCGTGACTCATCACGGCGTCGCGGCGGCCACGGTGCCGGTCATCTTTTCGACCTTCTTCACGTCGCTACGCATACCGAACCCTGAGATGACCTCCGTGGCGCCGAGGATGGTCAGCCAGGCTCCGACCACAAGAGCCAACGTCTCGATCGAATCGAACGGGTATGCAAGCAGCACGAAGCCGGCGATGATGCTGATAACTCCAAAGACGATCGCCCACCCTCTGCCGGGAAACCCTGGAACACTGATCGCCGATGCCGTGGCGAACACACCGCGGATGATGAATCCGGTCGCAACCCAGATGGCGAGCAAAAGAATTGCGTACCCCTCACCGAAGTGGCGAAACGCCAAGATTCCAAGGGCGACTGACGCTACGCCGCTGATAAAGGTCAAGAACCGGCCGCCGGCTGAGGCGGGCAGGCTGAACGCGAAGAACACCAGCGCGACACCGGACACCACCAGGTACACACCGAACAACACGGCGGCCGCAACGACAGACGGTTGGGGCCACGCCAGCATCACAACGCCGAGAACCACGGCCAACAGGCCGGACAGGATCGCCGCTGTCGAGATGCCTCGCGTCAGATTTGAAATATGAAAAGAGTTGTCGGTCATCGTATTTCCTTATTAGATGTGATCGATTTTGGTCTCGCCAGATCTGAATCTGGCGCCGTCGGGATCCTTGCCCGTTGTGTGCAGGGACCCCGTCGCCGCCGCGTGCTCGCGCACAATGTGCTCCGTTCGGGCTCATCGGGAAATCCTCTGCTCGAGCTGTTTACGGATGCCGGCGTCGAGTTGCCTGGTTAGCCGAACGGAGCCGGTTCGTGCACCAACGCGGAGATCGCGCGGCATAACCGAAACCTCGTTCTGCCGTATGCGATTCTGCCGACGCAATCCATAACCAGCTCACAAACCGCTGGCATGCTCAGTTTGGAGCACCTCCGCGTCGGCGCGCGCGTACATCGCATCGAGCGCTGCGGACTCGGCTTCGTCGACAGCGGCCTGCGCGAAGTCGATGGCATCGAGTGCGTAGGACTCGGCGAGATCGGCATCGACGGCTGCCGCGCGAGCGTCGAGTTGGTCCGCCTTCTCCTCGACGCGGGTTTGCGCCTTGGCGACATGGGCCTGCCACTTGTCGCGGACCTCCTGCCAATGCGACGACGTCTTGTGGCGGGCACTAGCTGCGTTGTCCTTCAACTGATTGGCCGCTGCAGTTGCCTTATCGCGTGCGCTGGCGGCATCGACAGCGAGTTGATTCCTGCTGCGCTGACTGGCCGCACGGAGATTATTTGTCGCTGTTTTTGCCCTGTCGGAAATTTTCTCGAACTGTGTGCTCAGATCGGTATTTGCCACCAGAAACTCCTTCATCACGTTAAGGCAGGCTCATCGCCAACCGTTCTTACCCTGAGGCGAACTGAAAGCCGCCTAATGTGATCATCGATGCTCGGTGGCAACGGGTCATTGTTCGCCGAGACATCATCGTCGTGCGGAGATTGGTCGCGACGACAGCAGCAACAGGTGCAGTTGCGCGTATTGATCCCGCGCCATCCGCGCAGCGCCCGCATCGATGGAATTCTGCTGGGGCACAACGCCGGGCACTTCCTGCCAACATGACCCCCCGCCCGGTCACCTGGGCGGAGACCTCGGTCGCGAGGTAGGCGGCGAACCGTACGGGTTCGTCGGCCAGCTCCGAAAACGTTGTTGCGACCCTGTCACAGTGCAGCGCGGGACCATCGGGGTGTCTGCCGACTCGACGAGATACAGGCTCAAATTGGTCCTGAAAACTTCGCCGCGGACGGCCTCCGATGCTTTGATGATGGGTCCGGCTTGGCGCCTGTCGATGGAATCAGTGACAACGACCACCTCTTGTCCGTGCCCATGATCAGCCGCGAGGTGAACGGGCGACCTGCGATGGTCAGCAGCGAGTCAGCCAACCCTGTACCGCCGTGAGCACGTCGAGCCGGGCCCCGTCGGAAAGCGTCGTCTGCCAGGCGGATCGGGGCAGCACCGCTCGGTTCAACGCCACGGCGACCCCGCGGGCCGGGTAGCCGAGCGATTGGAGCAACAGCGCGACCGTGACGTTATCGCCAACCCACATACGCCGGCCGTTGACCGTGACGATCACCAGACCTCCGTCGCCGGCTGGGCATGGGCCGTCGTCCCGAGAGTGTCGCTCATGCCCGCTCCTCTAATTGGTTCAACTACGCTGCGGCAGCCTTGCACCCGCCATTGTTGCCCCGGTCAGCCCCGATCACGATGTGTGCTACGACAACGTCGCGACCACGCCGATGTGGCGGCGCACGGCGCGGTCTTGGCGGTGGCGGCCGTTGTGATCCGGGACTACGGACAGCGCTGACCGTTGTCGCCCCGGGACATCGACGGGCTCTGCGGCTTCGGCGATGGTTTTGGCAGGCAGCAGATTTGAGGAGAAGCAAGCATGCCGATCTGTACCCGCACAATCAGCAAATCAGCCCTCGCCACCGACACGAAGACAGCGCCCGCTCGCGAAATGGCGCGCATTCATTCGTCGGTCAATCATGTGCCCAGTACTTACGTGAACGTCGTTTTCACGAGCTATCGGCAGGCAGTGTTTACACCGACAATTGCGGATACCATGTCATCCCTGCTGCCTAGACGCCGACTAGGTCGTCTGCCGCCCCGACGGTGAAGGCTACGCCTCTCCACGGTGCGGACTGAGCCAACGGCTGAGTTCAACGGAGTTGTGCTCGGGTGCGGGCTCTGTTACTTCGTACGTGTGGCCCGGGTCCCGGCAACGGTGAGAGTGGTTGGTTGGCAACGGTATGCCGTGCTTGCGCAGTACCTCTGGCGCGCTGTCAGCGCGGCGCGCTGATGCGGGGTGCTGGCGCTTGCCGGCACTGAGCTCCTCCGGTCTTCGGCCCCCCGCCAGTGCAGACAGTCCGAAGCTGGGGCGGGTCTGCCTGGGGCGGGTCCGCTTGCGGCGGGCATGGATCCGTCGCGTTGGCGATGCACTGCGGGCCGTCCGCGTGGGCTGGTCCCAGCAGATCGGCGCCGCCAACGGCGCTCATGATCGTCAGCACACTAGCGGCGACGATCACTGCCAGTTGGGCTAATTTTCTCATTGTTTCTTCTCCTGTTTGGGTCGGCCTCATGCCGTCCCTCCCGCCGGGCTTCAGCGAATCTGAAACCCTGCGGCAGGGCCGGCGACTCTTGCCGCCCCGGCTCCCCGCTTAGGCGATTTGCGCCTCGCTCGAGCTCTTCGAACTGCGCCTTGGCCTCGGCGAGTTCGCGGCGCAGGCGGTCGACCTCGGACTCGTCCGCGCGAGCAGCTCTGAGCCGCCACGCAGCTTCATCTCTCGCGTCAGCTCCGTGATCAGGCCAAGCGCGTACCGCTGTCCGCCCGTGTAGGCCGCGCTATGTTTGCTTGTTCAGCGAGTTTTGTGACGGCCTCGTGCAGCGTTGTTACGGTGATGGGTTCGATGACGCCGCCCCCCGGGATGCGTTGGGATTCTTCGGTTTTATGGCGCGACCAGACCCCGCTGTAGCCGTCTTCCGTCGGGCCGATGACGGCCAGGGGCTTGTCGTGTAGCGCGCTGTGATTCCACCGCCGCGTCAGCCAGTCGATGGCGTTGTGGACCATCGCGGGTATGTGCCCGTAGTAGTGGGTCAAGACCATTGCGGCGTGTGCCTCGATGGCAGCGTTTCGCAATGCGGCCACAGGGCGCGGAAGTCGTTGATTCTCAAGGGTTTCTCTGTAGTTCGGCAGGTGGGCGAGGCTGTCGAACACGTTGAGCGTTATTCCGTTGGGTGAACTGACTGCGGCGGCATGGATAAGCCCACGGCTGACCGCGCCGGTAGAGATCCCGGCGATGATCAGCACCGTGGTATTGGCCACGCTTGTCTTCCGTGCGCAAGGGCCGTCATCGCGACCAAGGTCTGTATTTTGCTGCCCGCGTTGGTAAATGCGGTGTCTGTTTGGTTTCTGCATTACTCGATCGTGTGGGTAGTGATCGAGGGTGTCGATGTTGTCGCGGACAATGCGGCGCGCCTGTTGGTGTCCTTGCGTACCGGGCTGTGTGCGCTGCTCATGGTGGCTGTGGCGGCGTTGTTGGCGGCGACACCGCAAGGTCGGATGTGTTGTCTGAGAAAACAGCGACACCGGCGTCGGTTCGTATCACGATCGACGCGTAGGCCGGATACGTAAGGCCGCCAACAAAATCAGCCCACCCGCAAAGCAAGGAGCATCATGATTAGCGTTCTCGGTCAGCAGCTGTGGAAAAACAAGCTGGTATCCGGTGTTCTGACCATCGTGTTGGGTGCGATGGTGCTGGCCTGGCCTGGCCCATCAATCCTTGTCGTCTCAACCATGTTCGGTGTCTACCTGCTGGTGAGCGGATTCGCGGAACTGTTTTTGGCATTCACTTTGCCCCGGTCGGCAGCCACCCGCGTTTTGCTGTTTTTGACCGGCGCGTTGTCGTTGGTGTTGGCGATTTTGTCCTTCCGCCACTTCGGCGACGGCTACGCCGTTTTGCTGCTGTCGCTGTGGATCGGAACCGGTTTCATCTTCCTGGGTGTCTCGGAGAATGCGGTCGCGCTGGGCGAGCGCGACCTGCCCGGGCGGGGCTGGTATGTCGTGCTAGGCGTGATGTCGTTGATCGCCGGCGCCGTCGTGCTTGTTTGGCCGTTCGATTCCATCGTGGTGCTGACCCTGGTTTCCGGTGCGTCACTGATGATCCTCGGTGTGATCCAGATCGTGCAGGCAATCCAGATCCGCACGGACACCAAGGCCGCGCGCAAAACGGTCGAGGCACTACCTGAGCAGGTGCCAGCGTGACGACACGACACCTGCCCGCCCGACCGATCGGACGCCGCGACCCCATCTTCGCCAGGGTCGATACCACGATGCTCCAACCTGAAGTGCACGATTTCGGGGTCCATGACCTGAACGTGACTATTCGGTTGAACCTGTTGGGTTGGCAGTTGGCCACCTTCAACATTGATCTGGACATGGGGAAGCTGTGTGACGACACCCCAAGGCGGCGCGCCCTTGACGGTGCGTGCAAGCGGCTCTCGCGGCGTTGGATCAACGCCATGATGTCGTAAGGCAAGGCGACATGACGAATTCCGACAGCAATCACAAGTGCCGCAGTGTGCTTCGCAGCTCGGCTGTCAGCCTGCGAGCTCGCAGACCGGTTCAACGACGGTCGGTCGAGGCCGAGTTGAGCGCACGGTTTGCAGATGAGGCCCTACCGCTGCGCGACATCCTGTACCGCCATGCCTTTCGAATCAGCCGCAATCACGCGGACGCCGAGGACCTGGTGCAAGAAACCATGATGAAGGCGTACGCGGGTTTCCACGCCTTCCGGCCCGACACCAACATGCGCGCGTGGCTGTTGCGAATCTTGATCAACAGCTATATCAGCGACTATCGCAAGAAGCGGCGTCAACCCCTGCAGTACTCCACCGAGGAACTCACCCAGCAGCGTCTGGCGGAGTCCTACACCCGATCCGCGCCGGCGGGGCTGCGTTCAGCCGAAGACCAGGCGCTAGCTTCCCTGCCGGACAACCACATCAAGTCGGCCATGCAGGCACTACCGCAGCAATTTCGCGACGTGGTGTATTACGCCGATGTCCAGGGGCTCCCTTACCGGCAGATCGCGGCAATCATGAACACCCCGACCGGAACCGTGGCTTCCCAGCTTCACCGTGGCCGACGACAACTGCGCAAGCTACTCGCCGACGACGGCGACGGTGCCGCAACCCAAACCATCACCACGACGCCGTGATCCCAATGACTAATGATCAGCGAGCCGGCCGGCGTGCGACATGTCGCGTGCGATGTACACGCCCAACTGTGACGTACGACATAGATGTGTTGATTGATCAACCCACAGCGTTGTTGACGGCATGGCTAATCACATCTCCCTGACAGCTTGGCGTGCGTCGCGCGTCCGGCGTGGGCGTGCGCCTCTAGTGCCGCCACCACGCGTCGCCTCGACACAAGAACCTCAGGTTAGTGAAAAGCTAGATGGCCCGGATGGCGCGACCGGCTCCGCGCTCGACTCCGACGAGTGGTCGCCGGCGGAAACGGCCATTGCGACGATCTCGGTCGACGGCCGCGTCCACGGCATCACCGTGAGCCCTGACGGCGAGCACGTCTACGTTGCCCGATCCGACTCGGTCATGGTCCTCAACGGCCGGCACCACATCGTGGGGAAGATTCCCGTCAGCGGGTCTACGAAGAGCCTGGTGATGGACGCCGATGGCAAGCAGTTGTTTGTCGTCGACTGCGACGGTTCGGTATTGGTCGTCGATACCCGCGACTACACCGCGCAAACGCCGTGGGGCGGATGCGCGTCGGACGTGGTGGTCAGCCCGGACGGACGCCACCTCTACGCAGCCCACAACCAGGTCACCGATGGTGGGGCCAACGGCGTGGTCTCCGTGATCGACATCGCTTGCGCGACGACCGTTGCCACGGTCCCCGTCAAGGACCCCGTCGCGCTGGCGATAAGCCCGGACGGTAGCCGGCTGTACGCGGTCGCATCCGACCGGCGCAGCTACTACCAGTATCCCGCGGGCCGGCTCACCATCATCGACACCGCCAGCCATGCCGTTGTCAAAACCATTGCCGTCGGCGCCTGTCCGGAAACAGTAATCGCGAGTCCGGACGGCGCTTACCTGTACATCACGCATTACGACACGAGTTCGGTGTCGGCGGTCAACTTAACGACCGGCAGTACCACCGCGGTCGGGCTGCGGGACGCTCCGCTGGCTGTGGTGTTCAGTCCGGACAGCGCGCATGCCTACGTGCGCAATGCGCGTTCGCTCACGGTGATCGACACGACGACCAACGACGCGGACGACATCGATACTGGAGATCTGCCGAGGGGTTTGCAACTTAGTCCCGACGGAAAGCGTGCCTACATAACCAATTTCGGCGATGGCACACTGTCGATCGTCGACACGATCACGAACTCTGTCGCGACGATCGTCGACGTCCCCGGCTATCCCGAAGCAGTGGCGGTCAGTCCCGACGGGGAGCGTATCTATGTGGGCGACTATTGGTCCGGTGCCGTCGCGGTGATCTCGGTACCGACGGTGCGCGACCTGCGCACCGACGCCGTCAGCTGAACGTGATCCCCGAGGAGTTGTGAACGTCGGCCCTGACGGAATTCAGCTGCGGTCCATCGGGATACCCGTGTTGTTGCGAGTGTCCGCTTCGACATCGTCGGCATGGTGACGTTGTTCGCAGCCACAATGACCGCGACCGGTGTCGGCGCCATGATGGCCAGAGGTACTTCTAACGGGGAGGACGCGATGTGTAGGCAGGCCGCGCGGTCCAACATAGTCGTCGGTGTCGACGGGTCACCCGCATCCGATGCCGCCGTCCGCTGGGCGGCACGTGAGGCGATGATGCGTGTGGTGCCGATCAAACTGATAAACGTTGTTGCACCGACGCTGGTCAGCTCGGCGATGGCCCCGAACCACACCATCACACAAGGGGAGGAACTCCAGGCGCGTCAGATCCTGAAGCAGGCACGAAGAATCGTCGAGGAGCTGGCCGGTGAGAAGCGGCCGGACATCCACATCGAGCGACAGTATGCCGGTGTAGTGCCGACGCTTGTCGACGCATCAAACGATGCGCAGATGGTCGTGGTGGGCAGCAGCCGGCGCGCGTTCGGCCGAGGGATGCTTGGCTCGGTCATCGCGGGGCTGCTCCACCATGCGAACTGCCCAGTGACGGTTGTCCCCGATCCAGAATCGGCACAGGATGGGATCCGTGATGACGCACCGGTTCTGGTGGGTATCGACGGCTCAACCGCGTCGGAAGCGGCCGCTGCGCTAGCCTTCGACGAAGCCTCGCGGCGCGGTGTACCACTGCTGGCACTGCAGGCTTGGAGCGACGTGGGGGTCCTTCCCATTCTCGGCATGGACTGGAGAACCTACCGCGACAAAGGCGCAGAGCTGCTGGGCGAACGACTGGCCGGCTGGCAAGAACGCTACCCAGACGTCCAGGTGCGCAGACGACTCGTCTGTGACGTCCCGGACCGCTGGCTGGTCGACGAGTCCAAGAATGCCCAACTCGTAGTCCTGGGAAGTGGTGGCCGCGGCGGGTACGCCGGGATGCACTTGGGCTCCGTCACTTCCGCGGTCGTGCGGTCCGCGCGCGTTCCGGTCATCGTTGTCCGCCACCACCGGCATGAACCCGCCGACCAGGAATGGATACAACGCGTTTGGGGCTGGGTCTAACCAGTCCTCCGAGCGATCATTACCGCGTCTCATGTAACCGGCGCAAAATCAGGACGGCCGGAGGCTGATTCATTGACAGACAGCGTACGCGCCCGCGAACTTGCTCACGGACGCAAAGTAATCGAGTTAACCACGACGTTGTTCACGGGCACTCGCAAAAGGCCAGCGACGTTGTGCGCATCGATATCGACAAGAGGCGGCGGGGCTATAGGGTTGCATACATGATCGGCAATCTTTCGACAGAGTCAATCATTCGCAGGCTGGGCCAGCTCTGCGAGGGGACGACATGAACGGCCCCGCGCGGACCTACGAGTGGCCATCCCTGATGGTGGACGAGTGGACGGCCACACGCGACACCTTGCATATGTGGACCCAGATCGTCGGCAAGATCCGCCTGGAATACATGCCGCTGATCAACCATTGGTGGCAGGTGACGTTGTACGTAAGCCCACGCGGACTGACAACCGGCGCGATCCCATACGAGGATGCGGTATTTGACATGGAATTCGATTTCGTCAGCCATGTGCTTGCGATCCGGCATAGTGACGGGGGCCAGAAGGCGGTGCCGTTAGCGGCCAAACCGGTCGCCGAGTTTTACGGAGAGACGCTCTCGGCGCTCGACAGTCTCGGCATCGAATCGCATATCATCGCCAAGCCCAACGAGGTAGAACCCGCTATCCCGTTCGCTGAGGACTACCAGCACGCCGAATACGATCCCGATGCGGCGCGCGCGTTCTGGCAGCAGCTGGTGCAGGCGCACCGGGTCATGACCAACTTCCGCGCGGCGTTCGTCGGAAAGGCCAGCCCGGTCCAATTCTTCTGGGGCGCTTTGGATTTAGCCTGTACACGATTTTCCGGCCGGCCCGCCCCGCTGCATCCGGGAGGAGCCCCAAACTGCCCGGACTGGGTGATGGCTGAGGGGTACTCACGCGAACTGAGCAGCTGCGGCTTTTGGCCCGGAGGCGGCAAAGAGGGCGCGTTCTACTCCTACGCATACCCGGAGCCGGAAGGTTTCTCCGCGCACCGCGTTGAACCAGACACCGCCTACTTCAGCGACGAACTCGGGGAATTCCTGCTGCCCTACGAAGCCGTGCGCACTGCCGATGACCCCGACCGCGCGGTCGCCCGGTTCTTGCAGACCACGTACGAGGCGGCCGCCGAACTCGGCGGCTGGGATCGCGCGGCACTCGAAGCCGACCCCAACCGCCTACCTCCGCAATCCGCGCGCCGGACGTCGTTCGGCTCTGCACAGCCGCGGCAACGACGAGCGTCTTCATGACAACGACCGCTGAATCACCGATCCTGGTGTTGGGCGCCACCGGTGGGCAGGGCGGGGCGGTGACCGCCGCGCTGCTGGCACGCCAGGCCCGGGTGCGCGCGATGGTGCGCAGGCCCGGCGAGCCGTCGGTGCAGCGCCTGACGGAACGCGGCGTCGAGGTCATGGTCGGCTCTCTGGACGACCGCGCCGCGCTCGGTGCGGCGATGGAGGGCGCCGCTGCGGTGTTTGCGCTCACGACCCCGTTCGAGGCCGGGGAGGACGCCGAGGTGGCCCAAGGCCGTGCCATCGTGGCCGCGGCCGACGACGCGCGGGTTCCCCACCTGGTGTTCAGCTCGGTCGCCGGGGCGGACCAGCACACCGGGGTGCCGCACTTCGACAGCAAGGCCATCATCGAAAAGGATTTGGCTGCAAGCGGTTTGCCCTACACGATCACCGCCCCGACGTACTTCTTCGACAACGCGCTGGGCGGGGAGGGGGCCGACCGCATCGCGGCCGGGACACTCGACCTGCCGCTGCCGCCTGACCGGCCGCTGCAGCAGTTGGCCCGCAAGGATCTAGGCGCGTTCGCCGCCAAGGTGCTGCTCGACCCGAAACCCTACCTCCGGCGGCGCATCGAGCTGGCCGGCGACGCCGTCACGCCGGCGCAGATGGCCGAGGCGCTCAGCGTGGCTGTGGGCCGACTTGTGCGGCACCAACAAACACCGCTCGAGTCGATCCGCAATCCCGATATGCATGCGATGTGGCGGTTCCTCAACGGCCCCGGCTACCGGGTCGACATCGACGCCCTGCACACCGCCAACCCCGACATCGCCTGGACGTCCTTCGTCGACTGGGCGCAGCACACGTTCGAATCCGGCAGCCGAGCTAAGCGATAGCGCGCGATTCGGATGTGGTGGCTCGGTTAATTGACGACAACCCGACGGTCGTTCCTAGAACTGGCGACCGCCTCATCGATGCTGGGGGCGTGGGTTATCGGGTATGACAAAGCCTCGGCTATCGCCCACGACGCCGATCGCGCCGGACGCACCCTGCGTGAATCGGCGCTCGACTCCGGATATATCAGCGCCGCGGACTTCGACCGCATCGCAAACCCCGCCACCATGGTCGGTCCGTTTTAGGACAACCCTGGCTATGGCGGGGCATATCAGTTTTTAAGCCGCTGAAAGGAGACCGGTCAGCGTTGATGACCGCGTTGGAGTCAAGCGCATAGGACTTGCACGCCGCGAAGTCGTACGCCTCGGCCAGCGGCACGATGGCGGCGGCTGGCCGTTACTGGTAACCGTCGTCGTGTCCCATCGCGCCTCAGCGGTAGACCGAATCCGAAGCGGCCTGATTGTCCTGGCCCGCAAGCATGCTCGCGGTCGGGTACCGCTGCCGACCGCCCGGTCGCAGCGGTGAAGGTGCACGCAGCGGCCGTCCATGCGGTGCAACTGAAGTGGGGCCCGCACGACTGGGCCGTCAGTACGGCGCCGAAGATGCCCAGCCCTATCACACCGATAACGGCCAGGGCTGCAATCGGGATCCAGCTGTCCTCGACGACCGATATTTCGGTGGGCGGGGCGTAGTAGTGGGTCAATCCAGCCCCTCGGGCGGAATCAGGGGCGCCAACTCAGGGCGCTCGATCAGCAGTTCAATCAATGCCTCAGCCTGGGCCAAATCGGCTCGCAGCGCAGGCAATCGCTGAAAAACCCGCTCCATCGTCGGATACAGCGGCACGTCAGACTCCTCCATTGCCACCTGCCGCTCGAGCATCAGCGCCTTCATTTCATAACGTGTCATCCGTGTCATCCGTGTCATTCGTGTACTTTCAGTTATAGGAACATCTCAGACGGCCTAGGTACTCCGACGTTGGCCCTGCCTTTGCAGAGCGTCGTTGCCCCCCAGATTCGGCGTCACAGAATGCACTTCGGTCGTCCTCCCGCGTGAACTGGCTGGAGTCTCCTTTTATTTACCCGACGTGCATACAGGCAGGAGTAGGGTCTTTCACGCGAGCCACAGTCGATAGGTGTCGACCTGCTGGGGACGGCGCCGGGTTGGTGGTAGTGCACAACGAGCTAAAGGCGATGCGTTGTCGGGCATGCAATTCGGAATTTTCTCGGTCGGGGACCTCACCGCGGATCCGACCACCGGCCGCACGCCCACGGAGGCCGAACGGATCCGCGCGACGGTGGCGATCGCGAAGAAGGCCGAGGAAGTCGGGCTGGACGTGTTCGCCACCGGTGAGCATCACAACCCGCCGTTCGTGCCGTCTTCGCCGACCACCCTGCTGGGCTACGTCGCGGCGCAAACCGACCGGATCATCCTGTCTACTGCGACGACCTTGATCACCACGAACGACCCGGTGAAGATCGCCGAGGACTTCAGCGTGCTGCAGAACCTCTCCGGTGGCCGCGTAGACCTGATGTTGGGTCGTGGCAATACCGGGCCGGTCTACCCCTGGTTCGGGCAGGACATCCAGGCCGCGATCCCATTGACGGTCGAGCACTATGGGCTGCTGCGACGGCTGTGGCGGGAGGAGGTCGTCGACTGGACCGGGAACTACCGCACCGCGCTGCAGGGTTTCACCCTGGCCCCGCGGCCGTTGGACGGAGTACCGCCGTTCGTTTGGCATGGTTCGATCCGCACCCCGGAGATTGCGGAATTGGCCGCCTATTATGGCGACGGTTTCTTCCATAACCACATTTTCTGGCCGCCATCGCACACCAAACGGATGGTGCAGTTGTACCGGCAGCGGTTCGAGCACTACGGGCACGGCAGCGCCGATCAAGCGATCGTGGGTCTCGGCGGGCAGGTTTTCATGCGACCCAACAGTCAAGACGCGGTCGCGGAGTTTCGGCCCTACTTCGACAACGCTCCGGTGTACGGGCATGGCCCGAGTTTGGAGGAGTTCTCCGCCCAAACACCGTTGACGGTCGGGTCGCCGCAGCAGGTGATTGATCGGACACTGGGTTTCCGTCAATACGCCGGCGACTATCAGCGGCAGTTGTTCTTGATTGATCACGCCGGTCTGCCGTTGAAGACGGTGTTGGAGCAGCTCGACCTGCTGGGTGAGGAGGTTATCCCGGTGCTGCGCAAGGAGTTTGCGGTCGGTAGACCGGAGCACGTGCCCGACGCTCCGACCCACGGGACATTGGTGAAGGCAGCGGCAAGCAGCGGCGCTGACACCGACACCGCAAGCGTGGCTGACACCTCGAAGGAGCACCAGCCATGACGAAGTTAGCGATCGTAAGTGGCGGGTTGCGAGAGCCATCGTCGACGCGGCTGCTGGCCGACGGGATCACCGCAGCGGTCGAGTCAGCGTTGGCCGGCAGGAACCTGACGGCGACGGCTTCGGTGATCGAACTGCGGCGCCTGGGGCGAGCAATCATGGACACCATGCTGACCGGGTTTGCTACGTCGGACTTGGAGTCGGTCTTCGAGACCGTCGCCGATGCCGACGGGGTAATCGCTGTGACTCCGGCGTTCAACGCCTCGTTCAGCGGACTGTTCAAGTCGTTCTTCGACGTGCTGCCCGAAGAGACGCTGTCGGAGATGCCGGTGCTGATCGCGGCGACCGGCGGGACCGAGCGACACTCGCTGGTGCTGGAACACGCGTTGCGTCCGATGTTCTCGTACCTGCATGCCATCGTGTCACCCACTGGCGTGTACGCCGCCACCGACGACTTCGGCGCTCAACAGAGTTCCGTCGAACTCTCCGAAAGGATCGGCAAAGCAGCCGACGACTTCGCCCGCCTGCTGCAGGCTTGCGGTCCTCGCACCCGCCGCGATGTATTCGCCGAGGAGCTGACCGACATGGAACGCCTCCTAGCGGGCTGGCAGCCACGAGGAGCTGGCGACAACGTCGAAGACTGACGCTCCTCGAGGCCTCAGGGTTGGCAGACCTCAGCCAACCGCGGGTCTTCCGACATGTGTGGTGCCACCCGATCACAACGAATACGGATGAACGACGTTGACCGAACTCACCACGCCGGCGACCGCGCCGAGTGCCACCACGGAACAGGTCTTGCCCGAGCAGCGCGCGGTCGAGGACATTGTGTAGGCCACGGCGTGCTTTGTCGTCGCAGCAGTCGCTGTATTCAGCGTCGCCACATCGGACAGGACGCCGCACGTCGGTGCGCCCCATCCAATAGTGCCTGCCGGCGGACGCCAATGATCCGCAGCCAACGTCGCGCCATCATCCCTCGCCGCTGGACCCGACAGTGCCGCGAACTGGGTGAAGGTCAATGGTAGATATAACTACCGAGGGCTAGAAACGTCAGCGGAAGGGAAGCCGTAGTGATGTCGAAATCCTCGACACGGGCAGCGAACTTTTCCTTCGGCGACGCCGCCGCCCAGTTGAGGGCGGGTGAATCCACGGCCGACGAGGCAGCCGAGCGCTTGATCGCGCAGTTGACTGACGAGGAACTGCTCTGGCTCCTCGACGGCGATACGCCTGTACGTAACTTCATCACCATGGCCAAGAAGTTCGGCACCGTGATGCTGAGCGGGGGCGCGCTGCCCCGGCTCGGCATTCCGGGTATCCGGTTCAGCGACGGACCACGGGGCGTCGTCCTCGGTCACTCGACGGCGTTCCCGGTGACCATGGCGCGCGCCGCAACCTGGGAGCCCGATCTCGAAGAGCGGGTCGGAGCGGTGATGGGGGTGGAGGCCCGGGCCGCCGGGGCCAACTACTCCGCTGCGGTTTGCGTGAATCTGCTGCGGCATCCGGCGTGGGGGCGCGCGCAAGAGTGCTACGGGGAGGACCCGGTCCTCACCGGGCGGATGGGCGCGGGCCTCACGCGCGGGCTGCGGCGCAATGTGATGGCCTGCGTCAAGCACTTCGCGCTGAACTCGATGGAGAATGCACGCTTCACCGTGGACGTGACCGTCGATGACCACGCGTTGCACGAGGTGTACTTGCCGCACTTCAAGACGGTGATCGAGGCCGGCGCCGATTCGGTGATGAGTTCCTACAACTCCGTTAACGGTGCCTTCCTTGACGTGAACAAGGTGCTGCTCACCGACATCCTGCGCGACGAGTGGGGTTTTAGCGGGTTCGTCAGCAGCGACTGGGTGTTCGGCACCCACGATGGGGTCCGCAGCCTGGAAGCCGGTATGGACCTCGAAATGCCACTGCGCCTGCTGCGGGCCCGCACGCTGCCGAAGGCACTCGAAAGCGGCCGACTGTCCCGCGAAACGGTGCTGACGTCGGCGCGACGCATTCTGGCGGCCACGCTGCGGCACTACGCCATCCGCGACGAGGGGCAGCCGCCCGCGTCGGTGGTAGCCAAGGCCGAGCACCGGGTGCTCGCCCGCCACGTCGCTGCGCGCGGGGCAGTCCTGCTGAAGAACGAGCCAGTTGATGGTGCCGCCGTGTTGCCGATGTCCCCGACGATCCGCCGGGTCGCCGTGATCGGTGCGCTGGCCACCGAGGCGAACCTCGGCGATCACGGCTCGTCGCGTGTCCGACCACCTGCCACGTCCTCGCCACTGGACGGTCTGCGGGAAGCGCTGCCGCACACCAACATTGTGCACGTCGACGGCAGCGACCCTGCCTCAGCCGCGCGGGCAGCCTGCGACGCCGACGCGGCGATCGTGGTCGCCGGGCTGAACTGGAACGACGAAGGCGAATTCCTCGTCAACACGAACCCCGACAGCCTCAACGCGCTCGGGTTCCCCTTCAACTCGCGCGTGCTGCGGTTCATCGGAGGCAAGCTCGCCTCCTTGGGTAAGCGATTCGACCAAGGTGGGGACCGCAAAGCCCTGACGCTGCACCGTCTCGATGAGGCACTGATCGCCACTGTCGCCGCGGCCAACCCACGGACGGTGGTGGTAGTGATCGGCGGCAGCGCGATCATCATGGAGGCCTGGCGACACCAGGTCCCGGCGATCCTGATGGCCTGGTACCCGGGCATGGAAGGCGGGCGGGCGATCGCCGACGTCCTCACCGGCGCTCAGGAGCCGGGTGGACGCCTGCCCGTCGCCATCCCCACCGATGCGCGGCATCTGCCCTTCTTCGACGCAGAGGCCAAAACCATCATCTACGACTCCTGGTGGGGCCAAGGAAAACTCGACCGCGACGGCCACCCCGCGGCCTACCCGTTCGGCTTCGGGCTGGGATACACGACCTTCGACATGGAGCTGCTCAACCACCGAGTCGCCGACGGCGAGGCCGTCGCCACCGTCCGCGTCCGCAACACCGGACAACGCGCCGGCTCCACCGTCGCCCAGGTGTACGCGATCAGCGACGCCGACGACGCCGTGCCGCAGTTGGTCGGCTTCCGGCGGGTCGAGCTGCCCGCCGGTGGCGAGGACACCGTCGCCATCGACCTCGATCTGACCCCCACGACGCAACGCGATCCCGAGACGCGCACTTGGTCGCGGCGCCCGGGGCAATGGGGAATCGTCGTCTCGCCCTGCAGCCCAAGCACATCGACGGACGCGCGTCCCCTCATCGCCGAAGAGACTGCGCAATGAGTACTTGCCGGCCACGCACAGCAGACCGAGAGCGGCTGTGCGGCCGGCTTCAGTCCTGAGATTTCGGAAGATCTTGCTGAACGTGCCCGCCGGATCGCCCTGTGGGGTTCGAACTTGACGACGTTCGCACCCTGACCGATGCCTCGTGACACTGGAGCGTTGGGTTAGCTGGACTGAGATTGGCCGCCTACGTTGTTCGCGAATTGATCGAGCAACGCAAATTACGCAATCTAACTTGCGCAATCTAGGTTGCGGAGTTAGTCTGGTGGCATGGTCCGACCAGTGTCCCGATCCGCCGCCACCACCGCGCGCGAGGTCAAGGTGGTGTACAGCCGTCTGCGTCGTCGCACCTACGCGCTGGCGCTCAGCGACGATCTGAGCGGCTCCCAGGCCGCGGTGCTGACCCGGCTGCATGGGGAGGGCCCGTCATCGGTGAGCGCGCTGGCTTCCGCAGAGGCGATCAGCCACCAAGCGATCGGCGCGATCCTCGCGGTCCTTGAGAGACGGGGTGACATCCAACGCAGCCCCGACCCCACCGACGGTCGACGCCAACTCGTCTCCTTGACCGCTGCCGGGGTGGCGCACGCCGAACACACCACCACGGCACGGGAGGAGTGGCTGGCTCGGGCACTGCAGGACCGACTTACCGAAGGCGAACGCCGAGTAGTGCGGCATGCGATGGCGCTGCTCAACCGGCTCGCCGAACCCGATTCGGCAACAACACATTAAAGGAGTCACCATGGAAATAGGTTTTCACTTCGTCAACTTCGACGTGCCAGGCGGAGTGCAGGCGCTGCCGACCACGCTCGCCGCGGCAGCGAAGACCGCTGAACAAGCCGGCGCCTCTTGGTTCACCATGGCCGATCACTTTTTTCAAATGGATAACCTTTGGCCTGCCGAGGCGCCGATGCTTGAGATCTACACCTGCCTGGGATACCTGGCCGGCCAGACGCAGCGGATCAAGCTGGTGGTGCTGGTCAGCGGCGTCACCTACCACCACCCGGGTCTGCTGGCCAAGACGGCGACCACTTTGGACGTGTTATCGGACGGACGGCTGGTGTTCGGCCTCGGAGCAGCCTGGTATGAGCGCGAATGCGTCGGCCTGGGGGTGCCCTTTCCGCCGCTGTCGGAACGCTACGAGCGGCTGGAAGAGACCCTGCAAATCTGCCGCCAGATGTGGAGTTCGGACAACGGACGTTACGACGGCAAGTACTACCAGCTCGCTGAGACGCTGTGCTCCCCGCAACCGATTCAGCGGCCCAACCCGCCGGTCCTGCTCGGCGGAACCGGGGAGCGCAAAACGTTGCGTCTCGTCGCGCAGTACGCCGACTCGTGGAACGGCGCCTTCCAAACCGTCGAAGAAGCAGCCCACAAGATCGACGTGCTCTACCGGCATTGCGACGCGGTCGGCCGCGATCCAGGCGAGATTCAAAAGACCGCATTGATGCTCATCGACCCGATGGCCGACCTCGACGGATTCCTGCGCACCGCGGAGCGATACGCCGCGCTGGGCATCGATCTGATCAACATCATGCCGCCCGAAGACACCACCGACCCGGTGGCATTCGCCAGCCGTCTGGGCGAACTGGTTATACCGCGGGTGGCCCAAATTGAGGGTGGCCCAAAACCGCGCGGTTGGACGGACCACCTGCACGCGCCATGACGGTCAGGTCAAAAGGCGTTGCTCCTGTCGCCGGCCGGGTCAGCCGGCACATATCGAAATACGAGGTTGAGAAATGACGATCGAGATAACGGGAGCGGCTGAGACGCCCGCGACCGACCCGCCGGACATATTGCAGCAGGGCGGCGTTCAGACGCAGGACCAGCCTTGCGACACGACGGTTCTGATCACCGAGGCACAGCTGGCCCTCGGCACTGCGGCAGCAACGGGCGTGCGACGGAAGGACCGTCGGTGGGTTGCGCTACTGAGCCGGATCTTCGTGCCCGCGCCGAAGGCATCACGCCCGAAGCGGCGTCCCTACCAACCCCGCATGGCGTATCTGGACCACCCGCGAATGGCACGTGAGATGGAGCGACTGTGAGTCCTTTTCGTGGTTGCGTTGGCGGCCGCACTGGCGCTGGCGACGGCCGAGGCGAAGCCACACACCGCGCCGGTGAGCAGACGAGAGAAAGGGTATCCCGATGACCAAAAACTCGCCTCGTTCGGGACCCGAATCGGCAAGTAGCACTATCGATTCCGAGGCGCACGCAAGACGCGCGAACGATGGCGAACTGAGCGCAGGGCTTCAATCTGACCTGACGATTGACGAGGATGCGATGGATGGACGCTTAACCGCCGAAGAACCTGCTGACGGACAACTGCACGAGTCGGTCGACAGCGCGCAGCTGTACGCGAAGTATCGCCGGCTCGCCGCCGACCAGGCCGCCTTGCGTCGACTCGCCACGCTCGTGGCGCGCGGCGTTGGATCTTTAGAGGTTTTTGGCGCGGTGGCCGATGAGATGCGCAGATGTGTGCCCGCGGACACCGCCGGATTGTCTCGCTTCGAGACGGATGGCGAGCTTACGCTCGTGGCCGCTACTGCCCATCCCGCGGCGGCGGCGAGAATGCAGGTGGGCACGCGAAATCCGTTGGAAAGCACCACCATCGCTTCGCTGGTACTACGCACCGGCGGGCCCGCACGGATCGACAGCTACGACAACCTTGCCGGGTCGATCGCTGCTCGCGTGCGCGCGGTGGGCGTGCGCGCGGCGGTGGGGGTGCCGATCATCGTTGATGGACGCGTGTGGGGCGCGGCGGTTGTCGGTTCCCTTCAGCCCGGCCCGATGCCAGCCGAGACCGAGGTGCGCATCAGCCGCTTCGCCGAGCTGACCGCCACTGCGCTCGTGGCCGGCTATCGCGACGAGCAGAAGCAGCAGCTCCTGGGTGAGGGTTCGCACCGTTTGAGTCTGGTTGACGCGCTGCTTGAGGGGCGAGCGTTCGACGAGTGGAGCCTGCGGGAGGTCGCCGGCTCCCTGCGGCTGCCGATCAATGGTCCTTTTGTGGTCGCCGCCGCCCAGGTTCCCGCCGTAGGTGATGAGCCGCTCCGCGAGATCGAGTCGAAGTTGCGTAGCCTTGACATCTTTTCGGTGTGGCGGCGGCTGCCCGATGTGCAGGTCGGCATCGTGCACGTCAAGTCCGACCAACAACTCGACAAGGTTGTTGCCCTGCTGTCGCGGACGACGACTGCGCGGGTGGGGGTCAGTGCGGCCTTCGGGGATCTGCGTGATACGCCACGAGCCCTGCATGTGGCACGAGTGATGTTGCGGGGTCCGACCGATTCCACCTCCTCGGTCGCGGTGTTCGACGGCTCCCTCCTGGCCACCGCTGCCGTGAGCGCGCCGCAGGTGATGATCCAAACGGTCGGTATTGCGTTGGACGGCTTCGGCGACCTTGCCGACGAGGAGCGCGAGATGCTTTTTGAAACATTTCGGGTGTGGCAGGACACTCCTGCGTCGGTAAACACCGCCGCTGAACGACTGCTCTGCCACCCGAACACCGTGCGCCACCGATTGCGCCGAATCGAGAAACGTACCGGCCGATCCCTGTCGCGGCCAAGGGATGTCGCCGAACTATGCCTAGCCTTCGAGGTACATCGCCGTCTGATGTAGCCGAAACCCATTGAGGCTGTAGATGAGCGCAAGGCCGCCACGCTAAAAATGCTGTCTGGCAAGTGTCCGTCCGTAACGGGCAGCATGACATTGCACTTCAGTAGTAGTGCCCCCAAAATTTCTATCGAGCTTAGAACAGGAGACGGGGCTCATGAGTTGAGTTGAGTCAAAAGACCCACCCCACAACGCAATTCAGTCTGCGCGCCTCCGCGAAAATGGACAACGGTTCGGTTCTGGCCGATCAGCGATTCAGTAGACTCGGGCTGCGTCGCATGCTAACGCGTCGTGACAGCCGCGCTGCCACAACCGTCGCCCGGGACCGCAGATGCCGTCGATGTACTTCGTCACAACGTCAAACACCGACCGCTGTCCAAGATTACAACCGGAGCTGCACCTGTCGGTGGTAGGCTCGCGGCACGAAGGCGCGCTCTACCAGCTGATTTCCAATTTCGGAAACGGATTGCTCATGACGGCACAACCGTCCACTGGCACCGACGAACACGTTCGGAAAATAGCGTCGATGTTGGCCAACAACGTCGACGAGCTGGCGCAAGATGTCGCCTGCGCAGTAAGAGCCGAAGTCGACTTCTATAAAGCCACCCGTTCGGTGGCCGACGACGATTTGCTGGCCAGTTGCACCGAGAACATCCGGTTCGCCCTGAACAATCTCCAAGAAGGCGCGGCCTTCGACACCTCGCCCGCCGTCGCGACAGGTTCCAGACGGGCCGCCGCCGGCGTCCCACTGCCGGCGGTGATGGATGCCTACCGCATCGGCTCATACCGCTTCTGGGACGCCGTCGTGGACATCGCCACTGCCCAACCCGAGGTCAGCAGGGAAACGTTGATCGAGGCGACCAGGCGGATTTGGCGCTTTCAGAACGTCTACACCGACGCAATGACAAGCGCCCATCGAGAGCAGACCATGCACCAGGTCTTGGAGGACGAGGCCGAACGGGCGGCGCTGACCGAAGCCCTCCTCGACGGGCGCCACATCACCGACTACAGCATCTGGGAAATCGCCCAGCTACTGCGCTTGCCGCTTTCGGGGCCGTATATGGTCATCGCGGCCGAGTGTCCGATGTTGGGCAAACAGGCGCTTCCCGGAATCAGCCCTATGCTGCGCGCCATCGACATCTTCTCCGCGTGGCGGCTGCTCCCCGACATTCAGGTCGGCATCGTCCAGATCGCGTCCGAGCGCAAACGCGACACGATGCTCGAACTCATCGAAAGACAGGCCAGGAAGCGGATAGGGGTCAGCCCCCAGTTCGACGAGCTCACTGATACCGCGCAAGCCCTCCGCTTCGCCCGCGTCGCATTGAACGCCCGCAGCAGCAAGAACGACGGCGTGACCGTGTTCGACGACTCTGTGCTCGCCGTTGCCGCCGTCAGTGCACCCGAGATTACGAAAAAGGTGGCAACCGTCATCCTCGGCCAATTCGATGACCTGGGCAGCGAAGAAAAAGATGTCCTCTTCGACACCCTCAGGGCGTGGCGTGCCAACAAGGGCTCGCTCGCCAATGCCGCAGCCCAGCTCCATGTTCACCCGAACACCGTCCGGCACCGACTGCGCCGCATCGAGGCGCGCACCGGCCGTTCGCTTGCGGTGCCTGATGAACTCGCCGAACTGTGCCTGGCGTGCGAGATTCGCGAAAACATGCCCGCACCATAGTGTCTTGGCGCACGGGGTTGTTGAAGGCCACACCGGCACGCGGTACTCGTTGCCACTGACTCCATAGACTGACGCCCTAGAGGAGCAACGCCTATCGAGGCTTCGTGTTGATGTCACCGGAGCCCGTCGTGCGGGCAGGACCGGCATCTTTGGCGCCATAACATGCCAACGTCAGCATCACCTGACCGGTGGCCGGGATATCGCCGAATCCCGGACCGGGATATTAGATGGGGCGGATGCGTACACTGACGTGCACTGCAGCGGCAGTCCAGCAAACGGTAGACAGGACACCCCGTGGGGCCTTCAACCGGTCTTTTTGATCTCGGCGGCCAGCGGCTCGCAACTCCGCTGATTCGGGGGCGGGCAGGCGAGTTGAAGGTGGTCGGCGCGCTGGTGACGGCGCTGGTGCAGGGGCATGGGGGCATCCTGGTCATCGAGGGCCCGCCGGGCATTGGGAAGAGTCGGTTGCTGACCGAGGTGATGGCGCTGGCCGACAAGGCCGGGGTGCGCACCTTGTTCGGTGAGGCGTTCGAGTATCAGCAGACGGTGCCGTTCTTCTCGCTGTTCATGGCCACCCTGCGCGCCGATCCCCCGGTGGGAGACGCCGACGCCTTGCGCGAGCTGGGCGGCTCGGCGGATCTGCGCTATTGGGTGGTGCACGATCTGGCCGACGCGATTTATGAGGCGGCGGCACAGACCCCGCTGGCGATTGTGCTGGAGGACATCCACTGGGCCGATAACGGCACGTTGTTGGCGCTGCGGTCGCTGGCCAGCGCGCGGCCGGATGTGGCGGTGCTGTGGGTGCTGACCGTCCGCATCGGGGCTGGCGGGCCGGCAGTGCAGGAGACCTTGTCGGTGCTGCAACGCGCGGATGCCGTATTTGTGCGGGTGGCGGCGATGTCGTCGAGCGCGGTCGCTGACATGGTCTGCGACGCCGTGCACGCGAATGCCGATGAGTCGCTGCTGACTCTGGCGGCCAAGGCGCACGGAAATCCCTTCCTGGTCGGGGAGCTGGTCGGGGGTTTGGGCGAGGAGGGCCGGCTCAACATCAGCGGCGGGCGGGCGGTGGCCAGCGGACACGCGCTGCCGCGACGTCTGGGCGCAGGTATGCAGCAGCGACTGGACTTGCTCTCCAACGGTGCTGGTGAGGTGGTGCGGGTGGCTGCGGTGTTGCCGGACCGGTTCTCGGCTGCTCTGCTGGCCGCGATGCTGGAACGCCAGCCGGCGTCGTTGATGTCGGCTGTCGAGGAGGCGGTGCGCGCGGATCTGCTGGTCGAAGACGATGAGCAGTTGAGGTTTCGGCATGACTTGTTGCGCGAGGCCACCCGACAGTCCTTGCCGCAGTCGCTGCGCCGCGCGATGGAGCGCCAATCGGCGTCGGTCATGCTGAGGATGGGCGCGGCGCCGGCCGAGGTGGCCACCCAGTTGGCGCGCAGTGCTGAGCCCGGGGACAGGGAGGCGATTGACGCGCTGCGGGCGGCCGCGCAATCAGTTGGCCATAGTGATGCGAGTGCGGCCGCGGACTTGAGCCAGCGCGCGTTGGAGCTATTGCCCGCCGACGACGCTGAGTACGGGTCACTGGTCGCCGAAACGGTGGGGTTGCTCAACCGGGCCAGCCGCTATCAGGAGGCCGAAGAGTTGGCCGCTGCCGCGCTATTGGAGGTGGCGTCGCCCCAAGAGGAAGCCGAGATCCGCCTACGCCGCGCGGCGGTCACGAGGCACAGCACCCAGCGGCGCGTGGAGGAGAATCGACGAGCGCTGCGGTTGCGCGACATCAGCGAGGTGACCCGGGCACGGCATCTGGCGTGGCTGGCCTACAACCTGATGTTTCAGAAGCAAGGTGGGCAACAGCGCGCGGCGGCCGACGAGGCGGCCGCGGCCGCCGCATCGACCGGTGATCTCGAGGCCACGATCCTGGCCGATATGGCCCTCGCTTTGCTTGACGAGGGGGAGGGGTACGCGGGCCGCGCCCTAGGCCGCCTCGAGGAGCTTTGTACGCGAGCCCGCGCGAGTGGCGTGGCCGCAGCTCATGACTTGGCCGCAATCCACTACGCGCACCTGCTGGCGGCGGTCGGCCGGTTAGACGAGGCTGCGGCCCAGGTCGCCGATGGAATAGAGCAAGCCGGCCGGGAAGGCCACGCGATGGCCCTCGCAATGTGGGCCACGATTGACGGGATGGTCCATCTCGCTGCGGGCCGGTTGCCTGCTGCGCGCGCCGCGGTTGAATCCCTGCCGCCCCCAGAGGCAACAAGCGCGACCCCGGGGGACATGATCCGGACGGTGATTCTGGCCGACGTGGCGGCGCGTACGGATGACCGAACGTTGTTGCAGCAGATGGTTAATGATGCGCGGGATGCCTACTCCACTGGCTCATCTGCGGTGCGTCGGGGAGCGGCGCATGTGCTCGCGCTGGCGGCGTGGCAGCGCGACGACGTCCATGACGCGATGCGCTGGCTGGGCGGCGACATCGCACTGTTCGAGACACCAATCTGGTCCCAGGTCTTAGATCGGGTGATCTTGACTGCGCGGGTTGCCTCGGCCGCCGGCGATGCCGGGTTGCGCGCACGTGTCCTGCAGGCCACGGAGCTGCTCGAGCGTGAGCGGCCGGCGATCCCGTTGTTCACGGGGGTGGCCGGGTATGCCCGCGGAATACTCGAACGTGATGCCCAAGCACTGCTGGCTGCCGCGGACGTGCTTCACTCGTCGTCGCGGCCGCTTCTTTACGCCGCGGCTGCCGAGGACGCCGGCGGTGAACTCGCCCGCGCCGACCACCCTGACAAGGCGCTGGATCAGCTCAATGCCGCATTCGACACCTACCTGCACCACGAAGCGCTCGCCGATGCGCGCCGAGTGGGCCGCGAGTTGCGCCGGTTAGGTGTGGAACGTCGTATCGTCAGCCACCCGCGGGCAAAAACGGGCTGGGACAGCCTCACCGACTCCGAGCTCAAGGTGGTCAACCTGATTGCGCAGGGTGCTACCAACCGGTCGGTGGCACAGCGGCTGCACGTCACGCCTCACACGGTGAAAGCCCATCTGCACAATGCGTTCGCCAAGCTCGGGATAAATTCCCGCGCCGAGCTGAGCAAACTCATGCACGGCACCGACCACCCCACCAATTAGATTCTGGCGACTTAGCCATTACCCCACCTGGCCTTAAAGATTGCCCGCCGGGCAATGGTGTCACCCACGCCCGCGCTGCCACCATAGTCGTTATCAACTAATCACGTTCTCACCCGAGCGAGGGCCGAGGCAAAGCCACACACCGCGCCGGTGAGCACACGAGGAAAAGAGCGAAAGATGCTGAATGCAACGCTTGGAATGCTAGCGATGCTGCCGTTGGTGTTCGGTGTCGCTGGGTACGTGATGGTGTCCCGATGACCGCACACTCGCCTAGCCCGGTCGCCGAATCAGCAAGTAGCACTAACGATCCCGACACGCAGGCAAGACGCGCGAACGATGGCGAACCGAGGCCAGGGTTTCAATCTGACCGGACGATTGATGAGGATGCGGTGGACGGACTCGTAACCGCCGAGGAATTTCCTGCCGAATTCGACGAAAATCACGACGATGCCAACTTCTACGCCGAGTATCGCCGGCTGGCCGCCGAACAGGCTGCCTTGCGCCGAGTGGCCGCGCTGGTGGCGCGGGGAGTTGGACCTTTGGCGGTATTTGGTGCGGTGGCCGAGGAGATGCGCCGATGCGTGCCCGCGGTCACCGCCGGATTGTGGCGCTTCGAGACGGATGGCGAGATTACCATCGTGGCCGCCGCTGCCCATCCCGCGGCGCTGAAAAAATGGCCGGTGGGCACCCGAACTGTGGTGGAAGGCACCACCATTGCGGCGCTGGTGCAACGCAGCGGCCGGCCCGCACGGATCGACAACTACGACAACATTGCCACGCCGATCGCCGCTTGCGTGCGCGCGGTGGGCGTGAGCGCGGCGGTGGGGGTGCCGATCATCGTTGATGGACGCGTGTGGGGCTTGGCGGCGGTCGGTTCGATGCAGCCCGGCCCGATGCCAGCCGATACCGAGGTGCGCATCGGCCGCTTCGCCGAACTGATCGCCACTGCAGTGGTGGCCGGTTATCGTGACGAGCAGAAGCGGCAGCTACTCGCTGAAGCGTCACAACGTGCGGGTCTGGTTGACGCGCTGCTTGAGGGACGGGCTTTCGATGAGTGGAGCCTGCGGGAGGTCGCCGGCCATCTTCGGCTGCCGATCAATGGTCCTTTTGTGGTCGTCGCCGCCCACGTTCCCACCGTGGGTGATGAGCCGCTCCGCGAGATCGAATCGAAACTGCGTAGCCTTGACATCTTTTCGGCGTGGCGGCTGCTGCCTGATGTGCAGGTGGGGATTGTGCACGTCACGTCCGACCAAAAACTCGACGTCGTTGTTGCCCTGATGTCTCGGACGACGACGGCGCGGGTGGGGGTCAGTGCGGCCTTCGGGAATCTGCGCGATACGCCACGAGCCCTGCATGTGGCAAGAATGATGTTGCGGGGCCCGACCGATTCCACCTCCTCGGTCGCGGTGTTCGACGGCTCCCTCCTGGCCACCGCTGCGGTGAGCGCGCCGCAGGTGATGGTCCAAACGGTCGGCGCTGCGTTGGACTGCTTCGGCGACCTTGCCGACGAGGAGCGCGAGATGCTTTTTGAAACATTTCGGGTGTGGCAGGACACTGATGCGTCGGTGCGCGGTGCGGCTGAGGTGCTTATTTGTCACCCGAACACGGTCCGCCACCGGTTGCGTCGGATCGAGAAACGTACCGGCCGATCCCTCTCCCGGCCAAGGGATGTCGCCGAACTGTGTTTGGCGCTCGAGGTACATCGCCGGCTCATGTAGCCGAAACGCATTGAGGCTGTGGATGAGCGGAAGGCCCTGGGCCGTCAACTTGCCGAAGCCATTCCGGGCGCAGAGTTCCTTCTCCTTCCTGATATCGCGGCAAGAGCGACTATTATTGCAGCGCAGCCGATTTGTGAGTGATTGTGATGACGTGTGCAAGCTGCGCGACTGGACAGTCATGACTCATCAAGGAGTCGCGGCAGCCACGGTGCCGGTCACCTTTTCGACCTTATTTACATCGGTGCGGATACCGAACCCGGAGCCGACCTCCATGGCGCCGAGGATAATCAGCCAGGCTCGACCACCAGGCTAACGTCTCGATCGAATCGAACGGGTATGCAATCCCCACGAAACCGGCGATGATGCTGATGAATCCGGAGAAGATCGCCCACCCTCGACCGGGAAACTGTGGAGCGACATTCAGTGGCTCTCGCCCAAGAATCGTTGACAGAGCTGCCAAGTCGTCGTCGGTGGATGGGGGAGAGTCGTCCACCAGTCGGCAAATGTGTTCCATCGTCTTGTCGCTCAACATCGCGGCTTCTCGTAATGGCGCTGGGTTATAACGGGCCTGGCGCACGGGCAGACCATCTCGTGTAACGACTGCAGGAGGCTTTCGAATACGACCTGCCCGTAGGCGCTCACTGGGACGGGCTTGCCATCGACGTAGATGATCACCAGTACCACCACACCTCTCCGGGCTCGACGTCACCGTCCTGGTAAATGCGGTGCCAGTTTGTTTTCTGCATTACTCGATCGTGTGGGCAGTGATCGAGGGTGTCGATGTTGTCGCGGACAATCCGGGGCGCCTGTTGGTGTCCTTGCGTACCGGGCTGTGCGCGCCGCTCGTGGTGGCTGTGGCGGCGTTGTTGGCGGCGACACCGCAAGGTCGGATGTGTTGTCTGAGAAAACAGCGACACCGGCGTCGGTTCGTATCACGATCGACGCGTAGGCCCGGAAACGTAAGGCCGCCAACAAAATCAGCCCACCCGCAAAGCAAGGAGCATCATGATTAGCGTTCTCGGTCAGCAGCTGTGGAAAAACAAGCTGGTATCCGGTGTTCTGACCATCGTGTTGGGTGCGATGGTGCTGGCCTGGCCCGGCCCATCAATCCTTGTCGTCTCAACCATGTTCGGTGTCTACCTGCTGGTGAGCGGATTCGCGGAACTGTTTTTGGCATTCACTTTGCCCCGGTCGGCAGCCACCCGCGTTCTGCTGTTTTTGACCGGCGCGTTGTCGTTGGTGTTGGCGATATTGTCCTTCCGCCACTTCGGCGACAGCTACGCCGTTTTACTGCTGTCGCTGTGGATCGGAACCGGTTTCATCTTCCTGGGTGTCTCGGAGAATGCGGTCGCGCTGGGCGAGCGCGACTTGCCCGGGCGCGGCTGGTATGTCGTGCTTGGCGTGATGTCGTTGATCGCCGGCGCCGTCGTGCTTGTTTGGCCGTTCGATTCCATCGTGGTGCTGACCCTGGTTTCCGGTGCGTCACTGATGATCCTCGGTGTGATCCAGATCGTGCAGGCAGTCCAGATCCGCAACGACACCAAGGCCGCGCGCAAAACGTTCGAGGCACTACCTGAGCAGGTGGCAGCGTGACGACACGACACCGGGACGGTGGCTTCGCAGCTTCACCGTGGCCGACGACAACTGCGCAGGCTACTCGGCGACGGCGTCGGCGGTGCAAGAACCCAAACCATCTCCGCGAGGCGTGATGCCAATGTCTCATGATCAGCGAGCCGGCCGGCACATGGCCCCCTACCCATTTCACCGGGCGAAATCGGTGGCTGCGCTGCGGCAGAGGCTGGTTCGTGCGGGGGCGTTCATTGTGCGTGGCTTTGCGCCGGCGATGTTATGTGCAGCGATCGGTTTTGCCGTGGCTGTACTCGTGCGTCCACCCGCCGTCGGCGGGCAGTTGGTCGTCCCTGGTCCTCCTACGCCGCGCGCTGTGGTCAATTTTTCTACGCCGCCGTCGGTCGAGCAGGTCGCCGCCAAGGTGTTGCCCAGCGTGGTCACGCTGGAAACCAAGGCAGGCGACGAATCTGAAATGGGTTCGGGCATCGTCCTCACCTCTGATGGGCTGATCATGACCAATAACCATGTTGTGGCTCCCATCCACGCCGGACCGCCCGAGTCGACGAGCAGCGTGGTGACGTTTTACGACGGCCGGAGCGCCATGTTCAGTGTGGTCGCCACTGATCCAACGAGTGATATCGCAGTTGTTCGGGCGCAGGGGATTACGGGCCTCATCCCAGTTTCAGTCGGCAACTCGGCCGGCCTGCGCGTCGGTGAGCCGGTGGCGGCGGTGGGATCGCCGCTGGGTCTACAGAACACCGTGACCACTGGGGTGATCAGCGCGCTGAACCGACCGGTGTTGACTGTCGCCAACGCCGATAACCAGCTCGCGGCGTTTGATGCCATCCAAACTGACGCGGCGCTCAACCCGGGTAGCTCCGGCGGCGCACTAGTCGACATGAATGGCGAACTCATCGGCATGAACTCGGCGATTGCAGCTCTCGCTGGTGCTGACCGCGCGGGCGCTACCCAGAGCGGTTCGATCGGAATTAGTTTCGCCATTCCCGTCGATCACGCCAACCGCATCGCCGACGAACTCATCGCCACCGGTAGGGCAACGCATGGTTGGTTGGGCGCGCGGGCGAGCAATGACGTGAATAGCCGCGGAGCCAGGATCATCGGCGTGACAGACAGCAGTCCCGCCGCCTCGGCTGGGCTGTCTACTGGCGCGCTGATAACGAAGGTCGATGACCAGCTGATTGGAAGCTCCAACGCGCTGGTCGCTGCCGTGCAGTCCAAGGCGCCCGGCGCCCAGACAAGCCTGGGCTTCATTGATCCTTCGGGCGATCAGCGGACCGTCCTGGTCACCCTCGGCACCGACCAGGGACGGCAGTAGTCCACCCTGTCGCGCCTCTTAAGCCGGTATCCCTATGTGTCGAGGGCGTTGTCGACCGATGCTGATTCGATGTGGCCGGGATGGTCCAGCTGGGCCAGACGGCGCCATGATCGAATAGCGTCGCGGGTGACTTCCACGATCCGGTCGGCTCCGGTGCTCTTAGTCGCCAGTTCGTGGGAGCGCAGGGCGTTACCGGTTACGGCATCCAGCGTCGCGCTGTGTTCGGTATCCACAAGTGCGGTCGATTGATATGCGGCCCGGACGGCATACACTCCGGCACCGGCTAACGTTGCGCAGACGGCGCGGGCAGCGCAATCAGCGCTGTGCCAGGCGGCGATAGGTGGCATCTCGCCAGAGGCGAGCGCGCGATGTAGGTCGGCGATGTCGAAGATCGCTTCGACCGCGACGTTGTCAGCGTATTGAACGACGCCCCAGGCGGGGCTGGTCAGCAGTTCGGTCACCCAAGCGTGAATGACGTTGTCGGGAACCTCGGCGGTTCCCACCGTCTGCCAGCCCAATTCGAGTGCAAGAAAGCTGTTTTCTGGGGACAAGTAGCCGTCAGGCCCGGCTAGCAGATCGTTGCACAGCTGAACAAAGGCGGCCAAGGGGCGGGCCGAAGTTGTCGGAAAGTCGGTGATCTGCGTGTCACCGCCAATGTAGGAAATAGCGTTCATGGCACACCCCGTGCCCGACTCCGGCTGGTGGGATCCTTTGGCCAATCTCAAGGGGCGGGTGATGCGGTCGAGGTCCATTTGATTTTGCCTCCTAGTACCCCGAGGCCGTTGCCTCAATGACTTCCGACTTCGCCGCTGAAATCGCCGTTGCTACAGCAGTGTGAACGTTCACGTGGTTCACGACAGCCTCGCCAGACTTCATTGTTGGCTGGGCAGGTGATCGTCAGCGTTGTTGTCGGCGACAATGTCGCCACCGAGAAAGTGTGGCGCGCAATACTGTGACGTCTGCCGGCCCGTTACCGTTTCCTCGGTGCGGGTCAGGGATAGTGCGAATACGCATCCTGGGTCTCAACAAAACCCGTCTCGATGTTCGCCCGCACAATGCCTAGCGACCGGAATTGTTCTCTGCAATAACGGCTTCGAGCGATCAGGTCGAGAAGATGGAAGCGTGCGACAAATAGCGGTGGACGGAGCCGACGTGAGCGATCGTGCATTTCCTGCGACGGCTACCCCAAGCGGGGGAGTCGACGGGTTAGCAACCCAGCTGGGCCGGCTGGCCGGCTCCGCCTGTGGGACGGCCGAGCGGAGCGTGCAACGCCTGATCCCAGCACTGGGTCAAGAGATCCGCGTTAGCATCCGCGCGGGGTCGGGCGTACCGCTGGTGTTGTGCAACGGCATTGGGGCCGGCTTGGAGGTGCTCGATCCGCTCGTCGACCAGTTGGATCCCAACACCACAGTGGTGCGTTTCGATGTGCCGGGAGTCGGCGGATCTTCGGATTCGCCGCTCCCCTATAGCTTTCCGTACCTGGCAGCAGTGCTTGGCCGGCTACTGAGCACGCTGGGCCTAGGTGGTGAGGGCGTTGATGTGCTCGGGTTGTCGTGGGGGGGTGCCCTGGCACAGCAGTTCGCCTTCCAGAACCCACGCCGCTGCCGACGGCTGATCTTGGTGTCGACGGGCGTTGGCATCGGAATGGTGCCGGGTCGACCCGCGGTGCTGGCGAAATTGTTGACCCCGCGGCGTTTTCTGGACCATGACTATGCCGCCAGGATTGCCGGTGAACTCTACGGCGGCAGTGCTCGCACCGACGCCTCGATCGTCAGACGCCTGTTCGACCGCCAACTGATGGCCGGCTCGCCCGTCGGATACGCCCACCAGCTGCTCGCCGCGTCAGTGTGGAGCAGCCTGTTCGCGTTGCCGCTCATTCGGCAACCCACCTTGATCGTTGCCGGCACTGACGATCCCATCAGTCCGGTGGTCAACGCCCGGATCATGGGCCGGCTGCTGCCGCACGCGACGATGCATCTGCACACCGGCGGACACGTCGACCTGGTCACCAACGCTGCGGAATTTGCGCCGTTGATCGAATCCTTCCGAAACGGCGAGTGTACGTCTCGTGGCTCGACCCGCTCTCCGGCAGCGCATGACCCGAGTAAGCTGTCGCGCAGGTTGGCGATGAGGCGATCATGCGTGCGATGACCGTTGTGCCGGGCCGCAGCGGGACGGCCCGCGTGGAGACGCTGGATGAGCCGCCGGTTACCCAGGGTGAGCTGTTGGTGTCGGGGCGGCTGGTCGGCGTGTGCGGCACTGACCGCGAGATCGCCGAGGGAGTCTATGGAGAGGCGCCGCAGGGCGAGGCCCGGCTGGTGTTGGGCCACGAGGGGCTCGGTGAGGTGCTCGAGGCGCCGGTCGGGTCGGGGTTTGAGCGCGGCGATCTAGTCGTCGGGATCGTGCGCCGCCCCGACCCGGTCCCGTGCCCGGCCTGCGCCGCGGGGCAATGGGACATGTGCCGCAACGATCGGTATACGGAGCGTGGGATCGTCCGCGGGCACGGGTATGGCAGCGAGCGCTGGCGGGTAGAACCGGAGTTTGCGGTTTCGCTGCCACACGAGCTGGGAGACCTCGGTGTGTTGTTGGAGCCGGCCTCGGTGTTGGCCAAGGCCTGGGATCAGATCGAGCGGATCTCGGATCGGGCGTTCTTTTTGGGCGGGCGAGGTTTGGTGTGCGGCGCCGGGCCGATCGGGCTGTTGGCGTGCCTTTTGGGTGTTCAGCGCGGCTATGAGATGCACGTGGTGGACCTGGCGACCGGAGGGCTCAAGCGCGACCTGGTCGAAGGGCTGGGTGCGCACTACCACGCCGGTGACGCGGCGGAGGTGGACGTGGACGCCGAGGTAGTTATCGAGTGCACGGGGCTGGGCGCGGTGGGCCGGGCGGCCGCCCGCCGGCTGGTCAACGGCGGGATCATGTGCCTGACCGGGATCATGAACGTCGACCCGACGCCCGATGTCGACACCACCGTCATGAACCGTGCGATGGTGCTGCGCAACACCGTCCTGTTCGGGTCCGTCAATGCCGGGCGGCGCCACTGGGAACAGGCGGTCGCGGCGCTGGCGGCGGCCGACCCGACGTGGTTGTCGGCGATGATCACGCGTCGGGTGCCGCTCGAGCGATGGGCCGAAGCGCTCAATCGGGGCCCTGACGATGTCAAGGTCGTCGTCGACCTGCGCACATGAGCGCCACGGTGCTTAGCGTGTGGTCACCCGAGCCGGGGCTGCTCAGCGAGGGGGCTCGCTGGCATGAGCAACGCCAAGAGCTTTTGTGGGTCGACATCCTCGGGCGCCGGCTTCACCGCGCCACCCTGACGCGCGACGGCCACCCCGGCCGGATCGAGACGGTCGAGCTGGACCGCGACGTCGGCGTGGTGGCTCCGGCCGCCGCAGGCGGGTACGTGGCGGCCGCCGCCCAAGCGTTTTTGTTCGTCGATGAGTGCGGCACCGTCGTAGAGCTGGCGTCCCTGACCGACGCCCCGAGCGGCGTGCGCTTCAACGACGGGGCCTGTGACGAGCGCGGGCGATTCTGGGTCGGGACGATGGCCTATGACAAGTCACCTGGCGTCGGGGCGCTTTACCGGCTCGAGCTGGACAGAAGTATTAGCACCGTGCTGACGGGATTGACGATCCCCAATGGGATCGGCTGGAGCCCCGACGGCGCGATCATGTATCTCAACGACAGCGGCACCGGTTGCCTGTACGAGTTTGACGTCGACCCGTCCACCGGCGAGCCACGGAACCGACGCACCCTGGTGGCGTTCGAGCAACCGGGCCCGGCGCCCGACGGCCTCACGATCGACGACCGAGGAGATATCTGGGTGGCGGTGTACGGCGGCTGGGCGGTGCACCACTACTCGCCCGACGGAAACTTCCTTGGGGCGGTTGAACTTCCGGTTGCCCAGGCAACATCGTGTGCGTTCGGCGACGTGGACCGCGGCACGCTGTTTGTCACGACCGGCCGCGAGCAGCTCGACGCGCAGGCGCTTGCACGCCAGCCCGACGCAGGACGGGTGTTCCGGGTCACGGGCCTCGGCGCGCACGGGCCGGGCTGCAACCTCTACCGGGGATTGCTTCCCGGTTGAGCCACCGGGTCAAACCCAAACAAGAAGGAGGCAAACGATGGCCGCCCCAGTAAAACGAGGTCGCCCAGGAAAGGACACGGCCGATCGCGGCCCGGAGACCGTGTCTCGCCCGCAGTCGGCCAAGCAGAGCGCGGCCGCCCCGTCCCCGTTTCCGCCCATCGCCGACTTTGCGTTCCTCTCTGACTGTCACACCGGCGCTCTGGTGGCGCCCGACGGGTCGATCGACTGGCTATGCGTGCCCCGGTTCGACTCCCCGAGCATCTTCGGGTCGCTGCTGGACCGCGGGGCGGGATCGTTTCGACTGGCCCCGTTCGGGATCAACGTGCCCAGCGCCCGGACCTATGAGCCCGGCACCAACACACTGCTGACCTCTTGGCGTACCCCCACCGGCTGGGCGGTGGTCCGCGACGCACTCACATTGGGGCCGCGGTCCGGCGAGGACACCGTCACCCCCCACACCCGCCCGCCCAGTGACGAGGACGCTCAGCACGTGCTCGTGCGCACCGTCACCTGCCTGGACGGCGAGGTCGAGATCGACCTCGTGTGCGAGCCGGCGTTAGACTACGGCCGCGCGCCCGCCGACTGGACACTGGCCGACGACCGCCACAGCGCCGACGCGGCGGGCGCTGGCCAAACCATCCGGCTCTATACCGATCTGCTGCTGGGGATCGAGGAAAACCGCGCCCGTGCACGGCACGTGCTCGCCAAGGGCGAGCAACTGTTTTGCGCCCTCTCCTGGGCCGAGGGGCTGGCCGGACCGGCGACCCTCGACCAGGCCCGTGCCCAACTGGACGCAACCACACGGTTTTGGCACCGGTGGCTGGGCAGGGCGGTGATTCCCGACCACCAGCTGTCGCCACTGATCGAGCGCTCAGCGCTAGCGATCAAAGGCCTCACCTACATGCCCACCGGCGCCACCGTAGCCGCGCTAACCACCTCCTTGCCCGAGACCCCCGGCGGGGAGCGTAACTGGGACTACCGCTACACCTGGATCCGCGACTCGACCTTCACATTGCGCACCCTGCACTTCCTCAACCTCGACTGGGAAGCCGACGAGTTCATGCAGTACATCGCCGACCTCAAGCGGAACGAGGACGGCGGCCTGCAAATCATGTACGGCATCGACGGTCGGCGCGACCTGACCGAGACCCTGCGCGAAGAGCTCTCCGGGTACGCCGGCGCACGCCCGGTGCGAATTGGCAACGGCGCCTTTGACCAGCGCCAAAACGATGTGTACGGCGCAGCGCTGGACTCGGTGCTCTTGCAGACCCGGCGCAGCCAACGCCTGCCGCAACGGCTGTGGCCGCTGGTTCAATCCCAGGCCGAGTGCGCAACCGCCGTCTGGCGCCAACCCGACCAGGGGATCTGGGAAGCCCGCGGCGAACCCCGCCACTACGTCTCCTCCAAGCTGATGTGCTGGGTCGCGCTCGACCGCGCGGCCAAGCTAGCCGAAATCCGCGGCGACCGCTCGCTGCAGCAACGCTGGGCGCAGGGCGCGGAGGAGATCAAGGCCGACATCCTCGAGCACGGCGTGGACCGGCGCGGCGTGCTACGCCAGCACTACGACACCGACGCGCTGGACGCCTCCGCCCTGCTGGCCGCGATCTTCGGCTTCCTGCCCGGCGACGATCAGCGCCTGCGGGCCACCGTGTTGGCGATCGCCGACGAACTGACCGACGACGGCTACGTGCTGCGCTACCGCACCCACGAGACCGACGACGGGCTCTCCGGCGAAGAGGGCACGTTTCTGATCTGCTCGTTCTGGCTGGTTTCGGCGCTGCTCATCATCGGCCAGAACCAGCGGGCGCGCGACCTCATGGAGCGCCTGATCAGGGTCGCCTCCCCGCTCGGCCTCTACGCCGAGGAGTACGACGTCGAGACCGGACGCCACCTCGGAAACTTCCCCCAGGCCTTCTCGCACCTGGCGTTTGTCGAAGCCGCCGGACGGATTATCGTCGCCGAGCGTCTACAGGAGGTACGCGGATGACCGACTCATTTCGCGGCCGTCAACGTGCCATGGCCAGCCGCCGCAGATGCCTTTTGGTCGGGCCCGAATGTCGGTCAGGCACAACTTGAGCTGAGCTTCGCGGCGGGTTTATAAGCACCACATTGATGGCCGATGGCGCGGCGCTTGGGCGATGACCGCGCGATGTACCGTGCGGCGTTTGTTCACTGGCATACCGGTAAGGGTTCCCTGTTGTCGCCGACTCCATCGACAGGCCAGGGTTGCCGACTCCATCATCGAAGCAGGTCGGTGTTCGTCAGCCTGGGAGTCGCGATGACCAATGTGAGTGTGTTTCTTGCCGAATCGGCCGAGGTTGACCCCGATGCGGTCGCGCTGCGCTGTGGCGCGGCGTCAGCGACGTACTCGGAGCTGGCAAGCGATGCCGCGCGGTTGGCCGACTGTCTCATCGACGGGGGCGTGCGGCCCGGCGACCGGGTAGCGATCATGCTGCCCAACGGCCCCGCGTTCGTGGTGGTGCTGTACGGCATTTGGTACGCGGGTGGGGTCGCGGTGCCGATGAGCCCGTCGCACAAGGCTCGCGCGGTGGAATACGTGCTTACGATCTCGAATTCGAGGGTGTTGTTGTTCGCATCCCGGCGTGCGGTTGCGACCACGGTCGCAGCCGTGACCGCCGGCACGCAGCCGATCGGTCTCGGCAAGCACGGGATTCCGCGGCTGATCGCGGGCTTCCGGGGCCGCGCCGAACCGGTGAGTCGTAACGCCGACGACACCGCCGTCGTCCTGCACACCACCGCAACGTCCTCCGTTCCCTGGTGGGCCGAGCTCACCCACGGCGACCTCGTCAGCAACCAGACGGTCATCGCGCGCAAGCCGCTGAACCTCCAGCCCGCCGACGTGGTGATGGGGTGCCTACCGCTCTGGGATGGATTCGGGATGATTTGCGCGCTGCTGGGCACCATCTTCGCAGCTGCGACGCTGGTGCTGCTGCCCAGGTTCAGTGCCCACACTGCCCTGAAAATGATTGCGGCCCATCACGTCACCGCCTTCGAGGGCGAACCCGACATGTACCCGGCGATGTTAGGGGCGGCCGACCGCTACGGGCTGGACTTCACTTCGCTCCGCGTCTGCATGTCGGCGGGTGCGCCGTTGCCGGTGGACGTGTTGCGGCGATTCGAAGACCGGTTTGGCTGCATCGTCTTGGAGGGGTACGAACTGATGAACAAAAGGGTGATGTGCTTTAGCCGCCCCGAAGTCATCATCGATGCCCAGAACGACGGATTCGACCATTAACGGCCAGCCGTGGCCCCTTCGGAGGGAGGCAAGCCGTCGATGCCCAGGAGAGTCGACGCCTCGTCGCGAATGTCGTGTTCTGCCAAGCTGGGACCATGACCGACGGCGACTGGGCAGTTCACGGTTATCGCCGCGTCTAATCTCAAACAGCCCATCCTGTTCCGCCGAACAATGACGAATCGCCCGCCGGCACCGGACGATGCAGGCATGGCGGAAATCCCGCCCGAACTGACGAAGGAGCTTTCGATGGAAGACAACGATCTGAGCGCAAAATTCGAGCAGATCTCTGACAGGGCCAAAGCCGCGACCGACGAACTGAGGGCCGCCGGCGACAGTACCAGGGATGAGCTCGAAACCGACGTTGCCAGGGTGCGAGACAGGGCAACTGCCGCCGCCGATCAGTTGAAAACCAAGGCAGACAACGCCCACGATGACGCGTCGTCGCAGTGGCAGGCGATCCGCGACAGCTGGCACGCCCACGTGAGCAAAGCGCGGACACGCGCCAAAAACGCCGCAGACAAATTCGACGCGCGGCAGGCGGCGCTAGATGCCGACTTGGCGGAGGGTTACGCTTACGACGCGATTGCATTCGCGCTGAGCGCGATCGACGAAGCCGAGTCCGAAACGCTTTCTGCCATATATGCGCGAGCCAACGCCGTCGCGCAGCGAGTTTGATCGCCTTTGTCCGACCACGCGGGGGACTACCATGACTGACCTCGTGGAGCATATCCGAGCGATCCTCGAGCACCACCACATCGATGACCAAAGCAATATTGCGAACGTTGGATGTAGTTGCGGAGCTGTGAATTTGGCGGATCATTACCGTCATGTCGCTCAACAGCTCGTCGATCGCTTAGAACTGCGCAAGGAAACGGTCGGTAACGAGACCCGCTATGTGAGTGCATGGTTTGACGACGAGCTAACGAAACTGGAGGGCGCTGAATAGCGCACAGGTCCGCTTCGGCCTACAGCAGATAACTCGCGATGACCTCGCTCAGCGCCATCACCACCACCGAGGTAGCCCGCAATCGGCTGACTGCTACCGCGGCGTTTGATCTCATCGCCAAACCGGACAGCACCGCGAGATCCGAGCCTGCACGAGCAAGCGCTGTTACCGCGGAGCCTCGAAACATGGACAGCTGGAGCCTGTGCGGCCGTCAGGATCATCGGATGGCAGATCCCGCTCATTTAACGATGCGCTTCTCACGGAGAAGTGCTCTGTCCAGGTCGGGCCCGATGTCGCGCGAGATACGAATTGTCCGCCGCGACACCATCGCGGCGCCGATGTTGTCCCCGAAAACAACTGCGCCGGTGCGCGGCGGAGCAACAATGAGTTCTTGGCGACACCGCCGCAAACCGCATTCAGCAAGGAGCTACCATGAGCGACACTGCACGTCCCGTTTCAGATGTGATGCACCGTATCTGGATTTCGGCGCTCCTGTTCGGAGCTTTGGCCGCGATTCTCGGCGTGGCGATGCTGGTGTGGCCGGGACCTTCGATCGTGGTGGCTGCCGCGTTGTTTGGTGCCTACCTAGTGATATCTGGTGTCGCGATGGTGGTTCTCGCGTTCGCCCTGCCCGCAGCCTCAGGCGCCAGCAGATTTCTGTACTTCATCAGCGGCGCGGTGTCGGTCATCCTTGGGATTTTGGCGTTTCGGCACTTCGGTGAAGGGTATGCGATCCTGCTGCTGGCCATCTGGATTGCGGTCGGATTTATCTTCCGCGGTGTGTCCGCGGTTGCATTGGCGATCAGCTATCCGCGCTTTCCCGGCCGAGGGTGGTCTATCTTTTTCGGGATCATCAGCATGCTCGCCGGTGTCGTCGTGCTGGCCTATCCGTTCGACTCGATTGTGACGTTGGCGCTTGTGGTCGGAATCTGGCTGATCATCCTCGGTGTGATGGAAGTAATCTCCGCATTCGGCATGCGCAGCGATGTGAAGAAGGTCGAGAACATCACTGACACCGCCGACCGGCGGGCCTTCGCCTGACGATTCGGTCGGTTACCGCGACCACCGGCCACCAGGCACAGCCCCCGCGCGCAGGGCCGATGAGTGTCTCCGTAGCTTGCGACGCAGATTAATCGGTGCGGGAGGCGGGCGCTACGGTGAATCGCATTGAGCGCTCAGCCCGTGAATTCGATCGCTGGCAACAGCATCATCGGCCGATCGCCTTCGCCCTGGCGGTGGCCAAGAAATTCGGCGACGATCAAGCCGGCAATCTCGTGGCGCTGTTGGCCTACTACGCGTTCCTGGCCACCTTCCCGCTGCTGCTGGCGCTGACGACGATCTTGGGACTGGTGCTGCGGAATTTCCCGCGGCTGCAACGCGATCTGCTCAATTCAGCATTCGCCGAATTCCCCATCATTGGCGCCCAGATCCACGACCAGCTCGGCGTGGCTAGCTTCGGCAACGCCTTCTCGCTGACCATCGGCCTGCTGGGCGCCTTTCTTGGTGGCCGCGGTTTCGCCAACGGCCTGCAGAACACGGTCAGCTCGCTGTGGGCGGTGCCCAGGGCGGAGCGGCCCGGCTTTCCCGCCAACTACCTACGGACGATAGGGCTGCTGCTACTGCTGACCGTCGGTGTGGCGGTGACCGCCGCGGCCAGCGCAGCCGCAGGTATCGTAACCGCCTGGGGCGTAGGTGATTTCGCTGTTCATATGGTCAGCATCGGGGTTGGCTCACTCCTGGGCTGGGGGTACTTCCTCGCCGTATTCCGGGTCGCCACCCCGGCCCAGGTCCCGACAAGCTGGATGCTGCCCGGCGCGGCGGTCAGCGCGGTGGCGTGGCAGCTGCTGCTGACCGCGGCCGGTGTCATCGTCGCTCACCTGCTGCGCCACGCCCAGGCCGTCGCGGGCTTGTTCGGTTTGGTGCTGGGGTTGTTGGCGTGGTTCGGATTACAAGCGACAGTGGTGGTATATGCCATCGAAGCCGATGTGGTTCGCGCCAAGCATCTCTGGCCTCGCAGCCTGATTCCGCCTCCGCTTACCGAGGCCGACCAGGCCTACTACAGCGACGCTCTGCTAGCCCAGGCTCAACGGCCAGAGCTACGAGTTGAGATCGGCTACACGCCGGAAGCCACTGCGGGGCGCGCCAACACCACCATCGGGTAGCGATCGCGCACCCACATTGTCCGCCACAACACCGTCGCGACAGCGGCGCTGTATCTGAACACAACACCGCCCGACCGGCGGGGGACGACAATCAGTTGGTAACGACTGACAAATCGAATGCGGTGCAGCAGTAATGGATCAGACCAGTTCGGCTAGGACTACTCCGTCGAGGCGAGAACACCGCCTCGGTGGTCATTTGACCGACAGTTTTGTGTCAAAGACCCGGTATTGGTGGCTGCTTCTGGTCGCCGGCGCCGCGTGGATCATGATCGCGGTCCTAATGCTGCGCTTCACCTACACCACTGTCGAGGCTATCGCCAAGCTCTTCGGTGCTGTGTTCCTGTTGGCCGCGGCCGCCGAAGTCGTGGTGGGCGCGCTGTCGTCACGGCGCTGGCGGGTGGCTCGCTGGTTGGTTGCGGTGGTGTTCGTCGCCGCCGGCGTCGTCGCATTCTTCGCTGTCAAAGCAACGGTCATCGGGCTGGCCGCCGTGATGAGTGTCCTGTTCATCGTTTGGGGAATCCTTGGCGTCGTGACCGCGATCGCAGCTAGGCGAGATCGCGGTTGGGTGCAACTGTTGATCGCTGGCCTCGCCGAGTTGGCGATCGGGACGTCGGTCGCGACTTCGCTGCACGCGTCGATCACCACTCTGCTGAGCTGGGTCGCTGCGGGGACGGTAGTCCACGGGATTGGAGACATCAGGTCGGCCTTCCTGGTCCGCAAGATTGGCCGACACGCTGACGCGCCGCCATCATAGCCGGGGGCATGATCAGCAAATCCGCCTTTCGGCGACCGGTCGGC
>CAVRRV010000021.1:0-188503 GCA_963723615.1 uncultured Actinomycetota bacterium | reverse complement strand
CAACAGCACCGGCCATCCTGTGGCCCACATGAGCGTGCACCGGCACTTACGTGTCTCACCTCTCGAGATCCAGCTCGCCATCAGCAGCGTGTGTGCCGACCTGAACGCCACTCTCCCGGCGCGGGCGATCGTCGACGCCATGCACGGCGTCGCCGAACCCGTCACCGAACCGAGGACGCCCACGCCTGGGGCCTGACCGCGGCTGCCCGCAGCCTGGACCTCAGACCACCCGCTAACCTAACCGAAGCGGTCGATGATCGCCTCGGCGATTCGCGCTGGCGTATCTTCCTGGATGAAGTGGCTCGCATGAGGTAGTTCGACGAGGATGTGATCGGAGAACGCCGTCCGCATTCGCGGAATGTTGGGGCCGGGCCTCAAAGCGACGTCCTTCATGCCCCACACCAGCAGCGTAGGCTTCGACCCCAGCTTGGCTGGCACCTCCCGCGCGAGCCGCTCCAGCAGCGGCCGGGCGGCGAGGATCTCTTTGGGCATCCGCGCCACGCCCACGCGGGCCTCGGCGTTGGGCTGCACCCCCCGGTAGTGCGCCATCACGTCGGGGCTGAGCGACGTCGCAGTGCCGGCCTGAATCAGCCGCTCTACGAAGAAGTTTCGCTGCAGGATCGCCCACTGCATCGGAAAGCTGCCCATGACCCTGCTGAACGCTTTGAACTGCAAATCGTCGGCCGGCCAGAACCAGGTGTTGCCCAGGACGACGCCGCGCACCCGATCCGCCCGGGCGGTGTCGACGGCCATGCTGATCGGGCCGCCCCAATCCTGGCCCATCGTGAGGTAGCCGTCGAGGCCGAGGTGGTCGACGAGCGCGCCGACCACCTGCGCGTGTTCTTCGATCCTGTAGCCAAAGCCCGATGGACGCTCAGAGAGCCCGAAACCGAGGTAATCCGGTGCGATGCAACGGAAGCGATCTCGAAGCGCGACGATGATCTCGCGGTAGAGGAAGCTCCACGTCGGGTTTCCGTGGCATAGGACGATCGGCGGGCCGCTACCCTCATCGACGTAGTGCATGCGTCCCTGCAGGCTGTCGAACCAGCGCGACTCGAACGGGTAGAGGTTGGGATCCGGCGTGAAATCGATCTGCATTGCGCCCCTCGAAGGTGCGTTCTGTCGGGTGATGGACCTGAGCCATATATCGCCTATCTTCGACGCTAGCTCTCGGCAGCCGCAATAGCGGGGGCTGAAGGCAGTGCTGACAACACCACCTTCAGCGCTCGGCAGCCACAGATGAGCGGAATAGCCTGGCGGCACAGGTGAGGTCTTCTTGTCGGCGGATCGCGGGCAATCGACGAGCGAGACTGAGTTGGGCGTGTAAGTTCCGCAACCGACGCCGCAAAGCCCCCAAGAAGAAGCCGTCTCTATTCCAGCGCCGATTCTGGCACCATTGCGGAGATGGATGGGCGTCCGGAGCCAGATCTCAATGATCCTTTCGAAGAGGCCATTGACGACGCGCTGAGCTCATTGTCGGCCGATCTCCGTGCAGCCATGAGCAACGTCGAGATCGTCGTCGAGGACGAGCCTCCCGCCGGGCGGCCTCTGCTCGGCCTGTACCGCGGCATACCGCTGCCGCGAAGGAGCAGCACGTACAGCGGGGTGCTTCCCGACAAGATCAGCATCTTCCGCGGGCCAATCACGCGACTCACTGCTGGCGACGCCGATCGGCTACGCCGCGAGGTCAGACACGTCGTGCTCCACGAGATCGCGCATCACTTCGGGATCAGCGACGAGCGATTGATTGAGCTCGATCGCTATTGAACGTCGTGCTTGATGCTCCGCAGCTGACCGCACCGTTCAGCGTGACCCAGACCCAGGTGTGGGATCCAGAAAGGCGACACGCTGGTCTTCGCTATCAAAATCCTTCGCGCCTTGAGCTGAGTTCCGCCGTCTGAGCCGCACTGCTTGAAGCCGGCCCCCGCCTGGACCCGGCCAGACCAGCCGAATGCGGCAGGATCGAATATCCCCCGTGAGTGCCGCTGCCACTACCAACGGACATTCGCATGCATCGATCCACCCGTCACGCCGCGCGCATATGCGCGCTCCCTCTACTTGAATACAGCCGAAGTGAATACGGACGGTTACCAGTAAGGTACTCCGGGTTCGTTATTGGCCTGTGCGCCAGCGCATTTCAGCGTTAGGCGCCCCGCCGATAACCGACATGAAGCTGCCATAGGGTCGGCAAATGCCGCCACATCCGCGGCGCAGCCTGGAGCCGGCCAACAGGCCGGCAGGAGCTTAGAGGGGCGAGCCCACCCACCGTGGCTACATCTAGCCCAGGCAGATCCACAGAGATTTCAAGGATTGCTCGGCCGGCGTCCAGGTACTCCACACTTCGACACGGCCATGGGCAGGGCGCACACTTGTGGAATGGATTTATGTCATTTCATCGCCGTCGCGCTGACCGCAGCCCCCCTGCCCGCGCCGCGGTTCTTGCGCCGGATTCAGGCGTCGACGTCACCGCGGCGGGCGTGATCGTGCCCGGCGGGCCTGAGCCCGAGCCGCGCCGCCTGCTGAACGGCATCTCGGACGTACGTGCGTTCTTTCACACCAACGCCGTGCCGCTGTACTTCATCTCGCCGACCCCGTTCAACCTGCTAGGCATCGACCGCTGGGTACGAAACTTCTTCTACCTGACGTACTTTGACTCTTTTGAGGGCGCACATTCGCGCGTGTTCGTGCCCCGGCGGCGCGACCGCATTGATTTCGGGTCCATGGGGGATGTGTGCAACCACCTCCTGCGTGATCCCGAGACACTCGAGTTCATCGCGCGACGAGGGCCCGGTGGCAAGGCCTGCTTCGTGATGCTTGACGAGGAGACCCAGGCCCTCGCGCGCCAGGCGGGGCTCAAGGTCATGCACCCCCCGGCGGAGCTGCGCCATCGCCTGGGCTCCAAGATCGTCATGACGCGCCTAGCCGACGAGGCGGGCGTGCCCAGCGTGCCTAACGTGATCGGGCGGGCTGGCTCCTACGACGAGCTGTCGGCGCTCGCGCAAAGCGCCGGGCTGGGAGATGACCTCGTCGTCGAGGCCGCTTATGGCGACGCCGGCTCGGCGACGTTCTTTGTGCGCGGTCAGCGCGACTGGGATCATTGCGCCGGTGACCTGGTCGAGCAGGATGTCAAAGTCATGAAGCGCATCCGCAATGTCGAGGTGGTCCTCGAGGGCACCGTGACCCGCCACGGCACCGTGATCGGCCCCGCGATGACGAGTCTCGTCGGTTACCCGGAGCTGACTCCGTACAAGGGCGCCTGGTGCGGCAATGACGTCTGGCGCGAGGTGCTGCCGCCCGCACAGACGCACGCCGCGCGAGAGATGGTAGGAAAGCTGGGCGAGGTACTGCGCCGCGAGGGCTACCGCGGCTACTTCGAGGTGGACCTGTTGCACGACCTGGACTCCGACGAGCTTTACCTCGGCGAGGTGAACCCGCGCCTCAGCGGCGCGAGCCCCATGACGAACTTGACCACCGAGGCCTACGCCGACATGCCGCTGTTCCTTTTCCACCTGCTCGAGTACATGGACGTGGACTACGAGCTCGACATCGACGAGATCAACTCGCGCTGGGAGCGGGGCTATGGCGAAGACGAGGTCTGGGGTCAGCTGATAATCACGGAGACCTCGCCGGATGTCGAGCTCTTCACCGCAACCCCACGCACAGGTGTGTGGCGCATCGACGACGACGGGCGCGTCTGCTTTGCGCGCCAGGGCAACGACTGGGCCACGCTGCTCGACGAGTCCGAGGCCTTCTACATGCGTGTCGCGGCGCCTGGCGACTTACGCTGCGAGGGCGCCCAACTCGGCGTGCTCGTCACCCGCGGGCACCTGCAGACCAACGACTACCAGCTCACCGAGCGCTGCCGGCGCTGGGTCAAAGGCATCAAGGCGCAGTTCGCCTCAACACCCCTGACGCCGGCCACGCCGATCGTCCCGCGGCTCGTCGCACGAGCGTGAGCAGCGGCTGCACGAGCTGCTCGAAACACACCCGGCATCGAGCCCCGGCCGGCATCTCACTGGAAAACTGGCTGTCGGCGCCCTATTCGCAGTGGTCATTCCAGCACGTCGAAGACTTTGTGCCGACCGCGGTAATCTCGCGCGGCGCCGGGCGGGCCGCGGCGTTGCCCGCAGCCAGTGCGCCGGTGGCCGAGATCCCGGTGACCAGCACTGACGGAGTGGCCACCACCGTTGGCGCGGTGATGGCCACCACCGCGACCGACGGGTGGGCCGTCGCCTACCGCTGCTCGATGGTGGCCGAGGAGTACCTCGATGGCTTGGGGGCCCAGACCCGGCACCTGCTGTTCTCGGTGAGCAAGTCGCTGGTGGCAACCGTAGTAGGCGCGCTGCACGGGGCCGGGGTGATCGAGCTTGACGCGCCGGTCACGGCATTCGTTCCCGCCTTGGCGGACTGCGGCTACGCCGGTGCGACGGTGCGCCACCTGCTGGACATGAGGTCGGGTATCGCCTTCTCAGACAATTACCTCCACCCGACCGCGGAGATACACCTCCTCGACCAGGCGATCGGCTGGGCCTCCAAGAGCCGTCCGGACGGCCCTTCTACGTTGCGTGACTTCCTGCTGACCTTGCGGCAGAAGTCGGCTCACGGCGGCCCGTTCGAATATCGCTCGTGTGAAACCGACGTACTCGGCTGGATCTGCGAGGTCGCCGGCGGCCAGCGAATGCCCGAACTGATGTCGGAACTGCTGTGGAGCCGCATCGGCGCCCAATGCGACGCCACCATCGGCGTAGACATGGACGGCACCGGACTATTCGACGGCGGCATCAATGCCTGTCTTGCCGACATGATCCGGTTCGGGTCGCTGTTCTTGCACGACGGTGTCTCGTTGACCGGCCAGCAAGTGGTGCCTGCGGCGTGGATCGCCGACACTCTCGACGGCGGGCCCGACTCGCGTGAGGCGTTCGCCGCGAGCCCCGACGACACCCGAATGCCTGGCGGGATGTACCGCAATCAAGTCTGGTTTCCCTACCCGGGCAGCAACGTCGTGTTGTGCCAGGGCATGTGTGGTCAGATGATCTACGTCAACCGCGCCGCGGAGTTGGTCGCCGCCAAGTTATCCACCCAGCCGGACTCTCAGGACCCGCAGATGCTGTTAGACACGCTGCGCGCATTCGATGCGGTAGCCCACGAACTGGCTGGAATCATCAGTTAGCCCGAGGTTCCGCTGACCGCCGTCCCGCCGGGCCGCCCGCAGGTTCGAGGACATCCGGCTCAAGGCTATACCAGTAATTATCTCGTATTGCACTGTCGCCCAGCGGTTTTGGAATCCCCTCTCCGCCACGAGGTCATACTCATGGACCGATTGTCTACATCGTTGGGCTACTGACAAGGATTGCGTGATGCGGCTGTAGCGTGACGACCGTGAACTCCTTGCGTTTGTATTCTTCCGTTGCGCTCGTGGTCTGTGCGGCATCGGCCGTCATGACACTCGGTGCGTGCAGCTCCGATAAGACAAGTACCTCGGCAAGTACGTCCTCCGGATCGGCGAATACGCCCGCCTTCACCGAAGCGGTGAGTCCGGCTTCGACCGAACCAGCGACCGCAAACAGCACCTGCCCCACGGCGGCACCGGGCAATGGCGGAACACCCGAGTGGACGCTGACTGGCGCAACTGGCAGCGTCGCGGTCACAGGTTCCACTGATGCAGCGGCACCGCGCGTCGACGTGACAGCACCGTTCAGTGTGACGCAGACCGAGGTGCACACGCTGCACGGCGGAGACGGGCCGGTCGTCGCACCCACGGCCAAAGTTTCCGTCTGCTACATGGGCGTCAACGGACGCGACGGCCGTGTGTTCGACAGCGCCTACCAACGGGGCGCCCCGGTTGACTTCCCGCTCGACGGAGTCGTTCCGGGCTTTCAGAAGGCCATCGCAGGACAAAAGGTCGGGTCCACCGTCGGTGTCGCAATGACCTCTGCCGATGGCTACCCCGACGGTCAGCCCCAGGCAGGGATCCAGAAAGGCGACACACTGGTCTTCGCGATCAAGATCCTCAGCGCCTCGAGCTGAGTTGCGACGCAACTCACCGTGGCCTAACTGACTTTCGTTGCCAGCGGCAGTTGCCCGGACCGAAACTTAATGCGGCACCCCCTGATTCGCGGCGTTACACGGCAAGCAAACGCTCGAAGAATTCGCGGTAGTGCATCAGGGCCACACGGAGGTCTTCGGTGGATGCTTCCTCGCCGCGAGCCCACTGTTCTTCGAGACGCGAGCGCGCATGGGAGAAACCAGTCGTGAGCTGTTCGACCAAATCGGAAACCAGGACATCGGCCTTCTGGACGCAGTCCTTGGGATCATCGACAAAGGCCGCCTGCACGGCGCCCCACCGCCCTCGCAATTCCGCGAGGTCATCATCGGCGAACAGCAACTCCTCTGGTGATGATTCGGGTTCCACGCTCGCATGCTCAGCAGTCGCTGGAGCCTCAGTGCTGGTTGCTGTTCCGCCGGAAGCGGTCGCGGGATCTGGCGATGCGGCAGGCGACGGGCTCGGGGTCTGCTCGACCGGCGAAGGTGCGTTCGATGGCAGTGACGCTTCGTGTGCAGCGGCCGAAGGGTCGGCGGACGCGTCCGGTGCCGTGTGCTCTTCCGCCGGTGGCGTTTCCGCGACCGCGGTCTGGGGCTGGTCGTACGAATTGGTCAGTGTTTGATCATCGTGCGTTGTCATGCGCTTGCCTCCTGTGACGCGTCATTCTCCGTTGTGGACTCGAGCAACTTCTCGAACAGCGCTCGGTAGTGCACGAACGCCTCCCGCTGCTGCTCGGTGCTGACATCACCGTCTTGCTGTGACAAATGAATGCCATGTGCGCTGCGGTAGTTCTCGACGATCTGTGGGTGGTCGACCGAGATGTCAGCCGCCCGCTGATCGAAGTCGTCGACGGGATAGCCCCGTTGGCGCATCACCTCGGTCACCAGACGATCGGCTACACCGACAGCGGTTGCTGGGTTATCGACGAACCCGGCTTGCACCTGGTACCAGCGGGTATTGAAATCCGATAGAGCCGACGGCGTCAACGGAACGATGTCGAGTTTGTCTCGCTTGCGTTCCCGGGCGGTGAGTTCCTTCTCGGCCGCCTTCTGGTCTCCAGCCTCGGATACCAGACGCTCGTACTCGCCGCCATAGTGCTGGCGCAAGCGCTGTGTTTTCTTGCGACTGCTCAGAACGCTTGCCGCGATCAGTGCGGCGACCACGACAACGACGACGGCCGCGATCACAATCCATTGCCAAACGGGCATTTCGTGCTCCTTTCGTACTGCACGTATGTCGGATAACCCGAGCGGGGCGATCGCAAACGACAATTTGTGATGTACAGCACGATCTCGGCGCCCTCGGGTGTGATCCCAGGTTTCAGAAATAGTGCCGGCGGCCGCCGATAGCGCGTCCGGTGCCACCGAGGATCGCCAAGATCGCGCCGACGACGACCAGGATGAGCCCGATGGTCCACAGGATTGAGATCTTGAGCAAAAATCCGGCGACCAGCAGGACGATGCCGAGAATGATCATGATGTGCCTTCCTTCGAGTGATGGTTGTCCGGGTATTACCCCGGCGCTGAATTGAGTCGACCACCCCTAAGGGGGGTAGCAATACACCCCTAGGGAGGTAATCTTCCCGACATGCCGCCACCGTCACCTGTTCGCGCGCCCATCACGGTCGCGCTTGTCGATGACTACGACGTCGTGGTGAAGGGCGTGGCCAACATGCTGGACCCTTACCGCGACCGCGTCGTGATCGCGGAACTCGACTCCACCATGCCCGTCGAGGACGTCGTCGATGTCGTCTTGTACGACTCGTTCGCCCAGCCCGAGTCCGACCATGAAGAGATCGGGGTCCTGGTTGCCAATCCTCGGGCACGCCGAGTTGTGGTCTACACCTGGAACTTTCACCCTGATCTCGTCGAAAGCGCGCGGCGGCACGGAGCCCACGGGTATTTATCGAAGACCCTGCCCGCACGCGAGCTGGTCGCCGCTTTGGAGGCCGTGCATTCCGGCGAGGTCGTCGTCAGCGAAGTGGCTGCGCGGGCGCGCAGCGCGCCTGGCCTGGACTGGCCCGGCCGCGGCGAAGGGCTCAGCGACCGTGAGGCCGAGATCCTGGCACTGATCACCCAAGGTAAAAGCAACGCCGACGTCGCGCGGCTGACCTACCTGAGCCCCAACACGGTGAAGTCCTACATCCGCACGATCTACCGCAAGCTCGGCGTCGGCAGCCGCACCCAGGCCGTGCTGTGGGGCGTACAACACGGCTTCACCCCCGATCATCACCGCATCGAACACTGGCGTGGCGGCCCCTAACGCGAGCTACTGTGTACGACGACCCGCCAGGCGATAACTTCGTCGAGGAGATGTCATGGATTTCCTTGTCACCATGACTACCCATGTCCCCAGGGGTACGACTGAGGACACTGTGGCCGAGGTGCGGCAACGTGAGGCCGCCCATTCACAGGACCTCGCAGAGCGCGGGAACCTGCGCCGCTTGTGGCGGCCCCCGCTGCAGCCCGGCGAGTGGCGCACTTTGGGCCTCTTCACTGCCGACGACGCCGACGAACTCGAAAGCCTGCTCGCGTCGATGCCGCTGCGGATCTGGCGCAGCGACGAGGTGATGCCGCTACAGCTGCATCCAAACGATCCCAACCTCGCCGGCATCGGGCCCGGGCGAGAGTCCTTGATCGCCATGACGATTACTGTCCCGGCCGGGACGGCTTCCCGTGCTGTGGATGACAAGTTGACCCGCGAAGCCCAGCGTGCGCGCGAACTTTCCCGTCAAGGTCATCTGCGGCGGCTGTGGGCTCTACCCGCAGAAGGAACCGGCCGGCGAACTCTCGGCTTGTGGAACGCCCGCGACCCCGATGAGCTCGACAATATCCTCAAGTCGCTGCCCGTCTACCCGTGGATGACGGTGACGATCACAGAGCTTTCGCCCCATCCCAGTGACCCTGCCATCTTTGCACCGCAGCAGCTTTGACGTCGTCTCAGGTCTGGAGACCCGATGGCGGCCAGTGCGAACCCGGCGATGCCTCGCCGGGTTCGGCGGTGTCGCCACGGGATAGCGGTACCCACTGCTCGGTCGGCGCAGGCTGCTCCGACGACGGGAAGTCACGTAGCTTGCCGGATGGCTTGGCGTCCCATTTGGCGAAGGTCAGCGGTGTCTGCAGCCAGGCGTGCAGCAGGCTGTACGTCGCCTCCAGCGAATCCAGGTGGGTGCGTTCCCAGCCGTGGCTGCCGTCGAGCCCGAAGCCGACTAGCGCGGCCCGGGTGCCTGCGCCCGCCTCGATCGCGGCCGCGGCGTCGGACCGGTAGTAGCGGAAGACGTCGCGCGCGAACGGTATCCCCTGCTCCTCTGCGAGCCGGCACAGCTTCCGGGTCAGGTGGTAATCGAACGGCCCATGCATATCCGCCATTGGGATCGTCACCCCGTCCTCAAGGGAGTGCTGTCCGGGCGCGCACACCGCGTTGTCCACCGAAACCAACTCGGCGACGTCCGCAGGCAGACCGTGGCTGGCTCCGTGGCCGACCTCTTCGGTGATGGTGACCATGACCGTGGTCCGGTGCGGCAGCACCGCCTTGTTCTCGGAAAAGTTCTTGGCCAGTGCGAGTGCGACCGCGACTCCCGCCTTCCCGTCGAGGTGACGGGAAACGATGAAGCCGTCGGCGGTGAGCTCGGGGCTGGTGACCAACGCGACGAAGTCACCGACCTGCAGGCCCAGGTGGACCAGGTCCTCCCGCGAGGACACCTTGCGGTCGACGCGGACCTCGAAGTGCTCCCAGTCCGTGGGCTGGGTGTCGATCTCGTCGCCGAAAGCGTGCCCACTGGCCTTGAGCGGCAAGACGGTGCCGGTGATGAACTCGTCGGGGTCGTCGATGAAGATCCGTACGCGCGCGCCCGCGGCGAACCGGGCCGAGAAGGTGCCGACCGGAATCAGCTCGAGACGGCCGTTGTCCTTGAGCCTACGAACCATGCAGCCGATGGTGTCCGCGTGAACCACCAGTGCCCGATCAGTGGTCGCCGACTTACCCGCGAGTTCTGCGGTCAGCGCTCCCCGACGGGTCAGCGAGAATGGCACGCCGAAGTCATCGAACATGTCGCCGATCAACTGCATCACCGCGTCTGTGCGCCCCGACGGGCTTGGAGTCTGCAGCAGCGCGAGCAGCGTGTCGATCATCCACGCGCGGTCGGCCTCAGCCATGGCCGCGGTTTCGCGCACGGTGTCTCCCTTCGGGGTCGTCCAGAATCGCGTTCAACCTACCGGGCCAGCCTTTATCCGACCTGCCCGGGCTGCCAGGTGCGTCGCCAGCGCGCGGCGCCGGCATGATGCCCGACCACGTCGCAGATGACTCGGGAAAATGCGTGTTGCGATCAGGATGATCTTGATCCTTCTGCAGACATCGCATGGCTGCATACCGTCCACGGATGACGTCGAGCGTTGGCAGCATCCCGACTCAGATAACCAAAGCCGCACCTGCGACTTTCAAGCAGGCGCTCTTCGTCGCCGTGACCGCCGGATTGGGCTACGGCTTCGACTCATACGCGGTGAACATCTATGGCCTTGTGCTGCCGGAGATCAAGAAGACGCTGCACATCACCGACGCCCAAGCCGGATACATAGGTTCGATCTTCCTTCTCGGCTACACCATCGGCACCGTCGGCTTCGGATTCGCTGCTGACAGGTGGGGGCGTAAAACCACGCTCGGAGCCTCGATTTTGCTCTACGGTGTGACGACCGCGTTGGCCGGCCTCACCACGAACATCGCCGCCTTCACGGGACTGCGATTCCTCACCGGTGTGGGGGGCGCCGGAGAACTCGCGGTCGGCGCGCCATACACCGCCGAGGTTTGGCCAGCGAAGACCCGCGCCATCGGTGTCGGCGGCGTGATCTTCTCGCTCTTCTCCCTCGGTTACGTGCTCGCTGCGGGCGTCGCGCTGGCCCTGGTGCCGCACTTTGGCTGGCAATCGGCGTTCATCGTCGCAATTGTCCCCGCCGTTGTCTTGTTCCTTATCCGACGAGGTATCACTGAGTCGCATCGCTACGTCGATGTACGGGCCACAGTCGTGAACGGGGCTGCCAGACCTCGGCTTTGGCAACTGCCCGGTGTGCGGCGACGCCTGGTCGCCGGCTGGCTCATCTACACGGCCAACGCGGTCGGCTACTGGGGTATGACGCTCTTCTTGACCACCTACATCGTGAGGAAGTTCCATGCCTCACCCATCGAGGCGATCCGCTACGCCCTCGTCTTCTTCCTGCTGCAAGCCGTCTTTGCCTACCTCGGGACTGCGCTCGCCGACTGGATAGGCCGACGCCCCTGCGCGATCCTCGCCGCGGGCATCGAGATCGCCTCAACGATCCTGGCAGCCACCTCCGACTCGCTAGCCCAGTACCAAATCTTCGGCGCGGTCGCCATTGCCACCCTCGGCTGGCTCTGGGGCGTCGGCGACACCTACATCTCCGAGCTTTTCCCAACCGTGTTGCGCGGCACCGGCTTTGGAATCGCTGTTGGCGGCGGCCGCGTCGTCTCTATCGCCGCTCCGACGGTCATCGGCTGGGCCATCATGCACTACGGACTACAGACCCCATACCTGGCGCTGGCCGGCCTGTGGGCGTTGACGGTGATCGGCTACCTGCTCGGACCGGAGACGAAAGGCAAAGAACTCGAAGACCTAACCGACGAGGCCCTCACAGAAGATCTCGTGCTGGTCAAAAACTAAGTTACTGCGGGTGGGTCGCCACGTAGTCGGCGGCCGGGATTGGCGACGCTGCGTCGTAACCGATGGGCAGCAACACGTCGCCCGCGGTCGTGTGGCAATAGACGTCCCATCGGTAGTAGCCGGCATACGCCGCGGGATCGGTGGCGAGCAGCGCTGCGTATTGGTCGACCGCCCGCACGTATTCGTTGGCGTGGTTGTACCGGTAGATGGCGTGGTCGCGATCGTTGGCGAAGCCGTTGGCGGCAAGATAGCGGCCCGCCGCCATGATGCTGTCGTGGGGCGAGTGGATGTCGCCGCCCTGGCCGTAGCTGGCGAACGTCGAGGGCAAAAACTGCATGGGGCCTTGCGCGCCAGCGGTGCTCGCGCCGACGATGCTGCCGAAGCGGGTCTCGATGAAGTTGATCGCGGCCAGGTAGTTCCAGCTGACGCCGGATTCCGACTCCGCCTGGTGGTAGTAGCCCAGGAGTTCGTCGGCCGGAGCCGGTGGCTCGATGCGCCACGCGGGCAACCTGTCTCTCATCGGTGTTATCGCGGTGAGTTGCCGACGGGCGTCGACATTGCGGTCGTAGACGTCGAGTAACGATGCCGGGATGCGCGGTCGCGTGGTCGCGTCCCATTCTGGGTGTCGCCCGATGGCGCGGTAGGCGCCCTGCTGGCGATGCGCCGCCGCCACCAGCGCCGCCTCCCCCGTCGACGGGTCATGCAGAGCGTGCTCGTCGGCGACAAGGTCGTCGGCTAGCTGCGCGGGGTCTGACGCCAGCCGGGGCTGTGCGCCCGGGGGCGTGTCCGGCGATGCAGCCACCGTCACAGTGGTTGACGCGACCGGGGTGGCCGCTGCCGTCGTTGCGGGCCGCCCAGTCGGCGCTGTACAGCCGACGAGTACGAGCATTATCGCGCCGGCGACAAGCGGCGCGGCGCGCCAAGTTGCCGGGACACTCGCGACATCCGGCCCCATCGGGGACGCGACCACACTGTTAGGGCTCATCTTTCACTTCCATCGAGGGTTGCTACCTGGCTACATCGCTGGTGGTGGCGCCGGCCATGGGAAATCGGGCGGCGGCACATACGCTGGCGTCGTGGGTTGCGGCGGTGATACCGCTCCCCGATGTGCTGGGGGCAGTAAATGCTCTCCGCGATTTGGGTGAATTTAGTGGCGGCGTCGGTTGTGAATCCAGCATTCTGCTCCGTCATGCCTTTGATGACGTCGGGTTCTGAGTGACCCTGGTCCATCAACTGCCACGCCCTTCTGCCGATCCCGATGGCGTCAGGTCCGCTTTGATAGGTGATCCCGGCGTCGCTGAGCGCGGCCAGAAAGCTGGCATCAGGATCCCGGTCGGCCTGTGCGGGCGTGGCCAGGCCGATGCCCGCGGCGAAGCTCGCGAGGACTACATGCAGTCGCATTGCTTCATCCTCGTACAGATCGGCGCCGTTCTGCTACCTATGTCCCCGTCAGCGTTGCGACGTGGTAGCGGCTGGCAGTCCAGGGTGGGGCGCTCCGGGTGGGTGTGAGTGTGATGGTGATGCGAGGTTTGCCCGCGGTGAGGAATTCGGGCACGAGGTAGGTGTCATCGAGCCAACGGTGAAAGGTGTTGCTGCGCGGTTGTAACCAGTCGCCGGCGACAACACCGTCGATGGCAACGCCAGCGGATTGATAGCCGGTTGCTTGATCCGACGTCCGGCGCAGCACGACGCCATGATTGTCCGGGCGGATTTGGGCGTCGAATGTAATCGGTGCTTGAGTGGTGCGGACTAAGCCAGCGATGGTGCGGGTGTCATCACTCCCCTCGTACGTGCTGATCAGCATCTGCTCCGCGGCGTCGGAATCGGTGTAAATATGCATGATTCGACTTACCAGATCGGTGGGGTCGACTTCGTCGCTGGATGCAATGGTGTCGTCCGGATGGGTATATAGGAATGCTGTTGAGCTGTAGTCGGGTTGGACCATGTTGCGCTTGCCGTGCTCAATGCCGAAGCGGAGTGCTGAGTGGTAGCCGATGGCGTCGGCGAGCATGAGGCGATAGACCGCGACACAGTAATCTGCACACCCGCCGGCCGCAGTCCGTTGATCGGGTTGGCCGGTGAGCGGGTCGCTGAACAGGGTGCCGTTGTTGAAGTACCAGCCGCCCTCGTAGAAGTCCTCGGTGCCGGTGCCGTACCACTGTGGCGACGGGGAACCGTCTGTATACACGCGCTCGGCTCCTTCGAGAAAGTAAGGGGCGTCATCGCTGAACGCCGTTTTGGTCCGAGAACCCCTGATGGTGTGGCTGACGCCAACGAATTTGCCGTGGCCTTGTTCGTCGGCGAACAACCAGTCCTGACCGAGGGTCGTTGGCCCGGCGTGCGAGTACGCGGTGAAGTAGCCGGCGCGGCCGCTGGCTAGCGCGGGCGCCCACTGGGGATCGGATGTGGTCACGAGGTCGGTGTCGATCCCCGCGACTGGATCGGTGGTTGTGTTGAGCAGGGTGACCCGGGTGCTGCGGGCGAAAGGCATTGGCCACCAATCCGATAACGACACCGACCCGCCGGGTTGTGGGGTTGTGGCGAACATCAGCGATCGCACATCGCTGGTGCCCAGTCCGGCGCCGAAGAATTCGCCAAGTGGCGAGTCGACCATGGTCCGGTCGTCGAACTCGATCCGCAGCCGCAACCCGGTCAACAGTCGATCCGCCGCGTTGGGTAGCCGCAGGCGCAGTGACGAAATGGTGCCCGGGCCGGTCGATTCCGCGATCGTCGCGGCGGCGCCGCCGGCAAGCTCGACGACCCGATTGTGATGCGCTGCGGTGCGTGCTGGCGGTTTGGGGTCGATGGTGCCCGCGGCGCGCAGGGTGGTGATCACATCGAGCGCGGGATCGGAGGGCGAGAACGTCCTCACGCCATCGGCGTTGGCAAACTGGCGATAGTCGACGTGATAGTACTGCAGATTTGATGCGACGCTGATCCGCATCGACTGTCGGTACGGCATAGGTACCTTGACGTAAACTCCCGCAGGCGACTGCGCAGCGTTGGCCACCAGAGGCCAGACGAATGGCGCACCCAGCCCACCATCGACTAATGACTGCAACGGTGCATCTATGACGGTTTGTCCATCCAGGTCGACGCGGATCGCTCCCATCCGACTCACATTGCCGCTGTCGCGGGTGAACCAGATCGAATCAACCTCGCCGGCGCCGCGATCCTCCGCGATGACACACCCAACACCACCGGATGCCAGACACCCGCCGCTGCCGTTTTGGTTTCCGGTGGTGATGTCGAAATCGCCGCCGGTCCGATCGAAGCTCGAGACCTGCAGAGTCTCGGTGTCCGCGCTCAGGTATGGCAACCGATCCAATCGACGGTAGGTATCCCAGCCCACTGCCCTTTCGCCGATTCCGTGGACAACCGGCTCAGCAGGCGCACCGCCTGCCGCAGCAATACCCGCAATTGCCAACAGCAGGAACGCGAACATCGCAGGCAACGCCCGGCCAGCCAACCAGGCCGCGACGCGTCGGTGCTGGTCAGAGTCAGCGCCATCCGGCCCACGTTCGAGCCCGCCGTCTTGCGTGAAACCTAGCCGCATGGACACCAGTACTTTCATCGAACGGCTCAACGAAGATCTGGGCACCGAGTATCAATCGATTGTCCAGTACATCGAGCACATCGCAACGATTAAAGGGCTCGAGTACCACTCGATCACCGAGGAGCTGGGCAATCACCTCGGCCAGGAGCTACAGCACGCCAAGATCCTCGCTCAGCAGATCGACTTTCTCGGCGGTACGCCAACGGTAAAAGTTCCCGACGTACCCGACGCTTCCGACGGAGCGTCGGCGCTCAAGGCCGATGTGGAACTGGAACAGCGTCAATTGGACCGCTATCGGCAGCGCGTGATGGAGTCCAACGACCTGGGGCTGCCCGACGTCGCCGAGGCGCTACGGCCGTTGTTGCAACAAACGCAGGACCACGTGCGGGAACTGCAAGATGCACTCGAAGGCTGAAAGCCCTCGCCTCAAACCAGACATCAGGTTTGCCTGGTTGGCGGCCCGAACCACCTGGTAAGCGCGTCGGACAAGCCGGCGTGGGTGCCATCCCCCACCCAGGCGACATAGCCGTCGGGCCGGATCAACACGGCGGCCGGACCGGCAACCGCGCCAATTACCGGAAGATTCCAATCGCCAGCAACTTTCGTGTCGAGTGATTGAACCCGATCAGCCCAGGCGGCGATATCGAAGCCGCCGGAGTCACCAAAGTTGAGCAGCACCGCCCGGGCATGGTGCAGCAGCGTGAATACCCGCACTGGGCCGTCGGCGGTGATCAGGTCCAGATCGGGCATGCGGCGCCCGAGCAGCGGGTGTCCACCACCCAGGTCGTAGTGGATGTCCAATCCGGACATCATCGCGGCGAATCGTCGACGAGGCTCGTCCATGGCGAGAAGCTCAGACATGGTGTCGCGCAAAGCTTTAGTGTGGTCGTCGTCCGGGCGGCGAAGGAGGGCGATCTGCGCCATCGTGTTACGCAGCACCCGCGCAGCGACCGGATGCCGTTCGGCGTGATAGGTATCGAGGAGGCTCTCGGGCGCCAACTTATTGACCACCTGGGCCAGCTTCCATCCTAAATTCACCGCGTCCTGCACACCGGTGTTGAGACCCTGGCCACCCACCGGGTGATGCACATGTGCGGCATCGCCCGCCAGCAGGACTCGCCCCTCACGATAGGCCGCAGCCTGCCGGGCCATATCGGTAGACCTGGAAATCCAAGTGGGACTGTGGATCCCGTAATCCGTCCCATATACAGCGACGAGTGCCTCGCTCAGATCGTCCAGGGTGGGTTCGCTGCCGGGGCCGAGGTGCTGCTCGGTCACCATGACCCGCACCGGTCCCCCGTCATCCAACATGCTGAGCGCATGGACGCCGAATGCGTCATGACGAATGCCCCATTGCGGCTCCCGGCCTGGCTCGAAGGTCATTTCGACCTCGGCGAGCAAATAGCTCATCGTCGGATCCCACCCCGGGAATTCGATGTCGGCTGATTTGCGGACCGCACTGCGTCCTCCGTCGCACCCGACCAGATACTCCGCCCGCAGGGACCGGCGGTCGGACAGTTTGACATCGACGCCGGTGCAATCCTGTGCTACACGCGTGACCTCGCATTTGCGATAAATCGGAACGGTCAGTTCGTCGACCCAGCCGGCCAAGATGCGCTCGATGTGGTTCTGCCACAGCGCAAGCCCGTACGGGTGCCGAGTGGGAAAGTCGCTGATGTCCAGCCGAATCTGAGAAAACCCCGCGACCTGCGCTACCTTGCCCTGCGATAGGAAGCGATCAGCGATTCCGCGCTGGTCGAGCACCTCGATGGTGCGTGAGTGCAACCCGCCGGCTCGCGAGCCGATCAGATCCTGACTGGCACGCCGCTCGACAATGGCGACATCGACTCCTGCCAACGCCAATTCACCCGCCAGCATCAGCCCTGTCGGGCCTCCCCCGGCAACCACTACCGCATGGTCGGACATCGTTTCGATATCCACTTGGCAACCCCCGAATTCGCTGAGTTCTAGCTTCAGCCAGCGATTTTGCGGCATGACCCGGGTCTTGCCGCAAGCCCCCGGGTGCGCTATATGTTGAAGGTGAGGAGTTGAATCCTCCTCCTCCTCCTCCTTCGCAAAGCCTCTACATACGATGGCTGTTGTGGCAGCAAGCGGCATTGGTGCGAATACGCCGTGATCGCCTTTCTGTGTGCCATGCCCATGGAGCTCCGGCCCCTGCGCCGGCGGCTGCGGCTTCGCAAAACCAGCTCGGGCTACGTCGGCTGGATCGGCGACCGAGCGGTGATTGCGGTGGTCACCGGGATCGGCACTGCCCTGGCGGGCGCCGCGACCGTCCGACTGCTAGACGCGTTCGATGTCGAATGGGTGATCGTCGTTGGCATCACCGGCGCCATCGAGAACGAGACCCCCATCGGGACGCTGGTGCTGCCGGAACTCGTCGTCAACGGCGCCGACGGCTCTCAGCACCGACCCAAGCCGCTTCGGGTCGGCGACGCCCGCGGGACGATGTGGACCACCGATGAGCTGCTGCTCGATCCGACCGTGCATGCCGACCTGCGGGCGCGAGGCGTCGTGTCCCTGGACATGGAGACGGCCGCGGTCGCGAAGGTATGCGACGAGCGCGGCGTCGCGTGGTCGGTGGTGCGGGCAATCAGCGACCGCGCCGGCGACGGCAGCGTGGACGCCGAGATCCTGGGCCTGAGCCACCCGGACGGCACGGTGAACCTTCCGGCCATCGCTCGGTATCTGGTCAGGGGTCCCGATGCTCTCCCCCGCTTAGTCCGCCTCGCCCGAGGGTCCAAGCTGGCGGCCAAACGGGCTGCCGACGCCGCGATCCGGGCCGTCAGCTGATTGCGTTGGTGCGCATGGCGAAAAACCGTGTCCCTCGGCTCGATTAATTCTTGACCAACTCCAGATAAGGTCTTGACTGGTTCCAGATAAGACCGGCATATTGAGGTGGTGTCGTCGACGTCGACGGATTACTCGGCACAGCTGCGGATGGCCGATCTGCGTGTGACCCGCCCCAGGGTCGCAGTGTTGGAGGCGGTCCATGCCCATCCGCACGCTGACACCGAGACGATCCTGTCGGCGGTGCGGATGGGACTTCCCGACGTCTCCCGCCAGGCCGTGTACGACGTTCTCAACGCCCTGACCGCAGTGGGTCTCGTTCGGCGGATTCAGCCATTAGGCATGGTTGCCCGCTATGAGTCGCGCGTTGGCGATAACCACCATCACGTCGTATGCCGATCCTGTGGTGTCATCGCCGACGTCGACTGTGCGGTCGGTGAGGCGCCGTGCTTGATCCCTTCCGACGACGACAACGTGCTGGATGGCTTCGTTCTCCACGAGGCCGAGGTCATCTACTGGGGTCTATGCCCTGACTGTTCGACCGCAAATGCCGGATCACAGCCGTGATCACAGCCCGATTCACCTACCTCTGAAAGGAACGCCTGTGTCATCCGATACCACCCACAAGGGCAGCGAAAGCGAAAACCCGGTGATCTCCGCGCCCGAACCGAAGTCGGACGCTCCCCTGAGGAACCAGGACTGGTGGCCCAACCAGGTCGACGTGTCGAGGCTGCACCCCCAAGTGGCGCAAGCCAACCCGCTTGGCGAGGACTTCGACTACGCCGAAGAGTTCGCCAAGCTCGACGTCGACGCGCTCAAGGCGGACATGATGTCGGTGATGACTACCTCCCAGGACTGGTGGCCCGCCGACTATGGTCACTACGGCGGCCTGTTCATCCGGATGAGCTGGCATGCCGCAGGTACCTACCGCATTCACGACGGCCGCGGCGGCGGCGGTCAGGGTATGCAGCGCTTCGCCCCAATCAATAGCTGGCCGGACAATGTCAGCCTGGACAAGGCGCGCCGGCTGCTGTGGCCGGTCAAGAAGAAGTACGGCAACAAGATTTCTTGGGCTGACCTGATTATCTTCGCCGGCAACTGCGCCCTGGAGTCGTTTGGGTTCAAGACCTTCGGCTTCGCCTTCGGCCGCGAAGACGTTTGGGAGCCCGAAGAGATGCTCTGGGGAGAAGAGGAAGAATGGTTGGGCACCGCCAAGCGCTACTCGGGTAAGCGTGACCTGGCCCAGCCTTACGGCGCGACCACGATGGGTCTGATCTACGTCAATCCGGAAGGCCCCGAAGGCAAGCCGGATCCGGTTGCCGCCGCAGTAGACATCCGCGAGACGTTCGGCCGGATGGCGATGAACGACGAGGAGACCGCCGCACTCATCGTTGGTGGCCACAGCTTCGGTAAGACCCACGGCGCCGGCGACGGCGATCTGGTCGGTCCCGAGCCGGAGGCCGCCCCGATCGAACAGCAGTTGCTGGGTTGGAAGAGCGCCTACGGCACCGGCAAGGGCAAGGACGCCATCACCAGCGGCCTGGAGGTGGTCTGGACCGCGACCCCGACCAAGTGGGGCAACGGATTCCTGCAAAACCTCTACGGCTACGAGTGGGAGCTGACCAAGAGCCCCGCCGGAGCGTGGCAGTTCGTGGCAAAGGACGGCGCCGGTGCCGGCACGATCCCCGATCCGTTCGGCGGGCCGGGTCGCGCCCCGACGATGCTGGTCACCGACATCTCATTGCGGGAGGACCCGATCTACCGCGAGATCACTCGGCGCTGGCTGGACCACCCCGAGGAGCTGGCCCCGGCGTTCGCCAAGGCGTGGTACAAGCTGCTGCACCGCGACATGGGACCGATCTCGCGTTACCTCGGGCCATGGATCGCCGAGCCGCAGCTGTGGCAGGACCCGGTTCCGGATGTGGACCACAAGCTGGTCGACGACAAAGACGTTGCGGCCCTGAAGGAAAAGGTGCTCGAGTCCGGCCTGTCCGTTCCCCTGCTGGTCAAGACCGCTTGGTCGGCGGCCGCGAGCTACCGCAACACCGACAAGCGCGGTGGCGCGAACGGTGGACGGCTTCGCCTTGAGCCACAGAGGAATTGGGAGGTCAACGAACCCGCCGAGCTGGACAAGGTGCTGCCGGTGCTGGAAAAGATCCAGCAGGACTTCAACGGCTCAGCCTCCGGCGGCAAGAAGATCTCGCTGGCCGACCTGATCGTGTTGGCCGGCTCTGCGGCAGTGGAGAAGGCGGCCAAGGACGCCGGCTACGAGATCTCGGTGCATTTCTCGCCGGGGCGGACCGACGCCTCGCAGCAGAACACCGATGTGGAGTCGTTCGCGTTGCTCGAACCGCGGGCCGACGGGTTCCGCAACTATGCGCGGCCCGGCGAGAAGGCCCCGCTGGAACAGCTGCTATTGGAGCGGGCGTACCTACTGGGTGTGACCGGTCCAGAGCTGACGGTGCTCATCGGCGGGCTACGTGCTCTCGGGGCCAATCACGGCGGCAGCAAGCACGGCGTGTTCACCGACAAGCCCGGCGTGCTGACCAACGACTTCTTCGTCAACCTGGTCGACATGGACACCGAGTGGAAGGCGTCGGAGACTGCGGAGAACGTCTACGAGGGCCACAACCGGGCCACGGGCGCTCTGAAGTGGACCGCGACCGCGAATGACCTTGTCTTCGGGTCGAGCTCGGTGCTGCGCGCGTTGGCCGAGGTCTACGCGCAAGACGACGCCAAGGGGAAGTTCGTGGAGGACTTCGTCGCGGCGTGGGTCAAGGTCATGAACAACGACCGGTTCGACCTCAAGTAACGGCTGGGACGGATCGTCGACACAACGCTGCACCCCGCGGGCAACGACTCGTGGGGTGCGGTGCATTAACGGGAGTTGCGGCCCGGCAACTTACGGCAGCCGGCCCACATTGAGACCAACACGTGACATCGGGCGCGCCGAGTTCCGAACGCTGTTACAGCCGAATACTGGTTTCTGACTAGACAAAAGCTAGTCTGGCGGGCATGGCCACTGAGTCCACCATGCTTGCCCTCGGCACCCCCGCGCCGCACTTCACGCTGCCCGAGCCGGCGACCGGCGCCACGGTCAGCCTCGACGACCTTGCGGGTCCCGCGCTTGTCGTCACCTTCATTTGCAACCACTGCCCATATGTCAAACACGTCGCCGCCGGGCTCGCCGCGCTCGGTCGGGACCTCGCCGATCAGGGCGTCGCGATGGTCGCCATCTCCAGCAATGACGTGGTCACCTACCCGCAGGACGGACCCGATCAGATGGCTGCCGAAGCCCGCCGTCATGGCTGGACGTTCCCGTACCTCTACGACGAGACCCAGGACGTCGCCCGCGCCTTCTCCGCGGCCTGCACGCCCGACACGTTCGTCTTTGACGGCGAGCGTCGACTCGTCTATCGCGGCCAGCTCGACAACTCCCGCCCAGGGAACGATCTGCCGGTGACGGCCGCCGACGTCCGGGCGGCGGTCGACGCCGTACTCGCCGGGCGGCCAGTCGATGCCGACCAGCGACCGTCGATCGGATGCGGCATCAAGTGGCGTTGAGGCCGCCCCTGACTACGGAAGCGGGTCGATGAGGTTGCGGAACTTCGCCGCAGGATAGACGGATGCGCCGGCGTCTCGGACCCGGTCGGCCAACGTGGCGTCCGATGTCACGACATTGATCTCTTCAGGGCGATCATCGGCCCGGACCAGCCGGACAATCTCGTCATCAGCCGAATTCGCGGCCGCCTTGGGCGCGTGTTGGACCTCAATCGCTGACGAGTGAATCGGCGGCGACGTCGGCTGCTCGAACACCACGGTGACGTGGTGGCCGTCCGGCGCGGCCCATCGCTCTAGCTGTTCCACGAGCCGGACCCTCGCGACCCGGCGGTTCTTCCACCAGCCATCAGGGCGAGTCCCGATTACGTTCATGGCGTCGACGATCCACCGCACAACGCCGACCGTACTGCCTCACCATCACCTAGCCAGATCCGTGCTGTGCCGAGCGGGTGTTGAAATCGCTGAATAGAACGTCAATTCGGCTTAGATCCGGCTGTGGCCGCAATCGAGGGCTTTGACCACGTCAGCGTCGCCTCGACGCGCATCAAGGCCCCCTAATGGCAGCTGCCGCAAACCAACTCGGATCGGTCGAGCACATCGTCGTCCTGGTGCTCGAGAACCGATCGTTCGACCACATGCTCGGATTTCTTTATGCGCCGTTGACCGCCCGCGACGCGGCGGCTCCCGATGTCGGCGATGTGCTGGCCCTGTCCCAGCCGCGCACCGACGACCCGCTGGCCGGCGTGATTGTGCCCGCGTCGACGGTCCCGAATCCTGTCGCGGGCACCCCTTCCCACATTCAGCAGACATACGCCCAACTGGTCTCCGCGCTGCCGGTCAACGACACCCAAGGGCAGACCCACGCCGCAATGCCCACACTGACAACCGAACAGGACTACCACGACTACATCGCGTCGCGTTCGGCGGCGTGGACAGCGGCTCGAGCAAACGCACCGGCGTAAGAATCGACATCGCCTACCCGTCTATCTGGCCGGAGATCCCACGTTCGATGCTGGCTTGGGTCGTGGACGGCAACACGATGAGGCCATCGAGTTCTCTGCGTGCACGGTCATAGGCGTTCTGGCGTTCTTGCGGAGTTGCAGCGGAGTCGGACGCCACGCGCAATAGACTCTGAGCGAGCGCAATCCGCTGCTGCCCGTCTTGTGAGAAGTCATTGCGGCGTCTACGTTTCGCCTCTGTCTCGGCGATGTTGAACGCGGTCACATAGTCCTCGACAGCGGCCAGGTACCGCGCCGCCGCGTCGGCGTCATCGAGGAGATCTTCCGCTTTGGCAGGGCGCAGGAAGTCTGCTCGGAGCTTGGCTTTGTGAAAGCCGATCGTGAGCGGATCGCGCATGTCGGTCATCAGCGGGAAGTCGAGAAGCCTGGCGAAGTCGAGTTCGTACTCAAGCCAGCGTGTCTCCGTTCGGTCGTGCTCTCGCAGGACGCGGGTGAGCGACCGCCGCTGGGCGGCTTGATTGCCGGCGATTCCTGCCCGATCGGGACGAGGCGAGTTCTCACCTGGGCGCTTGTATGCCGAGAATGCTCTTATTGCGGCGATGATCACGCCTGCCAGTGGCACGATCACGATGAGAAACTCCGCCAACCGGAACAGCAAGCCCACCTGACCAGGATGCCACCCCGCGTCGTGCTGGCTCAGCGACCAAGGTCCCACTGTCCGAAATCGGTCGCAAGGACCTCGTCCACATCCACGTTGGTGTCGCCAAGAGGCGGACCTAGGTTGAACGCGCTATTGAGCACTTCTTGATAAAGCACCGCCGTCGGCTCGCGCTGCCCATGTGACCACGTCTTCGTCTGCCATGCCCATCGGTATCCTGCAGTGCTGGAGTTCCCGATCACGCCGTCCCTGATCGCCCACCCACAGGCCTGAAAGTGCCCGTAAATGCCGGTGCGCTGCACTCCCAGCACAGAGTTGATTCCTCGAAACCAGTTGACAGCAAGGCTATTCCAGGTGTCCAGGCCGATATCGTCATCGACGCTGAAGAAGATCGGGGCGGAATTACTGCCTCCAGCCGCTGCATGCAGCCGAAGAGCTGTCTGAGCGTCCGCCACACCGCCGTTGGACCCGCGAGTGAAATCCGACGGGTCAGGCCAACCGGGTTTGCCGTATTGGAAGTTGCTGACGATGTGCAGCCCCGCCGCGCGCAGTGCGTCCGCGTACTCGCGGGTGATGGGCTTTGCCTCGAAGTTGGCGCCCGGCCTCGCCTCGGACACATAGTTCACCACCCCGGCATACCCGGCCGATTTGATCTGATCGGGCGGGATCCTCCGCTCTGCGAAATCGATCAGCCTGGTGTTGGCAGCCGACGCCTGCTGTCCGCCGGGTATCGTGGCCAGCGGCCCCAGGCCGAGTAGCACCGGTGACAGCGCAAATTTGATGACGTCGCGCCGTGAAAGAGCTCGCCGCTCGTTTGACTCAACCATTTGCCGGGCTCAATGGGGGGGTCAACCGGCACCGCGGCGTCTGGTCGGCAAGAAGCTGGGTCTTTTCCGCGAGCAACTGCGGAAGATCCGCTTCTATCCAAGGAAAATCAGCCGGAAGGTCCAGACGATACGGTCGGGTGTCCAAGCCGGCGGCCAGGTTCAACACCCGGTCACAGCCGTCGGCGATCGCTTCGGCAATGGCGTCATCGATGACCTTGGTGCGCGCGATGAGCCACCAACCGTTGCGGCTCGACAGGGGAGCCTTGGCGACGATAGCGCGGCCTTGTTCACCGGCGAGACGTTCGGCAAGTGGGTCGAAGAACAGCGCGTCGGCACGTGCCGATTCGGTTGCCCGATATAACGCCGTCCACCGGGCCGTATCGGAACCGTGGGTAATGATGTGCCCGGCGTCTGACATACGTTGCGTTATAGCATTCGCGGTCCAGCGAGCGCGATGCCAGGGCACCGCCCCGGCCCCGGCCCGTCGTGCGACCGCTGGTTAAAAGGGGGTTGGGTCGTGTAGAAGAGTCTGATGGAGGATCCGGCCGTCAGGTCTTTCAATCCGTCCATGTTGCACGAAGCGATGGCCCGGCGGTTGTATCGCCGAGCGGTGGTAACAGGACAGATCACGGTGCCCGCCGTTCCCAGCATGCTCGACGAGTACGTCACGATGTGCGACAACTTCTTTGCTGTCGCCGGCGTGCAGTACACGGCCGAGCAATCTGCTCAGCTCAAGACGGTGCTGGAGGCCGAGTTGGCCAAGGCCTACACGGCTTCCTCACGTTCGAACATCATCATCTCGTTCCACGCTCCCTTCGGCATCACGGTGAATTACCGCGTCACAACCGAATCCGTGACGATCGGGGGCGCCTACGACGGCTGGGTTGCCACCCGGGAGGGGCCGCTGTTCGGCACCGAACCGGACGCCCGGGTGTGGGCGCTGGCCGGCGAAGCGGCCGATCCCGGGGCCTATCCGGTGCTCGACATCGGCGCGGGAACCGGGCGCAACGCCCTGGCTCTGGCGCGACGCGGCCACCCGGTGGACGCGGTGGAGATGAGTTCGAAGTTCGCCGACATCATTCGCTCGGAGGCCCAACGCGAATCGCTCGAGATGCGCGTCATGAATGGCGACGCGTTCGAAACCATGGACGGTGTCCGTCGTGACTATCAGCTGATCGTCCTTGCCGAGGTGGTGCCCGACTTCCGGACGACGAATGAACTGCGCGGAATGTTCGAACTCGCTGCGGATTGCCTGGCTCCAGGTGGACGCCTGGTGTTCAACGCCTTCCTGGCGCGTGACGGCTACACCCCCGATGACGCGGCGCGCGAACTTGGGCAGCAGTGCAACACCATGATCTTCACCCGGGACGAATTGACCAGCGCGGTGTCCCAGCTGCCTCTTGACCTCGTCGGCGACGACTCGGCTTACGAGTACGAGAAAACGCACCTGCCCGACGGCGCCTGGCCGCCCACAGGTTGGTACGACGGGTGGGCCGGCGGCCTCGATGTTTTCGACCTCGACCGCGAGGAATCCCCGATCGAGTTGCGCTGGCTCGTTTACCAGAAGGCCGTCGTCTGAGACCTAAGGCACAGGTGATGGCTGACTCGGGAAGACCACGCAGTGGTGTGATCGGCTCGTGGCTTCGATGACCGGGTACTCCCCGATTCGCCTGGCCGTGATCGGCCTGGGCGGGATGGGGCGATTCCATCTCGACACTTTCCGGTCGCTGCAGCCGTGGGTGCACGTCAGCGCGATCGCCGATCCGTATCCGCCATTCGTCGACCACTGCAGAGCACTCGCGCCCGGCGCGGTGACATTTGACGATCCAATCGAATGCTTGGAGTCGGGCGGTTTGGACGCAGCCCTGGTCGCGACCGCCGACGACACGCACTACGCCATCGTTCGTGCCTGCCTCGACCGCAGAATCCCGGTGCTGTGCGAGAAGCCACTGACGACCTCGCCCAAACACTCGCTAGACCTCGTGCACGCCGAGCAAAAGGGCGGCGCCAAGTTGGTACAGGTGGGTTTCATGCGGCGGCAGGACGTGGGGTATCGGCAGATGAAGCGCACGCTGTCCAGCGGTCAAGTCGGAACGCCGATTCTCGTGCAGCATCGCAACCGCAACCCTTCGCGCGCAATCGATTTCGATGTCACACGGCTCATCTCCAGCTCGGCCTCCCATGACATCGATCTGTTCCGCTGGTTCACCGAAGAAGAAGTCGCCGAAGTGTCCTGCGCCGTGAAGCACAGCCCTGACAGTGATGCCGTCACTGTCCTGCTCAGCCTGCGGTCGACGACGGGAATCCTCGGGCTCTCCGAAATCGGACGCGGCCCGGGGTTGCAGTACGAAATCGACTGCGACATCGTCGCCAGCGCCGGTTCGATCAATTTGGGGGCACCGAGCCGGCGCACCCGCGCCGTCGGCGATGCGGGTGCCGCGACGTTCCTCCCGAACGACTGGATCGAGCGTTTCGACGGCGCATATCGCGCCCAAAACGTCGACTGGGCAGCATCATTGGCCCGGAATACCCTCACCGGACCTACGGCGTATGACGGCTACGCCAACAACGCCGTCGTAGATGCCGCGCTGCAAGCACTCGCGACGGGGCAAGTCATCGCGGTCGACCAAGCGCCACCTGGCTCGTTGCACACCCACCGAACGGATGTGACATGACGATCGCGCCGCGCGTTCGCGCGCAGCGTCCTGATTGTTGGCGTAGTGTCCGTTAGCCATGGCTGATGCGATCCACTTCGTCGATGCGAACGGGCTGAATTTCGGCTATCTCGAGGACGGCTCTGGGCCTCTTGTGCTGATGTTGCACGGGTTCCCCGACACGGCGCATACCTGGGACGATCTTCGGCCCCGAATCGCCGCCAAGGGATATCGCGCGGTCAGCCCGTTCATGCGCGGGTATCACCCCACTGCGGTCCCGGATCGTGACGCGGACCAAGAGACGTTGGTCCGCGATGCACTTGCGTTAATTGAAGCGCTCGGCGCCAGTGAGGCCGTCATCATCGGCCATGATTTTGGAGCTGCGGCCGCTTATGGCGCGGCGGCGCTTGGCCCCGATCGAGTGAAGAAGCTGTTCGCTCTGGCCATTCCCCACCCGGCCGCGCTTAAGCCGTCGCTGAAAAAGCTCTGGGGCGTCCGCCACTTCGCGGTCTACAAGTTGCCGGGGGCGCCGAACCGCTTCGCGCGCAACGACTTCGCGGCGCTGCCCGCGATCGTCCGGCGATGGTCGCCGGACTGGAGCCCCGACCCGAAAGAGTTCGACCCGGTCCGCGCGAGCTTCTCGAACCGGGCGAGCTTGAACGCGGCGTTCGGTTATTACCGAAAGCTTTCGCCCATACCCAGCGCATCACTGAAGACGCGGATCACCGTGCCGACGGTCGTCTTTGCGGGGCTCGATGATCCAGTCGCGGAGCCCTCGGACTATCGGGGCGCCGCCCGCATGTTCGAGGGTGATTACGTCGTTGAAGAGGTCCGAGGCGGGCATTTCATGCACCGGGAGCACCCCGACGCGTTCGCGGAGCGAATCCTGACTCATCTGTGATTGGCACCCGGTGGGCGTGCTGAAAAGCAGCGCTGAGCAGCTGTTTGGCTGGCCGACCTGGGTGGCTGCTATCGTGCTTGGCCTATGCCCGAAATGGATCGTCGCACCATGATGTTGATGACGGGCGTCGGCGTGTTGGCAGCCGCGGTCCCCGTCCCGCAAGCCCGGGCTCATCCGCGCCCACCGGCCGCGCCACCCGGTAACACGGCTCAGGGCAGCTACATCTTCCAAGACGAGTTCGACGGTCCGTCCGGCTCAGCGCCTGATCCGGCCAAGTGGGCGGTGGCAAAAGCTCGTGAGCAAATCAAAGATCCGACGCATTGGGAGCTACCCGAGAACATCGGGCAGTACCGCGACGACCGCCGCAATGTATTTCTCGATGGCAAGTCCAACCTCGTCCTCCGCGCCGCGAAAGACGGCCCCACCTACTTCAGCGGCAAGATTCAAAGCCTCTGGCGGGGCGGTGTCGGCCATACCTGGGAAACCCGGATCAAGCTCGATTGCCTGACCGCCGGTAGCTGGCCCGCCTATTGGCTAGGAAATGAGGACCAGGGCGAAATCGACGCACTCGAGTGGTACGGCAACGGCAGCTGGCCCTCGGCCACCACCGTCCACGCGAAAGCAAACGGCGGTGAATGGAAGACTGACAACATCGCGGTGGACAGCGGTTGGCATACGTGGCGATGCCAGTGGGATGCGGCCGGCATCCGGTTCTGGAAAGACTACGTCGACGGTGCGCAACCGTATTTCGATGTTCCGGCGGATTCGCTCCCGGATTGGCCCTTCAACCGCCCCGGCTACACCGTTTTTCCAGTTTTCAATCTCGCGGTCGCCGGTTCCGGTGGCGGTGATCCCGGACCGGGCAGCTATCCCGCGCAGATGCTCGTCGACTGGATACGTGTCTGGTAAGGCATGAAATGGGGACCCATTCCCCACCTACACCGACCTAGGCGTCACTCCCCCAGGCACCACCGCGACCTATACGGTCCCGACGGGTGTCCAAGCCTGCGAACTGCAGGTCGACCCCGTCCCGCATAACGCGCTCAGTAGTTGTTGCAGGAGGTGGCGATTTGTCCGATAAGTCCGACGTACTGCGCAGCCCCCGGCATGCCCTCAGCCTGCTGGGCCATCTGGACGCGCTGGTCTGGCGGCGAGGCCAGGAATGAGCGCAACCAGCCTTGTGCCATCGGCGACCTATTGAACTTCGCCGCGGCGGCCGGCGATTGCGCATTCAGAGCCGCTACCACCTGTGGGTAACTGCAGGTGGTGTTGATTGCCGCCCCCATGTCGGGGTCTGCGGACGCGATTCCGGCGCCAGCGAGCAACAACAACGCCAGACCGCCACACGCAGCAGCCAGTCTCGTCAACGAACGCGTGACCATATGTGGGACACCTTCCGAGCTATGAATCGCCGAAACCTCGACGTAGAGAAGCTCAGTTTACCGGAAGGAATCGGGGCGCGGATCGCTCGAAGATCTGGCCCGGCCGGCCGGAGTCAAATACGCCTACCCGCAGGACGTCGCATGACGGGTACTTTTCTGGTTATGGCCGAGCGCCCGGTCCGCAATCTGGCCGTGGACTTTTACCGCGTGTCGGGGGTGGTCCTCATCGTGCTGGGCCATTGGCTGGCCGGAGCGGTGACCTATCACGACGGATATTTCGGTCGGCAAAACCCGCTCGTCGACCAGCCCTGGACTCAGTGGCTGACCTGGCCGTTCCAGGCGGTGCCGACATTCTTCCTGGCCGCCGGGTATGCCGGCGCAGTGTCCTGGACCCATCGGCGCGACATCGAGGGTGTGTCGCGCCAAACCTGGCTGCGGCATCGACTCGCCCGGGTGCTCGGACCGTCGACGGTGTACGTCGTGCTGGTGTCGGCAGTTGTCGTGGTGTCGGACGCCTGCCAGGTGGCGAGTTCGACGCTGGAATATGCGGGCTGGGCGGTGGCGATGCACCTGTGGTTCCTCGCGGTTTATCTGGTGGTGGTTTCGCTGACGCCGATTGCAATTGCTGCACAACGCCGTTGGGGCCTTTTGGCACCCGCGGTGCCGGCAATGGCTGTCGCGGCGGTCGACGCTGTCTCGCTGGGTGGCCATGTCCCCTATCTCGGCTGGCTGAACTATTTGCTCTGCTGGTCAGTTCTCTATCAACTCGGAATCGCTTGGCGCAACGGGTTATTAGCGGGGCCCAGATCCGTTTGGCTGGCTGCCGGCTCGTCGGTGGCACTGGCGCTGCTGATCGGGCTTGGGCCCTATCCGGTCAGCATGATCGGCGTTCCCGGCCAATCCGTGCAGAACAGCGAGCCGCCCTCGGTAGCGATGCTGGCGTTCGCGTGCGCGCAGGCCGGACTGGTGATAGCCCTCGCGCCCGCGCTCAATCGCGCGCTGCGCGCCGGTTTGGTCCAGCGGGTGCTGGCACGGGCCAACAGCAATGTGATGGCTCTGTACCTCTGGCACATGATCCCTGTCGTGATAGTGGCGATTGTCGGCTACCCGGCCGGACTGTTGCCACAACCGGTCGAGGGCACGGCCCAGTGGTGGCTCGCACGGTTGGAATGGGTGGTCATTCTGGGCCTGGTAACAGCGGTGGAGCTGGCGCTGTTGTGGTGGGGCCGGCGCTTTTTCGCGGCGCCACTCCCTGTGCTCGCTACGTTTAGAGGTCGCTGGGCCGAACCGATCATGCTGGCCGGTGCCTTCATGGCGGCGTATGGCCTGGCGTTCGTCGCCGCCGAAGGCTTCGCTCCGTACGGACACTTTCCATGGCTGACCGCATTGATATTCGCCATCGGCGTGCTGCTGGTGGCGCTTTGCCCCGCTGTAAATCGATCATCGGTCGGCATACATTCGCTGACGAGCAGGGAGGTAGACCAATGAGCACATCAGCGCAGGCGCAGATCCGCACCCGCGCGTTCGCCCGCGTATTGGGGCCGTTCTTCACAATTGTGCCGACCACGGTTGCGGTGCGCGGCTCGTACATGCGCACACTGTTTGCCGAATTCAAGGCAAACCCCATGTGGCCGTGGCTGTTTGGCGCGATTCTGCTGATCTCCGGCCTGGTGATCATCGCGTTTCATCAGTATTGGCGCAGTCCCGCGGCGATCATCGTGTCTGTGGTCGGCTGGTTTCTGGCAATACGTGGGGTGCTACTGCTGACCGTTCCTAAGGCCTACGACGCAGCCGGTGACACCGTCTACTCGAGCGCCACCGCGTTGATCTGGGTGGTATTCGTCTGCCTCGCGCTGTCCGGCGTTTACCTGACTTACGTCGGTTGGAAGCCGCAACCCAGTCCGAGCTAGGCCGATGAACTCAGCGCGGCCAGTGCCGCATCGTAATTCGGCTCGTTGGCGATCTCTGGCACCAGCTCTGAGTATGCGACATTGCCGTCCGCGCCGATCACCACGACGGCCCGGGCAAGCAGCCCGGCGAACGGACCGTCAGCGATCGTGACGCCGTAATCCTGACCGAAGTTGTCACGGAACGCTGATGCGCTCTGCACGTTCTCAATACCCTCCGCGCCGCAGAATCGCGCCTGTGCGAACGGCAGGTCGTTGGATACACACAGCACGGAGAGACCGCCTGTGGCGGCGCGTTCGTTGAAGGTGCGCACACTGGTCGCGCATACCGGTGTGTCCACCGACGGAAAGATGTTCAGCAACACGGGCTTACCGTGGAATTGCTCGCTGCCGACCGCGCCCAGGTCGGATCCGGTCAAATGGAAGGCGGGGGCCGGAGCTCCGACGGCGGGCAGCTCGCCCACGGTGTTGATCGGGTTTCCACGCATAGTTATCTGTGCCATGCGGACAGTCTGCCAAGCTCGGGGGGCCAGCCTTGGGTCGGGGCTGGTATCGGCCCGTGGGGGACTGCTGAGGCGCTGCGCAGGGGTGGCGCTTGCCGAATCGCTCAACCTCAAAATACGAGGGTTTCAGGCACAAGCGCATCGGGCTCGGCGCCAGGATCCTGTGTGGTCAGAGACGAGCCAATGAGTAAGTACTGGTCAGGCTGGCTGAGGCACCGTCCGGGACTGGCTGGCATCAGCGACTTCGGCCAGATTCCGCCGCCAACGCTGCGGGCCGCCATGCCTCTCTATATATTGTCAAGCTGTGCCTGAGATGAATCGCCGAAACATGTTGTTGACGACGGGGGTGGGCATGCTTGCCGCTGCTGCTGCGGCCCGCGTCCCGAACGCCCACGCCAACCCGATGCATGCGGCACCGCCAGCTGCGCCGTCAGCGGGCTCCGCCGGGCCCTACATTTTCCAGGACGAGTTTGACGGCCCGGCCGGCCAAGGTCCCGATCTGTCGAAGTGGACGATACAGACCTGGCAGGACGACGTATTCCCGCCGGTCGACGGGATATACCGCACCCAAAACGTGTTTCTCGACGGCAACTCCAATCTGGTCCTGTTGGCCAACCAGGAAAACGGTCAATACTTCAGCGGCAAGCTGCGCGGCAACTGGCGAGGCATGATCAACACCACGTGGGAGGCGCGGATCAAACTCGACTGTTTGTTCCCCGGCCTGTGGCCGTCATTCTGGACGGTCAACGAGGATCCGCAGCCGGACGGCGAGGTCGACATCTTCGAGTGGTACGGCAACGGTCAATGGGCCCCGGGTAGCACGGTCCACGCGGCATCCAACGGGAAAACCTGGGAAGGGAAGTCGATTCCCGGAATGGTGGACGGCGCTTGGCACACCTGGCGAATGCGTTGGGATGAGGATGGATTCAAGTTCTGGCGGGACTACGTTGACGGCGCCAAGCCGTACTTCAGTGTTCCGCCAAAGCCCATCCACGTCTTCGGCGGCCCTCCTGAGGATATGCGGTGGCCGTTCAACAATCCCGGCTACTGGATGACGCCCATGTTCACGCTTGCGGTTGGCGGGGTTGGCGCCGGCGATCCCGCCCTGGGGACCTTCCCGTCCCGAATGCTCATCGACTACATCCGGATCTGGTAGAGCGTCATCGGCCCGAATTCTCGGCCTTGATCACCTGCACCAGGTTGAATTGCCAGCGCTCGACAAGCCGGAACCCCAGATCGTGGGGAACCGCGTAGGCGGGAGTTGCTCCAAAAACCGGCCCGGGCAGGATCATCGCCCCCTGCTGGTGGGCCGGCATTGACTTGTCGGCTTGGGTAATGATCCACACGACGCGGCAATGGCTCAGTGGTTTCGCGACAACTTCTGGGATGAGGTTGGTGTCGAAGACGTCGTTGCGGTCCGTCGCGCGTTGCCAGAGGGTGAGGTCAACCAGCTTCCGATAGGCATCGGGGCGCGCCGCCATCAACGGGCGCATTGGAGCAGGCATGAACGTCACCGTGTCGTTGACGAGTAAGCAGTCACCGGGTGCTGCTTTCGCGGTGATCAGATCGGCCACCTGGCTGTAGTCCATTCCGTACTTGGCGTACGGACCACGTTGAACCAAAACATAATTCGGCGCCGCAGCGAGAGCAAAAAGACCGATCAGAGCCGCGGCAGCCCATGGTTGACGGGCTACCGCGGCAATGCAGACGCCCAGGACTAATGCCATCGCCGGTGCAGTGAAGGTCAAGTAGCGCGGCGTGTAGATAGGGTGAACCAACATCGACCAGATGACGATCAGTGCGGTCGGTATCACCAGCCAGGCGATCGCCAAGGTCAGCAGCTGCCGATCGGACTCCGTCAGTTGCGCGGATGTGCGGAGCCACCAGACAATAGCTACCGCTACCACCAGCGCCGACAACAGCGCGAACGGCGGGCTTCGTTCGAAATATTGTTGAATCGTCACATCTTCGATCGTTCGGCGCCCGATCGGTGCTAACCAGCTGATCTGTTGCGCTTGGCCGACGGCCACGACTACAAACGGCGTTACAGCGCAACCCACCAGAACCGACGTAATAGCGAACCGCACCGGGACCTTTTGTCTGCGCCGGAAGACACAGATGAAAGCGACGTGAGTCAAAAACAGCAGCACCAGATACACGTCGAGCAGAATCGAGATCGCCAGGACGATCCCGTAAGACAGCCAGGCCGCAGCGTTGTCACGACGTGCGGCATAAACGAGCAGTACCGTCAGCCACACGGCGGCCATCATCGACAAGGCATACGGGCGAGCTTCGATGGCTGCCCACGTCGCCCGGGGCAAGATCGCGCACACAACTCCGGAGGCCACCGCGACGGTGCGAGACGAGAACTGTCTGCCTAGCACCACTAGTCCCGCCGCGGCGCCTCCAATAGCTAGGCCGCTTGGCGCGCGGGACCAGAACTCCGTCGGTGCGAAAATTTGGAACCAGCCGTGCATGAGCAGGTAGTACAGGCCGTGGACGGCGTCGACGTTGCTCAACATCTGCCACAACTGCCCCAGCGAACGACTGTATGAGGCGGAAATGGTCGCGGCCTCGTCGTACCAGAAAGAAGGTCGGCCCGCGCCGCCCAGACTCACGGCGGTGGCCAACACTCCAACGATCAGCGGGTCCCACACCACTCGCGGCAGTGTCAGCTGGTCACCGCGAAGTGCACCACGGTGACCCTGCGACCCGCCGGTATCGGAGATGCTCGCCGAGCCGCCAAGCACGTTGGGTTGTACGTTGCGATCAGTCATCTGGACTCGTCGCTATGTTGCCAGAAGCGCACCTAGGCGTGCTTCCGCCTCTACCGGCGGGGTCCCGGGCGGGCTGCTATCGTGCTGTGCTTGTGCCTGAGATGAATCGACGGAGCGTCATGTTGACGTTAGGGGTCGGCGCACTCGCAGCCACGATCCCCGCCCCGAAGGCCCGCGCTTATCCGTCGCGACCGCAGACTCCGCCGCGTCCGGCACCGCCGCCGACCGCACCGGCGCCCGGCGCCCAGACCGGGGGCTTCGTGTTCCATGACGAGTTCGACGGCCCGGTCGGCTCAGCGCCCGATCCGTCGAAGTGGGCGGTCTCGTCAAACCGGACGCCGGTCAAAAACCCGGTGGGCTTCGACAGACCCGAGTTTTGGGGACAGTACCGCGACAGTCGGGAGAACGTGTTCCTCGACGGCAAATCCAATCTCGTTCTGCGCGCCACCAGAGACGGCAACAACTACTTCGGCCGCTTAGTCAGCGGAAACTGGCGGGGCGGCATTTGGCACCACCTGGGAAGCCCGGATCAAACTCAACTGCCTCACCGGCGGTTGCTGGCCAGCCTGGTGGTTGTCCAATGACTTTCCCGGCCGCGAGGGCGAAGTCGACCTGCTCGAGTGGTACGGCAACGGCGAGTGGCCTGCGGGAACCACCGTCCACGCCGATCCGTTCGGCACGGCATTCGGGACCCGCCCGATCGGGGTGGACGGCGGATGGCACACCTGGCGCGTGACCTGGAATCAGACCGGCTTCTAACCTTCCAGGCACCGCCTGGTCTGGGACTGACTAAGACCGCGACTGGCGCACTTTGTACGTTGAGGGCCATGACTGTCGGCTGTCATCACCTACCAGCGACGTGCCCATGCCTCCGACTTTGACGTTATATGCCTCCTGGCCTGCGCCGACCTCACGATTGGCGTGCTCCTGGGCCAGGTAGTACAGCTCGTCGATGGTGGCCTCGCCGTAGGCGACGAATGTGGTCTTTCGGACGATGTCGCCTGCCCCGGCGGTCATCCGGTCGGGCAAGACTTTGGTCGCGAGCGCCCCGAGGCCCAGCAGCGAGAACGGGATGACCCAGTAGCCGAGGAACGATACGGGCGTCTTGGCGTCGAGAATCGAAGCGTCGGCCCGGATGATCGGTGGAATTGACGACGACACCGTCATACCCCCGAAGACGACGACCCAGATCCACGTCAGCCGCGTCGTGATCTGCCCGAACAAATCGCTCTCGACCACCCCCGGGGGTTGATCCGCTGCGGTGAACTCGTGCACGAACGACTTGCCGATCAGCATGCCGATCAGAGTTACCAGCAAGATCCCCGCGATGCTCAGCGGCAGCGCCCACCGCTGCGCAACCGACTGGCTGGCCGGCAAGGTCACCGCCGTCAGCACCAAGAACGTTGCCACAGCGCCGATTTCGAGTGATCGCCCGGGTGTCCGGGTGGCGCGCCCGACCGCCAACCCGGTCACGGCGATCCCCAGTGCGACCAATGCCGCAATAAGGAACGGCACGTTGCCGACAAGCACCCAATAGACGATCCACGGCGCGAAGCCAAACAGAATGCCCACGATCGGTCAGTGTATGGGCGGGTGGCGGCCGACAGGGGCGTCGGGGGATGCTCTAAGAGCTGATGGTCCTACGACTGGTCGGCTTGCTGCTCAGTTTGTTGAGCCTGCAGCTCGTCTTGGGTGAACTGCTGCTCGGCCTGGTCATTTTGTTCTTGGGCCTGTTGTTCGGATTGGATCATGCTCTGTATCGCATTGTTTTCCGCCAGCTGAGCTTGATCGTTGTCGTCGTCGACCAGCTGTATGCGGGTCGTCAGCGAGTTCGGCGAGGCGGCGGGACCGTTCGCCGGTAGCTCAGTTACCCGGGCCGTTAGGTGCACCGGCTCCGCTGCGACCTGCGTTTCGTCGGCGCCGGCCCACCCGGTGCCGAATAGCGCGAGCAGAGCGATGGCGGCGGGACCGGCGACAATGACCCCCATCGCACGGCAGCGTCGACGCCCCGCGTCGGCTGTGTTGATATCACGCGAGTTGTGTTCTTTATGCATAGTCATCAGCCATGATTGCGCTCGGTCATTAGCTCCAGCCTTGGTGGCGCTTATCGCTCGACTGTGAGATCAAAGGTGCCTGGCCGGGCTCAGCTAACCTGAACCAGTGCTAGACGAGGAGCTCCGCGCCGGGCGCCTGCTTGGCGGCGTCCGGCGCACTCCCGCTCAGAGCCGCATTCTTGCCGCTGCGTTGGATTTGTTTGCCGACCACGGTGTCAGCGGAACGTCGCTGCAGATGATCGCTGACACGGTCGGAGTTACCAAGGCCGCGGTCTACCACAAGTTCAAGACCAAAGAAGAAATCGTCATCGCGGTCGCCGAGACGGAACTGGCCACGCTCGAGGACGCGTTGGAAGCGGCCGAGGCGCAGGCGGACTCGTTCGCTGCCCGCAAAGTGCTGTTGACCGAGGTGGTCGGAATGGCGGTCGAACGCCGTCGCTGGGTAAGCGCGCTGCAGAACGACCCGGTGATGGTGCGGCTATTGGGCGAACACGAGCCGTTCCGCAAGTTGATCACCCGCCTGTATGCAATCTTGCTCGACGAGCCCGACGACACCGAAGCACGGATATCGGCGGCGTTGTTCTCCGGCGCGATTGCCGGCACGGTAATCAATCCCCTCGTCGACGACATCGACGACGAGACGCTGCGCTCCGTGCTGATCCACCTCACCGCACGCATGCTCAAGTTGCCCGACTGACCCTGCGCCCGCATCGTGCGCAGCGCTCGAGTCGAAACCCTTGCTGTCTTTCTGTCGGATCATCTATCGTCGCAGTAGCCGATCGGCTACCCTGTCCATGGAGGTGCTGTGCAGATTCTTGCTGAGGCCGAGGACTTACCCAAGACCGCCAACATCAAGACCCAGCTGATCAGCCTGTGGACCGCGCCCGTCTTCGGTGTCGTCCTGCTGATCGCGTTCCTGGCATTCCCCGGATTTTTCCCGCCGATGTCGCCGGATATGACCGCCGAGCAGGTCGCGAGGTTCTACAGCGACCACACGGCGATGATCCGGTTCAGCATGATCACGTTCAACCTCTGCGGGGTCATGCTGTTGCCGTTCTTCATGGTGATCGTCATCCAGATGAAGCGGATGGCCACCCAAAGTCACATCTTCGCCTACTGCTACCTCACCGCGGCGGTCAGCGGCGCAACCTTGTTCGCGCTCGCCGACATCTTCTATCTGACCGCGGCCTTTCGGCCGGACCGCAGCCCCGAGTTGGTCATGCTGCTCAACGACATGGCCTGGATGATCTTCATCGCGCCGGTGGGTGCATTCGTCGCCATGAACCTATTGCTCGGGCTGGCAGTCTTTTTCGACGACGGGCCCAACCCGGTGTTTCCGCGCTGGGTCGGGTATTACGCGATCGGGACCGCGCTGGCGATGGCCCCGGCCGCAGGTGCCGCCGTCTTCGCCACCGGGCCGCTGGCATGGAACGGCGTGGTGTCCTTCTGGCTTCGCAACGGCGCATTCGCGCTGTTCGTCGTCGTGATGTTCGTTGTGCTGCGCAATGTGCTGCACCGCCAAGCGGTCGAAGAAGGGGTGGCGCGGTGAGCAGCACGATCTCTGCTCAAACGTCACCGAGCGCCAAAGTGGCCGACAACGGCCGAACCCCGCGAGCGGGCAAACGTGATGTCTGGCTCGTGTTTTGGATTGTCCCGGCGTTCTACACCGCGTTCGGGTTGATCTTTTTCGCGTTGGCCAGGGTGATGCCGCCGCCGCGGCCTGACGTGACCACCGATCAGATGGTGCATTTTTTCCACGCCCACGCGCTGACCATCAAGATCGGTTTCGGCATTCTCGTGCTGATCGTCGGCGGCGCCGGGATAGCCAACGGCATCGTCGCCTTTCACATGAAACGGATGACCGTCGGATCGGTGATGGCCTACGCCTACCTCGGGGCGATGTCCGTCGGCGCGCTGCCGGGATGCTTGCTGGTCGCATTCTGCTTTTTAACCGCCGTGTATCGACCGGGTCGTGATCCGCAACTACTGGCGCTGTTGTACGACCTCGGGCTGCTGTCCTACGTCGGATCGCTGGGATGCTTCTCGACGGCCTACTTCGCCTTCGCGGTGGCGATCCTGTACGACAAAAACGAGATCTTCCCCAAATGGCTCGCGTACGTGTCTATTTGGCAGATCGTCACCGAAATCATGGCCGTGCCGGTATTCGTCTCCAAGGCGGGGCCGTTCGCCTGGAACGGATCGATCGCCTTCTGGATGGGAGTGGTCGTTTTCGGCTTTTGGCTGAGTTGCGTGATCGTCTTCCTCATGAAAGCCACCGAGCTTCAGCCCGTCGACGAGCCACCGCTGGAGTGACGCCGCGAGCATGAGAACACGACGTCGGCACCCGCGCGAAATAGATTTCTAGGACGACCTCATGGCAAATGCAAAGCAAACTGCGGCCGACTTCGATTCCGCCGCAGCTTCTTCGGTGACCGGCACCGGGCGCCAGGGCACTGTTCACACTCCGGGCGACGGCCACATGTGGGTCATGGTTCTCGGCGACCTGATCATCTTCGGGGCCTACTTCATCATCTTCATGATCTACCGCGCCATGGAGCCGCAGGAATTCCTGACGTCCCAGGAGCATCTCAACATCAACATCGGTGTGCTCAACACGCTGGTGCTGCTCGCCAGTTCCTGGTTCATCGCCCGCAGTGTGCAGGCCGCCCGCGCCGGCGACCACGCCAGGGCGCTGCGCCTGACCTATCTCGGCGGGCTCTGTGGAGTGGCGTTCATCCTGATCAAGGCCTACGAGTGGTCGACGAAAATCGCTGCGGGCTACACTATTTCGAGCAACGACTACTTCATGTTCTACTACATGCTCACCGGTGTGCACCTGTTCCACGTCTCACTTGGCCTGCTCATCTTGGGTGTCATGGTCCGCGAACTGCGCAACCCTCGACGTCGGCGAATGTTCATGGTCGAATCCGGGGCTACCTACTGGCACATGGTCGACCTGCTGTGGATCGTTATCTTCGCCCTGCTCTACGTGATGAGGTGAGCCCATGACCACGACCGCTGCACGGACAACCACCTACGCCTGGATCGTCTTGTCCGCGATCACCATCGTCTCGTGGTGGCTGGCGCCCGGCCATACCCGGGGAGCTGCTGCGGTGGCCAGTGTGCCGATCACCATCGCCGTCGTTGTCTTGGGATTCATCAAGGGGCGCATGATCATCCAGTACTTCATGGAAGTGTGCACCGCCCCCCGGTGGCTCAAGCTGTTCACCGATGCATGGCTCGCAATCTTGTGGGCCGGCGTGTTGGCGATCTACCTGTTTTGAGATGCGGCTAGGCGGACAACCGTTGCGCCAGTGCCCATGCCGTCTCCGCCATACCGCGATAGCGTTCGCGATATTCGGTTGTACCGGCGCGTGAATCGGCGGCGTTGCCTTCCAGGCCACGCCGCCATACCCCGGCGGTGATGGAGGCCAGTCGGAACATCGAAAACACCACGAAGACGTCAAGTGACGCCGGTGGTTCGCTGCCCGCATGCTTGCTATAGCTCTCGAGGAACGTCTGCTGGTCGGGAAGTCCAGTGCCGGCGAGGTTCTCACCGGCCACCCCGCTGCGGCCGCCGGGTCCCCCTGGCACGTGATACGTCACGCAGAAATACCCGAGGTCGGCCAGCGGGTTGCCGATGGTCGCCAGCTCCCAGTCCAGCACGGCCACCACCCGCGGCTCCGTCGGGTGCAGCAACACGTTGCCCAGGCGATAGTCGCCGTGGGCAATGCAGGCCGGCGCATCGTCGGGCGGGAGGTGGTCGGGCAGCCACCGCGCCAGCAGGTCCATCGCCGGCATCTCCTCCAGGCGTGCGGCTTGCCATTGTCGAGTCCACAGTGCCACTTGCCGTTGCATATAGCCGTCGGGCCGGCCGAACCCCTCAAGCCCTGCCGCGCGCCAGTCCACGCGATGCAGCGCCGCAAGCACGCGGGCCAGATCCTCGTAGACGGCTGCACGGTGCGCCGGTATCCCCTCGCGCATGACCCGGTCGGGGAAGACCCGCCCTGCAACGTAATCCATGACGAAAAATGGTGTGCCTAGCACGGTTTCGTCCTGGCACAGCAGCCGCATGCGCGGCACTGGAACGTCCGTGTCGGCCAGCGCCGCCATCACGCGGTGTTCGCGCTCCACCTCATGGGCTCGGGGCAACAGCTTGCCCGGTGGCTTCTTGCGAAGTACGTAGTCACCACCGGCAGTGCGCAGGTGAAAAGTTGGGTTGCTCTGGCCCCCTTGGAACTGACGAATCTCCAGCTGGCCGTCGAAGCCCGGCAGCCGTCCGCGCAGGTACCGGGCCAAAGCGGCCTCGTCGAAGCGGTGTGCAGGCAGCACCGGTACCAGCTCTGCCATCCCCTCCATTCACTGCCCCTTGTCGATTCGTGTCGCTGAGCGTCCGCCCAACCGCTGTCGCAGAAACCCTAGTACTTGCTCGCTTCGTCGACGGCGGAAATGACCCTACGAGAAGCTTGACCCAGTGCACTGCCCAGTGCTAGGCATGTGCCCAGACAAGGCATTTGGGCGAATGCCCAATCGGGAGGCCTAGCATGCCGATGATCGACCTGACCTATGTGCGTGGCTCGTTGGACGAGACGGCGCTGGGACGGCTGACCGACGAGCTCGTCGCCGCGCTGCTGCGGGCCGAACGCGCCCCGGACACCCCGTTTCTGCGCGACAACACCCTGGTGTACCTGCACGACCTGGATCCGGCGGCGCAGTCGGTGGGTGGCCGCGGACCCGGCGCGCCCCGATTCCGCGTCGAGATGACGGTGTTCGAAGGCGCGTTGTCGCAAGACCGCAAGGAACAGCTCGCGGCTGACGTCCATGCCGCGGTCTGCATTGCCGCGGGAATCGAGCCCGAAGGCGCACGGGCGTTTCAGGTATGGACACTGATTCACGAAATCCCCGAAGGGAATTGGGCCGGCGGCGGCAAGATCATCTACTACCGGCAAGTCAAAGGTCTGGTCGCCGACGACGCACCCTGATCAATCGCCTGGGTAGTGTCCGAGTATGGACATCTCTTGTGCGTTCGCGACCTCATCGGACACTCCGGCGCATGTGCAGGTGGCCGAGACGCTCGGCTACCGACGGGCGTGGCTCTACGACTCCCCGGCCCTGTATCCCGATGTGTGGATGATCCTTACGAGATGTGCGGAACGCACGTCACGCATCGGCCTCGGGCCGGGCGTGCTCGTCCCCAGCCTGCGGCATCCCATGGTCAACGCAGCCGCCATCGCCGAGCTCGCAGACCAGGCGCCGGATCGCGTCGCGGTGGCGATCGGATCCGGCTTCACCGGCCGGTTCTCGCTGGGCAAACGGCCCATGCCGTGGCGTGAGGTCGCCGAATATGTCCGCTGCCTGAAGGCTCTTCTGGCCGGCGAGTCCGCCGATTGGGATGGAGCCAAGATCCGCATGATGCACCTGCCCGGCTTCGGGATGAAGCGACCGGTCAGGGTGCCGATCCTGATCGGCGCGGACGGCCCGAAAGGGCTGGCCGTGGCAGCCGAACTCGCGGACGGCGTGTTCTCTGCCGCCGTGCCCCAACCCGACGCCGTCAACGTGGCCGACTGGCGGGCGCTGCTGTCCTTTGGCACGGTGCTCGACGAGGGCGAAGAGCTGACCTCCCCTCGGGTTGTCGATGCCGTGGCATCCGGAGCGGTGGTGATGTACCACGCCCTATACGAGCGCGGCGGCGGCGCCGCGGTTGACGCGTTGCCGGGTGGGCGTGGGTGGCGTGAGGCGGTGGAGGCCCACCCCGAGACCGAGCGGCATCTCGCCATCCACGAAGGGCACCTGGTGAAGGCCAACCCGCGCGACGAGCCGTACGTCGCCGACCTGATCCCGTTGGCCAGCGCCGCGGCTTTGACGGGTACCGCGGAGCAGGTATCGGTGCGCGTCGGCGAACTTGCCGCGCTCGGGGTCACCGAACTCGTCTATCAGCCAGCGGGATCGGACATCGAGCGCGAGCTGAGGGCCTTCGCATCCGCCACCGGCCTTAACGGCTGACTATTACGGTGTAGTGATGATCGCCAAAGTAGTCGTGACGGCTTTGCTCGCTGCAATGTTTGGGTTTGCCGGTTTGATCAAGATCGTCGGAGTTCGGCAATCGCTGGAGATCCGCGACCATCTCGGCGTCAAGCCGGTGCAGTGGCGGGTGATCGGGTCACTCGAACTTGCCGGCGTCGCCGGAGTGTTGGCGGGCCTGGCGTGGGCGCCGATCGGTGTCGCTGCCGCCATCGGGCTGGCTCTACTTATCCTGGGAGCCATCGTTTTTCACGTGCGCGCATCCGACAGTGTGGCTGACACGGCTCCGGCGGTGATCGCCCTGGGGCTGGCCGTCGCGACCGCCATCCTGCAGTCGGTGTAACCAGCACGACGGCACGCCTCGTCGTTGGCGCACCCGCGCGTGCACTAGTAAGCTGGGCTAAATGAATGACGTCGTCATCGCCGGAGCCGGCCCGAATGGGCTGATGCTGGCCTGTGAGCTCGGGCTGGCCGGGATCCGGCCGGTGGTGTTGGACCCGCTGCTGGGACCTAACCCGGAGCCGCGCGCCAATGGGATTATCGGCCAAGGGGTTCGGATTCTCGACCATCGCGGCTTTTACAGCGTCCTGGCAGGGACACCTGAGCCGCCTCAGCCGTCTCAGCTCGGAATGTTTGCCGCCTTTGCGCTGGATCTCGCGGGTGTTGCGGATTCGCAGGTGTTCATGCTCGCCGTCCAACAGCCCCGGCTGGTGCAAGCTCTTGCCGAGCGGGCCGGCGAGTACGGTCTCGACATTCGCTGGGGCCACCGGCTGGTGGGCTTCGACCACCGGGCAGATGGCGTCACCGTGCATGTCGCCGGTCCGGATGGCGCCTACGAGCTGGCGGCGAGTTACCTTGTCGGCGCCGACGGGGGCACCAGCGTGACACGCAAGCTGGCCGACATCGATTTCCCCGGAATGACTTCCTATGACGCGGTAGCCCGGATGGCGTTCGGAGTGCTGCCGCCGGACGACTGGGTCGATCCGGTCAGCGGGGCACTCGAGGTGCCCGGGTGGGGTCGTGTTCCACCAAGAGGGTTCTTTCGTGCCGAGCGCGGCGTTTTCGCCTGCGGTGCGCTGGGCGGCCGGTCGATGGTGCTCAGTTTCGAACTGGACAGTTCGGCTCGTGAGGACGGTTTCGACGACCGCGACGAAGAGCCGCCGGTCAGCTTGCCCGAGATCGAGGCCAGTGTGAAGCGCGTGCTCGGAGTCGACGTACCGCTGCGCCCGGCCTCGCCCGGCACACCGCTGGATCTACGCCGCTTCTATGGCATCAACTCGCGAATTGCATCGCGATACAAGGCAGGCCGGGTGTTTTTGGTCGGCGACGCCGCACACGTGCACTCCCCTCTTGGCGGGCCGGGACTGAATCTTGGCCTGCAGGACGCGGTGAACCTCGGCTGGAAGCTGGCGGCCGTCATTGCCGGCGGTGCCGAGCCTGGGTTGCTCGACACGTATGAGGCCGAGCGCCGTCTCGCCGGCCAGCGGGTGATCATGCATAGCCGCGCCCAATTGGCTCTGATCAGGCCCGGGACGGAAGTCACTGCGTTACGAGAACTTTTCTCGGAACTGCTGACGGATCCTGGTGTTGTTCGCCGGCTCAGCGAGCTGGTGTCCGGTGCGGAGAATCGCTACACCGTGGGCACCGATGCGCATCCGCTGGCCGGACGCTGGGTGCCGGATTTCGCCGTCGCAAGCGGCGGCGTTACCCGTCGGGTGGCCGAACTCGCCCGCACCGGGCGGCCGGTGCTGATTGACCTCACCGAGGGCGCAGGCGTCGCTGCCGCCGCTTCTGATATCGCAGACAGGGTCACCGTCGCCGCGGGACGCCCGGTCGGCGATGTGTCGGCCACGGCGTTGCTGGTGCGTCCGGATGGTTATGTGGCATGGGCCTCATCGGCGCCGAAGCCGGAGGTTGACGAACTTCATCGCGTCCTCACGCGTTGGTTCGGCATCGCAGCGCTCTGAAACCCAAATTCGATTATTTCGAATTGAGTTCGTCCTGGTACTTCTTGGTCATGTACTCGACGGCCTGATTCTGCGACTGCGCGAGGCCTTCCCGTGCGTCGCTGGCGCGCGTGGCCGCATCCAGCGTCGGCTGTGCCTGACCCTGGAAATGCGGCATCACTTCGGCGGCGAACAGTTCGGCTGACCGTTTGGTCGCCGCCGGATTGGCCCACTCGTGGCCCATCTGCAGCATGCAGCCGAACCCGCCGGATTGATCCCACATCCGCTGCACCTGTGCCCGCGCCTGTTCGGGCGTGCCGATCACACCTGCGCCGTTCTCGTTGATGACGTCGATCATCTCGTCGATCTGCTCGCCCGGCATGGTCATCTGCGGGAACGCGGCCACCTTCTGGAAGTACCGGAACCACGGCACGAGGCCGAATTTCACGTCCTCGCGCGCTTGCTTTTCGGTTTCGGCGACATGGAACGGCCCGACCAGGCTCCAGTTCCTGCGGTCGACCTTGGTGCCGAACACTGCCGCGCGCTCCTCGACGATGTCCCAGTGATACTGCAGCGCGTTGAAGCCTTCGATGGTCAGCGTCGCCCCGATGGACAGCAGGCCGATGCCGTGCTTGCCGGCCAGCCGCGCGCCCGTCGGCGAGGCGACCGCGGCGACCGCCAACGGAATCCCTTCCCCGGAGTACGGGGCCAGCTGCAACTTAGCGTTGTGCAACTCGTGCGTGGGGGTCTTGGCCGTCACCGTCTCCCCCGCCAGCAGCCGGACCACGATGTCGAGGTTGGTTTCCAATAGCTCGCGCGTGTCGGTCGGAGTGAGCCCGATCATCGACGAGTCACTCGGCAGTGAGCCCGGCCCCATCCCGCCGATCACCCGGCCGTGGGTGAGGTGATCCAGCAGCATCAACCGATCGGCGACCCACAGCGGGTTGTGGTAGGCGAGCGAGATGACCCCGGTACCGAGCCGGATCCACTTGGTCCGTTCCGCGGCCGCGGCGATGAAGACCTCTGGCGAGCTGATGATTTCGCTGCCCGCCGAGTGATGCTCCCCGATCCACGCTTCGTCGAAACCCAGCGCATCAAGGTGCTCGACGAACTCGAGATCACGCTGCAAGGCCAGCGTCGGGTTGGTACCTGCGCGGTGAAACGGTGCGATGAAATACCCAAACCTGAGCTTTGCCATGTGAGGTCCCCTAGCTGTCGAGTTGCCCGAACTTTAAACCCGGTGGGCAGCCTGCGGCCACCAACGACGACATTTTCACCAGAAGCCGCGACTAGCTGTTGAATGCGTGCGGAAATCAGTCTACGAATGCGACAGCTCAGGCCCACCTGGACAACTGGGCATGTATCAGTGGAGCGATTTTCTCCGCCATATACGCGTGTCCGGCGTCGTTGGGATGCACACCATCGGGGCCGATCAAGTCGGGCCTGCCGACGAACCAGCCTTCGCTGATCGGATCGATGAAGGTTGCCCCCGCGTTATGGGCCTGACCGCTGAGAGTGTCGCGGACATACAGCACGTCGAAGGGCGGATCGGCGGTCGGCCACGGCGGGCCGATCACCAGCAACTTCGATGAGGGAGCGATGCGGCGTGCCAGATCGAACGTGTCGTGCGCCATGCCCGCCATCTGCATAGGGTCCACGCCCTCGTCATTGCGGGAGCCGAAGAACACCACAAGCGCATCGTCGGGGTGGACGGCTCGGGTGGTCAGGTCCTCGAAAACGCTGCCGTGGTCGCCGCGGACGACGTACCCCGCTCTGCCCTCGGATGCGACGTTGGGCGCGATCTGGATTCCCTGGCGAGCGAGCGTCAGCCAAGTGCGTGTGGTCCATGCATTCGACCCCTGCCCGCCCTCATCGGTACCGGTGGTATAGGAGTCCCCGATCACCGCGACGTGATCAATCGGGGTACCCCGGGCCACCGTCTGATAGGGCCGTGGCGGGGCGGGACGGTGGCCGACGAGTCCGACCACGACAGCAACAGAGATGACAACCGTGGCCAGACGGCCCACCGCTACCTGCACTGTCCACCACCTCCTACCCGTCTAAGCGGCATCGTAAGAGCAAACGACCAATTCCGTCGTCGACGCGCTGTCGTCCGGTTGGACGCTCAGCAGGAGCCGGTTAGCGCTGGCGAAGCCCCCACTTCGTCGACGGGCGCGGGACACCCAAGGTCTCGCGCCACAGGGAATCGTACTTGATCAGGGTGTGGCGCAGCATCGTTCGCGTTGGCAGGCTGTTTCAGCCTGCACGTGCCGAGCGCGGCTTCGGTCGCCCTTCGTGGGCTCCGTCGATCGATTGCAGCTTGCCGCTCGCCACGTGCGCTGCTGGATCGGCCCCGGCATCGGCTTTGAGGCTGCCGACGTCGACCATCCTGCGCATCCACCGGCGAGCGGGTTCTTCAACGAAGTGGAACAATACGATCGCGCCGACGAAGGTGACCGCTAGCAGGCCGGCGACAATCAACTTTCCGCCGTTGCCCTGCAGCGTGAGCTGGAACTGCTCGGCGACCCATATCCACGACGTGTGCACCAGTTCGTGAACCATGTACAGGCAAAACGAGACTTGCCCGCCGAAGACCATCACCCGGGTGGACAGCAGCGCCGGCAAGCTGCCCGTGCCGATCGCCAGCGTCATCACCAGCGGCACGAAAAGCACGTCAACTAGCCCGCTAGTGTCAGTGACACCGTGCAGCGGGTGCGCGTCGAACAGGTAGAGCAGGCCCACGATGCCGGCGATCAGCAGTACGGAGATGTAGCCGGCGCCGCGGCGACCGCGATCCGACGGCTGCAACCTGCTGACGGCGGCAGCGACCAGTGCTCCGGCAGTGAATTGCATCACGATGCGTGGCAGCCAGCTCCAGGGCGTGTAGAACTGGCCGCTCAGCAGCAACAACACCACCGGCGGCAACGACGCGGCGACCGCCAGCCACATCAGGCTCCGCGCTCGGGTCGCGTGCGCCATCCGGAAGATCACCAGCACCAGCAGGCCGAACATCAGGTAGGCCAACCACTCGGCGCTGATCGACCACGCGGGCCCGTCCCAGCTCGAATCGTCGAAGAACGGCTGGAACCACAGCTGGACCAACAGGATCTGACGCACGTAGCTGACTGCGGTCAGTCGGCTGATGTCCTGCGACGGCACGTGGCCGACGTGCAGGGTGAAGATCACCCACAGCGCGGCCAGGTGCAGGGTGACCAGATAGACCGGCCATACTCTGGCCAGCCGCAGCCAGAGGAAATGCAGGGTGGCGCGTGTCGACCACGACCCGCCCATTCGATCCAGGTAATTCCAGGTAAGCACGAACCCGCTCAGAATGAAGAACAGGTCGACGCCCTGCGCTCCGCAGTTGAGCACTGGCGCGAGCGCGTAGCGGAACCCGGGTGCCGCATCGCGCAACAGCGGGCGGAAATGAAATAGCACTACCCACACGGCGGCAATGATGCGAAGTCCTGTGAGGGCCTTGATATCTCCGCTGCGCACAACACTCTTTCCGTCCGGCCGCTGGTGCTTCATTCACCACTGCCGGATCATGACAAACGACGGCGATGGCAGGGTATCAGTGCGATCGGACGATAGCGAGTCGTCGACTCGGTGTGGCTTGAAGAAGATGCTGCGGCATTGCCGCCCATGTCGGACAAGCATCGACGCGCTGTAGCGGTCATTTCACAGCTCATGTGTGTGCGTCTAGCGTCAACACCACGACGGGCGCGTCGCGTCCGCGCACTACGCGAGCCCAATCACGGGAGAAAGCCATGCCACTGTTGTATGTCGACGTCATCGAGGGTCGCGCGCCTGCCGAAATTCGGACGCTGCTGGACGGAATACACGACGCCGTTGTCGAAGCGTTCGGGGTGCCGCCGCGCGACCGCTATCAGGTGGTGCACACGCACCCGGCTCACGAGATCGTCGCCTGGGATACCGGTCTCGGGATCGACCGCTCATCTCGGCTGGTGGTTTTACATGTGGTGAGCCGGCGGCGTTCACCCGAAATGAAGCAACGGTTTTATCAGCTGGTGGCCGCCAACCTCGCCGCGCGATGCGGGCTCGACCCCGCCGATTTGATCGTCTCGATCACCGACAACGGCGATGAGGACTGGTCTTTCGGCTACGGCCGGGCACAGTTCCTCACCGGAGAGCTCACATGAGTGCAGCCATGTCGCGGAACTCATTGAAAACCCGTCTTACTGAGTTCTTCGACATCGCACATCCGATTTTGTCCGCGCCGATGGCATTGATTTCGGGGGGCCGGCTCGCCGCTGCCGTGACGTCGGCCGGTGGCCTGGGCCTCATAGGCGGCGGCTACGGCGACTCCGACTGGCTACGGCGCGAATTCGGCCTGGCCGACGGGAGGCTGGCCGGAGGGAGGAAGGTCGGGTGCGGCTTTATCACCTGGAGTCTGGCCCGCAAGCCCGAATTGCTGGATGAGACGCTGGAGCGGCGACCGGCGACCATCATGTTGTCGTTCGGTGATCTGCGGCTGTTCGCCGACCGCATCCATGCGGCCGGCGTCCCGCTGATCGCACAGGTTCAGACTCTCGATCACGCGCGTCAGGCTCTGGACGCCGGTGCGGAGATCCTGGTGGCCCAAGGCGGCGAGGCAGGCGGGCACGGAATGACTGTCCGCTCGACTTTCACGCTGGTGCCCGACGTCGTTGACCTTGCCGCCGAACGTGCGCCCGAGACGCTTGTGCTGGCTGCGGGCGGTGTCGCCGACGGGCGTGGGCTTGCGGCGGCGCTTGTCCTCGGTGCCGATGGCGTGCTGGTGGGCACCAGGTTTTGGGCGTCCCCCGAGGCGCTGGTGTCGCCGCGCGCGCATGAGCGGGCTATTCGGTCCAGCGGCGACAACACGTTCCGCACGCGGGTCTATGACATTGTGCGGCGCCTGGATTGGCCGCCCGAGTACAACGAGCGGGCGCTCACCAATTCGTTCGTCGGCGCCTGGCATGGCAACGAGGAACAATTGTCGGCGTCGTTGTCGGACGCGGTAGGCGCCTTCGAAAAGGCCGTCACCACAGAGGATTTCGACGTCGCCGCGATGCTGGTGGGCGAAGCGGTGGGCCTCATACATGACGTGCGCCCCGCCGGTGCCATCGTGCGCGACATGGTCCACGACGCGACAGGAATCCTGGACCAACGAGCCGGTACCTAGCACCGGACGTCGTTCTCAATACAGTGGCGACCACGCGGAGGTGCGGAGCAGGCGGCTCTCCCACTCATCGCGGTACTTCAGCGCATCGAACATGTAGGTTCCGGGTCCGCGGTGCTCAGGCGGGATGTCCGTAGTCAGCAGACGCATCAGGGCCGCGTAGTCGTTGGTCGCGTCAATCTTTTGCCACAGCATCGCCTCTCGGCGTTTATGGCTCCCGTGCGCCACCTGGAAGCAGGCCTGGATTTCGAGCACCCGCCTCCCGGGCGGGGCCTTGGAAAGCACCCGGTAGTAGATCTCGTCCCACGAGCGGATGTAGTCGTCTAGCGGGGCGTAAGGCCATCCGGTGTCCTCCATGAACAAACTCAGCGGATGCGTTGCACCATCGGTGGGCACCGTCGTCAAGTCCACTTCTTGTAGCGGCGACCACTCGACCGGCAGCAGGATCTTGCCGGTGACCTCGTGGCGCAGGTTGTCCAGCTCGCGCATCCATGGCGCCAGATCGCCTGTTTGGGCTCGGCGGGCGAGGCTCTCCCACGCCGCGCCGTCGACGATGCCGGTGATAGTGACCACGTTGTAAGCCGCCCCTGAGCCGTGAGCGTGGTTGGTGTACCACAGCAGCCGAGCGTTGTCCTCCTGCGCCAGGGTGGGCATCCAGCCTTCGCGGTAGGCCGACTCGAAGTCGTCCTCGCGTGTGCCGACGACCCGGTGGGTCTCGTGAAGGAACAGCACGGCGACTCCTCTCGACCTTGCTCAGGCGTTGTCTGTGATCAACGCGGCGAGCTGGCGGCGGTTGACTTTGCCGGTCTCGCTGTACGGGATGCGATCGACGATCATCAGCCGCTCAGGCAGCTTGAAATAGGCGATGCGGTCACGACAATGCGACCGCAGCTCTTCGAGCGTCACGGGGAGGCGAGCCACCACCGCCGCGCCCACCCGCTGACCCATCTCCTGGTCGGTAATTCCGGCGACCGCGACGTCGCTCACCGCCGGATGGCCGCGCAGTGCTTCCTCGACCTCGATCGGCCCGAACTTCTCTCCGCCGCGGTTGATGGTGTCGCTGAGCCGGCCGCTGGGGTAGATGTAGCCGTCGGCATCCCGCCGTGCGAGGTCACCGGTATGCAGCCAGCCTTCGGTGACGTTCTGGATGGTGTTCACCCACAACTCGCCGACAACTCCCGCCTCGACATCGGTCCCCGTGTCGGGATCGACCACGCGGACTTCAACCCCGGGCAGCGGCCTCCCTACCGAGCCCACGTGGTTGGGATCGCGGTGATCCTCCGGCAACAAGGTTGTGTAGGCGCCGAGCGTTTCGGTCTGGCCAAACACGTTGGCAAACGCGACATGTGGCAGGGCGGTCATTGCGCGACGCACCAGCGCGACGGGCGCGGCCGCCGCCCCGTAGGCGATGGCGATCAGCGAGGTCAGGTCGGTGCCGGCGAAGTCGCGATGGTCGAGGATGCGCTGGAGCATCGTCGGCACCAGGAACGCCGTGCGTACCTGGTGCTCCTGCACCAAGCGCAACCACTCTGTGGCGTCGAACCGATCCTGCACGACCGTGGTGTTGCCCGAGTAGAGGCTGCTGAGCATGCCCAGGGAGCCACCGACGTGGAAGAACGGGACACACATCATCCCGACCGTGGGCGCCGCGTCGGCGCGGAATGGTGCCGCGATCCCCCGGATCCGTGCGCTCAACTGACCGCCAGTGATCCCGACCGCCTTCGGGAGCCCGGTCGTCCCGCTGGTGAAGAGCACCAAGGCGTCGCGGTCCGGCGCTTCCTCGACGGGCGACACCGGCGAAAGTTGGCGGTCGCTCAATACATCGGCGGGTGTCACCGTCTTGGTCGCCCCCGCTGCACGGAGCCGGCCGGCATATGGCTCCCCGGCCACGCCGACCGCGGCGCAGCCCGCATTGCGCAGGAGATCCCGCAGCTCCGCCTGCGTGAGCGCAGGGTTCATCAGAGCCGCCGCAGCACCGATGCGCGCTGCGCCGAGTACCGATGCGACCGACAGCAGGCTGCCGCCGTCGACGACGGCGACGCGGGCTCCGGCCACCACCCCGTTGGCAGCCAGACCGGCGGCGCACTGTTCGACGGCCGCGGCCAGCTGGCCGTAGCCGATCGTCCGCTTGCCGATGATGAGGGCGACGCGGTTGGGATCGCCGCTGGCGGCGGCGTCGATGATCGTGCCGATGTTCATCGGCGGCTCAATACAGAGGTGACCACGAGGAGGTCCGAAGCAGCCTGCTGGTCCATTGATCGCGCAGGTCCAAAGCGTCGTACATCCAGGTTCCCGGTGCGCGGTAGTCCGGTGGGATCTCGGTCCGAAGGAGGTTGAGCAGCGCCTCTGGCTGGCGAATGCGCTGCATCAGCACCACTTCGCGGCGCAGGTGGCTGCCCAGGGCAGGCTGGAAGGCAGCCTGAATCGTCAACATTGCAGCCGGCCGGTCGAGGCTCTTGGAGTACACCTCACCGCAGCGGTCGATGTATTCGGTGAACTTGTCCTCGTAGGGCCACATGGTGTCTTCCATATAGAGGGTCAGCTCGTGGTCCCGTCCATCGATGGGGACCTCGCCGAACGGCACGTCCTGAAGTGGTGACCACGGAAGCGCAACGAGGAGCTTGGCCTCGACGTCGTGGCGGATCTCGTCGAGATCGCGCATCCACTGCCGCAGATCGCCCTTCTGAATCCGTAGGGCCAGGCGCTCCCATGCCGCTCCGTCACGAACGGCGGTCACGGTGACCACTGTGTAGGCGGGACCGCTGCCGTGGGCGTGGTTGGCGTACCAGAGCAGCCGGGCGTCGTGACCGGCGCCAAGTGTCGGCATCCAACCGTCCCGAAAAGCGGCTTCGAATGCGTCCTCGGCGCGTCCCCGCACCTTGTGCACCTCGTGCATGAAAAGCATGCCGAGACCTCCCACGCGCGGTGCTGCACCGTGCAACGCCTCCGCTCAACGGACGCTAATGCCGTCGCCCCGTCCTGTCCACGGGCCGCAATCGCTTCCACCGTGCCGAACCGCGATCGCCCCTGGGGCGTGCAGGCCTGGATATCCTGGACAGTCAAGCCAAACATCTGGTTTGCTCGCATCCATGGCCAGGCTTGATGTGCCGGACGGCCCCGGTGGTGAGGCCGCAATGATTTGGACGCTGCGACCGCAACTCGGCGACATGGTCGAGCGGATGATTCGCGGCGCTTACCAGCAGAGCATTCTGCCCCCAGACGAGCGCGAACTGGCCCGGATGCGGATTGCGCAGATCAACGACTGCGTCGCGTGCTCGGACTTCCGCGCGGATTCGGTACTCGAAGCGGGCGTCGCGCCGGAGTTGTATGAGAACGTCGCTGCCTACGCCACCTACCCCGGCTACACGCCGCGGCAACGTCTTGCCATCGAATACGCCGAGCGATTCGCGAATGACCATGCATCGATCGATGACGCGTTCTTCGGACGGCTGCGTGAAATCTTCACCGATGAGGAAGTCCTCGATCTCACACTGTGTGTCGCGGTTTTCCTTGGTCTGGGACGCTCGTTGACCGTGCTCGGCGTCGATCAGTCTTGCGCGATCGATCTCTGAGCGAGTGAACATCACGGTTTGAGAGGGGCGGTCGAGGAAGAGTGGACATCGCATCGGTCGACGAATTGCTCACCACCACCCGGTCGGTACGCAAACGTCTCGACCTGACCCGGCCGGTCGGTCGTGACGTAATCCTCGAGTGCATACAGCTGGCGATGCAGGCGCCTACGGCGAGCAACGCACAGGATTGGCGGTGGCTGGTGATCACCGACGCCGACAAACGCGCCGCCATCGCCGACATCTACCGCAGCATCGGCGCTGAGTATCTTGCAGACGCCGCCAACGACGCGTCCGATCCGCAAACCCAGCGCGTGTACGCCAGCGCGTTCAGCCTGACCGACACACTGGGCCAAGTTCCCGTGCATGTCATCCCCTGCCTGGAGAATCGCATCGATAACTCCAATGTGTTGGTCGCCGCGTCGGCATGGGCATCGATCATCCCGGCCGGCTGGAGCTTTTTGCTCGCCTTGCGGTCCCGAGGGCTGGGATCGGTATGGACGACAATGCATTTGGCCAAGGAGCAGGAGGTGGCCGAACTGCTGGGAATCCCGGCCACGGCCACACAGGCTGCGCTGTTCCCGGTGGCTTACACGATTGGCACCGACTTCCGGCCGGCCTCGCGGCCGCCCGCGGAGACCATCACCTTCTGGGATAGCTGGGGAGAAAGCTGATGCAGTCCTACACCGTGCGATTTCATGTCGACGCACCCCCGAGGAAGGTGTGGCGGGTGCTGCATCCACCGGCGCCGCCGAACTCGCCCCGGCCGAGGGTGCTTGAGTGGCCGACCGGCAGCATGGAGATCCTCAATGAAGGCGACGAAGCCGGTGAGGGTTTGGTCCGCACGTGCATCTTCGAAGTGCCCAAGTACCTGCTGTCCGGCGGCAAAGCGCGGTCCTGGGAGACCGTGACCGAGGCAAAGCTTCACAACCTGTCGCGGTACATCGCGGTCGGCGCACCTTTGTGGTCGCGCGCCGAGGGCTATCACGAACTCGAGGAACAGCCCGACGGCACCACGGTGTTGACGTTCCACGAGACGTACCACGCCTACAACCCGGTACTTCGGTTCTTGCTAGAACGTCGCGTGCACGCAAAGATTTCTCGCGACAACCTCGAGACGTATGAGCACGCACTCAGCTATGCCGGATCGGTAAAGCGACTGACCTAGTTGGCCGTCCCCGCTAGCCCGTGAGCGGGTTATACGGCGGTTACCGGCTGGTACCTGAAAATCGTTTCTTACCAAAGTATTAAAGGCTGCACCCAGTGACCTTAGAGTAGGCAATTAGCGTCTCAAAGTGGTTGGGTTCATCGCTGAACCCGGTATTGCAGCAACAGAGTTTGTGGACGGGGGACGCGCTGATGAACGAATCGATCAACACGACAGCGTCGTACTTGGCGCCCCGTCATGCGCATCTCCCGTTCGACTGCAGCGGCGCGGCGGTGCGGGCGCAGTGCCGTCATCTGGCAACCGTTGTGACAATCACCGGCGTAGTCGACGCGACCAACGTCGATCAGGTCAGCGAGTGCTCCAACCGTTTCATCCTGCCGGACAAGCCATTTGTCCTTGACTTGTCCGGTCTGGATTGCTTCGCCGTACAGAGTGTTCGCCTTCTCTACCGCCTCGACGCCGCGTGCAACGCGGCCGGGCTGGAATGGGCGGTGATCCCCAGTGAAGCGGTAACCCTGGCGCTGCTGGTTACCCACGAGGACGCCAGTTTCCCGACCGTCGGCTCGGTGCACGAGGCGCTCCACTACTTCGCTGATGCCACCTCTGCGCGCCGCCGGCTATTGCTGCCGCTGCTCACCAAAACCGCCTAGCAGAGCAATTAGGGCCCCGGCATGCGTCGCGCAAAGCCCGTATGCTGCTATTCGTGACGTCGAAGTCAACCGTTATCGCCGCTGCGGCGCTCATGGTCCTGGGCTGGGGTGCAGCCGCCGGCCTTGCCAGCGCCGACCCGTCTGGGCCTGGCCCAGCCCCTGGACCGCCGCCCGGACCGGCGCCGGCAGGCCCCAAGACGACGATCGACCACGACGGCGTGTTCACGGTGGGAACCGACATCGTGCCGGGCACCTATACGTCGGCCGGCCCGATCGGTAACGGCGTCTGCTACTGGAAACGGCTCGGCGACGACGCCACACAACCGATCGACAACGCCATGAGCAAAAAGCCGCAGATTGTGAAGATCGACCCGACTGACAAGACGTTCAAAACGGACGGTTGCCAGGCTTGGCAGAAGAACGACGCGGCGACCCCTGATCCAGGCAAGTCACCGGCGGATGCGGGCTTGACGTTGGGCATCCTCAACTCGCTTATCGGCGGTGGCGCACCACCACCACCACCGAAGCCGTGACGCCTTAGTCGCTGGGACAACCTCGCGGGGATGGAGACGGTCGAATACGCCGTCGGCCGGCTGGCAGACGTTTTCGACAGCCCTTCGCAACGGACCGTTCTGCTGTGGCACGGCCAGCAGTCCGACGCGCGCACCTCGGTCCGCCCGCTCGCTGAGCTGCTGGCCGGCCATGGCTTGGGTGTGGTCGTCCCCGACTGGAACTCACACGCCGACGACGGCGGCCGCGCCGACCTGCTGGGCTCGGCGCATTTCGCCCGGAAGCGGGTTGACGACCCGGACGGCCTGGTCCTGGTCGGCTGGTCGATGGGAGGCGTAGCGGCCGCGGGGTTGACCATCGCGGCGCGACGGCTCGGTATGGGTTTCGCGCACACTGTCTGCCTTGCCGGCGCGTTCATGGTGGCCGATCCGATTTTCGGCCGGGTCCCGGCAACTCAGCTGCAGGGTGGCGCACACCGCTCGCCGTTCACGCTCTTGCACGGCCTAACCGATCACGTCATCCCGGTGGCGGTGACCCGCGATTTCGCCTCGGCTTTGCGGCAGCACGATTGGCCGGTGACGGTGGTCGAGTTGCCAGCCGACCACGGATCGATCGCCGGCGCGGTCTTCGACACGGTCGCCGACCGCTACTGCGCTGCCGAAGACCCAGAGACCTTAGCCGTCGCGGCTGATGTCGCCACTTATATCGCTGATGCCAGCCGACCCGTCCGGTGACTGCGCCAGCCAGTCGTGCAGCTTTGCGTAGACCAGCGGGTGATTCAGCAAGTCGAAGTGGTTCAAACCGCTCAGTGTCAGCCCGTGTTCAGCGTCGAAGGGGATGCGCCTCGATCTGCCGCGGCCGGCCGCGCTCTGCGATCGCACGAGGTGATCACCGGCGATCATCCCGAGCAGCGGTGGCGCGACGCTGCTAGCCACGAAATGGTAGGTGGCATGCGGCAGGAACGGTGTCTCATGGCAACGATCGCGCAGGAATTCATCCGGATCGGCGTCGCGCCAGTCCTCGTCAAGGCAGGCGCCGAAGCGCAGGTCCTTGACGCCGTCGCTGCGGGCATTCAAAAATGTTGCGATAGCACGGGTCTCGGGCAACCGCGCCAACGCCCACGACGCGATGTTCACACCCTTTTCCAGATCGGCCCCCAGATGCGGCGAGCCAAGACACACAACATGACTGACGGCATCGGTCCATCCGAGTTGTTGCTGGGCGCCATAATGGCAAGCGCTGCGCGCCACCAGTCCGCCCATCGAGTGACCTAACAGCACGAGCTCGCTGATGGGGACCGGCCACTGGGCGTTCAACAGGTCGAGAATTTCGGCGAGCGTTCGGCCGTTGACCGACACATGCAGTCCGGTGTTGTATCGCAGAACAACCGGGCTGAATCCCAGATCGCCGCGCAGTCGTTCGCCATAGCTGCGGTTGTCTTCGCCCTCGCTGGGCCGCCGAGACCATGACCCCTCGGTAAGACACCATCCGTGCAGAAAGACGGCGACTCGGCCGGTAGCCGCTGGAAATGCAGCCGCAAGGGAGTCGGTCGTCAGCGCAACCGGTTTACCACGGTGTCGAATGACCATCGCGCCGGCAAGCGGGTTCTCGCGCTCAGTCAACTGGTGGCCGTACACGCCATTGACCGCGGCGATGGCTGCTGCAACGGAACTGGTGCGTGATTCGAGGGCTTCGTCGGCTTCGTCACCCCAAATTTCAGCGGCCAGCGCGCCCGCGGCGTGAGTTGCGCTGCGCATGCCGCGGTCCACGCTGGCGTAGATCGCTTGCGTTAGCCCGTCATGGATCGCCCTGGTCGGTGCTGCCGACGGCCCGATTGAACTGAAGACGCGGCTGGCGATCCCCGCGTGCATCCCCCGCACCACGCTCGTCAGCACCGACGACGCCTCCCCCGCCAGCTCGCCGACCGCCCGGATATCACTGCGCTGCATGCCGCCCCCTTCACGAGTTCCGGTGACCGATGTCAAAACGGCCTACCAACGCCTGTTAACTTGACTACCTGCCCAAACCCCTTCCGCGGGGTCAGGCTGAGCTGCCGGTTTGTGCACTCAGTATACAAGCGTTTACTGTATGTATCGGCCGCACGAACCGAGAACGCCGATAGGAGCGCTGATGGACGCCGCCTTTTCGCTGGAGTTGTCGGAGGAAGTGGTCCAGGTCCGTGACTGGGTACACGAATTCGCCGAGACGGTTATCCGTCCTGCGGCGGCCGAGTGGGACGAGCGGGAAGAAACCCCCTGGCCGATAATCCAAGAGGCTGCCAAGGTCGGCCTCTACACCCCCGACCTGTTTGCCCAGATGGCGGGCGAAGCCACGGGTCTGGGCATGCCGACGGTTTTCGAGGAAATGTTCTGGGGTGACGCGGGAATCGCGTTGTCCGTCATGGCCACCGGGCTTGCCGCGGCCGCACTGGCCGCCAACGGGACCCCGCAACAGATTGGCGAATGGCTACCGCAGATGTTCGGCACCCCGGGCGATCCCCAGTTGGCGGCATTCTGTTCTTCAGAACCGGGTGCCGGCTCTGACGTCGGAGCCGTCCGCACCAGAGCGAAGTACGACGAAGCCGCCGACGAGTGGGTACTCAACGGCACCAAGACGTGGGCGACCAACGGTGGAATCGCCAACGTCCATGTGGTGGTGGCATCGGTGGAGCCCGAGCTGAGCACTCGAGGCCAGGCGACGTTCATCGTGCCGTCCGGTACGAAGGGCCTTTATCAGGGACAGAAGTTCAAAAAGCACGGGATTCGGGCGTCGCACACCGCCGAGGTGGTGCTCGATGATGTCCGCATCCCCGGTGAGCTGATCCTCGGCGGCAGAGAGCGTTTCGAGCGCCGGATCGCCAAGATCCGGGAAGGACATCGCACGTCGAGCCAGGCGGCGATGATGACGTTCGAGCGGACCCGTCCCGTGGTGGGTGCGATGGCGTTGGGCATCGCACGCGCCGCGTATGAGTACGCGCTGGAATACTCTCGCCAGCGCGAACAGTTCGGCCGCAAAATCGCTGAATTCCAGGCCATCGCTTTCAAATTGGCCGACATGAAAAGCCGCATCGACGCGTCCCGGATGCTGGTCTGGCGGGCCAGCTGGATGCAACGAAACGACAAGCCGTTCACCTCAGCGGAGGGCTCGATGGCCAAGTTGTTCGCCAGTGAGACCGCGGTGTACGTCACCGACGAAGCGATGCAAATCCTCGGCGGCAACGGCTACACACGCGATTATCCGGTCGAGCGCATGCACCGGGATGCCAAGATTTTCACCATCTTTGAAGGCACCAGCGAGATTCAACGACTCGTCATCGCTCGGGCGCTGACCGGCCTGACCATTCGGTGATGTGTGCCGCTAGTGAGCTGCGTTAGCCTCTTCGCCGGCGCCGTTCACGACCAGCGCTTCATCCCAGCCGTTGACATGCTCATCGACCGGTGGCAGCGCAGCCTCGACTTCGCCTTCGTCTAGGCCCGCCACCGCGCGGATCGCGGCAATCAGCTGCTGGACCAGCGACATCTCCTGGTCGGTGGGCGTCGCCCCGGCTTCGAGCTCGTCGGGCAGCTCCGGTCGAAGTCCCACTCCGTTGGCCGCCTCCTGCGCCGACAGCTTGGCGTGCACGCGGGCGTTGTAGAGCTGTTGGCCGAGAGTTGCTCCGGGGGCGTCCGCGGCGCGCTCCATCAGATCGTCGTAGCGTCGCCGGACATCGCTGAGCGCCATCATGACGGTGGGAGTGGGTCTGCTGTGGCTTGCCGCTTCCGTCAACGCGGCGCGCAGTTTCCGCATACCGGTGAGAACCACCTCGGCCCGCTTCTGGAACTTCTTGTCCTCAGGAAAAGGCAGAGAATCGATGGCGGCCTTGTACATGTGCATCGCCGCCTCAGCGAGATTCACTATGGTTTGCGCTTCACCTTCATGTCGATCGAATTCGCCCATGGCCCCTCAATTCTGTGGTGGTGTTCAGCTCGGGTCGTGACGGCCTGTCACCAACTTCCGTTCCGACAGCTGCAAAGAAGAGGGTATCGGTGACAGCGTCGACCCGCATAAGGATAGTGCGCCTGGATTTGCCTGGCAGTCCTGGCTGTGTGAGTGCTAGAGGGGTTTGCGATCGACAAGTCGACGTCTGCGCCTGGCACCCTGTCTGCAATCTGATCACGAAAACGAAACCCGTGACAGCGACGGCATTTTCGAGACGCTGACTGGCCGGTCGAACCGCCTCAGTTGAGACCGTAGAAGCGCTGCGCGTTGAGCCCGCCGATTTTCGCGCGAGCGTCTTCGCTGATGTCCGGGCGGGTGCGCAGGTGTTTGGTGCTCTCGGGCCATTCGCCGTCCCAGTGCGGGTAGTCGCTGGCGAACATGATGAAGTCGTCGCCGAGCACGTCGATGACGCCGGGCAGGATCGGCTCCTCGGGCTCGCACGTCACGAAGATGTTGCCGGCCTGCAGGTACTCCTGCGGGTCGCGCTGCCAGCCGCGCTCGATCCAGTCGCCGCGCTTCTCGAAATGCTCGTGCAGCCGATCGATGAAGAACGGCACCCAGCCGACACCCGCCTCGAGGAAGGCCACCCGCAACCCCGGATGCCGGTCGAAAACACCGCCCGAAACCAGCGCGGTCATCGCCGTCATCTGGTCGAACGGAAAGCTGACGCAGTGCACCTGGATGTAGTTAGTGAAGCGATCGACGCCGATCTTCGGCAGATGGATGCCCGGCGCGCCATGAATGCCGAGCGGCATGTCGAGCTCGACCGCGGCGGCGTAAAACGTGTCGAGGTCCGGGTGGTCGAGATTGCGCGTCTTGAGTGCCGGCGGGACAAGGGTGGCCACCAGCCCGAGATCTTTGGCTTCCCGCATGACGTCGATCGCCGCCTGCCCGTGCTCGATCGGGGTCACGGCGACGCCGCGCAACCGGCCGGCCGCCGGCGCGCAGAAATCCGCGATCCACCGGTTGTAGAGGCGTGCGAACCCGGCGGCGAACTCCGGGTCCTCGAGAGTGGGCGCGCAGAGGCCGAGGCTCGGATACAACACCATGGTGTTGATGTGGTCGCGGTCGGCGTCGCCCAGCACGCCCTTGACCGACCTGCAGTTGATGTTCGGCGCCGTGCTGATTCCGTGGTCGGGTGGGCAGCCGGCGCCCGGGCCGCGGTCTTCGGGGTAATTACGACCCTCGATGACCAACCTCGGCTTCCGGTCGGCGCTGGCCGTGACGTGTTGCGGCCAGCGCTTCATTGCCTCGATCGCCAGCGACGGGTTCTCAGCCACGTGTCCGTCGGCATCGATGATGTGCATGCGTCACTCCAGTCGATAGGGATACGCGTTGTTGTATTTAGCGTGCACCATCTGCAACCGGATGGCTCCCAAAACGCTGGCCAAACAAGCCGGGCTGTTGCCCTAACTCGGATTGAGCGCTGCGCGACCGTGTAACACTGCGGTAATGGCTATGGCTATTGCTCGTCCCAAGCTGGAAGGCAACGTCGCGGTCGGCGACGATCGTCAGCTGGGGTTCGCCGAGTTCGGTGATCCGCAAGGACGCGCTATCTTCTGGCTGCACGGCACCCCGGGCGCGCGGCGGCAGATCCCGACTGAGGCCCGCGTTTACGCCGAGGAAAACCACATCCGCCTAATCGGCGTCGACCGACCCGGCATCGGGGCCTCCACGCCTTACCAATACGACACCGCCGTCGCATTCGCCGACGATCTGCGCACCGTGGCCGACACCCTGGGCATCGACAAGATGGCTGTCATCGGCCTGTCCGGCGGTGGCCCGTACACGCTGGGATGCGCTGCGGCAATGCCGGATCGCGTCGTGGCGGTCGGGGTGCTGGGCGGCGTCGCGCCGACGGTCGGCGCGGACGCGATCGGCGGCGGAGTGATGGCGCTCGGTTCAGTGGTGGCGCCGCTGCTCTCTGTTGCCGGATTTCCGATCCGGTGGGCGGCGGTCGGGCTGATCCGGCTGATCAGGCCGGTTGCTGAGCCCGCGTTGTACCTCTACGCGCGGGTATCTCCCGAAGGCGATCGGCGTCTGCTGGTGCGGCCGGAATTCAAGGCGATGTTCCTCGACGATTTACTCAACGGCGCCCGCAAGCAGATGGCCGCTCCGTTCGCCGATGTCATCGTCTTCGCCCGGGACTGGGGATTCCGGCTCGAGGAGGTGAAGATCCCGGTCCGCTGGTGGCACGGCGACCGTGACCACATCGTCCCGTTCGCCCATGGGCAGCATGTCGTCAGCAGGCTGCCTGACGCGGAGCTCTACACGCTGCCCGGGGAGAGCCATCTCGCTGGGCTGGGCTTTGCCGAGGAAATTCTGCACACTATGACCGAGCTCTGGGACAGCATCGAGAACAACTGACTTTTCGCCGCGCGCACCACCCCTAACGCCGCCGTGTGTTAGATGGTGCGAGTGCCCGGAAAAGCGCCGCTTACCGCCGACCAGCGCAACTCGTTCATCGCAGCGCTGCTGGGCTGGACGATGGACGCCTTCGATTACTTCATCGTGGTGCTGGTCTACGCCGATATCGCGAAGACCTTTCACCACACCAAAACCGAAGTCGCATTCCTGACGACGGCCACCCTGCTCATGCGCCCGGTGGGCGCTTTGCTGTTCGGGCTGTGGGCCGACCGGGTGGGCCGACGACTGCCGCTCATGGTCGACGTGGCGTTTTATTCAGTGGTCGGATTCTTGTGTGCATTCGCCCCCAATTTCACCGTGCTGATCATCCTGCGATTGCTGTACGGCATTGGCATGGGCGGGGAATGGGGCCTGGGTGCCGCGCTTGCGATGGAGAAGGTTCCAGTAGAGCGGCGCGGGTTCTTCTCCGGCCTGCTGCAAGAGGGCTACGCATTCGGCTATCTGCTGGCGACATTGGCGTCGCTTTTGCTGATGAACTGGCTGGGGCTGTCGTGGCGCTGGCTGTTCGGGCTGAGCATCATCCCCGCGCTGATCAGCCTGATCATCCGGTACCGGGTCAAGGAATCCGAGGTCTGGAAGGCCGAACAGCATCGAATGCGGTTGACCCGCACCAGAATCCGCGACGTGCTGCGCGACGCCGCCGTCATCCGGCGGTTCATCTATCTAGTGCTGCTGATGACCGCCTTCAATTGGATGAGCCACGGTACCCAGGATGTGTACCCGACCTTTCTGTCGGCCACCCACAACGGCGGCGCTGGGCTGTCCGTCGTGACCGCCAAGTGGATCGTGGTGACGTACAACGTCGGCGCCATTGTCGGCGGGCTGACCTTCGGATCGCTGTCCCAGAGGTTCGGTCGCCGTCATACTGTCGTGTTCTGTGCGGTGCTGGGACTACCGATCGTGCCGCTGTTCGCCTATTCGCACACCGCGGCCATGCTGTGCCTTGGGTCGTTTCTGATGCAGCTCGTCGTGCAGGGCGCCTGGGGTGTCATACCGGCACATCTGACGGAGATGTCACCGGACGCCATCCGGGGCTTCTACCCGGGGGTCACCTACCAGCTGGGTAATCTGCTGGCGGCGTTCAACTTGCCGATTCAAGAACGACTGGCCGCCGCCCACGGCTATCCCTTCGCCCTGGCGGCGACGATTGGGCCGGTACTGATCGCGGTCGCCGTTCTGACGGCGATCGGCAAGGACGCCACCGGAATCCGCTTCGGCACCAAGCAAAGCAGCGTCATCGCTTTCGCTGACCACGACGATGGCCGATAGGCTCGGCGGCACAAATGGGCGCAGCAGGTAGGACACCCGGTCGTGTTAACTGTGTCGGGCGGCCCCGCTGAGCGCTCGGCGCAGCAGGTGCATCGCCACCGTCGTCGATCGCTCCCGGATATCGTTGCGGCCGCCGGGCAGTCGGAGTGTTCGCGTCGACGACTCGCCGTCGGCCAGTGCCACGGTGAAGCAGACCGTGCCGACCGGCTTTTCCGCGGTTCCTCCGTCGGGACCGGCGATTCCGGTGATCGCCACCGCGGTATCGGCCTCGAAGCGGCGCAACGCACCCGCGGCCATCGCCTCGGCGACCGGCTCGGACACCGCGCCGTGCGCCTGGATCAGCGTCGTATCCACGCCGAGCAACTCGGTTTTCGTCTCGTTGGAGTAGGCGACCAGCCCACCGGCGACATAGGCCGACGAACCCGGCCGCTCGGTGAGCCGTGCCGCCAGCAGTCCGCCGGTGCACGACTCCGCCGTCGCGATCCGGCGCCCGGTCAGCAGCTGCGCCACCAGATCGTCTATCCGGGAGCCGTCTTCGGAAAAGATGTGCTGCCCGTGTCGGTTGCGCAGCAATTCGACGAGTTGGCTGTACACGCCGGCGGAGTCGGGCTCGTAGCGGGTGACCATCTCAAGTTCCCCGCGCCGCAGGCAGGTTGTGATCTCCAGGTCGCTGAAACCCGCCAAGCGTTGCTCGGCGTCGCGCAAGGTGTCGGCCAGGCCGGACTCCGGCAACCCGAACATCCGGATCGTGTCCTGGCGGTAAATCGTCCGGCCGGCGATGGCCCCCTGGACCGCCGGCAGCTGAACGGCGGTCCGCCACATCGGCTGCAGCTCGCGGGGCGGACCGGGCAGCACCACGACGGTCGGCTTGCCTGGAACGACAACACCCGGCGCGGTTCCCACCGGGTCCACCACCACCACCCCGACCGGGACCATGGCCTGCTTACGGTTGGCGGCGCGCACCGCGTCGAAATCGGCGCCCCCGATGCGCGCCATCAAGTTCTTCAGGATCGCCGCGATCTTGTTCTCCAGCTCGACGTCCAGCACCAGTTCGCGGCCGCAGAACCGCGCCACGGTGGCAACAGTCATGTCGTCGGCGGTCGGTCCCAGGCCGCCGCTGGTCACGATCAGGTCAACACCCTCGTCCGCCAGGAAGCGCAGTTGCGCCTCGATGTCGGCTGCGCGGTCACCGCAGATGGTGATGTGGGCGAGCTCGACTCCCAGCTCAAGAAGCCGGTCGGCGACCCATGGACCATTGCGGTCGGCAACCCGACCGGTCAAAACCTCGGTTCCGGTGACGACAATGCCCGCACGTGCACTCACCGCTATGACACTAGGCGTGCAGGATGATGGATCGATGATCGAGTTAGAGGTGCAGCAGCCCGACGATAAGTCGCCGGTCGCCGTTAGGGATCGCCGCGCCGCGCGGAAAGGTGACGTTCCACCGATTCGGTTTTGCTGGCCATCGCGTCGGTGACTCCCGATCGCCAGTCCGCTTTGATCACCACGCTGACCCGTGATGCACGGGCCGCCACCGCCTCGACGGCGCGCTGCACGACGGCCATCACTTCGCCCCAACTGTCGCCTTCGATGACGGTGAACATCGAATCAGTCTTGTTCGGTAATCCGGAATCCCGGACCACCCTGACTGCGTCGGCGACGATTTCACCAACACCCTCGCCGACCCCTAGCGGTGTAACCGAGAATGCGACCAGTACTGACATCTGCCGAGCGTACCCACGAAGTCAGCCCAACCCACTCATGGCAGCATCGGGCCATGCGGGTTCTGGTGCAACGGGTCTCATCGGCAGCGGTGTCAGTCGACCACCAAGTCGTCGGCTCGATTCGGCCCGACAGCCAGGGCCTGCTCGCGTTCGTCGGAGTGACGCATGGTGACGATATCGACAAGACCCGGCGGCTCGCCGAAAAGCTTTGGCAGCTGCGAATTCTCGACGACGATCAGTCCGCGTCCGACGTCAACGCGCCGATCATGGTGGTCAGCCAGTTCACCCTGTACGCCGACACCGCCAAGGGCCGACGACCGTCGTGGAACGCCGCCGCGCCGGGTGCGGTCGCCGAGCCGCTGATTGCGGCGTTTGTGCAGGCATTGCACCAACTGGGTGCTGTTGTGGAAACCGGCATCTTCGGCGCCCACATGCAGGTCGAACTGGTCAATGACGGCCCGGTGACCGTACTGCTGGAGCTGTGATTTGGGGATTCTTGCCGTCCACCGACGAGGATGGGCGGCGGGCGAAGACGGAAAGTCATCAAACCTGACGTGTTGCATCTGCGACACCCGGGCGTAGCGTGATTCGCAGGGGGTCGGTGCCAGAACCGGGCCCGGTGATGCGTGGAGCGGCTGACGTGACGGACGCACAAAGCGGTCGCGGCGCGTTTGTTCATCGTGCTTTCCTCTACCGCACGCAGCAGGAGTACCTCGATCGGCTGCTCCCGTTCATCTCCGAGGCCGTCGAGGCAGACCAAGCGGTGCTCGTCGCGGTACCAGGCCCAAATCTGGCGGTGCTGGAAAAGGGGTTGGGCCGATTGGCCGCCAACGTGGTCATGACCGACATGACCGAGGCGGGACGCAACCCCGGTCGGATCTTGGGAGAGGTGCTGAGCAGGTTCGTCGACAAGCATCGAGATGAGCCGGTTCGCGTGATCGGCGAACCGATGTGGCCGACTCGATCTGAAGTCGAGTATCCCGCCTGTGTGCAACACGAGGCGCTGCTCAACCGCGCGTTCACCGGCCGGGACGTCACGGTGGTCTGCCCGTACGACGTTTCGCAGCTTGACCCCGATGTCATCGCCGACGCCCATCGCACGCATCCGGTGGTGTGGCAGGACGGAGTGTTCGAGGCGAGCAACCCGGCATACGCCCCTGAAGCAATGTGGGCCCGCTACAACCAACCGCTGTCGAGTGACCCGAGCGCAGTCCGGTACACCGCACGCAAACTCGGCGATCTCGCCGGCGCGCGCGCTTTCGCCGGTGTGTACGCGCAGTGGTTCGGCTTGTCCCCGGACCAGACCGCAGATCTGCAATTGATCACCAGTGAGCTGGCATCGTCGAGCCTGACGCACGTCGGCGGGACGTGCCGGCTCGCGCTTTGGCGGCATAGCGGCAATGTGATCTGCGAAGCGCGCGACGGCGGTTGCCTCGACGATCCACTCGCCGGGCGTCGATCCTATGGCAGTGACACCACCCGCGGGCGCGGGCTGTATGTTGTCAACGCGGTGGCAGATCTCGTGCGCACCCACATCACCTCTGAGGAGACCACGATCCAGGCTTTTCTTCGCCTGCAGCAGGCGTCATGAGACGCCGCCATGCTGTCCTGGACTCCGCGGCGGGATTGACCCCATTCGGTCATGCGGGGTGGGGCTATCGCGACCGGGGCGAGTTTTTCAGCCGCGCTGCCGAGTACATCGCCGACGGGCTGCGGCATCACCAGTACATCGCATACGCCGGGGAGCGCACCGACGCAGCGCTGCGGGCAGAGCTGGCCGAAATGCCCGGAGTCGGTGAGCATCTCGATTCCGGGAGTATCGAGGTGGCATCGACCGAGGACTATTACGTCTACCTGCCGGGCAGTAACGTCATCGATGCCGAGGGCTCGCTGGACAAATACCTTGCGGGTGTTGGGCAGGCGGTCGCCGCAGGCTACACCGGCTTCCGGGCGGTCTCCGATGCAACGCCCATCGCTCGTACAGCCGAACAGCGCGACGCGTTGGCCCGCTTGGAGTATCTCGTAGACCAGCAGATGGCGGTGATGCCGTTCTCGGCGCTGTGCGCCTATGACATGAGTCAGCTCGGGGCCGCTGCAGAAGAACTGATGTGCCTACACCCTTATGTCAGCAAAGGATCTGCGACATTCCGGCTTTACGCCGACCCCGCCGCGGACGTCGACTTCGCGTTGACCGGGGAGATTGATGCCGCCGCTACCAAGCTGTTTGCCACCACACTGCGGCGCATCTGGCCGATGGAATCGCGTCATACCCTTCGTATAGGCGCGCATGAACTGGAGTTCCTCAGCCACCAGCAGGTGTTTCTGCTGGAGGAATGGGCCCGCGAGCAGGACCGCGAGGTAGTGCTATCAACGAATCGAGCGGCGATTGTTCGGCTGGTTGATGTGCTCGGTCTGACTCATGTGCGGATTGATGCCAACCATGTTTAGGGCACGGTTTTGGGCAGCGCAGACGGAGACTCAATGACCGCACCGCAAGGCAAATGGGTTCGCTCCGACGACGACGAGTGGGACATTGTCAGCAGTGTTGGCTATACGGCGCTGCTGGTAGCGGGATGGCGCGCCTTACACGCCATGAGTGCGCAGCCGCTGGTGCGAGACGACTATGCCTTACATTTCATCACTGCTTCGGCGGACCCGTATCTGACCGGTTTGCTTGCGGACCCGGGAACTTCTGAAGGTGCGACGGCCTTCCCGCGGCTGTACGGAGTGCAGACTCGGTTCTTCGACGAATTTTTCTCCTCCGCCGCTGACCGGGGTATCCGCCAGGCAGTCATCGTCGCGGCGGGCTTGGACTCCCGAGCGTATCGGCTGAACTGGCCAAGTGGCACAACAGTATTCGAACTAGACCAGCCGAAAGTCCTTGAGTTCAAAGTTCGGGTGCTCGCCGAACACGCAGCCGAGCCCGCAGCTCACCGCGTAGACGTTGCGGCGGATCTGCGCAGCGACTGGTCAATACCGCTGCGGGCGAAGGACTTTGACTCAGAGAAACCTACCGCTTGGTCGGTGGAGGGGATCCTGCCCTACTTGACCGGCGACGCCCAAGACACGTTGTTCACCCGTATCACTGAGCTATCGGCCCCCGGCAGCCGGCTCGCGATAGGTGCCCTGGGCTCGTGCCTTGACCAGGACAGGCTCGCGGCTCTGGAAGAAACCTACCCCGGCCTCAACCTGTCCGGAGACGTGAACTTTTCCGCGTTGACTTACGACGACACGCAGAAAACTAAACCCGCAGAATGGCTCACCGAACACGGCTGGGCGGTTGAACCCGTCAGTACCAACCCGGAATTGCAGGCCCACTATGGCCGAACCCCGCCCGAAGTCGACGTGCAAATGGACCAGATCATGCACTCCGAATACGTCACTGCGACTCGCTGAGCCAGCCCGGGACGACAGCGGAAGACGGCCACTGGCAAACTAATCCGCCACGACGTAAACGGCGCCCCGGCCTGCCCGTTCCCACAGGACGCCGCCGGCGGCGGTCACCCCCGCCCCAATCAGCTCGCGTTTGAGAATTTTGGTGGTCGCAGTTTGAGGAAGCTCCCTGTTGATCCGCACGAACCGCGGCCATGCCTTTGGTGACAAGTCAGGTTGAGCGGCGAGGAACTTTTCAAATTCTTCCGGCGTCAGGGACTGGCCGTCGTTGAGAACGATGGCAGCCATCACCTGGTCGCCGACTTCTTCGTCTGGAACCCCATAAACCGCCACCTGGTTGATCGGGGCCAGCCGCTGCAGAATTCGCTCGATGGGTGCGGCTGCCAAGTTCTCGCCATCTACCCGCAGCCAATCCGCGGTGCGACCGGCCAGGTAGATCCAGCCGTCGGCGTCCCGATACGCCAGATCACCGGACCAGTACATGCCATGACGCATCCGCTCGCTGGTGCCCGCAGGATCGTTGTAGTAACCGGAGAACGCGCCGGCGCCCTGGGTGTTCACGAGTTCCCCGACCGCGTCGTCGAAGTTGACCAGGGCGCCGTTCTGGTCGAAAACCGCTCCTGCGCATTCGGTAACGGTTTCCGAGTTGTACACGGCGACGCCGGGATATCCCTTGCCGATGGACCCGGCCGGAGTGCCGTCTTCGCGAGTGACGATCACCGCGAACTCACTGGATCCGAAGCTGTCGACGACCCGGCAGCCGAATCGCCGGGCGAACTCCTCGATATCGCGATCGGTCGCCTCGTTCCCGAATGCCACTCGCAGCGTGTTGTTTGCATCGTCGGGCTGCTCCGGGGTGGCCAGCACCAAGGCCAGCGGTTTGCCGACGTAGTTCATGTAGGTCACGTGGTGGCGGCGAATATCGGCCAGAAATCTCGATGGCGAGAACCGGGCGGGAACCATCGTTGCTCCGCTACCGATAGCCACCGCCCAGCCGGCGGCCACGCCATTGGAGTGAAACAGTGGCATCGACAAGTAGCACACGTCGGCTGCCGTGATGTCGAACTGCCCGATCAGGCTTGCGCCGCAAAGAATCGCCATCACGTGGGCGAACCGAACCGCTTTCGGGTCACCGCTGGTCCCCGACGTGAAGATCATCATCAGGGTATCGGTCGGTCCGACTTCGCGGTACGGCACAAGTGCCGGCGCGGCCGCGACCGCGGCGAGGTAACGCCGCGACGCAACATCGAGCACGGTGATCCCGCGAAGATCCAGACCGTCGAGCAACGGCAGATGGTCGGAATCAACCAGCAGCAGTTGACAATCCGCGCGCCGGATGTCGGCCAGCAGCCCGGTGCCGCGCCGGATGGTGTTGATCCCGCACAACACATAGCCGCCCAACCCGGCGGCCGCCATCGAGCGCAGCATGGCCGGCGAGTTGGCGAGCAAGGCGCCGACGTGTAGCGGACGAGTGGTGTCGGCAAGTCCGATCAACACCGATGCTTCGGCGGTTGCCTCGGTGAGGTGCTCGCGCCAGGTCCAGGTCTGGTCGCCGCAGGCGACCGCGGGGGTGTCGTCGTGCATGCGGGCCCGCAGCAACTGCTGGACGGTCTCAAACATCGGTTGGCTCCGGTCGATACCGCAACAGGGTGATGCCGGTATCGGGAATCTCGCAGAACACCGGGCTCACCCGCATTCCTATCCGGATATCGGCGGGATCGACGTCCACCAGTTCGGTGCTGAACCGGGGTCCGGCATCCCACTGGACCACCGCGAGGATCTGGGGCACCGCATCCGCCCATGGTGGGCCGGTCGGTCGCCGCGCCACCGTGAAGGTGTAAACCGAACCGGCCCCGTCGATTTCGCGCCATTGCAGGTCGTCGGCCAGCGTGCCCGGCGCAAGCGTGCGCGGATAGAAAACATACCGTCCCAGCGAAGGCGAATACTGCACCAGGATCCGGTGTTCGGTAAGCGCCCGCCAAAACGGCTCTGAGATCGGTGTGGCTTCGGGAAGTGGTGCCGGTTCGGTCATGGTCAGTCACCGCCCAGAATCAGCGCGACCTGTTCACTCATGATGCCGCCCGTGCCGCTGACGAATGCTCGATTGCAGTCGGTGACCTGCGCCTGGCTCCCCCGGCCCATCACCTGGCGCGCGGCGTCGACGACGTGATGCATGCCGCCGGCCATGCCCGCCTGCCCAAACGACAGCTGCCCGCCTGCGGTGTTGAGCGGAAAGTCGCCGGCGAAGGTGAGGTCATGCTGGTTGACCCATGCCATGCCTTCTCCTTTGCCGCAGAACCCCGCGTCCTCGAGAGTCATCAAGACGGTGATGGTGTAGCAGTCGTAAAGCGACACAACATCGACGGCAGAAGGGGTGAGCCGCGCCATCGCGAAGGCTCCTCCGGCGGCGCGGGATATCGGCGTCGTCATCAAGTCCTCGGCGTATGTCGCCGTCTTGAAGGCGATGTGCTCGCCGAATCCCTTGACCCACACCGGTCGATGACGCGCCCGCCGCGCCATGTCTGCGTTGGCGACCAGAACGCCTGCACCGCCCTGCACCCGCATCACTGTCTCCAGCATGTGGATCGGATCGGCGATCATCGGGCTGGTCAGCACGTCGTCGACGGTGATGGGCTTGCCGTGGAATACAGCGCCTGGATGCGCGCACGCATTCGTGCGCTGGTCCACCGCGATCTTCGCCAGAGCTGTTGTGTCGTAACCGAAAAGGGCCGCGTATCGCTGAGCGATTTGGGCGTAGGGTCCGTTCTGGCCGACATTGCCGTACGGGATCTCGAACTCGGCCTGTGGCGACCCATACTTGCTACTCGACGCGCCGTGCCACCCGGGCGGCGACAATGGTTGGCGTACGGACTTCGGCAACACCGAGGATCCTGGCACGACCGCGAGCACCGCGTCGCAAAGCCCGAGTTCGACGGCGACCGCGGCCCGCCACACCATCCCGGCTGATGTGGCGCCGCCCAGGTCGACGCGTTCCCCGAAATTGACTGGCAGACCGAGATACTCAGACAGCGTCGCTGGGACGAACATGTCGGATTCCGCCAAGCCGTGACACAGCAATCCGTTGACCGCCGTGGCGTCCACACCCGCGTCGTCGACGACCATCTTCGCCAGCAGCGCGTACTGGTCGAGGGTGAACGACGGCGGGCGGGTCTGCTTGCGCTCGGCGGGCAGTTCCGCGATACCGATGATCGCCGCCTCGCCCCGAAGGCCCGTCACGATCGATCTCCGCGGAGTGGCAGCGCAACCGTGGCGGTCCCTGGCATCAGCACCGTGTCATCTCGTCGCCCGGCGATGTCCAGGTCGACCAGACCGGTGTTGTCAGCCAACCGCTTTCCGGTTACCACGCAGGTGAAACTGAGTTCTTCGCCGGCAAATGCGATCGCCCGGTTCTGTACGGCGTACTCGACCAGCCGACCGCGCCCGCCGATCCAGTCGGTAATGGCGCGGGCCAGCAGCGCGGCCTGCAGCGGGCCCTGCACGATCACATCGTCATATCCCTCAACCGTTCGTGCCCAGTCTTTGTCGTAGTGGATGCGGTGACCGTTGTATGTTGCGGCGCTGAAGAAGAACAGCTGTCTTTCGTCGACCGTCACCGTGAGCGTCGGCAACGCGTCGCCCGGGTGGACGTCCTCGTAGAAGACCTGCTCGCGGGCCATAGCACTCCCTCAAGGTCGGGCGATCATCGATGTTGTAGCTTCGGCGACTAATTCACGCCGCTGATTGCGGTACACCGTTCGCCAGGTGACTAAAACGAATCGGCCTGAGCGGCCCTGCTTCTCCACGATCGACTCGATCGTGCGCACCATTTCGATCTCATCGCGGTGATATGCCGCCCCGAAGAACGAAGTGCTCTCACCACCGGCCATGCGCCGGGGCGCGCGTGGAAACGCGAGGCCGCCGGACGCAGCTCCGGAAGAACCATCCGGCCGCAACCCGTCCAGTGCGGTGACTCCCAGCACGACGTACTGCAGGTAAAGCGGCGGACAGATGATGTCGCGGTACCCCTGGGCGCGAGCATATTCGGGGTCGAACCACAGCGGATTGTGGTCGCCGACCGCCGCAGCCCAACGTTGCCAATCACGCCGGTTGACTTCGCCTGTCGCTGTAGCAGCAACGGTGCCCACTCGCGACGCCGATTCGGCGTCGATCAGACTCTGCTCCGTCACCGGCCGTCTCCTCTTTCCTGCGCTGACTCGCTGGGGCCAGCCAACCCGGTCTCGCGCTCCAGCCACGTCGCGGCCACGTCCGCGCCACCGCCCAATGTGGACAGCACCCGTGCCCGCTCGGAGAACAAATGCAGGTCGGTCTCGACCACATAACCCATACCGCCGTGCAATTGGTGGGCATCGAGCGTGATCGATTTCGCCGCGGCGGCCGCGTGCATTCGGGCGATCGCGGTCTCACGGGTGGCGGTACGGCCCCGCCCGATCCAGAACACCGCCGAGTGAGCGGCAAGCCGAGCCGCGGCCAGCGCGATATGCATATTCGCCACCAAATGCTGTGCCGCCTGAAACGACGCAATCGGCCGGCCGAACTGTCGGCGCGCCACCGTGTAATCGACTGTGCGCTGCAGCACGGCTTCGCCGACACCGACTAAGTCCAGCGACAGCAGTGCCACCGCGGCGTTGGCTAACCGGCGCAGGTCGTGATCGGCCAAGCCCGCGCCGTCGGGCCCGGCCAGCACCGCGCGCCGATCCGCCACCTCGACATCGTCGAAACGGACGCGAAACGCGCGGTGGCCGCCCATCAACGGCAGCGCGTCGACGTGCACGCCCTCTGCCGCCAACGGCATGACGAAGCCCACGGTCCGCTCGGCCGCGGCGTCGGCTCCCGACACCACGATGTGATCGGCCATGTCAGCATCCGAGACGAAGTCGGCCGTGCCGCTAAGCCGCCAGCTGCCATCAGCTCCGGGGCGGGCGCGCAGCAGCGGAGCGATCACCGCGGCATCGCGTGCACTCCACAAACATGTTGTGGCAGTGAACGTTCCGGTAGACAGCGAAGGCAGCCAAGCAGCACGCTGATCCGGTCCGCCGAGCAGGTGGATGGCAAGCGCGGCCTGCAGCGTGCCGTGCACGATCGTCGGGCATAACGCGCGGCCGGCTTCTACGCAGAAAACGCCTAGGTCGGATAGTGTGCCATCGGCGCCGCCATATTCGTGCGGAAGCAACAGCCCGAATACACCGGCGTCCGCCAACGACTTCCACAATCTGTCGGGCATCGGCCGCGGGTCGCAGTCGCGGAGTTGACGGACCAGGCTCGTCGGGCACTCGGCGAGAAAAAGCGCATGAAGCATCGACGCCAAATCTCGCTCGTCCTGATCGGGCAGCAGTTTCATGATCTTGCGACCCTCACCGTCCGTAGGCCGGCATGCCGTGGCCACGCTGGGCGATGACGTCGCGGAGCACCTCGTTGGTGCCGCCACCGAACCGCATCAGCGGAGCCACCCGGTAGAGCCGCTCGAATTTCCCGTCCTGAGGCGCACCCACGCTGCGGTAGGCCAGCAGGCCGTCGGGGCCGAGCAGGTCGATGGCCAAATCGGCAATCCGCTGGCGCAGTTCGCTGGTGAACACCTTTTCGACGCTGACTTCCACGGTTGGGATTACCCCGCTGTCCAGCAGCGACGCCGCCTGGTATCCCATCAGCATTGCCGCTTCGACGTCTGCTTCGGCCTGGGCTAGTCGACAGCGAAAGCCGGCGGTCTGCAGCGGCACCGAGCCGTCCCGACGCGGCCGGCCAGCCAGCTCGATCAGCTCGTCCAGTGCGCGGCGCAGATCTCCTGCGTTGGTCAGGGCACCTCGCTCGAGATCCAGCGCGCCGGTGATGTAGGTCCAGCCGCGGTTCACTTCGCCGATCAGGTTGCCGACGGGCACTCGGACCCCGTCGAAGAACACCTCGTTGGTGCGGTACCCCGACCACGCATAAAGCGGACGGATTTGCACGCCGGGTCGATCGATGGGAACCATGATCACCGAAATTCCCCGGTGCCGTGCCGCATTGGGATCGGTGCGGACACAAAGCCATTCATGGGTCGCTCGCTGGGCGCCGCTGTTCCAGATCTTGGATCCGGTGATGACCCACTCGTCACCGTCTTGCACCGCACGAGTGCGCAAGCTCGCCAAGTCAGTGCCTGCTTCGGGTTCCGAATAACCCACGGCGCACGTGAGTTCTCCCCGAGCGATCGGCGGAAGGAACTCGAGCTTGTTCTGTTCGGTGCCGTGGCGCATGATCATCGGCGCCACCGAGGTCACCGTGAGATCCGGACCCGGGACGCCCCAATATTCGAACTCCCGCATCAACAGGTGCTGGTAGGTCGCGCCGAGTCCCAGGCCGCCATATTCCGGCGACCAGTTGAGTCCGAACCAGCCTCTTTCACCGATTTTGCGCCGGAACGACGCGACTTCCCCGCCGGGAAACTCCTGGCCGTGTTCTGCCAGCTCAGACCTCAACGCCGGCGTGACACTCTGCCGCAGAAAATCACGCACCTCCGCCAACCAGGCGTTCTGCGCGGCGTCCAGTTCGAAATCCACCATCCACTTCCTAGCGCGTTGTACCTGCTTGCGCGCGGAATTCCGAAAAGGAACTTAGAGTACTACGACGTGCGCACCCACGATCCGCAGTCGGCGTCGCACACGGTTGCGGAGATCGCCGCCAGTTCACCAGGTCCCAAGGTGGGTGCGTTCTTCGATCTCGACGGCACGCTGGTTGCCGGCTTCACCGCCACCGCGCATGCGAGTGATCGGATCCGGCGCCGGCAGGCCAGAATCGGCGAGGTTCTGGGTGTCGCCGAAGCCATGATGCGATATCGGTTCGGCCGCATGGAGTTCGAGCGACTCGTCGTGCGAGGTGCCGGCTATCTGCATGGCGAATCCCTCGCGGACCTGGAGGGTATTGGTGAACGACTATTCGTCGACCGGATCGCTGCGCGCGTCTTTCCGACCATGCGAGCAATCGTGCAAGCGCATCAGGCGCGTGGCCATACCGTTGCGCTGTGCTCCTCGGCGCTGAGCATCCACGCCCAGCCCGTTGCCCGCTTCCTCGGCATCGACCACGTGCTATGCAATTACTTCACCCTCGATGATCGCGGCAGACTGACCGGGGACATCGTCAGGCCCATCGTTTGGGGACCGAGCAAGGCCGCTGCTGTACAAGGGTTTTGCACTGACAACGCCGTCGCGCTGCGCGACAGTTACTTCTATGCCGACGGCGACGAGGACGCGGCGCTGATGGCGCTGGTGGGGCGCCCCAGACCGGTCAACCCTCGACCGCGGCTAGCGGCGGTGTCCGCCGAGCGCGGCTGGCCGGTGCTTCGGGTGGCCGCCGCTGGCGGCCGCATGCGGGTCAGGTCGTTGCGCCAGCTGGCCGGTCTCGGCGGGCAGCGCTGATCGGGAAAGGCCTGTGATGCAATTCTGGTCTGGCACAGCATTTATGGAGGCGAGCGATGCGCTCGCGGTTGCCAGGATGCTCGACGAGGCCGGCTACGACGGGGTGATCTGTGCCGACCATCTGATTTATCCGCGTGCTCTGCAGTCGCGATACCCCACCGGGGCGGAGCGTCCGCCGTGGTCGCCTGAGACTGCGTGGCCGGACTCGTGGATCCTCATCGGTGCCATGGCGGCAGTGACCCGTCGGCTGCGCTTCTCCAATGCCGTCTACGTCGCACCCGCCCGTCCGCTGCTGGAGGTCGCCAAACAGGTGGCCACCGCGGCGGTCATTTCCGAGGGCCGGGTGTCGCTGGCGGTCGGCGCCGGCTGGATGCGCGAGGAATTCGAGCTGTTGGGACAGGATTTCGGCAACCGTGGTAAGCGGCTCGACGAGATGATCCCGGCCTTACGTGCGCTGTGGCAGGGCGGTTGGGTGTCGTGGAGCGGCCGCTACTACCGGGTGCCCGAGTTGATGCTCGAGCCGCACCCGACCACGCCGGTGCCGATCCTGTGTGGCGGCGAATCGGAGGTGGCGCTGCGCCGGGCGGCGCGGCTGTGCGACGGGTGGGTTGGCACGGCCTACGCGTGGGACGACGCGGTTGGCTATGTGCAGAAGCTGACCGCGTTGCGGCGCGAGTACGGGCGGCACGCCGAACCGTTCGAGATCATGCTGGCGTTGCTGGAGCCGCCGTCCGCCGACCTTTTCCGGCGCGCCGAAGACCTTGGGGTGACGGCGGTGATGTGCGCTCCGTGGGCGGGCACGCAGGCCATCCAGGGCGGCGACGGCGAGGCATTTCAGGCGTCCACGCATCCAGCCGAGCGCTACCGACCGTCGATCGAGCGGTTCGCGCAGACCGTCATCGAGAAGTGCCGCTAGCGGCTAGAGCCGGTGGGGAACGTCGTTGATCAGGCCGCCGTCCATCACGAATTCGGCGCCGGTGGCATAAGAGGATTCGTCGCTGGCCAAGAACACCACGAAGGTGGCGACCTCGTCGGAGACGCCGGGGCGGCCGAGCGGGACGGTGACCATGTTGTCCGGGAAATGCTTGGTCATCGGGGTGCGGATGAAGCCGGGATGAATCGAGTTGACCCGGATGTTGTGGGGGGCCAGCTCCAGGGCGGCTGATTTCGACAGGCCGCGCACCGCCCACTTGGAGGCGACGTAAGGATGCACCATCACGGCCCCGCGCAGGCCCTCGATGGACGAGACGTTGATGATCGAGCCGCCGCCCGCGGCCTTCATCGGCTCGACCGCGGCCTGGATGCCGTGGAATGTGCCGTTCAGGTTCACGTCGATGACCTTGTGCCACTTGTCCAAGTTGAACTGTCCCAACTGGCCCAACGCCACGACGCCGGCGTTGTTGACCAACACGTTGAGCGCGCCGAAGTCGTTGACCGCGGTGGACACCGCGGCTTCCCAGTCGTCGGGCTGGGTCACGTCGAGGTGGACGTAGCGCGCGGCGTCGCCGATCTCCTCGGCGAGTGCCTTACCCTCCTCGTCGAGGATGTCGCCGATCACTACCTTGGCGCCCTCGCCGACCAGCATCCGGGCATGAGCGGCCCCCATCCCCCGGGCGCCACCGCTGATCAGTGCAACTTTTCCATCCACGCGTCCCATGACGGGTCACGCTACCGCAGCCTGGCACGGAATTAGAACTTGTTCCACCGTCGGGCTCGTGGGCGCTCTGGGAAACAATCGAAGGATGAGCTTCGCGACCTCGTTACTCACCGCGTGCAGCGGATTTCTGTTCGCTGTGTTGTGGATGGATCTCATCTTCGATGCGCAGGTTCTCGTGGACCGGCATCCCGACGGCGACCTGCCAGAATCCGTGCTGGCTTCCATCACGGGCTACTACCGCCGCGCAGTCACCGAATCGCGACCGATGAGCCGGCTCATCGCCGTCGTCATGGTGGTGCTCCTGGGAGCGTTGGCCTTCCGAGTGGCCCGAGGTCACGACCCGGGTTGGTTGGTGGCGCTGTCAGCTGTGCTCGCGGGGACGCCGATCCTGCTGGCATTGACGCGGACAGTTTCCAACGCGGCCCGACTCGGCAGCCGTGCGGGTAGCCCGACCGATCAAAGCGCCCTGGCGCGGTCCATCTGGCGTGATCACCTTGTGTGCGCTGGCTGCGTGCTGGCTTTCCTGATCTTGTGGGTAACACACAACGAGGTGGTATGACCCGCCCGGATGGTCACATCGGAAACAATCCGTACTAAACTAGAACACGTTTCAATTAGCCTACGTCGCCGGTAAGCAAACCAGTAAGGAATCAGTCATGCACACTCCCATCTGCGACGAACTCGGTATCGAGTTTCCGATCTTCGCGTTCACACACTGCCGCGATGTCGTCGTCGCGGTGAGCAAGGCCGGCGGCTTCGGCGTGCTGGGGGCGGTCGGCTTCACTCCGGAGCAGCTTGAGATCGAGCTGAAGTGGATCGACGAGAATATTGGCGACCACCCGTACGGGGTCGACATCGTGATCCCGAATAAGTACGAGGGCATGGACTCCCATCTGTCTGCCGAGGAGCTCGCCGAGACGCTGCGCAAGATGGTGCCCCAAGAGCACTTGGACTTCGCCAAGAAGGTTCTTGCGGATCACGGTGTTCCTGTCGAAAACGCCGATGAGGACACCTTGCAGTTGCTCGGCTGGACCGAGGCGACGGCCACCCCGCAGGTCGAAATGGCGCTGAAGCACCCGAAGGTGCGGATGATCGCCAACGCGCTCGGCACTCCCCCCGCCGAGATGATCAAGCACATTCACGACGAGGGCCGCAAGGTAGCCGCGCTGTGTGGGTCGCCCTCGCAGGCACGCAAGCACGCGGACGCGGGCGTCGACATCATCATCGCCCAGGGCGGCGAAGCCGGCGGGCATTGCGGCGAGGTGGGCTCCATCGTGCTGTGGCCGCAGGTCGTCAAGGAGGTCGCGCCGGTGCCGGTGCTGGCGGCGGGCGGTATCGGCAGCGGCCAGCAGATTGCGGCGGCGCTGGCTTTGGGCACACAAGGCGCGTGGACCGGCTCGCAGTGGCTGATGGTCGAGGAGGCTTCGAACACCCCGGTTCAGCAGGCCGCCTACGCCAAGGCGGGCAGCCGCGACACGGTCCGCAGTCGTTCGTTCACCGGCAAGCCGGCCCGGATGCTGCGCAACGACTGGACCGAGGCCTGGGAGCAGCCGGACAACCCGAAACCACTCGGAATGCCGCTGCAGTACATGGTTTCCGGCATGGCGGTTCGGGCAACGAACAAGTTCCCGAACGAGACCGTGGACGTCGCGTTCAACCCGGTAGGACAGGTCGTTGGACAGTTCACCAAAGTGGAAAAGACGTCGACCGTCATCGAGCGCTGGGTGCAGGAATACCTGGAAGCGACGAACAGGCTCGACGAGCTCAACGCTGCAGCCGCCGTCTGACCCGTTCGCGCGATCGGGTCAGAGCCTGACTACTCCTCGTCGTCGGCGTACTTGCCGGTGAAGACCTCTTTAGCTCTGTCGACGGCGTAGGTGGCGATGTCGAGTGAATTGTGGACGATGTCACCGGTGCCGCCGGCGATGTCCCCTTTGATGATGTGGCCGGCGTTTTCGACGATGTCCGACGACCTCTCGACGGCGTTCGTCACGATGTCTTTGGCGGCGTCGAAGACATCTTTCGGCGTGAAGCCCATAGCAGTCTCCTGTTTCGTGCGGTCAGCCGGTGACACCGGTGTCCGACGGGAAGCCCCCGCCGGGAACCGGGAATCCGCCGCCGGTCAGCTGCCCAACCTGCCAGCCGTGTTGCGTGCAGAGCATAGGAAGCCCGTCGGGTGTCTGGGCCGCAGACCCGCGTGGATTTTGGCACGGTGCACCGACCTGCTGAACTCCGGAGAGCGGGTAAGTGATTACCCAAAACCCCGATTGCGCGGCCGGGAGCTGGTTGGTGATGAAGTGACACGCTTCGGCCTGACCGCCGGGACCCCGTCCGAAGATGAACCGCTCATAGTTGTCGCAGGGCGCGCCGAGCGACGCGTCGTAGTTCATCCCCGGCACATCACCGTCGTAATGCCCAGGGTCGGCAATCGCGGCCGGCGCCAGGCCGACAGCTGCACCCGTGATCGCAGCGGCGATGAGCAGTTCGCGAATCATGACCCACCTTCGGTGTCACGTCACCGGGGGCATTCCGCGCCCCCGGCGACCTGGAGGCAAGCATAGTCAGTGCCGCCGGTGCCACAAGGCTGTTTTGCACAGCGGCGTTGAGGAGCTCGGTCAGCGGCGGTCGAGGTCATCGGAACCGGCCGCGAGAACACGTTCCAATCGATCCCCTGGCAATCCGGCGGGAACACGTTCCATCTCGGCGGTCACGATGCTTTACTGGGCCAGAACGCGTCATATTCAAGTCGTATTCATATTCATAGGAGTGCCCCTGATGCCGACTCCGAACATCCCTGCCGGATTCGATTTCACCGACCCGGACATCCACGCTGAGCGACTGCCCGTCGAGGAACTGGCCGAGCTGCGCCGTACCGCGCCGATCTGGTGGAACGAACAACCGCTCGGCAAAGGCGGTTTCGATGACGGCGGCTTCTGGGTGGTGTCCAAGCACAAAGATGTCAAGGAGGTCTCGCTGCGCAGTGACGTCTTCTCCAGCCTGGAGAAGACCGCGCTGCCCCGCTACAAAGACGGCACGGTCGGCGAGCAGATCGACAGGGGCAAATTCGTCCTGCTGAACATGGACGCGCCGCAGCACACCCGGCTGCGCAAGATCATCTCGCGCGGTTTCACCCCACGAGCAGTCGAGCGGCTTCGCGACGACCTCCGCGAGCGTGCCCGGCGCATCGTGGAGGCCGCCGCCGCCGAGGGTTCCGGCGATTTCGTCGAGCAGGTGTCCTGCGAGCTGCCGCTGCAGGCCATCGCCGGCCTACTGGGTGTGCCCCAGGAGGACCGGATGAAACTGTTTCATTGGTCGAACCAGATGGTGGGCGACCAGGACCCCGAGTTCGCCGACAATGACGGCATCGCCGCCTCGGTCGACCTGATCATGTATGCCATGCAGATGGCCGCCGACAGGGCCAAGAACCCCGGGCCAGACATCGTCACCAAGCTTATCGAGGCCGACGTCGACGGCCACAAGCTCTCCGATGACGAGTTCGGCTTCTTCGTCATCCTGCTGGCGGTCGCCGGAAACGAGACCACGCGCAACTCCATCACCCAGGGCATGATGGCCTTCACCGAATTCCCCGATCAGTGGGAGCTGTACAAGAAGGAGCGCCCCGCCACCACGGCCGACGAGATCGTCCGCTGGGCCACCCCGGTCACGTCGTTTCAGCGGACCGCGCTCGAGGACTGCGAGCTGTCCGGTGTGCAGATCAAAAAGGGTCAGCGCGTTGTAATGGTCTACCGTTCAGCCAATTTCGACGAGGACGTGTTCGACGACCCGTTCACTTTCGACATCCTGCGTGACCCCAACCCGCATGTGGGATTTGGCGGTACCGGCGCGCACTACTGCGTCGGGGCCAACCTGGCGCGGATGACGATCGACCTCATGTTCAACGCGATCGCCGACGCGATGCCCGATCTAGAGTCGATCGGCAAACCCGAACGCCTCCGTTCCGGCTGGCTCAATGGCATCAAACACTGGCAAGTCGACTACCACAGTGATGCCGCGGCGAAATGCCCTGTTGCGCATTAGGCTACGCCTATGCCCTCACATAAAGCAGTCCACGTAAAGTCCGCGGGCGCGCCGTTGGAGCTCGCCGATGTTGAGACAACGCCGCCGGCGCGCGCCGAAGTGCGCATCAGTGTCGGTGCCTGTGGTATATGCGGGACCGACGCGCACTTCATCGCCGGTGAATTCCCCGGCTTGTCGTGGCCGTTGACCCCTGGGCATGAAATCGCCGGAAAGATCGCCGAAATCGGTGCGGGCGTAGAAGACTTCGCGGTCGGCGATCGTGTCGCCGTCGGTTGGTTCGGCGGGAACTGCAACCACTGCGAGCAGTGTCGCAAAGGCCTTTTCATCCACTGCGTGAACGGGATGGTGCCCAGTTGGCAGTATCCCGGCGGCTACGCCGAATCGGTGACCGTGCCGGCCACCGCACTGGCTCGAATACCTTCGGAGTTGTCCGACGCGGAAGCCGCGCCAATGGGTTGCGCCGGTGTGACGACCTACAACGCGCTGCGTCACACCAACGCGCTGCCCGGCGACCGGGTGGCGATTCTCGGCGTCGGCGGACTTGGCCATCTCGGGTTGCAGTTCTCCCGGGCGATGGGTTTCGAGACCATCGCGATCAATCGCGGCACCGCCAAAAAAGAGGATGCGCTGAAGCTGGGCGCCCATCACTACATCGACGCCACCGACGGTGACGTGTCCGAAGCGCTGCAAGACCTGGGCGGGGTCGCGGTCGTGTTGGCCACTGCAGGCAACTCGCAAGCCATGGCCGCCACCGTCGGCGGCCTGCAGCCCCAAGGTGAACTTGTCACCATCGGCGTCACGGCCGAGCCGCTGTCAGTCAGTCCGCTTCAGCTGATTACACCGGGACTAAGCATTATCGGCCACCCGTCGGGGACCGCCAAAGAGGTTGAAGACACAATGCAATTCGCCGTCCTGACGGGTGTGCGGGCGTGGATCGAAGAGCTGCCGCTGTCGCAGGCCGCAGAAGGTTACGCGGCCCTGCAGCAGGGCCGGGCGCACTACCGCACCATTTTGACCATTTGAGTCACGACGAAAGCGCGGCTTGCAGCCTCGACGGCTCCGACGGCGAGTTGCTGATTCGCACCGGCGTCGCAGGTCGGGCCGCGCAAATGGGACATCGGCTGACGATCGCGATGCGGCGCTGGCGGGCGACGGTGCAGTGGTCCGACGACGAGCCGGTGAGCGCGGAATTGAATGTCGACGTTAATTCGCTCGAGGTGGTACGCGGTGACGGCGGCCTCACCCCGTTGTCCGGGCCGGAAAAGACTTTGGTACGCAGCAACGCTTTGCGTTCGCTGGATGCCCGGCGGTTTCCCCGGATCGGCTTCGCCGCCAAGACCATCGAGAAGACCGACGACGGCTACCGGTTGACCGGGACCCTGACAATTCACGGTAAGGCCCGAACGCAGGTCGTCGACGTGCGCACTGACGACCTCGGTGACACTTGGCGATTGTCCAGCGAGGCCGTAGTTAGACAATCCGACTTCGGCGTCAAGCCGTACTCCCAGCTGCTCGGCTCGTTGAAGGTCGCTGACGACGTCACCGTGTCGTTCACCGCGCAGCGCGCCAAAGACACCTCAACAAAGGAGTGAAGATGCGGATCGGAGTGGTGTTCCCGCAGACCGAGATTGGCGCCGACGCGGGTGCGGTTCGAGCCTACGCCGAGCACGTTGAAGAGCTCGGGTTTACTCACCTGCTTGCCTATGACCACGTCGTCGGCGCCGACCCGAAGATTCACCTGGGCTGGGACGGCCCGTACGACCTGCACAACACGTTCCACGAGCCGTTGGTGACCTTCGGCTACCTCGCAGCGGTCACCACCTCACTGGAGCTGGTCACCGGCATAGTGATTCTGCCGCAGCGACAGGCTGTCCTGGTCGCCAAGCAGGCGGCCGAAGTGGACCTGCTCAGCCGAGGCCGACTCCGGCTGGGAGTCGGCCTCGGCTGGAACGCGGTCGAGTACGAGGCACTGGGAGAAGACTTTTCGACCCGCGGTAAGCGTTGCGAAGAGCAGGTGGAGTTGATGCGCAAGCTGTGGACCGAGCAGACCGTCACCTACCACGGCACATATCACCGGGTGACCGGAGCCGGACTTGCGCCGCTGCCGGTACAGCGGCCGATTCCGGTGTGGTTCGGCGCATCCTCGCCGCGCGCGTGCCGACGCGCCGGTCGCCTCGGCGACGGGTGGTTTCCCATGGTGGGCCCCGGCCCCAAACTCGAGCAAGCGCGGCAGGAGCTGGCGCATGCCGCGACGGAGGCCGGCCGAGACCCCGCTCAGATCGCCATGGAAGGTCGGGTTTCCTGGAACGGCAACGCAGACGACATGGCCGATGGTCTGCGGAGCTGGGCCGAGGCGGGCGCCTCGCACATGTCGATCAACACCATGGGCGCCGGACTGGCGTCGGTCGACGACCACCTTGCTGCGTTGACTACCGCCGCTGAAATCGCCAGGGCCTTCACGGATTAACGCTGCGCGGCGGCTTCCTGTGGCCGTTGGGCGTCGTCGGCGACGGTTCCGGCGCTTAAGCATGCGTCTGGGCCGGTCAGAGCGGCACTGAACTTAAGGGCGGTAACGAGTTCTTCGATGGCGGCTGCTCCCCGGCCGCCCAATACGGCCTGTGAGAAGCATGTCTCTAAGTGGTTGTGCAGCATCACCCTGTTCGTACGCTCAAGGGCCGACTGTACTGCGCAAATCTGCTTCATCACGTCGACGCAGTAGGCGTGCCGCCGCCGGGCGACCACATGGGGCCGGGCGACCATATGGCGCCCATGCCGTAGTCGCTGAAGGGGTTGTACGACTTCGTAATTGGAGGCGATCGGAGCCGTTTAACGCCTCGGCGCCGCCGCTACGGGTGACTACGGCGGTGGCGGCCCGGCATTGGGCGGCGGGCCTTGGGCCGGAGGCTGTTGGTCAGGCGCCTGCCCGTGCAGGCGCTCACGCAGCTTGGTCAGCAGAGGATGCGGATTAGGGTCCGGTGGCGGCGCAGGGGCCACCGGCGGTGGCGGCGCGGGCGGCGGAACCGGTTCGGCGGCGGGAGGTGCGGCCGACGGTTCCTGAGCGGCGACGGTTTGCGGCTGAGCAGGCGCCGGAGCTTGGGCCGGCTCTTCCGCCGGTGCACGCTGCGGTGCCGGTCGCGCAGCCCGTGCCTCGATCGCTGCCGGCGGCGGGGCCGGTGCCTGGACGACGGGAGCAGGCGCTGCCCGGTGGACCACCGGTTGGACCGGTCCAGGTGCCCGGTTGGGAACCAGGTGCGGACCCAGCGCGAGCGACAGCGACGCCACGAACGTCACCGCACCGGCAACCAGCATCGTCAACGCCCCGGCATACGAGTGCTGTCGGGAAGTTCCCCGGTCCCCTCGCCAGCTATTGATCGTCTCGACCATCTCGGTGTCGGTGAATCCCGTGCTTTGAGCCGACGCGAGCGCCGCTCCCCGCGCCAGGGCCAACTCAGCGCCGGTCTGGGTGATTACCGGGACCGGCACGGTCTTTTTGAGTCGCGGCGACAGCGCCGCGAGGTCTTCATCGGGACCGACGACAACGATGCCGCCCGGCTGCCATGAACTCCGGTCGAACAGGGCGGTCAACCACTGGACCAGACGACCGGGTCCGCCCTGCAACTGCTTGATCGCCGTTTGTGGCTCGTCGTCGCAGGTATCGACCATCACGACGATCGTCGACTCGCCGTCCAGCACGCAGACAGCGGCCTTGTCATAGCCGACGACGGGGACGATCGCCCGGGCCAACATGTCGCAAGCCTCGTGCAACCGGACCGGGACAATGTTGTCGAATCCGGCGTCGGTGAGCGACTCCAGAAGCAGCGCCGATTCCGCAGCCGCTTCGTCGCTCCAGGTCACTCCGACGACGTGAAGTCGCTGGTCATCGCTGGTCGCAGCCGCCTGGGCGTCCAGCACGGCCGCGCTGGCCTGTTCCGAGGTGTTAACGGCCTGCACCCCAGCACCGAAGCGCACCTCGAAATCGTCGTGATCAAGGATGGTGCCGTCGGCGTCGCGGCCCTCCACCAGGACCCAGCCGACCGATGTCGAAGTCAGCGACAGCCCAAGTACCGTGTCCAAATCTGCACCTCAATCGCGGCCCAATGCCCGTGCGCCGCAGCGAGCGACCAGACCGTCGATGCGGTGGTTCGCGAGCGGCGGAAGGACCGGGACAGCGTGGTCTCGTCGGTCTACCCCGGGTGAGCCTACGCGCTCACAGTGACTACGGGCGACCGGGTATCGACAATATTGTGCGACGCGCAATGACCTGGGACGTCGAAGTCGAAGCTCGCAACCTGCGGGGTCACGAGGTCGTTTGCCCCGCGATTTTCGCATTGCGAAGCACTCGCATTGCGCCGCGAAATGTTGCCACGGAGAGCCGCTTGGCGCGGCTGACAGCGGCTCCGCGCAGGTCGCGGCAGCCGATGCCAAATCGAAACACCTTTGCGTCCTAATCGACATCTGGAGTACCACACGGTAAGTTTTGCGGTAACGCGCGACGGCGTACGACAAGGGGCACGGGTATATGACACACGTGAGCGAAAAGATACGCGGTTGGATGCGGCGACTGACGGTCGCCGCTATTGCTGCCACCGCATTACCGGGCCTGGTAGGTCTGGTCGGCGGAGCGGCGACGGCGGGAGCGTTCTCCCGGCCCGGTCTTCCGGTGGAGTACCTGCAGGTGCCGTCGGCGGGCGATGGGCCGCAGCATCAAGATCCAGTTCGAGAGCGGCGGGAACAACTCGCCGGCTGTGTATCTGCTGGACGGTCTGCGGGCCCAGGACGACTACAACGGCTGGGACATCAACACCCCCGCCTTCGACTGGTACTACCAGTCCGGGCTGTCGATCGTCATGCCGGTCGGTGGACAGTCCAGCTTCTACTCCGACTGGTACAGCCCGGCCTGCGGCAAGGCCGGCTGCTCGACCTACAAGTGGGAGACCTTCCTGACCAGCGAGCTGCCCGGATACCTGGCCTCGCAGAAGAGCGTCAAGCCGACCGGAAGCGCCGCGGTTGGCATCTCGATGGCCGGTGCATCTTCAATGAATCTGGCGATCTACCACCCGCAGCAGTTCATCTACGCCGGTTCGCTGTCCGGCTACCTCAGCCCGTCCACCGGGCAGGGCCCGATAGGCCTGGCGATGGGTGATGCCGGCGGCTACAAGAAGGAAGACATGTGGGGGCCAGACAGCGACCCGGCGTGGGTACGCAACGACCCCACGCTCAACGTCGACAAACTCGTCGCCAATAACACCCGGCTCTGGGTGTACTGCGGCAACGGGACTCCGAACGAACTGGGCGGTGCCAACTTGCCGGCCACTTTCCTCGAGAGCAATTTCATGATCGGCGGCAACAAGAAGTTCCAGGACGCTTACAACGGTGCCGGCGGCCACAACGCCGTGTTCAACTTCCCGCCCTACGGCACCCACAGTTGGGAGTACTGGGGAGCACAGCTGAACGCGATGAAGCCTGATCTGCAAGGTGCCCTGGGCGCCCACGCAGGCGGCTGACACCCGCGAGCAAAACTGCGCTTGACGGTGATCCGTCAAGCGCAGTTTTTATCCGGACAGGTTCAATGCAGCCTGTCGTACCAGGGCGGTCGTCAATGCGGCGGCGATCAGCGTGCGAGCTGCCTGCGACCGAAGGCGCGACGATCGGTCGTCCGCGTCAGTCATGGGCGACTACCCACCAGGCTGACTGCCGTGGCGGAAAGTCAGCCCCCTAAAGCCGCGAGGAGTTCCTTGATGCGGGCCGCTTCGTCATCGGTCGGGAATTCCTCGGCCTCGATGGCGTCGAGCAAATCGGCGGTGAGCCCCGCGCCGTTTGCGGTTTCCTGCGCCGAGAGTTTGGCGCGACGCCGTACGACATACAGTTGCTGACCCAACGTCGCGCCGGGGGCCTCGGCCGCCAATGCCATCAGATCGTCGTAGCGTGTTCGAACTCCGCTCAGCGACACTATGACTGCTGGTGTTGCCCTACCGCGAGACGCGGCCTTGGTCAGCGCCGTCTGCAGCTTTCGCAGACCGGACAGGATCACTCCCGCGCGTCCGGAGAACTCTGGATCGCTGGTGTCGGGCAGGGCGTCGATCGCTGCGGCGAACATCTGCATCGCCGCCTCGACCAAGCTGACGATGACGGGCGCCTCACCGTCATCGGGTCCGCCGTCGCTCTTGGACCGCTTGGTGCTCTGGAAGGAATCGTCGATGATGATCACTCCGTCTTGATCGTGTGATTGAAGACGTCGAAACGCTAGCGCGGATCCATCGTCCATACAAGGGTTGGCCGCTCCGGGGACGATGCGGTCAGCGAATCCCGGATAGCCGCAGAAGACGGCGCCATTTCCTGCATCCGATTCACAACCATTCTTTGACTTGGCTAGCGCTGCGTTATCGCATATCTGCACGGCTCACAATGCAGGGCTTGTGCAGGTGCCTTGTCGCGACCAGAGTAAATGTATGACCGACCAGAAATTGATCGAACACTGGATTCAAGGCTGTGCGGTACAGCGGGTCATGTTCCGTGATGGTCTCGTGCTGAACCTCGAGGATTACAACGAACTCGTCATCTCTGCGCCGATTCGCCTGACTCTGCCGGCCACCGCCACGTCGCCGGTTGAGGTTGTTTCCGTCCACCCCAACGACCCGGCCGCCCAACTGCGACCGCTTTTCGATTTCTCCGGAGCGACGTGCACGGACGTCACCTGGGACGACGCCGGGGACCTACATGTGGAATTCTCGGACGGACATCAGATCGACGTGCCGCCCGACGATGATGCCACTGCTTGGGAGCTGTACGGCAAATACCACGGGTATGCCGCCTGCCTGCCGCACGGCAAGGTGCGGGTCGTCCGGCACGACGTTGCGGACGACGGCGAGGACTAGCGCCGCCCAGCGTGGGCATGCTTGGATCGGCCCATGCAGGGCTCGGCAACGGTTCACATGGCAGCATCTGCGGACAAGATCTGGAACCTGATCGCGGACGTCCGCAACATCGGGCGGTTTTCCCCCGAAGTGTTCGACGCCGAATGGCTTGATGGGGCTATCGCGCCCGCGCTCGGGGCGCGATTCCGCGGCCACGTCAAGCGAAACGAAATCGGGCCGGTGTACTGGACAACCTGCCGGGTCACGGCATGCGAGCCCGGCCGGGAATTCGGGTTCGAGGTGCTCGTCGGCGACAGGCCGGTGAACAACTGGCATTACCGACTGACGCCAAATGCCGACGGTACCGACGTCACCGAATCATTTCGGATGACCGCCTCCCCGATGACCACGCTGTATTACTGGATGTTCGGCGGTTGGCTGCGTCAGCGACGCAATGTTCGTGACATGACCAAGACGCTGCACCGCATCAAGGATGTTGCCGAGGCGTGAGTTCGTTGACCTGTCGAGCTGAATGAGGTTGCCATGGGACAGTGGTCGCGCGAGGAGATCGAGTCGGCCTTCGAACGCCACAAGCAGGTGGTCGTAGAAATCGGTTCGAGTTGGGACTGGTCACGGTTCGCCGATCAGTTCACCGAGGACGCAACGTATGTCGAGCACACCTACGGGACCTTCCACGGGCGCGAGCAGATCCGCGATTGGATTGTCTCGACGATGAATGAGTTCCCGGGCAGCGAGATGCCGTTTTATCCGACCTCCTGGTACTCCATCGACACCGACCGCGGCTGGGTGTTCTGCGAATTTCTCAACCGGATGCGCGATCCCGGCGACGGAAGCATTCACCAGGCGGCCAACCTGTCGGTGATGAAGTACGCCGGCGACGACTTGTGGAGCTATGAGGAAGACGCGTACAACCCGATGAACTTCCTGCCGATGGTGCGCGAATACATCCAGCGGTGTCAGGCGTCGGGTACCGCCAGCGACGACGCGATCGCGTTCGCCAAAAACATGAACTGGGAACTGGGCTGAAGACTGCCCATTGCCGTCGTCGGCACCGACGTCGATGACGGCTGGTCCGCCCGCGTTTAGGCTTGCGATAGCACTGCGGAGACGATGTGGAGGGCCTTATCCGTGGGTATCGCATTCAAGCAGAGGTTGCACTGGCTGGCGCTGCACGGTTTCGTCCGGGGCGTGGCATCGATCGGCGCTCGAAGGGGTGACCTGCAAGCCCGGTTGATCACCGACCCGACCGTCACGGCGGATCCGGTGCCGTTCTACGAGGAGGTACGGGCCCGCGGTCCCCTGGTGCGATCCCGGATCGGGTACATCACCGCAGACCATGCGATCGGACACGAATTGCTGCGATCGGAGGACTTCCGGGTGCTCTCGATCGGGTTGAACCTACCGGCGCCACTGCGCTGGCTGGAGCGTCGCGTCCGCGATGATCTGCTCCATCCGCTGCGTCCGCCTTCATTGCTGGCCGTGGAGCCGCCGGACCATACCCGCTACCGCAAGACGGTGTCATCGGTGTTCACCCCACGGGCGGTTGCCGCGCTACGGGATGGGGTCGAACAGACCGCGGTGTCACTGCTGGATGAGCTGTCCCGCGAACCAGGTGTCGTCGACATCGTCGACCGGTATTGCGCCCAGCTTCCGGTCGCGATCATCAGCGACATCCTCGGGGTGCCTGATCGCGATCGACGGCACGTTCTTGAATTTGGCGAACTCGCCGCACCCAGTTTGGATTTCGGGCTCACCTGGCCGCAATACCGGCGCGTGCAGCGCGGGATCGCCGGATTCAGCTTCTGGCTCGATGAGCATCTGCAGCAGTTGCGCCGGACTCCCGGCGACGACCTGATGAGCCAGCTGATCCAGAAGGCTGAAAGTGGTTCGGAGGAGACTTATCTGGATGAGCTCGAACTCCGGGCGGTCGCCGGCTTGGTGTTGGCGGCCGGGTTCGAGACCACGGTGAATCTGCTGGGCAACGGGATTCGCATGCTGCTGGACGCCCCTGAGCATCTGCGCACACTCAGTCAGCGCCCCCAGCTGTGGCCCAACGCCGTCGAGGAGATCTTGCGGTTGGAGTCACCGGTTCAGCTCACCGCACGGATAGCGCTAAACGACACCGAGGTAGCGGGTAGGCCGGTCAATCAGGGCGAACTGGTGGTGGTGTACCTCGCCGCGGCCAACCGTGACCCGGCCGTTTTCGCCGACCCGAACACGTTCGACATCGAACGCGAGAACGCCGGTAGACATTTGGCGTTCTCCGGCGGCAGGCATTTCTGCCTGGGAGCGGCCCTCGCCCGCGCCGAAGGCGAGGTGGGGCTGCGAGCCTTTTTCGATCGCTTCCCCGACGTGCGTTCTGCCGGTGCGGGCAGTCGTCGTGATACCCGGGTTTTGCACGGTTGGTCCACGCTGCCGGTGGCGCTGGGTCCGGCGAGGTCGATGGCCACCCGATGACCTGGACGGTCGCGCTAGCCTCTGTTGAAGTAGCCCTCCAGCGTCGTGGTGCACACCAGTTGACCGGTGCGGTTGAACATGGTGCCCTGTGCCAACCCTCGACCACCGACCCCACTGGGTGAATGCTGTTCGTAGAGAAGCCAATTCGACAAGTCAGGCGGGTGGTGAAACCACACCGCATGATCCATCAACGCCGAGTAGCCCGGTCCCAACGGAGTTGTGCGGCGGGCGATCATCGCCGACTCGAGCAGCGTCCGGCCGGAGACATAGACCGCCAGGCAGTCGGCGAGGATGGGGTCGCTCGGCGGTATCCCGTTGGGCCGCCACCACATTCGGATTCGCGGCGGCGACGGGTCGACCAGGTCGAGTGCAAGCCTGGCGGGCGGGTCGACGTAGCGCATCTCGATGGGCTGTGACGCACCCACCATCCAGCCCGTTCGCTCGCGTAGGCGCCGAGCTGCTCGGCGAGCGTGGGAAGAGATTCGGGCTGCGGCGCATCGGGTGGCTGTTGTTGGTAGACGTGGCTTTCGACGGGTGCGCTGAACGACGCGATGCCTTCCAATAACACTGCGCCGAACTGCCGCGCGGTGACGCGCCGGGCCGAAAAGGTGCCGCCGTCATGCAACGCAATGACCTCGAAATCGACCGGATACCTGGCGTCGCCCCGGCGGAGGAAATACAGATGCATGCTGCGCGGCAAGCGTTCGGACACGGTTCGACTGCCGCCATCAGAGCTTGCGCTGCGATGTGGCCGCCGACGATGTGATGGTCGATTTCGTCGATCTGGGTGCCGACGAAGAACTCCGCATTGACTTGCTCGAGGTTGAACGTGTCGAGTACTTCGCTCAGCGTGAGAACCGGGGGCGGGATGGTCACGGACGCATCATGCCGCTAAGCCAGGTAGCGACCAAACCATTCCAGCACCTGTTGCCAGGCATCGTCCGCGGCGGCAGCGTTGTAGCGCGGCCCGGTGTCGTTGAAAAACGCATGGTCGGCATTGGGTTCGACGACGACGTGATTGATCAGCCCGGCACGTTCGAGGGCGGCTTTGGCCGCCGCCTCCGAACCTGTGACGCGGGTGTCAAGGGCTGCATAGATCGCCAGCACGGCCGCGGACTTGGAGCCGGCGAAGTCGGGGTTGTCTGGCAGCGGCCCGTAGAACGGAACCGCAGCCGACAAGTGCTGTGCGCCGGACGCCAGCAGTTGCCATACCAGTCCGCCGCCGAAGCAGAAACCGACGACTGCGATTTTCCGGCCAGGAACGCGGTTCTGGAGTTCCTCAATACCGGAATTCAAGTCTGCCATGAACCGGTCGTGCGGAACGGCGGCCAGCGCGGCGGTGGCCTGCGCGGGGTCCGCGAAGTGCGCGGTGCCGCCTTCCTCGGACAGCAGGTCGATCGCCAGCGCTGAGTAGCCGACGCCGGCGAAACGTCCGGCCACCGAACGCACCCAGTCGTTAAGACCCTTGTTCTCGTGGATGACCAACACCCCGCGACGTGCATTGTGGGCCTGCGCCCAGGCACCGGAGAGCTCTCCATTCGGGCCACGCCAGGTGATCGGCTCGGTCGGTAGCGCCTTGTCCATACCCGGCGGTTGGGCCGTGTTCGGTGACGGGCTTGGACGCTGCGGTTGCTTGCCGCAGGCCGCGATGAGGGCGGCCGCCGCCCCGCTGCCCAGCCCGAGTAGCGCCAGCCGCCGCAAGGCTTCGCGCCTACTCAGCAGTCCATCGACGTGGTCGCTTGCAATCTCCTCGGCAATGTATTGCCGTAACGACGTCACCTTGGGGAGTATGCGCCAAAAGCCGCTCTCTCGCGCGGAAGGCGCTGCAGCCCTGGTTCAGTTGAAGCTGTCCGGGTCAGCCACCGGGATCAGCAGAAGCGACGGGGTGGGCCCGCCCTGATGAAGCTGATAGCTGCCGCCGGTCAGGGCGCGCCGCGCGGGCTTGGTCGGAACCAGGTGCGGGAAGTCGAAGGTGGTCACCGTCAGACGCAGCCGGTGACCCGACTCGAGCAGCGCAGCGGTCGGAAAGATCTCGACGTCGTAGCGGGTCACCTCGCCGGGGATCACGGGCTTAACAGCCGACCGGGTGCTGAAGTGATGCGGCCGCAGGACGGTGCCGTCGGGCAGGTACCACGTGCGATCGGGATCCAGCGCGCGGTGCGAACCGAGCAGCGCTCCCTCGGTCAACGGACGGCTGGCCCCGTCGGGGGCGACGTCGTCGAGATGGGCGACCCACAGCGCCTCGCTGGTGTTGGCGGTGGCATGCACGGTGAGCGTGATCGGTCCGGCGATCAAGGTCGGCGTAGCGAAGGGCTCGGTGGTGTACGTCAGCGCGCCGCGCTGCAATCGCCGGTTGTCTTGGTCGTAGCGGATTTGCCCGCCGCGCTGGGTGCGGATGAAGCTGGTCATCCCCAGGGTCCACTGCTCGACGCTTCGGCCCGCCAGCGGACCCCGACCCACGTATTTGATTGTCGCCGTGGAGGTTTCCGGTGCGCATTCGGCGGTCAGGTGGCCGGATTGGGACAAGTAGAAGGGGGTCGGCGTCGCCTCGGCGAGCGGGTATTCGCGGGCATGAAACCATCGCGGACTTCCGATCGCTTGAAAAGTGAACGGCGATCCGGAGATCGCGGCGGCGGGCTCGTCGTTCAGCCAATAGTCGAACCAGCGCAGCTGCAGCGCATGGAGGTGCAGCCCGCCGAAGTCGGAGACGTGATACCAGGGCCCCATCATCAGCCGCAGCCCCTCGGACACCGGCTGGCCGGGTTGCATCGGCTGCTCGTCGGGGCGCCCGGCGAAGGCGTTCTGCAAAGCGGCGTAGTTCAGCGGCGCGCCGCGCTGGAAGGCGTCATGCCAGCCGCCGACCAAAAGCACCGCCACATCGTTGGCCACGATGCCCGGCAGGACCATGGCCGGCCGCAACGCATCCCAGAACGGCCCGTCGTAGGCCGTCTCACCGCCGGTGACGGCATCGGTGATCAGCGGCCGGAAGTACCCGCGCTGATCACGCCCACGCTGCCGCACCGCGGCAAACCCGCCGGCCCGCGGCCGCGGATGCTTGCCACGGTTGATTACCTCCAGCGCCGGGTTGACGACGTTGAGCAGCCGGTAGATCGCCCCGTAGGCCCGTACGGTGCGCAGGTGCGGCGCCCCGCCCATCGCCGCCGCGTCACGATAAAAATCGCGTGCGGCCATCACCGGGAAGATCGCCTTCAGCGGCGAACCCGGCCCGACCGCGGCGGCGGTGAACAGCTGGTTGATCGCCAGGTAGGACGTCCCGAACATCCCGACACGTCCGTTGGCGTTCGGCAGCTTGGACGCCCACTCGACCAGCTCTATCCCGTCCTGTGTCTGCCGTTCGCCGAACATCTCGAACGAACCGCCGGAGACGCCGCTCCCTCGGACGTCGACCATCACCTCGATGTAGCCGCGCTTGATCAGATACGGGGTGGCGCCGCCGCCGATCTGGGCGGTCGGCGGCGGGGCCTTCTTGCCGTAGGGCGTTATGCTCAAGAGCACCGGGAACGGCCCGTCGGCGGGCTGCCCGGTTTCGGGCACCGTGGGGTAATGGATGTCGGCGCGCAGCACAACCTCGTCGCTCATCGGCACCCCGACGTTGTGCCGCACACCCCGTCCGTACAGCGCCGGCCTGGGTGTCCAGGACGGCGTGAACGGCGACTCACTGGTCCTGCGGACACGTCTGGTCGCGGCTTTGCGTCGCGATCGCAGCGTCGGCATCCCCACCTCCTGCGCGCATTGTTGCCTGCGCAGACTGTAGAGATCCGCTGATCGTTGCCCCGCACAGGGGTTGGCCTGGAGGCGATTGACACGTCTTGAGCAGCCAGGTTCTATGGCAGCATGCCGGTCGACGAAGCGGTGCTTGGGCTGTGGGGGGCCTTGTCGGGCCGGGATTGGGACGCTGTCAAAACGTTCTTGTCGGCGGACTGCGTCTATGTCGACATGCCGGTCGGGCCGACCTTGGCCGCCCGCGGGCCCGACGACATCGTGAAGCGACTCAAGGTCGGGGTCGAGCCGCTGGCCGGCTATGAGAACCACGACGGCGTGCTGGTGTCCAACGGTTCCGACGTCATGTACGAACACTCCGAGACCTGGCGCTGGAAGAGCGGTGAAACGGCTGTGCTGCAGTTCGTTTCGGTCCACCGCGTCGAGGACGGCAAAGTGATGCTGTGGAAAGACTATTGGGACATGGGCACCATGACCGCCCAGGCGCCACCGACCTGGTTGGCGGACCTCGCCAGCGCCGACACGTCGTGGATCTTCGACGCCACCGGCCTGGTTTAGCCGTCAGCCGCGGGACTCGACAAGCGCCTTGAGGCGCTTGAGGGTATCGGCCGTGGTGCGACCCACCTGACGCACGGCGACCCGGTCGGCGATGTAGCCGAAAATCCCGCCGGGCGCCTGATACGACAACCGGAACGTCACCTTCGTCTGGCCCTCCCCGCCGTCGCGCAGCCGGATCCGGCCACGCAGGTTGACACCGGTGATGCCGACCCATGCCAGGTCGCGCAGGTCGTCGAATTCAACCACTTCGATCAGCCCGCCCACCGGCACCGAGCCGATCTTCCAGTGGACCGTATAGCGGGCGCCGACGCCGGCCGGCTGTTCATTGGCGCTCTCCCAGCGCTCGAGGTTGGACATGAACGATGGGTAGCTATCCGGATCGCCGACGATCTTCCAGACCGCGTCGCGGTCGGCGTCGATCACGCAGCGGCGTTCGACTCGCATCAGCCGATCACCGGGAATCGTCGCCGGGCTGCAAGACGGTCCACACCGGCCTGCAGGCTGGCCATCACTTTGTCGTGCACCGCCTGGTCATCGCCGTCGACTTCGATGGGTTCTTGCACTTCGATCGCGATCTTGGCGGGCAGCGGGATGTGCCCGGCCAAGTCGCCGACGTTCAGGCCCCATGGCAGCGCCAACGATATCGGGATGCTTTTGAGCCGCAGCAGTTTATCGGCCATGAGTAGCTTCGCCAGCCACTGTCCGCGGTTGAGGAACAACGCGCTTTCCTGACCGCCCACACTGGCCACCGGCACGATCGGCACGCCGGCATCGCGCGCGAGCCGCACATATCCCATGCGGCCGTCGAAGTCGACCTTGTGCCGCTCCCACGAGGGTCTGAATACCTCATAGTCCCCGCCGGGATAGACCAGCAGCGCCGCGCCGGATTCCAGCGCCAATTGCGCGTTTTCGTGGTTGGCGGCAACGGTGCCGAATTTACGCAGCCAACCCAGCGGCGGCGCGGAGACGACGAGGTTGTGGGCCAATTGATAGAAGGGCCGCTCGACGCCGAAGTAGGAGCAGAACGCGAGCGTGAAGACGAAGGTGTCGGGAGGCACGTTGCCGCCGCTGTGGTTGCCCACGAGCAGTACCGGCCCCTCGGCGGGAATCCGGTCCAGGTGCTGCACGTCGGCCCGGAAGTACAGCGACGCCAGCAGCCACGTTCCGGGCAGCTGGTCGCGGATATAGTCGGGGTCCCGTTGGTCAAGGTCGGCCTTCGGGACCCGCGACACGATTTGTTCGCGCGCCCACCCGATGACATCCCCGATGGTGGCCATAGCTGAACCTATACCCGCCTTGAGCGGTGTTTATACCTCGGTCACCCGCCGCTCAGCCGATAGATGCGGGCCGCGTTGTCGCGGGCAATGAGGTCGACCACCCGCATGGCGTCAGCCGAACTCCAGTCGCCGTCGTCCACGAATCCGCTCAGCACTCGATGAATACCGTCGCGCCACAACGTCGTACCGAGGCAATGGAGCTCTGCTGGACCGAATCCGTCCGATGAGTAGACGATTTTGCGGAATGGCGCCAGCTCCAGCAACCGGGCGATGAATGCCGGTGCCCGCGAGCCCAGGTGGTTGACACTCAGCCCGCCGTCCAGATAGACGTTGTTGAACGCCTGCGCCAGATAGCCGGCCTCCCGCTCGTAGGGATAGCAATGCAGCAGCACGACCGGCGTATCGCCGGACCGGCGCAAAAAGTCCAACAGATGCAGCGGATTGGCTTTGTGCAGATCGCAGTCCCGGTCGCCGAAACCCACGTGGAATTGCAATGGCTTGCCCACCCGCAGGGCCTCATGCAACCCGAAACGCAGCAGGGTCCGATCGGCTAACCGAGTGCCGCCGTTGTCGCGCCATCGGGCGGCCGCCGTGGCAACCTCGGCCGCGGACGGTTCGGTCAGATCCCCGTCGAACCCGCCGCGATAGGCCAGGATGGACTTGGTGCCCACCGCCGTCGCCGCGCGCCGGTGCAGGATCTCCTCGAATGCCGACGCATAGTCGCCCGCGGCGTGCGCGGCCTGCTCAGCCACCTGCTCAAGGCGGACCACTTCGTGAGCGCGGCTTGCGGACAACTCGGCAACTTGCGCCACGTCCGCGACGCCCTCGGCGTACCCGGTGTCCACCAACCAGTCACTGACACCGGCGGCGCGTAGAAAGATTCGGGCCAGCTCGGTTTCGGTGAGCTGGCTGCGGCGTTGCCAATATTTCTGCGGGTCAGCGTGTTTGGGCAGACCGAGCAGCGGTGCGCAGTGGGCGCGTACGGCGAAGCCGAGTTGCGTGTCGAATCCTGAGTCGAAGTCGGCGAGCGGCTCGGTGTTGGCCTCGTTGAGGCCGTTCTCAAACCGCTGCCGGTCCCCCGCCGCCAGCCAACACCCGTGCATATGCTGATCGATCAGCGGCACGGCGGCGATGTGGTCTGCCAGAGCCGAACCGGCGGCCTTGGGGACCGAGTCCGCCACCGTCACACACTCCAGGCCATACGGAACTTGTCCGCCAAATGTTCGCGGTTGAGGTGGGCGTATTGCTCGTGCTCGAAGCGCCGGACCGCGACCACGACGTCGACCGCGGGATCACCGAGAATAGCGCGCAACCGTTGTGAATTATCCAGTGCGGCAACGATTTCAGCTTGGGAGCCAGACAGTCGCATAATGCCGGCGCGACTGCGTTCCGAGTCGGACAGCGCTGCCGGGTCGACCTTCGTCTCCGGCGGCAGCACCGCTTCCTGCTTGATTCCGTCCAGCGCCAGGCCAAGGATGGTGGCCGTTGCGAAGTACGGGTTGGCCGACGGATCGACAACCTTGACTTCGACGTTGCCGCCGTAGGGGTTGCCGGGGCCGCCGACGACGAAACGCACTGCCGCTTCTCGATTCTCGGTGCCCCAGCAGGCATATGCACCCGCCCAATTGCCGGGTTGCAGCCGCAAACCAGACACAATCGAACCGCACAAAACACCCTGAGCCTCAGGCAGGCCGCGCAGCAACCCGGCTACGGCGCTCTCACCCTTGCTCGTCATACCGTGAGCCCCTGCCCCATCGGAGAACAGCGGCCCGGCTGAGTCGGTCAGCGAGAAATGCTGGTGGGCACCGCATCCGACATCGCCGACGAATGGCGCCGGTGACAGGCTGACACGCAACCCATAGCGCCGGGCAATGCGGCCGATGATGATCCTGATCAGCACCAGCTGGTCGGCTGCGGCGACCGGCGATTGTGGTGTCAGGGAAATCTCGAATTGATTGGCTCCGTACTCGGGGTGGAGTTGCTCGATCGCGACACCGGACACCGACGCTGCTGCGGTTACATCGCGCACGAAACCCTCGTGTTCGAGTACGCCGGCCAGACCGTACTGCGCCCACAGCGTCGACGGCAGTCGGTGGCCATCCGGGTTGACGAGGACGAACTCTATTTCGTGTCCGACCATCGCCTGGATTCCGGCTGCGGCGAGGGTCGCCTCGACCCGGCTCAGCGTTCCGCGGCTGCACGCGGGAACCGGCGTGCCGTCCTGCTCGAAGAATGAGCCAGGGGCCCAGGCCAATCCGTCGCCGATGAAGCGCAACGCGGACAGGTCAATGCGGATGCGCTGGTCGCCGATGACCCCGATGTGTTCGGTGAACGCAATGCCGGTTTGGTCTATGGCGAAGCCGTGCCACACCCGGCTGGCGCCAAGCCCGGGCTCGGCGAAGGCGTTGGTCCGGCGTATCGGCACGGTCTTGGCCTGGGTGAGCCCGGCTGGATTGACCACCGTGCCGATGACCGCGTCCACCCCTTCGGCCTCGAGTTGGGCGATCGCGGCGGCGGCGAGCGGTGTGGTTGTCATCTGCCGGGAAGCCCAGTTCGCCTGTTGGCTACCAGGCTCGGTGGTTCACACCCGACTCGGCAGGGTCAGCTTGCAGGACTGGGCGATGTCCAGGGTCCGCAGCACCCTTCCCATTCCCAGCCACAGCGCGCACGACAACGCCAAGTCGGCGAGCAGCTCCTCGGAAAAGTGTTCGCTGCAGCGGGTCCAGAAGTCTTCGTCGTCGCGCAACACCGTGTGCTCGGTGGCGAACCGGTAGGCGAACTCCGCGGCCAGTCGCTCCTGTTCGCTGTATCCGGGCCAGGTGCGCCACTCGGGGGCGTGGTCGTACAGCTCCTCATCGACACCGGCGGCGGGTCCGTCGCCATCGCGGGTGTTGACGCACACTTCGCATTCGTTGCTGTATGCGATGACCATCCGAGCGAGTTCGCGCGTACGCATCGGCAACCGGCTGCGGTTATAGACCGCGTTGCTGAACGCGCCGATCGCCCCGCCCAGTTCGGGGGACTTCAAGATCCAGCCGGCGAGGTCGTCGTCAGGGAATGTTCCGATTCGGCTCATGGCGAGATGGTACGCCCGAAGGGGCCAGACGAAGCCGCTGTGTAGCAAGCTCGGACAGCTTCGGTTGATCGTCATCCCAATCGGGTTGGGCGACGATCCGGCGATGACAAAGAACGTCACCGCCGCCTGGAATATCAGCTTGCGGCCGAACAGATCACCGAGTCGGCCGACCAGCGCGGTGATGATCGTCGAGGCCAGCAGATAGCTGGTGACAACCCACGACTGATGGGCCGCCCCACCCAGATCCGCGACGATTGTCGGCAGTGCGGTGGCGACGATGGTTTGGTCCAGCGCCGCCAGCAGCATTCCCAGCACGATCGCCAGAAAGACGAGATTGCGTCGTTGCGGGCTGACTAGTGCGCTGCCGGCTTCGGGATCCGCGGTGGCAGTCGTCTGCGCTCTCGTCATGCGCAGCAGCGATCCGCGCTCAGTGGCCGGCTTGTCCTGTCGTCGGCGGTCGCGAGACACACTGCGCCGAGTAGAGCTCTTCGCCGAGCTTGTCCATCAACTCCAGCTGCGTTTGCAGGTAGTCGACGTGGTTTTCCTCGTCGGCGACAATGCCTTCGAGCAGGTTGGCGCTGGTCGTGTCCTGCTTCTCGCGGCACATGATGATGCCAGGTTTGAGCCGGTTCAGAACGTCGTATTCGATCGCCAGATCGGCCTCGAACTGCTCGCGCAGCGTCTGACCGACGCGTAACGAGAAGAGGCGTTGGTAGTTCGGCAGCCCGTCCAGTAGCAAGATGCGATCGGTGATCGCCTCGGCGTGCCGCATTTCGTCGAACGACTCGGCGCGGGTGTAGTTCGCCAACTCGGTGAAACCCCAGTTCTCCTGCATCTTGGAATGCAGAAAATACTGATTGATCGCGGTGAGTTCGCTGGTCAACTGTTCGTTGAGAAGGCGCAAAACATCGGGATCACCTTGCATGATCGCTCCTTATTCTCCGCTGACGCGTCTCGGCTTGAGGCCATGGACGGTGGGTTGGGCTGGAACGCCACCGCATGCCCGGGTCAAATCTAGTCCAGGGCGGACGGACGGTGTGCTGATTCGGGCCGCGTCGGCGCGTGTCCGTCGGCGAAAATCCTGGTCAGAGGCAAGGCTAAGTTAGGTTAGCCTCTGCGAACCTAGTTAGGTTAGACTCCACTAATATGCGGGCTGTTCGGTCTGTTCTTTCTGCGGTGCACCAGATCCATGGGGTTCGCTGATGTACGTGTGCCTCTGCGAGGGTGTCACCAGCCAAACCGTGTCCGACGCTGTCGCCGACGGGGCGTCGACGTCCAAAGAGGTTGCCGCGGCGTGCGGGGCCGGCATCGACTGCGGACGTTGCCGGCGCACGCTGCGGGCGATCATCGCAGCGGCCGGGCAGTTGCAGCCCACTGCGGCGCGATAGCCGGCGTCGCAGCGATCAGCTGCCCTGCCGGGCGGTGAAATCCGCCAGCGCCGCCGCGTTCGCCTGCCCGCCCAAAAGCTTTGCGAAATGGGCGTTTTCCCGAGCGGTCGCCGCCGCAATATCAGGACGAGTGGGTTCGACGATGGACTGCTTGACCGCGATCAAGCTCGGGATCGGCCGGGAAGCGAGGATCTCGGCGTGCCGGCGAGCCTCACCGATCAGCTCGGCGGGCTCGCACACCTTCCAGACCAGGCCCATCCGCAACGCCTCTTCGGCGTTCACCCACTCCGAGGACATCAACAGCCAGGCGGCGTTCTGCCGGCCGATCAACTGCGGCAGCAGATACGACGACGCCGCCTCCGGCGCGACGCCCAGGCTGGTGAACGGGCATTTCAGCCGAGCCGCCGATGACATGAACGCCAGGTCCGCGTAGCCCAGGATGGTAGTGCCGATCCCGACGCCGACGCCGTTCACGGCGCAGATCAGCGGCTTGGGAAACCGGGTCAGCGCGTCGATCATCGCGGTGAAGTGCGATCCCTGGCCGGCCAGTTGCGGGTCGGTGATGCGCGCCTGCATCTCTTTGAGGTCGTTACCGGCGCTGAAAGCGCGTCCCGCCCCGGTCAACAGCACGACGGCGACTTCGGGGTCGTCGGCGGCGAGGATCAGCGCCTCGGCGGTGGCTTCGTAGAGTGCCTCGTTGAACGCGTTGAGCGCCTCGGGCCGGTTCAGGGTGAGCGTGCGTACCCGGTTGTCATCTTCGATCTGGAGTATCACGGGTGCCTCCTCAGATTTGGAAGGGTGTTTTCAGCACGTAGCGACTGGTCGGCACGGTGTCGATGTTCTCGTTGACGCCGAATGCCGAAGTGCTGGCGACCATCCGGCTCAGCCGCTGCTGTAGGTCGGCGTCGTCGGCGGCACCGAAAAAAGCCTTCAGATCGGTGATCGCCTCGGCCGGGAACAGCTCTTCGACGATGCCTGCCAGCTCTGGCGCGTTCGGCGTGAGTGAACGCACCACGGCGTTCTGGGTGTAACCGAAGGTGGACTGGGTCTCGATCGCCACCGGCGTGTGGTCGTGCTGCCAGCGCGTCAGCCAGCTCGCCTGGTCTAGCTGGGCAGGCCGGCGCAACAGCGCAACGTTGGCCAAACCTGTTGTGCGCCTACCTAGTTCAAGCGGTGCCTGCAATGGCACCGATTCGGTGACCAGATAGGCCGCGAGGTGATCGCACTCCACCTCCAGCAGGCGCAGCGCCGCCGCGATCTGGTCGCCGTAGCACTGCTGGGTCCAGATGCTCACCACGGCGACGGCCGGCGGGTCGAGCGTCGTCAGCGTCATCAGCGAATGACGCACCGCTGCGTCGCGGACATTGACGGCCAAGCCGGCGACGCCGAGCCGAAGAATCGCGTCGGCGACGAGTCCTCGCTGCCGCTGGCACCAGTCCTCGTCGCGATCGGCCGCCATCAGCACCGCGACTACCTTTTCCATAGCCGAAACCTACAGTCACCGCGGCCGAGGTTACGGAGACGGCGAAATTGGTGAGCGCGGCGACGCACGCATTCTGGTGAAAAATTGCACCATCACCGCAGCTAGCGCCGAGTTTTCAGCCGTTGACGGGTCGGTCGCGGTACTTAGCGGCGTTGCGCGCGGACGTACCAGAACGCCATTGCGACCTGCGCGCCATCCAATTCGCTGCGCACTGTGGCAGGCTCCAGCGACACGATGTCCCAGCCGGCGCCGCCGAGGACGTGACGCAGCGTCTCTTCGGACACCGCCGGTTGCGGCCACCCCTCGCCTGCCGGATTGGCGTCGGAGAAGCAGCTCAGCAACAGGGTCGCGCCAGGCCGAGTGGCCCGGTGCACCGCGGCGGCGTAACTACGTCTGCCCTGGTCATCGAGGCAGTGGAACAGACCGCTGTCGATCACGGTATCGAACGCGTCGATGTAGCCGTCGAGCTTGGTGGAGTCGGCCACAGCGAACTTCACCTCGACTCCGGCGTCCTTGGCCCGCCGCTCGGCCGTGATCAGCGCGGTGGGTGAGATGTCCAAGCCGGTCACGGTGTACCCGTTCTTGGCCAGGTAGACGGCGTTGTCGCCGAGCCCGCAGCCGACGTCGAGAACGTCGCCGTGGATCCAGCCGCTGGTCTGCCACTCGACGACATTCTCGTTGGGCGCCTTGGTATCCCATGGTGGTGTCGTTACCGGCGCCAAACCTTCGCCTGGGCTTTCGCCACGGTAAAGAGCATCAAAATCGATGTGCGGCAATGCGGAGGATTCTTGGGAGGAACTCGGGCCTTTCTTGGTCATGAGCGCCACAGTAGTAGATTTACATGATATGTCAATCAGTTAAGGTCGGGCCGCCGGCGAGATACGACGCATCGGAAATGGATTCGACCTGCAGCCCCACCCGCTCTACCGCGAACTGAATATCGCTACGACGTAGATACCGGCGCACTCACCGCGAACCGGCCGTGCCGGTCGCCGGGACCTTCATTCGCGCGGCTTCGCCCCGCCGGTAGGCGTGAGCGCGACAACCGGGATGATCCGCGATGTCTTGCGCTCATACTCAGCGAATCCTGGATACCGCTCGGCCTGCAGCGTGTACTTGTCGTCCCGTTCGGCACCCTGCAGGTCGGTGGCATGCACGTCGACGATGTCGTCGCCGACTTCGATGCGGGCATCGGGGTTGGCCTTCAGGTTCCAGTACCAGGCGGGGTTATCGTCGGCACCGTTGTTCGAGGCGAACACAAGATAACGTTCGCCGTCGGCGAGGTACATCATGATGTTGGTCCGCGGCTTCCCGCTGCGTGCACCGACGGTGTGCAGGACGACGAGCGGCGCACCCTCAAACGGGCCGCCGACGCGACCGTGGTTCGCGCGGAACTCGGCGATATTGCGCTCGTTGAAGTCGTTGCCATCGCTCATCGTGGTCTCCTCACATGTCTGATGTCGGTCCTATAACCCGTTGCCCGATCGCCAAACCCGCGCGCATCACTGCAGGGCGGGTTTGAACCTGCCCTGCGATGCCCTCCGTCGCTCATGGTCGTAGCACCAACTTGCCGCGGGTGTGGCGCTTTTCGAGCTCCCGATACGCGTCCCGCACATTTTCTAGGGCAAAGACTCCGGCGATCGGCACTTCCAGTTCACCCCGTGCGACGAGGTCGGCCAACTCGGCGAGTACCGCTGCGGTCGCGGCATCCGCACCGCCTGCCGACTGGACCCCAAACCGCTCCACGGCATCAAAATCGGCGATGGTGTCGACCCTGTCGCGCGCGACTCTGAGGTCCTCGACCGCCATGGCGACATATCCACCACCGAAGAAATCCAGCAAGGCGTCGATGCCTCCCGACTGTGCTGCGGCGAGCAGCCGGGCCGGCAGGTCGTCACCATAATTGACCGGGACTGCGCCATGGTCGGCGAGCCAGGCATCGTTGGACGGCCCGGCGATGCCGAGGATCGTGGCCCCGGCGCGTCGGGCGAGTTGAATCGCGATCGAACCGACACCGCCGGCCGCACCCGCGATCGCTACCGTATCCCCCGGTACCAGGCGCACCGCCCGTACCGCGGCGTAGGCGGTGCACCCCGCAACGTACAGCGAACCGGCCACCTCCCACGGCACCGCGGCCGGCTTGGGCGTCAATTGGGTCGCAGGCACCGCCACGTACTCGGCGTGGCTGGACCGTAGGTTGGAGAATCCTATGACCTCATCGCCAACAGCAAAACCGTCGACGCTGGAACCGAGTTCGGCCACCACCCCAGCCAGGTCGCTGCCCTGCCCGGACGGAAACGTCGCAGGAAACAGATCGCGCACGGCACCCGCGCGAATCGCTGCCTCACTGATATTGATGCCGGCTGCCCTGACCTCGACCAGAACCTCACCGGCTGCCGGAACTGGGCGGGGCACGTCGCGCACCTCGAGGACGTCGACGCCGCCGTACGAATCGAACTGCACTGCTTTGGTCATGAGGGCCTCCCCAAATTTGTTTTTCTAGGTCGCCGAAGACGGAGTTGGGTCGGAAAATCATGCACTCCAGACGCTAGCTACCAAAGTGCATGATATATCAGTCTATGACGAAAGCTCCAAGCGGCGGACCCGTTGGGCGATCATCGGTCGCGCGAAGGTTGCTCGACTGTCAAAGAGGTACGGGTCATCGCCGCGTTCGGCCGTGTCTTGTCTCGGTAAAGTGCTTGCATTTGCGGACACTCGTCACCGTGACCTCTGTGTTAAGTCCTCGGCCTCCATCGCGGGAATAAGTCAACGACACTATCCCGTTCAACCGGAGTGATTGACGAACGGTGAACGAAATGGATACTTTACATGATCTGTCATTAGCTGTGGCGTTTGCAAGTTCGGATTTCCCAGCGTGGCCGTACAGTGTCCGCCGGCATGAAGCGAAGCGTCTGTTTGTTCGACATCACCGTGCCGGCGGACCCGGTCGCTACATCTGAATGGCCTTGGATGTACCTGCTTTGGCACCGACGCACATGGCGTCAGGAGCGCAACGGCGTGTCCTGCTGAAATTTAGGAGAAACAATGCAAATCGGAATCCTCGGTGCAGGGCACGTCGGCCTGGCGTTGGGGCGCCGGCTGACCGGCGCGGGTCACCGCGTGAAGCTTTCCAGTGCTCGCGGCCCGCAGGCTCTAGCCCCCGTTGCCCAAGGCATCGGCGCCGAGGCGGTCTCGGCGACTGAAGCCGCCGCCGGAGACCTCGTGTTGCTTGCGGTGCCCTGGCCCGCAGTGCCGGACACGCTCGACCCGCTACCCGATTGGCAGGGCCGAATCCTCGTCGACGTCACGAACCCGTTCGTCACCGTCAATCCGCTGGAGCTCGCTGATCTCCAGGGCCGAAGCGCCAGCGTCATCGTCGCCGAGCATGCATCTGGTGCGCGGGTCGTCAAGGCGTTCAACACCATCACCATGGCGAATTTCGAGAAAGGGCCGCGACAGGGCGAAGCTAGACGGGTGTTGTTCGTGTCCGGTGACGACGTCGCATCCAAGCAGACGGTGCAACAGTTGATCACCGAACTCGGCTATGCGGCGATCGACCTCGGCGGCCTCGACGAGGGTGGCCGCATGCAGCAGCCCGGTGGCCCACTGGCTGGCCGGGACCTCCTTGTCAACCAATAATAGATGGTAGCCAGCGCTTGTATTAATCGCTAAAACCCTTGGCCGACAACCGATCCCGGCCAAGAGACACCACCTACACCAGGAGTGAGAACGATGCCACTGGCGATCACCTACGCCACCCCGGGCAACCCCGCCGACGTCCTAGCGGCCACCGAAATCCCCGATCCACCGCGACCGGGGCCCGGACAAGTCCAGATTGAGGTTCGCGCCTTCCCGATCCACCCTGGTGACCTCGTCGGCGTCACCTTCGTCCCACCCGCACCGGGCGAGCGCGCTGTGGCTGGGCTTGAAGCCACCGGAGTCGTGGTTGCGGCCGGCCCCGGGGTCAGCACACCGGCGGTTGGCACCCGCGTCACCGTGTTCCCCAACCCAGGATCCTGGGCGCAACTCATCAACGTCCCCGCCGAACTCGCGGTACCGGTGCCGGACTCGGTCAGCGACGACGTCGCTGCCCAGATGGTGTGCAATCCGCTGACCGCTCTACTGCTATACCGCGCTGCCCAGCAACACTTCTCGGTCGGCTTTGACGGTTTCGTCATCAACAACGCCGCCAACTCCTCGGTGGGTCGACTCTTCACGGCCGGCGCCCAGCACCACCAGATCGCCACCATCAGTGTGGTGCGCAGCGCCGCCCGCGCCCAAGAGCTCGCCGCGCGGTATCCGGCCGTGCCTGTCGTATCGACCGACAACCCCGACTGGATACAACAAGTCCGCACTGTGGCCGACGGCCGGCCCATTCCCGTGGCATTGGATCCCGTTGGCGGCTCGATCGCTGGCGACCTGCTGTCGCTGCTGTCGGCCGGGGGGACCCTGATCACCTACGGACAGATAGCGCAGGAAAACATTCCGCTGCACGCCTCCGCCCTGCTCGGCGGTGAAATAGGGCTGCGCGGCCTGACCATCGGCCGTTGGTTGATCGGTGTGGCACCCGAACGACGGGCCTCCGATATCGCCAGTGCAAGAGCCCTGGCCATCTCCCAGCCCGCAGAGTTCGACGTCGCCGGCGCCTACTCACTCGACCAGATCACCGACGCGGTCCAGCACGTCAACCGCCCTGGAAAGGTCGGCACCGTGATCGTCAAGACTTAACCATCAGGCTCGACCCCGCAGCGGCGACGGGGTGGACGAGGCGCTTTGCCTACCGCACCGGGCGTACCTGGTGGTCACCCGCCAGCAGCTCGCCGATCAGCCCGGCAAGCTGCTGGTAGGGCGCTTCCCGGCCACTGGACGACCGAAATACCAGCCCGATTCGGCGTCCGGGACGAGGCGTGGCGAAGTAGGCCAGTTCAAGCCGGCTGCGCGCGGTCTCGACAGACACCGCGCTCTGCGGGATCAACGTGACGCCCAGCCCGCCGGACACACATTGCACCGCCGTTGCCAGCGACGCTGCGCGGGTGTTGGCCAGCTCGGCGCGCACGCCCGCCTTACGGCAGACGTCGAGGGCCTGGTCACGCAGGCAGTGTCCCTCGTCGAGCAGCAGCAACGGCAGCTCCGCCAGCGCGGCCGGCGGCACCCGGCGCTTGCCTGCCAGCGGGTGCCCGGGCGGCAGCGCAAGCACGAAATCTTCGTCGTAGATCGGGATTTCGCTGATGCCGCCGGCCTCGGCCGGCAAGGCGATCAGCGCCGCGTCCACGGAACCCTCGCGCACTCCGGTGAGTAGGCGCTCGGTCTGGTCCTCGATCACCCGCAAGGCCAGCGCGGGCAGCCGATCGGCCAGCCCGGCGAGCAGCGTCGGGAGTACGTACGGCGCCACCGTCGGGATCAGCCCCAGCCGGATGCTGCCCTGCAGCGGGTCCGAGGCGCCTGCGGCCGCGGCCGTGAACGCGGTCGCCGCCTCGATCACTGCTTGGGCCTGCGGCAGCAGCTGCCTGCCCTCCACCGTCAAGAAGACTCGGCGAGTGGACCGTTCAACCAGGTGAACTCCCAGACCGGTCTCCAGCGCCGACAGTGCTTGCGACAGCGTCGACTGGCTGACGCCGAGAGTGGTTGCGGCGCTGCCGAAGTGCTGCATCTCCGCGACGGCGACAAATGCCCGGAGTCCGGCGATCGTCGGCTGATAAGTCTTATCGGTCATACCTATCAGTGTAGTGGGAAAGATCACCTTTAATTCAAAGTGAAGTTCCGGCACGATGGTGGCAGCGCAAAACTTGACTAGATCCAATTTGAGCAAAGGAGTGACATGGCACTGCTGACAATCGGCGACCAATTCCCCGGCTACCGGCTGACCGCGTTGATCGGCGGCGACCTCTCCAAGGTCGACGCCCAACAGCCCGGCGACTACTTCACGACCATCTCCAGCGATGACCACGAGGGCAAATGGCGGGTGGTGTTCTTCTGGCCGAAGGACTTCACCTTCGTGTGCCCGACGGAAATCGCCGCCTTCGGCAAGCTCAACGACGAGTTCGAGGACCGCGACACGCAGGTCCTCGGCGTCTCGGTGGACAGCGAGTTCGTGCACTTCCAGTGGCGTGCCCAGCACGACGAGCTCAAGAAGCTGCCATTCCCGATGCTTTCGGACATCAAGCGGGAACTGGTCAATGCCACCGGAGCGCTCAATGACGACGGCGTCGCCGACCGGGTCACGTTCATCGTCGATCCCAACAATGAAATCCAATTCGTGTCGGTGACCGCAGGTTCGGTAGGCCGCAACGTCGACGAGGTGCTGCGGGTGCTCGATGCCCTGCAGTCCGACGAGCTGTGCGCCTGCAACTGGCGCAAGGGCGACCCCACGCTGGACGCCGGCGAACTGCTCAAGGCTTCGGCTTGAGCAATGCCTATCGGCCAGGATCGGAGGATCTGATGAGTATCGAGAACCTGAAGGACGCACTGCCCGACTACGCCAAGGACCTCAAGCTCAACCTCGGCTCGATCAGCCGCAGCACCGTGCTTAACGAGGAGCAGCTCTGGGGCACACTGTTGGCCGGCGCCGCGGCGGCGCGAAATACCCAAGTGCTGGCCGAGATTGGTGCCGAGGCGGCCGATTACCTGTCGTCCGAGGCCTACCAGGCCGCGCTGGGCGCCGCGTCGATCATGGGCATGAACAATGTGTTCTACCGTGGCCGGGCTTTCCTTGACGGCAAGTACGACGACCTGCGCCCGGGACTGCGGATGAATATCATCGGTAACCCCGGCGTGGACAAAGCGAATTTCGAGCTGTGGTCGTTTGCGGTGTCGTCGATCAACGGGTGTTCGCACTGCGTGGCCGCCCACGAGCACACCCTGCGCGAGGCCGGCGTCGAACGCGAAGCCATCCTCGAGGCGTTGAAGGTTGCGGCCATTGTCACCGGCGTCGCCCAGGCGATAACCACCGCCCAAACACTGGCCGCCGCCGGCTAGACCCCGCCCGTAGACTTCGGGTCTGTGGTCGTAAGCCAGGTTGATCTGGAGCATTTGCGTCGCTGTGCCGTGCTTGCCCGCACCGCGCTCGACAACGGACACGGCCCGTTCGGGGCAATTCTCATCGGCGCCAACGGCAAGACCCTCTACGAGGACCACAACCGCGTCACCGACGAGGACCAGACATTGCATGCGGAGTTGGGGGTCGTCCGGTGGGCGGTGGCGAACATGGCTCCGGTGCAACGCATTAGAGCCACCCTGTACACGTCGTGTGAGCAGTGTCCGATGTGTGCGGCCGCGCACGCCTGGGCCGGTCTCGGGCGCATCGTGTATGCCACGTCGAACGCCCAGCTGACCCGATGGCTGACCGAATGGCATGCGCCGACAGCACCTGTGGCCATGCTGCCGGTCGCCACAGTGGCACCCAGAGCCGTGGTCGATGGCCCGGCGCCCGAACTCGAGGAGGAGATGAGATCTCTCTACGAAGCCAGGTATAGGCGGTGACCGCGCCGGCCTGGGTTCAGCATGTGATCTGGTGGCACGTCTACCCCCTGGGATTCGTTGGCGCCTTCCCGGCGGCAACGCCTCCGGATCCGGGTGAGCACCGGCTGCGGCGGGTCGCGGAGTGGTTCGACCACGCCATTGCGCTAGGTGCGTCAGGGATCGCGCTGGGGCCGATCTTCGCCTCGCGCACACACGGTTACGACACCACCGATCATTACCGCGTCGATCCTCGGCTCGGCGACGACGACGATTTCGACTACCTCATCGCCGAGGCGCGTCGACGGGGCTTGCGCGTGCTACTCGACGGGGTGTTCAACCACGTCGGTGTCGACTTCCCACGCCATCGCCAGGCAACGCGCGACGATGCAGCAGCGCGCTGGTTTCGCGGGCGGCCAGGCCATTTCCACAACTTCGAAGGACACGGCGATCTGCTCACGCTCAATCACGACAACCCCGAGGTCATCGACTACACCGCCGACGTCATGGCGCACTGGTTGCGACGAGGTGCTGACGGCTGGCGACTAGACGCTGCTTACGCTGTGCCGCAACAGTTCTGGGCTGTGGTCCTGCCGAGGGTTCGCCAGCTCCAACCCGACGCGTGGTTCGTCGCAGAGCTGATTCACGGCGACTACGCCGCGGTGGTTCGCGAAACCGGTTTCGACTCCGTCACCCAGTACGAGCTGTGGAAGGCAATCTGGAGCGGCCTCAACGACGGCAACTTCCACGAGCTGGACTGGGCGATGCAGCGCCACAACGATTTCGTGGAAACCTTTGCGCCGCTCACCTTCATTGGCAATCACGACGTCACCCGGATCGCCAGCCAACTGCAGCGTCCCGAACACCTCGCCCACGCCCTGGTGATCCTGATGACCGTGGGCGGCATTCCCAGTATCTACGCCGGCGACGAGTTCGGCTACCACGGATTCAAGGAGGAACGGTTCGGCGGTGACGACGCGGTTCGGCCCGAATTCGGCTCTCCCCCAGCACAGCTGGATGAGCGCGGGATCGAAGTATGGTCGCTGCACCAATACCTGATCGGGCTGCGTCGACGCCACCCGTGGCTGCACGCTGCGTCGACGTCGGCGCTGCGACTGGATAATCGGCGTTACGTGTACCAGACCCGACACGGTGACGAGGCGCTGATCGTCGCGCTCAATATCGACGACACCCCACTGCATGTCGTGCTCGCCGACCTCGACCTGGGCCAGGCGGAAGTCATCGCCGGAAGCGGGGCGCCGCCACAGGAAGTCGTCGACGGCGTGTCCGTGGAGCCGCATGGCTGGCGGATTCTGCGGCCGCTCTGACCAGACCGGCGCTCAACCCAGCCGCGCCAGCGTCAGCGGATCTTCCTCGCCGTCGTAGTAGCGCATGAGCAACTCGACGAAATCGCTGTTGTCCTGGGTCGCGCGGGCGAACAACGTCATCGACGAGCGCACCTTCAGGTCATCGGGCGACCCGAAGATCTGTCGAATCGAGCGGCCGTGCACGGCGTTGACCAGCTGGGTGCATTCGTGCAACCGCGGTCCGAGCCCGTCGTGCCGAAGATAGGCCCGGGCCTCGTCGAGCGAAGAGATCGCGTAGCGGGCCGCCGTGGGGCTGCTGCCCAGTCCGGCAACCTGCGGGAAGATAAACCAAATCCAATGGCTGCGCTTGCGGCCAGCCCGCAACTCGTCGAGGACGCTGGAGTAAACCCGAGCCTGCGCGTCAACGAAACGCTGCAGATCGAAGGGGTCGCTCGCGGATTCCATATCACCTACGGTGGCACAGTGGTCAAACGGCGGACGCCGAAGGTGCGTGACCTTGCGCCGCTGATCCGATTTCGCAAGCCCCGGCTCGACCGCGTTCAGCGTCGGCTCGACGACGCGCAGACCATCCAGGATCTGCGGCGCATCGCCAAGCGGCGCACACCAAGGGCGGCTTTCGATTACACCGACGGCGCGGCCGAGGACGAGATCTCCCTGGAACGTGCGCGACAAGCCTTTCGCGACATCGAGTTTCACCCCACGATCCTGCGCGACGTCAGCAACGTCCGGACCGGTTGGGAGGTCCTAGCCCAAGAGGTGGCGCTGCCGTTCGCGATAGCGCCGACGGGCTTTACCCGGTTGATGCACACCGAGGGCGAGATCGCCGGCGCCCGAGTCGCCGCGGCGGCCGGGATCCCGTTTTCGCTGTCAACCCTGGGCACTGCCTCGATCGAAGATGTCGTGGCCGCTGCTCCGCAGGGCCGCAAGTGGTTTCAGTTGTACATGTGGCGTGATCGGGACCGTTCGATGGCATTGGTCCAGCGGGCCGCCGAGGCCGGGTTTGACACCCTGCTGGCCACCGTTGACGTCCCGGTGGCCGGCGCGCGACTGCGCGACGTACGCAACGGGATGTCGATTCCGCCGGCGTTGACGCTGCGGACTGCGCTCGATGCAGCGCTGCGGCCACGCTGGTGGTTTGACCTGTTGACCACCGAGCCGCTGTCATTCGCGTCGCTGGACCGCTGGTCAGGCACCGTGGGCGAGTACCTGGACACGATGTTCGACCCCAGCCTCACCTTTGACGATCTGGCGTGGATCAAGTCCCAATGGTCGGGCAAGCTCGTCGTCAAAGGCATTCAGACCCTCGACGACGCACGTGCCGTGGTCGATCTCGGTGTCGACGGCATCGTGTTGTCCAATCACGGTGGCCGCCAACTTGACCGGGCGCCGGTGCCGTTCCAACTGTTGCCCGCCGTCGCGCGCGATCTCGGAGGCCACACCGAGATCCTCATGGACACCGGGATCATGTCCGGCGCCGATATCGTCGCCGCCATCGCCCTGGGTGCGCGCTGCACGCTCATCGGCCGGGCCTACCTGTATGGGTTGATGGCCGGCGGCGAAGCGGGCGTTCATCGTGCCGTCGAAATCCTGTCCGGCCAGTTGACCCGCACCATGCGGCTGCTCGGTGTTACCTGCCTCGAGGAGCTCACGCCTAAGCACGTGACACAACTGCAACGGCTGGTGCCAGTGCACCGGCCGGTCTGAGTTCCTTGTCGGATGGCGGTGGCACAATCGTACATATGTTCGAAAAGACGCCGCGAGTTGGTTCGCCGCCGGAGGTGATTGCCCGGTTTGATGAGCTGTTCGAGCGGCGCCATCCCTCGCCCACGCCGGAATCCGCCGTCCTGCTGGACCGAATCTGTGCGTCGTGGCGCGCGCAAAATCGTGCGGCCGCCGCTGCGCTAGTGGCGGTGGGTGAGTTGTTTGGTTACCGGTTGGCGCGCTGCTCTGACACCGAGGAGTGGGCCATCGACTCCGAGGAGGCAGTGAGCGCTGAACTGGCAGCGGCGTTGCGCATCAGTCAGGGGCTCGCGGGGAGTCAGGTGCGCTATGCCCGGGCGATGCGCGAGCGGCTGCCGAAGGTGGCAGATGTCTTCAAAGCCGGTGACATCGACCAGCGGACTTTTGCCACGATCGTCTATCGCACCGATCTGATCACCGACCGCCAGGTGCTGGCGGCCGTCGATGGGCAGCTAGCCCTCAGGGTGACGCGCTGGCCGTCGATGACCCGAAGCCGGCTGGCCGGGCATATCGACAAGATCGTCGCCACGGCCGACGCCGATGCAGTGCGGCGGCGCAAAGAACGCCGCACCGAGCGGGAGATCTGGTTCGCGGACCTAGAAGGCGGTATCTCGGAGATCCACGGCAGCCTGTTCAGCCCCGACGCGCATGCTCTGGAGAAGCGATTGAATGCGCTTTCAGGCACTGTGTGTGAGGACGATCCCCGCACTCGTGAGCAGCGCCGCGCTGACGCTCTCGGGGCGCTGGCCGCGGGGGCTGATCGGTTGGGCTGCCGCTGTGGGCGATCCGATTGTGCCGCCGGAAAGCGGCCCGCCGCAACGCCTGTGGTAATCCATGTGATCGCGGAACAAGTCACGGTTGATGGCCGCGGCTTCACACCGGCATCCGAGGTGGGCGCCGACGGGCTCATTGGACCCGAACTCGTCGCCGAACTTGCCGCCTCGGCCAGGCTGGTGCCTCTGATTCACCCGGCCGATGCCGCGCCCGAGCCGGGATATTTGCCCTCGAAGGCGCTGGCCGATTTTGTGCGCTGCCGGGATTTGACGTGCCGCTGGCCTGGCTGCGACCGGCCGGCGGTCGACTGCGACCTCGACCACACCATCCCCTATGCCGATGGCGGACCGACGCATGCCTCGAACCTGAAGTGTTACTGCCGTGCGCACCGAGTCCACAAGCGCTTACGGCAGCTACGCAGAGGCGACGGCGAAGAGGTGCCACTCGCCGGGCACGCCCTTGAGCTCGTATGAGCCGCGGTCGTCGAACTCAAGTCCTGACCCGATCACGAGGTCGCGCAGCGTGCTGGACACCAGCACGTCGTTCGGCCCGGCAACTGCGCTCACGCGCGCCCCGATGTGCACGGCGATCCCGCCGATGTCATCGCCGCGGACCTCACACTCGCCGGTGTGCAACCCGGCGCGTATTTCGATGCCGAGCGCCTGTACCGCGTCGCGAATGGCCATGGCGCAGCGGATCGCTCGCTGCGGCCCGTCGAACATCGCAAGGAACCCGTCTCCCGACGTGTTCACCTCGCGACCCCGAAAACGGGCAAGCTGCGACCGGACGACGGCGTCGTGCGCATCGAGCAACGCATGCCAGTCACGGTCGCCCACCTCGGCCGCTCGGCGCGTCGAGTCCACGATGTCGGTGAAAAGCACCGTGGCGAGAACCCGATCATCGGCCACGTCGGCCTGGTGGCCGGTGAGGAACTCGGCGATCTCCTGGAAGGACGCGCGCCATCCCGGTTCAACGAATTGGTACATGTTGCGGCCCGGAAGCTCGACGTACTTCGCGCCGGGTATGTGGTCGGCGACGTACTTGCCCATCGCGGGCGGGACGAATTGGTCGTCGGTGCGGTGGAGGACGAGGGTGGGCACGCGGACGGTGGGAAGGACCGCTCGCACGTCCATTTCGGACACGAGCTGCATCATGAAAGCTACGGTCGCGGGGCTCGCCGCCAGGCGCTCCTCGCGGGCCCAGGTTGCCCGGATCTCCTCGTTCCACGGCATGTCCGGATTGACCACGTGTTGGAACTCTCCCGTGCCCCACATGGCGACCATGGCGTCGCGGGATTCCTCGGGAGGCACCCGATCAGGAAGTTCAGCAAATGGATCCGCGTAGCCCTCGAGCGCGACCAGCGCGGTGGCCCGGGACGGATGTGTCGCCGCGAACAGCGCCGCCGCTGCCAACGCGCCGTCGACCGCGACGAGGACCGCTTCGCTACTCCTGAGATCGTCCAAGACTGCGGTGATGCTGTCGGCCCACTGCTCCAACGTCGGCAGCGCACCCGGCGTGACCGGATCGGACACTCCCGTGCCCGGCTGGTCGAAGAAGATCAGTCGCCCGATCGATGTCATCGCTTCGACCCACCCTTGAAGGGACGGTAGCTCCGGAAGAGCCTCGCAGCAAAAGAACCAGTTGGAGACGAACACAATGTCACGAGGACCTTCACGCGACGCGCGATAGGCGACGCGCAAGTCCCCGTTCATCGCGTAGCGCGTCTCCGAGAACATTGCGGAAGTGTAAGCCGAGGAGCGGATCGAGTTCGGCGTCATCAACCAGCCGAAACGACCTGTTCTTCGCGTGTTCGGTGTCAACTCCGCCGCATCGGCTTCAGCGCGGAACATATTCCGTGTTGCCATTGCACGGCGGACCCCAAAGACCCCGATGCGCATCGATTGCCTCTTGCTCCGCCGCCTCGATTGCCGCGTGGCGAGCAACAGGATGACCCCCGTACACGTAGGAGTGGGCCGCTCCGGCGCGAGCCGCTTCGACGGAATAGTCCCAGCCGTCCGCGCGGACAAGGTAGGCCAGGGTGCGGCCATAACGGTCGGTCCTGTCTTGCGTTGGGTCGGGTTCGAGTGCCACTCGTTGCCCCGTCATGGTCGACTCCGCGAACTGCGTCGCCTCGGGTCCCCAGCAGCCGACGGTGTAGCCGGGCTTCTTCGTTTCAGGCGTATCGATTCCCAGTAGCCGCACGCGAAGTCGGCCACCGACATCGCGAAGATGTTGGGGGTCTCCAGGGCCACGGTGTACCGGCAGCGGCCCGGTCCAGAGGGGTCGCGGAATCTGCGGTGCGACGTAGACAGCGACGCGCCGGTGCGAGAGGCTTGAGGCATGGGGGACAGGGCCACCAGCACCGTCCGCTACGAGTCGCGCACAACGATCGACCGACCCATTGAGGCCGTGTTCGACCGGGTTGCCGACCTGGCGGGCTACAGGACCTGGATGCACCGCACCGGTTTGTTCCGACGGTGCGGCCAAACTTCCGACGGTCCTCTTGGCAAGGGCACGGCATACTTCGATGCGACAAGGATGGGCACCTTCCACGGTGAAGTGACCGACTTCCAGCCGCCGTCTCGGATTGGGTTCCAGGAGACGCTGCGATACCTCGGCTCCGAGGTGATGGAGGCCCGGCCCGAGTACTTCCTCGAGGCGGACCAGGGGAAGACGATCCTCATTCACGTTGCGGAGGGTGAACTCTTCGGCTGGATGCGGTTGATGAAGCCGATGGCGGCGCTCATGGCGAAAAGTGAACGGGCGCGGACCGTCGGGTCCCTGAAGCGTTCGCTCGAGTCGGCCTAGCCGCGCGGGTGGTGCCTTCGGAGTTGATGACAGTGAACCGCGCGCCTGACGAGGTAGGCACACTCGTGGAAGTGGTGGTCATAGCTCGGGGATAAGTCGCCCGCAACCGGTGGAGCGCCCAGTCGCCGAACAGCGTTTTGTCCTGCGCTAACAGCCCTGACTCACCAGATCGTCGGGCATGCGTTGGATGCTGATAAAGCCGTCGGTCTGCACCATGACCGAGATCCGTTTGTGGCCGTCGCTCCACTTCCAGGTCGTCGAGTCGGTCGCGGGGTTCACTTCCTCTGCGCACCATGGCAGCCCATCGAATGGTTTGTTCAGCGGCAGTTGCGTGCGCAGATTCGTCATGATGTCGGAGTCCGACCCCGAGGGCACCTTCCAGGTTTCAAGGCCGCTGCCGCAGTCGCACGTTGAACCGGGCGGCAAGACCACGTTAATGAGTTGCGAGTGCGGTAGCTGCGCAATGGGCGTGGTAGATACCGTCGTGACTGTCTTGGTCGCGGCGGGGGTTGTGGTGCTTCCGCACGCGGTGAGGACCAGCGCCACGGCGCTCAGTGCGATGCTCGCCACGACCAGGGTGAAATGTAGCGCCTTCACACTGGCGACGTTAGGCCCGTCTATTGCCCGCCGCGCCGGAACCGCGTGCTCGGGCCGTGCGAGACAGGTGAGGAAGTGCACGTGGGATCCGTGCAGGTGAACGGGTTCAACTGGAACTCCGACGGAGCGACACCCGAGCAAGCCGCCACAAGGCTCGCCGAAAGTGTCGGAAGCTGGCTCACCCGAAGCTGCGGTCGCGACGTGCTGGACGCCGAATGAAGGTCCGCGCCAACGACACCAAGTTTCGGGCGACCTCGCAAGGTCGATGACACCGAGCACGTCGCCACCGCGAAGCGGATGAAGGCCAACGGGCATACCCGTCCCAACGCAGCTCACCGAGGAGCCGAGCAACGTTGTGCCGTTGCGGCCGCGAAGGGCGACTTAGTCAACGCGGTACCGCGCCGCAGTACGGCTCCGGCGATCTGTCGGCAATTTCCGCCACCGAATGGCGCAAACCAACACAAGCGCGGGTTGCCACGCCGAGCTCTCAGCTGAGAGAGTTCCAAAATTGCGTGAGCACGGCAGCGCTGCCCTCCGGATCCTGGATCATCCAGTAATGATTCTGGCCCTCAAGCACTTCCGTGCGGGCTCCGGCCCGTCCCGCCGCGCGGCGACGGATCTCTTCCGAACCGACGTAGGTGTCAGCGGTGCACAACAACGACAAGCCGGGACGCGCCGCCGCGATCTCCAGCGCCCGACCGGCTTCGGTCAGTCGACGAGCCGAGCGGTACAGCAGCAAGATGGCCTGACCCATCTCCGGGCCATGCGAACGCGCGACTTCAACTGCGATGTCAGCGGTCATGCCGACCGTGGCAATTTGGGCGACCCAATCTTGAACGGGTACCCCCATCATGGCGTCGACTAACTGCTCGCCGTCGCCTGGCGTCTGCCAGACCTGGGCCAGGTCATGCCAGACGTAGTCGGGGTCGAATATGCCGATGGCGTCGGTGGCCCAAGTGCGTACCAGCTCGGGTCGATGCATCATCGCGTTGACGACGTGGCCGCCACCCCAGTCGTGGCCGACGAGGTCGATCGGGTCGTCGATCTTTTCTAGCTCGCCTTCGAGCCAGTCGCGGTAGGCGAGGTAGGTGGCCGGGAAGTCGTTGGGCAGGGGCGCACCAAAACCCGGCGGAGACAATCGCACTACATCCGCGCGTTCAAGGGCATCCACCAACGGGCCCCAGATCGCGTCAGTCTCCGGATTACCATGAACCAGTACAACAGTCATGTTTGACAGCATGGCACGAGCGACCCCCGAACTCGTTTAGCGCTCGACGGCGATTGTTCCGCTCCTGCGCTAGGCAGCCAGCTCGTGTTCCGCTCGTTGCGTGACTACGGGCTGCTGCGCGCCTCAAGTTCCGCGCCAGTTCGAGGGCTCGGGGGCAATTTCCACCTGCACCAAGACCGAGGGGACTACAGTGCACCGTGGCGCAGACGAATGCTGTTGTGTTGGGGCCGTACCCGGGATGTCAACGGCGAGCACAAATGCCGCAGTAAAAGCGAAAGCCACCCGCATGGCGATCCTCATATGACCGCCTCTATCGACACCACCGAGTCCACAAGCGCTTACGGCAGCTACGGCGAGGCGACGGCGAAGAGGCGCCATTCGCCGGGCACGCCCTTCAGTTCGTAAGTGCCGCGCTCCTCGAATTCGAGTCCTGACCCGATCACGAGGTCGCGCAACGTGCTGGACACGAGCACGTCGTTCGCCCCGGCCAGTGCGCTCACGCGTGCGCCGATATGCACGGCGATGCCACCGATGTCGTCGCCGCGGACCTCGCACTCGCCGGTGTGCAGCCCGGCGCGCACCTCGACGCCGAGCGCCTGCACCGCGTCACGGATCGCCATGGCGCAGCGGATAGCCCGCTGCGGGCCGTCGAACATCGCGACGAAGCCGTCGCCCGACGTGTTCACCTCACGGCCCCGAAAGCGTGCAAGCTGCGACCGCACGATGGCGTCGTGCGCGTCAAGCAGCGCATGCCAGTCACGATCACCCATCTCCGCGGCCCGGCGCGTGGAGTCCACGATGTCGGTGAACAACACCGTGGCGAGAATCCGATCATCGGCTACGTCGGCCTGGTGGCCGGTGAGGAACTGCGCGATCTCCTGGAAGGACTCGCGCCACGGTTCAACCATGTGGTACAGGTTGCGCCCTGGAAGCTCAACGTATTTCGCGCCGGGAATGTGGTCTGCGACATACTTGCCCTGCGCGGGCACGACCACCGGGTCGTCGCTGTGCTGTAGAATGAGGGTTGGCACGCGGACTGTCGGAAGGACCGCCCGCACATCCAATTCGGCCACGAGCGGCATCATGAGAGCAACGGTCCCTGGGCTCGCCGCCAGGCGTTCTTGCCGGGCCCACGTGGCCCGGATCTCCTCGTTCCACGGCATGTCCGGATTGAACGCATGTGAGAACTCGCCCGTCCCCCACATGGCTACCATGGCAGCGCGCGCTTCCTCGGCGTCCATCCCGCCAGTGCGTTCAGCACGCGCATCCGCGTAGCCCTCGAGTACGACCAGCGCGGTTGTGCGCGACGGATATGTTGCTGCGAACAGCGCACTCGTCGCGAGCGCGCCGTCGACCGCGAGGAGGACCGCTTCGCGACTCCTGAGATCGTCCAAGACTGCGGTGATGCTGTCGGCCCATTGCTCCAAGGTCGGCAGCGCGCCCGGTGTGACGGGATCGGACGCTCCCGTGCCCGGCTGGTCGAAGAAGATCAGTCGACCAAGCGACATCATCGCCTCGACCCAGCCTTGAATGGATGGCAGCTCTGGAACGATCTCGCAGTTTTGGAACCAGTTAGAGACGTACACGAGGTCGCGAGGACCTTCGCGTGACGTGCGATAGGCGACGCGCAAGTCCCCGTTCATCGCGTACCGCGTCTCGGAGAACACCGCAGAAGTCTAAGGTGCGCGACGCGTGTGGAGACACGTTTATGCAGCTAAGAGCGTCCCACTAGAACGTACTTCAGCAATTCGACACCATCACCTGGTCAAAACCTTCTGGGGGTGGCGTGATCAGCAGTTGCCCGACGGGACGGTGATTCTCAAATCTCCTTCAGGGCAGACTTATGTCACCACACCGGGCAGCGCGCTGCTGTTTCCCAGCCTGTGCTTGTCCACCGGCGGCGTGCCGGCACCGGAAGCCGACCCGCCGATTGAGTATTGCGGTGACCGAACCGCGATGATGCCCAGACGACGCCGCCCCCGGGTGCAAGACCGCGCCCACCGCATCGCTGCCGAACGACGACAGAATCGCAGCGCCCGCATGAGCCACCGGGCCGACCACATGAGCCATCTCGGACCGGCCCCGCCCACGACCGACCGCGACCCACCACCGTTCTAGCCCCAAGTCGGCAAGTCGGCGATCACAGTCGCGTCCGCTGCGCAATGTCGTCGGAAAAGTCGTCGAGCATCGCCTCCGTCAACGAGGGCCGCGTCTCGTGGACCGCGGTCAGGTAATCCTTGGTGCGGGCCGGCTCGCCACGGCGGAACTCGATCTCGCGCTCAAATCCCAACTGAGCGCCCTTGCGGGCCGCGAACTCGATGTCGGCCGGGGTGAACATCTCGGTGGCGGCGACCAGCGCGTCGACATCAACGGAATCGGCGGCCGAGCCGAGGTAACGGGTCCAAATCGCGGCCCGCGCGGTGGCATCCGGAGGTCCGATTGGAATGATGTAGTCGAATCGGCCGTGCCGCAAGAACGCTGAATCCAGCGACCGCACCGAGTTCGTCGCGCAGATCAGCAGCCGCTCGTCGCGCTGGCGAAAGGCCGGGATCAACTTGAGTAGTTCGTTGGTGACACCGTGCGCCGGATCGGATGGCACCCCCGAGCGCGAGCCGGCTATCTCCTCGACCTCGTCAATGAACAGCACCACAGATTCCAGCTCCATCAGTGTGGCGAATGCTTCCCGCAGTGCACTTGCCATGGCCACATCGGGGGTGGCTAACCGCGACGGGAAGAGTTCTACGAACGGCCAGCCGAGTCGGCCGGCGACGGCCTTGGCGAAGCTGGTTTTGCCGGTGCCCGGTGGACCGAACAAGATCACCGCCTTCGGCGGCGAGACGCCGTACTGCTCGGCGGCGTGCGGTTCGGTCAGCGGCAGCACCATCCGGCGCTCGATAATCTGTTTCTCCGCCTCCATCCCGGCCATCGCCTGCCACAGGCCGCGAAGCATGGACTGCGCGCCCAGCTCAGCCAGCAGGCCCGCGTCCGAGGCGCCGACATGGTCGACCTTTTCGAAAAACGACAGCTCGTTGCGCTCGTGGTAGCCGGAATTGCGCAATGCGGTCGTGCCCGTGGCGTCGGGCAAGAGCAGCGCGCCGATCCGTCGCACACCCACGGCGCGCAGCCGGGCTTCCAACTCGGTGAGCAGGGCGCTGCCGATACCCCGGTTCCGCCATCGGCTATTCAGGCCGATGATCGAGATCCAAGCTCGTTCGCCCTGGAAATGAGCCACGGCGACGCCGACCAACTCGTCCCCGACCACCGCGACAACCGCGGGCTGCCCTGACCTGGCGGCCGACACCACCTCGGAGATCGCAAAGACCGCCGGCGGCTCAGCGGGCTGGCGGCGTTGGTCCAAAACGGAAATCGCCTGGTCGAAGTCGTCATCGTGGAAGTCGCGGAGCCGCCACGGGGGCATTGTTACCTCCCTATGGGTGCGGCGATAGCGGGCAGGCCTGTTACAGCAGGGCACACACGCTGCAGGAATCGCCGACGGCGGAAACCACCCGTTCGGGTGTCCCAGCGGGTGGTTCGACCCCCTGCAGTGCCGGGCCGACGTTTCCGGCGCTGTCCAGGCTGGCCAGATGACGCCACGAGCGAATTGCATAATCGGTGAGTTCTGTTATCCGGCTTGCCGTTGCGGTGTCAATTGACGCTAACGCGTAAGCGTTCTGTGCATGAACGACCACTTTATCCAGTGCCATCAGAAGGTCGTTGTCCACGAACGTCGTCGACTCATATGCAGCCTGGACCGCGTGCATGTCGGCGCCGTTGAGAATCGTGGCCACCGCGCGGGCGGCGCGGCCGGCAGCGTCGCAGTCAGCGACGGGCGGCATATCACCCGACGCCGCAGCGCGGTGCAACGCGGCAGCGTCCAGGATCGCTTTGTGCGCGGTGATCTTGGCGTACTGAAGCACTCCCCAGGTTGGGCTGGTGAGCAGTTCGGCGATCCAGGCGTGGACGACAGTGTCGGGAACATCGGCGGTTCCCACCGTCTGCCAGGCAAGGTCAAGGACCACCACGCTGTTGTCGGGTGACAGGTAGCCGTCCGGTCCCGCCAGCAGATCGTTGGTTGACTGGACCAGCAGGCTCAGCGGTCGCGCCGAGCAGGTCGGAAAATCGGTGACCTGCGCGTCGCCGTTGATGTAGGAAATCACGTTCATCGCGCACCCTTTGCCGGAGCCCGGCCGATGCGATCCTTTGGCCAACCTCAGCGGGTGGGTGATGCGGTCGAGGTGCATTTCGCTGGCTCCTTTTGCCCTTCGCTGCCAAATAGGTCAGCTGGTTACTCGCTTGGACGGGCGGCATGCCCTTGCTGTTCACACCCGCTCTGTAACCGCTTCATATGGCTACACCTTGCGCCCATCGATGAAACCTGTCAAGGTGGTTACTTGTGACATTCGTCTACCTGAGCGGCCGCCGGTGCCTCGACTTCGTGGGCACGGTGAAACACCGCGCTTCGACGCGCGAGGAATTGTTGGCGAACCCGCAACTGTTGTCCGACTGGGCGGTTCAGGCTGGTCTGTTGGATGCCGGCATCGACATCACTGACGACGACCTCGCGGCCGCAATCGCGTTGCGCGAGGCCATCTATCGGACGGTTACTGCCCGGCTCGAGCACCGTCGACCCAAGCTCGCCGACGTCGAGCTGCTCAACGAACATGCATCCCGTCCCCAGCTCACCCCACGGCTGGACCCAACCGGCGCTGCGCGCCGTGAGGGCACCGCATCGCGATTGCTCGCGAGCCTGGCGGCGGACTTGCTCGACCTTCTTTTCGGAGCCGACATGGACAGGGTCAAGGGTTGTGTCCATCCGGACTGCACGCGCCTATACGTGGACTCGTCGCGGGCGAAGAGTCGGCATTGGTGCGGGATGGGCACTTGCGGCAACAAGGCCAAGGTGCGAGCGTTCCGCGAGCGTCAGCGCGCCTCCGAATCGGGTGTCCCGGCCGCCGGCTCTGCCCAGACGAAGGGGTAGTCCGGCCGAAGTAACTTAGGGGACCCTAACCTCTCATCCGAATAAGGAGGTCTGAATAAGGAGGTCTTATGACAACATCCTGGGTCGAAGCGCTACTGCGGAAGAGGCGCGAAACGCGCGAAGAAGGCGTCTCGCCGTTCCCGCATCAGGCGGCATTCATCGTCAACAACCCTTTCCGCCGAACATTCTTCAAGCCCGCGCGCATCGTCGAAAGCATTGGCCTGACCGGTTCCGAGCACGTGTTGGAACTCGGACCCGGTCCCGGCTTCTACAGCGTGGAGATCGCTCGTCGCCTCACCGACGGCCGACTCGACTTGTTCGACCTGCAGCCCGAGATGCTCGACAAGGCCCGGCGGCAACTCGAGCGGGCCGGCTTCCGAGATGTGGGCTTCACCGCGGGACAGGCAAGCCGGGAGTTGCCGTTCCCGGACAACACTTTTGACGCCGCATTCCTGGCCGCGGTGATCGGTGAAGTGCCAGACAAACAAACGTGCCTCCGGTCGCTGCGTCGCGTATTGAAACCGGGCGGACGTCTGGTCTTCGCCGAGACGTTCCCCGATCCCGACCGATTGAGCGTCCAGCAGTTACGCGGCCTCGCTGAACCCGAGAATTTCGAGTTCGTCGAAGCGACCGGAAACTGGTGGTGCGACGTCGTCAGCTTCCGCAACCGCGGCTTCTGAGGCAGATACGCGCGCAATACCGAGCGATCTACGCGTTTGCGCTGATGTTTTGTCACGCGTGATGGCCGCATGCTGGCTAGCATGAGCCAGATCGATCCCCGCGCGGATGCGCCGCTGGTGGACTGGAGCGATCTTGGCGTGAGCGGGCTTTTACCAACAGGCACGGTGACGCTGCTGCTGGCTGACGTCGAGGGTTCCACGCTGCTGTGGGAGAGCCAGCCCGAGGAGATGACAGCTGCGATTGCGCGGCTGAACCAGGTCGTGGGCGACGTGATCGCCGTCCATCACGGAGTGCGCCCTGTCGAGCAGGGCGAGGGCGATAGCTTTGTCGCAGCGTTCTCTCGCGCCAGCGACGCTGTGGCCGCTGCGCTGGAGGTGCAACTCGCGCCACTGGCCCCGATCCGACTGCGGATCGGGGTGCACACCGGCGAGGTGCAGCTGCGCGACGAGGGGAATTACGCCGGCCCGAGCATCAACCGCACCGCGCGGCTGCGCGATCTGGCCCACGGCGGCCAGACGGTGCTGTCGGGCGCCACCGAAGCGCTCGTGCTGGATGGACTCCCCCAGGATGTCTGGCTGACCGATCTCGGCACGCACCCCCTCCGCGGCGTCCACCGCCCTGAACGTGTTGTGCAGTTGTGCCATCCCGACCTGTGCAACGAGTTTCCACCGCTGCGCGCGACGACAGACCTTGTGTCCCGCCATCTTCCGGCGCAGCTGACCAATTTCGTTGGGCGCGAAGCCGAAATGCACGATGTGCGCGAGCTCCTGGCCGCCAACCGGCTGGTGACCCTCACCGGTGCGGGCGGGGCGGGCAAGACCAGATTGGCTGTACAGGTCGCGGCGCAAATGGCCGGAGAATTCGACAACGGGGTCTGGTGGGTCGATTTGGCGCCGATCACCGATCCCGATCTGCTGCCGGCGGTGGTGGCTCGGGCGTTCGGGCTGCCCGATCAGCCGGGGCTTTCCACGATGGATACGTTGCGGTGGTTCCTGCGCGAGCGTCAGATGTTAGTAGTGCTGGATAACTGTGAGCACCTGCTCGACGCCTGCGCCGTGTTGGTCGCCGAGATCCTTGGCGCCGCACCTCGGGTGACATTCCTGGCGACAAGCCGTGAGCCGATCGGTGTTGCCGGGGAGCTGAGTTGGCGAGTGCCGTCGCTGCCGCTGGCCGATGACGCGATCGAACTGTTCGTCGACCGGGCCCGCCACGTGCGGTCCGACTTCGCCGTCACCGACGAGAGCGCTTCGACGGTGCACGAGATCTGCGCGCGACTGGATGGGTTGCCGTTGGCGATCGAACTGGCGGCCGCGCGAGTGCGGGCCTTATCGCTGGCCGAGATTCTCGATAGCCTGCACGACCGCTTCCGGCTGTTGACCGGTGGTGCGCGCACCGCGGTGCGCCGCCAGCAGACGCTGCGGGCCTCGGTGGACTGGTCGCACGCGCTGCTGACCGAGCCAGAACGGGTGCTGTTTCGCCGGCTGGCGGCGTTTTTGGGCGGCTTCGATTTCGACGCCGCCCAAGCTGTCACCGGCCATGACGGAGTGCAGCGGTTTCAGGTGCTGGACCTGCTCACCTTGCTGGTGGACAAGTCGCTGGTGGTTGCCGATCAAGACGGGGAACGAACCCGATACCGGTTACTGGAGACGGTGCGCCAGTACGCACTCGAGAAGCTGAGCGAGTCCGGCGAGGCCGACGCCGTAAGGTCGCGCCACCGCGATCACTACACAGCGCAGGCGGCGCTACTCGAGGGGCCGTCCGGCAGCGACTACGGGCGGCGCGTCGAGCAAACTGAAACCGAGATCGACAACATGCGCGCCGCATTCGCCTGGAGCCGGGAAAACGGAGATGCTGAACTGGCGTTAAGGCTGGCGTCGTCGCTGACACCGCTCTGGCAACCACGCCCCGCCGAAGGCGTGGCCTGGTTCGACGCCATCCTTAACGACGACAACGCCCGCCAGCCCGAGATAGCTCCGGTCGTCCGCGCGCGGGCGCTCGCCGACAGGGTCCTGCTGGCCACCATGATCGGGTGGGACGCCGACATCCCGAAGCACGCTGAAGAGGCCCTGGCGATTGCGCGCGAGCTCGATAACCCGGCGCTGCTGGCCCGCGCGCTGGGCGCCGCCAGCTTGGTCGACGTCGACGCTGAGACGGCCCGAGCGCACCGCGCCGAGGCGATCGGCCTGGCCCGGACACTGGGCGACCGGTTGCGGCTCAGCCACATCCTCAGCATCGACGCGATCACGGCAGCGATGACAGGTGACCTGAGCACGGGACGTGCGGCCGCTCAAGAGGGATGCGAGCTTGCCGAGGCGATCGGTTTCCGCGCCGGCTTCGTGCGGTGCCGCTGGTACCTCGGACTGGCGGAGCTGGCGCGGGGCGAGTTAGCGGGAGCGGTCGCACATTTCGGTGCGATGAGCGCCGCGGCCGAGGCGGGTCACTATGTGAACTTTCAGAAGTTCGGCCTCGCCAGCATGGGTATGGCACTCGCGTGGCAGGGCGACACGCGCGCGGCGCGGGCCGCTGCGGGTGAAGCACTCGAGGGCGCCGAGGAGCTTGGCAGCCTTACCGCCGGCCTCGCATACACAGCGTTGGGCATGGCGGCCCTGGCGTCGGGCGATGTTGCGACCGCGCTGACCGCAACCGATGCGGCCCGCCAGTACGAATCGACTGTTCCGCCCGCACTGGCGGGAGCATGGCGCGCATTCAATGCGCAGGCTGCACAGGCCGCCGGCGACCTGGCCGCAGCGCGCCGCACGGCCGACGGGGCGGTCAGGACCGCGACGGGGCTGTACTTGACCTGGGCGCTGACCACACGTGCGCGCGTCGCGATCGCGCAGGGCGAGCCCGATCAGGCCGAACGCGACGCCCACGACGCCCTCGTACGTGCCGGCGAAGTCGAGGCGTACCTGGGGGTTTCCGACGGCCTGGAGTGCCTCGGCACGCTTGCCGGTTCTGTTGGCAGTCACCGCGAAGCCGCCCGGCTGTTCGGCGCGGCACAGGCTATCCGCGGCCGCATCGGAGAAGTGCGCTTCCAGGTCTGGGACTCCGGCTATGAGGCGTCGGTTGCGGCGTCGCGAGATGCGATTGACACGGAGGACTTCGACGCCGCGTGGGCGGAGGGTGCGGCGCTGTCCACCGAGGAGGCGATCGCTTACGCGCAGCGCGGACGCGGGCAACGCAAACGCCCGGTTAGCGGCTGGGGCTCGCTCACCCCCGCCGAGCGCGACGTCGTCCGCCTGGTCAGCGAGGGGCTCGGCAATAAAGACATCGCCGCCCGGCTTTTCGTCTCACCGCGCACCGTGCAGACGCATCTCACGCACGTCTACGCCAAACTCGGCCTGAGTTCCCGCATCCAGCTCGTCCAAGAAGCAGCCCGCCACAGCTGAATCCCCTGCCAAGAGCCCGGGAACAAACCGAGGGCGATACGGGTTGAGCGCAGCAGGCTTAACTTTGGAGGATTGATGTCTGAAGCCAAATCAGTGCCAGTGTTATTTGTCAGCGACCCCGTCGTGTTGCCCGGAATGGTCGTGCCGATCGCGTTGGACGACGCCGCCCGCGCGGCTGTCGACGCTGCCCGTGCCACCGAGTCGGGCACGCTACTGATCGCGCCCCGGCTGGACGACCGCTACCCGTCCTACGGCGTGCTCGCGACAATTCTGCAGGTTGGGCGCATCCCGGGCGGAGGCACCGCCGCGGTTGTGCGCGGCGAACGCAGGGCGCACATCGGCGCAGGAGCCACCGGGCCGGGTGCGGCGCTGTGGGTCGAGGTGACCGAGGTCGCCGAGCCCGAACCGAGCGACGAGACCCGGGCGCTGGCCGCGGAGTACAAGAAGCTGTTGCTGGCGATGCTGCAGCGGCGCGAGGCGTGGCAGATCGTCGACGTCGTCAACCAACTGACCGACCCGTCCGCGCTGGCCGACACCTCCGGCTATGCGTCATATCTGACCGACGTGCAAAAGCGCCAGCTGCTGGAAACCGAGGATGTCGGCGAGCGGCTGCGGGTCTTGATCGACTGGACCGGCGAACACCTGGCCGAAGTCGAGGTCAACGACAAGATCGCCGAGGACGTCCGGACCGGCATGGAAAAGCAGCAAAAGGAGTTCCTGCTGCGGCAGCAGCTGGGCGCGATCCGCAAGGAACTCGGCGAGGGCGAGCCCGACGGGTCCGATGACTACCGGGCCCGTGTCGAGGCGGCTGACCTGCCGGACAAGGTTCGCGAAGCGGCGCTGCGCGAGGTCGGCAAGCTGGAACGCTCCAGCGAGCAAAGCCCCGAAGGCGGTTGGATCCGCACGTGGCTGGACACCGTGCTCGACCTGCCGTGGAACTCTCACACGGAGGACTCGACGGACCTCACGGCGGCGCGAGAGATCCTGGACGCCGATCACCACGGGCTGGACGACGTGAAGGACCGCATCGTCGAGTACCTGGCGGTGCGGGCACGACGTGCTCAGCGCGGACTGCAGGTCGTCGGAGGCCGCGGCTCTGGTGCCGTGATGGTGCTGGCCGGTCCGCCCGGGGTCGGCAAGACGTCACTGGGCGAGAGTGTCGCTCGGGCGCTGGGGCGCAAGTTCGTCCGGGTCGCGCTGGGCGGTGTGCGCGACGAGGCCGAGATCCGAGGCCACCGGCGCACCTACGTTGGCGCGCTGCCCGGCCGGATCGTCCGTGCCATTGGCGAAGCCGGCACGATGAACCCCGTCGTGTTGCTCGACGAGATCGACAAGGTCGGCTCCGACTACCGCGGCGACCCGAGCGCGGCGCTGCTGGAGGTCCTGGACCCAGCGCAAAACCACACCTTCCGGGACCACTACCTGGATCTGGATCTGGACCTGTCCGACGTGATGTTCCTGGCTACCGCCAACGTCATCGAGAACATCCCGTCGGCGCTGCTGGACCGGATGGAGCTGGTGCAGATCGACGGGTACACCGAGGACGACAAGGTCGCCATCGCGCGCGACTTCCTGTTGCCGCGGCAACGCGACCGCGCCGGCCTGACTGACGACGAGGTCACCGTCACCGACGCGGCACTGCGCAAGATCGCCGCCGACTACACCCGCGAGCCGGGCATGCGGCAGTTCGAACGGCTGCTGGCCAAGGCGCTGCGCAAGGTCACCACCAAGATGGCCGGATCGGCGGACGCGGTGACCATCGACGAGCCCGATCTGGTGGATTATCTGGGCCGCCCGCGCTTCACCCCTGAATCGGCCGAGCGCACGGCGGTGCCGGGCGTGGCGACCGGCCTGGCTGTGACAGGCCTGGGCGGCGACGTCCTCTACATCGAGGCAGGCTCGAACGATGGTGAGCCGGGTTTGCAGCTGACCGGTCAGCTTGGTGACGTGATGAAGGAGTCCGCGCAGATCGCACTGTCGTACGTGCGTTCGCACGCCGCGGAATTGGGCGTCGATCCCGCGACGCTGGACCGGCGGATCCACGTGCACGTGCCCGCCGGGGCCGTCCCCAAGGACGGTCCGTCGGCCGGTGTCACGATGGTGACCGCGCTGGTGTCAATGGCCACCGGGCGGCAGGTTCGCGCCGAAGTCGGGATGACCGGCGAGGTGACGCTGAATGGTCGGGTGTTGCCGATCGGCGGTGTCAAGCAGAAGCTGCTGGCCGCGCAGCGGGCCGGGCTGTCGACGGTGTTCATCCCGCAGCGCAACGAGCCGGATCTCGACGATGTGCCCGCCGAGGTGCTCGAGGCGTTGGACGTCAAGCCGATGACCGACGTCGCCGAAATCGTCGCCCAGGCACTGGAACCTGCTTCGCAGGCGGTGACCGCCGCTGCGTGATGTCGGATAGCCTGCGGGCATGACCGACTCGCAACGGCTCAAACGCCGCATCATCCACACCGCCCAACGGCTGGTGGTCAACCCGGTGGGCCGGCGGCTGCCGGTCACCCAACTGGAGACCATCGGCCGAAAGTCCGGCCAGCCGCGGCGCACCGCGATCGGGGGCCGGGTAATCGGCAACCAGTTCTGGATGGTCTCCGAGCACGGCGGGCATTCGCACTACGTCCTCAACATCAAGGCCAACCCCGCCGTGCGGGTGCGCATCGGCGACCAGTGGCGCACCGGGACCGCCCACCTGATGCCCGAGGACGACGCGAAAGATCGGCTGCGCAGCCTGCCCGGGATCAACAGCGCGCTGGTGCGGCTGATGGGCAGCGACCTGCTGACGGTCCGGGTGGACCTGGACTGAGGCGGAACATGGCGGCTTATCTCTTCGCGATCTGCCGAAGCGTTTCCGATCGCCGTCGGCTTGAGGACTACTGGGCGCATGTCGCCCCGTCCTTCGAAGGTTTCGACGCCAAACCGCTGGTGGCATACGCTCCGTTCGAGGTGCTCGAAGGAGACGCCAATGCGAAAGGCATTGTCCTTTTTGAATTTCCTTCGATGGAAGTCGCCAAGCGCTGGTACTTCAGCGACGCATATCAAGAGGTAAAGCAGCGTCGTCTGGGGGCCGCGGAATTCGAATTGATCCTCGTCGACGGCGGGTGGAAGCCTGCTGCCGAACGCATGCCGGACACCAGGTAGCCGCATGGCGTACGACACCGACCTCGCCGACCGCATTCGCGAATTGCTGGGCCCGCTGCGCGGCGTTGACGAGAAGCGAATGTTCGGCGGCCTGGCGTTCCTGATCAACGGCAACATGTCGGTGGCTGTCAGCGGGCAGGGCGGTCTGATGGTCCGGGTACCACCGAACGACACGGAAAGGCTTGTGGGACGACCCCATGTCAGCCCGATGGTGATGGCCGGGCGCGAAGTCCGCGGGTGGGTCCGCGTCGAGTCCGACGGGGTGAAAACCAAACGGCAATTGACCGACTGGGTGACCCGCGGCGCCGACTATGCGCGGAGTCTTCCGCGCAAGTGATCACCACGTTTGCGAACCCCGACTACGGGTACGCCGTGGGTTATGTGCGCCAGCGGATGGCCGGTTGACCCGTCCAGTGACCGTGCGGTGCAATTCGAGAGGACGGAGCAGCGATCATGGCTAACTCGAACACATTCGTCATCGTCGGCGGTGGACTTGGTGGAGCCAAGGCAGCGGAAGCGTTGCGCGAGAAAGACTTCGACGGACAGATAGTTCTGTGCGCCGAGGAGCAGCAGCTGCCCTACGAGCGGCCTCCGCTGTCGAAGGAGTTTCTTGCCGGCAAAAAATCGCTCAGCGACTTCACCGTGCACGACTCAGCCTGGTACCGAGAGAACGACATCGACCTGCGCGTGGGTACTGCGGTGTTGGCGGTCGACCCCACAGCACACACCGTCGAGCTCCCCGGCGGCACCAGTATTCGATATGACAAGTTGCTGCTGGCCACCGGATCGCGTTCACGGCGGCTGCCGATTCCGGGGTCCGATGCCGCCGGCGTCCATTACTTGCGGACATTCGACGACGCGTCGACGCTGAATTCGGCTCTGGTGGAAGGGTCTTCGCTTGCAGTGGTCGGGGCGGGCTGGATCGGGCTGGAAGTCGCGGCAAGCGCACGTCAACGCGGCGTCAATGTCACCGTGGTCGAAACTGCCAAGCTGCCGCTGGTTGGTGCGGTCGGTGAAGAGGTCGGCAGCGTATTCGCCAAGCTGCACCGCGACCACGGCGTCGACCTGCGTCTGCAGACCGAAGTCGAGGAGATCACCACCGCCGACGGCAAGGCCACCGGCCTGCGGCTGGGCGACGTGTCGACGGTCGCCGCCGACGCCGTACTGGTGGCTGTCGGCGCACAGCCCAACATCGAACTGGCCGACCAGGCCGGCCTGTCGACGGGTGATGGCGGGGTGCTGGTCGACGCATCGCTGCGCACCAGCGACGCCGACATCTACGCGGTGGGCGATATCGCCGCGGCCGAACATCCACTCTTCGGCGACCGGATCCGTACCGAACACTGGGCCAACGCGCTCAAGCAGCCCGCCGTCGCGGCGGCCGGCATGCTCGGTGAACAAGCCGAATACACCGAGCTGCCTTACTTTTTCACCGACCAGTACGACCTGGGCATGGAGTATGCCGGGCACGCGCCGAGCTATCAGCGGGTCGTGTTCCGCGGCGACGTCGATGGCCGCGAATTCGTTGCCTTTTGGCTGGACGCCGATAATCGAGTGCTGGCCGGAATGAACGTCAACATCTGGGATGTGCTCGACGACATCAAGAGCCTGATCCGGTCCAAGACAGTCGTGGATCCCGACAAGTTGGCCGATCCGCAGGCGCCGTTGGGCGACCTGGTCAGCTGACCGTGATGATGTCGGGTAGGCGCAGGCCCTGAAACCGTTCCCGTTCGGCGCGCCGGCGTTTAATCCGCAGCCGGGCATCGGAGGGCATGGTGATCACTTCGTCGCAGGTGAGGTAGAACACCTCGCCTGCGACGTCGATGAGTTCCGCTGCGACCAATCGAGATCCTAATTCTCGCAACGTCATTCGTAGTTCGTGTGTGAACAGGATGGTCGCGTCGTAGGCCTGTTCTCGCGAAGCTCGAGCGTTGGCCGCCATCCGCTCGGCCAGCTTCGCCTCTGATCTGTCCGGTGGCATCGCCCGGGGCACCTCGGTTGCGGCGTGTCCGGCAGTAACCAGGAGCATCGCCGGATCATCACCGAACATCAAGTTGGCAAGCTCGATTTCGCCCGGACCGCGGTGCCCGACCCGGGCGACGGCGGCGGCAAAGGCGGCGCCGATAGTGCGCGACAGGGCGCTGATGCCGTTGAGGTCTCCGTCAACAGCGAGCGCGCACAGCTGCGGATCGCTTCGGATCAACGCCGCCAGCGAGGAGGTCTTGGCCGCAACGGCATCGCTTTCCAGCAACGCGCCCACCCCGGAAACGGTGACGTGTAGGCCGGTGCGTTCTACCGTCGCTGCGGTGACGCCGGTGTCGATCAGCCACAGTGCGGTCAGACTCCAGCCCTGGTGGATCCGGTCCCGCAGTAGCCGAGTTCGCGCCTGAAGCTCGGCGTCCGACCGCGAATTCAGCTGCACCGCATCGAGGTGTTCGGCCGTCGCGGCCGCGACGTATGCCGCAGTGTCGGCCTTCAGATGCCGCAACAAAGCCAACGCCCGTTTGACGACAACCGCTTTGGCGGCAGAGCCGCGCAACCCGCCAGTCAGCGGCGGGCGCCCCAGCGGCAAAAGCCCATCGACGTGCGAGCCGCCCAGCGACTGTTGCATGACCTCGCGCACGTCCCAGCCGGGCAATTGGTCTGCGGCGATCACGCTTGCCGAAACGCCAACGTAGGGGCGGTGACCGAAAACCGCGATAGCCCGGCTTCCCCATTCGTCGGCGACCACGTCGCCGGAAGCCATCACCTGGCTCATCACCCGGGTGGCGGCGCGCATGCCGGCGAGCTGGACATCCAGTGTCATCGGGGTCAGCGGCCCAGGCAGCGTCTCGGCGACGGTGGCTGCGCTGAATACCGGGAAGCGGGGGTCGATCCGGTCGTCGAACTCCCCCTCGAGCCCGTCTTGCGCCACCGACAGCAACCGGGTGCCGTCCGACGGCCCGGTGCGCGGAGCGACCTCGACCGGTAGCGGCAGGTGGCCGGTCAAATCGACAGCGCCCCTGACGTCGAGTCTGCGGCCGGCCAATCCGCGCACGGTGTCGGCGACCGCATCGATTGCACGCCAGCCGAACTCGAACTGCCAAGCCTCCTGCACCGCAGAGACGTCGAGGTCGGGAATCAGCTGTGGCCAGGTTGGGAGGCGGGAGAGCCGCGGGCGCTGCTCGACGGATCGCAGCAACCGGCGCGCGGTACCCAGCTCGGTGGTGTCCGGAGTCGCAAGGTCAACCGCCCCTGTGGAGTTGGTCGCCACCGAGAGCACCAGGAATCGAAGCAGGTCGTCGAAATGCAGCAGCCGCAACAGCTCGGCTGAATCCTTGCTGTGCAGCAGGCTGCCGACGGTGCGGCAGATCATCCAATCGAGCTGGCGGCCCACCAGGGGCGCTATCCGGACGATCAGGCTCGGCGCCCAACTCGTCGACACCAGCGCCTCGGCCTGTTGGTAGAGCTTCGGCGGTCCAGCCGACTGAGACACGTAGATCAACCGGGCACCGGCGCGGGCGGCCGCATGGGCGACGTGCACCAGCCCGTTAATCCCGGCGCTGTCGGGCGCGGTGGCCTCGATCGGGGCGAGGTGAAGCACCACATCGGACTCGTCGGCCAGCTGCTGCAACATCGGGTCACCGAGCGGCCCGCAAACAAAGTCGACGTAGGGATGCAGATTTTCGTGCGGGCGAGCTGCGATGCCGGTGACCGCGTATCCAGCGGCGACTAGCTGCCGGGCGACGGCACGCCCGACCACTCCGGTGACGCCGGTCAGCAGGATCCGCATGTCCGGGCACCTCCAACGACGTCTAGTCGATAAAACGACAATAAGGCTGCGTACCGGTTCCCAGTTTGCTTTCAGCTAACTGGATGGTTACTGCAGTGTGGCGGTGCCGTCGGCGCGGATCGTCACCTTGGCGCCGGCGATGTCGTCACGCACGGTGGCTGCAGCCGCCGCAGGGTCGGTGACCAACGCCAGGGTGCGGCGTTCGTCGGGGGTGCGAACCGCCAGGAACGCCTTCTCCGGCTGGCCATCCCGGTCGAACGGCGTCGTCCAGGCTTCGACGGTGCCCACGCCTTCCCATTCCACCGCGGCCACCCGGGTTGGTTCTCGGTCGACCGCGGATTGCGTATCCTCCCAACGGAACTCGGACGACGGTGGCACGGTGCCGTAGACGCCAAAGCTGTGCTTGGTCAGGTAGCCGCCGTTGGCGGTGATGAAGCCGCGTCGGCCGGGGTTGGCCGTGAGCAGTTCGGCCATCGTCGCGATCGAGTGGCCGACGTAATTGCTCCACGGTCCGCCGGCGAACGTGAGCCCGCCGGTCACGGTCAGCGGCCGAGCCGGGTCGTCGGCTGGCAGCCCGAGTTCGGCCGCCGCGACCTGCACTGCCGACGGAAAACACGAGTACAGGTCGACGTAGTTCACGTCGTCGATGCCCAGGCCGGCAAGTGTCAGCGCCCGCGCGCCTGCGATCCGGATGGCCGGCGACCGGTACAGTTCGGCGCGCTCGCTGATCGCGTAGGTGTCGTGCGCATCGGTGCCCGCATACGGGTAAACCCAGCGCTCGGCGGGGATTCGCAAGCGGTTCGCGGTCTCCACCGACGTCAGGATCAACGCGGCGGACTGGTCGACCATGTTGTTGGAGTTCATCAGCTTCGTGTAGGGCCAGCTGATCATCCGGTTCGTCGGGCCGTCCTGCCAAATATCCTCGGCCGCAACCGGTTTACGGATCCAAGCATGTGGATTGTGCACCGCGACCGCGTTGAACCGCGCCCACAGCTCGCCGACGCGCTTGCGGTGGTCGTCGATCGACTCCCCTGTGCTGATTCGAAGCGCGTGCTCGAACAACGGGTAGATGTACGCCGGGCGGTCCAGCCCGATGCGGTCCTCGGCCGGGCCGGCCATCGGTACGTGCTCGTCACTACCTTCAGCCACCGGGACTGACTGGTCCTGCTCGGTCCAGGTAAGTCTTTTGCCGTTGGCGCGCAACCGCGTCCTCGTACGCCACATTTCCGCGCCGGCCACCAACACCACGTCCGCGCGTCCTTGTTGAATGTCCAAGCAGGCTCGGTTGACCAGAGACTGCGGCACGTTGCCGCCCACGCAGCTGTAGCGGGTGGCCGGATGGTCGGCGCCGATGCGTTGGCCCAGCAGCAGACCTGGGTCGCGGTAGCGCGCCGAGAACAGGTTGACCACGGAGATGGCGTCGACGGCCTCGAGTACGCGGGAGTCGGCGGCTTCGCGCGCGGCCGCGGCCATCAAGTCGACGGGTTCGAGGGTGTTTTCCTCAGCGACCCGGTCCTCGCGGTGGTTGATTTGGCCGTAGCCGACCAGTACCGGTGTCCTGGGGTTGACGGGCATCAAGGAAACCTTCCGCGGTTGGCGCCGAGGCGAATGCTAGGCGGTGTCGGTGGATGCAAACAGCACGCCGTCGTTGATCAGCTGCTCGGTTTCGTCACTGCTCATCCCGAGGACTTTGTGACAGATTTCGCGGGTGTCCTGCCCGGGCAGCGGCGCTGGCCGCTGTGGTGCGGGCGGGATGTGGCGAAACGGCGCCGGGCCGGTTTCGGCCGGCAGCGGATGATCGAACAGCGGATGGCGCATGTCGCTGAACAGCTTTCGCTCGCGCAGCTGCAGGTCGTCCAGGACATCGGGTGGACGGTTCATCTGGCCCGCGGGAATGCCGGCCGATTGCAAAGCCTCGGCAACCTGCACCGGGGTGCGGGCCCGGGTCCACGCCGAGACCTGGGTCAGCAACTCCTCGCGGTGCGCCAGCCTCGCTTCGCCGGTCGCGAACCGCGCATCACCGGCCAGCTCCGGAACCCCGAAAACCGAGCTGGCCGAACGCCAATCGGCATCAGTGCGGATCGAGATAACGCACCATTCGTCATCACCCGCGCACGGGCAGACTTCATGCAGGCTGGTGTCGTCGCGCAAATCGGCCTGGCTGTACGCCCGTACCGCGTCGGTCACATAGCGGGCGTCGAGCTGGTTGACGACGGCCTCGGCCTGGGAGACATGCACCCGGGCCCCCGTACCGGTCCGATCACGGTGGATCAGCGCGGCCAACGCCCCGATCGCGGTGATCCGTCCGACCACGTGATCGGGAAAGACCGTGGTCGCGTCGTAAAACCGGTGCCGGGAGCTCTCCGGTTGAGCGTCATGGTCGTCGTGGTCTGTCCACAGCTTGCTGACGCCTGCGGTGGCGCGCACCAGCGGCCCGTACCCCATCCGGCTGCTCCACGGTCCGCTGTCGCCGAAGGCACTGCTTTCCGCGAGTACCACCCTTCGGTTGAGCACATGCAGCGTGTCGTACGGAAAACCCAGGGCGGCAAGGGTTCCCGGCTTGAAGTTGGCGAACACCGCGTCGGCGTGGGTGACCAGTCGGCGGAAGATCTGATTGCCCTCTTTGCTGCGCAGATCCACACCGAACGCCAGGTTGTTGCGATGTGTCCAGGCGAATGACTCACTCATGGCCTCGCCGACCCGTGCCTGTCGCAATCCGTCGGGATAGGAGGCACTTTCGACCTTGATGACCTCGGCGCCCAGATCAGCGAACAGGCGGCTGAGTTCGCCGCCGGCGACAATGATGCCGAGGTCGATGATGCGCAGCCCCTCAAACGGACGTTGTCCGGATTTTCCGCGGGCCGGGACAACCGCGGGCTCGGCAAGCCACTGAGCTTCGTGTTGGCCGGCAAGCGGAGTGGGCGCGCGAAAACCGATGTGTTGACCGTTGACGGCGAAGTAGCCGGCCGGGACGCTGGCGTGCACCCCTGGAACGAGCTCGGCGTCGGCAATGGCGCCTACCGCCTGGAAATGGTCGGACGCCAGGATTTGCGCGGGCGACAGCACGGCGGAAATTGGCACGCCGTGTGCCTGCCCGGCCGACACCAACGCTTTCATCGTCTGGCCGGCGAACAACTGCTGGACCAGCACGCCGATCTTTGGCCAAGCCGCGAAGCGCGCGGCGATCACGTCGTATTTGGGATCCTGGAAGTCCTCGGGCTCCCCTAGCCACCGCCGCAGCCCGCGCCACTGTCGCGGTGACATCACGCAGATCCGAACGTAGCCGTCCTGACAGGGATAGATCGGGTAGGCGTCCTGGTTTTTCGGGCGTCCGCGCCAGCGATCCGGTCGACGGATGCCCGCAGCGGCCTGCCCGTGCGCCCCGAACGCCGGGTCGAGCGCCATCACGACAGCCTCGAACCGGGAGAAGTCGATGTAATCGCCTGTCCCACAGCGTAATCGGTTGTAATATGCAACCAGCGCGGCCCATGCGGCCTGCACGGCGGCGGTGGCCGACGCGATGCCATCCGGCGGTGATACCGGTGTTCCCGTGGTGGGGCCCGACCGTGCGAGCGAGCCCGAGAGTGCGTAGAGCACCGGATCGGTGGCCCGCCACGACGAACGCGGCCCGGTCGTGCCGAAGTCGGTGACCGACAACGCCACCAGCTGCGGAAACCGATCGGCCAAGTCGGCGCACGAGGTTCCGTATCTAGCGGCCTGACCGGGAATCCCGCTGTCGACGACAATGTCGGCGCTGCCGGCGAGTTCGATCAACCGGTCGCGGTCGTTCGGGTCGGACGGGTCGAGCACGGTACTGCGCTTGTTGGCGTTGTGCAGTGCGAACCGCAGGCTGGTGCCGCGCAGCGTCGGCAGCTCAGTGCGCGACGGGCTGCCGCCCGGTGGTTCCACCTTCAGCACGTCGGCGCCCAAATCCGCCAGCAGTCGGGTTACCGGGTCGCCGTCGTCACCGGACAGGTCGAGCACACGCAGCGACGCCAACAGCCCTTCGGTGTCGACCATGTCCGCGTCGCCAGGCATCACGCCAGCGTAGTTTGGGCGGCTGCGCCCCACTTCGCCTACCTCGGCGTGGTGCGTTGTTCACCCGGCTCGCGGACAATCGGGCGGATGAGCTCACAAACCGTCACGCCCGCGACGCTTACCGAAGACGAACGTGCCGGCATCCATGCCTATTGGCGCGCGGCCAACTACCTGTCGGTCGGCCAGATCTACCTACTGGACAACCCGCTGCTGCACGAGCCGCTGGTATCCGAGCACGTCAAGCCGCGGCTGCTGGGGCATTGGGGCACCACCCCGGGGCTGAACCTGATCTACGTACATCTGAACCGCATCATCCGCAACCGCGATGCCAACGTCATCTACATCACCGGACCCGGCCACGGCGGGCCCGGACTGGTGGCCAACGCCTACCTGGAGGGCACCTACAGCGAGGTGTACACGGGCATCGAAGAAGACACCGACGGCCTACGGAAGTTGTTCCGGCAGTTCTCATTTCCAGGTGGCATCCCGAGCCATGTGGCCGCCCAGACGCCGGGCTCCATCCATGAGGGCGGCGAACTCGGCTACGCCCTGGTGCACGCCTACGGCGCGGCGTTCGACAATCCAGATCTGGTGGTCGCCTGTGTCGTCGGCGACGGTGAGGCCGAAACCGGGCCGCTGGCGGCCAGCTGGCACTCCAACAAGTTCCTCAACCCGGTCAGCGACGGCGCGGTGCTGCCCATCCTGCACCTGAACGGCTACAAGATCGCCAACCCGACCGTGCTGGCCCGCATCCCGCATCCCGAGCTGGAGTGGTTGCTGCGCGGCTACGGGTACCGGCCGATCACCGTCGTCGGAGACGATCCCGACAACGTGCATCAACAGCTTGCCGCCGCTCTCGACGAGGCTTTCGATGAGATCGCGGCGATCCAGCACGATGCGCGCAGCGGCGGCAAAACCGAGCGGCCGGTGTGGCCGATGATCGTGCTGCGAACACCGAAGGGATGGACCGGACCCAAAGTCGTCGACGGCAAACAGGTGGAGGGCACTTGGCGAGCGCATCAGGTCCCGCTGGCCGAGACCCGCGACAACCCCGCCCACCGCGCGCAGCTCGAAGAGTGGATGCATAGTTACGCGCCCGAGGAGTTGTTCGACGACGACGGCAGGCTGCGCGCGGAGCTACGCGCGCTGGCACCAGCCGGTGACCGGCGGATGAGCGCCAATCCGCACGCCAACGGCGGTCTGCTGCTGCATGACCTGGACTTGCCCGACTTCCGCGACTATGCGGTAGCCGTCTCGCAACCCGCCACGCAAACCCACGAGGCCACTCGCGTGCTCGGCACGTTCCTGCGGGACGTGATCGCGCGCAACGGCGACCGGTTCCGTTTGATGGGCCCTGATGAGACCGCCTCCAACCGCCTGGACGCGGTCTACGAGTCGACCGACAAGGTGTGGCTTTCGGAGGCCTTGCCCGTCGATGAACACCTCGCACCGGCAGGTCGGGTGATGGAAGTGCTGTCCGAGCACCTGTGCCAAGGCTGGTTGGAGGGATACCTGCTGACCGGGCGGCACGGATTGTTCAACTGCTACGAGGCGTTCGTGCACATCGTCGACTCGATGGTCAGCCAGCACGCGAAATGGTTGTCCACCAGTCGTGAACTTCCGTGGCGGCAGCCGGTCGCGTCGCTGAACTACCTGCTGAGCTCCCATGTGTGGCGGCAGGACCACAACGGGGCCTCACATCAGGATCCCGGGTTCATCGACCTGGTCGCCAACAAACGCCCTGAGGTGGTGCGGGTCTACCTGCCGCCGGACGGCAACACGCTGCTGTCGGTGGCCGACCACTGCCTGCGCAGCCGCGACTACGTCAACGTTGTTGTCGCCGGCAAGCAGCCCGCACTGGCCTATCTCGACATGGAGTCTGCGATCGACCATTGCACCCGCGGCCTGGGCATCTGGGAGTGGGCAAGCACGGCGACCGCGGAACCCGACGTGGTGCTGGCCTGCGCCGGGGACGTCCCGACGCTCGAGACGTTGGCCGCCGCCGACATCCTGCGTCGCGAACTGCCCGAGCTGGCTGTGCGAGTGGTCAACGTCGTCGACCTGATGCGGCTGCTGCCGGACTCCGACCATCCGCATGGCTTGCCCGACAACGAATTCGACGCTCTGTTCACCCGCGACAAGCCGGTCATCTTCGCCTACCACGGCTATCCGTGGTTGATTCACCGGCTGGCTTATCGACGCGCCAATCACCATCACCTGCACGTGCGCGGGTTCAAGGAGCGTGGGACCACCACGACACCGTTCGACATGGTGATGCTCAACGATTTGGATCGCTTCCACTTGGTTATGGACGTCATCGACCGGGTGGACGGGCTGGCCGGTCAAGCCGCCGTGCTGCGCCAGCGGATGGTCGACGCTCGGCTGGCCGCTCGGCGTTACACCCGTGAGCACGGGGAGGACGACCCGCAGATCGCCGGCTGGACCTGGGGAGGCGAGCGAGCGGAACGAACGGACTGAGTGAGCAGCTGCGGATAGCGCCTCGGCAGCGCCGGTAACCTTTAGGGATGTCTGGTCACGAGAGCGCCGCGGCGGAAGAGCACCCACTGCTAGCGCAGCTCTCTGCGCTGCACCAATTCCGCGTCTACGTCGACGTCGCTGTGGTTGTGGTGGTGCTGGCCCTGACGAACCTGATAGCGCACTTCACCACACCGTGGGCGGGCGTCGTGACGGTCCCGGCCGCGGCGATCGGGCTGGTCGCCTGGTTGCGGATCAACGGCCTGGGCTGGGCCGAACTCGGCCTGGGTCGTGATCACTGGAAATCCGGTGCCGCATATGCGCTGGCCGCGGTTGCAGTTGTGGTGGCGGTGATCGCGGTCGGCGCACTGCTGCCGCTGACCCGGCCGATGTTCATGAACAACCACTACGCGACGATCTCGGGCGCACTGGTCGCCTCGATGATCATCATTCCGCTGCAAACCGTGATCCCCGAGGAGCTGGCTTTCCGCGGTGTGCTGCACGGTGCATTGAACCGGGCGTGGGGGTTCCGCGGTGTCGCGCTGGCCGGTTCGCTGCTTTTCGGTCTTTGGCATGTCGCGACATCGTTGGGTTTGACGAGCAGCAATGTCGGCTTTACTCGGCTGTTCGGCGGCGGAGTCGTGGGCATGCTGGCTGGGGTGACGCTGGCGGTGGTCGCGACCGCGGCGGCCGGGTTTGTGTTCAGCTGGCTGCGCCGACGTAGCGGCAGCCTGCTCGCGCCGATCGCGCTGCATTGGTCGCTGAACGGGCTGGGGGCTCTGGCCGCCGCGCTGGTATGGCAGTTGTCCGGCTGAATTGCTGCTACACGAGCAGCACGGCGGCCCCGGCGATGCGGCCGGCGCTGAGATCCGACAGCGCCCGATCAGCTTGACTCAGTGGATATTCCGGCGTGGTCACCTTGATGTGATGCTCGGCCGCGAAGTCGAGGAAGGCCCGCGCGTCGGCGCGGGTGTTCGATGTCACCGAGCGAACCTGGCGCTCCTGGAACAGATGGCGCTGGTAGTTGAGAGCGGGGATGTCGCTCAGGTGGATTCCGGCGATCGCCAACGTGCCGCCACGATCAAGCGCCTCCAACGCGGGCAGCACCAGATCACCGACTGGGGCGAACAGGATTGCGGCGTCGAGCGGCGCCGGTGGCGGATCGGCAGCGCCTTGGGCGGAGGCGGCGCCCAGCCCGAGCGCCAGCTCCCTGGCGGCGGCGCCACGCGTCATCACGTGCACCTCGGCGCCCTGGGCCAGCGCGACCTGCGCGGTGATGTGCGCGCTGCCGCCGAACCCGTACAGCCCCAACCGGCCTCCGGGCGGAAGCGCCGCGCGCAGTAGTGAGCGGTAGCCGATGATGCCGGCGCACAGCAGCGGCGCAAGCTCGGTGTCACTGTAGCCACTCGGCAGATGATGCGCGAAAGCCGCAGGAACGGTGGCGAATTCGGCGTAACCGCCATCGGCGTCCCACCCCGTGTAGCGGGACTTCGGACACAGGTTCTCATCGCCGCGCCGACAGTACTTGCATACCCCGCAGGTATGCCGCAACCATGCGATCCCCACCCGGTCGCCGACGCCGAACTCGTCACCCGCATCGGCGCCGACCTCGACAACTTCACCGACCACCTCGTGTCCGGGCGTCACCGTCTCCCGGTGCACCGGAAGATCCCCCTCGGTGACGTGCAGGTCGGTGCGGCACACCCCGCATGCCCGCACGGCGACCAGCAGCTCGGATGGCTCGGGGCGCGGCACCGGCGTGCTGACCCGTTCCAGCGGGTCGGTGTTCATCGGACCGGGCCGGCGCACCCGCCAGGCGCTCATCGTTCCGGCCGGCTGCGGGGACTTCCGGGCCATCACCCGCTCATGCGGCTACGCGGTGCCGAGCGTCCAATCCGTCGCCGGCTCAATGTCTTTGGCCTCTCAACGTCTGCGGACGAGGCGTACCAGCCACAGCAGGACGGCTGCTCCACCGAACGCAACGAAGAAGGTGAACCAGTACCCTCCACTGTTCACGTCGACATGCAGCACATTGAGAAGGATGATGCCGGCCAGGAATGCGCCGACCACACCGACCACGATGTCGACCAGGATGCCCGACCCGCCACCCCTGACGACCTTGCTCGCAAGCCACCCGGCAATACCGCCGATGATGATGTAACCGATCAGACCTATACCGGTCCTACCGTTTAAGTCGATTGCAAGAAATTCGGAAGCTGCCATGACGTCCATTCGGACCTCCTTGCTGTCGCTGGCCAAGCCCGCTGCTGGACTGTCAATCCGTATACCCAATTAGCGTAATTATTCGGACGCTCAATTGGGCTCGTTCGGCTTAACTGTGCCAAGTGCGGTGAATTGCCCTGCGCCAGACGGGCGTCTTCGACTGGAGCGGCCGCGCGATTAGGTCGACACCGCACCGGGAGCCGGCGCCGGGCCGTTACCGCCGGCGGGCTGTCCTGGTGGTGGCGGGGCTGGCGCGTTCGGGGCCGGCGCCGGAGCGGGGGTCTCTGGAGCCGGAGCGCCTGGTGCAGGTGCCGGAGCCCCTGGTGCGGGTGCCGGAGCCCCCGGGGCGGGTGCCGGAGCCCCCGGGGCGGGTGCCGGAGCCGCCGGGGCAGGTGCCAGCGGCCGGACCGACTCGGCCAGAGTCTTCGCCCCGGCCTTGTCCACGGGATCGTTCGCGGTGCCCAGCCACACCACGAACCAGCGCTGGTTCGCCGCACCCTGCGGAACGTTCGGCCCCGACGGACCGACCACTCCAGCCCAGATCTGGCCGTTCGGCTTGGTGGCGTCGCTGAACTTCACTTCGTAGTACGACGCACCCCCGGACACGCCGTTGGCGCCCAGCGCAGTGGTCTCCTGGTTGATCCGCGTGCCCGGATAGGGCATGAAGAACTCGCCCATGTCGGACGCGAGTCGGGTTGCGGCCTTGGTGTTGTCGGCTTCAGCATTGGCGTACAGCTTTTGGTCCAACTTGCCGAGCACGACGCGGGTGTCGTTGGCCACTGGTGGTGGCTGACCCGGGGCCGGCGGCGCCGTTGCCTTGCTGAGCAGGGCCGAACCGTAGTCGAGGTGGGTGGCGTCGGATTCCACCCAGCCGGCGGGAATGACGTAGCTGAACCCACCGACGGGGTTGTCGACCCGTCCGGGCTGGGGCGCGTTCGGATCGGTCGCCGGTGGCGCTGGCGCGTTGGGGCCGGCTCCCGGTGGCGCGGCAACCGGGTCGGCGGGGGGAGGTGCCGCGTTAGGTCCGGCCGGGCCGGGCGCCGCATCCGCTGGCCCGTTGGGATTGGCCGGCGCGGGAGCCGCCGTGGTGGGCGGTGGCGGTGGCACCGGGTCGGCGCTGGCCGTGGTCGCCGGCAAGGCGAGCGTGATCGCTCCGGCGCCGCTGATCGTGGCGATCGCGAGCCTCGTCCAGCGGTTTTTGGGCCGTGTCGAGTTGCCGTCCATCTGGTCCATGAGCAAAAACCTACCGTGTTACAGCCGTGACGCAAGTGTGGAGTGCTGACGATGTGAATGGTTTGCCAGCGACTCCGGGCAGACGATCCGCCGCATCAGCGCAGTTCATCGGGTCACTAGCGGAATGCGCACGGCCGCGACGGCGATCCGCTATCGCGACCGCAGCCCGGCGCGTCACGATGATCGCGGTTTGCATCTTCATGGATGGGCGAAGCCGGCCTGGTCGAGCGCCTTTTGGCCCGTCGCGCCCGTCACCAGGTCGACGAACTTCTGCGCAAGCGCGGGCTGGGAGGCGTGTTTGAGGATGGCGATCGAATATAGGTTCACCACATTGGCCGATTCAGGGAATTTGACCGTGCTTACTTTGTCGCCGGCTTTGCGCGCGTCAGTGATATAGACCAGTCCGGCGTCCGCCTCGCCGTTAGTGACCTTGGTCAGCACCCCTGATACCGCCGATTCTTCGCTTACCGGGTTGAGATGCACCCCGGTGTCGTCCTCGATGCGCTGCGTCGCGGCTCCGCAGGGCGCCGGCGGCTGGCACACCGCGACCTTGAGACCAGGTTTAGCGAGATCGGCGAAGGAGTGGATCTGCTTGGGGTCGCCCGGGGCCGTGACGATCACCAACGTGTTGGAGGCGAAATTGACCGGATCGCTCCCCGTCAAGCCCGCTTTGGTCACCGTGTCCATTTGCGCGCTGTCCGCCGAGGCGAAGATGTCCGCGCTGGCGCCTTGGGCCAATTGGTTCGCCAGTTCCGAGGAGGTCGCGAAGTCGAAATCCACGGTGGCGCCGGGATTGTCGGTTTGGAACTTCCCGGCGAGCAGGGTAAACGTCGGCTTAAGCGGCGCCGCCGCGAACACCATGATCGACGTGGCCGACGAGTGGCCCGTCGACGAGGACGGCGTCGCCGAGGGTAACTTCTGACTACACCCGCTCAGATTCGTTACCAAAACCAGCGACAGCGACCCGGCTATCCCCCAGATCCGAGCCCGCGCGAGCACTCGCGCAGTCCTGAGTCGGAATGTCACGATGCCAAGCGTTATCCAAACGGTGACCGCGCCGTGCCGGATTCGGAGTTTGATCTCTAGCTACTGTCCAGTAACATATACGGAAGTCAGCGCCATACACGCCCTGAAATCCCAGGGAACGGCGTTGCGGTATGCCACCATCGAAGCACGGATGGCCGTTGCTCCAGGCGGAAGCCGCAGGTGCCAGTTACTGGCCGGCACCTGGATTCAATGTTGAATACAAGGAGGTCATGGCGGTGGAGGTGCTGGTCACCGGGGGCGATACTGAATTGGGTCGCGCCGTTGCTGAAGGGTTCCGTGACGCCGGCCATACGATCACGCTGGTCGGTGCACGCCGAGACGATCTCGAGGTGGCCGCCAAGGAGCTCGACGCGGACGCGATCGTCTGCGACAACACCGACCCCGCCAGTCTCGCGGAGGTCCGTCAGCTGTTTCCTCATCACCTGGACACCATCGTCAACATTCCGGCGCCACGCTGGAACCCCGGTGACCCGCGCGCGTATTCGCTGTCGGATCTGGCCGCCGCGTGGCGTAACTCGCTGGACGTCACCGTGCTATCGGCGGTGCTGACGGTTGAGACCGTGGGTGATCACTTGCGCTCCGGTGGCTCGATCATCAGCGTCGTGCCGGAGAACCCGCGCCAGGGCAGCGCTGAGGCCGCGGTCAAGGCCGCCCTCTCGAACTGGGCCGCAGGCCAGGCCACGGTCTTCGGCACTCGGGGTATCACGGTCAACGCGGTCGCTGCTGGGCGCGGCGTACAGCCGGGGTACGAAGGGTTGTCCAGCACACCGCCGTCAGTTGCCGCCGAGGTCGCGAGGTTGGCACTGTTCCTCACCAGTCCCGCCGCCCGTCATATCACCGGACAGCTGTTGCACGTCAGCCACGGCGCGCTGACGCAATTCGCTTAGCCCGGCGATGATGCGCGCCGCTTAGTGGCGCGGTGAGGAGCTGGGCAATTCGCTCAGCGCGAGCAATTAGCGCGGCGGCCTCCGCCGTTCACGGCGGTCAGGCCAAGGTGCTGGACGCGGGGATCGACGGCGTGATCGTTAACTTGCCGTTCTACACACCGGGTGTGGTCGCTGCGGTTGGTGACGCTCTGCGCCCACTGGTCGGTGTCTGACCGGCTTAGCGAGGCGCATCACGTCCGACGGCCCGCGTGTGGGTGATCACACGGTTCAACGTCGATAAATGCAGGTCCGGACGACTAGGTTAGAGGTGAACCCAGTCGCCGCTGAGGAGCAACCAGACCATGAACGCCGAACCCGAAGACACTGCACCCAATCGTCGACACCGGGTCGTGGTCATCGGATCCGGATTCGGCGGACTGAACGCGGTCAAAAAGCTCAAGAGGGCCGATGTCGACATCAAGTTGATCGCCCGTACCACCCATCACCTTTTTCAGCCGATGCTGTACCAAGTGGCGACCGGCATCATCTCCGAAGGCGAGATTGCGCCGACCACCCGCGTCATCTTGCGCAGACAGCGCAACGTCCAGGTGCTGCTCGGTGACGTGACACATATAGATCTGACTCGCAAAGTCGTTATCTCGGACCTGCTGGGTCATACCTACGAAACCCCCTACGACAGCCTGATCGTCGCAGCCGGAGCCGGGCAGTCCTACTTCGGAAACGACCGTTTCGCCGAATTCGCCCCCGGCATGAAGTCCATCGACGACGCACTGGAACTGCGGGGACGCATCCTGAGCGCGTTCGAAGCGGCCGAACGATCCACCGATCCGGAGAGGCGGAAAAAGCTGCTCACGTTCACCGTCGTCGGCGCCGGGCCGACCGGCGTCGAGATGGCAGGCCAGATCGCGGAACTGGCCGACGACACGCTGAAGGGCGCCTTCCGCCACATCGACTCCACGAGGGCACGGGTCATACTGCTCGACGCCGCCCCCGCGGTGTTGCCGCCATTTGGCGACAAGCTCGGCAAGAGGGCCGCCGCGAGGCTCGAAAAGATGGGCGTCGAAATCCAGCTCGGCGCGATGGTGACCGACGTCGACCGCGACGGCATCACGGTCAAGGACTCCGATGGCACCATCCGGCGCATCGAATCGGCCTGCAAGGTGTGGTCGGCCGGGGTCTCGGCCAGCTCATTGGGCCGGGATCTGGCTCGCCAGTCGGCCGTCGAACTCGACCGCGCGGGCCGGGTCAAGGTACAGCCCGACCTGTCGCTGCCCGGTCACCCCAACGTGTTCGTCATTGGGGACATGGCCGCCGTCGAAGGTGTGCCCGGGGTGGCGCAGGGGGCCATTCAGGGCGCCAAGTACGCCGCCACCACAATCAAAGCCGAACTCGCCGGCGCGAACCCGGCAGAGCGGGAGCCGTTCCAGTACTTCGACAAAGGCTCGATGGCCACGGTCTCGCGGTTCTCCGCGGTGGCCCAGATCGGTCCGTTGGAATTCAGCGGGTTCATCGCCTGGTTGGCGTGGCTGCTCCTGCACCTGGTGTACCTGGTCGGGTTCAAGACCAAGGTCAGCACGCTGTTGTCGTGGACAGTGACGTTCCTGAGCACTCGGCGCGGCCAGCTGACGATCACCGAGCAGCAAGCGTTCGCCCGCACGCGGCTCGAGCAGTTAGCGGTATTGGCGGCCGAGGCGCATGAGGGCGAGACGGCGAAAGCGGCCAGTTAACCGGACTCTGCTTCGAGGTTCTGCAGCCGCACCTGACCGCGGGCCAGCGCTCGATCCTGGGCGTCGGTGATGGTGACCAGCCATAGTTGCTGACGCCGCCCGCGATGCACCGGGGTCGCGGTGCCGTAGACCGTGCCGCTGCCGATCGCACGCAGGAAGTCGGTGTTGTTGTTGACCCCGACGACCGAACCGCCGCCGTTCGCGTTGATCCACGTGTAAGCGGCCACGCTGGCCATGCTCTCGATCATCGAGCAGTACACACCGCCGTGCACGATGCCCATCGGCTGCAGTAGCTTGGGCGTAACGTCGAGCTGGGCTCGCGCGCGGTCCGGGCTGAGTTCGGTGAACACCAGCCCGATTTCTTTGTCGAACGGCGCCTCGAAACCTGGTGGAACGGCCGAACCGGGCGATGGCTGCATGCCTTTGTATCTACACGGCCTGGGGGGACGCGGGTGGTTCCGGGGTAGCGGAATCGCCATGCGGGACGTGCCGGCTAACTTTGACCGTTTTCTCCCCGAAATGGTGGGGGTGCTGCGGCCCAGGAGGGCATTTCCTCTATGCCGATTTCCGCGGGTTCCTCGAATATGACGCTTCGGATGCAGCCCTGGCCGACATGCCGATGCGGATGGTTTCGAAGCGGGTTCGTACCGGATGTACCACTTCACCAAAGACTGAGGCGCAGCAACACCAGCGCCGGTTTGCGGGGCTCGTCGGATCGGCCAGCGGACCTGCTACACCGTAGACACGGGCGAGGCCCCGCGCGCTTGATGCACGGGGCCTCGCCGATCGAGGAGACCGGGGGTCACTGCAGCCCTCAGGACGCCGCTTCGGTCATTTATCGCTCGATGCAAGCAGCATAGGCAAGGCTGCCCTAATTTCACAAGGGGTAGCGCGTGTCCGCGCGCGTGCGGCCGACAGGCCGCGCACCGGCAGTCCGAAGCCCACCAGTGCGTCGAGCACCGCTTGACCGCGACGCATCGCGGCCAGGTCATCGGTGCCGGCCAGCTGCGGCACCTGGGTCGCGGTCGCCACCACCGTCGACCCGACGATGTGCCACATCGTCGGGATTGAAATCGCGCCGCCGCTGACCGCGTGGAGTTTGGCGAACAGGGTTTCCAGGGTCCGGTGACTGCGGTGTGCGACCCAGGTGGTCAAAGCTGCCTCGCTCGGCAGTCGCACCACCCCGTCGCGGAGGCAATCGCCGTCGTCGTCCGCGAAGTAAGGATCATCAGGCAGCACTCGCACGGTCGGGTCGACCACCCCGGCCCAATCGATGACGCCGTCGGAGTCGACATGGACCCACAGGTTCTCCAGGCCGGTGTCCCAGGCCCTTGCCTCCAGCACCACGAGCGCGACCACCCGGCCGATCACCGTGTGAACCAGCGTCGCCGCCAATTGCCGTGCAGCGCTGCGACGGTCCATGTCCATCGCGGCCGCGTCGAACATGGTTCGCAGCCGATCGGTGCTGACGGCCGACCCCAGTGGCCACCACCGGCGGACGGAGACGTCGGCCAGCACTGCGACACCGTAGACCCGCGGGCATTGCGGATACAGTTCGCGTAGCCGCTGGCTGGATTCATGCAGCGGCAGCATGCGGTCAATGGCCATCGCCGCGATGAGCGGGTCGTCGATTGCTATCGTCACGGGCACCTCCTTTTGTGAGGGTAGCCTAACCATATAATCAGAGGCACGCTGTGAGGGCCACCACACCGACCGGTCGACTTCGGGATTCAGCACGGCGTGGTACGACGGTCGGTAGTAAGCCGGAGTACTCTGGCTGCATTGCACAGGAGATGAACGAACATGGCTAAGCCGACGCGTCTGGGGGATCTCGAACGTGCGGTGATGGACCACTTGTGGTCCACTTCCCAACCTCAAACCGTCCGCCAGGTACACGAGGCGCTGTGTGAGCGACGCGATCTGGCCTACACGACGGTGATGACCGTTTTGCAGCGGCTAGCCAAGAAGAATCTGGTCTCGCAAATCCGCGACGACCGCGCGCATCGCTATGCGCCGGTGCACGGGCGCGACGAACTCGTCGCCGGGCTCATGGTCGATGCGCTGGATCAGGCCTCGGACTCCGGGAGCCGGCAGGCGGCGTTGGTGTATTTCGTCGAACGGGTTGGCGCCGACGAAGCTGAGGCGCTTAGGCGCGCACTCGACGAATTGGAATCCAGTCACCGGAAAGCGCCGCCTGGTGGCGCCCGGCCCGAGGGCTGAGGGAGACTGGAACCGTGTCCGGGCTGGCCTTCACCGTCCTTGCGGTGATGCTGGTCGGCCCGGTGCCGGCCCTGCTGGCGCGCGCGCAGTGGCCGCTGCGTGCCCCGCGCGCAGCGATGGTGCTTTGGCAGGCCATCGCCGTGGCCGCGGTGCTGTCAGCGTTCAGCGCCGGGATCGCGATCGCCAGCCGGTTGTTCGTCCCAGGAGCGGACGGGCGGCCAACCGCCAGCCCCGCCGCGGAAATCGGTCGCCTCGGCTGGCCGCTGTGGATCTTGGACGTTGCAGTTTTCGCGCTCACGCTGCTGATCGGTGCCCGGCTGGCCATGGCCGTGATCCGGGTGGCCGTTTCCACGCGCCGCCGGCGGGCCCACCATCGCATGCTGGTCGACCTGCTCGGGTTGGCGCCCGATGCGGTAGCCGCGCGGGCCGGTGCCCGGGGCGTTGACCTGCGCGTCCTGGAAGTGGCACAGCCACTTGCTTACTGTCTGCCCGGTGTCCGCAGCCGAGTAGTGGTCAGCGAGGGCACGCTGGACTCGCTCACCGAGGCCGAGGTTGCCGCAATCCTGAGCCACGAGCGCGCCCATCTGCGCGCCCGTCACGATCTGGTTCTTGAGGCATTCACCGCTGCGCACGCCGCATTCCCCCGATTTGTCCGCAGCGCAAGCGCTTTGGACGCCGTGCAGCTGCTTGTCGAGCTGCTGGCCGACGATGCTGCGGTCCGGACGGCTGGCCGCGCTCCCCTGGCTCGCGCCCTGGTGACCTGCGCGTCGGGCCGGACGCCGTTCGGCGCATTGGCCGCCGGTGGCACCCACACGCTGTTGCGGGTGCGCCGGCTTTCGGGAAACGGCAACAGCCTGATGTTGTCGACGGCCGCCTACCTGGCAGCCGCGGCGGTGCTGGTGGTGCCCACGGTCGCGCTGGCTATCCCCTGGCTGACCGAACTGCACCGGCTGTTCACCGCCGCCTAACCCGGCAAAGGGGCAAGCAGAGCGCTTTGGCGATACTTTGCAGGTACCCGAATCCCGCTGTGCCACAGTATTCGGTGCAGGGCTTGGATAGATGTCACAAAACTTGAGAGGCGAACACATGAGCTCGTCGGAATCGAATACTGCTACCGGCACCGCGCAAATCGGAGTCACCGGCCTGGCCGTCATGGGTTCGAACATTGCCAGGAATTTCGCCCATCACGGCTACACGGTGGCACTACACAACCGATCCGTCGCCAAGACCGACGCGCTGCTCAAAGAGCACGGCGACGAAGGCAAGTTCGTGCGATCAGAGACCATCGAGGAATTTCTCGACGCGCTGGAGAAGCCGCGGCGGGTGCTCATCATGGTCAAGGCGGGTGACCCCACCGACGCCGTGATCAACCAGCTCGCCGACGCGATGGAAGAAGGCGACATCATCATCGACGGCGGCAATGCGCTCTACACCGACACCATCCGCCGCGAGAAAGCGATCCGTGAGCGCGGCCTGCACTTCGTCGGCGCCGGGATCTCTGGCGGTGAGGAGGGCGCGCTGAACGGGCCGTCGATCATGCCGGGCGGTCCGGCCGAGTCATACAAGTCCCTCGGTCCGCTGCTGGAGGAGATCTCCGCGCACGTCGACGGGGTGCCGTGCTGCACGCACATCGGTCCCGACGGCTCGGGGCACTTCGTCAAGATGGTGCACAACGGCATCGAGTACTCCGACATGCAGCTGATCGGCGAGGCCTACCAGCTGCTGCGCGACGGGCTGGGTAAGAGCGCCGCCGAGATCGCCGACGTGTTCACCGAATGGAACAAGGGCGACCTCGACAGCTACCTGGTGGAGATCACTGCCGAGGTGTTGCGCCAGGACGACGCCAAGACCGGCAAGCCCCTGGTGGACGTCATCCTCGACGAAGCCGAGCAGAAGGGCACCGGCCGCTGGACGGTGAAGTCGGCCCTGGATCTCGGTGTGCCGGTGACCGGTATCGCCGAGGCGGTGTTTGCTCGCGCGCTATCCGGTTCGGTGACCCAGCGCAGGGCGACCACGGGGCTGGCGTCGGGCGAGTTGGGTGCCAAGCCCAGCGACGCAAAGCAATTCATCGAGGACGTGCGTCAGGCCTTGTACGCGTCGAAGATCATCGCGTACGCGCAGGGGTTCAACCAGATTCAGGCGGGCAGCGCCGAATACAACTGGGGCATCACGCCGGGCGACCTGGCCACCATCTGGCGCGGCGGGTGCATCATCCGGGCGAAGTTCCTCAACCGAATCAAAGAGGCGTTCGACGAGGATCTCGACCTGCCCACATTGATCGTCGCGCCGTATTTCCGCAGCGCAATCGAATCTGCCATCGATAGTTGGCGTCGTGTCGTGGTGACTGCCACGCAACTGGGTATCCCCATTCCGGGTTTCTCGTCGGCGTTGTCGTACTACGACGCGCTCCGCACCGAGCGACTGCCCGCCGCGCTCACCCAGGGCTTGCGGGACTTTTTCGGCGCGCACACCTATGGACGGATCGACGAGGACCCGAGCAAGAAGTTCCACACACTATGGAGTGCAGACCGCACCGAGGTTCCGGCTTAGCTGCAGCCGAATAATGAGGCGTGAATAATTTGGGGCGATACCGATGAGGTTTCTAGACGGGCACCGTCCCGTATACGACCTGACCTACGACGACGTCTTCATCGTGCCGAGCCACTCGGATGTGGTGTCGCGCTTCGACGTCGATTTGTCCACTAACGACGGCTCCGGCACCACCATCCCGGTGGTGGTGGCCAACATGACCGCGGTCGCGGGACGGCGCATGGCCGAGACAGTGGCCCGACGCGGCGGGATTGTCGTTCTGCCGCAAGACCTTCCGATCGCCGCGGTGCAGCAGACGGTGGACTTTGTCAAAAGCCGCGACTTGGTTGTCGACACCCCGGTGGTACTGGCGCCCGACGATGCGGTTTCGGACGCACTGGCGCTGATTCACAAGCGCGCGCACGGGGCCGCGGTGGTGGCCTTTGAGGGACGCCCGATCGGCCTGGTCACCGAATCGTGCTGCGAGGGTGTGGATCGTTTCGCACGAGTTCGCGATATCGCGATCACCGACTTCGTCAACGCCCCGGTGGGCACCAACCCGCGAGAGGTTTTCGATCTTCTCGAGCACGCCCCGGTCGATGTCGCGGTGCTCACCGGCCCCGACGGCACGCTGGCCGGTGTGTTGACCCGCACCGGGGCGATCCGCGCGGGCATCTACACGCCGGCCACCGACTCCGCGGGCCGGCTGCGCATCGGCGCTGCGGTCGGCATCAACGGCGACGTGGTCGCCAAGGCCCAGGCGCTGACCGAGGCCGGCGTCGACCTGGTTGTCGTCGACACCGCCCATGGGCACCAGGTGAAGGCACTGGACGCCATCAAGTCGATTTCGTCACTGGATCTGGGTGTGCCGCTGGCCGCCGGCAACGTGGTGTCGGCGGACGGCACACGCGACCTGGTCAGCGCCGGGGCGTCCATCGTCAAGGTCGGTGTGGGCCCGGGGGCGATGTGCACGACCCGCATGATGACCGGAGTCGGTCGGCCCCAGTTCTCCGCTGTACTCGAATGTGCTTCGACGGCAAAGCAACTCGGCGCGCACGTGTGGGCCGACGGCGGGGTGCGCCACCCGCGTGACGTGGCCCTGGCGCTGGCGGCGGGCGCGTCCAACGTGATGATCGGATCGTGGTTCGCCGGCACCTACGAATCCCCCGGCGATTTGATGCGTGACCGCGACGACCAGCCGTACAAAGAGAGCTACGGCATGGCGTCCAAACGCGCGATGGTTGCCCGCACCGCAGCCGACAGTGCCTTCGAGCGTGCCCGCAAAGCGTTGTTCGACGAGGGTATCTCGACTTCGCGGATGGGCCTGGACCCCGCTCGCGGCGGTGTTGAGGATCTGCTCGACCACATCACTTCCGGAGTGCGCAGCACCTGCACCTATGTCGGCGCGTCGACGCTGGCCGAGTTGCACGAGCGGGTGGTGGTCGGTGTGCAGTCCGCAGCCGGCTTTGCTGAAGGTCATCCGCTGCCGTTCGGGTGGTAAACCAACCGGTTGAAGGCATGTCATCGCAGCAACGGAGGCTTGGGCGTGTTACGCCTTCGCTAACATAAAAGCTCACGTAATCAATGGATAAGTCGAAGGAAAGGGTCCCCGTGCCGCAGGCACCCGGCGAGGCCGTTGGCTTCCGGGCCGAGCGGTCACCGCGGCGCACACGGTTGTGGACGCCTGATCGTCCGCGACATTGGCGGCGCCGATGAATCTCGTCGTCACCCTGCTCAGCCTGTTGGCCATCGCGATCCTCACCGCGGGCACCGCGCTGTTTGTCGCGGCCGAATTCTCACTGACCACACTCGAGCGCAGCACGGTCGAGGCCAACGCCCGCGTCGGTCGCCGCCGCGACCGATACGTACGCCGCGCCCACCACACCCTGTCGTTCCAGCTGTCCGGAGCGCAGCTGGGCATCTCGATCACCACACTGGTCACGGGATACCTCACTGATCCGCTGGTGGCGAAGCTGCCGCACCCGACCATGGATGCAATCGGGGTGCCGAACCGAGTAGCCGACGCAGTCATCGCCTTCCTGACGGTGGTGGTCGTCACGTCGCTGTCAATGATCTTCGGTGAGTTGGTCCCGAAGAATCTCGCCGTGGCCCGGCCGCTGGCGACCGCCCGCCGCGTCGCCGGCCCGCAGCTGCTGTTCTCCTGGCTCATGACATTCCCGATCCGGCTGACAAATGGCGCGGCCAACTGGATCCTGCGCAAACTGGGCATCGAACCCGCTCAGGAGCTGCGGTCGGCCCGCTCACCCCAAGAACTGGTGTCGCTGGTGCGTGCGTCGGCTCGCAGCGGTTCTCTGGACCCCACCACCGCCGCGCTGCTGGACCGATCGCTGCAGTTCGGCACGCTGACCGCGGAGGAGCTGATGACTCCGCGATCGAAAATTATTGCGCTGCAAGTCGATAACACCGTCGCGGATCTGGTCGCCACAGCCACCGAAAGCGGGTTTTCCCGGTTCCCGATCGTCGACGGTGACCTCGACGAGACGGTCGGTATCGTGCACGTCAAACAGGTCTTCGAAGTTCCGCCCGCCGAGCGCGAACACACGCTGGTGACCGCCGTCGCGCAGCCGGTTGTGGTGGTGCCCTCCACACTCGACGGTGACGCGCTGATGGGACAGATCCGGGCCAACGCCTTGCAGACGGCCATGGTGGTCGACGAGTACGGCGGTACCGCGGGCATGGTGACCGTCGAGGATCTGATCGAAGAGATCGTCGGCGACGTCCGCGACGAACACGACGACGCCACCCCGGATGTGGTGGCAGCCGGCAACGGTTGGCGGGTATCCGGTTTGCTGCGGATCGACGAGGTCGCCGCCGCGACCGGTTATCACGCCCCAGAGGGTGAATACGAAACGATCGGCGGGCTGGTGCTCCAAGAGCTCGGCCGCATTCCGGTGAGCGGAGACGAGGTGCAGCTGAGCGGATACGAGCCCGACGGCACCCCGCACACCTCAGCGAGCTGGCAGGCCAGGGTGATCCGGATGGACGGGCGCCGCATCGACCTGCTCGAGCTCACCCAAATGGCAGATCGCGCCGATTCCGGCGCGGTGCGGGGTCGTTGATGGGCGACCTGCTGGGGGTGTTGGCGACCATTCTGTTGGTGGGCGCGAACGCATTTTTCGTGGGCGCGGAATTCTCGCTGATCTCCGCGCGGCGAGACCGACTTGAGGCATTGGCCGAACAGGGCAGATCAAGCGCGGTCACCGCGATCAGGGCCGGCGAGCAGCTGCCGCTGATGTTCGCGGGAGCCCAGCTGGGTATCACGGTGTCCTCGATCCTGCTCGGCCGACTTGGCGAGCCCGCGGTCGCCGACCTGCTGCGGCGCCCCTTCGATCTGCTCGGCATCGCTCCCGCACTGCTGCACACAGCGTCATTCGCGGTTGCGCTGGCGGTGGTGGTGACGCTGCATGTGCTGCTCGGCGAGATGGTCCCGAAGAACATCGCCATGGCCGGCCCAGAGCGGGCGGCTATGCTCCTGATCCCGTCCTACCTGGTCTATGTGCGCGCCGTCCGGCCGATCATCACCTTCTACAACCGGTGCAGCAATGCCACCCTGCGAGCGCTGCACGTGCAGCCCCGCGACGAGCTCGACGTCACGGTCTCCACCGTCGAGCTGAGCGAGATGATCGCGGAGTCGGTGTCGGAAGGTCTGCTCGATCCCGAGGAGCACACCAGGCTCACCCGGGCTCTGCAAATACGTAACCGGACTGTCGCCGACGTGGCGGTGCCGCTCGCCGAGATCCGCGCGGTGCCGGTGGCCGGGCCGGGGGCAGGGCCGGCGGTCGAGGCAATCGAAAAGGCGTTGGCCACAACCGGCTACTCCCGGTTTCCGGTGGTCGACGTCGACCGCAGATTCCTTGGATACCTGCACATCAAGGATGTGCTGTCGCTGGGCGACGACCCGCACGCCGTGGTCGACCTGGCCAGGGTTCGGCCGCTGCCGTACGTCGCCGAATCGCTGTCGGTTCCCGAGGCGCTCTCGCGGATGCGTCGCAGCAACAGTCACCTCGCGCTGGTCACCGGCAAAGACGGGGCGGTCGTCGCGATGGTGGCGCTGGAGGACCTGGTGCGGGACTTGGTCGGGGCGGTGCGCGACGGGACGCAGCGTGTCTGACGCCGCCCGGCGACGATGCGGGCTGGACGTCGAGCCGTGGACAGCGCGCGCAGACGATTACGCCGTGCGCGTCGACACGCTCGTGGCCCCCCACGTCAAACGGGCCCGGGCCGGTGAACCGCATCCGGTGTGGGACTTCCTGTTCAGCTATTACAGCCTGCGGCCGGGGCAACTGCGCTGTTGGCACCCGGGCTACGGGGTGCTGCTCGCCGGCGGCGAAGCGGTCCGTCGATACCGCGGCCGCCGCGGCTACACGGCTGACGCCGCCGGTGTCACGGTCAGCAAGACCTACCTGCACAGCCGGTTGGACACCATTTCGTTCGTGGCGCGCCTGCTGAGAGCGACTGCGCGGCGGCCGGCCCGGCTGAACTGCTTTGGACTTCACGAATGGGCGATGGTTTACCGCAGTGGCGCGGTGCGCCACGACCATGTCCCACTGCGGCTCGGCGCCGCGGCGACCGACACCGTGGTCGAGGCCGAGATTGCCGGACCGCTGCGGTGCAGCCACTTCGACGCGTTCCGCTTCTTCAGTGCCGACGCCGCGCCGCGAAACACGGGCTCGCCGAGCCGCGAGACCCAGCAGGATTGGGAGCAGCCCGGTTGCTTACACGCCAACATGGACCTGTACAAATGGTCTTACAAATTGAGCCCGCTGATCGACTCCGAGTTGCTGCTGGACTGCCTGGAGCTGGCCGCGGCTGCGCGTGAAATCGACATGCGAGCCAGCCCGTATGACCTGAGCAACTACGGGTACACACCGATCGCCGTCGAGCACGCTGCAGGCCGCGCCGAGTACGTGCGTTGCCAGAAGGCCATCGCGTCACGCGCTGCGCCGCTACGGGTAGCGCTGTTGGCCCGGTGTGACCTGCTGCTGCAGGCTGTCGGTTACGGGTAATCGGGCTACCGGCCGGTAGGCTGAGCTCATTGCCAGTGAGGGAGGAACGATGACAGATCGCGTGTCGGTGGGGAACCTTCGCGTCGCCCGGGTGCTGTATGACTTCATCAACACCGAGGCTTTGCCCGGCACCGATATCGACCCCGACAGCTTCTGGGCTGGCGTCGACAAGGTCGTCACCGACCTTCAGCCGCAAAACCAGGATCTGCTGGCGCGCCGCGACCAGTTGCAGGCGCAGATCGACAAGTGGCACCGGCATCACGTCATCGAGCCGATAGACCCCGAGACGTACCGTCAATTCCTCACCGAAATCGGTTATCTGCTCCCGGAACCCGCCGATTTCACCATCACCACTTCGGGTGTCGACGCCGAAATCACCACGACGGCCGGCCCGCAGCTGGTGGTGCCGGTCCTCAACGCGCGGTTCGCGCTGAACGCCGCCAACGCCCGTTGGGGCTCTCTGTATGACGCCCTGTACGGCACTGATGTGATCCCGGAAAGCGACGGTGCCGACAAGGGCACCAGCTACAACAAGGTGCGTGGCGACAAGGTGATCGCCTATGCGCGCAAGTTCCTCGATGAGGCGGTACCGCTGTCCTCCGGCTCGTGGGCCGACGCGACGGGACTCAGCCTCGAAGATGGTCGGCTGCTGGTCAGTCTGAAGGGCGAAGAGTTGTCCAGAGGGCTGGCCAACCCGGGCCAGTTCGCCGGCTATACCGGGGAGCTCGGCGTGCCGAACTGGTCGGTATTGCTGGTCAACCACGGGCTGCACATCGAGATCTTGATCGACCCGGAATCGCCGATCGGTAAGACCGACCCCGGCGGGATCAAGGACGTGATCCTGGAATCGGCGATCACCACGATCATGGACTTCGAGGACTCGGTGGCCGCCGTCGACGCCGACGACAAGGTGTTGGGCTACCGCAACTGGCTTGGGCTGAACAGGGGTGATTTGGCCGAGGAGGTCAAGAAGGACGGCAAAACCTTCACCCGCGTGCTCAACGAGGACCGCACGTACAAGACGCCTGAGGGCGGCGAGCTGACCCTGCCCGGTCGCAGCCTGTTGTTTGTGCGCAACGTCGGCCACCTGATGACCAATGACGCCATTGTCGACGCGGACGGCAATGAGGTGTTCGAAGGCATCATGGATGCGCTGTTCACCGGTCTGACCGCGATCCACGGACTCAAAACCAGCGACGGCAATGGGCCACTGACGAATAGCCGAACCGGGTCCATCTACATTGTCAAGCCCAAGATGCACGGGCCGGACGAAGTCGCGTTCACCTGCGAGCTGTTCAGTCAAGTCGAGGACGTCCTCGGCCTGCCGGAGGCCACGCTGAAGGTCGGCATCATGGACGAGGAACGCCGGACCACTGTCAACCTCAAGGCGTGCATCAAGGCCGCGGCCGACCGGGTCGTGTTCATCAACACCGGTTTCCTGGATCGCACCGGCGACGAGATCCACACCTCGATGGAAGCGGGCCCGATGATCCGCAAGGGCGCGATGAAGAGCACCACCTGGATCAAGGCCTACGAGGACAACAACGTCGACACCGGGCTCGCCGCCGGCTTCAAGGGCAAGGCTCAGATCGGTAAGGGCATGTGGGCGATGACCGAGCTGATGGCCGACATGGTCGAGCAGAAGATCGGCCAGCCGAAGGCCGGCGCCACCACCGCATGGGTTCCCTCGCCGACGGCGGCCACCCTGCACGCGATGCATTACCACTACGTGGATGTGGGCGCCGTGCAGAAGGAACTCGAGGGCAAGAAACGGACCACCATCGACGAGCTGCTGACTATCCCGCTGGCCAAGGAACTGGCGTGGGCCCCAGAGGAGATCCGCGAGGAAGTCGACAACAACTGCCAGTCCATCCTGGGCTACGTGGTGCGCTGGATCGACGAGGGTGTCGGCTGCTCGAAGGTTCCCGACATCCACAACGTCGCGTTGATGGAAGACCGTGCCACACTAAGGATTTCCAGCCAGCTGCTGGCTAACTGGCTGCGGCATGGCGTCATCACCGAAGAGGATGTGCGGGCTAGCCTGGAGCGGATGGCTCCACTGGTGGATGAGCAGAACGCCGGAGACTCGGCGTACCTGCCGATGGCGCCCAACTTCGACGACAGCATCGCCTTCCTGGCTGCCGAGGAGTTGATTCTGACCGGTACCCAACAGCCCAGCGGCTACACCGAGCCGATTCTGCATCGGCGTCGCCGCGAGTTTAAGGCCCGCGCTAATGAGTGATGTCGGCTCGGGGAGCATCGACTGTCGCCATGACTAGAGGCGGCAGGCACCCTCGGCGCGCGGGAGAGCACGGGCATGGGTAGGCACAGAGCTCCCGATCCGGACGAGCCGACCGGCGAACCGTCGGACGACTTTCCCCAACCGGAGAACCTCGGGGATGTCGGTGACTATCGGGAGCCTGACGATTTCCCGGCTGCCGCACCCCCGGACACCGGTTCTATCCCGGGTCCGCGCTTTCCGAATCGCCCGCCCGACGAGTACGCCGACGACTTTCCGGACGTTCCAGGGTTTTTCGATTACACCGAGCCCCCTCGCGACCACCCCGGCGATTACCCCCAGCCAGAGCCGGAGCATCACGAGGAGGATCTCCCCCGCTCTGAGGTCGACACGCCGGATGACTTCCCCGACTTTCCGCGGCGCGGCCAGGGGCCACCGGCTCCGCCACCGCAGCCGCTTTCCGGCGGCCATCGCGGCGGCAGCGAGTGGCGTGGCGGTCACCGCGGCGACGGCCGACGCGGTGTCAGCATCGGTGTGATCGCGGCCCTGGTTGCCGTCGTTGTCGTGGTGGGCGTGATCATTCTGTGGCGTTTCTTCGGTGACGCGTTGTCCAACCGCTCGCATACGGCCGCCGCGTGCACCGGCAGCAAGGAGCCGGTCGCCGTCATCGCTGATCCGTCGATCGCCGAGCACGTGCAGCAGTTCGCGGAACGCTACAACAGGTCGGCCGGACCGATCGGCGACCATTGTGTCGCTATTGGTGTCAAATCCGCCGGTTCCGACGCCGTCGTCGACGGCTTCATCGGGAACTGGCCTGCAGACCTGGGTCAGCGACCGGCGCTGTGGATCCCGGGCAGCTCGGTGTCGGCGGCGCGGTTGACCGCGGCAGCGGGCAAAGAAACCGTCACCGACAGCCGGTCGCTGGTCACCTCGCCGGTGGTGCTCGCGGTGCGACCTGAGCTTCAACGCGAGCTCGGCGACCAGAAATGGGCGACGCTGCCCGGGCTGCAGACCAAACCTGACGCGTTGGCCGGATTGAAGTTGCCGACGTGGGGGTCGCTGCGGCTGGCGCTGCCGCTCGGCGGCAACAGCGACGCCGCGTTTCTGGCCGGCGAGGCGGTGGCGGCGGCCTCCGCGCCGTCCGGTGCACCGCCGACCGACGGTAGCGGCGCGGTGCGCACGCTGATCGGCGGTCAGCCCAAGCTCGCCGACAACTCGCTGGCCGAGGCAATGAATGCGCTTCTGCGGGCCGGTGATCCGGCGACAGCTCCGGTGCACGCGGTGGTCACTACCGAGCAGCAATTGTTCACGCGCGGCGAATCGTTGCCCGACGCTGGCAGCGCGCTGAGTTCCTGGCTGCCGCCCGGGCCGGCCGCGGTCGCCGATTATCCGACGGTGCTGCTCAGCGGGTCGTGGCTGTCGCAGGAGCAGGTGACGGCGGCCAGCGAGTTCGCCCGCTTCATGCGCAAATCCGATCAACTGGCCGAGTTGGCCAAAGCTGGTTTCCGGGTTGAGGGAATCAAGCCGCCCAGCAGCGACGTCACCAGCTTCGCGGCTCTCCCGTCAACGCTGTCGGTGGGTGACGACGCGACGCGCGCCACGCTGGCAAATATGGTCTCGACACCCTCGGGCGCACCAGCAGCCGTCATCATGCTCGAGCAGTCGATGGTCACCAACGAAGGCGGCAAGACCCGGCTGGCCAATGTAGTTAGCGCCCTTGACAATCGGATTAGGGCACTGCCGCCCAACTCGGTGATCGGGCTGTGGACGTTCGACGGCAAGGAAGGCCGGAAGGAAGTGTCGGCGGGCCCGCTCGCTGATCCCGTCGACGGCCAGCCGCGGTCGGCGGCGCTGACGGCCGCACTGGACAGGCAGCACGCGTCGTCAGGCGGTGCGGTGTCGTTCACCACGTTGCGCCTGCTCTATAAGGATGCGCAAGCTAATTTCCATGCAGGACAAACGAATTCGGTGTTGGTGATCACTGCCGGACCGCACACAGATCAGAGCCTTGGCGGCGAGGGCCTGCAGGATTTCATCAAGCAGAGCGTCGACCCGGCCAAGCCGGTAGCGGTCAATGTTATCGATTTCGGTTCCGATTCCGACCGGGCGACCTGGGAAGCTGTCGCGAAGCTGTCAGGTGGTAGCTACCAGAACCTAGCCACGTCGGCATCGCCCGAGCTGGCCACCGCGGTAACCAACTTCTTGAGCTGATCTGGGGATAGTGGCCCAACCCGCGGAGCTCCACGACGGGGACACGGGCTCGGGGGCTGAGCAGTGAGGGCCTTGGTACGTTGCTGGAAGACGGCGGCAGCGACATAACCACGCTGGGCGGTTTGTGGAACCTCCTCGGCCGGGGCTCCCTCAACGAATCACCGACGACTGCGTTGAACAACGCTGGCCTGCTCAGCGGGATCGTTAGTAGCCTCGGTGGTCTTGTCACCACCGGTCAGCTCGAAGCGGCGTTGGACAATGTCAGCCTGGGCACACTGCTGGGCGGTGACACCACGAACATCACCGGCTTGTTGAACGACGCCCTGAACTTGGGTGACCTGCTCAATTACTTGGGCCTTTCCAGCGTGGAGTTGACAGACCTGCCGTCGATCGTCGACTTGGGCGACCTCTCGAACCTGACTCTGGGCGACCTGCTGGGCGATCTCGGACTGGGCGTTTTGGCCAACATCAGCGTGGACCCGCTCGGCGGCCTGATCACTGAGCTGGTGGACACCGTGCCGCAACAGATCCTCGCCGCGCTCTAATTCGCGGATCTGCGCTCAGGCGTAGGCCTCCACCGGCGGGCACAAGCACACCAGGTTGCGGTCGCCGTAGGCGCCGTCGATGCGGCGCACCGGCGGCCACACCTTGGGCCGGAAGCTCTTCCCGAGCGGGTAGGCGGCGACTTCGCGGGTGTAGGGGTGCTCCCACTTGTCGACGAGCAGGCACTCGGCGGTATGTGGTGCGCCCCGCAGCGGATTGTCATCCACCGGCCACTCACCCGCGCCGACACGGTCGATCTCGCCGCGGATCGCGATCATAGCCTCGCAGAACGCGTCGATCTCGGCCAGGCTCTCGCTCTCGGTGGGCTCCACCATCAGCGTCCCGGCCACCGGGAAGCTCATAGTCGGCGCGTGAAAGCCGTAGTCCGCCAGGCGTTTTGCGACATCGTCGACGGTCACGCCGGTCGACTTGGTGATCGGCCGTAGATCCAGGATGCACTCGTGGGCGACCATGCCGTTCCCGCCGGTGTAGAGCACCGGGAAATACTCGTCGAGCCGACGGGCGATGTAGTTGGCCGAGGCGATCGCCGTCAACGACGCGGCCCGCAGGCCGTCCGCACCCATCATCCTGATGTAGGCCCAGGTGATCGGTAGGATCGACGCCGACCCGTACGGGGCTGACGACACCGGCGGACCGGCCGGCAGCTCGGGAGCCAGCGGATGCCCGGGTAGGAACGGCGCCAGATGCGAGCGCGCGGCCACCGGCCCGACGCCCGGACCGCCGCCACCGTGCGGGATGCAGAAGGTCTTGTGCAGGTTCAGGTGACTGACATCGCCGCCGAACTTCCCAGGCCGGGCCAAACCGACCAGGGCGTTGAGGTTGGCACCGTCGATATACACCTGACCGCCCGCCTCATGCACCGCGGCGCAGATCTCGGCGATGTCCTGCTCGTACACACCATGAGTGGACGGGTAGGTGATCATCAGCGTCGACAGTCGGTCGGCATGCTCGCCGATCTTGGCGCGCAGATCGTCGAGGTCGACATCGCCATTGGACCGGCAGGCCACCACAACCACCCGCATGCCGGCCAGCGCTGCGGACGCGGCATTGGTGCCGTGCGCGCTGGACGGAATCAGGCAAACGTCGCGCTGCGGTTCACCGCGGCTGGCGTGATAGGCATGGATAGCCAGCAGGCCGGCGTACTCGCCCTGCGATCCGGCGTTGGGCTGCAGCGAGACCGCGTCGTAGCCGGTCATCTGCACCAACCAGGTTTCCAGATCAGCAATCAGCCGCCGCAGACCCGTGGTGTCGGACGCCGGCCCGAACGGGTGCTGACGCGCTAACTCCGGCCAGGTGATCGGTTCCATCTCGGCGGCGGCGTTGAGCTTCATCGTGCACGAGCCGAGCGGAATCATGCTGCGGTCCAACGCAAGATCCTTATCGGCCAGCGAGCGAAGGTACCGCATCATCGACGTCTCGGTGCGGTATCGGGTGAAGGCCAGATGCGTCAGGAACTCTGAGTTTCGCGTCACGATGCCAGCGCAGACCGGCTCGGCGGAGGCAACTCCGAACGCGTCCAGCACCGCCGCCACATGGGCGTCGGTCGTCACTTCATCGCAGGCCACCGACACGTGGTCGTCGTCCACCCGCCATAGGTTGATGCCGTTGGACTTGGCCGCGGCGATCACCTCGTCGGCGTGGCCGGGCACCCGGGCCAACACGGTGTCAAAGTACTTGTCGTGCACCAACGCATCGCCGAGTGCGGCGGCGATCGTCTCGGCGTGGCCGTGCACGCGCCGGGCGATGCCGGTTAGTCCGTCGGCGCCGTGGTAGCTCGCATACATCGCGGCCATCACCGCCAACAGCACCTGGGCGGTGCAGATGTTGCTGGTCGCCTTGTCCCGGCGGATGTGCTGTTCGCGAGTCTGCAGCGCCAACCGGTAAGCCGGTGAGCCGTCGGCGTCGACGGAAACACCGACCAGCCGGCCGGGCAGCTGACGCGCATGCTTGGTGTGCACCACTAGATACCCGGCGTGTGGTCCGCCGAATCCCATTGGCACACCGAATCTTTGGGTGTTGCCGAACGCGACGTCGGCACCGATCTCCCCCGGCGGGGCGAGCAATGTCAGCGCCAACAGGTCCGCGCCGATGGCCACCAGCGCACCGCGGTCGTGCGCCTCCGAGACCAGCGCCGACCAGTCGGTGACCCGGCCGCTGGCGCCGGGCAGCTGCGCGATGACACCGAAGAACTCGCCTCCGTCTGGCAGATCTGGAAGACCACAGCGTAGGTCGGCGGTGACGATCTCGATGCCAAGCGGCTCGGCACGGGTGGCCAGCACCGCGGCGGTCTGAGCGAACACGTCTACGTCGACAGCCAGCCGGTTGGCGTTCCCTTTGACCGCACGGTGCATCAGGGTCATCGCCTCGGCGGCCGCGGTGCCCTCGTCGAGCATCGATGCGTTGGCCACTTCCAGCCCGGTCAGGTCGGCCACCATGGTCTGGAAATTCAGCAGAGCTTCCAGCCGGCCCTGGCTGATCTCCGGCTGGTAGGGCGTGTAGGCGGTGTACCAGGCGGGGCTCTCCAAGATGTTGCGCAGCAGCACCGGCGGCGTGAGCGTGTCGTAGTAACCCTGCCCGATCATCGACACCGCGACGGTGTTCGCGTCGGCCAGTGCCCGCAGTTCGGCCAGCGCCTCGGCCTCAGTGGCCGGCGGGGGCAGCTGATCCAGACCAGGCGCGGCGCCGCTGTCGGTGAGCTTGTCGAGGATGCCCGCGGGCACAGCCCGACGAGCCAACTCTTCCAGGGAATCGGCACCGATGACCTCGAGCATCGCCGCGATGGCGTCGCTGTCCGGGCCGATGTGCCGGTCGGCGAAAAGGGGGTTGGTGTAGTCGGACATTGGCGAACTCCTGACATCGGCAGAGGAACACAGGTCCTCTCCCTCTGTCGTCTACCCGAACCGGGCGCCTGAGAGATTCGACATCTGCGCCAGCAGCGACATGATGTCTTTCCCCATGGGCGGGTGACCCGAGTCGAAGGCCACTGCTTTCCAGAGGCATCGGGTCTGGCGCGGTCCGGGTGCCTGAGAGGTTGACGGAGAGGTATTGCTCCTTCGGCGTCCGTGGCTGGCAGCCACGGAACTCTCCCGCGCAAGAACGATGCAGTGTCGAGTTTACCGGCTCGCCGCTGCCAGTACAGCGAACGACTGCAGCCGAGGAAACGCCGCGGGTCAGCCGATTTTGCGGTCGCGGTGCTTACGCCGGGAGGCCAGCTCGTCCTCCGGGGTGACGATCGACTCGCCGCCGTCGGCGCGTTCGCCGGGGAAATCGGCGATAGCGCCGGTCAGCTCGCGCATCGCTCCGGACACGGCGATGCCGAACACGCCCTGACCGCCCTGCAGCAGGTCGACGACCTCTTCGGCCGAGGTGCACTCATAGACCGTGGTGCCGTCGGAGAACAGCGTGATATTGGCCAGGTCCTGCACACCACGCTGGCGCAGATGATCGACCGCGACGCGGATGTTGTGCAACGAGATGCCGGTGTCAAGCAACCGCTTGACGATCTTGAGGACCAGGATGTCTTTGAACGAGTACAGCCGCTGGCTGCCGGACCCTGCTGCGCTGCGAATTGATGGCACCACCAGTGAAGTGCGCGCCCAGTAGTCCAGTTGGCGGTAGGTGATGCCGGCGATTTGGCATGCGCTTGGGCCGCGGTAGCCGACCAGTTCGTCGGGCACTGAGTCATCGGGGAACAGACCGGCTTGCACGGGTTCGCTGGGCGCACGGACTGCCTGATCGGGGTGGGTTGCTGAACTGTCGTCGATCGCGGTGACGGACTCGAGATCCAATTGATCTTGACGTGGTTGGTCTCCCACGGTGCTTCCTCTCGCCGATCGCGCTCGTTACGGGCTGCCAGTTGCCGCGTTTGCTCAATCGAGTGCTTGTGAGCATACGCTTTTCGACACGCTGTGGTGTTCGTAGAACTAATCAGTCGAAATCAAAGTATGGCGGTGTTGGCGGTGACTCCACGCTATCCAATGGGCGTGTCGAGGTCGAACTCGCAGATGAGACGCATCCGTGATATTGCCGCCGTCGCCATGCGTTGCTGGACCGGTGCCTACCCGCCTCCTCAGCGGCTGTCGCGGCCGCATCGTCAGCGGGCTAGGTGGCCTTGAAGTCGTCGGGTGAGACGCTGTCCAAAAATTCTTTGAACTTCTCCACCTCGTCCTCGCGGACGGTGCCGGAGGGCTCGTCGTCGCTCTCGTCGGGAATCAGCAGGCCCGCCTCGGCGAGCACCGCTTCCTCGACATAGATCGGCACGCCCACCCGCAAAGCGATGGCCACCGAGTCCGATGGCCGCGCCGAGACAGTAATGTTTCGGTCGAATATGAGGTCGGCATAGAAGGTGCCTTCCTGCAAGTCGACGATCCGCACCTCTTTCAGTGAATGACCAAGTGCGGCAATGAGATCCCGAATCAGGTCATGCGTCAGTGGACGCGGCGGCTCGACTCCCTGCTGCTCGAGGGCGATCGCCGCGGCTTCGGATTGGCCGATCCAGATCGGCAGATACCGGTCACCGTTGGCCTCGCGCAGCAACAGCACCGGCTGGTTCTGCGGCTGCTCGACGCGAATGCCGACGACGCGAACTTCACCCATCTGTGTCTGCCCTCCGCACGTGCTGCCGTGTCCGAATCAGACCTGCCCCGACGTCGCGGTGGAACACCAAGCCGCCGAACACAAGCTGTCGTCCGAAGTCTAGTCCTTCAGCGGTGCAGAACGTCGCGCACTGCCGACTTGATCAACGACGTGTGCAGCGTGATGGCCAGCGCGGCGACTTCGCGCGCCAGGTCGTCGGCGCGGTCACGGGCGCCGGTCTTGCCGGCCTTGACAAGGGGTCCGGCGATTTGCGCGATCAGGTCGGACTGCCGGTCGGCTGCCGAGCGGAATGCCCGCAGGTGGCGTGGTTCGACCCCGTACTCGGCGAGCGCCCGGGCGCACTGCAAGATCACCACCGCATGCTCGTCGAAAAAGCCGCCCGGCCCGGTGGTGATCACCCCCGCCTTGAGCAGCGCTGTCACCAACTCGCCGTCCACCCCCGAGCGCTCCAGCAGGTCCTCCCGGCTCAGCCGGATGCGGGTGGCCGCCACCGCCGCCGGGTCCGCGCCAGGTCCGACCGACGCGCCCGGTGTGCCGTCGCCAACCGACACCAATCGCGGTACGCCGTAAGGCGATCCGGTGAGTGGTAGCTCGCCATCAGGCTGGGCGTCTAGCTGCGCCTTGATCACCTTCAACGGCAGGTACTGGTCACGCTGCGCAGTCAGAACGAAGCGCAGGCGTGCGCAGTCGTACGCGGTGAACCGGCGATAGCCGGAAGCTGCGCGCTGTGGCGTGACGAGACCCTCGGCCTCCAAGAAGCGGATCTTGGAGATCGTCACATCCGGGAAGTCCGGCCGTAGCAGGTCAAGGACCGCTCCGATCGACATCCCGCTCAGTGCGGGGGTCTCCGGCGCGGTCACTAGCTTCCGGGCCCTCCGTTATCGTCGCCGCCCTTGGGACCGGTCAGAAATACCAGCCGGAATTTTCCGATCTGAACCTCGTCGCCGTTTGCCAGCACGGCCGAATCGACCGGCTCACGGTTGACGTAGGTGCCGTTGAGGCTGCCGACGTCCACGACATGGAACTCGTCGGTTTCCAACCGGAATTCGGCGTGCCGCCGGCTGACGGTGACGTCATCGAGGAAGATGTCGCTGTCAGGATGGCGGCCGGCCGAGGTGGTCGGCTGGTCGAGCAGGAAGCGGGAGCCGGCGTTTGGCCCTCGTTTGACGACCAGCAACGCCGAACCGACCGGCAGTCCCTCGACGCCGGACACCGCAGTTTCGGTGCCCGTCTGCGCAGGAGCGTCCAGTTCATTGAGGAAGTCGGAGCGGAAGACAGATGTCGTCTCCGCGGTGACTTCCTCAGAGGCCTGGTCGTTGTCCTTCTCCGTCACCCGCTGCTCCTCACTGGCCGCTGCTGCGTTGTCTGGCTGGGCCCGCTCGACCGGCTTCCCACCCGCTGTGACGGTCGATGTGTCGACCGTACCGCGCACAGGAGCCCAATGTGCCGTGCCCCGCCGGATCGGCGGCTGCATCTGACAGCCGCCCAGCTCCCGCCCCGGTCCGGCATGCATTGTCGCCGGGCGCAGGGAACGATAACAAGGGTCATTCGGCGAGTGTGCCGCGGTAGGCCTCGGCGTCCAGCAGGTCCGTGAGGCCCTGCTTGAGCGCCTCACCGTCGACCTGAAGGTCAAGCAGCCAGCCCGCTCCGTAGGGATCGGAGTTGACCAGCTCGGGGCTGGCATCCAGATCACCGTTCACGGCAACGACTTTCGCCGAAACCGGTGCGTACAAGTCCGACACTGATTTGGTCGACTCCACCTCGCCGAAGGACTCCCCCGTGGTCAGGTCAGTACCCACGTCAGGCAGCCGGACAAACACGACGTCGCCAAGGGCCGACTGTGCGAAGTCCGTGATCCCTACCCGGACGGCGTCGTCCCCGGTTCGCCGAACCCACTCGTGCTCGGCGGTGTAGTGCAAATCAGGCGGGATTTCGCTCACGATGTTCCTGTTCTGGTTGGTTACTACTTGACTGGCTGAGCGTATTGGCGCGGTTTTGGTTGCCGCAAGGCGGTGATGTCCACCTTGTCACCCTGTTGCACCGACATGGTGCCGCCGACCCGTTTGACGCTGTCCACGGCGCCGCCCGGAATGTTCATCGCCGCCGCCAGGGTCGGTGGATCACCAATGGCCAGAACCGAATACGGCGGCATGAGGGTTTTGCCGTCGACGGTCAGCGTGCCGGGGGCGCCGACGATCCAGGTGTCGACACCGGCTCGCACCGCCTGGCGCCCGTCGCCGATCTGGATCGCCTCGGCCCCGGCGGCCCGTAACTCGTCGAGCACGTCGAGCATCGCCTGCGGCGCCACACCCGGTCCCGGGTCCTCGATCCGCACAGTGACACCGGGACCGGTGGCCCCTACGGTGCCGATCAGGATCGACAACGCCGCCAGCCGGGCCTGGGCGTTTTGGATGGCGGCCTGGTCGCTGCTGCCCGACGCCTGCAGGGCGGTCAACGTGCTCTGCAGTTCGGCGACTTCGGTGTTCAGCGTGGCTTCGCGTTGACGCAGGGAGTCCAGCAGCACCAGCAGGTCCGCGGGACGGGCCGTATCCAACGAGTCGCCGGAATTGGTCTGGCGGACCTGGGTTGCGATGGCAACACCCAGCAGCAGGCACAGCATTAACGCCAGCGCGCCGAAGACCGTCCGGCCGCGGCGCAGCACGCCGAGAAACCCGCGCGACTGCAACTCGCCGATGTCGGGTCGCGGCTGGTGCGGCGCCAGTTCATGCCGGCCGTGTTGCGCAACTTCGTCGGTGCCGTCTTCGGGTTGCTGCGCGGCGGTCTCGTCGGCTTTGGGATCGGGGTCGCTCATCTAGGCCTCATGTCAGTTAGGCCCCAAATAGTCGGCGTCGTAGCGCGGCGGCGTTACCGAAGATGCGGATGCCCAGCACGACGATGATCGCGGTCGACAATTGCGTGCCGACGCCCAATTGGTCGCCGACATAGACAATCAGCGCCGCCACCAAGACGTTGAAGACGAACGACACGACGAAAACCTTCGGGTCGAAAATCCGCTCCAGGTAGGCTCGCAGGCCGCCGAACACCGCGTCGAGCGCGGCGACCACCGCGATCGGCAAGTACGGCTGGATGGCTTCCGGCACGCTGGGATGAAAAAACAGGCCCAGCACGATACCAACGACCAGCGCAGCGATGCCGATCATCGGTGCTCTGCTCCCCTCAGTTGGAATGTCGACACTAAGATCTCCCGCACTAGGGCCCAATCTGTTTGGCGAACTTGACATCTCGGACCGCCCCGGCGGGCAGCGTGAGGTCGTCGCGGGCGCTGACGTTGACGCCGACGCCGTACGACGCCTCCAAAAGCCGCAGCCGGCGCAGGCCGGGGCTGTTGCCGAACACATCCTGCATGGAATGCGGCGGTCCGACCGCAAGAACCGCATATGGGCTGCTGATCGGATTATTGTCGACCAGAATCGCGCCGCCGGCCTGCCGGATGGTCACGTTCGGGCCGATTCGGACCCCGCCGACAGAGATCGCTTCAGCGCCGCTGGCCCACAACGAATTGACCACGAGCTGCAAGTCTCTGTCGAGGATAATCTGCTGACTGCCGGCGACCCGCTGCTTGGACACATCGGAAAGATTCGGTCCGACGCCGGGGTCGGTGACCGTCACGCTGAGACCGGGGCCGGTGACCGGGGTGCTCGCGGCGGCCAGACTGAGCCGGTCGAGGTTGGCGAGCAGCTGCTGGCCCGCGGCGTCATCGGCCAACGCCCTGCGCTGAACGTCGTCGCGTCGGGCCGTAAGCGCGTTGCGGCGTGCGGTCAGCGCGCCCGTAGCCGCCTCCTCGGAGCGCACGCCGGCAGCCAGCACCCGTTGGGCCGCACTGACGCCCGGCGCGACCAGCCGGGCCTGGGCAACAGCCGCGGCGAACACCGTGGCCACCAGCAACGCTGCCAACGCTTGCCAGACCCAGCCCAGAACACGGGCCCGACCGCTCGACGGCTCGCCGCTGCCGTCCCGCTTGGCGGCCGCGGCCGCATAACCCGGATCGAGGTGCTCGGAGAGCAAGGCACGCAGCAGCGACGGCACCGGGATCAGCTGCGGTCGGCCCGCGTTGTGTGCGCTGAGGCCGGCGTAGGGGTCGTAGCCGCCGAGCGCCTGGTCAGCCATCGGCGTCCGCCCTCAACGCCAGCGGCTTGTCGCGGCGGGTTTTCACCGGAGGCATCCGGCGCAGCACCAACACCACCTGCACCGTGTACACCACGAACGACCACAGGTACATGTACATGCCCCAGATCAAAAACGCCCAGCCGCAGGCCAGTAGGACACGACTCCACAGCGCGTCGAACTGGCCCCCCAGAATCATCGGGAAAGCTGACATCAGGGCGAAAGTCGCGGCCTTGCCGACATAAATCACGGGCAAAGCGGTGATGCCGCGGGTTCGCAGCAATGGCAGTTCGGCGGCGAGCAAAACATCACGTGCCAGCAGTACGGCGATGATCCACCACGGCACGATGCCGCGCAGCCCCAAGGCGATCGGAACCGTCACCATGTAGAGCCGGTCGACCGCCGGATCCAGATACTCCCCCAGCTTCGACGACTGGTTCAGCAGCCGGGCGATCTTGCCGTCGGCCCAGTCGGAGGCGCCACTGAATATCAGGATAGCCAGCGCCCACCCATCGGCGTGAGTAACCAGCAGCAGGTAGACGAAGACCGGAATCAGCGCCAGACGGAGTCCGCTCAGCACGTTGGGCACCGTCAGGAGCCGGTCGTGTGCGGGCCCCTGCTTCATGTGCCGTGACCTTATCGGAAGATGCCGGGCAGGCTCAGCGCGGAAAGCGAGTCGTCGGCCAACGGGTTGTCGTGCACCATATAAGTCCACGTCGACGTGGGGCGGGCCAGCTTGGACAGATCCACACCCGGCTCGTCCTCGATCGTCGGAGAGGTTTCGAATGTCTGCTGGGCCGCCTCGATCGCGTCGGCGGCCAGTGATGCGAACGCATCCACGGCCATCCGGTGGAATTCGTCGAGCGGGTTCTGCCGACCAAGGGCCCGCAGATGGATGCTTTCCCGGATGTCGGCCAGGTACGCGAGGTGGTCGGCCCAGCCGCGGTCGAGGTGATACAGCATGATCAGCCGGCAGATCGTTTCCAGGCGGTCCTCAGACAGGTTCTCCGAGAGCTCCGCATAGCGTTCGGGCGCCAGCTCGGCCAGTTCCTCGCGGGCCGCGGCGGTGCTCAGCAGCGCGTTGCGCCGCTCGACCAGGATGGCGCGTTGCTGAGCGGTCAACTGGTTGTAGCGCCAGGTGTTTGCGTGCACATCCAACAGCCGGCCCTCGGCGACACGCTGAGCGTGCTCCAGCAGCCCGGCGACCTTCGAGCTGAGGATGCGGCCGTCCTCGTCGGTCTGCGTCGGCAGCTTGTTGGGTTCGAGGTTGGCCGCGGCAACGTCGTCTTCCCAACTGGAGAAGAACACCGATGAACCCGGATCGCCCTGGCGGCCGGCGCGGCCGCGCAGTTGGTTGTCCAGCCGCTCAGTGTGGTGCCGGCCGGTGCCGACGACGTGCAACCCGCCCAGCTCGACCACCTTTTCGTGGTCGGCCTCGTCGGAGCCGCCGAGCCGGATGTCGGTGCCGCGGCCGGCCATCTGCGTCGACACCGTGACCGCTCCGAGCTTGCCGGCTTCGGCGATCACCCGGGCCTCTTCGGCGTCGTTCTTGGCGTTGAGTACCACCGCGGGAACACCGCGACGCTGCAGCCGCTCGTGCAGCTCTTCGGATTCGGCCACGTCGCGGGTGCCGACCAAAACGGGCTGTCCGGTCTCGTGCATTTCGATGATGTGAGCGATGATCGCATCGCTTTTGGCCGCAGCGGTGATATAGACCCGGTCGGTTTCGTCCTCGCGGATGTTCGGGGTGTTCGGCTCGATCGGCGAAACACCGAGCTTATAGAACTGGCGCAGCTGCTCGCCTGCGGCCAGCGCGGTTCCGGTCATGCCGCACACCGTCGGATACCGGTTGATCAGCGCCTGCACGGTGATGGTGTCCAGCACCTCGCCGGTTTCGGTGGTCTCGATGCCTTCTTTGGCCTCGACCGCGGCCTGCAGGCCGTCCGGCCAGCGCTGCAGCTGGGCGATGCGGCCGCGGGAGGCGTTGATCAGGTGCACCGCGTCGTCGCGCACGATGTAGTGCACGTCGCGGTGCAGCAGGACGTGCGCGTGCAGCGCGACGTTGACCTCGGTGAGTGTGGTGCCGACGTGCTCCTCGGAATAGAGATCGATACCGCCGAGCTCTTTTTCGACTCTGTGGGCACCCGCCTCGGTCAGGTGGACATTGCGACTGTCTGAGTCGGTGTTGTAATCCTCGCCGGCCTGCAGCTCACCGACCAGTCGAATGATCTCCAGCCGCGGCGTCTCCCGGTGGCTGGTTCCGGCCAGTACCAGCGGCACCAGCGCCTCGTCGACCAGCACCGAGTCGGCCTCGTCGATCAGGGCCACGTCCGGGTTGGGTGACACCAGGTCGGCGACGTCGGTCACCAGCTGATCGCGCAGCACGTCGAAGCCGATCTCGTTGACCGAGGCGTAGGTGATGTTGCACTTGTACGCTGCGCGACGCTCCTCGGCCGTCGACTCCGAGGTGACCCAGCCGACCGTGAGATCCAGCGCCTCCAGCAACGGACCCATCCACTCGGCGTCGCGACGGGCCAGATAGTCGTTGATGGTCACGACGTGAACGTGCCGACCGGCCAATGCGTATCCGGCGGCGGCGATCGCTCCGGCCAGGGTTTTGCCCTCGCCGGTTGCCATTTCGATCACGTCACCGGCGAGCATGCGCAGCGCGCCGAGCAGCTGCACGTCGAACGGCCTTAGCCCAGTGGATCGTTCGGCGGCTTCCCGGGCGATGGCGAGGAACTGTGGGATGTCGTCGGATTCGGCGAGGTCGTCGAGGTCGAGCAGGCCGGCGGCTTTGCGTAACTGCTCGTCGTCGAGGCCCGCGGCTTTCTCTTCATACTCCGCAGAAGAGCTGACCTGGGCCAGTGAGCGGTTCTGACTCTTCTCCGCACTGGCGCCGAGCAGCCGCCAGAATCGGCTACTCAGGCGGCTCGACGGCGCGCTGGTGGTCTTTGGCACGGGTCAACGGTACGCGTCGGCGGACGGATGGCGGTTAGGCCGGTCGGCGACGATGCGGGCCGGGTAACGGCCCGAGGAGGAGCGACCGGTCAGGTGGGGTCGGCGACGATGCGGGCCGGGTAACGGCCCGAGGAGGAGCGACCGGTCAGGTGGGGTCGGCGACGATGCGGGCCGGGTAACGGCCCGAGGAGGAGCGACCGGTCAGGTGGGGTCGGCGACGATGCGGGCCGGGTAACGGCCCGAGGAGGAGCGACCGGTCAGGTGGGGTCGGCGACGATGCGGGCCGGGTAACGGCCCGAGGAGGAGCGACCCGTCAGGCGAGGTTGGATCGGCGTGGATAGGCGACGGCGGGGTCGGTGAGCACGTTGACGACGGCGGGCAGACCGCTGCCCAGGGCGCGCTGCAACGCCGGCCGCAGGTCGGCGGGCGTCGAGACCAGCTCGCCGTGCCCACCGAGCGCGCGCACTACCTCGTCATAGCGGGTGCCCGGGCGCAGCTCGGAGACCACCGAATAGCCGTACAGCGCTTCCATGGGGTGCTTCTCCAGGGCCCAAATGCCGTTATTGCCGATCACCGAGACGACGGGCACGTTGTGCCGGGCCAGCGTGTCCCATTCCATGCCGCTGAAGCCGAAGGCGCCGTCGCCTTGCAGCAAGACGACCTGACGGTCGGGCCGGGCAAGTTTGGCGGCCAGCGCGTAGCCGGGACCCGAGCCGAGGCAACCGAACGGGCCGCTGTCGAGCCACGCACCCGGCACGTAGCTGTCGATCACCCGGCCCGCGTAGGAGCCGAAATCCCCGGCGTCGACGACGATGATCGCGTCGCGCTCCAGCAGCGGCGCCAGTTCGGCGTACACCCGCATCGGGTGTAGCGGGCTGCGGTCATCGGCCAACTCGGCGTGTTCGCCATCGCGGGCCGCGGTCTCGGTGGCCCGCAAATCGGCGACCCATTCGTCATGACCGGCTCGGTCGGCCCGCGGCGTTTCGCCCAGCGCGGTCAGGATCGCCGAGAGGTCACCGTAGAGCCCGGCGGCGATCGGCCGGGGATGTTGACGGTCGGGTTGCGAGCGATCGGCCACGATCAGCTGGGTCTCTTGGCCGAATACGCCGCCGAAGCCCAGCCGGAAGTCCATCGGCACCCCCACCACGACGGCAACATCGGCCTGCCCCAACGCTTTTGAGCGTGCCCGCGAGAAAGCAAGCGGGTGGTCCGCGGGCACGGTGCCGCGGGCCATGCCGTTCATCAGCACCGGTATCCGTCGCTGCTCGGCCAGACGCAGCAGCGCCACCTCGGCATGGCCCCACCACACGTTGGTGCCCGCCATGATCACCGGACGCTGCGCGGCGGCCAGCAGACCGGCCGCCCGCTCGAGCGCGTCGCCGTCGGGCAGTGGCGGTGCGGGCAAGTCGGTCAGCGCGCCGGGGTGTCCGTCGTCGGCAGCGACGGAGAAGACGTGGTCCATGGGGAAGTCGATGAACGCAACACCCGACCGCGCGCCGACCGTGGCCCGCAGCGCCTCGTCGATTAGCCCGCTGACCGCTTCGGCCGACGGCGCGGTGGCGGCGAATCGAGTCAGCGGGGCGACGAACGGCACGTGGTCGATCTCCTGCAGCGATCCCATACCCCACCGCCCCGCCGGCGCCCGGCCACCAAGAATCAGCAGCGGCGACGAGTTCTGCTGGGCGGCAGCCATCGCGCTCATCCCGTTGGTCACGCCCGGGCCCGCGGTCAGCGCGGCCACGCCCGGCTGGCGCGTCACCTTCGACCAGCCTTCGGCCGCGAACGCGGCGGTCTGCTCGTGGCGGGTGTCGATCAGCCGGATACCCTCACTGCGGCAGCCGTCGTAGATCGAGAACAAATGACCGCCGGACAACGTGAAGACGGTGTCGATCCCGCTGGCTTTCAGTCGACGGGCGACAAGCCGGCCGGCGTGGAAGGTGTTCTCAGCGTCGGTGCCCATGCGCGCAGCCTAATCGGCCCCCCTGGGGTACTTTCGCGGGAAGTGTCCACCGTAAGGCTGCTCTGACAGCCTCGTTAGCAAGGAGACGTCGACTTGCAGCCCAAGCCGTTCAAGCCCTCCATCGACTGGTCGGCGGCGACGATGGATTCCGTGTGGTGGCTCGCCAAAGGCTGGGCAATCGCCGCGGTGTGCGTCGTGGTCGCGTTGGTCCTGCTGCGATACCTCACCGTCTGGGGCAGGCAATACTGGCGGATCACCGGCGGCTATTTCACCGGAAGGCATTCGGTGCCGGTTTGGTTGATGTTGGCCGCGTTGCTGCTGTTGGTGCTGCTTTCGGTGCGCCTGACGGTCCTGCTCAGTTATCAGAGCAACGATCTGTTCAGCTCGCTGCAGACGGCGTTCGAGGGCACCGCGGTTGGCAACGATGCAGTCAAACATTCTGGAATACACGGCTTTTGGATGTCGCTGGTGCACTTTACTGTGCTGGCATCGTTGTTCATCGTTCGGGTGTTGGTCGACATTTACCTGACCCAGCGATTCATCATCGCCTGGCGCATGTGGCTGACCGGCCACCTCACCGACGACTGGCTCAGCGGAAGGGCCTACTACCGGGACCTGTTCATCGACGACACCATCGACAACCCGGACCAGCGTATCCAGCAGGACATCGACATCTTCACCGCCGGTGCCGGTGGCACCCCCAACATTCCGTCCAACGAGACTGCCAACACCTTGTTGTTCGGTGCGGTGCGCGCGGTGGTTTCGGTGGTCTCGTTCGCCGCGATCTTGTGGCACCTGTCGGGGCGGCTGAACGTGTTTGGCTTCGACTTCCCCCGCGCGATGTTCTGGATCGTCGTGATCTATGTGCTGATCGCGACGGGCGTCGCGTTCTGGCTTGGGCGTCCGCTGATTTGGCTCAGCTTCAACAACGAGAAGCTCAACGCCGCATTCCGCTATGCGCTGGTCCGGCTACGCGACGCGGCCGAGGCGGTGGGCTTCTACCGGGGTGAACGGGTCGAGCGGACGCAGCTGTGGGGACGCTTCATTCCGATCATCGGTAACTACCGAGGATTTGTCCGCCGAACCATCGTGTTCAACGGCTGGAACTGGTCGATGTCGCAGGCGATTGTCCCGCTGCCGTGGATAATTCAGGCGCCGCGGCTGTTCGCCGGCCAGATCGCCTTCGGCGACGTCGGCCAGACTGCCACTGCGTTCGGTGAGATCAGCGACTCGCTGTCGTTCTTCCGGAATAACTACGATGCGTTCGCCGCCTTCCGCGCGGCCATCATCCGGTTGCACGGACTGGTCGATGCCAACGCCAAGGGGCGCGACCTGCCCGCGGTGCTCACCTGGCCCAGCGACGACGGATCAGTCGAATTCGACGGCGTGGAGGTTCGGACACCAGACGGTGACCCGCTCGTCGACCCGCTGGACGTGCGCCTGGAGTCCGGTCAGTCGCTGGTGATCACCGGGCAGTCGGGGGCAGGCAAGACCACGCTGCTGCGCAGCCTGGCCGAATTGTGGCCGTACGCGTCGGGGACTCTGCGCTGCCCAGAGGGGGACAACGCGACGATGTTCTTGTCGCAGTTGCCTTATGTGCCGCTGGGCACTCTACGGACCGTGGTGTGTTACCCGAACCCGCCGATTGACATCTCGGACGAGACGTTGCGCGACACGCTGACAAAGGTCGCGCTCGCACCGCTGTGTGACATGCTCGACGAAGTACGTGACTGGGCTAAAGTGCTCTCCCCCGGTGAACAGCAGCGCGTGGCCTTCGCACGCGTACTGCTCACCAAACCCAAGGCGGTCTTCCTCGACGAAAGCACGTCGGCGCTTGACGAAGGGCTGGAATACGCGCTGTACCAACTGCTGCGCAACGAATTGCCGGATTGCGTCGTGGTCAGCGTCAGCCATCGAACCGCCGTCGAGCTTTTCCACGACCGACAGCTCGAATTGCTTGGCGGTGGCCCGTGGCGGCTGGGCCCGGTGAGTAGGGAGCGGGCGTCGGTCTAGCCGTTACGGCGCCCGCGCTTGCTGCCGCGTGCGCTCCGGCTGGGTCTTAACGCGCCTGCGCGCCCCCGGCCTCGCGGGCTGCGTGCGCTCCGGCGCGGCGGCCGAAGTACGAGCCTTCACCGAGCTGTGTGCCGCTGGCGTATCCCTTGCCGTCCTGGGCGATGTTGGACGCACACGCGCCCACCGCGTATAGGCCGCCGATAACCGTGCCGTCATCGCGCAGCGCCTGGCCGTTCACGGAGGTAGCCAGCCCGCCAACGGTGAACCCTGCATACATCGCCTTGCCCAGCGACATGTCGAACGCTCCCCATGGGCCTTTGTCTTGCGCCGCAAGAAATTCCGGCTGCTTGTGGAAATCGGGATCTTCGCCGCGAGCGGCATAGGTGTTGTAACGGTCCAGCGTCGCGGCCAGGTTGCCCTCCGGGATGCCCAGCCCGGCTTCCATCTCGGCGACGGTCTCCCAGCCGTCGATCAACGGAACCAGCGGCATCGTCGGGTGCTCCAGGTGCGCCTCGTCGACGATCAGGAACGCCGCGCTATCGGGCTGGTCCATGATGAACCCCGACGTCCGCGAGTGGTAGGAGTCCTCGGCGACGAACCGCTGTCCCAGCTTGTTGACGATGATCCCGGTCAGCAGGATCGACGGCGGGTACGGCGGTGCCGTGATGAAGATCTGGTCCATGTGCTGGGTGGCGCCACCGGCCGAAACCCCCAACCGGATGCCCAAGCCGTCGTCGTAAGTGTTGCCCAATACGAACGGCTTCTCGGCCAGTTTCGGCGTGTGCAGGGCCACCATCTCCGGATTCATCACAAACCCGCCGGCAGCGATGATCACCGACTTCGCCCGGATCGCACCGGTTTCGGAAAAGTGCTTCCACGTCACGCCGGTCACAGCTCCCGAGTTGTCGGTGATCAACCCGGCGGCGCCGGTCTCGTAGAGGATCTGCACACCTAGGCTGCTCGCGCGTTTGAGCAGCAGGTCGACGACCATGCTGGCGCCGCCGGTATCGCCGGGCACCGGCACCTTGTGGCCGCGTGGGGCCGGCACCGCCTGATTGAGGAACGGCCAGACCTTCTCGTTGCCGGTGTACATCAGCCCCTCGGTGTTGGGCTGGATCACCGCCTTGCCGGGGAAATAACTGCGCTCGAACTGAAAACCCAAGTCCTCCAACCAGTTGAAGTGCTCGACGCTGCCGTCGCAGTAGGCGCGGATCTTCTCATGATCGGGTTGACGCGACACCGCGACCAGATACTTGTACATCTCCTCGGGCGAGTCGGGATGCCCGGTCGCCTGCTGGACGGCGGTGCCGCCACCAAGGTAGAAGTGCCCGCCGGCAAGCGAGGTCGTGCCACCGGCCGCAGCCGCGCGCTCGAGCACCAGTACCCGTGCGCCGGCGGCAGCCGCGCTGACCGCCGCGCAGCCGCCCCCGATGCCGAAGCCGATCACGACGACGTCGACATCATCCGACCACGAAGACACGTCGTCAGCGCTGAAAGTTGCTGGTATCTCGGTGCTCACCGCTGCTCCTGCTTGATGTAGTCGAAGAACTGCCGCATCTCGGCTGAAAAGTGCGCGATCTCCAGGAACGGAACCCCGGATTGCGGGGCGGTCAGATAGGCAAACCGCAAGCCACCGGGCATCACGCCCTGCTGAGCCACAGCGGCACCATGCTCGGTGGCTGCGGTCAGCGCGGCATTGAAGTTCTCCAGGCTGTCGGCCTCGACGCAGATGTGGTGCAGGCCCGGCCCGTTGTCCCGCAGGAAGTCACTATAGATATTAGGGCCGCGGACCGGTTCGATCAGCTCGAGCTGCATGTCGCCGAGATAGCTCAGCGAAATGCTGGCGACGAAGTCGGCCGGTCTGCCGAAGTAGCTGCACGCGTCCGGCGCAAAGTGGATATCGGGTAGCCGCACCCATTTCTTGACGCCTAACAGGCCGGTGAGAGCCGTTTCCGTGGCGTCCAGGTCGTGGGTTACCCAGGCGACCTGTACCGGCGACCCGAAGGAAAGGCTCATCGCCTCGCAGGATAACCCAGCGTCCGCCCCCGCAGAAACCGCCAGAAAGATGTTGCCACCACGAGGTGTATCTGACTTCGCAGGGGCCGTTGAACACGTTCTAATTCAGCGACGAAGCCTGAAATAGCAACGCGCCGACATCGGGCTGGGTCAGCACGCCGACCAGCAGCCGAACCTGGGTGTCGAACACCGCCTGGGGGTCGCTCAGCGTGTCGACGCCATATTGCCCGAACACCTCCAGGCTGATCGCGCCCACCACGCCGGCCCAGATTGCGAAACATTTGGCAATGACGGGATCGTCACCGGGAAAACCGAACTCCCGCCGGAGCCGTTCGAAGTCCGTCGACATCGGTTGTGGCGCAGGATAATTGGTCAACATAATGTCGCCTGTCGCGATGCCCGCTGCGACAGCGTCGAACAAGGCGCCGACGACCCGCGTTCCAGGGCCGACCGTTCGCTCGGCCGGTGCGTGGTAGCCGGGCACCGGGCTGCCGTACAACAGCGCCCAGCTGGCCGGGTGGGCGGTGGCCCAGCTGCGGGCCGCGCGTGCGATCGCGATGACGTCGTCGCTCCACACGTCGGGCACTGCCTCGCGGGCGCGATCCACCTCGTTCGCGAGGTCGGAATAGGCGTCGACGAGCAACAACGTCAGCAACTCGTCGCGGCTGGACACATACCGATACACCGCCGACGACACCATCCCGAGATCGCGCGCGATAGCGCGCAGCGACAACCCGGTCGCGCCGTGCTCCACCAGATGGCGCCGGCCGAGCTCGATGATCTGCGCCTCGATGCGCTCACGCGAGTCACGCCGCTTGGCCATCGACCCATCTTGACATAGAAGAGATCGGTGCTCTTGATTTTCCGTCGGCGCTGTGACACCCTTTGAGCCAGTGAGAGCACTGCTCTCTTTGCTCCGAATTTCGAGAGGATGCGCCATGTCGGTCCGATACGACGAACCCCATCGGGCGGCCCAGGCCGCCAATACGCTGATCCGCTGGCTGGCCGAATCGGGCATCAGCATCGCCGGCACCCGGGCGCTTCGGGTGCGCGGCCGCAAGACGGGAAAATCTCGCGGCGTGGTGGTCAACGTGCTGACCGTCGACGATGTCGACTATCTGGTGTCTCCGCGCGGCACCACGCAGTGGGTCCGCAATGTCCGCGCCGCCGGAGCCGTCGAGATCGGACCGCGCTGGCATCGTCGCCGACTCCGCACCACCGAGGTGGCCGACTCGGCGAAGCCAGAGCTACTGAGGCGATATCTGGACAAGTGGTATTGGGAGGTCAAGGGGCACTTCGCCGGGTTGACTCCCGACGCCGGCGATGAAGAGCTGCGGGCTGCGGCGCCGTCGATCCCGGTCTTCGCGCTGGTTAATCCCGGCTGATCTGCTAAATCGATGGACCGCCGATTCCCACGTCCTCGCGGACTTCCTGGGTGGTGGACTGCCACGACACCGCCGCCGGTAAATTGCCCCAGACGCTGTTGAATATCCCGACGATGCGGGCGGAACCGGCCGGGCTGGTGATGTAGACCGGTCCGCCGGAGTCCCCTTGCTGGCTGACGGCGCCATGCCCCATCGTGAACCAGCCATTATTGACGGCTTCGACGGTCCCGCAGCTTTCGCCGGTGATCACACCGAAATGGCAGACGGGTTCGCCGGGCGTCACGACCAGGCCCGGGTCGGACTGCAGTGTGCGTCCACCGGGCAGGATGTTGTTCGCCATGACGTCGTCGGCCAGCACGATCGACTCATAATCGGCGATCTGTTGGTCGGTCTTCACGAACGCGCCGTTGGGCGTGTTGTCCCGGAACGTCGCGAGATTGCCAATGACTTTGTTGTCTTTGTCGGTCACGGGTCCGTCGCCGCGGCAATGCCCCGCGGTGAACGCCACCCGCAGTCGCGGGTCGACGTAGGCCAAGGTGCACAGATGAGTGCCCTGGTGGATCTCCATCCCAGGGAAGACGAGAACCGGGTCGGCGTTGGCTATCGCTGGAAGACAGGCGGCCACAACCGCCGCGGTGACCGTCGCGGCGAACGCGCGGACTGCCGGACGGCGCACCGTCGACTCCGATCCGTCGGGGCCGGCGCGGCGCCGGCGGGCTTTCAGGCTACCGACCCAACATTATGGCGGTAACGCCGGCGAGCGGATCGGTTGGGAGCGCGCCGGTCCAGTCCAGGCTCGGCCCAGACCGCCGCACTCCCACGTGCGATCACGGGATAGTCAGCACCTGTCCCGGCTGGATCAGATCCGGGTTGGAGATGCCGCTGGCATCGGCGATGATCTGGTACTTGCCGCCGTCACCGTAGAACCGCTCAGAGATGGCCCACAACGTGTCGCCGGATTCGACGGTGTAAGTACGCGCGGCGGGTTCGGGTTCGGGTGCCGAGGCAGCAGCTTGCTCGGCCGCAGGCGCGGCCTCGGCTGCCGGCGCGGCTGCTTCGGGCTCGGGCGGCGGCGGAGCGTCTGTCTCGGTCTTGGTTGACCATGCTGGTCCGTCGGCGGCGTACAACACCAGATTGCGGTCGTCTTGCAGGACGAGCCGCACGTTTTTCTTGCCTTTGGTGTCGGTGTGCCACACGGGCTTGTCGGCGGTGTACAGAACGAAGTTGCCGTCGCCCTGGACCTCGGCACGGACCACATCTTGGCCTTCAGTATCCGTCGCCCAGATCGCGTGGCCGCGCGATGCCAGGACCAGGTTCCCGTCGTCTTGCAACGTCAGGGTGTATGCCCCGTTGCTCGAGGTAAGCGATTCACCCTTGACAATCTTCTGTCCTCCGGTGAGCGTGTCTCCCACTGCATTCCCTCCATCGTCATCGCGGCCCGGGCGGAAAAACCGCCCGGCGTCGCGCAACTGCACGACGAGGCGCAGCTTACTGATCTTGGCTCAGGCATGGGGGCTTTCGGCTCGCTGTAATGAAAAACGATTGATGAACGATGGCTCACACCGATCGCCCGGCTATCGCGAAGGTGCCAGCGGGGTGGAGACCTCGGACCGGATGGTCGTCGCAGGCTGCCAGCCCGGGGGCCCGAAGACGTAGCCCAGCCGGTCGCGCAGACGCGTCGCCGACCGGAAATCGCGAGCGATAGCCAGGTATTCGTGGGTCTGCAGTTTCCAGACATTGAACGTATTCACCTGTTTGGTCAACCCGTAATGCGGACGGAATGTCTCCTGCCGGAAGCTGCCGAACAGCCGATCCCACACAATGAAAATCCCGCCGTAGTTCTTGTCGAGGTATTCAGGGTCCATACCGTGGTGAACTCGGTGATGTGAGGGCGTGTTGAAGACGAATTCGAAAGGCGCCCACATTGTGCCGATCCGTTCGGTGTGCACCCAGAACTGGTAGATCAGGTTGATCGAGAAACTGACGAAAACCATCCAGGGCGGAATACCCAACAGCGGCAACGGGATCCACATCAAAATCTCGCCGCTGTTGTTCCATTTCTGGCGCAGCGCGGTGGCGAAATTGAAGTACTGGCTGGAGTGGTGGGCCTGATGAGTGGCCCAGATCAGCCGAACCCGGTGCGCGATGCGGTGGTAGCAGTAATACAGCAGGTCGACACCGAGAATCGCGATCACCCAGGTGTACCAACGCGTCACCGGTAGGTGCCATGGAGCCAGGTAGGCATAGATCGCGGCATAGCCGAGCAGGGCGATGAACTTCCAGCCCGCCGTGGTGGCAACCGAAACCAGTCCCATCCAGATGCTCGCCCAGGAATCGGCGGTCAGGTAGGCACCCGAACCCGGGCGGGCGGATTGCCGACCATCGCTGGCCGCTTGCGCGTTTGCTTCCCGCTCGATGCGCTCGAGTTTGCGCGCTGCTGTCCACTCCAAAATCAACAGCAATAGAAAAAACGGAATCGCGAACAATACCGGGTCACGCATCTGCGCGGGCAGCACGGATAACAAACCCGCGATCGCACTCACATTCCATACCCTACGACGTCGGCGACCTGTGCTGGCAGACCGACCTGGGCTAGTCCGCCCGTTGAGCGCGGGGCATCGGGTCGTCCTGGTCGCCGGCATACCAGTGCACGGCCTGAACGCCCTCCTGCAGAGACAGATCTGCGACGAGCTGCTCCAGCCGGGCCGGCGCATGCCTGTCGCTGAGCAGGTATGCGGTCAATGCGACGCTGTCCTCGCCCGCACGTCCGGTGTGGATGCCGCGCAGCACAAAGTCGCCGCCGGCGGTGTGCTGGACAATCTGGGCCCGCGCGTACTTTTCGGACTTGGGCCGACAGATCAGCTGCAGTTGGTAGGGCTGGTCGTCCTCGTCCTCTTCCACCACGTTGTCGCGGTCGATCAGGCGGCCCAGTGGCCGTCCCAGCAGGTGAATTCCGACAATCGTGCCGGTGGCGATCAGCGCGAACAGCAGATGCCCGCTTGCCGCGAGCACGCCGACCGCGGCCGAGCACCACAGGGTCGCGGCAGTGTTCAGCCCGCGTACGTTGAATCCCTCGCGCAGGATCACCCCACCGCCGAGGAAGCCGACCCCGGACACCACGTAAGACGCCACCCTGGTAGGACTGCTGTCGTTGGTGGCGACCGCATAGAGCACGAACAATGTCGCACCGGTGGCCACCAGCGCATTGGTGCGTAGCCCGGCCCTTCGCGCCTGCCACTGCCGCTCAATTCCGATCAGAGCACCGCAGCCGACTCCCACGCCCAGACGCAACGCGAACTCAGCGATACTCAGCGTCTGCATGACGCGGCTCTCCTTCCTCTGAGCAGAGCTGACTACCAGTTTGGACCAGTCTGGGCGAGATCGGCGCCGTTTCGATGGCGCCTAACGCGCCATCGAAAGCACGGACGGCCTGACGTCTCTGTGGGGGTGAGTTTGTTGCAAGGAACAACACGCGGCATCCTGGTCAACGTGCTCGGCTCTGTCACCGCAGTGGTCGCAATGAGCAGCCAGCCTGATCTGTGGCTGGCCGTCGAGCCAGCACACCTGCCCCATTACAGTCACACAGCGGTCGTCGTTGGCAGCGTGATCATCCTGTCCATCATCGTGCTGATGGTCGGGATCACGTTCGTCTGGTCGAAGCGGAGATAGCCGAAGAGCATTGCCAGGGTTCGCAAATGCTATCCGCGGCTGAGCTCACGGGGAAGGTGATGCACCCGCCCCGATCGGCGGGCTAACCGATCCGCGCGACGACTCAGAAGCCGCCAGGGCTCGGCGGGCGGCCGTGCAGGGAACCAAGGCCGCTCTGGATTCCCTGATTCAACTGGTCCTTGACCGCAGGCTTGCCATGCGGGACATCGACTGGCTGCGTGCAGCTGCAGCTGAGCGTTCCGAATGAGCTGGGGTCAGCGCCGGCCGGTGTTGCTACCGCTATAGCAGCGCCGAGCGCGATCGCGGCACTGAAGACGACTTTCGTGATCAACAATGGTCCTTACTTGAGAGTTAAGCCCCCACTGTACGTGGTTCTACTGGCTATGCCTTGGGCAGAAGGCGGCAATGCTGACTCCGACGAAAAACCCGGCGTGATAGCCGTCCAGATTAGTCTGTGACATCACGTCGTTCGCGACGTCGGTCGCCTGCTTACCTTGATCAAGTTCATCGCAGACCTCATGACCGGCGACGACCGCGCTTTGCCCGGACGCGAAGGTGATGCCCTTGGATCCGATCGCGCCCAGGAAATTGCTGCTGTCGACCGCGTCGGCATGCGCGGTCGGGCCTGCGGCCGCCACAAGCCCAAGCAGCGCGACCGCCAGGACAAGGCCGGCCAATAGTGATCGCAGAGGGCTGGGCGAACGCAACTGGGGGGTGGCGACCGCGGCGGGCGCCTCAGTGAATAGGGAAGTCATTGCTGTCTCCAATCTGGATGAGTAGGAGTTCGGCGAGTTCGCCGCCGTTTTTGACCGTGGTGGGTTGGCTAATCAGACTTGGTTTCGTGGACTTCGCGTCCGTTGATCAGGCGGATTACGAACATGATGGTTTCCTTTCTCATTGCATCCGGTCGACCCAGCGGCCCGACCGAGGTCAGGAGCTACGCGAGTTGGATGGCTTTGACCGCCAACAGGATCGCGCCGATAACGAGGTAACCGCGTAACGCCAGCATGCCCACCCGAGTGCCGACCGACCATTTGACAGGCTCGAGCAAGGCCAACGGCGGCATCCGCCAGGTGTCCCGGTCGGCTCTGGCCAATTCGCGGGAGAGCTGTTCGAGCACTGGCGCTTTGGGCCGCCATCGGCCAGTCCACCACAGCACGCCGAAAGTGGTTACCGCGGCTAGGACGAAGCTGACGCTAAGGCCAGTGGCGAGCGAGACGATGTTGAGGTTGGGGAACACCGTTGTCGCCATCAATATCCCGGACAGCACCAACAGCACGCTGACGATCACACCGGCCAGCACGTTGAGCCACGGCCGATTGACCCAGGGGCCTAACACTTCCCGGTCATTGCACAGCAGTAGCAGGAACACCGTAGCGCTGGGCAAGAGCAATCCGGCCAACGCTTGCACGCCGGTGGTGATCAAACCCAAGGGTGCGCCGGGGATAAGCACAATCGCCGCCGCGACCACGACCATCCCGGTGTAGGACAGGTAGAACGGTTTCGCGTCAGCCATTCCACGGTGCAGCGAATGCTTGAGCCCGAACACATCTCCAAACGCGTAGCTGCTGGCCAGGGTTACTGCCGCCGCCCCGATAATCGAGGCGTCGAGCAATACGACCGCGAACACCGACCCGAGCGCACTGCTGTATTGGCCGAGCAGGTGAGCGAGCACGCCGGCGTCGACGAAATTCCCCCGGCTGTGGGTGGCGCGCGCGGCCCAGTCGCCAGTCATCATCAACGCCGCCGCGCCGATCACCACGACAAAGGCGCCCAGTGTGGTGTCGACTCGTTCGTAGCCGATGAAGCGCGGCGTAATCCGCTTGTCGACGACGTTGGATTGCTGGAAGAACAACTGCCACGGTGCCACCGTGGTGCCCACGATGGCGATGATCAACAGCACCGCATCGGAGGTGACTCCCCCGGTTACACCCGGCGTGACGAAGGATTTCGCCGCGTGTCCCCAGTGTGGATGTGACATCAACAGCATCGGAATCTGCAGCAGCGTGATCGCAATGAAAACGAACATCGCCCGTTCCCAGCGCCGGAAGCTGCCGGTGGCCATGATGGCGATCAGCGCGATCGCGGCGAACGGGACGACCACATACCTGGGAATGCCGATGTAGTCGGCGGCCAGCGTGATGCCGATGAATTCGGTAACGAGAGTAAGGAAATTCAGCAGGAACAGATCACCGACCGAGAACCAGCCCCAGCCGCGGCCGAACCGTTCGTTGATCAATCGCGCGTGCCCGACCCCGGTGACGGCACCGAGCCGGACCACCATTTCCTGGTTGACAATGAGCACCGGGATCAACAGCAGCAGCACCCACAGCAGGCTGTAGCCGTAGTTTTGTCCGGCCTGCACGTAGGTCGCGACACCGCCGGCGTCGTTGTCGCCGACCATCACGATCAGGCCGGGCCCGATGATCGCCAGCATGGTCGCCAGTCGGACCTTCAGGGTGCGCGGACGGTCGGTGTCGCTCAGGCTGATCCGGCCCAGCGCGCCTTCGATGTCACCGACGTGGGCGCTGTCCAGCACGGCGGTGCGGGGCGCCGCCGGTGGGGCGATTTCAACGACGTCGCGGTCCAGAGTGGTCATCGCCAGTCACCTCCGTTGCTGCCAATCGAGTCGTCGCTCACCGAAATCGGTTCCCGCACAGGGCGTGGCCCGGGTTCTCGTCGGCGCCATTCGTCGGGAATAGTGCTCTTGAGCACGTCGTCGACAGTGACGACGCCCAGCACCTGATCCCCATCGTCGACGATCGGGATTGTGTGCAGGTTGTAGTCGGCCATCAGTACTGCGATGTCGGCAAGATCGGCATCCGGGGCTAACCGGACTGGGTCGGAATCCATCAGTGTTGCAACCACATCCGCTGGATGCGCCTGCAACAATGCGATCACCGACACCACGCCCGCAAGCTGCCCGTTCTCGTTGAGCACGTGCATCTGCATGAGCGCCTCAGGCTGTACGGCCTGGGCGACGCCGATGAGGGCGAGCGCCTCTCCCGCTGTGGCTCCTGTCCCGCAGAAGGCGATGTCGACATTCATCAATCCGCCTGCGCTGTCAGGGTTGAACTTCAACAGGGTCAACACTTTGGTGCGCTGCGGCGCAGGCATGGAATCCAGAACCCGTCGACGGCGGGACTGCCGGAGGTCCATGATCGCGTCCGCGGCGTCGTCAGCGCGCATCCGGCTGAGCAGGGCCGCGACCTCGCCGTCTGGCATGTCGTCGAGCAGCCGACTGGCCTTGTCTGGGTCGAGTTCCTCGAAAACGTCTGCTTCCAATTCGGGGTAGCCGCGCACTCGGTCGAGGATTTCGCCGCCCTCCGCCTTGTCGGCCTCCTCCAAAAGGTCGGCAATTTGGGCGGGTTTGAGCGCCGCCACTCGACCGGAAACGCGACGCACGGCCATCGACCGGCCATGTCCGATCA
>CAVRRV010000020.1:0-127425 GCA_963723615.1 uncultured Actinomycetota bacterium | reverse complement strand
TGCCCCCGGCAGGATTCGAACCTGCGACACCGGCTTTAGGAGAGCCGTGCTCTATCCCCTGAGCTACGAGGGCTGACGAGATCGTTGAATACCTGACTAAACCTAGCCGCTCGTCCGGGTTCGGCGGCTGGCTCCCCGCGGGTAAGCCTCAAATCCACACGTAGAGACGGGGGCTGCCAGGACCGCCGGGCGCCACCTCTCGCTGAAAGGAAACCGGCGTTTCAATGCCGGCGAGCTTCACGCTGACCTCAGCCGAATCGGCAGAGACGGCGACGATCTTGCCGATGTCGTACTTCTGATCGTCATCCCACTTGATGGTGGCGTAATGCCCGAGGTGGTGCACTGAAAGGTCTTTGGGCGCGACCTCGGTAAGCCGCGGCGGCGGTGCCGGCACCGCGGGATTGAGCTGGTCGCCAGTCGGCGCCGGTCCGGAGTCCTCGGACCACGCGCGGTCATCGCCGAAGTACTCGACGTCGTCGCCGGTGTGCTCAAGTCGTCCGAGCGCTGACTTCGTTCGCTGCGCACTGGGGGAATCTTCTTCGACCCACAGACGCCAGCCCGGCGGTGGCGACGGCCAGGACGGATCCGGCGACCAGTCTGGGTGCGGCACCCAATCTTCCGGCGGCTTCGGCCAGTTCGGGGGAGGGTTGTAACGCATCAATCCACCATACGGAATCCGGGTACATCGCTGCTGAGCGCCGCGAGCGGTCAGCGGAACTCCGTGAGAACTTTCGCGAAGGTCTCGACATGGTTTTCCTGGACGGTGAAGGACGTCAGCCCGTAGCTCTCGCGGTATCCGCGCAAGGTGTCGGCGATGTCGCGCGGCGATCCGCTCAGCACGGCGGGCAGCGCCAACAACTCCTCATCGGACAGGTCGGGCAGGAACCGGCGGGTGAGCGCTAAGTCGGGCTTGCCGGAGTTGTCCGATGGCACCGCGGTGATCGCCAGGTTCAACTCGAGATCTGCGAACCGGTCGCCGGCGGCGCTCCTGACGAACTCGACGCGTTCGGCGAGCGGGTCAGCGACGGCACCGGAATTGGCGCCCGTCAACCCGATGATGTCGGCGTGCTGGGCGGCCACCGTCAGCAATCGATTTCCGTTGCCGGCGATCAGGATTGGCACACTGGGTAGGTGTTTCTTGAGGTAAGTGGTGACGTGCTCGAGGTAGTCGACACGTTGCCGGGCGCTCGGGTATGGCAGCTCGGCAGCCTCGAACTCCTCACGCACATAGCCGGCGCCCAGGCCGAGATCGAGACGCCCGTCGCTGAGCTGATCGACTTCGGCGGCGTCACGAGCCAGCAGGGCCGGTTTGTAAAAGCCGGCATTGAGCACGTAGGTCCCCAGCCGCACGGTGGAGGTCGCCGTCGCGATCGCCGTCAGTACGGGAAACGGTGCAGGCGCGCCGAGGTGGTCGGGCAGATGCAGGGCATCGAATCCGAGATCCTCCAGGCGCCTTGCCTTGTCCTGCAATGCACCACGTGACTTGGCTGAGTGGATGCCCACCGAAAAGCGAAAGGCCCGTGCGGCCATCGGCCACCTCCGATCGTGTAGTTATTGGGACCGCAATTTCCAAGACCGGGCGGCCGCGACCAGGCCCTGCACCAGAGCAGAAGTCACCGGTGACAAACCGTCGTCGCCGGGCAGCGGACTGCGTGGGCTGATGCCCCTGACCCGGGTCGGCAATTCCAGTTGTGCTCCGCCGTCACGTGTCTGGTTGACCGGGTTCTGCGGATGCAGCCCGCGCAGCTCGAGCGGAATCTCGTCGAGATCGGTGACGACTCGATAGCCGGGCAGGTCGAGATGGCCTGCCACATGGGCGGCCAGTGCGCGGTTGCGGCCTCCCGCCAACAGCTGCGTGGCGCGGCCGATCCGCCCGTAGCCGTGCAGCGAGACCGCGATGTCGACGTGGTCAAGGAACTCCGCGAGGCGGGCCGACTCGTCAGCGTGGAAGCGCGCGGACGACAGGTGGTGTGGATAGCGGTCGGGATGTCGCACCAGATACACCGACGCGTCCGCCGCGTCGGCGGCCCGCTCGGCGATCACGTCGGTCATCTCCTCCAGGCCGCCGCCATGGATTGCCAGAAAACCGAAGCGCGACCGCAGCCGGCTGACCTCGACCACCCCGGCATCGGACAGCAACCCGGAAAGCGACTGTGGCGCAGGCGTTGTCGGCCGCGATCGTGGGCGAGGCCAACGGGCAGGATCCCATCGGCGCAGGAAGTCGATCCAGCGCTGCGGCAACCCGTGATGCACTGCCCCGTCAATGATGCGCTCGAGGTAGCCGGGTCGCGGGGGACCTGGATTCACCCGGTGGTCGATGTAGACCCAGGCGTCCGACGGGCCGTCTTCGGTATGCACGGCGAGCCGGTCGCGTCGGTAGCGCTGCGGCACGCCCTCAGCGCTGTCTAGGGTGGCCAGATCGTGGTCGGATAGCTGCCAGACGACACCGTGCACCTGCGTTCCGTCGAACGGTTCGACGGTTGCCACCCCGCGCTGGTTGATCAGCCAATCGTGGTCAGCGAGCACCGCGCGCCGCGGATTGGACGCGTCGGGGCAACGCAGCGCCATTTGCCGCGCGCACAGGTTCGACCCGTACGCGAAGTAGATATGACGGCGGCCCGGGGGCGTCACGAGATCGATGTTAGCCGGGCGAAATACCTGGCCCGATTCCGACGCGCGCAGGGCTGTCGAAAGGGGCGATAAACCCGTCGCAGGCGCAGGTCATGGTTTCAATGACACGAACCCGGCGGGTTCCCGATCCGGGCAGGAAACCTCACAGAAGGAACGTGGGGCCTTGGCCGAGGATCGCTTCGATACGTTGACCCATCGGTTGGCAACTGCCTCGATGTCTCGGCGTGACGTGATCGGCGTGATCGGCGGGGTATTTGCGGGAGCGGCGGCGTCGACGTCGTTCGGCACCCAACGAGCCTCGGCGCAGCCCGGGCAGTTGCCGCAGCGGATCTACGTCATTCGGCACGGCGAGAAACCGCCCAAGTCTGGGCCCCCGTTCGGGGTTGACATCGACGGCCAACGGAACGCGAATTCGCTGTCGCCGAGGGGCTGGCAACGGTCCGGAGCGTTGACCGCGCTGTTCAGCCCTGACGTCGCGCCAAAGGTGGGGCTGCGCACTCCCACGGCGTTGTACGCAACCGCATATGTGGATGCCTCTGTAACGCAGATTCACCGTCCGTACCAGACCCTCCTGGGTCTCAGCCGGCGACTCGGCTTGCCCATCCAGTCGCGGGACCTCATCGGCCGGGAAGCCGGCTTCGCGGACGCGGTTCTGGCCGGCGGCGCCGAGGTGGTGCTGATCTGTTACGAACATCACCGCATACCGGCGCTGGTGCGAGGCATCCCCACCGTCGACGGCACCGCTGCCCCCGCCGTCTGGCCAGACGACCGCTACGACGTCATCTGGACCTTTTCGCTGAACCCCGCGACCGCACGCTACGTGTTCAATCAAGTCCCCGAACAACTTTTGGACGGCGACACAGACACGGTGATCTGAGCCTGTAATGACCGCGAGGTTAATTCCGCGCGTCACGCATGTTGGTACCGCCGTTTCGGTGAAAGGATCACTCAATGAGCGGCTCGGAGGACGACGGCACGCGGGACCGGGACACGATCGAACGTGAATTGCGACTACTGGTCAGCGTTCGTATGGCCTACCGCGAGCGAGGCGGCGCACTGCCCTCGATAACTCAGATGGACGCTCTGTTGGACGAACTCCTGGAGCTCGGCCGGCGGGCAGGGCTACAACAGGGCGACACGGCCATCCGCGCTATGCCGAGCCGGTGCCGCTCACAGTGAGATAGATCAGCACCACATTGAGCAGGCTGATCATTATGCCGATCACCCAGCCGACAGCGGTCGTGACGCGATGATTGGCGTCGATCCCCATCAGCGCCCGGTTGCTGGTCAATCGAACCAGCGGAAGCAGCGCGAACGGGATGCCGAACGACAGGACGACCTGTGACAGCACTAATGTGCGCGTCGGATTAAAACCCAGGGCCAGAATCAGCAGGGCGGGCGCCAGCGTCACCAGCCGCCGCACCAACATCGGAATCGACCGGTAGAGCAACCCCTGCATGATCATCGCGCCGGCATATGCGCCCACCGATGCCGACGCCAACCCTGAAACCAGCAATCCGACCGCGAACAACACGGCAATCATCGGGCTTACGGTGTCGTGCACAGCGGTGTAGGCCGCCTCGATAGAACCGATGCCGCCCCGCCCCTTCATGTTCAGCGCAGCGACCAGCAGCATCGCTGCGTTCACCGCTCCCGCGACGACCATCGCCAGCCCGACGTCGAGCCGGGTGATACGCAGCAGCCGACGCCGGTGTGGGCCGGGATCAGGATGGCCGTGTCGGTCGCGAGCCAGTCCGGAATGCAGATACACCGCATGTGGCATGACGGTCGCGCCCAGGATGGCCGCGGCCAGCAACACGCTTTCCTTCCCGTGGAATTGCGGTACCAGGCCGCCGATCACGTCCTCCGGTGGAGGTGTTGCCACGAAAAAACTGGCGGTGAAGCCGATCGCAATGAGCAGCAGTAGGCCGGTGATGACGCGTTCGAACAGCTGCTGGCCGCGTTGGTCCTGGATCCGCAGGAGCAGCAGCGACACCATCCCGGTGATCGCGCCGCCGAGCAGCAGCGGCAGGTGGAACAGAAGGCGTAGAGCGATGGCACCGCCGATCACCTCGGCCACGTCGGTGGCCATCGCGACAATCTCGGCCTGCGCCCAAAAGGCCAGCCGGGCCGCGCGGCTCAGCTGCGATCCGATTGCTTCCGGCAGCGAGCGCCCAGTCACCAGCCCGAGCTTCGCCGACAGGTATTGCACAAGACCGGCCATCACGTTCGCGATGACGATGACCCACAGCAGTGAGAAGCCGAACTGTGCGCCGGCGGTGACGTTCGCGGCCACGTTGCCCGGGTCGACGTAGGCGATAGCGGCGACGAATGCGGGGCCGAGCAAATACCACCCCGTTTTGAGCGGGGCGCGGGTCTCCTGCGGCACCTAACTCACTTTCCGTCGACGAACAAGAAAGTTAGGTTAACCGAAACATTCAGTCCACCGAATAGAGGCCGCGGCCGGTGATCAGCGGTAGGTCTAGCGTTGTCCGGATTCCGGGCGGGGCGGCAACCACGGCGGGGATGGCGTTGACGACGCGCATCGCGGTGGCCACCAGGCCGGCGTGATTGTGGTCGCCCTTGCGGCTGCTCAGGCAAACGTCGACGCCGTATGACGGTTCGCCGGTGATCTCGATCCGGTAGGAGCCGCCGGTCTGGGCCGGCTGCGGCCAGTCCGGGCACAGGTCTTCGCGCAATCGAGTCACGTGTTCGAGGACGACGACGGGATCGCCGTCGACCAGTCCGAGGACCTCGAACCGCAGCGCGGCGGCACTGCCCTTGGGGACATGGCCAGAGGCGATCTCGAAGTCCTCGGGTGCCGGCTCGCGCACATACATCTCTTCGACGGTGTCGAGTTCAACGCCGAGACCGGCGGCAAGTTGGCGCACCACCGATCCCCACGCCAGACTCAGCACACCCGGTTGCAGCAGCATTGGGATCTCGTCGATCGGTTTGCCGAACCCCATCACGTCGAACATGACGGTGGCGCTGTCGTAGGTGGCGTAGTCGACTATCTCCATGCAGCGGATCTGCTGGATGCTCTGGCAGGTTCCGGCCAGCGCCAGCGGCAGCAGGTCGTTGGCGAAGCCGGGGTCGATGCCGTTGACGAACAGGCTCGAATTACCTTTCTGCGCAGCGTCTTCGATCGGCGCAAGCATTTCCTGCGGAAGGACCTGCCATGGGTACTGCAGGAAGACCGCACTGCTGCCGACGACGTTGACCCCGGCGGCCAGGATGCGCCGGTAATCATTGAGCGCGTCGGGCAGTCGGTTGTCGGCCATCGCGGTGTAGACCGCGCACTGCGGGCCGGTGGCCAGCACCGCATCCAGATCGGTGGATGCGGTGATCCCCGTCGAGACATCAAGGCCGGCAAGCTCTCCGGCGTCCTTGCCGGCTTTGGATTCCGATGACACCCACACCCCGGTGAGGTCGAAGTCCGCATTGGTGATCAGTGCCCGCAACGCGTGGACGCCGACGTTGCCGGTGCCGATCTGGGCGACGCGAATGGCCATCGTCACAGGTCCGGGATCGGCAGGTCGAGGTTGGGAAAGGTGATGCCGCCGTCGACTTCGAGCACCTTTCCGGTCAGGTAGGCGCCCGCCGGCGACGCCAAATACACTGCCGCGGCCGCGATCTCGTCAGGTTCGCCGAGGCGGCGCAGCGGTGTCGCCTTCTCCATCGGTGTGCGCAGCTCGTCGTTGGAGGCGACGATGTCCAGCGCCGAGGTGGCGATCGACCCCGGCGCGATGGCATTGACCCGGATCCGCGGGCACAGGTCCAAGGCGGCCAGCCGCGTGTAGTGCGCCAGTGCGGCCTTGGCGGTGCCGTAGGCGGCGAAACCGCGGCCGGCCACCCGTCCCATCGTCGAGGTGATGTTGATGATGCTGCCGCCGCCGGAGTGCTCGAGCATCAGCGGCACCGCGGCGGTGGTCAACGCGTGGGCGGTGGCGACGTTGAAGGTGAACGCGCTTTTGAGATCCTTCGTCGAGGTGCTCAACAATGCATTGGGCATGGTGCCGCCGACGTTGTTGACGACGATGTCCAGCCGTCCGAACGCCTCGACGGCCTGACCGGCCAACTCCGCGGTCACCTCGGGGTGGGCCAGGTCCGCGGCGACGACGTGGGCGCGACGTCCCGCAGCGCGGACCTGTTCGGCAACGGCCTCTAATTCGGATTGGGTGCGGGAGGCGATGACGACGTCGGCCCCGACGTCGGCAAACGCCAGCGCGATGGCTGCGCCAAGGCCGCGGCCGCCACCCGTGACGACGGCGACCTTGTCGTCGAGTCGGAATTTGTCCAGGATCACGGGCGTCACCGTAACAAGGTGTGGACGGCCGGGGAACCCCATTTCTGAAACACGTTCTACTTGGCGGGCGGAGCCGAGACGTTGTAGACGCCGGCAATCCGTAGCGCGAATTCGCCGTAGAGGTAGGCCAGCTGGTTGATCGACATGTCGCCGCCGGCGCGAAACCACCTCGGGACACCTTCGGCCATCTCAATGATCGAGAAAGCCGCAATCTTGGGGTTGGCAACAGCCATCCGTCCTCGGCCGACTCCCTCGGCGATCAGTTCCTCAAACGCCGCGCGATACCGCCGTCGGCGCTCCAGGATAGCGCTCAGCGCATCGCCTTCGGCCCATAGGAATTCACGGATCGCGATCAATGACTCTTGTTGGTGCTCGACGAGGAAACGAAGCTGGCTCTCGGCGGCGCGGCGCAGCTGCTCGACTACATCGTCGGAGCTCGCGATGGCGTCGTGCTGCATCGCGAGAAGCGCGTCCAGTGTCTCGATCACGATCTCGTGTAGCAGCTCGGCTTTGAAGACTCTGGGAAATCCCGAAGTAAGCCCTGAACTCAAGGAAACCATCGCTGACGGCGTGATGCGCGAAGCGGGAGGACGCTCCGTCGACGAGCTCGCCCGAGAAGAGAACGAGATAATAATCGGACTTCTTAAGCTGCGGTCGAATGGCCCGCGCACATCTCTGGCGGCGAACTAAGCTAATCGCGCTGGGGCAACGTGCCCGTCGTGGGTCATCAGATGTTCTTTTGGGCGATGATGAAGAAGTGGCCGTCCTCGTCGACTAAGCCGATGTCGCCAGTCGAAAACCAGCCGTCGACAACGGCGTCCGCGGTGTCCTCCGGAAAGTTCCAGTAGCCCTTCATCACGTTGTGGCCGCGGACTTGAATCTCGCCGGGTGTCCCGGTCGGCACCTCGGTGGCGTGTTCGTCGACTACCCGCATTTGCACGCCGTCGATGGGTGTGCCGATCGAACCGACCTTGCGTATCGCGCCGGGACGATTCGAGCACGCCACACCGGATGTTTCCGGTAGCCCGTAGCCTTCGAGGACTGCGCAGTCGAACTTGTCCTCGAACCGACGCAGCACCTCCACCGGCATCGCCCCGCCCAGGGAGATGCACACCCGTAACGAACCAAAGTCTAGGTCGTGGTCGGCGCTGGCCTCGAGTATCGCTGTGTACATGGCGGGTAGACCCTCGAAGGCCGTGACTTGCTCGGCCGCAACCATTTCCAACGCTCTGCCGGGGTCAAAACTGGGAAGCAGTGCCAATGTCGCGCCGGTCGAGATAGCCGCCCCCAGGCCGTAGGTCATCCCGAACGCGTGAAATAGTGGCAGGCACCCCAGTACGACGTCGTCGGGCCCGATGTCGAGCAGGCTGCGCGCAATGACAGCTTGGTTGTTGACCAGGTTGCTATGGGTGAGTTGGGCTCCCTTGGGCGCCCCGGTTGCGCCGGATGTGTGCAGGATGACCGCGTTGTCGTTGCCGGCGCGGGTCGCCGGCCACGCGCGCCCGAGAAAGTCACCGGTCAGCTGCTCGAGCGTGTGCTTGCCGATACCGATTGGGGAAACACCGGCGGCCAGTGCACCAGCGGTAGCCGCAGCCCCACATGACGGCGCGAAGACCAGCAGGCGCGCACCGGTGTTGGTCAAGAAGAACTCGACTTCACGGGCGCTCCGGAGCGGATCTATCGGCACCACAACCGCCCCCGCGTGCAGCACGCCGTAGCAAACCATCGCGAACTCCGGGCGGTTCGCCAGCATGACCCCCACCCGGTCACCCGGGCGCAGACCTCGGTAGCCGAGGTAGGCGGCGAACCGTGCGGCGTTGTCAGCCAGCTCCGAAAACGTTGTTGTAGCCCCGTCACAGCGCAGCGCAGGGCCATCGGGGTACATGTCCGCCGACTCGACGAGATACAGGCTCAAATTGGTCATCAAGACTCCCCGGGCGGACCGCCTCCCATACCTTGACAATGGGACTGCGTTGGCCGCCCGTCGATGTCATCAGTGACAACGAGCAGCACCAGGTGGTGTCGAATCGAACAACGCCGCATCCAGTGACCGGGTTATTCTGGACTGTTGCGGTGCCGTCGAATATCGACGCACAGGAAGCCGGATTGGTCATTTCGTTATTCCTTTCGCTTGCGTATCCGATTGCCGCTACGGCCGAGTGCCCGGCGCAATGAGGGCTTTCATGATTTGGCCGGCGCGCAGCGCGTCGAAGGCAGTCAGCGCATCAGGTAGCGGACTGATCACCGTGGTGAGGTCCGCGACCGCGATTTGTTGGGTGGCGAGCAGGTGGATCGCGCGGTCGAATTCGTCGGTATAGATGTACGACCCCCGCACCGTTATCTCTTTGAGCAGGATCGTCGCCGAGTCAAGCCCGGGGTCGGGCCCCGCCCCGACCACCACCAGGATCCCGCCGGGGGCAAGCAGTTTCAGCGCGCTGGCGGTCGCGGCGGCGCTGCCTGAGCACTCGAGCACGACGTCGACACCGGATCCGCCGGCATAGCCCTCGGCTTCGTCGGGGGCGATCGGCACAGCGTGGGAATCCGTCGCGAATTGGACCCGCTGTGCGGCTGGCTCCATGAGAAGGATCTGTGCGGGCGATCTGAGATGAGCGAGCCTGCAGGCGAGCTGGCCGATGGGGCCGCCGCCGGTCACCAACACCGTCTGCCCCGCGAGCTCGCCGGCGAGTTCCACCGCCCGCAGCGCGGTCGCCGTGGGCTCGACCCAGGCCGCCTCGAGAGTTCCCAGCTCGTCGGGGATTCGGCGCAGGTGTCCGGGGAAGGCGGCCATTAACGGTGCCAGCGCTCCATCGGCCTGCAGGCCCAGCGCCGTCTCCAAAGTGGCGTGCCGACAGAAGTTTGGCCGCCCTGACCGGCAGTACACGCAGGTGCCATCGACGTTGCCGTTGGGGTTAACCGCGACCCTCTGGCCGACCGCCCAGCCCGCGACGTCATCGCCGACTGCCGCGACCCGGCCGGTGGACTCGTGTCCCAGGATGCAGTCACCGCGGTACACCTGTGGCAGTTGGGATGCGTGCAGATCGCTACCGCAGATGCCGCACAGATCGACTTCGACCAGCACCTGATCGGGTCGCAGCGTCGGGCGCGGCCGATCCTGCAGTTCGATCCGTCCTTGTGTCGTAAGCACCACTGCGGGCATCGTCATCTTCGGTCAGCTCCGCTCTTTGCGCGCAGGGAAATCTCTTACGAAGTAAAGGAATACGGCCCGAAACGACCCCAGGCCACGAAGACGGCCAGCGCAATTAGCACCACATTGACCGCGACGTTCATTGGCTCGTTGCGCCGGGCGTGAACAGCGGCCGCACCCGCCATTACCAGAACCAACCCGGTCGCTGCTAACGGGACGAGGATCGGGGCGATATGCACTACGGCCGGCAGAACAACCCCGATGGCGCCGAGTATCTCGGCAAGTCCGATCAATCGGATATTTGTCGGGCTGAAGTCATCGGCCCAGCCCTGGCCGGACGCGACGAGTTTCTCTTTGGGCACAAACTGTTTCATCAGTCCGCTTCCGGCGAAAACTGCTGCTAAGACACTCGCGGCAATCCATAGCGCCAAATTCATGATGTCCTCCTCGGTAGTGATCTCCGACTGTTGTCGCGTCTCACGGTTCACCGAATTCCGCGTCAAGGCAGGCGACTTCGTCGTTCTGCAACGACAACGAGCCAGCGGCAAGGTTTTCCGCGAGGTGGACGCGATTGCCAGTCCCCGGGATCAGCAGCACGTTGTCGGCGATGGCCAGTAGCCAGGCGAGAGCAACTTGCGCCGGTGTGGCGGCGTGGCTGGCGGCGACACCGGTAACGGCCGGATTGGTGCGGATCTCATCGTGCTGCCTCTTCGGCCAGCCCAACGGGCAAAACGGAACGAACGCGATGCCACGGGCGGCGCACTCGTTGAGGAGCGGAGTCGAGGACCGATTCGCGAGGTTGTATGCGTTCTGCACGCACACGATCTCGGTGATTTCAAGCGCCCGCAGCAGGTGTTGATGGGTCACATTGCTGATCCCGATTCCTGCGATCAAGCCTTCGTCCCGCGCGACTATCAAGGCGCCGAGCTGGTCGACGAACCGTTGATCGGCAACGGCTTTGTCCATCACGCGCAGGTTTACTGCGGTTAGTTGCTCGACACCCAGTGTGATGAGGTTGTCATGTATGCCGGCGCGCAGTTGGTCGGGTTCGTCGTAGGCCAGCACGGCTCCCGCATCGTCGCGTCGGGCCGCCACCTTGCTCACCAACGCCAGTCCGTCGGGGTAGGGGTGAAGCGCTTCGCGGATCAGCTCGTTGACGACTCCGGGCCCGTAGTATTGCGCGGTGTCGATGTGATCTACCCCCGCGTCCACAGCGGCCCTTAGGACTGCGATGGCTTCGTCACGGTCCCGTGGTGGACCAAAAACGCCGTCGCCGGCCAGCTGCATCGCGCCGTACCCGACTCGCCAAACCGATTTATCCGCAAGGCGATAGCGGGTGGGTATCGAAGTGTTCACGACCGACGCCCGCGGTCATGCTCCTGTGTCCCACGGTCAGGCATAAATAGGTGCCACGTCGAAGTAGACCCGGTAGGCGTCGATCTTGTCGGCAGCGTCGGTATGGAAGATCGTGACGCACGGGATCGTGACTTGTTGACCGTCCTTGCGGTCGTAGGTGACTTTCAACTCGACGATCACCTCGTCCCCGGCGTGCCATTCGTTCACGACCTCGTGATGCTGGCCCGCGATCGTCGCAAAGAATTCGGTTATCCCCGTGCGGATCGCCTCGATACCGACCAAGGGTTGGCCGTTGCCGAAAACAACGCGCCCATCCTCGGCGAAAAGTGAGGCTATCGTCCCAACATCCATCGTGTCGACCACCGCGAAGAGCTGGAGCGTGCGCGGAGGTGTTGCGGCATCCATGGGGATCCCTCTCTCGCCTTGAGGTCCGACATGGTCACGATAGATGATTTATCATGTTTACGGCAAGGGTCGAGGGTCGGGTTTTGGTTGGCTTGTCCGGCCCACGGCTGGCGGCTGTTATGTGGCCAGTCGTGCGGCGATAGCCACCACGCGTTGGGCCAGATGTGTCAGCGCTGACGTGGTGGGCTCGGCGACTTGAGCTGTGTTGTCGGGTCCGGTGACATGGCTGACACCGTAGGGATTGCCGTCCGCGAATTTGATCGGATCGGTGTAGCCGGGCGGCACGATGATGCCGCCGAAGTGCATCAGGGAGATGTAAAGGCTCAGCAGCGTTGTTTCTTGACCGCCGTGGGCTGTCTGTGAGGAGGTGAAGGCGGCGTAGACTTTGTCGGCGAGCTTGCCCTGCACCCACAGTCCGCCGAGCGAGTCGATGAAGGCCCGGAATTGGGCTGCAGGGGAGCCGAATCGGGTCGGGGAGCCGAAGATGACCGCGTCGGCCCAAAGGATGTCGTCTCCGCCTGCGACGGGCAGGTCTTTGGTCGCGTTGTAATTGGCGGTCCACGCGGGATTATGAGCGAACGACGCGGGATCTTGGGTTTCGGCAATGTGGCGTACCCGCACTTCTGCGCCGGCCCGTTCGCCGGCGTCGGCGATGTGTTGGGCCATCGTGGTGCCGTGCCCGGTCGCCGAGTAGTAGATGACAGCCAGTTTGGTCACGCTGCTTCTCCTTTGTGTTGGGCGTGCGTCATTGGTTGACGCCGCCGATGTCAAACCTCGGTAGGCGCACCGGTCGGGTCTGCGTGCACGAGGTGGCGTCGGGGGCAACGACCCTGTTGACCACCTCCGGGTCGAGCAGGTTCTGCAACCATTCACCGACGATCTCGATGGGTGATGTGGAAATGGCAGGACTCCTGTCTTAGGCCCAGCGTGCACAAGAATAGATGAGATATCATGTTTACTGCAAGGGTCGGTGCGATCACGGCTAATGGGCACGCTCGGATGCAGTTTGGATAAACCAGGTTTGGTCTTAGCTAGGCGGAGTCGTCACCTAGACAGTGAATGATGCGTCACTCTGCGGGCTACGACCACTAACGTTCGTGGCTGCTCACCACGGAGGTGGCGGCAAGGAGCTATTGAGGTTGATGCTGACCTGGACGTGTTCCAACGCCGCAGTTAGCGGTGCGAGGAGCTCGTCGTTCAGCGGGTCGAAGAACAGTCGCCGGACTAAGGCCACGTGATCGGGGGCCGCCGCGTCGATCGCTTGGCGACCCGCCTTTGTCAGAATCGCGTCGGTCGCCCTGCCATCGGCCCCTGATGGAACACGCTCGGCGAGGCCGCGCTCGCATAACCGGCGCAGCTGATGCGACGCACGGCTGCGTTCCCAACCGATCAGCGCTGCCAGGTCAGAGACTTGCAGGCGCTCGCCGGGTGCCCCAGTTAACGCGTTCAGAACGTGGTAGTCGGCGAGCGACAAATCGCTGTCGCTTTGAAGCTGCCGATTCATCTCATAGTTCATCCGCAGCTGCACGCTCATGAACGCACGCCAGGCTCGCAGCTGGGCTGCTGACAGCCAAGGTCCTTGGGCGGTCTTCCGGCGCTGACTACGTGACACTTCGGCTATTCCTTCTCAGACTATTCGACCAGGATATCGCGACAAACGCCGATAACTCGTTCGACGCGTCGTCATCGACCTCCGTTGGCAGTCCTATGGATCACGACCCACACGATGGAAGCGTATGGCCACGAGTGGCTCGGCGAAACCACGAGAATACGATTGCTTGACGTATCACGTATAGTGGTTAGGCTGAGGCGGTCTATCTCGGAGGATCGATCATGACTGAGACCGTCAACAACTTGATGGAAGCGAACTTGCTCGGCGTGTTCAACGAACGCGATGCCCAACGCAGGGCCGTGACGATTGAGCGCATCTACGCTGCGGGTGTCCGCTGGACGGACGACGAGGGGACCACCGTCGGTCGTGAAGCGTTAGAAGCCAAAGCAACAGCGTTGCAGTCGCAAATGCAGGGACTGGTTTTCACTCAAGCCAGTCCTGTCTACCAAACCCGCGGATTGGGGTACATGGCGTGGAAGCTCGGGCCCGACGGCGGCGACGCTGTGGCCACCGGATTCGATGTGGCGCTCGTGCGCAATGACGTCATCTCCGAGCTCTACACAGTCATCACTACATAGACGGGCAGGCAACCCGATGCTCACCAATCCGGAAGACAATTCGCAATCGGCTGACATCTCCCAGCCATCATCCGTCGCCGGCAACAGTGACGGTCCATCACAACTGCTGGGTGCGTTCATCGACTACCTTCGTGCGCCGCGCAGCGGCGGCGACTCCGAAAGCACGGGGTTCGATGGCGGCTCGTCTGAGTTGGAAGGCGTGACACGCGGCAGCAGAGTGTTAGGGGGTGTCCCCGTTATCACGCTGCAACCACGAGCCGGCCGGCCCGACCGCACCGTCCTCTACTTCCACGGCGGGGGCTACGTCAGTGGCTCTCCGCCGGAACGCTATCTGCCATTGGCTGCCGCGGTGGCTTTGGCCGCCAATGCCCGAGTGCACGTGGTGGACTATCGGCTCGCTCCACAAACGCCCTTCCCGGGCGCCTTCGACGACTGCCTTCAGGCCTATCACTGGCTTGTCACGCACGGCGGCGCGGACCCGCGGCCGCTGTTCGTGCTGGGCGATTCGGTGGGTGGGAACCTGGCGGTCGCCGTCACCGCCGCGGCCCGGGATCACGGCTTGGCACTTCCCGTCCGTGTCGCGCTGATCTCGCCGATGGCTGACCTGACTTTCAGCGGCGCCTCCATCGAGGAGCGCAAACATTTGGACCCCTTAGTGACTCGTCAAATGCTTGAATCCACGGTAACCGCCTACCTTGCCGGTGCTGACCCCCGCGACCCGCGGTGCTCTGCGATCTTCGCCGACATGCACGGATTGCCCCCGATGCTCATCCTGGTCGGCGAGAACGAAATCCTTTACGACGATGCCGCCCGCATCCGAGACGCTGCCACCACTGCAGGTGTCAACGTGGCCTTCGAGTCTTGGCGACATGGAATCCACGTCTGGCCGGTGTTTATCTCTGCCGGGCTGCCCGAATCCGCCGCCGCCATCGAACGCTTGGCAGCCTTCTTCAAAACCCAAGCCGCACATTAGGCGAAGGGGGTCGGGCCAGGCCGCGCTGTAATGCGCGCCGTTCACGGTGCTGTGGCGGCGTTGTTGCCGGCAACACCGCAAGGTGCGATGTGTTGTCTGAGAATACATCGACGCCGGCATCGGTTCGGATAACGATCGACGCATAGGCCGGAAGCCTCCCGGTCCGGTGCGATTCACACACGAAGGCACGATAATGGCCCCCGCCCAGTCTAATCCGAGAGTGACACGATCCCGCAGACCGGCTCAAAGATGTTCGGTTGAGGCCGAGTTGAGTGCGAGGTTTGCAGATGAGGCCGTACCGCTGCGTGACATCATGTACCGCCATGCGTTTCGGATGAGCCGGAATCATGCGGACGCGGAGGACCTGGTGCAAGAAGCCATGATGAAGGCGTACGCGGGTTTTCATGCCTTCCGGCGGAATACCAACATTCAGGCGTGGCTGTTGCGGATCTTGATCAATAGCTATATCGGTGAATATCGCAAGAAGCGGCGTCAACCCGTGCAGTACTCCACCGAGGAGTTCACCGAGCAGCGGTTGGCAGAGACCTCCACCCGTTCCGTCTCGGTGGGGCTGCGTTCAGCTGAAGACCAGGCGCTAGATTTTCTGCCGGACAACGACATCAAGTCGGCGATGCAGGCACTGCCGCAGCAATTTCGTGTTGTGGTGTATTACGCCGATGTCGAGGGGCTCCGTTACCGGGAGATCGCGGCGATCATGAACACCCCGACCGGGACAGTGGCTTCGCAGCTTCATCGTGGTCGGCGACAACTGCGTAGGCTGCTGGGCGACGGCGTCGGCGGGGGCTGGAACCGAAACGATATCGGGTCAGATGCGTTGTGCGCCGGCTGCTCGGAGGTCGGCAATGCTGGCAAAGCCATCGACGGCCATGAGTAGGTCCAGTTCAGCAAGCACGGCACGCAATTGGGACACCAGACCGTCGACGCCGCCGATAGCCAAGGCGTAGAGATAACCGCGGCCCAATCCAACGGCGGTGGCACCTAATGCCAAAGCCTTGGCGACGTCGGAACCACTGCGCACGCCCGAGTCGAAAAGCACCGGCATGCCCTCAGCCGCCTTGACAACGCCCGGCAGAGCTTCAAGTGAAGGCAGGCCACCGTTGGCCTGGCGGCCGCCATGGTTCGAGCAATAGATGCCGTCGATGCCGTAATCGCGCGCTTTGCGCACATCGTCGGGGTGTTGAATGCCCTTGAGCAGCATCGGTAACTTCGTCAATGGGCGCAGCCAGCTGAGGTCGTCCCACCGTACTGGATGGCCAAAGACCTTCGCCCACTCCAGGGCCGCCGCCTGAGGATCGTCCTGTGGTGATTTGGACAGCCGCGCCAAGAAGACATCATCGGTGAAATAGTTCTGCAGACAGTAGCCGCGCAGTTGGGGAAAATTGGCCATGTTCAGATCGTGCGGTCGCCACCCGGTGATCCAGGTGTCCAGGGTGACCACGATCGCCTTGTAACCGGACTGTTCGGCGCGGTGCACGAAGCTGGCGGCAAGTTCCTTATCGTTGGAAGTGTAGAGCTGAAATAGATTCGGGGTCTGACCGGCGTGCGGGACGACATCTTCCATCCGGTCCTGCGTCAAGGTTGACGCCACCATCGGGACACCGGTCCGTGCGGAGGCTTGAGCCGCCTGGATGTCTCCGTGCAAGTCCTGGGAGCACACGCCGACAACCCCGACCGGTGGCATAAACAGCGGGCTGGACAGCTGCATGTCAAACAATGAGACCGACAGGTCTCGTTCGGTCGGAGCCACTAGCATGCGAGGCACGATCCCATAGCGCGAGAAGGCTTCAACGTTGGCGCGCTGGGTGCCGCTGTCTCCTGCGCCGTACCCCACGTAGGAGTACACCCACGAGGGCAGCGCCTCGATCGCCGCACGCTCCAGCGAGGCATAATCGACCGGAAATCTGGGCAGTTGCCCGTGCAGGCCGGCTGCATAGATTTCCATCTGGTAGTCGCCGTACTGGGGTGTTGGCACGCCGCGCTCCCTTACTCGCCGCCGAGGGTGGTCTGCACGATCAAATCTGCTGCGACGAGCCTCCCACTGCAAAGGGGCCGGCCGAAGGTTAGGAATGACAACGTGGACGGCGTCACATTGTTACTCGGGACAATCGCGGGCCGCATCATGCTCAGCGTCAGTTAGGTCGTCGAGCAATCAAGCACAGCTAGCCGGCTGCCTGAAGGTGCTTGATGAGCAGAGGCCCAACGAGTTCGGGCGCCTCGACCTCGGGGAAGTGTCCGACCGGCGGCGGGTAGTCCAAGCACATTGATGCTGGCGGAGGGGACCTTGTCCCGAATGCGAGGAAGGACATGGGATCCACTGATCGGGTCGGCCGGGCCCCAGATGAAAGTTTGTGGACCCGAATAGCTTTCGACGGCGTGCGACCAGCGGGCGGCATTCTCGCGGCGTTCAGCCATGTAGCCAAGCAGCGCGGGAGCCACCCGTGTTCCTCGTGACCTGCTGAAATCGACCCACATCTCACCGATCCTGCGGTCTGAGACCGGTCTGCCGAAGACACCCAAAAGCGCTTTGCGATATACGGTTTCAGTGATGTACTCTTCGGCGTCGTCTCCACTGAGTTCAGTCAGGTGTCGTTGAAAGTCAGCGGGTCGATGCAGATCAGGGAACATACCTCCGTTGAGCCAGGCCATCGACTCAATCCGGCCAGGGTCGCGAGACAACAGTTCCTGGGCGACCGAAACACCGTAGTCGTGCGCGACTAGCGCCGTGCGGTCAATACCCAGGTCGCCCCATACGGCTTGCACAAGACTGGCCTGCTCCATAAGCGAGTAGGTATACGGATGTGGTTTGTCGCTGCTGCCGTAGCCAAGAAAGTCCAGGGTCGTCAGGCGATAACCGGCACCGGTGAGTGCCGGGATCACGCTCGCCCAGTCGAACGATGACGCGGGAAATCCATGGAACAGGGTTACCGGCTTGCCGTCGACGGGTCCATCTTGGCGTACGAACAACTCGTGCGACGAGCCGCTGATGCGGCGTCTGGCGCCACCTGAAATCCAGGAATCTAGCGTCGTATTCACGGTAGGAACGGTGCGCTTGGGCCTACTGGACCAGATCTGGGTCGCTGCCCAGGATTTGATCGAACAGCGGTTGGGCCTGGAACCATCCGGCCATAGGAGTTCCAATGAGCCCGCGAGTCTGAATGGCCACGTCGTGAGGTATCAGTTTGGGCGTTCCCGCCGCCATCGCGACCAGCTGCACCTGACATGAGCGTTCCATCGTGATGAACCACCACACGGCCTCGGCGACAGTGCGGCCGACGGTGAGAAGGCCGTGGTTTTGCAGAATAGCGGCCTTGTTGGGTCCGAGTGCTTTAGCGAGACGGACTCCCTCGTCCATGTCGTTGACGAGTCCGTGATAGTCGTCATAGACGGCGTGGTCTTCGTAGAACGCACACGCGTCCTGGGTAATCGGATCGAGCTTGATTCCCAAGGTGGAGAACGCCCTACCGTACATCGAATGAGAATGCGCGGCTGCCAGAGCGTCGGGACGGGCCTCGTGCACCCTGGAATGGATCACAAACGCGGCACGGTTGACCGCACGAGACCCTTCGATCACATCGCCTTTGTGATCGACCAAGATCAGATCGGACGCCTTGATTTTACTGAATGCCATTCCGAATGGATTCACCCAGAAATAGTCAGGATGCTCCGGGTCTCGCACCGTGATGTGGCCCGCCACGCCTTCGGAGAAGCCGAACTTGCCGAAGAGCCGGAACCCGGCGGCGAGCTGCTCCTTACGGTACTTGCGCTCCGCGTCGACCGAGCTAAAGACAGGCGGTTGCGGGAGTCCGCTTCCATCGGGGGCCGGACCAGTGACGGCGGCTAAGCTTGGATCAAGGATGCTCGTCATCAATTCCTCCTTGCAGTGATTGCCGCGTCGCGAGAGTCTCCGAGCGGTAGGTCGAAGTGATGCACCACGCCGTGACTTGAGTTACACACCATGCTTTTACGTGTGCAGTGTGGCACCCGCGCTGGCCCGCCGTCGATGTTCCCACGCACACTAAAACGGGCACTGAAGTGTAGCCTCGCACAATGACGGTCAGCAGCCGATGGCAAGGCCGACCGCCATCAGCGCGGGGTCGGAGCGCAGCGCCACATCATGATTCGGACGGCCGCGCGGACCTCGGTGTTCCCGTCGGCTCGGATCACCAGCTGCACGCCCACTTCATGCAACCGCGCAGCGGGAGGGCCGCAGGCTCCGGTCGTAACGATTTATCTGATGCCGTTGTCCCGCAACCGGGCTCGGTGTGGGGCTGTAGCGCCTCCTTGCCTCGCGGCGCCGTCAGCCTTGAACATCTTCGTCATGGGGGTCGGTGTCGGGTTGGAGGGCGCGGATGACGTAGGTGGCGAGTTGGTTGACGAACTCGGCCTCCGACCAGCAGGGCCGCCTACGCTGCCTACACCGTCACGAGGTGAATTCCCACCGCCCGTGAAGAAAAGAGTTTCAATGCCATTCGACATCCTCATCAATGGTGGTGGCATAGCTGGACCTAGCCTCGCCTTCTGGCTCGCCAGGCATGGCCATGCCGTGACAATCGCTGAGCAGGCTCGCCAACTGCGCGCCGGCGGGCAAGCTGTCGACTTCCGAGGCACGTCGCTTGTGGTGCTTGAGAAGATGGGCCTGCTCAACCAGGTGCGAGCGACTGCCACACGTATGGGTCCGCTCGTCCTGGTCAACGAACGGGGTAAGGAAGTCGGTCGACTGCCCGCCGAAGTCATCAGCGGCGAGCTGGAGATCTTCTGGGGCGACCTCGCCCGCATCCTGCACGAAGCTGTGCGCAACGACGTCGATTACCGCTTCGGCGTCCGGGTCACGGCCCTGAACGACGACGGGAAACGAGTAGAAGCGACCTTCAGCGACGCATCGACGGCCACATACGACTTCGTGATCGGGGCTGATGGGCTGCACTCCGGGGTGCGCGGCCTGGTTTTCGGTCCGGAAGCGCAGCACGTCACACAGCTAGGCCAGCATTTTGGATTCTTCGATATGGAGAACCACCTGCGGCTCGACCATCTCGGCATGGCCTGTGGTCTCCCCGGTCGAATGGCGGTGCTGCAGGCCACGGACCCCGACAAGCCCGCACGGGCGAGCTTCTATCTGACCGACCCCCACCTCGTTTTCGACTATGGAGACAACGAAGGCAACAAACGGCTGTTCGCAGAGCGGTTCGCTGGCATGGGCTGGGAGGTTCCAGGCTTGCTCGAAGGGTTCGCCGAGGCTCCGGAGGTGTATTTCGACTCGATAGCCCAAGTCCACCTAGATTCCTACTCACGCGGACGCGTGTGCCTGATTGGCGATGCAGCTTGGTGCGCCTCGCCTCGGTCGGGCATGGGCACCAGCCTCGCGGTGGTCGGGGCCTATGTGCTGGCTCATGAGCTGGGTGCGGCGCACGGGGACCTCGCGGCGGCGTTCGCCAATTATCAGCAGCGGCTCGTGCCATACGTGGCGCGGTGCCAGAAGGTCGCCATCGACGCCCTCAAGCTGGACGGGGCCGCCTCGCCCTGGATAAGCCGGTTCCGAAACGTCGGATTTCGACTCCTTCGCATCCCGGTTGTCAGCAAGCTGGTCGCCAGGCAGTCGCTGGCGGTCGGACGTTCCTTCACGCTGCCGAGCTATTGAGCCGCTCGATCGCCGTCGACGCGGTGCATGGATTGGGACAGGCCCGCCGCTATTTGAAATGGGTGGAAGGCCGGGCCAAGGGGGTGCCGTCGACGAAAATATCGAGCTTCTCGTTGTAGAACGCGATCATCCCGGCGATGGGGGCGACCTCGCGCAGCGGGTAGTCGTAGGTCCAGGCGAGATCGGGATACACCGCGTCGCCGATTCTGACTGCCCAGTACTGCGACGTGATTCCTTTGTACGGACATACAGTCTGGGTGCTGGTCGTGTCCAAGTGTTTGAATACGACGTCGGTGCGATCGATGTAGTACCGGGTCGGCAGGCCTGTTTCGAAAAGTATGACCGGGCTGTGTGTCTCGGCCAGCACCACCCCGTCGAGTTCGACCCTGATGTGGCGGTGAGAACGCAGCGCGTCGACACGGACGTAGGGGTTGCGCGGGTGCCCGATGATCGGCTCGTCCTCCTCGAACCACTCGAGTGTGTCCCACTCGAACCGGATGCTGCCTGCGACCGGACCCGAGTCGTACAGCCGGGCAGCCGACTTGTGTGTCTGTTCGGGCGACGTCAACGAGAACAGCCGCGAGGAGCCGAGTTGCAGTTCCTGGACGTGGCTCTCGTCGTGCAGATGTTCCATGCGGACATCGCCCACGGGAATGTAATACTGCGGGTAGTAGGCGATCTCCCAAACGTAATGCGCACCGGTCGTGTCGAATACGAGTGTCCCGTCGAAGTAGCCGCGTACTCGCCGCGGGGCGGGCTCAATGAGGCCGCGTTCGCTCACCATCTGGGGGTAGTCCCGGTCAGGATTTTGTGACTCGGGGATCGGCCGTCCCCCTGTGCGGGCTTTGGTGGACTCAGTCATGGGTAATTCTCCTTATCCGACTGTCGGCGACCGTGATCGCTGCAACTCTATTCGGATGCGTCCCATAGGGATAGCTCGTCGGGGAGGCCGACGACGTTCACGACGTTCTTGCTCATGACGCGGTCGTGAGCACCACCCGGAAGCGGGCTTGGTTGGCCATCATCCGCTGGTAGCCGTCGGCTGCCTTCTCCAACGGCAGCACCTCCACCATCGGTTTAATACCCTGCAGTGCGGCGAAATCCAGGGTGTCCTGCAGGTCAGAGGATGCGCCGGCCGGGTGGCCGTGCACGGTGCCCGAGATGGTGATCAGCTGTGTCGGGCTTACCTGCACCGGGTCAGTGATGGCGGCCAGGGTGAGCAGTTCACCGTGCAGTCCCAGCCCGCCGAGCGCGGCGGTGATGGCCTCGGCGTTGGTGGCGGTGGCCGCGACGACGCGCGCCCCGCCCAGCTTCTGCAGTTCGGTGGCCACGTCGCTGGCTGTGGAGTCGATGTAGTGATGCGCGCCCAGTTCGCGGGCCAGCTCACCCTTCTCGGGTCCTCGCGCGATCGCCACGGTGCGAAAACCCATCTTCACCGCGAACTGCACTCCAAGATGCCCCAGGCCGCCGATCCCGAGGATCGCGACCAGATCGCCCGGGCCTGCGTCGGTGCGGCGCAACGAGTTGAACATGGTCAGTCCCGCGCACGCCAGCGGCGCGGCGTCTACCGCCGACAGTTCATCGGGAATGCGGGCCAGCGCGCTCGCCGGCGCCACCACGTAGTCGGCGTATCCGCCGGGAAACGACGCGCCGGTGACCATGCCGACCTCACAGTGCACGAACTCGCCGCGCCGACAGGGGCGGCACTGGCCGCAATACCCGCCCGACCAGCCGATCGCCACCCGATCCCCGACGCGCCAATCACCCACGCCCTTACCGAGCGCATCGACGCGCCCGGCGATCTCGTGGCCGGGGGTCACCGGAAACTGCACACCGGGCCACAGGTTGTCGACGAACAGTGAGTCGGAGTGGCAGATGCCGCAGGCCTCCACCGCGACGCGAACGCTGCCGGGCCCGGGTTCGGCCACTGTGTGATCGACGAGGGCCAGTTCTCCTCGCGGTGAGCTGACTTGGATCGCGCGAAACGTTGTCATCATCGGCCTTTCAGAGTTCGCTCTTGCTAGACCTGAGCCATGCCGCCGTCGACGCTGAGTTCGGCGCCGGCCACGAAGCTGGCCTCATCGGAGGCCAAAAACAGTGCGGCGGCCGCGATCTCTTCCGGGCGGCCTAACCGGTTGAGCGGTACCGCCGCAGCGAACTGCGCCTTGATCGCGTTGGCGGCCTCGATCGAGTCGGCCTGACCGTCCATGATGGGGGTGTCGACCGGGCCGGGGCTTAGCGTGTTGAACCGGATGCCGCGGTCGTTGAACTCCCGGGTCCACGTACGGGTGTAGGAACGCAATGCGGCCTTGGTGGCGCTGTAGGTGCTGTAGCCGGGAACGCCCACGTAGCCTGCGACCGAGCCGACCAGAATGACCGAACCCCCGGTGCGGATCAACGGCAGCGCTTTTTGCACCGTGAACAGCGTGGCGCGCGCGTTGAGGTCGAAGGTCGCGTCGAAGTTTTCCTCGGTGATTTTGCCCAGTTCCTCGGGCTCCACCCGGCCCGAATTGACCACCAGGATGTCCAGCCCGCCCTCTTCTTCGAGGACCGTCGCGAACAGCCTGTCCAGGTCGGTGCTGATCGTGACGTCACCGGCGACGGTGTTCAGACCGTCACCGATCAACGCTTTGGCCTTGTCCAACTCGCCCTGGCGGCGGCCGACGATGTAGACAGATGCCCCTTCATCGACGAACCTCTGCGCGGTCGCCAGTCCGATACCACTGCTGCCGCCGGTGATTACAGCGACCTTGCCGGCCAATCGTGCCATCAGTTGATCCTCCGATTTTGTGTTGTGTGCTGGACGTGCTTGTGCGGTGTCCGCCTCTCCGGCAAGTGCCGTTGCACGTAAAAGCGGTCGGTGCGAAGACATTCCGTGTGAGCCCGGTCGTGGGATTCTCGCGATGTTGCGAACTGGGTGGAGCTTGTGATCACGGCCGCCCCGGTGTGGGGAAGGCGTGGCCGAACATGGGCAGCCCACTTTGGGACTCCTCGGCGGTGGCCTCGTCCTGGATGACATCCCAGTGTTCAGCGAGCAGACCGTCTTCGATCCTCACGATGTCTGCCACTATCCAGTCGGCGGGTTGCCCGACATTGCGGAATCGACCGTGCAGCATCACATAGTCACCGTCGGCGACGATCAGCCCGTTCTCGTAGTTCATGTCGGGCGGTGCGGCTTTGACAAGTCCGAAAAGACCGTCGCGCCCCGGTGCGATGTGCGCGCTGTGCTGAATGTAATCGGGAGACCAGAATCGTTGCGCGCCGGCGTAATCCCGTCTGTTGAACAATGTATCGAACGCCTCAAGCACCAGCGCCTTGTTGCGCTCCTCGATGGCCGTCATGGGTTGCCTCCTTGATTCGGGTGGGTTGGTCAATAGCTCATGAAGCCGCGTCCAACCTGCGGTGCCGTCGCGCGGTGGCGGTGCCGCCGTCGACGGCGATGTTGGTGCCGGTGATGTACGCCGCACGGGGGGACGCCAGAAAGCCGATGAGCTCGGCAATTTCTTCCGGCTCGGCGGCCCGCCCCAGCAGCGTTGTCTGGGCACTGGCATCAAACAGTTCGCGACCGGCTGCATTGGTGTAGACGGGGCCCGGTGAGATGGCGTTGACACGGATGCCGGCGGGTCCGTATTCGGCGGCCCAGGAGCGGGCCAGGGAGGCCAGTGCGGCTTTGGTGGCGCCGTAGGCCGCGCTGTCGGGCTGACCGACGGTGCCTGCCCTGCTGGCCAGATTGATGATCACGCCGTCGCCGCGGGCCACCATTTTCGGGGCCAGGATCGACACCAGCAGGTAAGGGGCTTGCACGTTGGCGGCGAAAAGCTGATCCAGGGTGTTGGCGGGCAATTTTGCCGACGGGCCGAACCAGGCGAATCCGGCGTTGTTGACCAGTATGTCGACGTCGCCAGCCTCCTCGGCCAGCAGCAGCGCCTCTGCTGGTTGGCCCAGGTCGGCACCCACGAATCGGGCTGAGCCGCCGGCGTCTTCGATTGCCGCCACCACCGCGACACCGCGCTTGATGTCGCGGCCGTGCACGATCACTGTGGCGCCCTGCGCGGCCAACTGCAGCGCGGCGGCCTGACCGATCCCCGACGTCGCACCGGTCACCAGCGCGACCTTGCCTTCCAGATCCCGAACCGCATTGGCCTTCGTCATGGCGCTCCTGGAGTCTTTGTACCGACCTGTCTGATCAGCTACTCGCCAAATTAGACCGATCGGACTAAAAGCGCAAGGCGCAACCCTAGTAGATGGCCCGTGTTCTGCGTCACAGTAGCGGTTTTTCAGACAATCCTGTCTGATATATTGGCCGCATGCCAGAGCGGACAGTGAAACGGCCGTCCCCGCGGGAACGGCTGCTCGCAGCGTCGGATGAGTTGTTCTACCGCGATGGCGTGCATTCCACTGGAATCGACGCCGTCATCGAGAAGGCCGGCGTGGCAAAAGGCTCGTTGTACTACATCTTCGGCGGCAAGGACGAGCTGGTCGCCGCCTACCTTCGTCGCCGCCACGAGGCGTGGCGGCACCGTGTCGCGGCGGTCCAGGCGGGTATCGACGACCCTGATGCCAAGATCTTGGCGATCTTCGACGCAATCGCCGATGAGGTGTCACGACCCGACTTCCGGGGCTGCCCGTTCAACAATGCCGCCGCCGAAGCACCGGCGGGGGAAGGCCAGCGACTTGCTATCAAGGAATACCGCGACTGGTTGCGTCGCTTGTTCGCGGAGCTCGCCGCCGGAACCGGGGTCGCCGACTCCGAGGCGCTGACCGATGCGCTTATCGTCCTCTACGACGGAGCTTTAGCTTCCGCGGAAATGGGCGGCTGCGCGCGCGCCCCGGCACTGACAGCCAAACGCATCGCCCGGCTGACCTTGGCAGCCGCGAAAGTTTCCGGCTCCGCCTGAGGAAAAATCCGCGGCGTTATGGCCTTTACGCTCACATAAGCGGGGGCCCCGGGTTGAGCCAGTTCGTCGAAGTGTCGGTAAGCCCTTCGTACTGCGGGCAGTAGGCAGACATGGAGACGCCGATGAAGTAGCCGGATTGTTTCAGCGAGAGATCGGAGTCCTTCATCAGCCTCATCGCCAGAAGGCTTGTTTTTTTGTTCCTATCGATTCCGGTGCACACCGTATGGGCCATCGCAATCGCGGTGTTGCGATCAGTGAAGACGATCCCGTCCTTCGCAAGAGCGGCAACGAACGCATCATCGGTCGGATCTGCTGATGCTGGCGCTGCGGAAAGCAGCACGGCGGCGGACAGCACGACCGCGCAGACTGTCGACCACTTCCCGGGTCCGACGTTGATATGGGTCACGGCCTCCCCTCTGGGCGCGCCGTTCGGCTCCGAGTCAACGAACGACTTAAATGACGTTAGCCGAAATCGGGACGTTCTTCTTTCCGACTAGCTGGTATGCAAACGGAGCACCGCCCGGCGCCCTATCGCGTCACTTGACGGCGTCTGAATGCCCTAGTGTTCGTCGACACACTGTTGGCGTACCAACGTTGTTGGAACAACCAGTGACGGCAAGAGGCGCATCCGCGACGATGAGGGGGTTCACTTCCGACACAGGCAAAGGGAGTTCGCGATGGGCACGACCGTCCTACAAGTAGGTAGCGTTCCGCCGTCGCTCGCCGAAGTGCTGACCGCGAAATACGACGCGCTGGTGCTGCCGATCAATGCTGGGCGTGACGATTTCCTAGCCGAGCATGGTGCTTCGGTCAGAGCGATCGTTGACGCCGGCCAAGCGCCCATCGACGCCGAATTGATGGGCGCATTGCCCAACCTCGGCGCGATCATCCATTACCAAGACGGCTACGACACGATTGACATCGACACCGCACGTCGGCTGGGGATCGGCGTTAGCAACACAGCCGACGCGTTGACTGACAGCGTGGCCGATACCGCGGTCGGGTTGCTGCTCATGACGGTCCGCGACTTGAGCGCCGCGGAGCGCTACGTGCGCGCCGGCCGATGGCAGGTCGAGGGGCCATATCCATTGATGCGGGACGTGACTGGAGCGCGAGTGGGGATCCTTGGTCTGGGCCAGATCGGTTCCGCGATAGCCCGCCGACTCACCGGATTCAACTGCGTCATCTCGTATCACAACCGTCACGAACTAGCGGGTTCGAGCTATCAGTACGCGTCATCAGCAGTGGACCTGGCGAAATCCGTCGATGTGCTGGTGGTGGCGGCCACCGGCGGGAAGGACGCCCCGCCTCTTGTGGGCCGCGATGTGTTGGAAGCCCTCGGCCCTGACGGTTATCTCATCAACATCGCGCGAGGCAGCGTCGTCGACGAGGAGGCACTCGTGGAGCTGTTGACGCAAGGACGGCTCGCCGGTGCCGGGCTCGACGTCGTTGTCCACGAACCGGATGTGCCGCAACAACTCCGCGAGATGGACAACGTCGTTGTGCTGCCGCATGTGGGCAGCGCCACGGCAGCCACGCGCGCGGCGATGACCGCGCTGACCCTTCGCAATCTGGATCAGTATCTGACACACGGCACCCTCACCACCCCCGTGGTTGCGCCGACGCGGTAAGTCCGTCGGCGGCGACGGGGCCGCCACCGTATTTCGACCCCACCACAGCAGCCCGAAACGAGTCATCAAGCTCGTGGAATCGGGTATTGCCGATCGCGAACGACCTACCCTTATCAACGCGCGCAGAACACCTGTCGACGCCTAAATCATTGACACCGCGTGCGATTGAACGCCCACGTCGTCTAATCGACAATCAGAGCTCGTGATCCTTCTCTCGTCCTCGTCCGCGGCCGCATCGGCCACGCCTAGTCAGGACTTCGAGCCCGCTTTAGCCGGTGCTTTCTTAGCCGGTGCCTTCTTGGCCGGCGACTTTTTCGCAGCCGCCTTCTTCGCCGGAGCCTTTTTGGCGGCTGTCTTCTTCGCCGGAGCCTTGGTGTCGCCTGAGCGCGCCTTCACGCTGGCCTCCAGCTTGGCGAGCAGATCGGAGACGTCTTCGGTCTCGTCCAGTTCTTTGGGCTGTTCTTCGGTGGTAAATGCCTCTCCGCCTTCGAGTTTGGCCTGTACCAGCTCGTGCAGCTGCTCTTGGTAGTCGTCGTGATAGCGATCGGGGTTGAAGTCATCGGCCATCGACTCGACCACCTGCCCGGCCATCTTGAGCTCTGCCGGTTTGATGTCGACCTTCTTGTCCAGCACCGGGAAGTCGGGGTCGCGGATCTCGTCGGGCCACAACAGCGTATGGATCACCATCACCTCGCGCTTGCTGAAATCCTTGACCCGCAACGCCGCAAGCCGGGTCTTGTTGCGCAGCGCGAAGTGCACGATCGCCACCCGATCGGTATCGGCCAGCGTCTTGGCCAGCAGCACATACGATTTGGTGGACTTGCCATCCGGTTCGAGGAAGTAGCTGCGGTCGTACATCATTGGGTCGAGTTCGCTGGCCGGGACGAACTCCAGCACCTCGATTTCGCGGCTGCGCTCCTCGGGCAGCGTCGCGATGTCCTCGTCGGTGATGATCACCGTCTGGCCGTCATCGGATTCGTATGCCCGAGCGATATCGCGGTACTCGACAACTTCGCCGCACACTTCGCACACGCGCTTGTACCGGATGCGGCCATTGTCCTTGGCATGCACCTGGTGGAACTTGATGTCGTGGTCCTCGGTGGCGCTGTACACCTTGACCGGGACATTGACCAGCCCGAACGAGATCGAGCCCTTCCAGATGGAACGCATAGAGCCAGTATGCCCATACTGCTACCTGGATAAGCGCCTAACGACGACGCGCCGGCTTCCTACCGGTTACGTACCACGTTTCGACGGGGCCTACCCCCTTGACCTCGATGGTCCCGCGTGCCTCGCAGTCGAATTCACCGCCGATGAGATCGAAGGTCGTCCGGGTAATTTGGATGACGCCGCTTTGGCCGTGCGATTCCATCCGGCTGGCCATGTTCACGGTCTCGCCCCAGAGGTCATAGATGAATTTTCTGCGGCCGATGACACCCGCGACTACCGGCCCGGAGTTGATGCCGATTCGGAAGGCAAGGCTTCGGCCGCCGAAGGTCCGCTTGCCGATCTCGGCCTGCATGTCGAGCGCGAAGTTGACCAGAGCGTGGGCATGATCAACGCGCGGGCGTGGCACGCCTGACGCGACCATGTAGCAGTCGCCGATCGTTTTGATCTTCTCCAGGTCGTATTTGTCGACGAGATCATCGAAGCAATGGAACACCTCATTGAGCAGGTCAACCAGAGTGAGCGGCATCATGGTCGCCGCCATGTGGGTGAAATCGACAATGTCGGCGAACAGGATGCTCGCATCGTCGTAGTGTGCGGCGATCGCACCCGGTTTCGTCTTCAGCGCCTCGGAGATCTCCTTCGGCAGGATGTTTAGCAGCAGCATTTCCGAGCGTTCCTGGAATACGTTGCGCTGGCCGACGAAGTAGTGCAGAAGCCCGAATACGATCGCGATCACCAATCCAAGGTTCAGCACCAAGAACCACGTCACGAACGCGTCGGGGAGGTGCGCCGGCGTCAGATGAGGCTGCAACAGCACCGTGATAACTAGCAGCGCGAGGAAGCCCACGATCCAAAAGAGCGTCCGCTTGGGCTCTTCGAGCAAAAGCGATCCCAGCGGACAGAGTGCCGCCCAGATGATGACCACGCTGGATTGCCGGAAGCCGCCCAGCGCGATCGTCACTAGCCAGGGCAGGATCAGGATCAACAGCAGCTGGGTGAAGCGATAGAACCCGAGATTGCGGGTCCAGACGAACAACGCGGTGTTCACCAGCGTGAAAACGGAATAGAACGCGGGCGCGGCAGCGGCAAGCGGGGCGTCGACCAGCAGGTAGATCACGCTCCACAGCACCGTGAACGGTAAGGTCCCCGCGCACAGCACAACTGCGAGACGCTTCTGCAAAGCCGTTTCGTTGGTGTCGGTCGCCGTTGCGCCGATACGTCCGGCCCACGCGGCGAGACCATGTGCACCACGGGGGCTGGAAGACAGCAAACCAACGCGCATAGTGACCCCTTGCTGACCGCTACGTTAGCTGGCAGCAGCGTCCAGCGCGGCCCGATCCGGCAGGTCAGCACCCGCCCGACCGACGGTAAGCGCAGCCGCGACGCTGGCCGCCTCGAGTGCCGTCGTCAACGCATCGAGGTCGAGCCCGGCAAGCTCGGCACGTCGCTGGGCGCCCAACAGGCCCCATCCCCACAGCGCGTCGATCAGACCGACCGTGAACGCGTCACCGGCGCCGACGGTGTCGACCACCTGCACCGGCCGGGCGGGCACCCGTGCCACCCCGGCCGCACAAACGGCCGCAGCACCCCGGTCAGCCATCGTCACCGCCACGATCGCGGGACCCAGCGCCAGCCAGGTCTGCGCGATCCGCTCGGGCGGACGGTCGGGGTCGATCCAGCGAAGATCCTCCTCGCTCACTTTCACGATGTCGCTGCGCTCGACGAGATGCTCGATGCGTTCGCGGGCCAGATCCCGGTCGGCGATCAGGGACGGCCGCACGTTGGGGTCGAAGGTGACCGTAGCTGAGACGCGATAGGTGTCGATCAACGCCGCGACCGCCAAGCAGCCCGGATCCTGCACGGCGGCAATCGATCCGGTGTGGACAAAAAGCGGCGGTGCGACCGGCGGCGTTCCGGAAAGCCGCCAGTCCAGGTCGAACACATAGTCCGCCGACCCGTCTTCTGCGATGGTTGACCGCGCAGTCGCCGTGCGCTCCGCGGTCTGACTTTCTGAAACTAGTTGCACCCCAGCGGCATTGAGGTACTCGGTGATGCGCCGGCCGTACGCGTCGTCGGCGATGTAGGTCAGGAAGTCGACCTCGCGGCCCAGCCGGCCGAGTCCGACGGCGACGTTGAGCGGACTGCCGCCGACATGCTCGTCGCTCTCGACGATGTCGATCAGCGACTCGCCGATCACCAGCCCGCGGATCATTGCAGTAAAGCCTCCAGCGTCGCCCGAGCTCCTTTGCGGTGCAATGAATCCAGGGCCCAGCTGTATGCCTGGACGAATCGTGGCTGATGGGCCAGATCCCCGAACACCGCGGCGATCTCAATGAACGCGGTGGGATTCTCGTACTGCGAGCGGGCGATCGGGATGAGTGAGTCCGCGAGTTGGTCTACCACCTCGTATGGCTTACCCCATTCGTCGGTGCCCTCGGCGTAGCGGGCCCAGCTCGCCACCGTCGCTGCCGCCAGCCGAACCGACCCGTCGCTGGCGAGGTTGTCGTTGATTACCGGCAGCAGCCATTTCGGGATGCGATCCGACGAGTAGGCGCACAGCCGCGCAACGGTGTCGCGCACGCCTGGGTTGGCGAACCGCTCGATCAGCGTGCGGCTGTAGTCATGTAGGTCGATCCCTGGCACCGGTGGCAGCGTCGGGATGGCCTCGAACTCGAAATAAGCAAGCAAGAATTCGGCGAACAACGGATCACGCGCCGCGTCGTGGACCAACTCGAAGCCGCATAGATGGGCGAAGTAGCACAGGCACTGATGCCCCGCGTTGAGCAGCCGCAGCTTCATCATCTCGTACGGGCCGACATCGTCGACCAGCAGCACGCCCGCCTGTTCCAACGGCGGCCTGCCATCGGAGAAGTCGTCTTCGAGCACCCAGGCGGTAAATGGCTCGGCCACTACCGGCCACCGGTCGTTGACACCGAAGTCGCGCCGTACCGCCGCGGCCATATCCAGTGTTGTGGCCGGGGTGATCCGGTCGACCATCGAACTCGGAAACCGGGTGTGTTCTGCTACCCACTCGGCAAGCCCGGGGTCTCGGCTTTCGGCATGCGCGAGGAGGGCCCGCCCCGCGACCTCACCGTTGTTCTCGATGTTGTCGCACGACACAATCGTCGGTCCGGCGATCCCGCGGCGGCGCCGCCTGGCCAGAGCCTCGGTGATCAACGCGAACGCGGGCCCGTCAGGGTCGCGGTAACCGCCCTCGGTGATGGTCAGCGAAATGATCCGGGTGGATGCCGCGGCCAGCACCTCCAATGCGGCCTCCGGATCGTCAGGGGCGTAGCGATAATCGATGATCGAGCCGATCACTTGTGCGTCCTGGCTGCCGTCAGGGTTCTCCAGAATCAGCGTGTAGAGCCCGTCCTGGTCACGCAGGACGTCGCGCATTGTCCAGTCGGCGGGCATCACCCCCACCCCGCAGATGCCCCACTCGTGCGCCAAGCCCCGCTGCAGCAACCGGTCGATGTACATGGCCTGATGGGCCCGGTGAAAGTGACCGGCCCCGATATGAGCGATACCGACGCTGATGCTGCCGCGGTCATAGTTCGGCGCTGCGATCGGCAGCCTTGTGAGCGCCGCATTGTTCAGGTTCATCGCGCTAGCCACGATCGCCCAACTCCTCCCCGTGCCACAGCCCGGATCGTCACCGGGCTCGCAGCACCTCTCGACGGTACGACGACGGCGGGCTGGAAGCCCAGCGGCATGACCAGTCGACGCCTACGTGAGCAGGGAACCCCCACCTGTCGTCACGGTCGACGACAGGAGGACATCAGCGAGAGCGCGCCACGAATCGGTTATCGCCACTGCGCCCGCATCAATCAACTCCGCACTGCGGCAAGACTGTTCGTCGGTGGGCACGAACATGATGTTACCGACGGTGGCGTAGCCGGCTGCGACCGCGGAGGTCACGCCGGCCACGGAGTCTTCAATGGCCAGCCCTTGTCGGGCTTCGATGCCGAGTACCTGGCCGGAATGCAGATACACCGCGGGGTCGGGTTTGCTTGTCGGCACGGGAAGCGAATCCTCCGCGCTGAAGCGCACAGCCGGCGGTATGAGCGGATCGAGGCCGGTGGCGGTGAAACAGGCACTCAGGCGCTTGGTTGCACTGGAGCTGACCGCTGCCAGTGCATAGTGCGATGCGAGCGTTTGCAGTGGTGAGAGCACCTGCGGATCTGGTCTCAGGGTGGCGGCCAGATGCGCGGTGACCTGCTCGCGTTCCTGGCGCACCCATTGCTCGAGTTCGTCGGCGCATAACGCATGACCGTTCGCCACGTCGCTGTCTGAAGCGACACGAGCTTCGGGTCGGCCATCTGCCAATGTTTTCTCGAAGGGCACGCCGGACAACACAGCAAGGTCGACAGCGGTGGTGCGAAAGTTCTTTCCAGTGGCCCGCTTGCGCAGCTCCTCGGCGCTGTAGGGGGCCGTCATGCCGAACCTGGCCAGGAAGCGATTGGTCACCTCCGTCGAGGCGGCGAATGCTGGCGCCTCGGACGGGAAGAGGTTGTCATCGGCGTCACAGAGCAAGGTGGTGATCGGTGCAGGGTCGAATTCGCGCACAACCGTTAGTCCTTGGCGGTTCATCACGACACCAACTCTCTTGCATCGTCCCGCAATGCACGGCGCAGTGTGGGGATCACACCGTGCTCATCGATGTCGGCAATCATGTCGCCCAATCGCTCCGTGAACGACGGAATCAAACGTAATTCGGTGAAGATTTCGTGCCGCAGCAACGCATCAGGGCGATTGCCTTCCATAGTCGCTAACTTAGTCAGCAATGTTGACTGCGGGTCGTCGATGCGGATTTTGGAACCCTTGAGGTCGTAGCCGCGCAGATACCGGGCCCATCCGGCGATAGCCAACATCAACAGAGTGTGGGGTCTGCCCTGCGCGATCGCCTCCTGCAGGGACGGCAGCAGGAACGACGATATCTTCGACGATCCCCGGCGAGCCAGCCGCGACAACTGGTCGCTCATCGTGGGATTGCTGAGCCGAGCGAGCAAGGTGTTCCGATAGTCGGGTGTGTTCATTCCGGGCACCGCCGGCAGCAGTGGCTGAATCTCGTCGCGCATGAGCTGCTCGACGTAACCGAAGATGACGTCGTCCGCCATCGCTTCGTCGGTGCGCTGGTAGCCGGCCAGCGTGGCCAAACACGCCAACGCGATGTGGGTTCCGTTGAGCAGGCGGGTCTTGACCAGCTTGTGATCGCTGACATCGGCCACGAACTCGGCACCGACCTCGTCGAGCGGCGGGCGGCCGTCACAGAAGGTGTCCTCGATGATCCACTGGCGATACGGTTCGGTCAGCACCGGCCACTTGTCGGCGACGCCAAAAGTGCGCTCGACGAATTGGCGCTCGGCGTTCGAGGTTTGAGGGGTGATGCGGTCGACCATCGTCGAGGGGAACGCGACGTGTGTGTCGATCCAGCGGGCAAGCCCGGGGTCTTTCAGCGCGGCGAACGACACCAGAGCGGTCCGCGCCGCTTGGGTGTTGTCGGCAATGTTGTCGCAGCAGAGCACCGTGAACGGGGCAGTACCGGCGCGGCGACGCAAGTCGAGTGCCTCGGTCAGGTATGCCCACGCGGTGGTATAGCAATTCGACGCGGAAAGATCGGCACGCACATCGGGGTTGTCAACGTCGAACTCGCCGGTAGTCGGATCCAGGAAGTACCCGTTGCCGGTAATTGTCAGGCTGACAATGCGGGTTTGGGGATTCGTCAGAGCGGCGCGGACCGCAGCGCGGTCGTTTGGTGCGTAGTGGTAGGAGCCGATTGAGCCGACCACGCGGGCGGACTGCCGGTCGTGGCCGCGTTGCACGAGGGTGTAGAGCCCATCTTGAGCCGACAGTAAATCTTTCACGTCGCGGGAGTGAAGACTGACGCCGGTGACTCCCCACTCATTGGAAATGCCCATGCAGGCCAGGTCGTCGAAGTAAACGGCCTGGTGCGCGCGGTGGAAGTTACCCGCGCCGATATGTACGACACCCGGTTGGAGGGCCGACCGGTCATATGTTGGCACGTCAATGCGCTGCGAATGCAGTCGCAGGGTCGCATTGCTCAGTGGAACGCCGTTATCAGGGCACCAAGGGATGATTTTGCGCATGCACGTACGTGCCCAACGCGATCGCCGGTCTAACGTCTAAGTGTCTGACATCACAATGATTTACGCCAATGACATAATCGGTGGTCAAAGCCGTTAACAGTGCTGAAACGCGTAGGTTGACTCTCATGGTGCCGCGGGTGAAGCTGACCAACGCCGACAAGGTGCTTTACCCCGCCACCGGTACGACCAAGTCCGACATCTTCGACTACTACACCGATATCGCGGAGGTGATGGTGCCGCACGTCGCCGGGCGTGCGGCCACCCGCAAGCGTTGGCCCAATGGCGTCGAGCAGCCGTCGTTTTTCGAAAAGCAGCTGGCCTCGTCGGCGCCCGACTGGCTGCCCCGTGCCAGTGTTAAGCACCGATCCGGGACGACGACGTATCCGATCATCGACAGCACCGACGGGCTGGCGTGGATCGCCCAGCAAGCCGCACTCGAAGTACATGTGCCGCAGTGGCGCTTCGTCGCCGAGTGGACGCGAAAAGGGCAAGAACTCAAGCCCGGCCCAGCGACCCGTCTGGTGTTCGACCTCGACCCCGGCGACGGTGTGACCATGGTGCAGCTCGCCGAGGTGGCACGCGCAGTACGGGACCTGATCGCCGACATCGGGTTGACCACGTTCCCGCTCACCAGCGGCAGCAAGGGGCTGCACCTCTACAGCCCGCTGGACAATCCGGTGAGCAGCCAGGGCGCGGTGGTGTTAGCCAAACGCGTTGCACAGCAACTGGAAACGTCGATGCCCAAGCTGGTCACCTCCACGATGACCAAGAGCCTGCGGGCGGGCAAGGTGTTCGTGGACTGGAGCCAGAACAACGGCTCGAAGACGACCATCGCGCCGTATTCGCTACGCGGACGGGAGTATCCGACCGTCGCCGCGCCGCGCAGCTGGGAGGAACTCGACGACAAGAAGCTCCGCCAGCTGCGCTACGACGAAGTGCTGAAGCGGGTCCAGCGCGACGGAGACCTGCTGGCGCCGTTGGACGCCGACGTGAGAACCCGCGACCGGCTGACGAAATACCGAAGCATGCGCGACGCATCGAAAACACCGGAGCCGGTACCCAACACTAAACCGGCTGCTGGTCAAGGCAATACCTTCGTCATCCAGGAGCACCACGCCCGCCGGTTGCACTACGACTTCCGCCTGGAACGCGACGGCGTCCTGGTGTCCTGGGCAGTTCCGAAAAACCTGCCCGAGACCACCGCGGTCAATCACCTGGCGGTCCACACTGAGGACCATCCGCTGGAGTACGGCAGTTTCGAAGGCACGATCCCGAAGGGAGAGTACGGCGGCGGCAAGGTGATCATCTGGGACTCCGGCACTTACGACACCGAGAAGTTCCGCGATGACGAAGTCATCGTCACGCTGCACGGCCAGCGGATCTCGGGGCGCTACGCGCTGATACAGACCAACGGCGACCAGTGGCTGGCACACCGGACGAAAGACCAGAGGGTTTTCCAATTCGACGAGCTGGCCCCGATGCTGGCTACCCATGGCTCGGTGGCGAACCTGAAAGCGTCGCAGTGGGCGTTCGAGGGCAAGTGGGACGGCTACCGGTTGCTGGTCGACGCCGACCACGGCGAGGTGCGGCTGCGATCGCGCAGCGGGCGCGACATCACCAAAGAATTTCCACAGTTACGCTCCGTGGCAGCCGATCTCGGCGACCACCACGTGGTGCTCGACGGAGAGGTCGTCGCCCTCGACGCGTCCGGTGTGCCGAGCTTCAGCGAAATGCAGAACAGGGCACGCGCCACCCGAATCGAGTTCTGGGCGTTCGACCTGCTGTATCTGGACGGGCGGTCGCTGTTGCGGGCCCGCTACCGTGACCGGCGGCAGCTGCTGCAAACCCTGGGCGCCGCCGGTAGCAGTCTCATCGTTCCCGAGCCGCTGCCCGGCGACGGCGAGCAGGCGCTGGAGTACTCGCGTAAGCACCAGTGGGAGGGCGTGATCGCCAAAAAACGTGACTCCACCTATCAACCGGGCCGCCGCTCGGCGTCCTGGGTCAAGGACAAGTACTGGAAAACCCAGGAAGTCGTCATCGGCGGTTGGCGCGCCGGCGAGGGTGGGCGCACCAGCGGCATTGGCTCACTGCTGGTGGGTATTCCGGCGAACGGTGGACTGCATTTCGCCGGGCGGGTCGGCACCGGGTTCACCGAACGCGACCTGGCAAGTTTGAAGAAGACGCTGGCGCCGCTGCACACCGGCGAATCTCCTTTCGACGCAACCCTTCCCACCCGGGACGCCAAAGGTGTGACGTTCGTGAAGCCGACGCTGGTCGGCGAAGTCCGGTACAGCGAATGGACGTCGGACAACCGGCTACGTCAACCCAGCTGGCGTGGACTACGGCCTGACAAAGACCCCAGCCAGGTAGTAAGAGAGGACTGAATCACGATGCGATGGGTAACTTTCCGAGACGACGACGGCGAACGGACCGGCGTAGTTTCCGGCGATGCGATCCATGCGTTGCAGCCGGGCGTGAGCTTGCTCGAGCTGATCGGGCACGGCGCCGCCGGACTCAAGGAAGCGGGGGAGGACGCACTGCGTTCGGCGCCCACGTCGCGCCTCGACCAGGTGACGCTGATGGCGCCGATCCCGCGGCCACCTTCGATCCGCGATTCGCTGTGCTTCCTCGACCACATGCGCAACTGCCAGGCAGCGATGGGCGGCGGCCGGGTGCTCAAGGACACCTGGTACCGGATCCCCGCGTTCTACTTCGCCTGCCCGTCGACGGTTCTGGGCCCGTATGACGACGCACCGGTGGCACCCGGAAGTGCTTGGCAAGACTTCGAATTGGAGATCGCCGCGGTCATCGGAAGAGCGGGGAAAGACCTGTCGGTGGCCGAAGCCGAACAGGCGATCATCGGCTACATGATCTTCAACGACTGGTCCGCGCGTGATTTGCAGCAGCTGGAAGGCCAACTGGCGATCGGGCAGGCCAAGGGCAAGGACAGCGGAGTAACCCTGGGCCCGTACCTGGTCACGCCCGACGAACTGGAGCCCTATCGCCGTGACGGCAAGCTGAGCCTGGAGGTTACCGCGCTGGTCAACAACACGGTGATCGGTTCCGGGTCGACCGCGCAGATGGATTGGAGCTTTGCTGAAGTGATCGCCTACGCCTCGCGCGGGGTGATGCTGACCCCCGGCGACGTCTTCGGTTCCGGGACCGTGCCGACCTGCACACTGGTCGAGCATCTCGATCCGACGGCGCCGGAATCCTTCCGCGGTTGGCTGCACGACGGCGATGTCGTCGCGCTCAAAGTGCAGGGGCTGGGCGAAACCCGGCAAACCGTCCGCAAAACGCCTGCACCGCAACCGATCCCGGTCCGGCCCAACCCGGACGCCGTCGCCGCGGCGAAGCGGGTCAACAAGGCGCCGGCGAAGATCCCCTACGCGCGGGGGCTGCACGAGGTCGCCGACCGGGTGTGGGCATGGATGCTCCCGGACGGCGGATACGGCTGGAGCAACGCCGGGCTGGTCGCCGGCGACGGCGCCTCGCTACTGGTCGACACCCTGTTCGACCTCCCGCTGACGCGCGAAATGCTGGCCGCGATGGCGCCCGTCACCGACCGCGCGCCGATCACCGACGCGTTGATCACCCACTCCAACGGTGACCACACCCACGGGAACCAATTGCTGGACCGCTCGGTGCGGGTAATTGCCGCCAAGGGCACCGCCGAGGAAATCGCCCACGGCATGGCTCCCGAAATGCTGGTGATGACCCAGACCGCCGATCTGGGGCCGGTGGCTACCGGATATCTGCGAGAACGGTTCGGGCCCTTCGACTTCAGCGGCATCACGCTGCGCAACGCCGATCAGACCTTCGACGACCAGCTCACCATCGAGGTTGGCGGCCGGGAGGTCCACCTGTTGAACCTGGGCCCGGCGCACACCGCCGCAGACTCGGTCGTGCACGTGCCCGACGCCGGGGTGCTGTTCGCCGGGGATCTGCTGTTCATCGGCTGCACGCCGATCGTGTGGGCCGGTCCGATCGCCAACTGGGTCGCGGCCTGTGACGCGATGATCGCGCTGGACGCACCGACGGTGGTGCCGGGTCATGGTCCGGTCACCGATCCGGACGGCATCCGGGCGGTCCGCGGATACCTCGCCCACGTCGCCGAGCAAGCCGAAGCCGCCTACCGCAAGGGGCTGTCGTTCGTCGAGGCCGCCGACGGCATCGACCTCGGCGAGTACGCGAGCTGGTTAGACGCCGAGCGCGTTGTGGTCAACGTTTACCAGCGCTACCGCGAACTCGACCCGGGCACACCGCAATTGCCGGCAATGGGGTTGTTGGCGATGCAGGCCGAGTGGTTCGCCAAGCATTCCTGAACGGCCGCGGTTACCGCCGGGTCGCTCGGACGAAGAGGATCGATGCGGCCGCGCTTCCCTGCGCGTCGGCCTCCAGCGGCGCCAGGCCGGCCGAGTCGAACAGGTCGGCGAGCGCCGAAGTGGCGGTATCCCAACCGTGTTCCTGCAGGTAGGCCGCGACGTCGGTGTGTTGGCCGGGGTAGGTCAAGTCGGGGATGTGCAGGTCCAGGCCGTGTTCGCGCCAGCGGTCGGTCATCGTCTGGGCCTGCTGCTGCGCCTCCTCAGTGTGGCCGCGCACCGATCCGAAATCTGCGGCGAACCGGCTGCCCGCGGCGCTCAGCGCGGTGACGTTGTCCAGCAGCCGAACTTCGGCCTCGGGTGGCAGAAATCCGATGAGTACCCCCTCGGCCAGCCATGCCGTCGGTTGTGCGGCATCGAAGCCCGCACTTCGCAGAGCGGCCGCCCAATCCTCACGAAGGTCGATGCCGACGGGACGATGCTCGGCGCCGGGGACAGCGCCGAGTTCGGACAGCGTCGTGGTCTTGAACTCGATCACCTCGGGCTGATCGATCTCGTACAGCGTGGTCCCCGTCGGCCAGGACAGCCGGTATGGGCGAGCATCCAGCCCCGAGGCCACGATCACCACTTGTCGCACGCCCGCCTTACCGGCCTCGGCTAAGTAGTCGTCGTAAAACCGTGCGCGAGCAGCGAACGTGTCGACCATGCGGGGAAACCCGCCGCCGTCATCGACGTCGGCGAAATCCAGTTCACCGCTGGCTACTTTGGTGAACAGGTCCAGCCCGACTGCGCGGACCAGCGGCTCGGCGAAGGGGTCATTGACCACCGGGTCGGGGCGTCGGGTGGCCGCCGCCCGTGCGGCCGCGACCATGGTTGCGGTGGCGCCGACGCTGCTGGCCAAATCCCAGCTGTCACGGTCAGTTCTTGCCATGTGCGCTCCTTCGAATGTGGCTTCTCCCGAACCACGCTAGGTGCCCGCGCTGAGTGTTCCCTTACGGTTGCCCTATGACCCGCGCCGACGACGATGCAGCGCGGAGCGATGAGGAGGAGTGGCGCTCATGACAGCTGTGGAATTGGCAACAATCGCGGGCACCGCGGAAAACAAGATCGCCTGCGTCACGTTGAACCGGCCCCGTCGCTTGAACGCCATCGACGGGTCGCTGATCGACGGCATGGACGACGTGCTGGACGTGCTCGAGTCGGGCGAGTTCCGCGCGGCGATCCTGACCGGCGCCGGACGCGGATTCTGCGCCGGCGCCGACCTGAGCGGTACCGGGGAGGCCTGGACCAAATCGGCGCCACAAAGCCCGGCATTCAAGATCAACTACGACGCCCAGGTGCGGCTCGCCGATTTGTACACCCGGCTCTACGAGCTGCCGATACCGGTGATCGCCGCTGTCAACGGCGTCGCCGTCGGCGGTGGGCTGGCGTTCGCGCTGCACTGCGACATCCGGATCGCCTCTGCAGAGGCCCGGTTTGGTTCGGTGTTCATCAAGGCGGGGTTCTCATCAATGGACATGGGGACCAGCTACCTGCTGCCGAAGATCGTCGGAGCCGGGGTGGCGCGAGAGCTGATGCTGACCGGCCGCATCATCGACGCGGACGAGTCATACCGGATCAGGCTGGTACACGAGGTGGTGGCGCCAGATGAGCTGATGACTGCCGCGCTGAAGATGGCCCGCTTGATCGTCGAGAACAACGCCTACGGGGTTTGGCAGACCAAGATCGGCCTCAACACCGCGCTGGACGCGCCCAGCCTGCGGCATGCCAAGGAGATCGAGAACCGCACCCAGATCCTGAGCGGGTTCACCAACAACCCGCTGGAGGCGGCCAAGGCGCATCAGGAAAAGCGGGCTGCCGTGTGGGATCCGCTCTAGCCGTTAGGCTTTGGCGATCACATTCTCGGCGAACATCTCGAGGTTGCGGATCTTGGTGTCCAGCGGCTCGGTGTCGAGTCCCATGATGTAGGGGATGCGGAAGCCCACGATGACGTCGGTGACGCCCTTGTCTTCGAGTCGCTTGACGCCGTCGAGGGTGAACCCGTCCACCGAGATCACGTGGATCTCGAACGGGCCGGTCTTGCCCTCCTCCTCGCGAAGCTGCTCGACCCTGGCGATGAGTCGGTCGAGCTCTTCGGGGTCGCCGCCACCGTGCATCCAGCCGTCGGCGCGCGCCGCCCGACGCAGCGCGGCGTCAGCGTGGCCGCCGATCAGGATCGGGATTGGCCGCGTGGGAGCAGGAGTCATTTTCGTCTTGGGTATGTCGTAGAACTCGCCGTGGAACTCGAAATAGTCGCCGGTGGTCAGCCCACGGATGATCTCGATGCACTCGTCTATTCGCTTGCCGCGCTTGGCGAACGGGACGCCCATCAGCTCGTAGTCCTCGGGCCACGGGCTGGTGCCGACGCCGAGCCCGACCCGGTTGCCGATCAGTGCAGCCAGAGAGCCGGCCTGCTTGGCGACCAGAGCCGGCGGCCGGATCGGCAACTTGAGGACGAAGAAGTTGAATCTCAGCGTCGTCGTCACCGCGCCAAGGGCGGCGGTCAGAACGAACGTCTCGATGAACGCTTTGCCGTCCAGGAATTCGCGATTGCCGTCGGGCGTGTACGGGTATTTGGAGTCCGACTCGAACGGGTAGGCGACACTGTCCGGAATTGTCATGCTGGCATAGCCGGCCGCTTCCGCGGCCTTTGCCAGCGGAATGTAGAACGTCGGGTCGGTCATCGCCTCCGCGTAGCTGAACCGCACACCATCTCCTGTCCTCGGCAATCCACGATGGGTGACCAAATACTAGAGCCTGCCGTGGGCGGCAGATGACCGTCGGTTGTGTGTTTCGCCGGACCGCGGATGAATGACGGCGTCGCTGCTGCACGTGGGGGACTAGAGCCGGTTTTCCGGGCCGATTACCGCCCACACCGTCTTGCCGGACGGCGTCGGTGTGCTGCCCCAGGCACGGCAGACCGACGCGACGATCGTCAGACCGGACAGCTGGTCGCCGCTACGGTAAGGATCCTCACGGCGAGCCGCCGCCATCGAGCAGTCGTCTTGCACCGCAACGGTTATCGCCGTGCGGTCGGATTCCAACACGAGCACCGGTGCGCTGGCGGTGTGTTGCAGCACGTTCTCGACTAACACATTCACGACCACCGTCGCCACCGGGATGAGCTCGACGGCGGACCAGGCCGCCAGCCGTTCGGCCACCAGTTCGCGAGCCTTGCGCAGGCTGGCAAGCGAGCTAGGCAGTTCGGTGCGAGTCCGCAGCCGGGCGCGTCGAGCATGGGTGAGGGCGCCTAACGCCGCGTCGGCAGTGGCGTGCAGGGACACGTAGCGCGTCACACCGGTGCCCGCGATGGTGGTCCGGCGGCCGGGGTGCGCACACACCAGAATGATCGGAACATCGGGCCAGGTGTGGACGTGCCAGTGCGCGCTGGTGAACACCGACCACGCGGAGGGCGCCGGGACGTGGAGCGCGTTGACGTCGACGAGGACAGCACGCGGTTCTTCCAATGCCGCCTCGATGATGCGATTGCGCAACTCCAGATAGGAGCCGCTATTCAAGACCCCATCGACGAACAGCATGGAAGCGGTTCCCAGCGCGGAGCTGAAAACCGCCAGCTGACCAGCAGCCTTAGCCATTCGGCTGGTTCCCCTGTGCGCCGCCCCCGTACCAGGTGAGTTCGGCTGCCCTCGCGCTCGCCATGATTGCCGCGTACCCACCGGACTGCGAAGGCAACCCTGCAGTTAAGGCAGCTGGCTCGATCGAGTAACTCTGCGGGAAACAGCCCGGAGCTTAGCCGAACGGCCGCGGCCTATAGCTGCGGCACCGCGACTTCGACGTCCGCCAGCGCGAATGGCGGCGCACCCACCCCGGCGATCGAGTGCGTGCCCTGCGGTGTTGCCTCGGTGATGCGCGCCGACGCGCTATGGTCACCAACCGCCAGGGTAACCGTCCGGGCCCGCGTCAAGTCTGCCGGCAACTGATCGAAAATGGTTCCCTGCCAATGGTATTGGCCGTCGATCGGGTCGACGTGGCCGGTCAGCCGGACGCGCACCTGGTGGCCGACCTCGGCCAGTGTCAACGTCGCCGGACCATCGTAGATGTCGTCGTGTACACCGATGGACGACGCCAGGTCGAACGCCGAAGCCGCCGGACGAGGCGACGGACCGTGCAGGTGGACCCGTTCGTTGAACACCTGCTGGCTGCTGCGGCGCACCTCGACGCGAGTGTGTCCGTTCATGAGCTGTAGGCATTCGACGATGTAGCGTGCCGACGCTTCGAGGTCCGGTCCGCCCAGCAGGAAGTAATTCGGGAAGCCGTGGACGGCGACTCCGAGGTAAGGCTCCATGCTGTCGTGCCAAGCCTGCTGGAGCGTCAGCCCGCCGGCGCCGACCAGAGCGGTCCGCTGATCGCGGACCGCGAATCCGGTGCCGTAGATGATGGTGTCGACGTCGTGGCGAACGCCGTCGGCGGTGCGGATGCCCGATGCGGTAACCGCGTCGATGGGCGATGCCACCAACTCGGCATGGCGACGCAGGTAGCGCCTGGCGCGCCGGGTTTGCGGGACGACTCGCCGTGGCGGAAGTGGGAAAACCTTGACCGACGCCGCCGGCCTGGTCAGCCGGCTGATGAGCCGCCCGGCGGTGGCATCGGCGCCGACCACTGCGATGCGCTGGGCCGCCGGGTCGAAATCCGGATCGGGTGCCGCCGCGTGGAATGACAGTCCGCGAAAGTCGTTGCGGCCCGGTAGGTTCGGGATCCACGGGCCGAAGGGCGACTCGCAGGCGACCACGACTCGGGCGTGGCAGGTCTCGCCGGCACGGGTGGTTAGCGTCCAGCTATTGGTGTCGTCGTCGAACACCGAACTGATCACCTCGCCGTCCAGCGTCGGGAAGCCGGCGAGGTCGCCGCCGACGACGATGACGTCGTGGGTCACAGGAACTTAGTGCGCGTCCACCCTCGGCGCGCAATCGGGCCCATCAGACCGACTTCGTCGAGGAACTCCGCCAACGGGGCGAAGCCGGCCGCCTGGACTTCGTAGCGATGCGAGCTGCTACGAGCGGTGAGCCGTGCCCGCCGCGCATCCAGGCCCGCCCGCGCGTAGGGGACGGGGCTGGTGAACAGGTAGCGGAAGAACCACCCGCCCAGGCCGTTGACGTTGCCGACGAACCATCGCTCCAGCCGTCGCATCTGCGGTGTCCGCTTGCGCAGGCCGTCGCGTGCGAACTGGATGTGGCGGGCCTCCTCGGCGACGTGAATTCGCATGAGCCGCTGGATGATCGGCTGGAGTTCGGGATCGTCCATCATTTGCCGCTGCAGCGAGTCGAAGATCTCCTCGCCGATCAGCGCGGCAACCCAGAGCACCGAGCCGCGGAAAAACAACGGAAGGGTATTGATGATCACCCGGTGGTACAGCCGCGGGCGCACCGGCTTGGCGCCGACCCGCTCGATGGCCTTGCCGAACATCACCATGTGGCGGGTTTCGTCACCCAGTTCGGTCAGCGCGTAATGGGTTGCCCGGCTGGTGGGGTCGGTGTGCATGATTTTGCGCAACAGCGCCTGGTTGAGAATGTTCTCGAACCAGATACCGGCCGAGAGCGTGTTCACCAGTTCCTGTCGGGACAGTTCGATTCGCTGGGCGCGGGTCATCTCGTCCCACATCGGCGTGCCGTAAAGCGACACGGTCTTGGGCGGTAGATAGAACTTATCCGGGTCCAGCGGCGCGTCCCAGTCGATATCCACGACCGGCGAGAAGGACTTCTTGACCGACCCCTTCAGCAGGCGTTCGGAGAACTCTTCGCGACCGGGTCCGGTCGGCTTCACCGCAGTGGTCATGGCGCCGCTCCTCCTCATCGTTGCCTCTGCATCGTCGCCGGCGCGGGTCATCGTTGACGTCCCTTTCTCGGTGCTATGCCCAGACGGTAGGGAGCAAGTAGGGGAGATGTCAATACCCATGGTACCGGGTACTCACGGTTACGGCTACTTATTGGGGGCTGCGGAGTAGGTTCACCCTCATGGGGCCATTTGTTATTCGTGCCGCGTTGACCGGAGTCGCCCTCTGGGTGGTCACCCTCGTCGTCCACGGGCTCAGCTTCGTCGGCGGGGACACCAGGTTGCAGAGGGTCGGCATCATCTTCGTCGTCGCGCTGATCTTCGGTCTGGTCAACGCGTTCATCAAGCCGATCGTCCAGTTCCTGTCGATCCCGCTTTACATCCTGACGCTGGGCCTGATCCATATCGTGATCAACGCGCTGATGCTGTGGATAACCGCGTGGATCACCAGTCACACCACTCATTGGGGGCTGGCGATCGACCATTTCTGGTGGACCGCGATCTGGGCTGCGATCGTCCTGTCGATCGTCAGCTGGGTGCTGTCGCTGGTGGTTCGCGACGTGAGGCGCACCGCCCGGCGCTGACCGGCACACTGGATGCATGCCTGAGCTGCCCGAAGTCGAAGCGTTGGCCGACCACCTGCGTCGCCACGCCGTAGGCCGAACAATCGGGCGCGTCGACGTCGCCGCGTTGTCGGTGCTCAAGACCTTCGACCCGCCGACCAACGTGCTGCACGGTCTGACCGTTACCGGCGCCGATCGGTGGGGTAAATATCTCGGCCTGCGGGCCGGCGAGCTGATTTTGATCACCCATCTGTCCCGGGCCGGCTGGCTGCGATGGTCGGACAAGCTGGCCGCCGCACCGCTGAAGCCCGGCAAAGGCCCGATTGCGCTACGCGTTCACCTCGGCACTCCAGGCGAGGCGCCGGGGTTCGATCTCACCGAGGCGGGCACCCAGAAGCGGTTGGCGGTGTGGCTGGTCGGCGATCCGAAACAGGTGCCCGGCATCGCCGCGCTGGGGCCGGATGCGCTGGAGTTGACGGTCGATGAATTGGCCGGGCTGCTGGCCGGAAACACTGGCCGGATCAAGTCGGTCATCACCGACCAGAAGGTGATCGCCGGCGTCGGCAACGCCTACAGCGACGAGATCCTGCACGTCGCCAAGATCTCGCCGTTCGCCACGGCGGGAAAACTCTCGGACGGACAGCTGGCCGCACTGCACGACGCGATGCTGTCGGTGCTCACCGACGCCGTTGCCCGCTCGGTCGGCCAGCAAGCCGCCTCGCTTAAGGGCGAGAAGAGGTCTGGACTGCGGGTGCATGCGCGCACCGGTCTGCCGTGTCCGGTATGCGGAGACACCGTGCGGGAAGTGTCGTTCGCCGACAAGTCGTTTCAGTACTGCCCGACCTGCCAGACCGGTGGCAAGGTGCTGGCCGACCGGCGGATGTCGCGCCTACTCAAGTAGCTATGCTGCGCGGGTGACTCGGCAGAAGATCCTCATCACCGGCGCGAGTTCCGGCCTGGGCGCCGGGATGGCCCGCGCGTTCGCGGCCAAAGGGCGAGACCTGGCGCTGTGTGCCCGTCGCACCGACCGGCTCGGCGAGCTCAAAACCGAGCTGTCACAACGGTATCCCGGCACCATGGTGGCCGTCGCTGCACTGGATGTCAACGACCACGAACAGGTGCCGAAGGTGTTCGCGGAGTTGTGCGACACCCTCGGCGGAATCGACCGGGTGATCGTCAACGCCGGTATCGGCAAGGGTGCGCCGCTGGGGTCGGGCAAGCTGTGGGCTAATAAGGCGACCATCGAAACCAACTTGGTGGCTGCCCTGGTCCAGATCGAAACGGCGCTACAGATGTTCAAAGAGCAGGGGTCGGGGCATCTGGTACTGATCTCCTCAGTGCTGGGCAACAAGGGGGTGCCCGGCGTGAAGGCCGCCTACGCCGCCAGCAAAGCCGGCGTGTCATCGCTGGGCGAATCGCTGCGTGCGGAGTACGCGAACGGACCGATCAAGGTCACCGTCCTGGAGCCTGGCTATATCGAGTCCGAGATGACCGCTAAGTCGCAGAGCACGATGTTGATGGTGGACAACGAAACTGGCGTCAAGGCGATGGTCGCCGCGATCGAACGCGAAGCCGGTCGCGCCGTCGTGCCGGCCTGGCCCTGGGCGCCGCTGGTCCAGATGATGCGGTTGTTGCCACCGCGGCTGACCAAACCGTTCGCCTAAGGCACTTCAGCCGACCCGGCGGGGTTGGATGGGCCGGGCCCGTCTTTCGCGGCCGTTGGCCGCTCAGCCGACCCGGCGGGGTTGGATGGGCCGGGCCCGCCTTTCGCGGCCGTTGGCCGCTCAGCCGACCCGGCCCCGTTCGACGCGATAGCGGCGTACCAGCGCGTCGGTCGAACTGTCCGATTGCTTGTCCGGCGAGCCGTCGCCGGTGATGACCGGCAGCAGCTCCTTGGCCTGCGTCTTGCCCAGCTCGACGCCCCATTGGTCGAACGAGTCGATGCCCCATATCACGCCCTCGGTGAAGACCTGATGCTCGTAGAGCGCGATCAACTGGCCCAGTACCGACGGGGTGAGCCGGGTAGCCAGGATGGCGGTGGTCGGCCGGTTGCCGGGCATCACCTTGTGCGGCACCACGTCGGCGGGCGTGCCTTCGGCGGCGATCTCGTCGGCCGTCTTGCCGAATGCCAGCACCTGGGTTTGGGCGAAAAAGTTGCTCATCAGCAAGTCGTGCATGCTGCCGGTGCCGTCGGCGGTGGGCAGGTCGTCGATGGGTTGGCTGAATCCGATGAAGTCGGCCGGCACCAGCCGCGTGCCTTGATGCAGCAGTTGGTAGAACGCGTGCTGGCCGTTGGTTCCCGGTTCGCCCCAATAGATTTCACCGGTGTCGGTGGTGACCGAAGTGCCGTCGGCACGGGTTGACTTGCCGTTGGATTCCATCGTCAGCTGCTGCAGGTAGGCCGCGAAACGCGCCAGGTCGTTGGAATACGGCAGCACCGCACGTGATTGCGCGTCAAAGAAGTTGGAGTACCACAGCTCGATCAGCCCGAGCAGCACCGGCGCGTTGGACTGCAGCGGTGCCGTCCTGAAATGCTCGTCGACAAGGTGGAATCCGGACAGGAACTCGCCGAACGCCTCTCGGCCGATTGCGGCCATCACGGAGAGCCCGATCGCCGAGTCGACCGAATAGCGTCCGCCGACCCAGTCCCAGAATCCGAACATGTTGTCGGTATCGATGCCGAACTCGTCGACCAGCTTCTTGTTGGTCGAGACGGCAACGAAATGCTTTGCCACCGCGTCGTCCCCGAGCGCTTCGGTCAGCCAGCGCCGTGCTGCGGTGGCGTTGGTCAGGGTCTCAAGCGTCGAGAACGTCTTCGAGGCGACGATGAAAAGTGTTGTGGCCGGGTTCAAGTCGGCCAATGTTGCGATAAGGTCGGCGGGGTCGACGTTGGAGACGAACCGCGCCGAGATGCCGGCATCGGCGTAGTGGCGCAGTGCCTGGTAGACCATCACCGGTCCGAGGTCCGAACCTCCGATCCCGATGTTGACGACGGTGGTGATGCGTTTCCCGGTGGCGCCGGTCCACTCGCCGCTGCGCAGTCGGTCGGTAAAGTCACCCATCGCGTCGAGCACCGCATGCACATCCTCGACCACGTTCTGCCCGTCGACGATCAGCGTCGCGTCGCGCGGCAGTCGCAGCGCGGTGTGCAGCACCGCGCGATTCTCCGAGGTGTTGATGTGCACGCCGGCGAACATCTCGTCGCGGCGTTGCTCGAGGTCGGCAGTCCGGGCCAGGTCGGTGAGCAGTTTCAGGGTCTCGCGATTGATGCGATGTTTGCTGTAGTCGATGTAAAGGTCGCCGACGGTGAGGCTGAACTCGCTGCCGCGGTCGGGGTCGTCGGCGAAGAATTCGCGTAAGTGGGTCGTCCCGATCTGCTCGTGATGCCTGTGCAGCGCGTTCCAGGCCGGGGTCGCTGTTATATCTGGGATACCGGGGCTCCGTTTAACCGCAGTCATGCGTTTGACCCTAGTCAGGTTGACCGGGGCCGCGTTGAAGGAGAGGTGAACGAGCGGCTAACCGCCGGATCAGTGACCGAGCCGGCCCCGGCCCAGTCTGAGCAGCAGCATGGCCAGGTCCTTGCCCTCGGGGCCAAGCTCGCTGTAGCGCTCGATGACCTTCATCTCGCGGCTGTGCACCAGCCGGGTGCCGCCGGAGGCCATCCGGGCTTTGCCGATCTCCTTGGACACCTCGGCGCGACGCTTCACCGCGGCCAGGATCTCGGCGTCGAGCCGGTCGATTTCCTGCCGCAGATCATCGATATCAGTGAGTTGTTCGGTTTCGATTGTCATTTCAGACTCCGGATTCTCGTTGTGTGGGGGTTGTGGTCTCATCCGGTTTCGGGCCTCACACAAGAGACGAGCCCCGGATCCGGAAGCGGACCACGGGGCTCTGGGAAGCAGCTAAGCCACGGGCACCGCTGGCCGGTACCCGTAGAAAAATCGACGCTGCATGTTGAGCACGAATTGAGTGTGCCACTTGAAGGCGTGCTAGCGCAAAGGTGTCGCCGAACGGCGGTAAGTTGAGACAGATATGAGTGTGCACGTGACCGATGCGCGGCGGGTCCCCGACGCAGATCAACTCCTCGACGGTCTGAACCCCCAACAGCGTCAGGCGGTGCTGCACGAGGGGTCGCCGCTGCTGATCGTCGCGGGCGCGGGCTCCGGCAAGACCGCCGTGTTGACCCGGCGCATCGCATACCTTTTGGCCGCGCGCGACGTCAGCCCCGGTCAGGTTCTGGCCATCACCTTCACCAACAAGGCCGCCGCGGAGATGCGCGAACGTGTGGCGGCGCTGGTCGGCCCGCGAGCACGGTCGATGTGGGTGTCGACGTTTCACTCGACGTGCGTCCGGATTCTGCGCAACCAGGCGTCACTGGTCGCCGGCCTCAATTCCAACTTCTCGATCTACGACGCCGACGATTCGCGACGTCTGCTGCAGATGATCGGCAAGGACATGGGCCTGGACATCAAGCGGTACTCGCCGCGGCTGCTGGCCAACGCCATCTCCAACCTGAAGAACGAGCTGATCGATCCGGAGCGGGCGGTGGCCAACCTGCCCGACGACGACCACGCCGACGACTTGGCGCGCACTGTGGCCGCTGTCTACTCCGAGTACCAGCACCGGTTGAGGGCGGCCAATGCGCTGGACTTCGATGACTTGATCGGGGAGACGGTCGCGGTGCTGCAGGCCTTCCCGCAGATCGCCCAGCATTACCGTCGCCGGTTCCGCCACATCATGGTCGACGAGTATCAGGACACCAACCACGCGCAGTACGTACTGGTACGCGAGCTGGTCGGCCGCGACGTCGAAGACGGCGTGTCCCCCGGTGAGCTGTGCGTCGTCGGCGACGCTGACCAGTCGATCTATGCGTTCCGCGGGGCCACGATTCGCAACATCGAAGACTTCGAACGCGACTACCCCAACGCCACGACGATCCTGCTCGAACAGAATTACCGCTCCACGCAGAACATCCTGTCGGCGGCCAACTCGGTGATCTCGCGCAATTCCGGACGCCGGGAGAAGCGGCTGTGGACCGACGCCGGTGAGGGCGAGCTGATCGTCGGCTACGTCGCCGACAACGAGCACGACGAGGCGAGGTTCGTCGCCGAGGAGATCGATGCGCTGACGGACGGCGGCGAGATCACCTATAACGACGTGGCGGTTTTCTACCGCACCAACAACTCGTCGCGGTCGTTGGAAGAGGTATTCATCCGCGCCGGCATTCCGTACAAAGTGGTTGGGGGAGTGCGGTTTTACGAGCGCAAGGAGATTCGTGACGTCGTCGCATACCTTCGGGTGCTGGACAACCCCGGCGACGCCGTCAGCATGCGACGCATCCTCAATACGCCGCGGCGCGGCATCGGTGATCGTGCCGAGGCTTGCGTGGCGGTGTACGCCGAGAACACCGGTTCCAGTTTTGCCGACGCGCTGGAGGCCGCCGCCGAAGGCAAGGTGCCGATGCTGAACACCCGGTCGGCCAAGGCGATCGCGGGTTTCGTCGAGATCCTCGACGATCTGCGTAACCGCCTCGACTCGTCGCAAGGAGACCTCGGAGAATTGGTAGAGGCGGTGCTGGAGCGCACCGGATACCGCGCAGAGTTGGAATCGTCCTCCGATCCGCAAGACCTGGCCCGGCTGGACAACCTCAACGAACTCGTCAGCGTCGCACACGAATTCGCCACCGACCTGGCCAACGCCGCGGCGCTCGACGAGACAGCCGAAGCCCCCGACGATGAGGACGTGCCGGACACCGGTGTGCTGGCCCAGTTTCTTGAAAGGGTGTCGCTGGTCGCCGACGCCGATGAAATCCCGGAGCACAGCGCCGGAGTGGTGACGCTGATGACATTGCACACCGCAAAGGGATTGGAGTTCCCGGTGGTATTTGTCACCGGGTGGGAAGACGGCATGTTCCCGCACATGCGGGCATTGGGTGATCCCAGCGAGCTTTCCGAGGAACGGCGGCTGGCCTACGTCGGGATCACCCGCGCGCGTCAGCGGCTGTACGTGAGCAGGGCCAAGGTTCGGTCGTCGTGGGGCCAGCCGATGCTCAACCCGGAGTCGCGGTTTCTGCGGGAGATCCCGCAGGAGCTCATCGACTGGCGGCGTAGCGATCCCACCCTGTCGTTCAACGCGCCGGTGAGCGGCGCCGGCCGGTTCGGCTCGCCTCGCCCCTCGCCCGCTCGTGGTGTCGGCAGCAAGCGCCCGCTGCTGGTGCTGGCACCCGGTGACCGGGTCACCCACGACAAGTACGGGCTGGGCCGAGTGGAAGAGGTTTCGGGTGTTGGCGAATCAGCGATGTCGCTGATCGACTTCGGCAGCTCGGGTCGGGTCAAGCTGATGCACAACCACGCCCCCGTTGCGAAGCTTTAGTCTTGCAGCAGCCAATCCTTGGTGCGCGGGAGCAGCGTCAGCACGGTGCTGGTGATCGGGAGCACCGGAAGGGTGTGCACGATCCACGCCACGCGGGCACCGGCGATGAACACGCCCAGATAGGTCAAGATCGCGACCACGGCGCCTGCCACGATCAGGTAGCGGCCAAGGGGCTGACGTAACAGCAACAGGATCACACCAGAGATCGTGGCCAGCGCGAACACCAGCGCAAGAAACGCCACCGCGACGCAGAACAGGCGGTCGGATTTCCACCAGCCCGCGATGAGGTCGGTTGCCACCACCGAGGTGGCCCAGCCGCTGATGATGCTGACTGCCGACGCTGCCACCGCCGTCGCCCCGCTGGGTTCACCGGCCAGTGTTGTTGCCGCGCCCGGGTGCCGGCTCGGTGCGACCTGGCGGGGAGGCGGCGGCTGGCGCGGAATTTGGGTGGTGCGGGCGTCGTCCGCCATCTGCGGCAGCGGCGCCGTCGGCGCTCGCCGGATGATGCGCGTCTGGGGGGCGCTGTCAGGACCGTTGCCGACGCGCACAGGTCCGCTTGGCGTCTGGGCGGGCGGGCGGGCGGGGTTATTCGGGTCGGTCACCGGTCAACCGGCGAAGGTGCCGACGCTGAGGCCCCGTTTAGCCAGCCACGGCACTGGGTCAATCCGCTGGGTGCCGCCCAGCAGCACCTCGAAATGCAGATGGGGGCCAGTGGAATTGCCGCGATTGCCCATCGTGGCGATCTGGTCGCCCGCCATCACGCGCTGACCCCTGCTGACCATCGTGGTGTTGACGTGACCGTAGAGCGTGACCGTTCCGTCGGCGTGGCGCAGCTTGACCCACATTCCGTAGCCGGCAGTCGGGCCGGCGTCGATGACAACCCCGTCGGACACCGCCCTAATCGGGGTGCCGATCGAGTTCGCGAGGTCGATGCCGGCGTGCAGCACACCCCACCGGTAGCCGAAGCCCGAGGTGAAGATGCCCTTCGTCGGCATGACAAACAGCGGCTGCTGCAGCCTGGCCTCGCGCTCGGCGCGCTCCTGCGCGTAGGCCACGCCCTTTGCCAGCTCGGCGTTGTGCACCGCGACGTTGGCGGCGGGCTGCACGGTCACCATCTGCATGCCGCGGGCGGAGGTGCTGATGGGCCCGCCGTTCATCGTCGCCGAATCGGCGGCCAGCACCGTCTGGGCCCTGGAGTGATCAGAAGTGTGGGTGGCGGAGTGCGCAGCCGCGGCGGCAGCACCGGCGGCCATCGCGCCAATCAATACCCGGCCTCGAGCAGGGCCAGTCAGCTGCTTGCGATGTTGCCCCCGGCGGGCGGACATTTCCGCGTCGCTCCGGCGTCTGCGCAGGTCAGGCCGGGACGGGTCGATGCGGCGTTCGACGCTCGGCTCGACCTCACTGGGGCCGTCAAGTTGCATGACGGCCAGGTTGTCGGTGTCGTCCAGGTCGTCAAGCTCAGGCGCGCGCAGCACCTGCGCCTCCTTGTCGAAGGCGGAGTTGTCGCTGAAGTCCAGGTCGTCGAGGTTCCCGAATTCATTGAACGGGATGATGTCGGTGACCTCGTTGCGGTCGAGTTCTGACCTGCGGTCGCGCGAGCCCCAGGGCGCTCCTTGCGCAGGAGACCGTGCCGGGATTTGCTGGGTCAACCTGATTGTCCCTCGGGCCGTAACCATAACGTGATCTGGACCCTGAGACGTTAACCGCAGAGCGCGGGGCATCGCAAGCCGAGCCGAAAATCCGCCTCGGGAATGTGATTTGAATCACTCCCGGCACTCCGGTGAGATCTGCCACATCCACCGATGCCGCCGACGGAACCTTCCGGCCGTGTCGATACAGTTCCCGCAAGCGGGCATCGGAAAACCCCGGCTCGCCTACATATAGGCCGACACACAGAAGTGAGCCCATGGATCTTTTCGAGTACCAGGCGAAAGAGCTGTTCGCCAAGCACAACGTCCCAACGACACCCGGTCGGGTGACCGACACCGCTGACGGGGCCAAGGCGATCGCGGAGGAGATCGGCCGGCCGGTGATGGTAAAGGCCCAGGTCAAGGCCGGCGGCCGGGGCAAGGCGGGCGGCGTGAAGTACGCCGCGACCGCCGAGGATGCCTACACCCACGCGACGAACATCCTCGGTCTGGACATCAAAGGCCACATCGTCAAGAAGCTGCTGGTGGCCGAGGCCAGCGACATCGCCGAGGAGTACTACATCTCCTTCCTGCTCGACCGGGCCAACCGCACCTACCTGGCCATGTGCTCGGTGGAGGGCGGAGTGGAAATCGAAGAGGTCGCGGCCACCAAGCCGGAGCGGCTGGCAAAGGTCCCGGTGGATGCGGTCAAGGGAGTCGATCTCGCGTTCGCGCGGTCGATCGCCGAGCAGGGTCACCTGCCGGCCGAGGTGCTCGACGCCGCGGCGGTCACCATCTCCAAGCTGTGGGAAGTCTTCGTCGCCGAGGACGCCACGCTGGTTGAGGTCAACCCGCTGGTGCGGACACCCGACGACCAGATCCTTGCGCTGGACGGCAAGGTGACGCTGGACGGCAACGCCGACTTCCGGCAGCCCGGCCACGCCGAGTTCGAGGACCGCGACGCCACTGACCCGCTGGAGTTGAAGGCCAAGGAGCACCACCTGAACTACGTCAAGCTCGACGGTCAGGTCGGCATCATCGGTAACGGCGCCGGACTGGTGATGTCGACGCTGGACGTGGTGGCCTATGCCGGCGAGAAGCACGGCGGGGTCAAGCCCGCCAACTTCCTGGACATCGGTGGTGGCGCCTCGGCCAAAGTGATGGCGGCCGGGCTCGATGTCGTGTTGGGCGACGAGCAGGTCAAGAGCGTGTTCGTCAACGTGTTCGGCGGCATCACCGCGTGTGACGCCGTGGCCACCGGGATCGTGCAGGCGCTGCAGATCCTGGGTGACGAGGCCAACAAACCGCTGGTGGTCCGGCTGGACGGCAACAACGTCGACGAGGGCCGGCGCATCCTGGCCGAGGCCAACCATCCGCTGGTAACGGTGGTGCCGACGATGGACGAGGCCGCCGACAAAGCCGCCGCGCTGGCGAGCGCCTGAAAGGACTGCACGACATGGCAATCTTTCTCACCAAAGACAACAAGGTCATCGTTCAGGGCATCACCGGTGGCGAGGCCACCATCCACACCGCCCGAATGCTCAAGGCGGGCACTCAAATCGTCGGCGGCGTGAACGCGCGCAAGGCGGGCACTGTAGTCACGCATACGAACAAAGACGGCCAAGGCGTCGAGCTGCCGGTGTTCGGCAGCGTCGCGGAAGCGATGGAGGAGACTGGCGCCGACGTGTCGATCATCTTCGTGCCGCCGAAGTTCGCCAAAGACGCCATCATCGAGGCCATCGACGCCGAGATCCGGCTGCTGGTGGTCATCACCGAGGGAATCCCGGTGCAGGACAGCGCATATGCCTGGGCCTACAACCTCTCCAAGGGTGGCAAGACCCGCATTATCGGCCCGAACTGTCCCGGCATCATCACCCCGGGTCAGGCGCTGGTGGGCATCACGCCTGCCAACATCACCGGCGCGGGACCCGTCGGGCTGGTGTCCAAGTCCGGCACGCTGACCTACCAAATGATGTACGAGCTGCGCGATTTCGGGTTCTCGACGTCGATCGGCATCGGTGGCGACCCAGTGATCGGCACCACCCACATCGACGCGATCGAGGCATTCGAGAAGGATCCCGACACCAAGGTCATCGTGATGATCGGTGAGATCGGCGGTGACGCCGAGGAGCGTGCGGCCGACTACATCAAGGCGAACGTGTCCAAGCCGGTCGTCGGCTATGTCGCCGGATTCACTGCGCCGGAGGGCAAGACGATGGGCCACGCAGGCGCAATTGTGTCCGGCTCGTCGGGCACCGCCGCCGCCAAGAAGGAGGCCTTGGAAGCGGCCGGCGTCAAGGTCGGCAAGACACCCTCGGAAACCGCCGCGCTCGCCCGGCACATCCTGGAGAGCCTGTAAGCCGGATGGGTGTCGACGCGCGCACGCCGGTCGTCGTCGGCGTTGGGCAGGCCGCAGAACGTATTGACGACGCGTATTACCGGGGAATGTCGGCCGTCGAACTGGCGGCAGCCGGTGCCCGCGCGGCTCTCGAAGATTGTGGCGCCGATGCCGCCAAGGTAGCCGCGTCGATCGACACCGTCGCCGGCATAAGGCAATTCGAGATCTCGGGGCCGGCCAAGGCGGTGTTGGGTAAGTCGAACAACTACCCGCGGTCGGTGACTAGCCGGATCGCCGCAGACCCCGCCCGCGCCATCCTGGAGGTCGTCGGCGGCCAGGGCCCGCAGCACCTGATCACCGAACTGGCCGGTGAGATCGCTGCTGGCCGCTCGGAGGTCGCGTTGGTCTTCGGTTCGGACGCCACCTCGACCAACCGCTACTTCACCGGGTCGGACAACCGGCCGGACTTCACCGAAACCGTCGACGGTTCACTGGAAGACCGCGGCCACGGCCTGGACGGGCTTATCAGCCGCTACACGGTCATTCACGGCTTAGTCGACGCGCCCACCCAATACGGGCTGCTGGAGAATGCCCGGCGGGCCGGGACCGGCCTCGGGCCCGCCGATTACCTGCGGCGAATGGGCGAGCTGTTCGCGCCGTTCACCAAGGTGGCCGCCGAAAACCCCTTTGCCGCTGCGCCGGTCGAACGCAGCGTCGACGAACTGATCACCGTCACCGAGCGCAACCGGATGATATCCGAGCCGTACCCGCGGCTGCTGGTCGCCCGCGATCAGGTGAACCAGGGCGCGGCCGCGCTGTTGATGTCGGTTGAGGCCGCGCGCAAACTCGGTGTGGCTGAAGATAACTGGGTGTTCCTGCACGGGCACGCCGATATGGAAGAGCAGAGTCTGCTGGATCGGCCAGATCTCGGGCACGCCCCCTCGGCGGTGACCGCGGTGCGCGAAGCGCTGGCGGTCGCCGGCATCGGCATCGACGACGTCGCCACTTTCGATCTGTACAGCTGCTTCCCGGTGCCGGTCTTCAACATCTGCGACGGCGTGGGACTTGCGATGAACGACCCGCGCGGGCTGACCCTGACCGGCGGCCTGCCGTTCTTCGGCGGCGCAGGCAACAACTACTCGATGCACGGCGTCGCCGAGACGATCGCCAAATGCCGAAGCGCGCCAGGGCAATTCGGTCTGGTGGGCGCCAACGGCGGCATCCTGAGCAAGTACTCGGTCGGGATTTACTCGGCGACTCCGGCGGAATGGAAACCGGACCGCAGTGCGGAACTGCAAGCCCAGGTGGCCCAGGCGCCCGCCCAGCCGGTGACCGAACACGCCGAGGGGCCAGGCACCGTCGAGACTTACACGGTCCGGCGCGACGGCGGTCGGCCGACCGGGATCATCATCGGCCGGCTCGACGCCGACGACAGCCGGTTCTTGGCGACCACCGAGGACGACGATTTGATCGCGCTGCTCACCGACGGCGAGCCACTGGGACATTCCGTCGTCGTGCGCGCGTTCGACTACGGCAACCGGTGCTCGCTCGGCTGACTAGACGGCGTCCTTGATCGCGGCGACCAAGCCTTGGGTGTCCGCGACCGTCACGGTGAGCGCCGAATGGTCGCGCAGACCCAGCACGCGGTGAATGCGCGGCTCGAAGTGGATGCACACCCCTTCGGTCGCGTTGGTGCCGAACGTGAGTCCGTCGTCGACCATTGACAGCCGGGCGCCCGCGGCGGTCCACCATCGATAAGGGCCGCTGATATGCGCATCCTGAACCTGCGATAGCGGCGCGTCGACATGAAATGGTCCGTAACGGGCGACCAGACGGCCGTCGTCGGTCACGGTGACGCCCTGGGTGCCGGGCCACGCCCGAAACGGCAGCCAGATCGGGGCCAGACGGGGCTCGTAGCGATAGGGAAAGTGCCGGCCTTGCTCGTTTCGGGCTGTCACGATGCGGCTCCGATCGGTTTCAGCGGCTAGACCGCCGCGGCGAGTTTGCCGGCCAATCGCTCCACATATGCGGCGACCTCATCTTCCGACCGGTCGGGCAATCCGAATAACACCTCGGTCACCCCGAGTTCGGCCCAGTGCGCCAACTTCTCGGGCACCGGCTTGAAGTCCAGAGCCACGATCTGCGGCGCGCCTTCCCGACCGGCGGCCGCCCAGGTGTCCTGCAGCAACTTCACCGGCTCGTCGATGTCGAAGTCGCGAGGAGTGGTGATCCAGCCGTCGGCACTGCGCGCTATCCACGTGAAGTTCTTCTCGGTGCCTGCGGCCCCCACCAGCACCGGGATATGCGCCTGCATCGGCTTGGGCCAGGCCCAGCTGCGGCCGAAGTTGACGAATTCGCCTTCGTAGGACGCTTCTTCCTGGGTCCACAACTGCCGCATCGCCTCGATGTATTCACGCAGCATGGTGCGGCGCCGCCCGGCCGGCACGCCGTGGTCCGCGAGTTCGTCGGTGTTCCAGCCGAACCCGACGCCCAGGCTGACTCGCCCGCCGGATAGGTGGTCGAGGGTCGCGATAGATTTCGCCAGCGTGATCGGATCGTGCTCGACCGGCAGCGCTACTGCGGTGGACAGCCGCACCCGCGAGGTGACCGCGCACGCCGCCCCGAGGCTGACCCACGGGTCCAGCGTGCGCATGTAGCGGTCGTCGGGCAGCGACGCGTCACCCGTCGTCGGGTGGGCAGCCTGACGCTTGACCGGGATGTGGGTATGTTCGGGTACGTAGAAAGTCCGAAACCCGTGGTTGTCGGCAAGCGTGGCAGCCGCCGCCGGGGTGATACCGCGATCGCTGGTGAACAGCACAAGCCCGTAGTCCATGGATGAATTAGAACGTGTTCCAATCTTGCGGGCAAGCGCCGGGGTCGCTACAAGCGCCGACATCACTTCGAGGTCCGCGCCGCCTACCGCCCGAGGTGCGCTAGCGTGGATGATCGGCTCGCGTCGTAAAGCCCGCGCTAGCCGCCGCCACGGCGTTCACCGAGTGGTGCGAGGTAGCCTCGCGAGGAGCGGCGCGCGGGAATACCAGCGCCGCATGACAGTGGCGCCGCAACAGCACTGGAAGGCACAGGAGAAGCCATGACCTACCCGCCCGGCAATCCCGGATATCCGCCCGCGCAGTCGCCCGCCTCCTACGGGGCCACCGCCACACCGTCGTTCACGAAATCCGGTGACGGTGAGAGCAATCTGAAGGCTTATCTGGCCATTGGGGTGCTGGCTCTCGGCTTGGCGATCTACCTGGTGAGCTACGGCCCGATGATCACCCGCATCCTTCCTAACGGTGACGAGCTTGTCGAAAGCGGCAGCACCTTGCCGGTTGACCTGGCATTGCTGGCGGGGCTGCTGGCCGGGGTGAGTTTGTTGCCTAAGGCCAAGAACTTTTCCGCGGTAGTGGCCGCGGTCGCCGTACTCGGCGGGTTACTGCTGATCGAGGACACCATCGGCGCGTCCGGCCGAGGCTGGGCGCTGTGGATCGCAGTGGGCTCGGGCGTGGTTCAGGCCACACTCGCGGTCAGCGCGCTCTTGCTGGATGCCGGCGTTATCACTCCGCCGGCGCCGCGGCCCAAGTACGAGCAGTACGGGCATTACGGACAGTACGGCTACTACGGCCAGCAGCAGCCTCCTTACCAGCAGTCCGGATTCGGGACCCAGTACGGCGGCTATCCATCGGGGCCCTCGACCGGCGGCTTCAGCGCGCAGCCCGGACCGCAGCACAACTCGCCGCAAGGGCAACAACAAGGATCACCCACCCCGCCAACGGGTTTCCCCAGCTTCAGCCCGCCGCCGTCGTCCGGTTCCGGCGCCCCGGGTCAGGGAGACTCCGCGGACCATGGCGGTTCCGGCCACGGCCAGCACTCGTACGGCCAGGGTCAGCAGCCACCGGCGCCGTCCTCCCCGTCGGGCCCGTCACAGTCCTAACGGTGCGCTCTCGGGCGCGGCGGGCTCAGGCGACCTGGTAGTCAGCGTGCGCGAAGCGTGACGCGGGTGCAGGACAGTCGAACGGCGGGCGCCCGCCAGGCCCGCGACCTACTGCGGGTCGCGTTCGGCCCCGCACTGGTGGCATTGGTTGTCATCGCGGCAGTGACGCTGCTGCAGCTGGTGATCGCCAACAGCGACATGACCGGCGCGTCGGGTGCGATCGCCAGCATGTGGCTCGGCGTGCATCAGGTGCCGATCTCGATCGGCGGCCGCGAACTGGGTGTGATGCCGCTGTTGCCGGTACTGCTGATGGTGTGGGGCACTGCACGCACCACCGCGCACGCCACCCCGGTGACGGCGTCCTGGTTCGTCATCCGGTGGATCGTCGCGTCGGCATTGGGCGGACCGCTGTTGATCGCCGCCATCTCGCTGGCGGTCATCCACGACGCGGCATCGGTGATCACCGAACTGCAGACACCGAGCGCGTTGCGTGCCTTCATGAGCGTGCTGATAGTCCATGCCATCGGCGCGTCCATCGGTGTCGGCTCTCGGGTTGGCCGCCGGGCCCTCGGGGCGTCGTCGCTGCCGGACTGGCTGCCCGATTCGCTGCGGGCCGCGACGGCAGGCGTGCTGGCCCTGCTCGGGCTGTCGGGTGTGCTCACGGCCGGCTCGCTGATCGTGCATTGGGGGACGATGCACGAGCTGTACACGATCACCGATTCGATTTTCGGCCAGTTCAGCCTGACCCTGCTGTCGATGCTGTACGTGCCCAACGTGATCGTCGGGACCGCGGCGATGGCAGTGGGATCCAGCGCTCATCTGGGTTTTGCGACGTTCAGCTCGTTCACCGTCTTCGGCGGAGACATCCCGGCGCTGCCGGTGCTGGCCGCGGCCCCCAATCCGCCGCTGGGGCCGGCCTGGGTTGCGCTGCTCATCGTCGGCGCATCGTCGGGGGTCGCGGTGGGACAGCAATGTGCGCGCCGGCCGTTGCCGATCCATGCGGCGATGGCGAAGTTGGGGGTTGCGGCCTTGGCGGCGGCGCTGACCATGGCACTGCTCGGTTACGCCGGCAGCGGCCAGTTGGGCAACTTCGGAGGCGTCGGAATCGACCAGGGCACTTTCGGGTTCGCGGTGTTTCTGTGGTTCGCCATCGTCGGCGCCGTCACCGTCGCGATGGCCGGCGGGATCCGATACCGGCCGATGAAGCCGAGGCCGGTACGGGCCGCGCAGCCTGTCGCAGAGCCGGTCGTTGAACCGAACGTTCCGGTCGACGAGCCGGTCACTGAGCCCGAGGACGACGACCCCGACTTAGTCGAGTCGGATGGCGACGACCCTGACATCGTCGTCGAGGCGTCGCCGACGGACTCGGACGGGTCTGATGGTCCGCCTCGCCCCCGCACGCGGGAGGTGCCCCCACCTCGGGCCGGCGACCGGCCCGCACCGTCGCCGGACTGACAGTTAGGCTCGCCCTGTGCAGCAACCGTTCCGCGTGCCTCCCAGCGCACCGGCACGATTGGTGGTGCTGGCGTCGGGTACCGGTTCGCTGCTGGCGTCCTTGCTGGACGCCGCCGTCGGTGACTATCCGGCGCGGGTGATCGCCGTTGGCGTGGACCGCGACTGCCCGGCCGCCGAAATCGCGGCCGCGGCGACCTTGCCGACCTTCAGAGTTCGGCTGGCCGACCACCCCGACCGCGATGCCTGGGACGCCGCGCTCACCGAGGCTGCCGCAGCACATTCGCCCGACCTCGTGGTCTCGGCTGGATTCATGAAAATCCTTGGAAAACAGTTTCTTTCGAAGTTCCAGGGACGTATCCTCAACACGCATCCGACACTGCTGCCGGCATTTCCCGGCGCGCACGGGGTAGCCGATGCGCTGGCCCACGGTGTGAAGGTCACCGGCTGCACGGTGCACCTGGTGGACGCCGGCACCGACACCGGCCCGATACTGGCCCAACAACCCATTCCGGTGCTCGACGATGACGACGAGGAGACCCTGCATGAGCGCATCAAGGTCACCGAACGACGGTTGTTGGTGGATGTGATAGCCGCGGTGGCGACCGGCGGCGTGACCTGGATCGGACGAAAGGCGACTATCGGATGAGCAGCGACGACCGGCAGGAATCAGGGAGAAGGCCGATCCGCCGCGCATTGATCAGCGTGTACGACAAGACCCGGCTCGTCGAACTCGCCGCCGGCCTGCACGCCGCCGGTGTCGACATCGTATCGACCGGATCGACCGCGAAAACCATTGCCGATAAAGGAATTCCGGTGACCTCGGTGGAACAGGTCACTGGTTTTCCTGAGGTGCTCGACGGCCGGGTCAAGACCCTGCATCCCAGCGTGCACGCCGGCCTGCTGGCCGACTTGCGGAAACCGGAGCATGCCGCGGCGCTCGAGCAACTCGGGATCGCGGCGTTCGAGCTGGTGGTGGTCAACTTGTACCCGTTCAGCGAGACGGTGGACTCCGGTGCGAGCGTCGACGAGTGCATCGAGCAGATCGACATCGGCGGGCCATCGATGGTCCGTGCGGCGGCCAAGAACCATCCGAGCGTGGCGGTGGTGACCGACCCGCTCGGCTATGACGGTGTGCTGGCCGCGGTGCGCAGCGGCGGATTTACCCTCACCGAGCGAAAGAAGTTGGCGTCGTTGGCGTTTCGGCACACTGCCGAGTACGACGTCGCGGTTGCCGGCTGGATGGAGTCGACGTTGGCACCCGAGCAGCCGGCGCAGGCGCTCCCGGAGTGGTTCGCCGGGACGTGGCGACGCTCGGCCCTGCTGCGCTACGGGGAGAATCCGCATCAACAGGCGGCGCTCTACGTCGATGACGGCGCGTGGCCCGGCCTGGCGCAGGCCGAGCAGCTGCACGGAAAAGAGATGTCGTACAACAACTTCACCGACGCCGACGCGGCCTGGCGGGCTGCCTTCGACCACGAGCAGACCTGCGTGGCGATCATCAAGCACGCCAACCCGTGTGGGATCGCGATCTCGTCGGCTTCGGTTGCCGGCGCGCACCGCAAGGCCCACGAATGCGATCCGCTCAGTGCGTTCGGTGGAGTGATCGCGGCCAACACCGAGGTCAGCGTGGAGATGGCCGAGTACGTGAGCACGATTTTCACCGAGGTGATCGTGGCGCCCGCCTACGCGCCGGGCGCGGTCGACTTGTTGGCACGCAAGAAGAACATCCGCGTGCTGGTGGCATCCGAGCCGATGGGTGAGGGCACCGAGCGACGTCAGATCAGCGGCGGGCTGTTGATGCAGGAACGCGATCGTATCGACGCGCAGGGCGACAACCCGGCGAACTGGACGCTGGCCGCCGGTTCCGCGGCTGACCCTGCCACACTGGCGGATCTGGCCTTCGCGTGGCGCACCTGCCGTGCGGTCAAATCCAACGCGATCGTCATCGCCGGCGGTGGCGCCACCATCGGCATCGGTATGGGCCAGGTCAACCGCGTCGACGCGGCACGGCTGGCGGTCGAGCGTGGCGGTGATCGGGTCCAGGGGGCGGTCGCGGCCTCTGATGCGTTCTTCCCGTTCCCGGACGGCCTGGAGACGCTGGCCGCCGCGGGCGTCACGGCGATCGTGCATCCGGGCGGGTCGGTACGCGACGACGAGGTCACCGCCGCGGCGGCGAACGCCGGCGTGACGCTTTACCTGACCGGCGCGCGGCACTTCGCCCACTGAAACCCGGGCAGGCTAGGCGCTGACTTCGTCCTGCACCGCCGTCGCGTAGCGGATGAACGCGGCGACTTCATCGACCGCGCGGCGGGCATCGGGGTTGATGTCGAAGCCGAGCTGGAACATGTGCATGGCTTTGTGCCACTCCTGCACCCAGACCGGGATGTTGTGCGCACGCAGCCGCTCGGCAAGCGCGAACGTGTCGTTGAGCAGCATCTCGTGGGTGCCGACCTGCAGCAGGAACGGCCCGAGGCCACGCAGGTCGGCCTCTGGCGGCATCAGCGGCGGCGGGCGGGTGCCGTTGACGGTGGCGAACACGTCGTAGATGAATTTCACGGTCATGAACGGAAACATCACGTCGCGGTGATCTTTAAGCGCCCGGTATTTCAGACTCATGTCCGCTGACGTCAGCGGTGACATCAGGGCCTGCCCGGCCGGCACCGGCAGCCCGGCGTCCCGCGCTGCGAGCGCAACGTCGGCGGCCAGCAGGCCACCCGCCGAATCACCGGCCAGCACGATGCGCTCGGGGGCGAATCCCCGCGACAGCACATAGCGGTAAGCGTCCAACCCGTCGGCAACGGCTTCTTCGATGCTGGCCTGCGGCGCCAGCCGATAGCCGACGTTGAACACTTGCGCGCCGGTCGCGGCGGACAGTCTGCTGACGAACCGCCGGTGCGAATTGAGCCCGAGGGTCACCAGCGCCGAACCGTGAAAATAGAGGACGAGCGACTGGGATCCGCGAGCCTGCGGGGCGACCACCCATTCGGCCGGGCAGTGCGGCAGGGCGACGCGCGTGACGTCGGTGTCCGGCAGCGGCGGAATCAGCCGAAGCGGCCTGTCGATTACGTCCAGCCGGGCCCGTTGCAGCGTGTCAGGGCTCAAGCGATTGATCACGATGCCGATGACGGTCAAGGTGGCCAGCACCGGCCGCACGAAGATCGCGGTCAGCAGGGCGAGCAGGCTGGACTGCCACGACGCCGGCCCGAAGTGCGACGTCTCGGGTCGATCACGCCAGTCGGATGACTTCACGGTGCTGAGGGTATCGGGTAATTGGGCGTCGCCCACTGTGAGCTTCGCGGCGACGCGCGGCGATAGTTGCGTGGGCCACTCGGTGGCACGCACTTGAACGTCGGCCGACCGTTGCGCAAAGCGTTGCCATTTGCTGACGCGGGTCATCGCGATTTTGCGCCGAACAAGATCGGATCGGCATAGCATCGAAATTAGGGCACGTCGACAGCGGCGAGTCCTTGCAATTCGAAAAGTATTCGAGAGGAAGAAATGCGCGCGGTAACAAAAAGAACAGCGTCGTTCTCAGTCGCAATTGCGGTGTTCGCGCTGATCGGCGCCGGTTGCCATCAGGCCAACAAGTCCGGTCAAACCACGAGTTCTGCCTCATCATCATCAGCTGAGTCATCCTCGTCGTCGGCTGCCATGTCGACTTCAATGGCGATGCCGGCACCGAGCTCGACGCAGATCAACGGTGCCAACGGCACGCCGTACACGGTCGAGGGGCCCATCCTGGCAAAGTGGGAGACCCTTACCGACGCTCAAAAGAAGGACCTGGGCGCACCGTACGACAACGAGAAAAAGACCTTGGACAACAGCGGTGTCTACCAGCAGTTCGACGGCGGCGTTCTCATTTACAGGACTGGGAGCCCGGTCTTCTTCGTATGGGGCAAGATCCGCGACGCGTGGAATGCGAACCAGGCTTCGCAGGGCAAGCTGGGATATCCGACCGCTGACGAGCAAACCGAACCCGACGGCACCCTTAAGTCGACGTTCGAGCACGGCACGATCACCTGGAAGACAGGCGATGCGGACGCAACTGTCACCGTGAGCTAGTCGGTCGATCCTCGCGTTCACCTCGGAAGGCCGGGCAATCCATCCGATTGCCCGGCCTTTCCTGGTTCCAGGGCGACCGGGAGCGGTGCCGTATTCGCTGCGCCGTCGTAGCGTGGTGTGGTGACCGCTGCGAATAATCTGCCCCGCACCGTCGGCGAACTGCGTGCCGCCGGGCACCGTGAACGGGGCGTCAAGCAAGAAATCCGGGAAAACCTGCTGACCGCGCTAGCCGAGGGTGACGAGATCTGGCCGGGAATCCTGGGCTTCGACGACACGGTGTTGCCGCAGCTGGAGCGGGCGCTGATCGCGGGCCACGACTTCGTGCTGCTCGGTGAACGCGGCCAGGGCAAGACGCGCCTCCTGCGGGCACTCACCGGCCTGCTGGACGAGTGGACACCGGTGATCGGCGGCGCCGAGCTCGGCGAGCATCCGTACAGTCCGATCACGCCGGAGTCGATCCGGAAGGTGGCCACGCTCGGCGACGATCTGCCGGTGGAGTGGCGACACCGCAGCGAGCGCTACACCGAGAAGCTGGCCACCCCCGACACCAGCGTTGCCGACCTGGTCGGCGACATCGACCCGATCAAGGTCGCCGAGGGCCGCAGCCTGGGTGACCCCGAGACCATCGCCTACGGCTTGATCCCGCGGGCGCACCGCGGCATCGTCGCCGTCAACGAGCTGCCCGACCTGGCCGAGCGGATCCAGGTTTCGATGCTCAACGTGATGGAGGAGCGCGACATCCAGGTCCGCGGTTATACCCTGCGGCTACCGCTGGACGTGCTCGTCGTCGCCAGCGCCAACCCCGAGGACTACACCAACCGTGGCCGCATCATCACCCCGCTCAAAGACCGGTTCGGCGCCGAGATCCGCACGCACTATCCGCTGGATCTCGACGCCGAGGTCGGAGTGATCCTCCAGGAGGCGCACCTGAGCGCCCAAGTGCCCGAGCATCTGACCCAGGTGATCGCTCGGTTCGCTCGCTACTTGCGGGAATCCAACTCGGTGGATCAACGATCCGGGGTGTCGGCGCGGTTTGCGATCGCGGCCGCCGAGACGGTTGCCGCCGCCGCGCGTCACCGCGGTGCCGTGCTGGGCGAGACCGATCCGGTGGCCCGGGTGGTCGACTTGGGAACCGTGATCGACGTGCTGCGCGGCAAGCTGGAGTTCGAGTCCGGCGAGGAAGGACGCGAGCAGGCCGTGCTCGAACACCTGTTGCGCCGCGCCACGGCTGACACCGCATCCAGAGCGCTCGGTGGCCTCGACGTCGGTCCGCTGGTGGCCGCGGTCGAGGGCGGTTCCGCGGTGACGACCGGTGAGCGGGTTTCGGCGAAGGACGTGCTGGCGGCGCTGCCCGATTTGCCGGTTGTCGAGGCGGTCGCCAAGCGGCTGGGCGCGGAATCCGAGGGTGAGCGCGCCGCCGCGCTGGAATTGGCTTTGGAGGCCCTGTATTTGGCCAAGCGCGTCGACAAGGTGTCCGGGGAAGGCGAAACCGTCTATGGCTAAACCGGTTAAGGGGCATTCATCGCGGTACTCGGCGTACAGCGGTGGGCCTGATCCGCTTGCTCCGCCGGTGGATCTGCGCGAGGCTCTCGAGCAGATCGGGCAGGACGTCATGGCGGGCACATCGCCGCGCCGGGCGCTATCCGAGCTGTTGCGCCGCGGCACCAAGAACCTGACAGGAGCCGACCGGCTAGCCGCCGAGGCCAACCGCAGGCGACGAGAACTACTGCGCAACAACAACTTAGACGGCACTCTGCAAGAGATCAAAAAGCTCCTTGACGAAGCGGTGCTGGCCGAGCGCAAAGAACTGGCCCGCGCTCTGGACGACGACGCGCGCTTCGGCGAGTTGCAATTGGAAGCGCTCTCGCCGTCGCCGGCCAAAGCCGTGCAGGAGCTTTCCGACTACAACTGGCGCAGTAACGAGGCGCGGGAAAAGTACGAGCAGATCAAGGATCTGCTCGGCCGGGAGATGCTCGACCAGCGCTTCGCCGGCATGAAACAGGCACTGGAAGGTGCCACCGACGAGGACCGCCAGCGTGTCGCCGAGATGCTGGACGACCTCAACGGGCTGCTGGACAAGCACGCCCGCGGCGAGGATACCCAGCAAGACTTTGACGACTTCATGGACAAGCACGGCGAGTTCTTTCCGGAGAACCCGCAGAATGTCGAGGAGTTGCTGGATTCGCTGGCTAAGCGGGCGGCGGCCGCGCAGCGGTTCCGCAACAGCTTGAGCCCGGACCAGCGTGCCGAGTTGGATGCGTTGGCGCAGCAGGCATTCGGGTCGCCGTCGTTGATGCAAGCGTTGGGTCGACTCGATGCCCACTTACAGGCAGCCCGGCCCGGCGAGGACTGGGACGGGTCGGCGCAGTTCTCCGGCGACAACCCGCTGGGCATGGGCGAGGGCGCCCAGGCGCTGGCCGATATCGGCGAGCTGGAGCAACTCGCCGAGCAGCTGTCGCAGAGTTATCCGGGCGCGACCATGGACGACGTCGACCTCGACGCGCTGGCACGCCAGCTCGGCGACCAGGCCTCCATCGACGCCCAAACACTCGCCGAGCTCGAGCGCGCGCTGGTCAATCAGGGCTTCCTGGATCGCGGCTCGGACGGCCAGTGGCGGTTGTCACCGAAGGCGATGCGTCGGCTCGGCGAAACCGCGTTACGCGATGTGGCACAGCAGCTTTCCGGCCGTCACGGCGAGCGTGATCTCCGGCGTGCCGGGGCCGCGGGTGAACTGACCGGCGCCACCCGGCCCTGGCAGTTCGGCGACACCGAGCCGTGGAACGTCACCCGGACGCTGACCAACGCAGTGCTCCGGCAGGCCGGAACTTTGGCGGACGGCCCGAGCTCGGCCATCCACATCAGCGTCGACGACGTCGAGGTCTCCGAGACCGAAACCCGCACCCAGGCCGCTGTCGCGCTGTTGGTGGACACCTCGTTCTCGATGGTGATGGAGAACCGCTGGCTGCCGATGAAACGAACCGCGCTGGCGCTCGACCACCTGGTGCGCACCCGATTTCGTTCAGATGCGTTGCAGATCATCGCGTTTGGGCGTTACGCGCGAACAATGTCCAGCGCGGAACTGATGGGCCTGGAAGGCGTGTACGAGCAGGGCACCAACCTGCATCACGCGCTGGCGCTGGCCGGCCGGCACCTGCATCGGCACCCCAACGCGCAGCCCGTTTTGCTAGTGGTCACCGACGGCGAGCCGACGGCACATCTGGAAGACGTCGATGGCAGCGGAAGTTCTGCGGTGTTTTTTGATTACCCGCCGCATCCGCGGACGATCGCTAACACCGTGCGCGGCTTTGACGAGATGGCGCGGCTGGGCGCGCAGGTGACCATCTTCCGGTTGGGCAACGACCCCGGACTGGCCCGGTTCATCGATCAGGTAGCGCGCCGCGTCGAGGGTCGTGTCGTGGTTCCCGATCTCGACGGGCTGGGCGCGGCCGTGGTGGGCGACTACCTGCGATCCCGCCGTCGGCGGTAGCGCAGCGACCTATCGCTGTGTCTTGCGATCCTTCCGCCGGACGCCGACACCGCCCCATAACGAGAAGCCGTGAATCCGCACGGTCGGCGCGCCGGGCGTGCCTTCGCCCGAAACGTGATGGTCGAACCCGCCCATCACACCGTGGCCTTTGATCTCAACGTTGACTTCGGGCGGCAGCAAGATTGTCTGTCCGCCCATGATCGAGCATGCGTGGATGTCGACCTCGGTGGAGGTGAAGTCGGCGTAGCGCAGGTCGATCACGCCGCCGCCCCACAACGCGAACGTCGTCAGCTTCTTCGGCACGTTCCACCGGCCGCGCCGCTCGAACGCGCTCATGATGGCCAGCAGCAGCATCGACGGCGCGGGTTTGGGGGCGCCGCCACGTCGCGGACTCACCGACGACCCCAGCAGGTCGGACCGCAGGCGATCCAATTCCTCGTAGGTCTTCGCCGCATATGCCCTGGTGAGTCGGTCTTCGTAGTCGCTCATCTGCAGATGCCCCTGAGCGGCGGCGTCCGTGAGCAACTGCGCTACCTGGATGCGGTCGGTATCGGCGGCACGCGTCGCCGCGTTCCGCTGGTCCTGCGCGCCTCGCTGCGCTGGATTTCTCATCAGCTACGAGCCTACGACGAACAAATTTTGCTGCAAGGATCTTGGCTAAACTGTTGCGCCACCCGGGCCCGCATCGTCACCGGGGAGCCACCGTGGCGGCCGTTTCTGCAGGAAAGCGAGCATGCCCTCCCGAGCTTCGTCGGAGACGAACAGCCGGGCCGACTCGGTGCTGAGTCGCTCGGCGTCGCGGTCGAAGCCGGCGATGACGGCGGCGGTGGTCAGCGCCTTGGACGTGGCCAGCCCCTGCGGTGAAGCGCGTCTGATGTTGGTGACCAGCGATGCCACCGCCGTGTCGACGTCGTCGGCGGCCATCGTGATCAGCCCGATCTCGGCGGCGGTGGCGGCGTCGAATGTCTCGCCGGTCAGGTAGTAGCGGGCAGCGGCGCGGGCAGACATTTTCGGCAGCAATGTCAGCGAGATAATCGCCGGCGCGACTCCGATGCGGGCCTCGGTCAGCGCGAAGGTGCTGCGCGGACCCGCGACGACGATATCGCCCGCGCCGACCAGGCCCATGCCGCCGGCGCGCACATGGCCGTCGATCGCGACGATCACCGGCACCGGCAACTCGACGATCGCTCGCAACAACGCGGCCGTGTCCCGGGCACGCTCGGCGGCCATCTCGAACGGATCCGCATCCGTTGCTGCCGAGCCTTCCGATAGGTCGGCTCCCGCGCAGAAGGTGTTACCGGTGTGGTCGAGCACCACGGCCCGCACCGCGGGGTCGGCCGCCGCATCGCGCAGGCCCTGGTGTAGCTGGTTGACCAGCGTGGTCGACAGCGCGTTGCGGTTGTGCGGCGAGTTCAGTGTCAGGCGCGCGACGTGCCTGTCTACTGCGTATTCGACCAGCCTGTCCATCAGTAGGAGCGGGGCAGGCCGAGCGACGTTTGCGCGACGAAGTTGAGCACCATCTCCCTGCTGACCGGCGCGATACGACCGAGCCGGGCCGAGGCCAGCATGGCGGCGACGCCGTACTCCTTGGTCAGCCCGTTACCGCCCATGGACTGCACGGCCTGATCGACTGAGCGCGTCGCGGCCTCGGCCGCAGCGTATTTCGCCATGTTGGCCGCCTCGGCCGCAGCCATGTCGTCGCCGCTGTCGTAGAGCGTCGCCGCCTTCTGCATCATCAGCTTGGCCAGTTCAACCTCAATGTGGCACTGCGCCAACGGATGTGACAGGCCCTGGTGCGCGCCGATCGGCGTCCCCCACACCTGTCGGGTCTTGACGTAGTCGGCGGCCCGCTCGAGTGCGAATCGTCCCATGCCGACGGAGCTGGCCGCACCCATGATGCGCTCCGGGTTCAGGCCCGCGAAAAGCTGTGCGATCGCTGCGTCTTCGGCGCCGACGAGCGCGTCGCTGGGCAGCCGAACGTCATCGAGGAACACCTGGAACTGCCGCTCGGGGCTGACCAGCTCCATCTCGATCGGGGTGTAGCTGAAGCCGGGCGCATCGGTGGGCACGACGAACAGCGCAGGTCGCAGCTTGCCGGTTTTGGCTTCCTCGGAGCGTGCGACCACCAACACCGCCTGGGCCTGATCGATGCCGGAGATGTAGACCTTCTGCCCCTTCAGGATCCAGTCACTGCCGTCACGACGGGCGGTGGTGGTGATGTTGTGCGAATTGGATCCGGCGTCGGGCTCGGTGATCGCGAACGCCATCGTCAGCGAGCCGTCGGCGATGCCGGGGATCCAGCGCTTCTTCTGTTCCTCGGTTCCGAACTTGCTGATGATGGTCCCGTTGATGGCCGGCGAAACCACCATCAGCAGCAGCGCGCTGCCTGCGGTCGCCATTTCCTCCATCACCAGTGACAGCTCGTACATCCCGGCGCCACCGCCGCCGTACTCCTCGGGAAGATTCACTCCGAGGAACCCGAGTTTTCCTGCCTCGTTCCATAATTCGTCGGTGTGCTCGTGTGCGCGCGCCTTCTTCAGGTAGTACTCGCTGCCATAGTTGGACGCCCATTCGGCCACCGCCTTGCGCAGCGCCTTGCGATCTTCGTTCTCGATGAAGCTGCTGTCCGTCATCCTGCATCTCCTTTTGCTTCCGGATCTTGGGGCGCTTCGACTCGTGCCAAGACGGCGCCGACTTCGACTTGCTGACCGGTATCGACATTGAGCTCCGCGAGCACGCCGTCGGCCGGTGCGGTGATGGTGTGCTCCATCTTCATCGCCTCCAGCCAGATCAGTGGCTGACCGGTCGTTACGGTGTCGCCGACCGCGGCACCCAGCCGGATGACGTTGCCGGGCATGGGCGCCACCAGCGAACCCTTTTCGACGGCTGATCCCGGCTCGGGGAAGCGTGGCAGTGCTACCAGGTGAACCGGCCCGCGCGCCGAATCGACATAGATGTCCTGGCCGTGGCGTGCTACCGCGAAGCTGGATGCCACCCCGTTGCCGTCGGCCAGCACCACCTCGTCGGCTGAGGCCGAGACCAGCTGTATCGACTCGTCAGACGGCAGCAGCAATCCGGTTCGAGTGAAACGGTATTCGATGCGATGTTCGGTGCCGCCATCGTCGAGGTAGGTCTTGACCTGGTACCCCGAAGCCAGGTTGCGCCAACCGCTGGGAATCGAGCCGAATACGGTGGCCGTGGAGCGGTTACGTGCGGCGTCGGCAAGCGCCGCCGCGATCGCAGACGATCGGATGCCTTCGGCGTCGGCCAGCGGGGCGGCCAGGGCGGCAAGGCCGTGGGTGTCGAAGAACGCGGTGTCGGTGGCGCCGTCGAGAAACGCGGGATGCCGCAACACGTTGACCAGCAGATCGCGGTTGGTGCGTACACCGTGCAATCGGCTGCGCGTCAAAGCGTCGGCCAGCACCATCGCCGACTGGCGGCGGGTCGGAGCATAGGAGATGATCTTGGCCAGCATCGGGTCGTAGTGGATAGAGACCACCGACCCGTCGACGATTCCGGAATCCAGCCGGACCCCGGTGCGCGCCCCGAGCGTAGCGAATTCGGTCCGCGCCACCGGCACGTCAATCCGGTGCACCGGGCCGGCCTGTGGTTGCCAGTCTCGCGCCGGATCCTCGGCGTACAGGCGTGCTTCGATGGAAAACCCTTGCGCAACGGGTGGTTCGGAGTCGAGTCGGGCGCCGTCGGCGACCGCGAGCTGCAGTTCGACCAGGTCAAGCCCGGTGGTCTCCTCGGTGACCGGATGCTCGACCTGCAGCCTGGTGTTCATCTCCAGGAAGTAGAACTCGCCGTCATCATCGGCGAGGAACTCCACCGTCCCCGCCCCCGCGTAGCCGATCGCGGCGGCAGCCAGCCTGGCGGCGTCGAACAGTTTGGCCCGCATGCCGGGTGTGCGCTCGACCAACGGTGACGGCGCTTCTTCGATGATCTTCTGGTGGCGACGTTGAATCGAGCATTCCCGCTCCCCGACCGCCCAGACGGTGCCGTGGGTGTCGGCGAGAATTTGCACCTCGACGTGGTGTCCGGTGGGCAGGTAGCGCTCGCAGAACACGGTGGGGTCACCGAACGCCGACTGGGCCTCGCGCCGAGCGGCAGCGACTTCGCTTGGCAGTGCGTCTAATTCGTGGACCACCCGCATCCCACGCCCGCCACCGCCGGAGGATGCCTTGACCAGTACCGGCAGCTGCTTCGCGGTGACGGTTTCCGGGTCGAGCTCGTCGAGCACCGGGACTCCGGCGGCGGCCATCAGCTTTTTGGACTCGATCTTTGAGCCCATCGCACGCACCGCATCCACCGGCGGGCCGATCCACGTCAGGCCGGCGTCTTGTACCGCCGCTGCGAAGTCGGCATTCTCCGAGAGGAATCCGTAGCCAGGGTGCACCGCGTCAGCACCGGCAGCGCGGGCCGCGGCGATCAGCGCCTCGGCGTTGAGATAGTCGTTGGTCTGCGGCAGCCGCACTCGCGCGTCGGCTTCGGAGACATGAGGTGCCGCGGCGTCGGGGTCGGTGTAGACGGCGACGGTGCTCAGGCCCAGGCGCCGGCAGGTGGCGAATACCCGCCGGGCGATCTCCCCGCGATTGGCCACCAGTACTCGAGTGATTCCCATGCCCATCACATCCGGAAGACGCCGAAGTTCGACGTCCCTTTGATCGGGCCATTGGCGATGGCGGACAAACACATTCCCAACACGGTGCGAGTGTCGCGCGGGTCGATCACGCCGTCGTCGTAGAGCATCCCGGATAACACCATCGGCAGCGACTCGGCTTCGATCTGGCCCTCGACGGCGGCCCGCATTGCGGCGTCGGCCTCGTCGTCGATCTGCTGTCCGCGGGCCTCGGCGGCGGCCCGGCTGACAATCGACAGCACGCCGGACAGCTGGGCGCCGCCCATCACCGCGGCCTTGGCGCTGGGCCAGGCGAACAGGAATCGAGGGTCGTAAGCCCGGCCGCACATGCCGTAGTGCCCGGCTCCGTAGGACGCCCCGATCAGCAAGGAGATGTGCGGGACGGTGGAGTTGGACACGGCGTTGATCATCATCGAGCCGTGCTTGATCATGCCCCCTTCTTCATAGTCCTTGCCGACCATATAGCCAGTCGTGTTGTGCAGGAACAACAGCGGAGTGTCGGACCGGTTGGCCAGCTGAATGAACTGGGTGGCTTTCTGCGACTCCTCGCTGAACAGCACGCCGCGGGCATTGGCCAGGATGCCCAGCGGATAGCCGTGCAACTGAGCCCAGCCGGTCACCAGCGACGAGCCGTACATGGCCTTGAATTCGTCGAATTCGGAGCCGTCGACGATGCGTGCGATCACCTCGCGGGGGTCGAACGGGATGCGGAGGTCGGCGGGCACGATGCCGATCAGCTCGTTCTGGTCGAACAGCGGCGGCGTCACGGGCTTCGGTTTGGGTCCCAGCTTCTGCCAGTTCAGCCGCGCGACGATGCGGCGCCCGATGCGGATCGCGTCGAGCTCGTCGACCGCGAAGTAGTCGGCCAAACCCGAAATGCGCGCGTGCATTTCGGCTCCACCCAGCGATTCGTCGTCGGACTCCTCGCCGGTGGCCATCTTCACCAGCGGGGGGCCGGCGAGGAAGACCTTCGAGCGTTCCTTGATCATCACCACGTGATCGGACATGCCGGGGATGTAGGCGCCGCCCGCGGTGGAGTTGCCGAACACCAGGGCGATGGTCGGGATGCCCGCCGCGGACAGCCGGGTGAGGTCCCGGAACATCTGCCCGCCGGGGACGAAGATTTCCTTTTGGGTGGGCAGGTCGGCGCCGCCGGATTCCACCAGCGAGATAACGGGGAGCCGGTTCTGGAAGGCGATCTGATTGGCCCGCAGGATCTTTCGCAAGGTCCACGGATTGCTTGTGCCGCCTTTGACGGTTGGGTCGTTGGCGACGATCAAGCATTCCACTCCGCAGACCGCGCCGATGCCGACGACGGTGCTTGCGCCGACCTTGAATGCGCTGCCCCAGGCCGCGAGTGGGCTTAGTTCGAGGAACGGTGAATCCGGGTCGACGAGCAGTTCGATGCGCTCACGCGCCGTGAGTTTGCCGCGCGCGTGGTGACGCTCTACATACTTTGGGCCGCCGCCCTCCAGCGCTTTGGCCAGTTCAGCGCCGATCTCGTCGAGCTTTGCGCTCGCCGCCGACGCTGCGTCGGTGTAGGCGTCGGCCTTCGGGTCGAGAGTGGACTGCAGCACGGTCACGATTGGTACCCCAGGAGTTTGGCGGCCAGCGCAGTGAGGATTTCGGTGGTCCCGCCGCCGATGCCCAGGATCCTCATGTCCCGGTACTGGCGTTCGACTTCGGATTCGGCCATGTAACCCATGCCGCCGAACAGCTGGACCGCTTGGTTGGCAACCCATTCCCCGGCCTCGACGGCGGTGTTCTTGGCGAAGCACACCTGGGCGATGAGGTTGGCGTCTCCGGCGAGCTGGCGCTCCACCACGTTGCGCGAATAGACGCGGGCGACGTCGATGCGTCGGGCCATCTCAGCGAGCGTGTTCTGTACCGACTGCCGCGAGATCAGCGGGCGGCCGAACGTCTCCCGGTCGCGGCACCACTGCGCGGTGATGTCCAGGCACCGCTGCGCGCTCGAATAGGCCTGCGCGGCGAGGGCGATGCGTTCAGAGACGAAAGCCTGGGCGATCTGGGCGAATCCGCTGTTCTCGGCGCCGACGAGGTTGGCCGTGGGCACCCGCGCGTCGGTGTAGGACAGCTCGGCGGTGTCTGAGGACCGCCAGCCCATCTTGTCCAGCTTGCGGCTGACCTCAAAGCCTGGGGTGCCCTTCTCGACCACCAACAGCGAAACCCCTGCTGCGCCAGGCCCACCCGTGCGCACCGCGCTGACGACGAAGTCGGCGCGCACTCCTGAGGTGATGTAGGTCTTGGCGCCGTTGACGATGTAGTGGTCGCCATCTCGCACCGCACTGGTGCGCAGGTGCCCGACGTCCGAGCCGCCGCCGGGTTCGGTGATGGCCAGTGCGCCGATCTTCTCGCCGGCCAGCGTCGGTCGCACGAAGGTGTCGATCAGCCGTTCATCGCCGGAGGCGATCATGTGCGGCACCGCGATCCCACAGGTGAACAGCGACGCGAAGACGCCGCCCGGCGCGCCTGCCTGATGGATCTCCTCGCAGATGATCACCGAGTCGACGCCGTCGCCGCCGCCACCGCCGACGGCTTCGGGCAAGCCCGCCCCCAGCAGGCCGGCAGCACCGGCGCGGCGGTGCAAGTCGCGGGGCAGGTCGCCGCTGCGCTCCCACTCATCGATATGCGGCAGGATCTCGCGCTCGGCGAACGAGCGCACCGTCTTGCGCAGCTGCTCGCGCTCGGGTGTAGTCCAGATGTTCACAACAGCCTTTCTGGAATGTCGACATGGCGGCTGCGCAGCCATTCACCCAGCCCCTTGGCCTGCGGATCGAATCGCGCCTGGTAGGCGACGCCCTGACCGAGGATGCCGTCGATGACGAAATTCACCGCCCGCAGGTTGGGCAGCAGATGCCGGGTGACCGGCAGGTCGGCCGTCTCGGGCAGGAGCTGCTTGAGCAGCTCGACGGTGAGGGTGTTGGCCAGCCAGCGCCACTGCTCCTCGGTGCGCACCCATACCCCGACGTTGGCCGAACCGCCTTTGTCGCCGCTGCGCGCTGCGGCGATCCGACCGAGGGGCACCCGCCGCGTCGGCCCCGCAGGCAACGACTCCGGCAACGGCGGCGGGTCAGCCGGCGTCAGCTCAAGAGTGTCTGTGGCACAGGGGATCTCGACGCGGGCGCCGTCGGCGCGGACAGCGATGTGCGGCACCTTGGCGGCATCGACGTAGCCGGGGGTGAACACCCCGTACACCTGACCGTCGCCAGGCGGGGCGGTGACGGTAAAGCCCGGATAGCTCGCGAGCGCCAATTCCACTGCGGCCGAGGAAAACTGGCGACCGACGTTTGCCGGGTCGGGGTCGCGGAGCACGCAGCGCAGCAGGGCGCTGGCCGCCTCCTCGGTGTCGGCGTCGTCGTGGTCGGTGCGGGCCAGGGTCCACTCCAACTCGGCGGGCTTGACGGTGAGCGCGGCCTCCAACTGGCGTCGCACCAACTCCGCCTTCGCTTCGATGTCCAAGCCGGTCAGCACGAACGTCATCGAGTTGCGGAACCCCCCAATGCTGTTCAGCGACACCTTCAACGTGGGCGGCGGTGGCTCGCCGGCCACGCCGCTGATCCGCACCCGGTCGGGCCCGTCATCGGACAACGCAATGGTGTCCATCCGGGCCGTGACGTCCGGGTTGGCGTATCGGGCGCCGGTGATCTCGTAGAGCAGTTGCGCGGTGACGGTGTCGACGCTGACCAGGCCGCCGGTGCCGGGGTGCTTGGTGACCACCGACGAGCCGTCGGCGTGGATCTCGGCCAGGGGGAAACCGGCGTAGGTCAAATCAGGGACCTCGGTGAAAAACGAGAAGTTGCCGCCGGTGGCCTGGATGCCGCATTCGATCACGTGGCCGGCGACCACGGCGCCGGCCAGTTGGTGGTAGTCAGCCCGGCTCCAGCCGAAATGCGCGGCCGCGGGCCCGACCGTCACCGACGCGTCGGTCACTCGTCCGGTGACGACGACGTCGGCGCCGCTGTCGAGGCAGTCGACGATGCCCCAGGCACCCAGGTAGGCGTTGGCCGTCAGCGGCTTGCCCAGCCCGAGTTCCTCGGCTCGGGGGGCCAGGTCGTCACCGCCGACGTGGGCGACCCGAACCGGCACACCGAGGCGCTGCGCCAGCGCGCGCACCGCGTCCGCGAGGCCGGCAGGGTTGAGGCCGCCGGCGTTGGTGACGATGCGGACGCCGCGGTCCTGAGCCAGCCCCAGGCACTCCTCGAGTTGAGTCAGGAAGGTCTTGGCGTAGCCGCGATCGGGATGCTTCATCCGGTCGCGGCCGAGAATCAGCATGGTCAGCTCGGCCAGGTAATCACCGGTCAGGTAGTCCAGCTCGCCGCCGGTGAGCATCTCGCGCATCGCGGAAAGCCGGTCGCCGTAGAACCCCGAGCAGTTCCCGATGCGAACCGGGGCCGGGGAAGCCGAGGCACCAGAAGAACTCGAAATACCAGAAGAAGAAGCCACGCGTGTCCTCCCTCCAGCCGGACGCACCAACCAACCGGTAGGTTAGCGGGTACCGCCGGTGTCACGTCAAGGATGCCCCCTTTGGCTCGTCGCGTTCAGGAGCCGATTTTTCTGCGCAGCAGGTCACCGATTACTATTGGTGGCAACTGTCGCTGCCGAGGCTGTTTGTGCGGCGACCCCCACCAGGAGTAAGGCCTGATTATGGCTGTGCCAAAGCGCAGGATGTCGCGCGCGAACACCCGGAGTCGGCGCGCGCACTGGAAGGCTGACAAGCCGGAGCTGGTCAGCGTGACGGTGGCCGGCCAGCACCACAAGGTGCCGCGCCGGCTGCTCAAGGCGGCGCGCCTCGGTCTGATTGACCTCGATCGCCGCTAATTTCTTTGCCGTGAGCCCTGTCTCCCGGCGACAACGCGAGCAATTTGCAGTGATCAGTTTGCTGACCTCTCAGGCCGTTCTCAGGCGATTGGATAAAACTGGTGGCCGTGCGAATTCTTGTCGTTGACGACGACCGCGCGGTACGCGAGTCACTGCGCAGGTCGCTTTCCTTCAACGGCTACTCGGTCTCGTTGGCGGAGGACGGCGTCGAGGCCCTCGAGATGATCGCCGCCGACCGGCCCGACGGGCTCGTCCTCGACGTCATGATGCCGCGGCTGGACGGTCTTGAGGTATGCCGTCAACTGCGCAGCACCGGGGACGATCTGCCGATCCTGGTGCTGACCGCCCGCGATACGGTTTCCGAGCGGGTCGCCGGCCTCGATGCCGGCGCCGACGACTATCTGCCCAAGCCATTCGCGCTTGAAGAGCTGCTGGCTCGCATGCGGGCTCTGCTGCGCCGCACAAGAATCGAAGATTCCAGCGAATCGGTGGCCATGACGTTCGCAGACCTTACCCTCGATTCGGTGACTCGTGAAGTCACCCGCGGGCAACGCCAGATCAGCCTTACCCGCACCGAATTCGCTTTGCTGGAGATGTTGATCGCCAATCCGCGACGGGTATTGACCCGCAGCCGGATTCTCGAGGAGGTGTGGGGCTTCGACTTTCCCACCTCGGGTAATGCGCTGGAAGTGTATGTGGGATACCTGCGTCGCAAGACCGAAGCCAATAGCGAGCCGCGACTGATCCACACCGTCCGGGGAGTGGGTTACGTGCTTCGCGAAACACCCCCCTAATGCCTTTGTTCCGCCGGCGAAGCCGAGCTCCGCTGCGAGCCAGCACCTCGTTGTCGCTGCGGTGGCGGGTGATGCTGCTGGCGATGTCGATGGTCGCGATGGTGGTCGTCCTGATGGCCGTCGCCGTGTATGCGGTGATCTCCGCGGCGCTGTACAAGGACATCGACAATCAGCTGCAGAGCAGGGCTCAGCTCTTGATCGCAAGCGGATCGTTGGCGGCCGACCCGGCAAAAGCCATCGAGGGCACCGCGTATTCGGACGTCAACGCGATGCTGGTGAACCCTGGCCGCTCGATCTTCACCGCCAACCAGGAGGGCCAGACGCTGCCGGTCGGCCCGCCCGAGAAAGCGGTCATCCGCGGCGACTTGTTCATGTCCCGGCGCACCGCTGCCGATCAGCGAGTCCTGGCAGTCCATCTGCCGAACGGCAGCTCGCTGCTGATCTCCAAGAGCCTGGCACCGACCGATGCGGTGATGACGAAGCTGCGCTGGGTGCTGCTCATCGTCGGCGGGGTGGGCATGGCCGTGGCCGCGGTCGCCGGTGGGATGGTCACCCAGGCCGGGCTGCGTCCGGTGGGCCGGCTGACCAGGGCCGCCGAGCGGGTCGCGCGTACTGACGACTTGCGGCCCATCCCGGTTTTCGGAAGCGACGAATTGGCCCGGCTGACCGAGGCGTTCAACATGATGCTGCGGGCCTTGGCCGAATCTCGGGAACGCCAGACACGCCTGGTCGCCGATGCCGGTCACGAGCTGCGCACCCCGCTGACGTCGCTGCGCACCAACGTCGAACTGCTCATAGCCGCAATGCAACCGGGTGCGCCGCCGCTACCCGAACAGGAGATGGTCGACCTACGTGTCGATGTGATCGGGCAGATCGAGGAATTATCGACGCTGGTAGGCGATTTGGTGGACCTTACCCGGGACGAAGCCGGCGAAGTAGTGCACGAGCCGGTCGACTTGGGCGAGGTCATCGACCGTTGCCTGGAGCGAGTACGGCGGCGCCGCAACGACATTGAGTTCGACGTCGAGGTGACTCCCTGGCAGGTCTACGGCGACACCGCGGGCCTGTCGCGCGCCCTGCTGAACCTGATGGACAACGCGGCCAAGTGGAGCCCGTCTGGGGAGCACGTCGGTGTCAGGCTCAGGCAGCTGAACGCCACGCACGCCGAGTTGGTGGTGTCCGACCACGGACCGGGGATCCCGGTGCATGAGCGCGCACTGGTGTTCGAGCGGTTCTTCCGCTCGACGACGGCGCGGGCAATGCCCGGTTCGGGTCTGGGGCTGGCGATCGTCAAACAGGTGGTGCTCAAACACGGCGGAGCGCTTCGTGTCGAAGACACCGTTCCGGGCGGCCAGCCCCCGGGGGCGTCGATCTATGTCTTGCTGCCGGGACGGCCGATGCCTGCCTCGGACTACCCGACAGACGACGAAGATGTGCCGGATGTTAATGACTCGTCAACTCCGGGGAACTCTCCAGGTCCAGCCAACGTTATCTCAGTCGATTCTCAGACCACGCAGGCAAGGTAGTTGTCAAGTTACTGTTTGAGTCTGAACCGACTCCACAAGGAACAAGGAAAGAGCGACCTAGCGACATGACGAATCACCCGAGGTATTCGCCACCGCCGCAACAGCACGGATACCGTCCAGTGTCCGATCAGCGTGGGGCCACAGGCTATTCCGGCCATGGGCAGCAGCAAACGTATCCCCAGGGGTACGACTGGCGCTATGGCCAGCAGCCGTCGTACCGGCAGCAGTACGGTGCATTCGGTGCGGGTCAGGCCGGGCCGCCCGCAGGCAGCCCGCCGCCGCCTCAGTTGCGCGTACCCCGAAAGCGTTCCCGCGCAGGTGCATTGGCCGTCGGCGCATTGGCGATCGCGGTGGTATCGGCCGGCATCGGCGGTGCGGCCGCGTCGGTGATCGAGCACAACGGGCAGCTGGCAGCCACCGCCGACGGAGTGTTATCGGGCGGGGCGGCTCCCAGCGTGCCCGCTGGTAACGCGCCGGTAGGCAACGTCGAGCAGATCGCTGCCAAGGTGGTGCCCAGCGTGGTGATGCTCGAGACCGACCTGGGTCGTCAATCCGAGGAGGGTTCAGGCATCGTCCTGTCTTCGGACGGTTTGATCCTGACCAACAACCACGTTGTCGCCACCGCGGCCAACCCCGGTCATGCTCCTCCTGCCCCCCATCGGGGGTCCGACGACGGAGGCGGCGGCCGGGAGCCCGACAGCAATCCCGCCGGCGGGCCACCGAAGACCACAGTGACGTTCTCCGACGGGCGCACCGCGGAGTTCAGCGTTGTTGGGGCAGATCCCACCACTGACATCGCAGTGGTGCGTGTGCAAGGCGTTTCCGGGCTGACACCGATCAGCCTCGGGTCGTCGGCGAACTTGCGAGTCGGCCAGCCCGTGATGGCGGTCGGCTCACCGCTGGGCCTGGAGGGCACGGTGACCACCGGCATTGTCAGCGCGCTCAACCGGCCGGTGTCGACGACCGGTGAGTCGGGCAACCAGAACACCGTGCTCGACGCCATCCAGACCGACGCCGCGATCAACCCCGGTAACTCCGGGGGCGCGTTGGTCAACATGGCCGGACAGTTGGTTGGCGTCAACTCTGCGATTGCCACACTGGGCGGTGATTCGCCGGATGCGCAGAGCGGTTCGATCGGACTTGGCTTTGCGATTCCGGTCGATCAGGCCAAGCGCATCGCCGACGAGCTGATCAGCACCGGCACCGCGTCGCATGCCTCACTGGGCGTTCAGGTCACCAACGACAAGGACACACCCGGCGCCAAAGTCGTCGAGGTGATACCGAATGGTGCAGCGGCCTCCGCCGGCCTGCCCGGCGGAGTCGTGGTCACCAAGGTCGACGACCGTCCGGTCAACAGCGCCGACGCCTTGGTCGCCGCGGTGCGATCCAAGGCACCTGGCGACAAAGTGACGCTGACGTACAAGGATCCGTCCGGGGACAGCCGGAAGGTCCAGGTCACCTTGGGCAAGGCCCAGCAGTGATGAGAGTCGCCGCGTCGTGGTCGGACCCCAGATATACGGTTGCAACCATGGAACAGCGGGCGGAGTTGGTCGGCAGGGCACTTGTCGTGGTTGTTGACGATCGGACCGCGCACGGCGACGAGGACCACAGCGGGCCGTTGGTCACCGAGCTGCTCACCGAAGCGGGGTTCGTTGTCGACGGCGTGGTTGCCGTCGCCGCCGACGAGGTGGAGATCCGCAATGCGCTGAACACCGCCGTGATCGGGGGAGTGGACTTGGTGGTATCGGTCGGCGGCACCGGTGTGACCCCCCGCGACGTCACCCCGGAAGCGACGCGGGAAATTCTCGACCGCGAATTGCTCGGTATAGCCGAAGCCATCCGGGCCTCCGCCTTGTCCTCCGGCATCATCGACGCCGGATTGTCGCGCGGTTTAGCGGGAATCTCGGGTAGCACATTGGTGGTCAACCTCGCCGGTTCGCGATATGCGGTGCGCGACGGCATGGCGACCCTGAATCCATTAGCGACCCAGATAATCGGTGAACTCTCGAGCTTGGAGATTTGACCCTGAGCTCCACAATGTTCGCGCGGGGCCTGGCATGACCAGGCGAGCCAGTGATCGAGACACGATTCACCGGGTATTCGGGACAGAGTTGCCGCAAGAGTCAACAGATGAGCGTGATCCGCACGCGAGTCGGGACGCCGATGATCGCGAGCAGTGGCTGAGGGAGAACGTACCCCCACACCACATTTGAGCAGCAGTCCGCCGGATAACTCGTGTGACGAATTCTGGCCGCCGATGTCACGGCCCGATCAATCCTGCATGACTAATTCGCCGCAAAGCCCCCATATGCGGACTTAGCGACATAACGTTTTTCGCGGGCGGTGTCACATCGCCCGAGTAAGTCCTGCTGACGGGAGGATGGCTCGCGTGTTCAAAGGGTTCAGAGATTTTGTGATGCGGGGCGACGTGATCACCGTCGCTGTCGGGTTGGTTGTGGCCTTGGCCTTTTCCAACTTGGTCAAGGCTTTCACCGACAGTGTGATCAATCCGCTGGTGGCGGCGGCCCAGCCTGGGGTCGGTTTGGGGTTGGGCTGGCAGCTCGGCAATGCAGGCAACAAGGAGACTTTCGTCGACATTGGATCGTTCATCTCCGCGATTGTCTACTTCATCGTCTTCATGACCACCATCTACGTCGTGATCGTGTTGCCCTACAAGCACATCCAGAAGCGCCGTGGGGTAACGGTGTTCGGTGATGAGCCCGCGACCAAGGCGTGTGGCGAGTGCATGTCGGACATCCCCGAGTCCGCGCACAAGTGCAAGTACTGTGCCAGCGACCAGCCGGCGGCCGCCTGAGACAGCTTTCGCAGCAGTCAGTGCAGCGTGAGGGTGACGGTTTGCACCAACGCGGCGCCGGCGACCGCAATGGCAGAGGCGGCCGGCAGCGCAACCAACACCACTCGATCGTTGGAGGCGGCCTGAGCCTTCTGCTTCGCAGAGACCAGGACCACTATGGCACCGGTGGCAACGACCCTCGGGTTGGCGTGGGAATCGGCGTCTGACGCCGCCACCACGTCGACGACATCACCCGGTCGCACCAGGTCGGTCAGCGCGCTGTCCGCCGGATGCACCGGCACTATCCGGGCGTCTGGCCCGGCGGCCGACTCGGCCAGTCGGCGGCCCAGCAACCGGACGTCGGTGAGCACTTCACCGCGCCGTGTCGGCCCGGCCAGTGTCGAGCCGACAACCGTGCCGATGTCGGATTGCGATCCGTCGGGAATTGTTGGGGCCAAACGCTTTTCGAGCCGAAGATCGTCAGCGGTCAACTCCGCGCCCGGACTGAGGTCGCGTGCCGCGACCACCACTTGCGCACGGTCGCCGTCGGGATTGGGTCGCAACGCCGCAACACCGGCCAGCACCACGAGCCCGCCCGCGGCAACTCGCCGGGCCAGCACGGTTCGCGACCAGTTGGGGCGCAACCACTGCGAGATCCGAGTCGGCAGCGACGGATTCAGTGATTTCAGGGAATCCCCCACGCCGCAACCGTAGGCGTGGCCGGGGAATGAGTGCGGCCGTAGCGAAGCCGCTTGTGGATAACCGGCTAGCTGGCGGTGGTCGCTGCCGACTTCGACGCCGTCGAGTCCGACTTGTCGCTCGAGGAGGTCGACTTCTCCGAGCGAGCCGGATTTGTCACTGGAACTCGACCCGTCGGTTCCCGAAGACGAGCTCGTCTTGGCGGAGCCGTTGGTTTCGCTCTTCGCCGACTCGCGGCTGTCGGTGCGGTAGAAACCGCTGCCCTTGAACACCACTCCGACGGAGTTGAACAGTTTGCGCAGCCGACCGGAGCACTGCTCGCAAGTGGTCAGGGCATCGTCGGTGAAGGCCTGGACCACATCGAAGCGGTTGCCGCACTCGGTGCAGGCATAGCTGTAAGTGGGCACACAAACCTCCGTGATGGTCTAAACGTTTAGCACTCTACCGTCTCAAGTGCTAGAACCGCTATGTGGCGCGTGTCATTCCCGCCCGGCGTAGCCGGTGGCGGGATGGGTTGGCCCTGGTGATCGTGCTGGCGATCGCCGCGGGCGTCGGTTGGCTGTACTTCCGCGACGTCGCAAGCCGGCAGCCCGAGGCCGGGCCGTCGTCGGTGTCCACACCGACCTACGACGCGGTCCGGCGTGAGCTGGAGGAACTGCCCGTCAAGGGCTGGGACCGCGTCCAGGACTTCAATCGCGCCCGGTTCGGCGAGCCGTGGAGTGACGACGTCAACGTGGAGTTCGGCCACAACGGTTGCAACACCCGCGACGACATCCTGCGCCGCGATCTGGTCGACCTGCAGGTGCGGCCCCGGACCTGCTTCGCGCAGCGCGGCATCCTGCACGATCCCTACACCGGAGCGACCATCGTCTTCGTTCGCGGCCCAGACACCTCTCCCGCCGTGCAGATCGACCATGTGGTGTCGCTGTCCGACGCGTGGTACAAGGGCGCACGCACCTGGGACGACCAGCGCCGCCGCGACTTCGCCAACGATCCGCGCAATCTGCTGGCCGTCGCCGGTCAGGCTAACTTCGACAAGGCATTTCGCGACGCCGCTTCATGGTTGCCGCCGAACGTGGCGTTCCGGTGTGCGTTTGTCGGACGTCTTGTCGAGGTGAAGACGGACTACCGGCTGTGGGTGTCAGGCAGGGAGAAAGACGCGATGCGGAGGGTGCTGCGGGACTGCTAACCGGGCTGTGCCGTGCCCAGCTCGACCAGGCCGCGGCCCGGGGTCAGCGCATGCGTCATCGGAACGTCGTGCGGCTCGTGGGGCAACTCGTCGAGCAGCTCCTCGTCGCGAATCACGGCGACCAAGCGCGCGTGCGGATTCCGGCTCACCAGCGTGCGGTCGTAGAAACCGCGGCCTCGGCCCAGCCGCACGCCGGTGCGGTCGACGGCCAGCGCGGGAACAAGCACGACGCTCGCCTCGGCCAGCGCCGTCGCCGGCAGCCACGGCCCGGCCGGTTCGAGCAGTCCGAATCGCGCGGCCACCAGTTGGCCGGGCCGGTATTCACCCCATTCCAGTGCCACCGGAGAGTTGTCGGCGGTGGTACGCGCGACCGGCAGCAGAACCCGGTTTGCGCGCTGCAGCAATACATCAAGCATCTCAATGGATCCTGGTTCGGCGCCCACCGGCACGTAGGCGCACACCGTGCCGCCGCTGTCCAGCACCGCGTTGACGTGGTCTGCCAACGACCGGGCCTCGTCGGCCCTGGCCTCGTCCGAAACCGACCGCCGGGCTGCCAGCAGCCGTTGTCGCAATGCGGCCTTGCCCGCGGTCGCCACAGGGTCAACGATATGGTGACAACGATGTCAAGCTCACAGGTTTCGGTTCCGCGCACCGCGATCGTGCCCGCGGCCGGTTTGGGCACCCGTTTCCTGCCCGCGACCAAGACGGTGCCCAAGGAACTGCTACCCGTCGTCGACACGCCCGGCATCGAGTTGGTGGCGGCCGAGGCCGCCGCGGCCGGCGCCGAACGGCTGGTGATCATCACCTCCGAGGGCAAGGACGGCGTCGTCGCGCATTTTGTCGAAGACTTGGTGTTGGAAGGCACGCTGGAAGCGCGAGGCAAGAAGGCCATACTGGCCAAGGTTCGTCGGGCACCGGGGCTGATCAAAGTCGAGTCCGTCGTGCAGGCCGAGCCGCTCGGCCTGGGACACGCGATCAGCTGCGTGGAGCCGGTGCTGTGGGCGGACGAGGACGCGGTCGCGGTGTTGCTGCCCGACGACTTGGTGCTGCCGACCGGCGTGCTGGAGATTATGTCGAAGGTGCGCGCCGAGTACGGCGGCACGGTGTTGTGCGCGATCGAGGTTTCGCCCGAGGAGATAAGCGCCTACGGGGTTTTCGACGTCGAGCCGGTGCCCGGGGCCGACAAGGACGTCCTGAAGGTCAACGGCATGGTGGAAAAGCCGAGGCCGGAAGACGCTCCGTCGTTGTATGCGGCAGCCGGACGTTATGTCCTCGATCGCAAGATCTTCGACGCGTTGCGCCGCATCGATCGGGGCGCAGGCGGTGAAATGCAGCTCACCGATGCGATCGCGTTGCTGATCAAAGAAGGGCAGCCGGTGCACGTTGTCGTGCACCACGGCTCCCGACACGACTTGGGAAATCCCGGCGGCTACCTCAAGGCTGCGGTTGACTTTGCCTTGGACCGTGACGACTACGGACCAGAATTACGGCGATGGCTGGTGACCCGATTGGGTCTGGCCGAAGACTAGCGGCCGGTCCTCACCGTCCGGCCCGGGCAGCCCCGGTCGCGGCCTGGGTTGTGCCGATACGGGTTGACGGCAGAAAGGCGCGCTGTGCGTTCGGTGGAAGAGCAACAAGCCCGGGTATCGGCCGCCGCGGTGGCGCCGAGGCCGGTGCGGGTCGCCATTGCCGAGGCGCAGGGGCTGATGTGTGCCGAAGAGGTCGTGACGGAACGCCCGTTGCCCGGTTTCGACCAGGCCGCGATCGACGGCTACGCGGTTCGCAGTGTCGACGTACTCGGTGTGGGTGAGTCCGACTCGTCCGACGATCAAGCCGACGAAGACTTACGCCCTCTGAGCGCGGTCCAGGACGAGGCGGGGGAATCCCCCCGCGAGCGGGTGGGGGCACCTCCCTCTGGGGGCGTCCCCCCAGCTGGCGGCGGAGTGACCCTCCCGGTGATGGGCAGCATCGAAGCCGGCACGCGGACGCCAAGCAGGCTGCAGCCGGGGCAGGCCGTGCGAGTGCAAACCGGTGCGCCGCTGCCGACTCTGGCCGACGCGGTGTTGCCGTTGCGTTGGACCGACGGCGGGCAGTCGAGGGTGCGGGTGCTGCGCGGCGTGCGATCGGGTGCCTACGTGCGGCGGACCGGTGATGACGTACAGCCCGGTGATGTCGCGGTGCGCGCCGGAACGATCATCGGCGCTGCCCAGGTCGGACTGCTGGCCGCGGTGGGCCGCGAGCGGGTGCTGGTTCATCCACCTCCGCGGTTGTCGGTGCTGGCGGTGGGCGGCGAGCTGGTCGATATCTCGCGCACTCCCGGCAACGGCCAGGTCTACGACGTCAACTCCTACGCTTTGGCGGCCGCGGGCCGGGACGCGGGCGCCGAGGTGAACCGGGTCGGCATCGTCAGCAACGATCCCAAAGAGCTCGGCGAAGTCGTCGAGGGCCAGCTCAACCGCGCCGAGATCGTGGTGATCGCCGGTGCGGTCGGTGGTGCAGCGGCCGAGGCTGTGCGCTCGGTGCTCTCGGAGCTCGGCGAAATGGAAGTCACCCGGGTCGCGATGCACCCAGGCTCCGTCCAGGGTTTCGGGCAGTTGGGCCGTGACGGTGTGCCGACGTTTCTGTTGCCGGCGAATCCGGTCAGCGCGCTGGTGGTCTTCGAGGTGATGGTCCGACCGCTGATCCGGTTATCGCTGGGGAAGCGGCAGCCGATGCGTCGGATGGTGCAGGCCCGCACGCTGTCGCCGATCACCTCGGTGGCGGGCCGCAAAGGCTTTCTCCGGGGACAGCTGATGCGCGATCAGGACACCGGCGAATACCTGGTGCAGGCGCTGGGCGGCGCCCCCGGCGCCTCGTCGCACTTGCTGGCGACGTTGGCTGAGGCAAACTGTCTGGTCGTGATTTCGCGTGAGGCAGAGCAGATCCGCATCGGCGAGGTCGTCGACGTCGCGTTTCTGGCTCAGCGTGGCTGAGCGACCCGGTGGCTGCTGCTCGTGACCTTGTGGCGCTCCAGCTCCCAGCACCCCGGCTGGCCGATTGCCGTGGGACCGCTGCGGGTGTCGGCCGGGGTGATCCGGCTGCGCCCGGTGCGCCTGCGCGATGCCTCTCAATGGAGCCGCATCCGGCTGGCCGACCGGGCCCATCTTGAGCGGTGGGAGCCGAGCATTGAAGCTGATTGGACTGCCCGGCATACGATTTCGTCGTGGCCGGTGGTGTGTTCGAGCTTGCGGTCAGAGGCTCGCAAAGGCCGCATGCTGCCGTACGCGATCGAACTGGACGGCGCATTCTGTGGACAGCTGACGATCGGCAACGTCACGCACGGGGCATTGCGGTCGGCGTGGATCGGCTATTGGGTGTCCAGCTCGGTCACCGGCGGCGGGGTCGCAACCGGAGCGTTGGCGCTGGGCCTCGATCACTGCTTCGGCCCCGTCATGTTGCACCGCGTGGAAGCCACCGTGCGACCGGAGAATGCCGCGAGCCGCGCAGTGCTGGCAAAGGTCGGGTTTCGCGAAGAGGGGTTGCTGCGCCGCTATCTCCAAGTTGACGGGGGCTGGCGGGATCACCTGTTGGTGGGTCTGACAGCCGAGGAGGTCTACGGGTCGGTGACGTCGGCTCTGGTGCGCGACGGGCATGCCGGCTGGGCCTAACTTGTGCGACGGCGCACGGCGTGTCGTGTTACAAACGTGACACTTGTGACTGATGGTGCTTGTCATAGGAAAATTACAGGTGTGTAATTGTCCTGGGCGCGCCTCGACCGGATGCGCCGGCTACCGGCCTAGCCTGGCGGGGAAAGGAGCAGGTCACCATGCCAAGCATCCCGCAATCATTGTTGTGGATATCGCTCGTGGTGCTCTGGCTGTTCGTTCTGGTTCCGATGTTGGTCAGCAAGCGCGACGCGGTGCGGCGCACCAGCGATGTGGCATTGGCGACCCGCGTGCTCAACAGCGGCGCGGCCGCTCGGCTGCTCAAGCGCGGGGGACCGGCGGCAGGCCATCGCAATGACCCCGACTGGCAGCCCGAGGACGACGAACACGACGACCTGGACGACCTCGACTCGGACGACGTCGATGAGGCCCCGACATCGCGCGTCGTCGTCACGGTCGCGGCCGCGGTTTCGGTCGAGGAGACTGGTCCCGACTATCTGGACGTCGACGTGATCGACCCGAATTCCGGGGCACTGCCCGCGGGCGACACCGCTGGGGTGGCGGACCCAGCCCTCTCAGCCGACGACGAGACCGGCGATGACGAGGACACCGAGGCAACGCTTGCCGTCGACGACGTCGACGATGAGGACACCTTGGATGACGACGACGCCGATCAATACGAGTACATCGACGACACCTCGGGGATACCGGTCGCCGAGGAACCGCCGACGACCGCCACTGCGGCGTTCTCGCGGCGGAATCGGTATGACTCGGACAACGCCGAGGCGGTCAGTGCCCGCAAATACGCGTTTCGCAAGCGGGTGCTGATGATCATGGCGCTGGCATTGGTGGGATCAGCGTCGACGGCGTTCCTGCTGACCTCTTCGGCGTGGTGGTTCTGCGGCAGCACCTCGGTGGTGACCGTGCTCTACCTGGGGTATCTGCGCCGGCAGACCCGCATTGAGGAGCGAGTGCGGCGCCGCCGGATGCAACGGATGGCGCGGTCGCAACTGGGTGTGGAGAACACCTACGACCGCGAGTTCGAGGTGGTCCCGTCGCGCCTGCGGCGCCCCGGGGCGGTGGTCCTGGAGATCGACGACGAGGATCCGATCTTCGAGCATCTCGACTACGCGCCGTACGCACGGGATTACGGCTGGCACAGGGACTTGCCGCGAGCCGCCGGGCAGTAACGGTTCGGCGACCTCGACCACGACTGGTAGCCTGCTAGCGATCAGGGGCTATGGCGCAGTTGGTAGCGCGACTCGTTCGCATCGAGTAGGTCAGGGGTTCGAATCCCCTTAGCTCCACAGAGTTTGAACCAGCTAAGTGCAGTTTTAGTTGTTAGCTGACTGCATCATCTCGGAGTTGCCAGTCCGCAGTTGGTCCGCAGTAGTCCGGATTGCGGTGTCCAGGCGGTCAGCAACACCGTCCAGATCCTCATCAAAAAGGTCCGCGTAGACGTCCAAGGTCATTGAGGCCTTGGCGTGGCCAAGCATCCGCTGGAAGCCGCGCTACCGTCTATCGGGCGTTGAGCGACCTGCCGGATGCTTAGGTGTCCGAGCTTCTGACGGAACTTGCGGCGCGGGTGACTAGTGGCCGGTTGGTGGTTGCAAAGACCCGGCGCGAGTCGGTGCAAGCGTCAAAGCTCAACGCCGACCGGCACAGCGGACAGTCCGTGGTTTCGACGAGCCGCCACCGTGAGCGCCCCCACGACGCATAATGCCGCCGCCACAAAACACACCCCCGCATAGAACACGTTTCCGATGGGAGTGCCGTCGCTGGTGATCCCGTGAACGGCGCTTACGTACCGGGGCAACGCCGTCACCCACAGGACGCCGAGAGCCACCAGATACAGGGTGCCGAAGACTGCGACGAAATTACTCGGCGCGACATCTGGGTCGGTATCGCCGCGACGCGCCCGCAGCCATTGCGACACGAGTGTCGGCACCGCGACAATCGCGACAACCCCCAGCATGGCCGACAGGATGACGGCCTGCGCGGTGACCTTCGGATGCTCGCCGCCGAACAACAACAGCGGAAGGCCCGCGATCCCCAACGCGAGCGGCACGAGCGCCCCCGCGGCCAGGGTGCGCACCAGCAGTGCCCCCCTGCTGAGCCGCTCACCCCGGTCGGCGCGGCGGCCGACGAACAGTTCAACAAGAAACACCAGCGCGACCGGTCCAATCGCGGCGAACAAGACGATGCTGGTCATCGGCACCGACGCCATCATCGGGTGATTGAACGCGCTGTCGTTGTTCCACGCCCACCACCGCAGCTGGGGGCCCAAGTGGTCGAAGACCTCATAAAAGCAGTGATGCACGAATCCGACACATACGGCGCCCACGAGGATGCCCTGGCGCCGGAACACACCTATCACGCGCACGATTTCGAATGCCAGGGTGGCCAGCGCGGGATACAGCGCGACGATGTAGAGCGGCAGCCGGTCGTAGAGGAATTCCACGGTGAACACGTTGTGCGCGAAGACGAACCCGACGTGATTGGTCATGCCGAATGAGTCAGGGAAGTACAGCGGTATCTCGGCGACCAACAGGTAGACCACCGAGGCGAACCACAGCACGACAACGGTGGGATCCCCGTAGCGGCGCAGCCGGCGGATGCCGTGTAGCAGGGCGAGTACGGCGCCGACGATCATCGTGACTTCCAGAATCGGCAGCGTCCAGTTCGACAAGTCGAACGGGTTGCGGAAGTGCACTACCGCCGGCGCGTTACGGCAGGAGAAGCCGCCCAGGGATTGGGCAAGCGTGTCGAATGTCGGGGTGCACTGGCTAGCCATGGGAACCGTTGGCAGCCGGCGAGTTTGGCGCCTCGGGCACTGAGTCGGTGCGGCTGCTCCAATACCAGTGGCAAATGTCGTCGCCGTGCTCGTAGCGAGCGAACCACCGCGCGGCGAACTCCGGTAGCGGCTGGTCGCCAGGATCGTGATGCGGCGCCTGGCTCAAGATGACCCGCCTGAAGGTGGCGAGCCGTTGCCGCATTGGAACACCATTGAACGCCATCGGCAGCAACTGGTCCCCGCTGGCACCGGCGAACGGCAATTTGCGGCGCAGTGCCTCGCGCGCGCCGGCTACCGGTCGCAGCAGGCGTGCGTCGATCTGGCGATCCGCGCGCGGCACATGCGCGTCGAAGCCGTCGGCGATGACCTTCCATACCCCCACGAGGTGCTTGATGACCCCAGGTAGGGCCCGCACCCGGTAAGCGTTGCTGCCGACAACCGCGTTGTAGACGATAAGCGCCGAACTGCGGTGCTCGACTTCTTCGACGAAATGCCACAAGAACAGCGACGCGATCCGGTCATCACCCGGGCGGAAAAACATCGCCTCGTTGTCGAGCATCATCTTGAAAAACGGCGTGAACGTGGCCTCCAGATCGGCGATGTAGGCCAACCGGAACGGCAGGGGCTTGCTCTCGCCGAGTTCGTCGTAGAGCGCGATGGCGTCATCGAGTGTCTGCTGTAAACCGGGGTAGCGCTTGATCAAGGCGCGCAGATGCTGACGATGAGCACTCGCGTGTTGAGCTTCCTGGCGGAGGAAGGCCTGGGCCTCGGCTGCCGCCTCCGTATCGGTGATCTTCGGCATCGCCTCGCGTACCGCCGCCACGATGAACTTCTCGAAGGCGATCGCGATGATCGATGTCGCGTTCATGTACACCGAGAACGCCGGGTTCTGCGGATTCCACACGAACGGCACGTCGTCCTCGAAATCGAACCGCACCCGTCGCACCTGCAACATCGTCACCTGGCCGCCCCTCACTCCACAGTCAATATACACGTTGTCGATTCATGTATCTTTACTAAAGAGATAATCCATCCGGCTGCGGAGGTCAAGAGATCATGGGAAAACGCCGCGGGTGGGACGGCTCGCCGCCCGCCGACGACACCGAAGCCCGCAAGAAAATTATCGACGCCGCGCTGGTGTGCATCGAACGGCGTGGACCAGCGCACACGACCCTGTCCGACGTCGCCGTTGACCTCGGCATCACACGTCGAACCGTCTACCGCTACTTCGCCACCACCGAAGAACTGTTCACCGCGGTCGCCGAGGTCGCGCTGGACAGCTGGATCCCGCGGATCGAAGCCATCACCTCGGGCGCGCTCGACGTCACGGACCTGCTGGTCGAATTGGTGGCCCACATCATCGAAGAGCTGCCCAACGAACCACTGCTGACGCTGCTACTGGCCAGCGACCACATGACACTGTTCAGCCGCCAGATGCTGCAGCCCCCCCAGATCGCGCGCGCCCGAAAGATCCTGCGCCACACGCGCATCGACTGGGCCGCTTTGGGTTACGACGACGCAGCCATCGACGAACTCGTCGAATTCCTACTCCGCAACATCCAATCCATGATCATCGCCCCGCCCGAACCGCCCCGCACCGGCACCCAACTGCGCGCCTACCTGCGCCGCTGGATCGCGCCGGCGCTCAAACCAAACACCTGACGCGGACAACGCCGTCTCATGCTTTAAACGCCCAAGTGGACTCGTTCGCATCGAGTAGGTCAGTGGTTTACACGGCGAAAGCCGCTCTGGCGCAGCGGATGCACGCCAGCGGCGAGTCGGCCAGCACTATAGCGACCACCCTTGGCGTCAGCCGGGCAACCGTCTATCGGGTACTTGAGCCGCTCACCTAACGCCTGAAAGCACGTCAGCTTGCGGTGCCAGTCGTGATAATTAGGGGGTTCGGGCGTGAATCAGCAGATGGCCGCAGACTGCTTACCTGAAATCGCCACGGCGCCACCCAACTGGAGGGCACCGCAGCCTAGGTCGAGGCCGCGGGCACCAATGCGCTAATGTCCTCGCCTTGCAGAAGCTTGACCGTCAAAGACACGTCGAAATAGTCAGTCCAGCGAGTGATCTTCCCGCTCTCATCGAGCACAAAAGTCCCCATGACGGGAACGGCGGGCTTCGTGCCGTCAGGGGCTTGGATGTAGTCAAGCCGTTCGGTCAGAACCACAGAGCCTTCGCTGGCGATGTTCAAGATCTCAAACGCGTAGGCATCCGGAAACATCGAAAACTGCGCCCCCATGTTCTCCAAGATCGCCTCAACACCTGTAAACGCCGGCATCCCGACGTTCTGGTAGACCGCGCCGCTAGCGAGGAACGGACGCAACGCCTCGGGATCGCGCTTCTCCATCAGTGCGCAGAACTGGCGAACAACTTCGACAGGGTCAGGCATCAAGGAACCTCCGTTAGTCCATCGGATGTGAATGAAATTGGTTACCAGTTGCTCGGACTTCCATTCCAGGTGCCGCTCGAAGGCCCGAAAATTTGGATGTGGGTTCGTATCCGCGCGGCTCACCCATTGCTGCCCGGCGCGCAACGTTGGCTCACGGATCCGAGTTGCACAGTCGGACGCCCGTTGGGCTGGCCGCTCATCCAGGTGGACATGATTCCGACGGAATACGGGCCCTTTTGGCCGTTCTTCTCGTAAAAGCCCTGAGGATCAAAGACCTTGGCGTCCGGATACGGCCAGGGGCAAGCAACTGACGTTGCTGCCTTCGACCACTTGATGGCCGTGAACGCGGCGCCGTACATCAAGTACGCCACGTTAATGATGGCGAGCATGACCAGAAACGAGCCCAGTGCCGGCCGGCTGCGCAAGATGCGGGCGCGTTGGGCCAATTTCTCAGAAACCGTGCGGCCTGTGTCGTCGCGATAGACCAGAATCCCCGCCGGAATCATCACCACTGTGACCAATACGGATTCCCACAGCAACGGAAACTGGTGCGGTGTGCCGACGAAGATTGATCCGAACGGGATCACCTGCGCGTAGATGTACATACCAGTGCGCACCAGCGTGACCTCAAGAATCATGTCGATGATGAATCCGAAGACCAATATCAGTACGCCAAGACTGCTCAGCGGATGGCGCCACACGAACGCATCAACGGGCCGACGAGCCTGGATTTTTCGCAGGACCCAGGCTGCCGGAAAGTACGGGCCGAACTGGAACATCACATAGCCGATGACGACAAACGGTTCGATCGTGGGCGAGAGCGACACCAGCGGCCAGGACTCCGGCCAGTGCCACAGCCGGGGGTTGTACACGGCGTATGGCGCCCAATTCATGATCGGGTCCTGCCAGACGATGATGGTGGTCACCAGACCCATGAGCAGGTAAGGGTGGGGGCCATAACGACGCCAACCCCACACGAAAGCCGCGATGAGGCCGATGACCGCGATGATCGTAAAGACTTGCAGCGTCCCGAGCCAGTGGGTGTAACCGAAAAGTGGCTCGACCGGACGCGGCGCCCCGGTCACGTTCGGATTTCCGATCCGCGCGTCGGGGTAGTCGCGTGCATTCCATGCGATAGCGACGACGGCGCTGATACCGAGGACAGCGAAAAGCCAAGCCCATATCGTGCCTGCTGATGAGCGGTTCGGCGCCGTGTCCGCGCGTCTGGTCGCCGCTGTGGTTTGTTCAGTGGTCACTGATCACTCCTGACAAATGATTCGTTCCTCGTCGGCGACCTGGAGGTAGTAGGGACGGGTGCGGTCGCTCATGATCACGCATCGGCCTCAGCACACGTTTGAGTGGCACCAGGCGCGAACGATGTCAGTCCGCTTCCTTTGTAGTGGGCGACGATTCGCTCGTACTCGCACCCATTGCGCGCCAAGGGCGTGTCGGTGAGTCGATGGGGTAACCAACGGTAAGCAATACGAAGCAGCCTGGTCATCACGGCGAACTCCAAGGCATGTCGGCGCGTCCAGCGCATCGGGACCAACGACCGCACACGGGGGTGCATGATGCCGAAACCCAAGACCGCCACAATGTGTCCGCCGATCGGTCCCAGCAGCCTCCACAGCGGCGCCGTGACAACAGGCATGTACTCAGGCCGTCGCGGCCGGAGCGTGGCGTCCATGACGGTGTCAAGGCTCGCGGTGTGTTTGAGTTTCTCGACCGCCATCTTCTCGTAGTACGCGCACAGCTCCTCGTAGCTATCCGGGAGTTGTCGTGCGCGGCCGGGCATCTGCAAGTCTTTAGTCAGCGCACGAAAGCGGTCCCAGATCGCCTGGTTGCCCGCGACGCTGAGGTCTTCGCCGCTGAGAGCGATGAAAGCACCACGATGCATGAAGAAGATACTGATCAAGTTCCAGTTCCAAGGCTCGGGGGTTAGTGCGCTATAGCGAACCCCGTCGGGTCCAACGCCTTTGATGTCGCGGTGCAGCCGCACCAGCCGCTGCATCTCCTCGCGGCGGTCCTCGTGCTTGGCCATAAACGTGAGTTGATCGGATGCAGCCGTGCGTCGCGCGCGCCCGAGGGGGTCGTTCTTTATCCGGCCCGTATCAACCAGTGCCGCCGACACCGCTGGCAGCATCATCTCGTCGAAGAGGGCAGGCGCGAACAGAACGAGGAACCGCGATCCCATCACGCGCTCGAATCGGTCTGCGACAAATTCGACTGAAGTGCATATGGATTCGGTCGGCGTGTGCGGAGGGTCGATCGACCTGTCCAGGGATTGGACCGACATGGTGATCCTTCTGTCAGATAATTCTGGTGCATGGCTGCACCAGAAGCTATTGTGGTGTCAGACTGCACCAGAAATCTCGAATGGTCAAGGGGGTGTCAGGCACAATGCCGTTGATGGCAATCGCGACGCGCTCTTACGGTGGCGTGACGGCCGACGAACGTCGCGCCACCCGCCGAGTCGCGCTGATCGATGCAGCTCTCGATCTATTCGCAGAGGACGGCGCACGAGCAGTGTCGAAACGCGCGGTGTGCGCGCGGGCCCGGCTCAATGACCGCTACTTTTACGAGCATTTCACCGATTCGGATGCATTGATCGAAGCGATCGTGCGTGACCTTACCGCCGAGGGGTTGCAGGCGGTTAAGGCTGCGACGAGTAGCGCAGTGCCCGACATACGCGCGCAAGTCCGCGCCACCGCCGATGCCGCACTTGAATTCCTCACCGCTGACCCGCGTCGTGGCCAGTTGCTCCTGCGCTCCCACACCTCCGAGGTTTTACAGCACGCCCGCGTGGACAGCACACGCGCGATATCCAACGCCATGGCCGCGATGATCAGGGATCCACTCGGTCCTGCCGCAGCCAGCCAGCTCGACACCGACCTCGCTGCGTTTGCCCTGGTCAGCGGTGCTATGGAGGTTATCGCTGGCTGGCTGCGTGGCGACTTCGACACTACCCGTGAGCACCTCGCTGACATTGTCGCTGGGCTGCTGTTGGCCGTTGCCGACATTTCCACCGCACTCCCCGGACAGGCGGGGCGGTCTTAGCAGCGTGGATCGGCTGTCCGAAACCTCGCCGCGCTGGGACCCATGGCCTCCCGATCAGCTTCGAGTCCCGTCCGCAGTCAATCCGCAGTAGTTTCGACGACGGGCTTAACCACCCAACCGCTTCAACGCTGTGACCCGTGCTTTTCCGACGCTGCCAACGCAGTCCGCCGGCCCAAACGCCCATGCTGTCTCGTTCGCATCGAGTAGGTCAGGGGTTCGAATCCCCTTAGCTCCACCGGTGAAAAGCCCGCGATGGGAGTTTCCCTCTAGGGATTGACGAGGCACCTCCAGTCCCCCCGTCAAAAAAATCAGACCACCCCACCTCATCGAAACGCCAGCGCCGGCGAACACGCCATCGAGGTTGGCCACCCTTCCGCGCAACCGCCTCACCCCAGTAGCGCACGCACGCGCGCCAGCTCAGGCCAGGTTTGCGCAGATGGAAATCGGCTGAGCGCGTCCATCAGTGCGGCCCGCGCGGGCTCTCCAATCAGTTCGAAATCGTCTGCAGCAGCCCGCAATTCGTAGATAAGGGCACCTTGCGTTTGGGCCAGCTCGATGGCCGCCCGAAGATCCGCGTGCCGGGCATCCGGGTCGTCAGATGTGTGAGCCCGCAAGCGCAGCAACTCAGCGTCGTAGAAGCGCCAACCCGTCTCATCGGCCATCTGTCTCGCGAGCTCAACCCGTTCGAGCGCCGCGTCGTTCATTCCGGCGGCCGTGAGTACCCGCACCAATGCACCGTCGTACCACCCGAGGAACGCCTTCATGTCGGCTGCGCGCCACGCCTCAACGACTGCAGTCATGGTTTGGATATGAGATTGCAGAGTAGCGGAGTCGGTCTCGCCGGCGGCCACCGAGGCGACCGCACGTGCGGCGGCCTCCCCGCTGGCCGCAACCATGACCCATTCATCAAAGCCATACCGGTGGCCCCGGTCGGCGACCTCAACAAGGAGCTCGATCGCGCGGTCGTGTTGGCCGGCTTCGGTGCGCACCAACGCCTCTATCGTTCGGCCGTAACAAAGAGTGAACGCGCCATGGGGAAAGCGCAGCTTTTCGCACCGGCTTTCCATCTGCGCGAAGGCGGCCTCTGCGCCGGCCAGATCTCCCTGAACGAACCGGGCGAACGCGACAAACGTGTACATCCCCCCGATTGGGTCATTGGGCGCGAACCAGGCTCCTTCGATTTCGGGTGAGCCGAGATCATCGACTGCAGCCACGGCTGCCTCCAGCGTGGCCCGGGCGGCGTGGAATTCGCCGCGGAACACTGCCAACGAGCCGATTGCCGCATCATTAGCCGCGCGGTACCAGTCCGGCATGTCCTCGAGCCTCATCCTCAGCGCCTCCATCACCTGCGTCGCTCGGCGGAGGTCGCCACGTGTGGCGTAGTAGCTCCAGAGGGCACTGAAAGTCGCGTACAGCTCCAGACTCGGCTCATCTCCGATGAGCTGCAGGCATCGCTCGAATTCAGCGGCGGCCTTCGTGCTTGCGTGGCCGGTCGCCGCCGAGGCGAGGAACCCGCGCTCCAGGCGAACGGCCACCTCGCGATGATCACGCGACGGACTTGGTGCGAGTCGCTCGATGTCCTTTAGGGCGCGGGTGAGGTGGTTGCGCGCTTCGCCGAGTGCCCCGCGCTGCCGGGCATTGGCTGACGCTTTTTGATAGGCCGCAGCTGCCTCGTCGAAACGCTCAGCCTTTTCGTAGTGGTGCGCGACGAGCGGCCATTCAGGGGTCCCGTCGGCCGCCGTGGCGACGAGAGCGTCTCCGATGCGGCTGTGCAGCCTGTGGCGAAGGCTAGGCGGCGAGAGCTCCGCGGCGACCTCGCGCAGAAGTTCATGGTGGAAGCGCCAGCTATCTGTACGCACCGGCTGGAGCACGCGGCTGCGTGTGAGTTGTTGGAGCACGTCGTCGACGTCACGCTTGTCTAAGCCGACGACCGACGACAGCAGCCGTCCATCGACGACGCTGCCGATCAGCGCGGCCGCCTCAACAACGAGAAGCGCGTTCGTGCTCGATCGCAGTCGCGCGAGCAACATTTCATACAGCGTGTCGGGCACCTCGGCGGATTCCCCCGAATCGGAGGGTTGCTCTTTGAGCTTGGCCACGACCTCCTCGATGTAGAGGGGCATGCCATCGCAGCGCCGTCGCACCGCCCTTCGTGCCTCGGGGTCGATCCCAGGATGCAGGGCGATTATGAGCTCGTCAGCTTCGGTGTCGCAGAGGGGCTTCAACTCGAGTACCTGTGTATTGCCGGCCAACGATGGGAGCTGGCGTCCGGTGATGACGACGAGCAGTCGGCCAAGGTCTTCGCGCAGAAGCGCCTGGACTACCTCAATAGTGTCTTCGTCGAACCAGTGCATGTCTTCGACCAGCACCAGCCCGGGTCCGCTTCCGAGACACGCCAGCAGGTAATCATGGATGCCCTTGGCGATCTGTTCATACAGCTTGTCGCCAGCGGCGCGGACGGGTTCGTAGCCGCTTTCCGGACCGATGCCGAGGACGGGCGCCAACAGCGGGACCACGGCGGCCGGATCCAATGAGCGCTGCATGGCCTCGGCCTGCAGCCTCCGAAGGCGGTCCGCCGGATCGGAGTCGCGCCTGATTCCGCACTGGCGTTCCAGCAGCCGCCGTACCGGGCGCAAACCCACATCGGTGTGAAACGGCGATCCGAACAACCCCAGCACGGGAGCGCCTGTCTCCTGAGCAATGTCGACCGCCGCGTGGGCCAGGCGAGTCTTGCCTATGCCACCCTCGCCCCGATATGCGATTCCGCGTGTCGCCAGCGTGCCGGCCGTCGCCTCGGCCCAGCTTCTTTGGAGGTACGCGACCTCACGCTCGCGACCGACCAGCGGTCCACCCACGCTCTTTGTGATGTCGCGTTCGGCAACTGCGCGATAGTGGACGATCAAACCGTCCACGCCCTTCACCGCTTTCGCCGGCAGGGCGTCTAGTTCGAATGCATTGCTGACCAGCCGTTCAATCGTTTTCGAGACGGCGACGGTTCCGGGCTCGGCCAGGCTACACATCCGTGCGGCCAGGTTGGCCGCGAATCCATAGACGTCATCTTGGACTGTATCGAGGTAGACAAGTCCACGGTGGATGCCGACTCGGACGCTGATGTCGAATCCGAAGCGTGTTCGCACGCGCTCGCTGAGCGTGCTGACCTCGCGGGTGATGTCGAGTCCCGCCAGCACCGCGCGGCGCGCGTCGTTCTCGTGGGCTTTGGGGTGCCCGAACACCGCCAATAGCCCGTCGCCCTTTGTTGACGCGACGTGACCTTCGTAGCGGTCGACGATTCGCAGCACTTCGTCGCGGTAGCGGCCCACGACAGTGCGATAGACCTCCGGTTCAAGCCGGGTTGACAGCGCCGTCGAATCCACCAGGTCGGCGAATATGATCGTCATCCGCCTGATCTCGCCGCTGTCCGTGAGAGCCGCGAGCAACTCCTCGGCGTCGGCGTTGCCGCGGTCCACCTGTAGCACCTGGCCTGCTAGCGCGTCTGCCGTCGGGCGGTCACCCCGGTTGAGAGCGCGAACCGCCTGGTCGAGTAGCTCGTCGATTGTGGGCTGTGCGCTCACGGTCCAATTGTGACCCCGATCCGATCGCGACGCAGCGCCCTTCGGGCGCGCGGGTGAACGTCGCAAAACTCGAGTAGTCAACTACTCGCGTCAGTTGCGCCTCTTACCGCTGACCATTGAACGGTAACCAGCGGCCCCCAAAATTCGACGGGACCGTTGAAAATCCAAGACCGAGTTATCGAATCGAAGGAGTAGCGATATGTCCGACCCTCCTGGGATGCTTGTGGCTGCGATCGGAACAGTCGATGGCATCGAGTTCACCCTCTCCAACGAGACCGACCAAGATATCACTGTGAGCCTGTTCGTGACGCCTGTGACGTCGGAGTGCGTCAACGTGTTTGCGCCCCAACTTACTGTCGCGCCTACTTCATGGTCCGACAGCCCATATAGCCTGCAGTACCTCTATGATGAGCCGCCAGGCGTGTACTCCGCGTTTGTCCAACCGATCACCGGACCTCCCTACAAGGTGGGGACCAACCTTGTCGTTACCGCTGGGAGCAGCGTAGGCGGGGGACCTCGCGCGACCCATCACAACCTTTCGGATATTCCCGACGTCAGGGTCTGAACCTCAAGGGCCACCAGGGGAATTCGTGGTGGATCCGGATGACCTCGATCAAGAGAACGTGGTCTCTCTCCAGACGAACGAGGTGCCTTCCAGTCCGCAGCGCGTCCGCAGTAGCTTCGACAACCGTCTCTTCTCGCCAACGTCGCCAACCTTGTGACGTGCAGTCTTACGTTGCGGCCAACGCTGCCAATAACTACAAACGCCCAAGTTGACTCGTTCGCATCGAGAAGGGCAGGGGTTCGAATCCCCTTAGCTCCACCTGGCGGTCATGCTGCACGTGCGTGCCGTGACCCTGTGGAAGAAGGCCAGCGCGCCGCCAACCGGCGACGTCGGTTGAGCGCGGGACGCGGTGTCGTAGCGCGCTACGATCACCGACGTATCGTGACCTGGTATGCCGAAGCGGACCAACGACTTCCAGAAGCTGATCAGGATGCTGACTCAGCTCCTGGGCGACAACGCCGTCGTCGAAGAATCGAAGATGCTCACCGACCTGGTGTCCGGCGAGCCACGCGAGGTCGACATCTACGCCGAGGGGACCTTCGCCGGACATACCGTCAACATCGGCATCGAGTGCCGCGACCACAAGCGCAAACAGGGTGTGGGATGGGTCGAGCAGATGCACTCCAAGCATGAGCGTCTACCGACCAACTTGCTGATCCTCGTGTCGTCGAGCGGGTTCACCGGCCCAGCAATCGCGAAGGCCAACAGCTACGGCATGAAGACAATCGCGCCCACCCAGGCCGACGGCGACCTCGCCACCGAGGTCCTCGCGAGTCTCGGCGTGACGGCGTGGGACATCACCGACGCAATGTTGTCGGTGAGCGCGAACGTCCCGCCGGAATGGCTCGAACGCAACGCGCACGCGGTCGCCCAGGATGACGGCCAAATCCTCTTCTACAGAAGCGACGGCAGTCAGCTGGTCACTTCCGAGACCTTCAACATGGCCGCGATGGGCGAACACCTCATGGCTCACCCCGAGCTGGTGGCAGGTGAAGGAGAGACCGAATTCGACGGCGAGACACCGCCGATCAATGAACCAGCGTTCAAGGGGGAGCGGCTGTACGCCTATTGGACGGCTGACGGTGAACAGCCGGTGTTGGTGCCGGTGGCGATGGTGGTGGTCCGGGGAACGGTCAAGGTCTTAACGCAAGCCGTCACCGTCAGCCCCACGGGCGAAATCGTCTATGACGGCAATCGCTACCACTGACGGGCACGGCGGCGATGGCAGACGGCCAGCAGGCGCAAATAGTCGTCGGTGAAGCTCGCAAGCAGGCGGACTTCCCAGTGTAAATACCGCCACCGCGACCCAAGAAACGGTCATCGCCAAATCGTCGGCGGCGGCGCAGCTGAATCGGTGTTTGCTGGCCTGGTGGCCGGTCCCTGCCCGGTCCCTGCTGGGTCCCTGCGCGCGGAGCCTCAGTCGGTGCGGCGTAGCCGCAGGTCTGCTTTAAGAAAGGTTCCTGCAGCGTCGGCGACCACTTAAATAAATTGCTTGATTTATTCCGTTCAAGGATGTTTCACTGAGCCGGTGACCGCAGTAGCGCTGAGCAGCGACAGGTCCGAGGGCACGCGCGAGGTCTTGCTGGCAGCTGCTGAACAGCTCTTCGCCGAGCGGGGCATGTACGCCGTATCCAACCGGCAGATCAGCGATGCGGCCGGACAGAGAAACAACGCCGCGGTGTGCTACCACTTCGGCACCAGGACCGACCTGCTGCGCGCCATCGAAAGCAAGCACCGCACCCCCATCGAGGCGCTGCGGGCGGGGATGCTCGCTGAGCTCGCCGGCAGCACCGAACTTCACGACTGGGTCGCGTCCCTGGTGCGTCCCCTCACCGACCACCTCGCGGAATTGGGAATTCCCAGCTTCTACGCGCGGTTTGCCGCACAGGCCATGGCCGATCCGAACTATCGGGACGTGGTGACCAAAGACGCGGTGGCCTCTCCACAGTTGGCGCACACGATTGACGGGATCATTCGGTGCATGCCCGACCTGCCCAAGCGCGTCCGTTTCGAGCGGATCGTGATGGCCCGAAACCTGCTCATGCATACGTGCGCCGAGCACGAAGGCGCCCTGGCAGTACACGGCCCTCGCGCACGGTCGTCATGGCCATTGGCAGCTGAAGGGCTCATCGACGCGATCACAGGCGTGTGGCAGGCCCCAATCCGCGCGGGCAGTTCCGCGCCAAAGCCGAGGCGACAATGACTTTCACCCGATCCGTACATCTGATCATGTCCACTCGAGGGAACGCGCGATGACGAACCTGCTCACTGGGAGCACCGGCGAGACTGCACCGGACGTCCCCGACTTCCCGATGACACGGGCCGCCGGCTGCCCCTTCGCCCCGCCGCCGAAAGCGTTGGAGCTCAACGCATCCAAGCAGCTCAGCCGGGTCCGCATCTGGGACGGCAGCACCCCTTGGCTGATCACCGGTTACGAAGCCATCCGGTCACTGTTCAGCGATGCCCGCGCCAGCGTCGACGACCGACTGCCGGGCTACCCGCACTGGAACGAGGGCATGTTGTCCACGGTCCACAAGCGGCCGCGGTCGGTGTTCACCTCGGACGCGGAAGAGCACACTCGGTATCGCCGGATGCTTTCACGGCCTTTCACGTTCAAACGAGTCGAGGCGCTGCGGCCCGCGGTGCAACGCATCACCGACGAGCACATCGACGCCATTCTGGCCGGCCCCCAACCCGCCGACCTCGTCGAAGGCCTCGCCCTGGCGATTCCCTCGCTGGTGATCAGCGAAATGCTGGGCGTGCCATACGAAGACGCGGACTTCTTCCAGGAGCAGGCCAACCGGGGCATGAACCGCTACGCCACCGCAGAAGACGCCGCCCAAGGCGCTGGGACGCTGGCCCGATACATCAAGAAACTCATCCACATCAAGATGGACGACCCAGGCGAAAACCTGGTGTCGGATTTGGCCGAACGCGTCAAGGCCGGCGAGATCACCGACCGCGAAGCCGCGCAACTGGCCACCGGCGTACTCATCGCCGGGCACGAGACCACCGCCGGGCAGATCAGCGTCAGCGTCGCGGCGCTGCTGGAGAACCCCGACCAATTGGCCTTCCTGCGCGACGCCGAGGACCCGAAAGTCATCGCCACCGCCGTCGAGGAACTGATGCGCTACTGCAGCATCATTCAGACGGGCCAGCGGCGCATCGCGGTCGAAGACATCGAGGTGGACGGGGAAGTGATCCGCGCGGGCGAAGGGATCATCCTAGACGTGGCGCCGGCCAACTGGGATGCGCGCCAGTTCCCGGCGCCGGATCGTCTGGATCTGCAGCGTCAAGACGGACCACAGGTCGGATTCGGTTACGGCAGGCATCAGTGCGTGGGCCAGCAATTGGCCCGCATGGAGCTACAGATCGTGCTGCCGTCGCTGCTGCGTCGCATCCCGACGCTGCGGTTGGCGGTTCCCCACGACGAACTCCCGTTCAAACACGACGCGCTGGCCTACGGGCTGCACGAACTGCCCGTGGTCTGGTAGCGGGATGGCCCACGATGACGGTCTGACGCTGACCACCGCCACCGCCGGCTCACCGGTGCCCGGCGAGGACTTCCGATCCGGAGTGCGCCGCTCTGGACATGAAATACCGCATGTCACAGTAGAGCCCATCAACAAGTACCTCGACGACCTGAAACTGGCCGGCCTGCTCTAGAAAGGGACGACGATGTCCACCCACGCGAATACCCTGTATCCCCCAGGAGGTTTCGGCGCGCCCAAGCACCGCCGCGGCCACGCCGGAAGCACCTTCGGCTACTCGGAGAAGTCACTGTCGGCCGTCGTCGGCGCGGTCGGGCCCCAGGACGCCGCCCGGATCGTCAGCGGCAACGTCAAACGATTCCTGGGCCTGTCATGAAACTGGACACTACGGCGACGAGCGGGCCGTGGATACCCGACTCACCCGACCTCGCCCGGATGTACTCCGAGGTCGGCGCCAGGCTGCGGTCGGCCATGGCCGACCACGGTGTCGACGCGATGATCCTGCTGATGAACGGCCACGTCAGCTACGCGACCGGTGCCAGCTGGCCGCTGCTGGACGCGGGACTGTCACATGCGCAGCGCCCGGTGGCCATCATGGTGGCCGGCGACGAGCACCCGCACCTGTTCATGCCGTTCCGCGAAGGTGCCTCAGCGGAGTTCCAGGTGCCGGCGGATCATCGCCACGGCCCGCTGTACCTCGAATTCGACGAGGGCGTAGAGCATTTGGCCACAACGATGGCCGAGCTCGTCCCGCCGGGGGCGACCGTGGCCGTCGACGAGATGACCGGGGCGATGCGCGACGCGTCGGACCGGCTGTTCCCGGGTGGGCCACCGCTGGAAGCTGCCGTAGTGGTCGGGGCGGCCCAGCTGGTGAAAACGCCAGATGAGATTTCGTGCATCCACCGGGCATGCCGTATCACCGAACAGACGATGGCAGAGGTACAGAAGCAGCTGGCGCCCGGCGTCAGCCAGCTCGACCTGTCAGCAACCTTCGTGCGCCGCGCCTTCGAACTCGGCGCAACTGCCAACATGCTGGATGCGATTTGGCAGGTGATGCCCCGCTCTCGCGCGGAGGGCCAATGGACCACGCACGGCGATCTCGCACTGCCGTTACTGACGACGGATCGGCGGCTGTGCGCTGGAGACGTGCTGTGGACAGACGTGAGCATTACCTACGGCGGGTACTGCTCGGACTTCGGCCGGACCTGGCTGGTCGGCGCCAATCCGTCAGCACGCCAGCAGGATCAGTTCGCGCAGTGGCGCGCCATCCTGGACGCCGCACTGGGCGTTACCCGGGCCGGTGCGACGTCTGGCGATCTGGCCCGAGCGGCGATAGCCGCCAATGGTGGAACCAAACCGTGGCTGCCGCATTTCTACCTGGGCCACGGCATCGGTACCTACCCGGCCGAAACACCCATGATCGGAACGGATCTGGGCGAGGAGTTCGACAACAACTTCGTCTTCCCGCCCGGCATGGTGCTGGTGCTGGAGCCGGTGGTCTGGGAGGACGGCACCGGCGGTTACCGCAGCGAGGAGATCGTGATCATCACCGAAGACGGATACCAGGTCATCACCGACTATCCCTACACGCCTTATGGTTACTGAGACCGCGCCCGACAACCGGGCACTACGCATCGCCCGCCGCGAACGCGCACTGGCTCAGATGCGGGCCCACGGCTTGGACATGGTCGTGCTGGGGCGTCAGGCCAACGTCCGCTACGTCACCGGCGTCCCGCAGCTATGGGTGGCGGGCACCCGTCCATTCGCACCGATCTGCGTTCTCGACGGTGCCACCGGCGAAATTCACTTGAACAGCACATGGGACGAGGGAGTCCCCGAGGAGATCGGCCGCGAACGCCTGTACGGGCTGACCTGGAGCCCGATGAAGCTCATCGAGGTGCTGAAAGACATCGACGGGGCGCGCACCGTTCGGCGCGTGGGATCCGACGCGATCACGCCGACCTTCGCCGAGCTGCTGCCGATCGCCTTTCCCAACGCCGAACTCGTCAACGCCGAGCCCGCCATGCGAGCCGCGCGCCGGATCAAGACGCCCGAGGAATTAGCTGCGATGAGCACCGCGATGAGCACCGCCGAAGCGGGAATGCGCGCTGGCATAGCGACATTGGCGCCGGGAGTGGCTGAGAAGACGGTGGCCGGAGCCGTGCTGGAGGCAATGGCCGCGGGCGGAGTAACGACCTCCGCCAGCCAGGATGCCGCCTGGGTGACCTCGCGTCACCATCCCTGGCAACGTGCCGACGGCGACGGCCGCGTGCAGCTGGGCGACCTCGTTGCGCTTTCCGCCGGCGCGCTGGCTAACGGGTACGTCGGCGAGGTAGGCCGGACGGTGGTGGTGGGCGACGACGATACCCAAGCCATTCGGGCGCTGTACCGACGCTCGGATAGCTTGGGCAAACGCCTGATTGCTGCGTGCCGGCCCGGCGCGGCGGCCGCGGATCTGTTCGCCGCCTACGAGGCGGCCGGTGAGCCGCTGCCGGCGACGCCGGTCGCGTACGGCCTGGGGCTGGGCTTTGACCCGCCGGTGGTGTCGCCGGCCATCCCGCGCACCGCGGCTGCGGAGCGTCTGGACTCCGGGATGATCTTGGCGGTAACGAATTACGTGTGGCAGGAGGGCGTCGGGGCGGTATTCCGGCGTGATGCCGTCCACATCGGCGATGATGGTCCACACGTGCTGAGCCCGGCAGCGGTGGGCTCAAACCATGTGTGACGGCGTGCTGTTCTTCGACTCCGACGAATCCTGTTACGTCACAGGCGTACAACTCCCCGTTGATGCGGGCGCACTACTTAACTAACGGATCAGCAAACCAACAATTGAGGAGCGACATGCCTGAGTTCGACTACGAAGAGATGAAGAAGGAAGCCGAGCAGTACATCAAGTTCGAGAAGGACGTCAAGAACCGCATCGCCTACATCACCTTCGATCGGCCCGACGCGCAGAACTCGGCCACCCTTGGCATGCGGCAGAACTATGCCGATATCATCCACAAGTGCAACGTCGATGACGACGTCAAGGTCGTCGTGATACGCGGGGAGGGAGAGGATTTCGGCAGCGGCGGTGACCTGCCCGAACAGCGCCCCATGCTGGAGAATCCCGGAATGCCGCTGCTCCACGAGCTGGCGATCAACGACGACGACGTCAAGTACCCGCCCGGCGGCTCGTACCGTTATCTGTCAACGGTGACCGACTTCTATGCCAAGGCCCGCGCCGGCAACCGACCGCTGCAGGAACTGCGCAAGATCAGCATCATCGAAGCGAAGGGCTACTGCTACGGCTGGCACTTCTACCAGGCCGGCGATGCCGACATGGTGATCTCCTCCGACGATGCGCTGTTCGGTCACCCGGCGTTCCGGTATGTCGGCTGGGGCCCGCGGCTGTGGTGGTGGGCCGAGACCATGGGTCTGCGCAAGTTCTCCGAAATGCTGTTCACGGGACGGCCGTTCAGTGCCAAGGAGATGTACGACTGCGGATTCGTCAACAGCGTCGTGCCCCGCGAGGACCTGGAAGCGGAGACGCTCAAGTACGCAATGGCCTGTTCGAAGTCCCGTCCCACCGACACCGTCGCGGTGCAGAAGACGTTCCTGGAACTCTACAAGCAGCACAAGGGTGAGTATTTCGGCAGCCTGTTGACCGGAATGGTGGAGGGAATGCTGCCACTGATCCAGAACGACAAGCAGAACGACGTCGACCTCACCTCGGGCACGTTCGAGAAGGGGCTGAACAACGTGGTCAAGGACAACGACATGAATTTCCCGCCGGAGTGGCGGCTGAGCCGCTCGGGCCGCAGCAAGCCCTGACCACCGTGTCGGCGTTGCATGGCTTCCGTATCGTCGAAATAGCCGAATCACCGGCCGGTGAGTACTGCGGAAAACTGTTGGCCGACTTCGGCGCCGACGTCATCAAGGTCGAACGCCCGGGCACCGGAAGCCCGACCCGATCGATGCATCCTTTGATCGGGTCGGGCCCCGAACCCGAGCGCAGCGGATTGTTCGCCTATCTGAACACCAACAAGCGGTCGGCGGTGTGTGACCTGAACACCGCGGCCGGGGCCGACCGGCTGCACGGACTCATCGCCGGCGCGCACGCCGTCATCGACGACCACAACCCCGCTTGGCTTGCGCGGCTGGGCATATCGCCGGGCCAGGTCGAGCAGCGTCACCCCGGCACGGTGTTCTGCTCGATCACCCCGTACGGCTGCGACGCGCCAGCGGAGACGTGGAATGCGCAGAACATCAACGTCTTTCACGAAAGTGGCTGGGGTTATCACACGCCCAGCCACGCCGACCCCGGCACTCCGCCGTTGAAGGGTCCGGGACGGTTCCTGGTCGACTACGAGGCCGCGTTGGATGCCGCCCTGTGCGTCAGCGCGTCCCTGTACGGCCTGCTGCACGGCAGACCGGGACGGTTCGTCGACATCTCCGAGCAGGCAGTCATGGCATCGAGGGCCGACTGCGTGATCGGACGGTTCGTCACCGGCGAGATCGCCCCAGAGGGCACCAGGGAGGACTACGACCAGCAGGGTCCCGCCTCTTTCTTCACGTGCGCCGACGGTCACGTGTATCTGTACATGACCAATCGCAGCCATTGGCTCGCGGTCAAGCAATTGCTGGGGCGTCCCGGATGGCTTGACGAGTTCGACGACGACTGGCTGGAATTCTCCGTGACCCGCGAAAAGGTGGCGACTTTTCGCCGCGGCTTCGCGCAGTGGATTGCCGACCAACCGCGGGTGCCGGCCTCCGAGGAGGCCCAGCGGCTGGGTGTGCCGCTGGTGCCCGTGAACGATGCGGCCGACCTGCGAGCGTCGGCTCAGTACTGCCATCGCGGCTTCTTCCAGGAGGTGGACCATCCGGTGCTCGGCACCGTCGTTCATCCCACGGTGCCGTACCGCCTCAGCGCGTCGCCGGTCGAAATCGTCAGCCCCGCACCGGCACTCGGCGCGCACACCGAACACCCCGGCTGGTCGCCGAACCTCCCGACCGTGGTGTCCCCCCAACGCAGGCGGCCGGGCCGCGCCCGCGGCGGGCCGCTCGAAGGGGTCCGGGTCGTCGAACTGACGAAGGTCTGGGCGGGCCCGTACACGGGCAAGTTGTTGGCGTTCCTCGGCGCCGAGGTGATCAAAGTCGAATGTTCGGCGAGCCCCGAGGAGATGCGCGTCTACGGCGGCACCGACGTCAACCACGCGCCGTTCTTCCTGTCGATCAACCCCGAGATCCTCAGCGTCGACCTGGACATCAAGTCCCCTGTGGGAATGGGACGGCTGCGCGACCTGATCGCCGAAAGCGATATCGTCATCAACAACCTGCGGCCCGGGGCGATGGAACGCCAAGGCCTCGGCTACACGGACCTCGCGGCCATCAAACCTGACATCATCTCGGTGTCGATCAAGATGTGGGGCAACGATGGGCCGCTGGGTTACCAAACCGGATACGCACCGAGCTTCGCCGCGCTCTCCGGTCTCTCGGCGCTCGTCGGTTACCGCGGAGGTGGTCCGCTCGGAGCCAACATGCGCTACGGCGACTCGACGGTCGGCGCGGCCGCCGCATTCGGCGCGCTCGCCGCGTTGCTGCACCGCGAAGCCACCGGCGAGGGCCAGTTCGTCGACGTGTCGGCAGTGGAGACGCTGTCGAGCATGATCGGCGACAGCCTGCTCGAGCACGCCCTCACGGGCGTTTGCCCGCAGCCGGACGGGAACTATCATCCCGACATGGCCCCATACGGGTGTTATCCGTGCGCCGACGGAAGCTGGCTCAGCCTGGCCGTCGTGGACGACGATCAATGGCGACGCTTGTGCGAGATCCTCGGCGCTGCAACGTCGTTGACTAACGAGTACGCCACCGCGAGCGGCCGGCTCACTCGCGCCGAGGCGCTGGACGCCGAGCTGTCACTGCTCACCGCCGGTCACGATGTGGACGACCTGGTGCGCCGATTGCAGTGCGCGGGGATACCGGCCGGCAAGAGCGCCACTGCGCCCGACGTGATCGCCGACGAACGCCTCTGGGCCCGCGAGTGCTACCGATTCGTCAGCGACCACCGGGAGGGCCAACGCCCGGTGTTGGGCGCACCCTGGAAAATGTCGACCGATGAGGCCCTGATCGAGCACGGCGCGCCCGATCTGGGCGAACACGACGCGTACGTGTTTGGCGACATCGTCGGCAGACAGCGCACGTCGGGTTAGAGAGGACGGACATTGTCCACCGAGGCACTCACCGAAACCGTCGCCGTGGTGACAGGTGCCAGCAGCGGCATCGGTGCCGCCACCGCCGTCGCCCTAGCACGGCACGGGGCGGCAGTGGCACTGCTCGCCCGTCGAGTCGACCGCCTCGACGAGGTCGCCGCGAGAATCAAGGCCGACGGCGGTCGCGTTCTTGCGGTACCCGCGGACGTCACCGATCCCGAATCCGTCGGTGCTGCGATCGGCCGTGCAGTCAGCACGCTCGGCAGACTCGACGTTCTGGTCAACAACGCGGGGCTGATGCGCATGGGCCAGGTCGCCGAGGCACCCCTGGCGGAGTGGGACGACCTGGTGTCGGTCAACGTCTTTGGGGTGCTATACGCCACGCGCGCCGCACTGCCGCACCTCATCGAGGCGGCCGCCGACTCGGCGCGCGGCGTCGCGGATGTGGTGACGGTCAGTTCGACGGCGGGTCGGGTGGCGCGACCGGGCACCGCCGTCTACTCGTTGACGAAGTTCGGAGTCAACGCGTTTAGCGAGGGTCTGCGACAAGAGTTGCTGGGCAAGCGAGTTCGGGTCGGCATCGTCGCGCCCGGCACGGTCGACACCGAGATAAGCGACGGATTGCGACCCGAGTTCCGCGAAGCGTTCGACCGCCAGACCTCCGGCATGGTGAAGTTGCGCCCCGAAGACATCGCCGACGCAGTGACGTACATGGTCACCCGCGATAGGCGCGTCGCCGTCAACGACATCCTCATCCGCGCCGCCGAGCAGACCTGGTGATCGGAGACGAATCTGGGCTGCCCAGGCGCGCTAGTAGTGACCGAGGTGTTGGGTGTCTTTCCAGATTCCATCGGCGGGCATGTCGAGGCGATCGGTCAGCGGGAGGCGCCATTGCGGTGTGGTGGTGGGTTCGCCCCAATAATCGGTGACTTTGACGGCCTGACCGTTGTGGAGTTCGGCGATGCTGACGTTGCGGTAGAGGCGTCCGTCGCCATAGTTGCAAGTCCACTCGGCGACGACGATGTCATCGAGTTTCAGGCGTCGACCGACTTCTAGGGTGAGTTCCGGGAAGTTGCCTTCGACCTGTGCGATCAGCTCGGCGCCACGCACGACCTCTCCCATTTGGGGCCATTGGCGTTGGCAGTCTGGGGCAAGGGGTACGCCGAGAATGTAGGCGAGGCGGGTGCGGCCGTCCGAGGGTGTGCTCATGATGGAAGAGTCTTTCGCCTAGTGCCGTGGGTTTTGCGTTATCAGTTGTCTTCGGCCTGCCGGCCTGCGAGCCCATACATCGTGTCCGCGGCTACCGGCGCGACACCGAGTTCACCGGCGACGGCGTCGATTGCTTGCTGCGTCACATTGAGGTCGGCCTTGCGGCCGGGGACGAAGTACGGCCCGACATAGCGGTCATAGTATAGTTGGGCTTCCTCATGGGTGAGGCGGTCCAGGAACCACGCGACGTAATCGACTGCCTTGCTTGGGTTTTCGATGAGGAAATGCAGAGCGCGCTCGTTGGCGCGCACCAGGGCACCCACGGCGGGGCTGTCCAGCGGGATATGGGTGGGGTCCACGACGATGCCCACGGTGGGGATCTGGAAGTGATCACCGATCCAGGCCAGCACGTGAAACCCTTCTTCGTCGGCGACCTGTTCGGGTGAAAGGGTGCTGCCGACGTAGGCGGCGTCGATCGAGCCGTCGCGGAGGTGTCGTATGTCCATCTGGTAGTCACCGGGGTGACGCACCACGCATTTCAGGTCGCGGTCGGGGTCCAGGCCGTGCTTGCGCAGGACGATGCGGGCGAAAGTGCCGGGAGGGTTGGAGGGGCCGTGGACGGCCAGGCGCCGCCCGCGAAGATCGGCCATGGACTTCACTTCGGCGTTGCCAAGAAACCAGAACAGCGGATGATCGGTGCTGAAGCTGAGCGCGGTCCACTCGATCCCGTCGGTCAGCCGCGACACCAGGGTCCTGCCCAGACCGATCACCGCGCCGCGGCGCAGCCGCTCCGCTGGCCAGCTGACCCCGTCGCGGACGGCCACATGGACGCCTTCATCTTCGAAGTAGCCCTCTTGGTCGGCGACGTGGGCGACCAGTTCCTCGTGGATACCCCGCCCGACGTAGGCGAGATCGATCGTCTCCACGGCCAACACTCCTTTCCGATCTTCTCTAGCGGCGGAACCTGTTTCAGTCCATCGCCAGGCCGCCGTTGACCTCCACGCAATGGCCGGTGATGAAACCGGAATCCTCACTGGCCACAAACGCGATCGTGTGGGCCACCTCGTCGGGTGTGACCAGGCGCCCCATCGGGTTGGTGGCGCCGAGGTGGCGCAGGTCGTCGGACGCCAACAGCTTGTTGGCCGTGGTGTCGCCCACCGTCGCCGGCGAAACGAGGTTGGCGGTGATGCCGTGCGGGGCCACTTCCAGAGCGACATAGCGGACGAACTGGTCCATTGCCGCTTTGGCCGTACCCAGGTTGATCATGCCTTGGCGGGGCCGACGCGACAATATCGTTGTCATATAGACCAGCCGGCCAAAGTTGCGGGAAATCATCCCCGGCACAACAGCTTTGGTCACCAGGAACGCGGCATGCAGCTCGCGGTCCAGCTTGCCGCCCAGCTGCTCCCAACTCAGATCGGCAAACGAGGTGACATCGTAGGGGATCAACGCGTTGTGCACGAGCACATCGACTCGGCCCCAACGCCGTTCGGTTTCCTCGAACATCGCCGCGACATCGTCGGCTTCGGTGACGTCGGCCCGAATCGCCACCGCCTCTCCACCGGCCGCGGTCGCGGCCCCGACCACCTCGTCTGCTTCCCCGGCGCTGGACCGGTAGTTGACCACCACCCGAAATCCCTGCTGCGCGAGGACTAAAGCAGTCGCCGCACCGATGCCTCGACTGGCACCGGTAATCACCGCAACACGATCCATCAGCGTTGCCTCCGCTAGTTCAGTTCACTTGGGCCGGGGGATGAATCCTGGCACGCCGGATTCCACCACCGCGTTGAATCTGATGTTCGTGGTGATACGGTCCCGAATGTCGCGCATAGCATCTGCGGGAAGAGCCGAAATCTCATAGTTTTCCTGAATGCGTTGCGGTTTGGTCGAGGTGGTCAGGAAAGCACTGCCGCGCTGCGCCGCCCAGGAGAGAACAACTTGAGCCGGCGAGATGTGCACGCGCTCAGCGATAGCCGTAATCACCGGGTCTTCTAAAACGTTTGGTTGCATCGAGTGCCCCAACGCTGCGAACGCCAGCAGCACAATCCCGTGCTCCTGGCAGAAGTCAAGCAGTTCCCATTCCGGTAAGTACGGATGCGATTCGACCTGCACCACCGCCGGCTTGATCCGCGCCACCGCGACTATCTCGCGTAGCTGGTCCAACGAGATATCCGATATACCGATCGATCTGCAGGGTCCGTCGTCGACGAGGCTCTCCAGCGCCTGCCACGTCTGAGCCAACGTGACCCCTTCGTCGTAGATCACGCGACCGTGCTCGTCTCGGGGATCCTGGTCGTCTCCCGGCGCAAACGCATAGGGCGTATGGATCAAATAGCAATCGACGTAGTCGACTTGCAGTCGGCGGCAACTCGCATCGAACGCGGGCCTGACCCGCTCGGGACGGTGATTGGTGTTCCACAGCTTCGTGGTGACGAACACGTCCTCCCGCGCAACGGTCCCCGCCTCGCACGCTTCGCGCAGCGCATCACCCACCTCTTGTTCATTGCCGTACCGTTCCGCGCAATCGAGATGTCGAAAACCCACTTCCAGCGCAGTCTTCGTGGCCTGCTTGGTCGCGACAAGATCCGGAATCAGGGTGCCGAATCCGACGACGGGGATCGCACCAGACCCGTGGGTGAGTGCAATCCTTGACTGACGCAGCGCTTCAGATGTGGTCATGCCGAGACCTCGCGTTTCACGTCCATACCGTGCGCTCTCCCTCTGCTGCTGCGGTTGCATCCGTGGCAATTTCCGCAGGCCGCCGGTCGTTATCGCGCCCGCGGAGCACCCTAGGCCGGGCTGACGACTCTCAGATGATGCCACTCTGCGGTGCCGTAGACCCTCTTGCCTGAGGATTTTTTACATGAATACTTCGTATTCCTTCCGAGCCGGCTTGAGTAGCCGCCGCGATGAAGCGGCGCCGATATGGCCGATAGGAATCGACCGCCAAGCTTTCACAGAAATTTCAAATTTTGGAGCTGTTAAGAACGAGTGCACTTATCAGTGGTTCGCATGAACCATAATCAGGTCGTGGAACGACGACGTAACGGCCATACGGGCCAAACACCGATGGATACCCTGAAACAGCTGCCCGCCCTGGTCGTGCTGGAGCGGATCCCGGTTCCCGTGCTCGCTATCGCGCAAGACGGCGCGGTGGTGTTCGCGAATTCAGCTTTCTCGGAAATGGTCGGCCGCGCGCCCGTGGAAGTGCTGTCGCTGAAGTTCGAAGAGATCTTCCATCTCCCGCCGACCAGAGAATCCGCGGTCTCCGTCGTCCAGGCCTTGGCCAACATGGTCGTCGAATTGGCCCACCAGGACGGCTCGAGTGTGCGCGCACTGATGAGCAGGTCGGCGCTGATCCGTGCCGATGACGACATTGCGCTCGCGACGTTCCAGGATTTGACCGAGCAGCTGTGGCTTGACGAGCGCTAGCCTCCGGGTTTGGCACCTTCGGGCGGGGAGACGGCCTTGATCGCCAGAGCCGTGCGTCGCTTGACGAATTGGGTGAAGTAGGCGATGCGGTCGGGCTGCACGATCCCGCGTAGCACGGTCGACCATGCCTTTTCGAAGTCACCCAGCAGCACCACCGGTTCGTCCAGATTGCTGGCCTGACGCAACCCCATGTAAATGGATACCAGCAGGCGTCCGATGTCTTCTGGGTCTCCTTGTTGGACGATGTCGCCCTCGCGGATTCCTCGTTCGGCGATCTCCCCGATTAGTTCGATCCAGCCGTGTAACAACCGCGCCTGGAGCTTCTCGGTCCGGCCGACCGACTCGAGCAGGTTGAAGGCTGCTCTGGTGACGTCTTGGGTGCTGTCGTCAATAGCTACCAGGTAGGAGACGTCGATGAGAGTTTCCAGCGCGGACAGCTTCCGGGCGAGCAGGTCCTGGACCGCGTTGGCGGACCTGAGGATCTGCTCGTCGACGATCGCCAACGCCAGCGCGTGCTTCGACCGGAAATGGAAATACATCGCGCCCTTGGTCAATTGCGCTTCAGCCAGAATGTCGTCGAGGCCGACGGCGTAGTACGGGCGCTGGGCGAACTGGTGTGAGGCGGCTCGCAAGATCTGCTCTCGGGTCGTATCCGAGCGCTTGTCGCTCAACTCGCTCATCGTCGAATCCTGAAGCTGCGAGCCATCTTTGCTGTGTTAGATCGTGCTTGAGGTGAGCGCCTGGCTGTCTGCCAGGAACGGCATGGGCATCCAGCGCGAGGACGAGCAGTGACTCCATGGCATTGCCCGGCAGCGGGCGCGACAACAAGTAGCCCTGCGCTCGATGACATCCGTGTCGCATCAAAGTCAACGCTGCGGCCGGGGTCTCCACACCCTCGGCCACCAGCTGCAGGTCGAAAGCCTCGGCAAGGCCGATGATCGCCCGGACGATCGCCAGATCACGGCTGCTTGTGCCGAGATCGCGAACGAAAGACGTGTCGATTTTGAGGGTATCGACCGGCAGCGACTTCAGGTGCGACAGAACGGCGTAACCCGTGCCGAAGTCGTCGATGGCGATCTGGACTCCGACCTCTTTCAGCTCCTCGAGTGTTTTGCGGGTGGTGTCGATGTCGCGAACCACCGCGCGCTCGGTGATCTCCAGGCACACCGAGCCGCCATCGATGCCGAACTCGTCGATCGTTTCGGCCACGCTGCTGACAAAACCTCGGGTGACCAATTGGGAGGGCGACACGTTGATGCGCAATGTGGCGTTTTGCCCGACGCCATTGGAACGCCACCGGCTGAACTCCGCAATCGCGCTTCGCATCACCCATCGGCCCAAGTCCCCGCCGAGGTTGGCGGATTCGGCCACGCCGATGAACGACTCCGGCAACAGCAAGCCCCAGGTCGGGTGCCGCCACCGGACGAGCGCTTCGGTCGCCACGATCGCACCGGTCCACAGGTCGACCTCGGGCAGATAGTGCAGCAGCAGCGCTTCGCTGTCGATTTCGCCGCTGAGGTGGAGTTCGATGTCGTTGCGGAAGAGACGCTGCAGCGACATGTCATCGTTGGAGACCGCCACGTGGTTGCCGCCGGCACGCTTGGCGGTCAGAACGGCCTCATCGGCGCGATGCAGCAGATCGCTGGTGGTGTCGCGTCCCGGCACGCCCACGGCGACGCCAACGCTGACAGTGCGGGTGATCATATGGCCACCCAGCGCCATCCGATCGCGCAGTGCCACGCAAAGCTCGTCGGCAGTCTTCTCCGCGGTTTCGATCGACATCGGCCGGTCAGGAACCACGACGAACTCGTCGCCGCCCAGCCGAGCGGTCATGCTTCCAGCGCCGGCTTTCAGCCGCAGCTGTTCGGCGAATGTCCGGATGAACCAGTCGCCGGCGGTATGGCCGAGGTAATCGTTGATCGACTTCAGTCGGTCCAGGTCCAGGTACAGCACCGGGACGGGACCGGGCCGTCCCGCAGCGAGTCTTTCGGAAAGGTGCGCGATCAGCGCGCGGCGGTTGTGCAGGCCCGTCAGGTCGTCGTGCTCGGCGAGGTCGCGAAGCTTCTCTTCGGCAGTGATCCGGGCCTGAAGTTGCGCAAGCAGGGATGCGACGGTCTGGATCGTGTTGAGCTCGTCGGTCCGCCACTTCTTCCGACGAAACTTCATGCAGGTGAGCTGACCGGTGGTCACTCCCCCCGAGATCAATGGAGCCGCGGCCGCCGACGGTGACGTGATCTTGGAGACGTCGACGCCCCAGCGGTCGTGGGCAGCGGCAACCCAGCGTGCGTAGGTCGGATCGCTCTGCTCCGGCCGAATCACCACCAATTTCTTTCCGTGCTCGCACAACGCCAGAATCGGGTCGGCGCTGCTGAAGTGGGTGATGGCCATGGAGTCCGGGACTGAACTGTCGCGTCGCGGTGGCCATGTCGCGACCAACCTCGAAACCCTGATCTTGTGGTCGTTGTGGCGCAAAAAGGCAACATCGATATCGAGATGCTTGACGAGTTCGGCCAGGACCTGTTCATTCACGTCGGCAACGGTCGAGGCGGTCGTCTCCATCAACCGAGTGGCAACGATGGTGACCAGGTTGCGCGCCAAGTTCTCCTCCGTTGTCCTGCGTAGCTCGGCGTGCCGCGTCGGGTCTCTGGCCTGGGAGTATTGAGCTTTTGTCTAATCCGGTATCGATGTGAGGGCGCAGCAGTAGCGAAGCGCAAGTATATACGCCAGCGATGCGCGACGCCGAGGTTCGATATGACGGGCTACCAAATCGGCAATTCGGGTAGCCACCAACGCGAGAATATCGACATCAGTCCAATAAGAAGGCAGTTAAGTCGCCCTCGGCCTTCGGTCGCACCGAACTGCATGCCGCGTAAGCGATGTGACGGCGAGTTGGTCGTTCGGATCCGTGTGCGGGCGTGCGGGTGTGAATGTTTTGGGGGGCTCGACAAAGAAAATTAGTGGGCCAAATTGTTGCCAAGGAGGCGATTTTGTGCAATTCGACATACGCCTTTTTGGGGTATCGGCGATGCACCGGGATCGTCATTCCGCGATGACGGGTACGAGGTGCTGAGCGCCAGCCGGTTCTGCCGGTAGCAGACATGCTCAAGCGAGCGCCGCATCGAGAAGATCACCGAAGCGCCTTGTTTCCCAGAGGTTCAGCGCATTGGTGAGCATCTGCAACGGCGCGCGGACGCTGTCGTCTTCTTTGATGCGGGGATCTTTCCTGCTCAGCGTGCGAGCAGCTTCGCCGAAACGTGAACGGATCAAGGCGGGTACGTCGAGCAGCCAGGCAACCGCCATGATCCCGACGTAGAGCATGACGTGCTTGTGTAGTTCGTCCACGTTGAGATCCGATCCGCCGCACTGGCGTACTTCTGAGAGGAAAAGGCCGAAGTGATCGCCGGTAACCCAATGATCGTCGGCCGATGACTCCGGGCGCATGCTGGCGTCAATCACCTGGTCTGTTCGGCGGCGCGGACCCAACATGTGGTTGACGGCCACTCGGCGATGGCGTCCAGGCCGGCATCGACTCCCATCCCCGCACGGTCGACGTCGGGCTTAATTGGGCATTCGTCAGGTCGACCTCCCATTCCGGAAAGCGGTTCAGGATCTCTTCGATGGCGATTCGTCCTTCGAGGCGTGCCAACGCGGAGCCGAGACAGAAATGGGTGCCGACACTGAACGCAAGGTGCTGGCGAGGCGTGCGGTGGATATTGAACTCCTCGCTGTCCGAGCCGAATTGGCGCGGGTCGCGGCCGGCGGCCCCGATCAGCATCATCATCACGCTGCCTTCGGGCACCGTTTGGCCGTAAAAGGTGACATCGTGGGTCACGTATCGGGCGGTGTGCGGCGCCGGTGGCTCGTAGCGCAGCAGCTCCTCGATGGCTTGGGGTATCCGTTCAGGGTTGTCGACCAGCTCACGCCGCTGATCCGGGTGGTCGGCGAGAACCTTTCCGGCCCAACCGATCAGCCGTGTTGTGGTCTCGTTGCCTGCGCCCGCGACCACGTTCAGGTAGATCAGCAGCTCGTCACGGGTCAGTCGACGGGTGGCGCCCGTCTCATCGACGAACTCGACGTTGAGCAGTTCTGTCATGATGTCATCGGACGGATGCGTGGCGCGCCACTCGATGTAGGCGGCAAAGATTTCGCCGGTGGCCAGGCCGCCCTCGGCGTTCATGGGTTTCCCGGCCTCGGTGCGCATCTGCGCGTTGGTCTGGTCGCGGATGAATTCCTGATCGTTTTCCGGAATGCCGAGCAGCATGCTGATGACCTTCATCGGCATCTGCGCTCCCAGGTCGGCGACAAAGTCGATGCGTCCCGTTCCGACCAACGGGTCCAGCGACTGGGCGCAAAATTCGCGAATCTTGGGCTCCAGCGCTGCGATCTTGCGCGGAGTGAACATGCGGGCCAGCAGTTTGCGGTGCACGTCGTGGATCGGCGGATCTTCCATGATGAGCAATCCCGACGGGATGTCGAGATTGGCCTTGATCAACTCCAGGATGATGCCCCGGGCCGAACTGAACGTTCCGTGGTCCACCAGGCCCTTATCGACATCGGCGAACCGGCTGAGCGCGTAAAAGTCGTGCTGAACGTTGTAGTACAGCGGCGCCTCCTCGCGCAGTCGCGCGAACATGGGATAGGGGTCGGCGTTGAGGACGACGTCATACGGGTCGTAGTTGACATCATTGCCGGTGCTGATCGTCACGACATCTTGCCTTTCGCCACAACTTCCAGACCCGGATGCGCCGCATGCCGGGGCCGATGCCGCCAGTGTGTCGGCGGTTCGGGTGATTTGTACTTTCTGCTTAAAAGAACCGCGCTCACCGGCTTACCCGCGACCGGTTAACTCTATTGTCGTAGAGAACCATATGAGCCTGCGTTGGGCAAGACCCGGTGGTCTAGCGCAGCGGCGACGATCGCCGGCGCCGCGGCTGCGGCGAGGCACCGTCGTGGGTCAGTTGTCCCTGCTGCTCGCTGCCCAAGATCCCTGCGACGATGGCCGACAGAACGCCGTCGAGCTGTTCCGGGCTTTTGATAATCCGGTCGCCGTGGGCGAATCGCAGCAACAGCCCGTTGATGAAGGTCATCATGACGTTGCTCAGATCGTCGACGACGGCGGGATCCAGTTCGGCGCCGTGCGGCAGCAGCTGCACCAGGATGTCGTGGTGCAGCTTGGTGAAGGCGTCGGTGGCGCGCTGCAAGTTTGCGGCCATCACCGGATCGCGGGTGGCCTGCATGGTCAGCTCGTAACGCGCCTTGGTCCGGCTGAGCTGCGGCTCTTCCCCGGATTGGATGACCAGCTTGGCCAGCGAGGACGCCGACGACCCAACATTGACGCCGGCGGTGTCGGCAACCGACTGCAAAGTGGCCAAGTCGAGCTCGGTCATCCGCTCGGCAACCGCGCGCAGCAGCGCCGAGCGGGTACGGAAGTAGAACGAGGTCGTGCCCGCGGGAACCCCGGCGTGCGCGTCGACTTTCAGATGGCTCAGGCCCTTTGCGCCGTCCTCGGCCAGCAGCTGGATCGCCGCGTCGCACAATTGGCGGCGGCGCTGGTCGGGATTGGGCTTGCGTCTCTTCTGTATGCCGGCAGTGTAGCGGCCGTTTACCCGCGGTTTTGGTGTCAAAGCAGTTCCCGGCCGTGAGCTAGGTTGTTGTTCGACTCCAGGCTACTCTATATTCGTAGTGTCAGCCTAAGAATAGTGCAACACGTCGAACGGACAACGCATGGCCGCTCCTGCCAGCCCGCTCCAGCAACTGCATAGTCGGCTGAAACTGACCGGCGCGTCTGGCTGAAGAGGGTTTCTACTCGATGGCCTGACCATCACCCGGGCTTGCGGGCGGTGACGAACTGCAACGAGCGTTGGGTCTGCTGCTCCACGTCGATGAGGCCCGACGATGTGAACAGGTCGACGAACTCGTGTCGATCGAACATGCGCAGCCCGATGACGCGGGCACCCGCGGTCATCGCGTGCCGGACGGGCGGCGTTTGGCCGGCGTAGCTGGTCAATATCGCCACCCGACCGCCGGGCCGGAGCACTCGCACCATCTCGTGGGCAACCCGAAACGGCTCAGGCACCAGGTAGAGCGCACCGAAACAGCAGACGGCGTCGAAAGTTTCATCGCCGAACGGCAGCGTGCCTGCGTCGCCGCGGACGTAACAGGTGCGTGGTCCGCTGTTGTCCAGCACGGCGCGAGTCAGCATCGGCTCGGAGATGTCCAACCCGACGGCAAGGCCGCCGTCCGGCAGTCGTTGCGCCAACTGTCCGGTGAAATTCCCTGGGCCACAGGCGATGTCGAGTAATCTGTTTGCACCCGACAGACGTAACGCGTCCGCGGCGCGGCGTTGCTCAGTTCGCGTGGTGATGCCGCTGGCAACGTAGAACAAAACTGGGCGCCACAATCGTTCGTACACGGTAGCGACCAGCGCGCTGTTCATCGCGCGCTGAGCCAGCGTGGGGACGTCAGCCGTCACTGATTCACCCAGCACGTCGAGGAAACCATGCCGCACGGTGGCCCTACGATCGAGCAAATTGCGGGTGGTCTCCAACGGGCCGTCGGTGATGGCCATCTCGTGAGTCTGGACCGCGGGCAGCGCCGGCACACATCCGGGGCGCGCATCCTTGCTGCAACACGATCCAAGCCCATAACCTTGGCAGCATCGGACCGCGGCCGGGGGTCGCCGGCCCGGCGCGTATGAGACGGCGACAGGGGCGGCATGGTGACCGAACTGACCGCGCTGCGCGCCGACGAACTCGCCGCATTGGAGATCTTCCATGGATGTCCCGCCGAGGACTTGATGCCGCTGGCGGCCAGCCTGCAGCCTCTGCAGGCCGCTACGGGCCAGATGCTCATGCAGCAGGGTGAGCAGGCGGTTTCCTTCCTTCTCATCTCGTCGGGTGCGGCCGAGATCAAGCACGTCGCAGACGACGACGTGGTAACCGTCGAGCAGGTGGCCGCCGGCACGATCGTCGGCGAGATCGCCCTGCTGCGGCACATCCCGCGGACGGCGACCGTCACCACGACCGAACTGTTGACCGGTTGGATCGGTGACAACGACGCGTTCGCGCGGTTGGTGCACATCCCCGGGATCATGAGCCGGCTGGTGCGCACGGTCCGCCAGCGGCTTGCGGCCTTTCTCACGCCGGTCCCAGTACGGGTTCGCGACGGAACAGAACTGCTGCTTCGTCCCGTGCTGCCGGGCGACAGCGAGCGGACCATGCAGGGTTACGTCCGATTCTCCAGCGAGACGTTGTATCGGCGGTTCATGTCGCCGCGCGTTCCCAGCCCGGCGTTGATGGATTACTTGGCCGAGGTGGACTATGTCGACCACTTCGTCTGGGTGATGACCGACGAGGATGGCAACCCCGTTGCGGATGCTCGCTTCGTGCGGGACGATCACGATCCAGGCGTCGCCGAGATCGCGTTCACCGTCGCCGACGCCTACCAGGGCCGCGGGATCGGGTCATTTTTGATCGCCGCGCTGTCCGTCGCCGCTCGGGTCGACGGAGTCGAAAAGTTCTCCGCCCGCATGCTCGCCGACAACGTGGCGATGCGCACGATCATGGACCACTACGGCGCGCTCTGGGAGCGCGACGACATCGGGGTGGTCACCACCGTCGTCGACGTACCCGATACGCGCGATCTTCCGCTGAGCCGTGATATGACCGAAAAAATCAAACGCACTGCACGCCAAGTTATTCGGGCTGTCAGCTAGCATGCGGCTCTGGGTCGCTGCGGTGATTGTCCTACTGTTCGCCGCATGCGCTCACGCACGTGAACACGCGCCGCCGCCCTCGGTCAACGCGGCGGCTCGCCACATCGACCCTGCCAACATCAGGCGGATGGGACGCGAATTACCGCCCGGCTACGAAGTGACCGTGGTTTCGGGCGTGGCCGCACCGTCGGCGATCTGGGGTCTTGGCCGGGACGGCGCAGCAACCGCTGGGCGCTGTGCGGCGTTGGCCGACCCCGCCGGTGGTCACGGGCAATCCGCTCAAGGCATTTCGGGATCCGGTGCGGGCGGCATCGTGTACGCGGTGGTGGCGGCCGCGCCGACGGGCCCGGTGGTGCTGGACCAGTCCCTGGTCGGCCGGTGCCGGCAGTGGAGCATGACCAGCGGGCGTGCCACGGCCCGTGTTCATCTTGTCGATGCGCCTCACATCGACGCCGCCGACACCCTGGGCATGGTTACCGAGATCACGACGTCGGTCGAAGGCGGCAATGAAATCGGTTCCCGGGCAAGCACCTTCACCGCATACCTCGGCGACTACTACGCGTTCACCATCCTGATCAGTGACCCCGGCTCACCGCATCCGGGGTTGATGCCGCAGTTCGTGGCCGACCTGCTGGTGAAAACAGTGTCGGCGTTACGTGGCTGACAGCGGTGCGTTAGATTGGCCCGGATGATGCGGATGGCGGTAGCGATCGGAAGTGCCTGCCTATTGGCGGCTTGTTCGTCTCACGGAACGTCGGAGACCACCGTATCCGCCGATATCACGAAGATTTCCCAGGTGAAGTCCAGCTTCGGCCCGGAATACAAGGTCAAGGACGTGCCCAAGACCGCAATCGATCCCAAGGTGCTGTCAACGCACAAGCTTCCGCCCGGACTGAAGTTCGACCCACCCAACTGCTCGTCCTTCGTGGTCGGTGAGGAAATGCCGCCGGGCTTGCAGGGAAACATGGCCGCGGTGTCGGCCGAGGGCAACGGCGACCGCTTCATCGCCATGGCCGTGCAGACGTCTGCGCCGGTGCCGTTCAACGACCCGGGTCGAAACTGCAAGAAGGTGGAATTCGACGGCGGCCGCGTGCGCGGTCTCATCGAGGTCGTCGCCACGCCGCAGATCGACGGGACACGCACCCTGGGCGTGCACCGTTTCCTACAAACAACAGTGCAGGGCAAGCAGCGCAGCGGCGAGTTGTACAACTACTCCGCGCATTTCGGCGACTATCAGGTGATCATCACCGCCAACCCGGTGGTGGTCCCCGGCCAGCCCGCCACGCCCATCGACACCAATCGGGCCCGCGACTTGCTCGTCAAATCGGTCGCCGCGATCAGGAGCTGATTTCTAGCGAACGTCTCTGGGCCGGAACTGGATACTGACCCGGGGGCCGGTGCTGGCCGACGTTTTGGGCACCGAGTGTTCCCAGGTCCGCTGGCACGAACCGCCCATCACCAGCAGATCGCCGTGAGCCTGCGGCAGCCGCAACGACGGCCCGCCGCCGCGGGGCCGCAACGCGAAGGTGCGGGTGGCGCCCAAGCTGACGATCGCCACCATGGTGTCCTGGGCGCTGCTGCGGCCGATGGTGTCGCCGTGCCAGGCCACGCTGTCGGACCCGTCGCGGTACCAGCACAGACCGACGGTGGTGAACGGCTCGCCCAGCTCGCCGGCGTAGATGTCGTTGAGCCGGCGGCGTAGCCGGGCCAGCCGCGGATGCGGCGGATCCTCGACGGTGAGGTCGTGAAAGCTCACCAGGCGGGGCACGTCGAGGACGCGGTCGTACATCTGACGGCGCTCGGCTCGCCAAGGAACCGTCGCCAGCAATTCGCCCAGCAACTCGTCGGCACCGGTCAACCATCCGGAGCGGATATCGATCCAGGCTCCGTTGCCGAGCGGCCTGCGTTCGTTGCACTCGAACAACGATTCCTGCACCGCAATCGCCACGACGCTCAGTCTATCGCACACTCGTTCGAACTCGCGCGGCGACGATGGCCGTGGAGCGGCCCGATGTGGGGGCACGCCCCCTCGCCGCTGCGCGGCTGGGGGTACCCCCACCCGCTTGCGGGGGAGAGCCGGGCAATCGAACTACAGGCGGACCGCCCCGGGGCCTTGGGTGGCGAGCACGTCATCCGGATTGAACAGCGCGCAACTGCGCAAGCTCAGACAACCGCAGCCGATGCAGTCGGCGAGGTTGTCGCGCAGCCGCTGCAGATGCAGGATGCGGTCGTCGAGGTCGGAGCGCCAGCCGGCGGACAGCCTCGCCCAGTCCCGGCTGGTCGGAACCCGATCGGCGGGCAGCGTGGCCAGCGCCTCACGGACCCGGGCCAGCGGGATGCCCAGCCGGTGCGACATCCTGATGAACGCGACGCGCCGCAGGGTGTCCCGGCTGTAGCGGCGCTGGTTGCCCGATGTGCGCCTGCTGGTGATCAGCCCCTGCCGCTCGTAGAAGTGCAGGGCCGAGACCGCGACGCCGGCCCGACTGGCCAGTTCACCGGGAAGCAGTTCTTGGCTGTCCACAACCTGAACCATACTTGAGGTGACGGTCCGCGTTACCGTGCTAGGTGTGAGTAGCAGCCGACTGGGCTCCAATTCCGAAGTGGGTGCACTGCGAGTGGTCATCGTGCACCGACCCGGTGCCGAACTGCGCCGACTCACCCCGCGCAACAACGATGACCTGCTGTTCGACGGATTGCCCTGGGTCGCGCGGGCGCAGGAGGAACACGATGCGTTCGTCGAGCTGCTCAGTTCGCGCGGCGTCGAGGTGCTGCTGCTGTTCGACTTGCTAAACGAGGCTCTGGCCAGCGGGGCCGCCAGGATGCAGGGCATCGCCGCTGCGGTTGACGCTCCCCGGCTCGGATTGCCTCTGGCGCAAGAGCTCTCGGCCTATCTGCGTAGCCTTGACCCGGCCAGGCTGGCCTATGTGCTGACGGCCGGCATGACGTTCGCGGAGTTGCCGTCGGACGCGCGTCCGGACGGGTCGCTGGTCCGTCGCATGCATCACGGGAGCGACTACGTCATCGAGCCATTACCGAACCTGGTGTTCACCCGCGATTCGTCGATCTGGGTCGGCCCCCGGGTGGTCATCCCGTCGCTGACGCTGCCGGCCCGAGTCCGCGAGGCGTCGTTGACCGACCTGATCTATGCCCATCATCCCCGATTCACCGGTGTGCGACGCGCCTACGAATCGCGCACCGCGCCGGTCGAAGGCGGTGACGTGTTGCTGCTGGCGCCCGGAGTGGTCGCCGTCGGGGTAGGTGAACGGACCAGTCCGGCGGGTGCAGAAGCTTTGGCGCGCAGCCTATTCGACGATGACCTGGCGGAAACGGTGCTGGCGGTGCCACTGGCTCAGGAACGTGCGCAGATGCACCTGGACACCGTGTGCACGATGGTCGACACCGACGCGGTGGTGATGTATGCCAATGTCGTCGAGACGTTGTCCGCATTCACCATCGCGCGCACACCTGATGGGGTGAGGATCTCCGACGAGGCGCCGTTCGTCGCGGCCGCGGCCGCCGCGATGAGCATCGACAAGTTACGCGTCGTCGACACGGGGCGCGATCCCGTTGTCGCCGAACGAGAACAGTGGGACGACGGCAACAACACCCTGGCGCTGGCGCCCGGAGTCGTCATCGCCTACGAGCGCAATGCGTGGACCAACGCGCGCCTGGAGGATGCCGGGATCGAAGTCCTGACGATTGCCGCCTCCGAGCTGGGCAACGGCCGGGGCGGGCCCCGGTGCATGTCCTGTCCGGCCGCCCGCGACCCGCTGTAACCCGTTGCAGCCGAGCGCTAACGCCAGCTGGGCAGCCAGATCTCCATGTTCCAGGTGGTCTGCGAGATCGGCTGACCGGTAAGCACCGGAAACAGCCAGGCGAAGTTCGTCAGTACCAGTGCCACATAGCAGGACGCCGCGATGAGTCCGAGGGTGCGGCGTTCGGCACCCTGGCCGGGTTTGTACAGGATGTCGCCGAGGATCAAGGCGATCGCCATCACGAGAAACGGTGCCATGGTGGCCGCATAGAAGAAGTACATTTGCCGGTCGATGTCGGCGAACCACGGAAGCCAGCCTGCGCAATAGCCGACCAGCACCGCGGCGTAGCGCCAGTCCCGACGCACTAGCACCCGCCAGCAGGCGTAGAACAGCACCGGCACCGAAATCCACCACATCGCCGGCGTGCCAACCAACATCACCGCTTTAACACACGATTGCGCGCCGCAGCCGGGAACGTTCTGTTGGTCGATGGCGTAGAGCACCGGCCGCAGTGACATCGGCCAGGCCCACGGCTTGGATTCCCACGGATGGTAGTTGCCCGCTGCATTCGTCAGACCGGCGTGGAAGTCGTAAGCCTTGGCGGTGTAATGCCAGAGCGAGCGGATCGCATCGGGCAGTGGGAAATTCGTCTGCGGCCC
>CAVRRV010000019.1:0-108072 GCA_963723615.1 uncultured Actinomycetota bacterium | reverse complement strand
CTCGACTTGGATCGAGGAATAACCGGAGTTGCCCACGGTTGAACACCCACTGCCACGGTTGGCTGTTGTGCAGTGACGGCGCGCGGCACGCTGTCCGCACCGCATCCTCGATGACTTCAGTTTCCACCACGGTGGCAGGCATCTGTCGACCTCCCGATCTTTACCTGCATCCAGGGTTCTCCGAGATGGCCGGAGGCGGCAGGGCCATTGGTCCTCGATCTGGGCGCCATCGGGCCATGCCCCGGCAGGCCGTCACCGGGTGTCGATGGCTCGCCTTGGCCGCGGGCGATCGTTGGCGAACCCGCGGACCACGTGTGCACGCACAAAGTCGGCGACGACATCAGGGTTGTCCATGTCCAGCGTCGATGACGGCGTGCTGAACAGCGAGAACAGTATTCGCGCGAACCATTCGCCGGCCGACTGGATGTCGAGGTCTTTGCGAACCTCGCCGGTGAGCTTGGCTGCGGCGAGGTGGGGCGCAAAGAAGTCCACGCATTCACGAAGCAACACAGCGGCGTCTTTGGTGAGCAGCAGGCTGATCGCGTCTACGTCGAAGTACTTCTCGGAGGCGATCACCCGTCGCGCCTGGGTCACGAATACCGCGGCGCAGCTCAGCTTGTCCTCCAGCGAGCCGCCTCGCTCCATGGCATCCGACATTTCGCGATAGAACCACTCGGAGGCGTGTTCGGCGCACGCTTCGACAATGGCGGCCTTGTCCCGGAAATACTCATAGATCGTGCTGCGGGAGACACCGGCCACCTTAGCGATGTCGACGATCGTCGCTTTCTGCAGACCTTGTTTGCGGAAGCAGGCATACGCGGACTCCACGATGAGCTCGCGGGTATCAGTCGCCTGGGTCAGCGCAGAAGCTTGAGTCATCACGGCAGCTCTGTGCCTACCTGTCCGACGCGAGAATCAGTCCGCTGGTGGGCACTCCGGTGCCCGACGTGACCAGTACGTGCTCGACGTTGTCGACCTGGTTGTACGACGTTCCGCGTACTTGGCGCACACCCTCGGTGATGCCATTCATCCCGTGGATGTAGGCCTCGCCGAGCAGCCCGCCGTTGGTGTTGATCGGCAGTTCTCCACCCAGCGACAGCCGCTCGACGGTGGCGAAGTCTTTCGCTTCGCCGCGCCCGCAGAATCCGAGTTCTTCGAACTGGGTGAACACGAACGGCGTGAAATGGTCGTAAATGAACGCGGTTTGGATGTCTTGCGGCTTGAGCCCCGAATCACGCCACAGCTTGCCGGCGACCACACCCATCTCGGGCAGCCCGGTGATGTCCTCGCGGTAGTAGCTGGTCATCATCTCGCCGTTGTGAGCCGCGCCCTGGGCCGCCGCGGCGATCACCGCCGGTGGCTGGCGCAGGTCACGGGCGCGCTCGGCACTGGTGATTACCAGCGCAACCCCGCCATCGCTTTCCTGGCAGCAATCCAGCAGTCGCAGAACCGGTTCGATGATCCAGCGCGAGTTCTGGTGGCCTTCCAGCGTGATCGGACGCTGGTAGAACCATGCATCGGGGTTGTTGGCCGCGTGGGCGCGGTCGACGACGGCAATGCGGCCGAAGTCCTCGTTGGTCACCCCGTATGTCGACATGTAGCGCTGGGCGTGCAGCGCGACCCAGGCTGCGGGAGTGAGCAATCCGAAAGGGGCGTAGTGTGCCATGAACAGCGGGGTCTCCGCGCTGGTGCGTCCGCTGCCACCGAAACGAAAACCCGAACGTTCGTTGAATGCGCGCCAGCACACCACTACATCGGCGACTCCGGCCGTCACCGCCATCGCCGCGTGCGCGACAGTTCCGGCTGCCGCCCCGCCGCCATGCGGAACGCGGGAAAAGAAGGTCAGGTCGCCGATACCGACGTTGCGCGCGACGTCGATCTCGTCGCTGGAGTCCATGGTGAACGTCACCATGCCGTCGACATCGCTGGGCGAAAGACCGGCGTCTTCGAGTGCGGCACTGACCGCTTCGCACGCCAATTGCAGTTCACTGCGGCCGGATTCCTTGGAGAACTCGGTCTGGCCGATGCCGACAATGGCTGTGGTCCCGGGCAGCCTGGACGCGAACACTCATGCGCGGGCTCCGTCGAGCAGGCTGAGTACGGCGGTGCCGGAGACGTGATCGCCGAGGCTGTTGGATGCCCTGAAGGTCACCTCGACGAAGTTCTCACCGCCTGACCCTTCGATCTTGCCGGTCACGCTGCCGGTGAAGCGCAGCGGGTCGTCGGGAAAACATGGCACGCCGAGGCGTATCGACAGCTTCGTGACCATCGCTTCGGGCCCGGCCCAGTCGGTCAGGAAACGCACGCAGTACCCGTTGGACGTCAAGATGTTCATGAACAAGTTGGGCGAGCCCTGCTTGTTGGCATAGTCGCGGTCGTGGTGTACAGGCATGAAGTCGCGCGAAGCGATCGCGCCGGCGACGATCATCGTGGTGGTGACCGGGATCTCGAGCGGGGTCACCTCGTCGCCGACTTCGATGTCGCCCCATTTCAATGTTGTGGTGCGGGATTTGGCGCTCGTCATGGCCGTCCTTCCGGGTATGTGCTGCCGAGCTGAGCCAGCTGCTGCGAGGCCGGGCCCAAGGTGAGTTCGTTCTGCTTGGCCCACAGGAAATAGCGATGCAGGGGATAGGTCGTGTCGATCCCGATGCCGCCGTGCACGTGTTGGGTGGTAGCGGCGACTCGGGCGCCGGCCTCGGCGGCCCAGAACTTCGCGATGCGTGCCGCCCGGTCCGCGGTACGTCCCTGTGCGATCAGCCACGCCGCATGCCAGGTGGTCCACCGGATCGCCTCGGCGTCGATGAATCCGTCGGCCATCCGCTGCTGCACCGCCTGGAAGCTGCCGATCGGGCGGCCGAATTGCTCACGCCCGGTGGTGTATTCGGCGGCCATCCGCAGCGCGCGGTCGGAGACGCCGACTTGGATCGCGCACAGACCGACCAGGGCGCGGGTGTACAGCGCACTTACCAGGTCACCGGGCCCATCGAGCCGATCTGCGACCGAAACGATTGCGCCGTCAAGGAATACGTCGGCGTGCGGTTCTCGGTTGGTGGTCGCCACCGGCCGGACGTCGACACCGTGGGCGTCGGTCGTCAGCAGGAACAGGCCCACCTCGCCGTCATCGGTGCTGGCGGGGATCAACACGGTGTCGGCGAGTTGGCCGGCCGGCACCAGCTCTTTGGTGCCGTCCAGCCGCCAATTCGTGCCGTCGCGGCGCGCTGTGGTGGAGGGCTTGAAAAAAGAGGGGGTCGCGTTGGAGCGGCCGGGCTCCTGCAGGCCCGCGGACAGGATGCGGGTTCCGTCGATGACGCCGGGCAGCAAGCGTTGCTGTTGCTCCGGACTTCCGTGCCGGGCGATCGTGTCGGCGCCCAACAACAGCGTCGGATAGGCAGGAACCGGAGCGACGCTGAATCCGACTTCGGCCAGCAACACCCCGAGTTCCACGAAGCCACCGCCGTTGCCGCCCAACGATTCCGGCAACGCGGTGCCCAGCAGGTCGACGCTCGCCAGTTCCTTCCACAACGCGGCGTCGTAGCGGGACTCGCCGGCTTCGATTTCGGTCAGTCGGTCCGGGGTGGCTCGACGCTCGAAGACCTCCCGGGCCAGCGTGCTGATGGTCTCTTGCTCTTCGGTGAACGTGAAGTCCATGGACCCTCACCCGGTCATTCGGCGGCCGGCCGGAACTGGTGCAGCACAAGGTCGTTGTCGAAGCTCTGGTAGTAGACCTCGACCGGCATTCCGACGCTGACGTTGGCCGGGTCGATGTCGCACAGGTTGGAAACCAGCCGGACGCCTTCGGCAAGCTCCACCAGAGCCACGATGTAGGGATAGTCGAAGAACGGAAACCGTGGTTGGTGCGGCATCACGTAGCTGTAGACGGTGCCGCGACCCGACGACTCGATCGCTTCCCAGTCCAGCGAACGGCATTTCGGGCACATCGGCTGGGGTGGATTGCGTAATGCTCCACATCCGCCGCAGCGCTGGATCAACAGCTTGTGCTCGCGCAGCCCGTTCCAGAAGAACTCGGTGTCCGGGCTGATCGTCGGCGCCAGTCGGGACGCCATCAGCGTGCCGGCCTGAATCGCAACACCCGGAAACGCTGGCGCCCGAGCACTTCACCGTTCTGATCGGTGTAGGTGAGCACCCAGGTCAGGAAGTAACCGGTCCCCAGCGCTGTCTTCTTTTCGTCGGAAACCTCCTCGTACACCGACGTGACGCTGATGACATCGCCCAGCCGGGGATAGCGCTCGATTTCGAACTCCGAGTTCGTCGCCACGATGCTGGTGTATCCGGCTTCATCCAGAAACGCCGCGGGGTTGCTGGTGATCTCGACGGGGGAGCCACCGCGCTCGCCGATGCCTTCGAGTTTCGGCGCCGGCATCGTCCAGGTTTGCAGCATCACCGGCGGAGACACGATCCCGCCGAACCGGGACTGGGCAGCGAACTCCGGGTCGAGGTAGACGGGATTCATGTCGTCGAGCGCGTGCGCCCAGTGCCGGATCATCGGCTGATTGACCGGATCCGGCGCCACCGAAGGTTTTCCGGTACCGCCGGTGGGCCGGCCGATTAGTGCCTTGAGCTTGGTTTGAAATTGAGAGTGCAATTCGGTGTCTGAGTCGGTCACCGGGTTGATCCTCCTGACTTGTCCGTGGCGCGAAGGTCACGTGGTGCTCGCGGCATACCCAATCCGGCCATCGCGATGATGTCGCGTTGAATTTCGTTGGCGCCGCCGCCGAATGTGCTGATGACGGCGATCCGGTAGGCCGATTCCAGCGCACCGCGCAGCGGCGCGTCGGCGCCACGCCGTAACCCGTTGTGGTCAAGCACTTCCAGAAGCTGGCCGGCGACCTGCTGGGCGAGTTCGGTACCGAAAACCTTCGCCGCCGAGGCTTCGCCCATGTTGAGTACGCCCTTGGTCATCGCGGCGTTAACCCGCAGATTGACCAATTTGTATGCGGCCACCTCTGCCTCGACCCGGGCGAGGGCGAGCTGCACCCAAGGCTGGTCGATGACCCTCCCGCCGTCGAGTTCGGTGTCCAGCGCCCACTGCAGCGTCTGCTCGAACAACGGCTCGAGCGCGCCGAGATTGCCCAAAGCTGCGCGTTCGAAGTTCAACTGGGTGGTAATCAGCTGCCAGCCCTGGTTTTCGCCCGCCACGATCGCACTCGCCGGGACCCGCACGTTGTCATAGAAGGTGTAGAAGGTGGAGATACCCGGCATGGTGTGCAGCGGCTGCCAGGAGAACCCGGCCGACGAGGTCGGCACGATGAAGATGGAAATGCCTTTGTGCTTCTTGGTATTCGGATCGGTGCGCGCGGCAAGCCAGATGTAGTCGGCATAGGCGGCGCCGCTGGTGAACATCTTCTGACCGTTGATCACCCATCCCGCCTCTGGCTCATCGCCCTCGCGGACGGCCGTGGTGCGCAGCGACGCCAGGTCGCTGCCCGCCTCCGGCTCGGAGTAGCCGATCGCGAACTCGACGCTGCCGTCGAGGATGGCCGGCAGGAACGTCCGCTTTTGCTCCTCGGTGCCAAAGTGCATGAGGGTTGGCCCCACTGTGTTGAGGGTCACCAGCGGGATCGGCGCGTTGACCCGCCTGGCTTCCTCGGCGAAGATGAACTGCTCGATCGCCGAGAAACCGCGCCCACCAAACTCTTTGGGCCAACCGACACCGAGCAGGTCGGCCGCCGCCAGGGCACGCACGCATTCCCGTACCGCCGGACCGCCCTCCACGCGTTCGCTGACTGCCGCCTGCCGTTCCGGCGTCATCACCTGTTCCATCGTCGCGCGGATCTCGTCGCGCAGCTGTTCTTGCTCGGGGGTGTAGTCGAGTCGCATCGGTTAGGTCCCCAGCCGCACCGGCATCCGCTTGACCCCGGGCACCATGGTGGCCCGCATCCTGTCGACCTCACCGACCAGCTCGAGCCGGGGGAAGCGGCGCAGCAGCTCCTCGAACATCACCGTCGCCTCCAGGCGCGCCAGTTGCGCGCCTACGCACGCATGTTCACCGCAGCCAAACGCGATGTGTGGGTTCGGGTGCCGAGTCACCTTGAATTCTTCTGAATCGCAACCGAATACGTCCTCGTCACGGTTGGCCGACCCGTACAGCATCACCACCACGTCGCCCTCGGCGATCCGCTGGCCACGGATCTCGACGTCGACGTTCGCCGTGCGTGCCATGTGGACCACCGGGCTATTCCACCGCAGCATCTCCTCGACGGCGCCCGGGATCAGCGAGGGATCGTTAACCAGCAGACGGCACTGGTCGGGGTGGGTGATCAGCGCGCACGTGCCCAGCGCGATCAGGTTGCGGGTGGTCTCGTTACCGGCAACCAGCAGCAGGAACGCGAAGTTGTGCAGGTCTTCGTCGGTCAGCCGGTCCCCGTCGATCTCCGCGCCGGCCAGCACCGACAGCAAGTCGTCGCGCGCTTCGACACGCCTCGCGCCGATCAGCTTTTGGAAATACTCGAAGAGCTGCCCGGCAGCCACCATCGGGTCGAGGTCGATCTCCGGGTCGGCGGTCCCGGTGGCCGCGTCCGACCACGCCCGGAACTGCTCCCAGTCGTCCGGCGGTGCGCCGATCAGCTCAGCGATCATCCGGGTGGGCAGCGGAGCTGCGATCTCCTCGGCGAACTCGTACACCGAATTCGGTTGCACGCCGTCGAGAATTCCCCGGACGATCTCGCGGATCTTGGGCTCCAACACGGCAACACGGCGCCGGGTGAACCCCGAGTTGATCAGTTTGCGCAGCTGCCGGTGGCGCGGCGGATCGGTGAAGATGAGGTTTCCCGGTTGCACCGGGTTGGGCATCGCCGGGTCCGGGATAGTGATGCCTTTGGTCGAGGTGAACTTCGCCGGGCTGCTCGACACGAAGCGGATGTCATCGTAGCGGAGTAGCGCCCAGAACTTGGTGACGTCGTTCCAGCACACCGGCGCCGTCGCGCGCAGCTCGCGGTACGCGGGGTAGGGATCGCCGGCGTAGAAGTCGGGGGAGTGCAGCGGGACGGCCGAGCAGGACTTAGCTTGCACCGGGCCTCCCTCGACAACCGTGATCGTACATTTAAATACGATCTGTCCGGTGCACCCTGTTTACCGTGGCGGCACCGGCAATGTCAATATGCTTGCCGTTGAAGTGAAATAGACGCATGGCAGCCCACGTTGCTACGTTGAGCATTGACGACAGTGGCCCGACAGGTGTAGACCAAACGTTGAGCCGCCGGACCGTCCAAAGGAATCAACATGGCTGACCCACGCTCACTGATCGACACCTACGCGGTCTACATCGACGGCCAGTGGGTCGAGCCCGAGAACGGCCGCTACGACGACATCTGTCCGGCTACCGAGGCGGTGATCGCCTCTGCTCCCGACCCGAGTCACGCTCAGGTCGACAGCGCGATCGCGGCCGCTCGGGCCGCATTCGACTCGGGACCCTGGACCGACGCCGGACCCGAGCAGCGGGCAGCCTTCCTCAACCAGCTTGGCGAGACGCTGCTGGCGCATGCCGACGAGTTCTTCGCGTTGGCGCAAGTGGAATGGGGCTGCACGGCCAACGAGCGAGTGATCCACGTCGACGGGCCCGCGTTCGCGGCGCTGAACGCGGCCGAGCTTGCCACGCATCCCGTCGAGGAGCAGATCGACGCAGATGGTGCCGCGGGAACCACGCTATTGCGCTATGAGCCGCTCGGTGTGGTGTCGATCCTGACGCCGTGGAACTTTCCGCACACCCTCAACGTCATGAAAGTCTGCGCCGCGCTGGCCGCGGGCAATACCGTCGTGCTCAAGCCGTCGCCGCTGGCGCCGCTGGCCGGTCTGGCACTGGCCCGAATCATCCACGAGCACACCGATATTCCGCCGGGTGTGGTCAACGTCGTCACCCCAACGGAGATCGAATCCAGCAAGCTGCTGACCGTCGACCCGCGGATCGACATGGTCAGCTTCACCGGGAGCTCAGTGGTCGGCCGCGAAGTGATGGCCGCGGCCGGCGGGACCATGAAACGGCTGCTGCTCGAGTGCGGAGGCAAGTCGGCCAGCATCGTGCTCGACGACGTAACGCTGCACGACGAGCTGCTGCAGCGCATGTTGTTCGAGTCTTGTTCGTTCCACGCCGGGCAGGCCTGCATCTTGCACAGCCGGCTGCTGCTTCCCGACTCGATCCACGACGAGGTCGTCGATCGGCTGGTCGCGCTGGCCCGGGCCGTGAAGGTCGGCGATCCCACCGATCCCGACGTGCAGATGGGCCCGCTGATCAGCGCTGCACAACTGGAACGAGTTCAGGCACACGTGGACCGGGCCCTCGACGATGGTGCCAAGCTGGCGACCGGCGGTGGGCGGCCGGCCGGCCTGGATGGGGGCTTCTACTTCGAGCCGACCATCCTCACCGAGGTCGCGCCGGAGGCAACCATCGCCCAGGAAGAAGTGTTCGGGCCGGTGCTGTCGGTGCTGCGTTACAGCGACGACGACGATGCGGTGAGGATCGCGAACAACTCGCAGTACGGGCTGTCGGGTGCGGTGTGGGGTACCGATGTGGACCGTGCGGTCGCCGTTGCCCGCCGCATTCGCACCGGGCAGATCGCGGTCAATGGTTTCGGTCCCGGCGGTGCGCCGTTCGGTGGGTTCAAACAGAGCGGGTTCGGCCGAGAGAGCGGCGGGATCATTGGGATTCGTCAGTACATGGAGCCGAAGGCCATGGGACTGCCAGCATGACAGGGGCCCTGGACGGGCTCCGCGTGGTCGAGATCGCCGACGAGATCTCAGGTCCGTACTGCGGCAAACTATTCGCCGACCTCGGCGCCGAGGTCACCAAAATTGAAGCACCAGAAGGTGATTCGCTGCGCCGATGGGGCCCTTTCCCCGGCCACGAACCCGACCCCGACCGCGGCGGGCTGTTCGAGTACCTCAATGCCGGAAAGCGCGGCACGGTCCTGGACTTCACGTGTGAAGGCGACGTGGCGGCCGCTCGTCAGCTCATCGGCGATGCCGATGTGCTGATCGACTCGTCGATCCCCGGAACCCTGGACAAATCCGTCCTCGGAGTAGAGGCGCTGCAGCACATCAATCCCCGGCTGGTCGTGGTGCGGATCTCAAACTTCGGGCAGCACGGGCTGTTTCGCGATCGAGCGGCCACCTCGCTGACGATGCAGGCGGTATCAGGCTGGATCAGCGCACGCGATCCCGACCGCCCGCCGGTGCAGGCGGGTGCCCGGATCGCCGAATACGTCGCGGGTGCCTACGCTGCCCTGGGCGCGTTGACGGCGTTGCGGATCGCACCCACCGGTCGGGTGACCGAGGTCGACGTGTCGGTGTTGGAGGCCCTGCTGTCCACGCTTCCGTACCCGATGCTGCTGGCCGAACGCATGCGCACGCTGGGGCTGCCGTCCAACATCCGCTCGGGCCCGATGCTGGGTGTGGTCCGGGCGGCCGACGGCTGGGTCGGGATCAACTGTCTGACCGGGCAGCACTGGCTCGACGTTTGCGCCATGCTCGGACTGGCGGAGTTCGGCGAGCAGCAGTTCGCGATCATGATGGGCGGTCCCGAGCGTGGCGAGTTCTTCGCGGCGGCCGAGCCGTGGCTGAGCGAGCGAACCGTCGCCGAAATCGTCGAGCTCAGTCAGGCATTGCGCATCCCGGCGGCACCGGTCGCCGACGGTGCCAGCGCGCTGGAATGTCCCCAGTACGCCAAGCGGGGATTCTTCGTCGACGGCGGGACAGACGATTGGTCTTTTCGGCGTCCGGGGCCGCCGTTTCGTCTCTCGAAGACACCGGCGCTGCCCGCCCGCCGCGCGCCGCGTCTGGGTGACGTGTCGCCGAGCGGTCATCGGCCGCGAAGACAGGCCGACGCGGTCGCGGATCCGTCCCTGCCGTTCGCCGGAATGAAAGTCCTTGACCTGAGCACGTTTTGGGCGGGCGGGTACCTAACCTGCTACCTCGGCGCCTTCGGTGCCGACGTCGTCAAAGTCGAATCGATCCAGCGACCGGACGGTTTCCGCTATTCGGCGGCATACCCCCACGAGGGCGACGACTGGTACGAGCACAGTGCGCTGTGGCAGGCCACCAACCTCAACAAGCGAGACATCACGCTGGACTTGACCTCACCGCCCGGCCGCGAACTCGCCCGCCGGCTTGCCGCGCAGGCCGACGTCGTCGTGGAGAACTTTTCCCCGCGGGTAATGGAGCAGTTCGGGCTGGACTATCCGTCGCTGGCAGCGCTGCGCCCCGACGTCATCGGAGTCCGCATGCCAGGATTCGGCCTCGACGGCCCATGGCGGGATTACGTGGGCTGGGCGCTGAATATCGAACAAGCTTCCGGTATGTCGGCGGTAACCGGCTACGCCGATGGTCCGCCGTGCAACGTGCAGGGCCCCGCCGACCCCATCGTCGGTGTGCACGCCGGTGTGGCGCTGCTCGCCGCGCTCGAGCACCGCCGTCGCACCGGCGAAGGTCAGCTGATCGAGATCGCGCAGATCGAAGTCGGTGCCGCCGTCACTGCCGAACCGGTGATCGAGTACTCGATGAACGGAATCGTCCGGCCGCGCGACGGCAACCGGCAGCGGGGCTGCTGCCAGGGCGTCTACCCGACCGCCACCGACGATGCGTGGGTGGCACTGTCGGTGCGCGACGACACCGACTGGTCGCAGTTGGTCGAGGCGATGGGTCGCCCCGCGTTGCTCGAGGATGCCCGACTGGCGACAGCCGATAGCCGCGCCGCCGCCCACGACGTCTTCGATCAGGTCGTCGCAGCCTGGACTCGAACGCGGGCGCCCGCCAATATCGTTGCCGCACTACGGGAACGCGACATCCCCGTCGAGGAGGTTGTGACGCCCGAGCGGATGTATGACCTGCCGGAGCTTGATGCCCGCGGGTACTACGAGGATTTCGAGCATGCGGTCACCGGCTGGCACCGCTACCCGGGGTGGCCGTTCCGCATCACTCCCGGCCCGGCTCGTCATCACCGCTTCGCCCCGCCCACTCTCGGTCAACACAACGACGAGATCCTCAGCGGCCTCGGACTATCCCGCGATGAGCTGGTTGCCCTGCGCCGCGACCGGGTGATCGGCGAGCGGGTGATGAGCTGACTGACGGGCCGGAACCCACGGTTCTTAAGTCCTGATGGGGGCGCCTCGGCGCTATTGGTCGTTGGCGGTTGCGGCGATCGCCAAAAGACCAGCTCGAATATCGAATCACCGCAGTGGGTGCGGGCACTCTAATAAATGACGTGGTGGCGAACGGCCCGGACAAGCGGGACTTCGGTCCCTATCGCAGGTCGGAGCTCAAATGATGGGATATGGCCACGGGATCAATGCATCTACGTAACAGAATGGTTGTCGTATCGCCGGATGACAGCCTTGAACGGAGGTAATGCAATGATATCTTCACAAGAATCCCAGATCAGGACGCGCATGTTCGCTCGCGTAGTCGGCCCATATTTGGTCATCATCTCCGCTACGGCTGCTCTGCAGCCCAATGATATGCGGGCGCTGCTCTCAGGATTCGAAGCGAACCCCTTATGGTCCTGGGTGACTGGCGCTTTTATCCTGCTGTTGGGTCTCATGGTCATCGCCCTTCACCCGTACTGGCGGGGCACTGCGGCGGCGATCGTGTCGGCTTTGGGCTGGCTTGTCGCACTCAAGGGTCTGTTTCTTGTGGCCTTCCCCCACACCTACTTTTCGATGGCCAACCCTGCAGTTGACGCAATGGGCTGGTGGCGCGGCGGTGCTGTTGTCGAGGTTCTGATCGGGCTGTATCTGACTTACGTCGGGTGGATGGCCGCGCGAAGCCATCCAGCGTCACACCAGGCGAGTTCACAACCCAAAGATCTTCCGCGTGCGGCCTGATTGTCGGGCTAGACATCTGGTCGACATGGTGGGTTCAAGGCATCCGAATGCGGTTCTTCGAATTTGGCCCGAGCATCCCGACTTGTGAGGTGATTCGTCCGCTTCGTCGAACTTCGGCCGCCCTCGCCGGGAATCGTCCGGGAGGATCATCCACGGCGACGGTGACTGGGAATCTGCCGCCTAATCAGACTTCCGGCTGGCGCCACAAGCGAGGCGGTGCTCCGCCGGCGGAGCCCTGCAACCACCAGATTGCTTCGACAATCGCCGCGCCGAACACGCCGATCCCCAGCGCGGCGGCGGTCAACGCGACGTTCGAGGGCTCTAGCATGAACTGCTCGCGCGCGAGCGGAATGCTGAACATCACCACGTACGCGCCGCCGGACAGGGCGACCAACATCACCCGCCACCAGGTGTAGGGCCGGGCCACCACCGCCAGCACCCACACCGCGACCACCAATAGGGTGATTAAGGCGGAGGTTGACGCCTGCATCTGCTGGACCGGGTTGGCCGTAGCCCCCCGGAACGACAGCAAATAGCTCGCGAAGGCCGCGATACCGGCGATCGCGCCGTTGGGCACCGCTGTCCTTAACACCCTGCGGACGAAACCAGGTTGCGCGCGTTCGTTGTTGGGCGCCAGCGACAGGATGAACGCGGGAATGCCGATGGTGAACCAGGCCGCGATTGTCACCTGGACGGGCTCGAACGGGAACATCAACGATCTGATGCCCAACCCTTTGGCGCCGAGGCCGGTGATGCCGATCAGCAATGCCAGCAGCACCGAGTACACGGTCTTGGTCAGGAACAGGTTGGATACCCGTTCGATGTTGCCGATCACTCGGCGTCCTTCGCCTACGACATAGGGCAACGTGGCGAACTTGTTGTCTAGCAGCACGATCTGGGCGACAGCCCGTGACGCCGAACTCCCCGCCCCCATCGCAACACCGATATCGGCGTCCTTCAGGGCCAGCACGTCGTTGACACCGTCACCCGTCATCGCGACGGTGTTGCCGCGGGATTGCAAGGCTCGCACCATCGCACGTTTCTGGTCCGGGCGGACCCGTCCGAAAGTGGTGTACTTCTCTAACGTTTCGGCCAGCTCGTCCGGGTCGGTGGGCAACTTCCGGGCGTCGAGCGTCTCACCGTCGAGGCCAAGCTTAGATGCCACGGCACTCACCGAGACAGCGTTGTCGCCTGAGATCACCTTGACCGAAACATCCTGTGTGGCAAAGTATTCCAAGGTCTCGCGGGCGTCTGGGCGAACTCTTTGCTCCAGCATGATCAGAGCAGCCGGAACGACGCGGCCGGGCGCATCGGGATGATCGGGCCGCAGGTCGGTGAACCCTAGCAGCAGCACACGCAGCCCCCGCGAACCGGCTGCCTCGGCCTGCCGAGCGACCGCTGACGAAGAGTCCAGCAGCACGTCCGGGGCGCCAAGGACCCAGTTGCCGTGCTCGCTGTAGGACACCCCGCTCCACTTCGTGGCCGACTTGAACGGGGCGGTCGCGGTGACGGTCCAGTCCGGCGGGTTGCGGTAGGCCTCCGCGATGGCCTGGATGCTGGCGTTGGGGCGGGCGTCGTCGGCAGCCATCGACGCCAGCACATCGATGATCGTGTCTATGCCAGCCGCAGAATCGAGCGGATGCAGGTCGGCGACCTGCATCCGGTTCTCGGTCAGCGTGCCGGTCTTGTCGACGCATACCACGTTGACCCGCGCCAGTCCCTCGATGGCGGGCAGCTCCTGCACCAGGCACTGCCGGCGGCCCAGGCGAACGACGGCCACCGCGAACGCGATCGACGTCATCAGCACCAGACCTTCGGGGACCATCGGGACCAGTGCGCCCACGGTCCGCAGCACCGACTGTTGCCAGCCGACATGGGTGGTGAACAGCTGCGTATAGATGATCAGCAGCCCGGCCGGAATCAGCAGATAGGTGATGAACTGGAGAATCTTGTTGATTCCGGCCCGCAGCTCCGAGCGCACCAGGGTGAACTTGTTGGCCTCCGCAATCAGCCTGGTTGCGTAGGCTTCGTGTCCCACTTTCGTGGCCCGGTATGCACCAGTCCCGGTGACGACGAAGCTGCCGGACATCACCGCGTCACCGATGCGCTTCAGGACAGGGTCGGCCTCGCCGGTGAGCAGCGACTCGTCGATCTCCAGGCCGGATTCCTCGATCACCATCCCATCGACCACGACCTGATCCCCGGGACCCAGTTCGATGATGTCGTCGAGGACCACTTCGCTGGGCGGCAGTTCATCGGCTCGGTCCGCCCGGCGCACCCGCGGCTTGGCCTGCCCGAGAATGGAGAGCTTGTCCAGCGTCTGTTTGGCTCGCAGTTCCTGCACCATGCCGACGACGCTATTGACGATGATCAAAAGCCCGAACAGCCCGTTGATCAATGAACCGGTCGTTAGCACGATCGCGAACAGCACAGCGAGGATCGCGTTGATCCGAGTGAATAGGTTGGCCCGGACGATGTCGGCCACGCTGCGGGTCGCCCGGCTCGGGACATCATTCGTCCTGCCGTCGGCAACCCGCCGGGCCACTTCGGCGGCCGATAGCCCAGCGGCCGGCGGCGCGGTCATGAAGCGCAAGCCTACGGAAAAAGATATCGCGGAATGCGGTTGTCAGCGTGGTCGAGTCCCAGCGCGGCCGAGGTTGGCAGAGTAGGACGCCGTTGCATCGAGAAGGACCGGCCAATCCGGGGCCCTAGCGACGATGCCACGATGAACGCCTGCAACCGAGTCAACTGCTGACGTTCGGAAATTGGCCGGTGTGTCTGCTTCATTGTGGCGCAGGTCATTTCGGGCCAATTTCAATCTTTCCCACACTACCTCGCCTTGCCCGAGCGCAGCCTATCCAAGTGGCGCGATGCGTCCACGGCGGCGTCGCGATGTCCCTGCGCGAACCGGACGCAGTCGACCTTGGCCCGAACCACCGCGCGGTAGGCGATGTAGAAATCCTTGAGTGACTGTGGTGCCGGATCGGCGGCCAGCTGGCTGTAGTGATCCAGGAAGAACTCGCCGAGGTCTTTGCGGCCGAGGAACTCCAATCCATAGCCAGAAAGGCGGCGTCGTCTATCGTGTCGACGTACCGAAGATTGTCGTCAAATTCCAGGCAGTCCAATATTTCCGGACCTTCGGGCAGGCAGAAGATATCGTCGGCAAGCAAATCGCCGTGTCCATCGACGATCCGCCTATCGCGGACGCGTCCAGCGAACAGCAGCGCACGGCCGGCGATGAATTGTCCTGCCAACCGTTCGACGGCATCGAGGCGGTGTTGGTCCACGACCGTGCCGACAAACTGCTGCAGCTCCGCGATATTCGCATCCCAGCGGGCTTGGACCGCAGCGGCGGTGCCTTGCGCTTCGACGGGCCGGCCCCGCTCGGCGCTCTCGTGGAACCTCGCCAGCATCTCGGCGATTTTCTCTAGTGGGTCGGTGACTGGTTGGTCGCGCCGCACCATCGTGGCCAGCCGGGATGAGTCCGGGTGGCGTTTCATGACGAGCACCGGCTCACGAGTGCTAGCCCATTCAGCGCTTAGGTGAGCGACGCCTAGATAGCTGGCGGACGCCAGCCGTCGGTTGAGCTCCAGTTCGCGTTGAAGGGCCCGTCCACGCCGTTGCTGGGTGCTGCAATCGAGGAAGTCGGTGCGAATCGGTTTTTTGACCTTGTATGCCAAATCTCCGACGAGCGCGACGAGCCCGGTGTGCGTCTCGTGTACCACGCTGTACGGCTCGACTGCCTGTTGGTAGGTGGCCATGGCGTACCCCATAAGCACATTCTGTTAGCCGACGCGTTCTTCCCGAAGCGGTCCGAAGACCCCCACAGCCGGGTAATACGCCGCGTCCTCAAGGGACCAATGACCCTGGCTTCCGGCGCCCGGACCCGCAAGGGTCGAAGAGTAGAAAGGGCTGGTGAACCGGTGACGATGACGGTAGTGGCTACCGATGTGATCGCGCGGGCCGTGGAGTTGTCATGCCGTGCGCCATCGCTGCACAACAGCCAACCCTGGCGATGGCTGGCTACACCCGCCGGCGTCGAGCTGTTCACCGATCCTCATCGTGTCGTGCGATCAACCGACAGTTCTGGCCGCGAGGCAATCATCAGCTGCGGCGCCGTGGTCGATCACTTCCAAACCGCGATGGCCGCCGCCGGCTGGAACACCCACATCGATGAGTTCCCCAACCCGAATCGGCTCGAGCACCTGGCATCGATTTACTTCACGCCGCTCGATTACGTGGCTCAGGCCTGGCGCGACCGTGCCGATGCGATATCGCGGCGCAGGAGCGACCGATTGCCGTTTGGGCCACCGGGGGATTGGGAGTCATTCGAGACGACGCTGCGCAACTCGCTCGAGTCCGATCTGGTCGTTGTCGAAGTGTTGGCCGACAACGCACGCCCGCAACTACATGAAGCGTCGCGGCTCACCGAGGCCCTCCGCCGCTACGACGACTTTTATCACCGTGAGTTGCAATGGTGGACAACTCCTTTCAGGCAGTCGGAGGGAATCCCACCCAGCCAGTTGGTGTCCCGGCCAGAAGCTGATCGAGTGGCGGTAAACCGAAAATTCCCTTCCAGTGGATTTAGCAATCGGCGCGCCGCCACCGCAAAGGACCAAGCAAAGATACTGGTGCTGTCCACGCCGGAGGACACCCGCGCAGACGCACTCCACGCCGGCCAGGTGTTATCGAAGGTGCTGCTGGAATGCACCATGGCCGGACTGGCGACTTGTCCCCTCACGCATATCACCGAATTGGAAGCCAGCCGGAACATCATCCGAGACTTGACGGTGACCAAGGCGATGCCGCAAGTCTTGATACGGGTAGGTACCGCGCCAGACGGTGAGGACGTTCCGCCACCGACGCCTCGGCGACCGTTGGTTGAGGTTCTGGAATTTCGTCGCTGACTGCTCGGCGGTCACCCGCATTGGTCGCGATCAAAGGAGGTGAGATGTCGGAAACCCCAACGAAATACGGCATACTGGTCGGCGTCGACGGTTCGGCGGAATCAGATGCCGCCGTATCGTGGGCGGCACGCGAAGCGGCCCTGCGTCATGAACCCGTCACGCTAATGCATGTCGTACAACCCGTGGCTGTCAGCTGGCCGGTCAGCCCCGGCCAGGCAACTGTCGCAGAATGGCAAGACGACAACGCGCGACACGCCATCGACCAAGCGCGCAAAGGCCTCACCGCCACCTTGGATCAGCCGCGGCTGCCAGACGTTCGAACAGAGGTGCTGTATTCGCATCCCGTGGATGCGCTTGTCGATGCCTCCACGGAGGCGCGGATGATCGTTGTGGGAAGTCACGGCAGGGGTGCACTCGGGCGTCTTCTGCTGGGCTCGGTCAGCAGGGGCGTAGTTGAGCATGCGCACTGCCCGGTAGTGGTCATTCACGCCGACCAAGCGTCCCTTCCGGTCGACCCGGAAGCACCAGTTCTGGTGGGCGTAGACGGTTCGCCCGCCTCCGAAGCCGCAACTGCATGGGCATTCGACGAAGCGTCGCGCCGGGGAGTGGCGCTGATCGCGCTGCACGCGTGGAGCGACGTCGGGGTTTTCCCGATCCTCGGCATGGATTGGCGGACATATCAGGCCCAAGGTGAGGAGGTGTTGGCCGAACGCCTGGCCGGCTGGCAGGAACGCTACCCCGATGTGCACGTCAGTCGACGGCTGGTCTGCGACACCCCCGCGCGCTGGCTGATCGAGGAATCCCAAAGCGCGCAACTGGTGGTTCTCGGCAGCCACGGCCGCGGCGGATTCGGCGGCATGCTTCTCGGCGCAGTCAGCTCTGCGGTCGCACAATCGGCGAAGGTGCCGGTAATCGTCGTCACGCGGTAGCGCAATAAACTTTCGATCCGGCAACGGACACATCCGCTGGCACCAATGTGACGGGTCGTCGATGCCCACACCGCATCGCTGTGGAGCCTGCACTTACCGCACCTAACGCTGACATGGTGACGAACGGCCCAGGGCTGCCGGGACTTCGGCCCCTGTCGCATGTCCGGTCCATCCGACCACCGCTGCTGGCCGAGACAAAGAGGCCAAGAGCACGACTACCGGAATGCTTTTGTCTCGCTTCGGATCTGCCGAAGTCCCAGCGCGATAGAGTCCTTTGTCACTGCGTTTACCCGCAGACTGCTCAGGCGATGGTCCCGTCGGTCGCGTACCGTACGTGGGGTGACGGCGCATTGCCGGGTACCCGGCTTCGGCGCACTGCGATACTGGAATTGTCGAGATGACCGCTGTATGAACGGATCACCGTCGGCAGTTGGCGCCGCGGCGGTGCGAATCGGGCTCTCGTGCCGGGCTGCCAAGCGGGCTGGCGTGAGCGCGGTTACAACCAAGGAGCTGGCGGCGCTGCATGTGTTCGCCGATATCCGGGTTGAGGACCTGGCGGCATTGGCCGCCAATCGGGAGCCCCTGCATGCGGCAGCCGGCGAGGTCCTGATGCGGCAGGGTGAGCGAGCGGTGTCGTTTTCGATCATCGTGTCCGGTCGAGTCGAGGTCAGGCACGTCGGCCTGGATGGGCAGATCGCGGTGACCGAGCTGTCGCCAGGGACGATTGTCGGTGAAATCGCTTTGCTGCGAAACGCACCCAGAACGGCAACGGTGATCGCGAAAGATGACGTGTGCGGCTACGTCGGATACGAAGTCGCTTTCGATTGGATGCTGGCCATGCCGGTCGTCGCCGATCGGATGGTCCGTACCGCACGGCAGCGGTTGGCCGCATACATCGCCCCGATCCCGGTATCGGCCAAAGACGGTGCCGGGCTATTGCTGCGCCCAGTCCTGCCCGGTGATGCCGAGCGGTTCAAGAGCAATGGCTCATTCTCGCGGGAGACTCTGTACCTGCGGTACCAGGGTGGCGCTCCGACCGAGGGGCGGCTGGCCTACCTGTTCGAGGTTGATTACATTGACCACTTCGTCTGGGTCGTTACCGACGGCGTGGACGGTCCGGTCGTCGCCGACGCACGCTTCATCCGTGATGAAGACGACCCAGGTTCGGCGGAGGTTGCGCTCACCGTGGCGGACGCCTACCAGGGCCGCGGGATCGGGACACTGCTGCTCGGTGCGCTGGCGGTCGCTGCACGCGTCGACGGCATCGAGCGTTTCCATGCCCGGGTGCTTTCCGAGAACCCGCCCGCGCGCGCGTTGGGCGATAAGGTGAACGCCCGCTGGGAGCAGGAGGAACCCGGGGTGGTCACTACGACGGGGGAGATCCCAGCCCTCGATGGACTACCCCTCGATTACGACACGCGCCGGCAGATCCAGCATGTGGCCCGCAAGGTGATCCACGCGTTCGACTGATCCGACCAAAAGTGACCAATGCCCCCGGGCTTGGTGCCTTTGCGCCCCTACCGGATGGTGAGGTGCTCACGCAGCATGGACCCGTCCGGGCCATGTTATTCAAGGAGTTGGGCCATGAAGTCGCTGATCGTCTGCGTTTCGAAATCGCACGGCAATACCCGCCGCGTAGCCGATCGGATGGCTGAGGTGCTTGATGCCGAGGTCGTTGAACCCGAGTCAGTCGATCCCGAAACGCTCGGCGAGTACGACCTCGTCGGCTTCGGATCCGGCATTTATTACATGGCGGTGGACGCGAGGCTGCGGAACTTGATACGTCGCCTACCAGCCGTAGACCACATCCGAACCTTCACTTTCTTCACCAGCGGCGCCCGGCAGGTTCCGCTGTTGGACTACAACAAACCGGTTCGGAAACAGCTCGAATCGAAGGGCTTTGAGGTGATCGGTTCGTTTTCCTGCCGCGGGTTCGACACGGTTGGGCCATTCGGGTTCATCGGCGGGATCAACAGGGGACGGCCTAGTGACCACGACCTCGATCGGGCCGCCGCATTCGCGGCGCGTCTTCGCAAACGGGTCGGGGGGTCCCAGGCTGCTTCATGACCAATGCAAGTGAAGAGCGCGTCCCGGCGATCGACATAGTCATCGGGGGAGCCGATCCGGCGTTCGGGCACGGACTGGGCTGCGGCGATCGAATTGCAGCGAGCTGCGCGGAACACCTTCTCGCGCTTCGCGGGTGAGCTGGACGTCGAATGACAAATGACCGATGGCCGGGCGGTGCCCCGTAGGCAACCGTTCGGCCATCGGCCTGGGATCGTTGAGCCGTTACGACTGTTTGCCGCCTACCGCCTGGCCGGCGCTTCGCACCACGCTGCGGAAGAACTCGATCCGCCCGGTGACCAACTCCTCAGTTAAGTCCAGGGCGGCGTCGATGACGTTGCGCCGCGACTCATCGGGAAGGTCTCCACTCACCTGATCGACGAACTTGCGGATGGCTTCGATGGCCTGCTTACGGCTTGCCTCGACCGATTCGAGCACCTCGTCAGATAGTTCGGCCCAGCGTGACTCGGTCTTTTCCGGTGTCTGTGTCATTATCATCTCCTCAAATTTCCTGATACGACGCTGCAAATCCTGTCGCAGCGAACGGCAACTTATGCCGAACCAAACGCTATGATCTCCACGCCACCGGCACGAGTGCCTAAAGTCCTCTTCACCCGATCATTTGTCCCAGATCGGCGTCGATGATGTATCCCTGCTAGTCAAGGACTTTCGCGGGACATAAGTCCCTAATACGTCGTCTCGGATGCTGTCAGTTTGCCACCAGGGCAATACCCACCAGCGAGCACGCCTGTCAACGGCCGGGGGCCTTTCGCCCAAGCCCACCTGATCAGACCGCTCATGGATACTAGCCTCTACTTCGCTCAACCGTGGCGCGATCACCTCGATCAAGCGCCGGACGAACTTCCGATCGCACGACCCACTATCGCGTTGGCTTCGCAGGTTTTTTCGCGACGGTCGGCGGCTCCCCACGGCCCAGCCGGTGGCGCGAGTTCTGCTTAAGGTCGCCCGCATTCCCGTCCGCATGATCTGCGTTGACGCGACCGGATTGTCACCGCGGCCCGTACCGCGCTCGCCAGCATGTACTGCCACATCGAGAACCGCGCGCCCACACCCCATCCACAGCTTTTGACAATTTCTCCGCTCGGCGGGCCATCACATCATTGTGTAGGCGGCCCCATTGGTCATCTATCGGCCCACGATAGGTCTAACGACCCTATAAAACTGCGTGCTCCTGCCCATAGGTTCAGCAATGTCGGGAACCGACGGGTTAATAAGTTATAAGGAGGAAAGTCATGGCCACGGCGCGAGACATTATGCATAGCGGAGCTAGCCGTATCGGAGAACACGAAACCCTCAGTACCGCAGCTAAACATATGCGCGACCTGGGTGTGGGAGCCCTACCTATCTGCGGCGACGATGACCGCCTACACGGCATGGTCACCGACCGCGACATCGTCGTCAAATGTCTCGCCGCGGGTCATGACCCTAATAACGTCACGGCCGGTGAACTGGCGCAGGGCAACACCTATCACGTCGATGCCACAGCCAGCATCGGGGAGATGCTGAACATGATGGAGGCCTATCAGGTTCGCCGGCTGCCGGTTATCGACAACCACCGGCTGGTCGGCATGGTCAGCGAAGCCGACATCGCACGACACCTTCCCGAACACGCCATCGTCGAATTCGTGAGGGCCATCTGCTCGGAGCAAGCCATAACCAGCCACTGACTCACGCATGTGCCCCCGGCGCTGCGATCATCCCAGGTGGTCTGGTCAGTCGGGCCAGGATTCGACGCCGGTGGCCCAGATCCCGCGACATTGATGGCGATCCGCGGGAGGAGATCGGCTGCAGTGCCTTACTGGTCCACAAGCCGCAGCATCGATATCACGGGTCAGTTGGGCTAGGCCCTAAGGCCGCGCGCCGGGCTGATGACTATCAGTCGTCTACAAGCTCCCAGGAAGCCAAACAAGTTCAGACGACCGTTATCGGCAATCGAAGGGTGACGCTGTGGCGTTTTTCAAGGTGGTCGCGGTCGACTTCGACGGCACGCTTACATCGGGCTGCGGCATAGTGCCGCATGCTATGGAGGCGACCGGGCAGGCCCGGCGTAATGGCCTGGCGATAGTGCTTGTCTCTGGCCGCATCGCAGCCGAATTGCAGGCTGAGTTCCCACAGATAGCCGACCACGTGGACGCGATGGTGCTCGAAAACGGCGCGGTGATCGTGATCGAAGGACGAGCCCACGCGCTGGCACCTCCGGTGGATGGCGGCCTTGCTCAAGCGCTCGGTGACCGCGGGGTGCCGTACCGACGCGGCGAGGTGCTGGTCGCCGTTGACGGCGAGCACGCCGCGACCGTCGTCGAGGTAATCGGTGAGCTCGGGCTCGACTACCAGATCACACGAAACCGGGCTGCCCTCATGGTGCTGCCGGCAGGCATCACCAAGGCCACCGGACTGGCGACAATGCTGGCCGAGATGAACCTCTCCCCGCACAACACCGTGGCGGTGGGGGACGCCGAGAACGACTTATCATTGTTCGCCATCGCCGAGATCGGCGCAGCTGTGGCCGACGGTGTCCCGTCAGTTCGGCGAAATGCCGATATTGTCCTTGACGAACCGGACGGGGCCGGTGTCGCCGAGCTGTTGACTGGCCCGTATCTCAGTGGCGCACAACGCTGGTGCCCGCCACGCCGGTGGGTCGACATCGGAACATTTGATGACACAACCCCGACCCGGATACCGGGAAGCCAAGCCCGGATCCTGGTTACCGGACCCGCCGCGTCGGGAAAGAGCTATCTCGTTGGCTTGATGGCAGAGCGATGGATCCTGGCCAACTACTGCGTTCTTATCCTCGACCCTGAAGGTGACCACGTGCAATTGCAGCAGTTCAACCAGGTCCAGGTCGTTGACGCCGGCCATCACCTTCCCGAGCCAGCCGAACTGGTCAACACGCTGCATCCGTATTCCAGCGTGGTGGTGGACATGTCGGGACTGCCCGAGCCAACCAAGATCGATTACGTGCATCGCCTGCGGTCGACCGTCGAGGCGCACCGCGAGCGGTACGGATTCCCACACTGGGTGATCTACGACGAGGCCCACCTGCTCGGCACTGACGAGCAAGCACACTGGGCACGCCGAGGCGGCTATGTGTTGTCCTCATTCGCCCCGGCGTCATTGCCTGCCCACGAGATCGACAGCAGCGACGTCGTGCTAACGCTCATCAACGCCGAAACTCCGGCAGACATCGCTTCCCGACGGCGGGCTATCATACGTTTCGGTTCCGGGCCGGCTCGTGGGTTCACCATCGCAGATCGTGAGACCACCCACGTACGACACTGGCACAAGTATGCCGATATCCGCCTGCCCCAAGAGCGGCGCTTCTACTTCCACATCAGCGGTGGCCAACCTATCGCTCCAGCCGCGACCATGCGCGACTTCAGCACTGCAGTAAGGCATCTCGACCAACGAGCACTCGAGTACCATCTCGAACGCGGCGACTTTTCTCGCTGGCTTGACGGCACCATCGCCGACAAGGAGCTCGCAACACAGGTGGCTGGCTGGGAGGACGAGTTAATGGCGCGTCGCGCCGTCGAGCTGGAACGCATGCGCCACCAACTCATCCACGCGGTAGAGGAACGGTATCTAGCCGTAGATGATCGACTTGACTGAACCAGCAGACAAGTCCGCCATTGATTTCGGCCCCTTCGGCACCGGCGCAGACCCTGCATAGGGTGCGCGTGATATGGGTCGGGTTACTCGAAATGCATTCTTTCACTTTATCATTGCTGCTATCGCCCCGCCAGAATCCCGGTAAGCCGAACGCAATACTCCGGCATCGGCACGACCATCGAAGTCCAACGCCCTTGAACCTAGGAACAGGCTTACCGATCCTGCGAGCCGGCTTGGTGAAACGCCGATTACGACAGCCCCGCAGCGCATGGATCGATAGTGCCGGTAGTCCCGGAGCAGTGGTGCCAGTCTTGCCCCAGGCTTGAGCGATTATCGGGATGGCAGCGCTTGGTGACCGCGTGGGCGCCGGCCGCCGATCCGTCTGCCACGTCGTGCCAGCTGCGAGGCACGATGGCCCCGTACGCCATGATGCGATCCAGGACGATATTGGAGAGATCGCCATCGTCGGCGACGCGGGAAAACCCTTGCCGCCGCAGGAATGTGTCGAGGCGTCGATCGAGTGACCACTCGGCATAGATCGGGCCGGCGCCGCAGCCAAGCTACGCCAGACCAGGTCATTGTTTCGTCACGCACACGTTGCGGATAGGGCCCAAAGTCATCGACAGTGCAGGCGCCGCAGGTCACGTCCGTCGCAACGCCAACCCGGGACAGCAAGCGAGCCGGTATCGTCTGGCGGCGCAGTGTGCAGGGCATATTGGTGTGGCCGCCGAGGACCATTGGCCCTGGTACGTTGTGCAACGCAGACGCAGACTGGCGCCATGGCAAAGGTCACAGCACCGATCAGGCGGACGGTGGCGCTCGTTGCGGTGCTCTATGCCGCGCGACAGTACTACCGGAATTGGGGCGCAACCAAGGAAGAGTGCCTGCTGCAGCTACCCGGCGACGCAGTGATCGGTGAGCCCGTTGTCCAGGCGACCGAGGCGGTCTACATCGACTCGCCGCAATCAACGGTCTGGGCCTTGCTAGCACAGATGGGTCAGGACCGGGAGGACGCCGAGCGTATTCGTCCGGAATCGCAACATCTTGAGGTAGGGGACGTTGTGCGCCTGGCTCCTAAGGGCTGGATGGGGCTAAAGGACGGGCTGAGGATGTGCGTCGAGGAGATCGAGCCCGAAAAGCGCATTGTGCTCAGGGCCACGCGACCAGGCCTGCTGTGGGACGTGGTGTGGTCGATCCATCTCCTGCCGCATTGGGAGGACCGTGTCCGACTCCTTGTGCGAGTACGGATCGGCTTGCGCCACCCTGGCGAAGTGCTTGTCATGGAGCTGGCCAGGCCGTTGGTCGCGTTGACGACGCGCAGATTTTTGATTGAATTCAAACACCGGGTCGAGCGGTTGCCCTTGGCGCAGCCGCAGCCAGTTGGGGAAATCCGCGAAGACGCAGTCCGTCAACAGTTTTCGGAGGTTTAAGGTGCGTGACGCCATTCCGCTAGGACGAATTGCCGGGTTCCCGGTGAAGGTCCACTGGAGCGTGATAGTCATCCTGTGGTTGTTCACGTGGAGCCTGGCGAGGACGCTGCCCGGCACCGTCAGAGGGTATTCGCACCTCGCGTATTGGCTGGCCGGAGGGTGTGGCGCGCTGGTGTTGCTGGCGTCGTTGTTGGCACACGAACTTGCACACGCGGTCGTCGCCCGTCGTATGGGGGTAAGCGTGGGTGACGTGACGTTATGGCTTTTTGGCGGTGTGACGACTCTCCAGGGCGAGGCGAAGACACCTAAAGCGGCCTTCCGGATCGCATTCGCGGGTCCGGCCACCAGCCTTGTGCTGTCTGCGGTTTTCGCCGGGCTGGCAATCGCGTTTGCCGACGTGCACGTCGCAGCCATCGCAGTCAGTGTTGCTTGGTGGTTGGCTGCCATCAACCTACTGCTGGGCCTGTTCAACCTGCTGCCCGGCGCCCCGTTGGACGGTGGCCGGGTGGTGCGCGCGTATCTATGGCACCGTCACGGCGATACCGTGCGCGCCTCAGTCGGCGCGGCGCATGCCGGACGAGTGGTCGCCATCATCTTGATCACGTTGGGATTGGCCGAGTTTCTGGCGGGCGGCCTTGTCGGCGGCGTCTGGTTGGCGTTCATCGGCTGGTTTATCTTCGTTGCCGCGCGCGAGGAGGAAATACAGGTGACGACCCGCCAGGCCCTGGCGGGGCTGCGTGTCGCCGACGCTATGACCGCTCAGCCGCACGCCGCTCCAGGCTGGCTTACCGTGGCGGATTTCATCGAGCGCTACGTGCTCGGTGATCGTCACTCCGCGTACCCGGTTGCCGACCGGGATGGATCGATCGTGGGACTGGTCACGCTGCGGCAGCTGCGCGAACTTGCGCCCAACCGACGCACCACGACCAGTGTGCGTGAGATTGCTCTACCGCTGCACAGCGTGCCGACCGCGGCCCCCCTCGAGCCCCTTAGCGCGCTGATTGAGCGGTTGGCAGCAGCCGGTCACGGTAGCCGTGCCCTGGTCATCGACGGGGGCCGGGTGGTCGGCATCGTCACGCCAAGCGATCTCGCACGGTTGATCGATGTCTATCGGCTCGCCCAGCCGGGACCGGGCATGACCGCGCATCGTCACGATGCGGACAACTATTCCAACGCTGGGTGATCCGGCACCGGATCGATAGCGACCTTAGTTCGAGAGAGCTTCGGGAAAGGTCTAAAAAGGAGCGCGGACGATGAAACCGATCATCGTGGGTACCGATGGTTCGCAAGCGGCGATCGCGGCCGCGCTGTGGGGTGTCGATGAGGCCATCGGTCGCGGTGTGCCGCTGCGTCTCGTCTCGGTTATCAAGCAGACGCATCCATCCCCGGCCGACTACGCGCGCGATCTCGCGCATGCCGAGACATCGCTTCGCGAAGCGCAATTCGCGGTTGAGGCCAGCCGAAAGCTCGTCAAGATCGAAACCGAGATCCCACGTGGTCCGGCCGGGCTGGTGCTCGTGGAGGCATCCCGCGATGCCGAGATGATTTGCGTCGGCTCCGTCGGGATCGGGCGCTATGCCCGCTCGATCTTGGGTTCGACGGCAACCGAGCTCGCTGAGAAGGCGCATTGCCCGGTCGCGGTCCTGCGTACAAATTCCGACCAGCCACCGCCCGACATCAATTGGATCGTGGTCCGGATGACCGACGCACTCGGCAACGACGCCGTCGTCAAATACGCCGCGTGGGAAGCAAAGTTGCGCAGGGCGCCGATGCTCGTCCTTGGAGGCCGACCCGAGGAACTCACCGAGCATGCCGACGGCAAGTTCGAACGCCGGGTACAGGATTGGCGGCAACGTCATCCCGAGGTGCGCGTTTACCCGATCACTACCAAGCACGCTATCGCCCGCTTCCTGAGAACCAACGACGAGCGAGTTCAACTCGCGGTTATCAGTGGCGCCGAGGCCGATCAGCTAGCGCGGCTAATCGGGCCTTATGGACATCCGCTCTTCCAGCACCCCGAATGCTCAGTGCTCGTCGTCCGCGGATAAGCGCAATATCAATGAAATATCTAGGCCACCGACTCGCGGGCCAGGATCACCGGCACCGCCAACGACTCTGTTGCCGGCCAATCGATGCCGGGCCACGCCGACACGTCAGCATCGCTCCATGCGTGCAAAGCGACCAACCCCACATTCCGGCGCGAAGCCTCATCGAATGCGATCGCGGTCGCGAACTCGGATGCCGACGAGCCATCAATGCCGACCAAAACCGGCGCTTGACTGGGATGCGCATCAACGGGTCTTCGTCGCGGACGATCGCGACCGGACAATGCGCATACCACTGACGTGGTCGCCACCGGCCCAGGCCGTTCGACACCTATGGATACTCGCGCCTGCCAATCGGCCGACACTGGTGCGTGAGGAGACGTCATGACGGTCATCGGTTTCGTGGAGCGCCACAAGCTTCCGGCCATATCCACCCCCAACTCGAACAGCGTATTCGAGTTGGGGGTGGATCTGCTAAAAAGGCGCTTCGGCAGCGTGGACTCGCAAGGTCAGTGGCCTGCAAGCATATGTGACCGGAGTGTAGGTGGCGTGGTCACGTGAACTGGCCCCAGTTTCTTCCTCGGTGACTTTGTCCTCTAGAGCGGGACGTTGACGTAGGAGACGATGACGCGACGGTAAGAGAGCAGACCCCATTTCGAGGAGGAGCTCTATGTCTGAACTGTTGAAAGGCTTTCCCGACAACGTCACTGCATTCGCGTTGCACGGGCATGTGACGAAGGATGATTACGACGACCGGGTGCTGATTCACTTGCGAATGCTGCAAGATTATCCGGAAAAATGTTGACCCGTGTCAGACCAGCCCCCCGTTGCCCACGGGCAATCGGCCGCGATGCCAACTCGGGCGAGCAAAGTAAGGACGCACTCGAGTTGACTCGAACGGCGTCGACTACCAGGGTGATTCGGCCGTCGCTCTGGATCCGGAGGAGGCCGTCGATCGGTTGTTGCGGGATCTGCGGAGTGCCCCCAACGGATTATCTACGCGTGAGGCGCAACGGCGTCTGCTGCAGGATGGGCCAAATACCCTGCAGCGCCGCCGGAAGCGCCGATGGCCCGGCGAGTTAGCGCGCCAGTTCACCCATCCACTGGCCTTGTTGCTGTGGCTGGCGGCAGGATTGTTATTGGTCGTCGGTTCGAATGTCGTTGCCGCCGCGGTGGTGTTGATCATCGGGCTGAACGCGGCATTCTCATTTGTGCAAGAGTTGCAGGCCGAGCGGGCGGTTGAGGAGCTGGCCAAGTATCTGCCGCAGCGTGCCCGAGTCCAACGCGACGGCGCGGTCACCGAAGTCGACGCGACGCAGTTGGTGCGCGGTGACATCGTGTTGATCCAGGAGGGCGACCGCATCGCCGCTGATATCCGCTTACTCAACGGTGCGATCGAAGTCGACATGTCGGCGCTGACAGGAGAATCCGTACCGGCGCTGCGGTCAGCGGCGATAGTGGATGCGAATGTGCCGTTGCTATCCGCGCAAGAGCTGGTGTTCAGCGGGACCAGCTGCACCGGCGGCGAAGCGCGCGGTGTGGTGTTTGCAACCGGGATGGCCACTGAGATCGGTCGCATCGCCGCGCTGTCCCAGCGCGTCAAGATAGATCCCAGCCCGCTGGAGCGGCAGGTCCGCCGCGTGGCCTGGCTGATCGCTGCGGTCTCAGTGATGCTGGCGCTCTCGTTCATCCCATTGGCCACCCTTGCGGCACACCTGACCCTGATCAATTCGCTGGTGTTCGCCGCTGGCCTGCTGGCCGGGATGGTGCCCGAGGGCTTGCTGCCGGTGATCACGCTGTCGTTGGCGGTGGCGGTGCGGCAATTGGCCGGTCGCGGCGCGCTTGTCAAGCGCCTCTCTGCGGTGGAGACGTTGGGTTCCACCGACGTGATCTGCACGGACAAAACGGGCACGTTGACCGAAAACCGGATGATCCCAGTCGCCGCATGGGTGCCGGTAAAGCGAATTGACCTCGAGGACGGCAGTGTGGCTGTGTTGGGCAGCACCGCGCCGTTGTTGGTGCAGGCATTGGGACGTATCGCGGCCAACTGCAACAATGCGCGGCTTAGCGCGAATGCTGATCCCGCCGGAGATCCCACCGAAATCGCGATCCTGATGGCCGCGCGTACGTTCGGCACAGACATCGACTACAAACGCCGAGAAGCCCAGCGTCGCAGCCAGTTTCACTTCGACCCAGAACGCAAGCTGATGTCAACGGTCGATCAGCTGTCCGACGAATCGACCGTCGTCCACACCAAGGGCGCACCCGAAGCGGTGCTGACGTTGTGCAGTGAGATCCTCGACACTGACGGCCATCCTGTCGTCCTCGACGACCCGGGGCGTGGCCGAGTCGAGGCGGCAGTCAATGCGTTCGCCGCCGAAGGGTTGAGGGTGCTTGCCTTCGCGCGGCGCGAGCTGGCCGTCGGAGAAGCGATACCGAAACGGCGCGGCGATGCAGAACGGGATCTATGTTTCATCGGGTTGATCGCGATGCTCGATCCGCCGCGAGCGGGCGTCGCCGACGCGGTCGCGCAATGCCGCACGGCGGGAATACGCATCATCATGATCACCGGTGATCACCCGCTCACCGCGGGGGCCATTGCTCAGCGTGTCGGCATAACCGGGGATCATCCCACCGTCGTGACTGGTAATCAGTTCGACCGGCTTACTGAGCAACAGCTGGCTGCACTGATCGAAGAAAACCCGGAGTTGATTTTCGCCCGTGCCTCCCCGGAGGCCAAACTGCACATCGCCGAGGCGCTGCGCGACGGCGGGCATGTAGTCGCAATGACAGGCGACGGTGTCAACGACGCTCCGGCGCTACGCTGCGCGGACATCGGCGTGGCGATGGGCAAGTCGGGCACCGACGTCGCCCGCGAAGCCGCAACGATGGTGCTCACCGACGACCACTTCAGCACCATCGTCACCGCGGTTCATGCCGGCCGACGTATCTACGACAATGTCCGCAAGTTCATCATTGATATCTTTCCGATGCCACGCCGGAAACGGTGCCGTTCTTGGTGTTGCCCTCGGCGGCGGACTAATACCGTTGCCGCTAACTATCCTGCAGTTGCTGGCTTTTGACGTGGGCAGCGAAACGCTGCCGGCGCTGTCGCTAAGCCGCGAACCTGCCGAACCGGGAATCATGGCCCGCCCGCCGCGTCCGCGCAACGAAGGCGTGATCCGCGCTGGGATGCTGGCCAGGGCCTGGCTGTTTCTGGGCGCAATCGTTGCCGCACTCGCGATGGCCGGATTCTTTTATGTGCTACTCAACGCGGGCTGGCATCTGGGCGTGCCCGTCGACGTGGATGCCCCACTACACCACGCTTATCAGCAAGCGACCACCATGACGTTCCTGGGCATGATCGCTGGGCAGATCGGCACCGCCTTCGCCGTGCGCACCCAGCGCGCCTCTTTGCGGTCGATCGGCGTCTTCACTAACCACTACCTGTTGGCCGGCATTGCTGCCGAGATCCTACTGGCCGCCGTGTTCGTTTACACCCCACCGATGCAAGCCTTGCTGGGCACCGCGCCACTGCCGGTCTCGGATCTGCTTCTGCTGCTGACATATCCCGTGATCGTTTGGGGCGCTGATGAATTCATGAGGTTTGTGCTCAGGAAGCGAGCGCGCCATCAAGATTAGCCGGTAGCGGTGGGGCCGTCACGGCGTGGGGCGTTTGGCAAGCCGGCCGAGCTCGACGTAGCTGAGATCTCGCGTGGCCATCGCACCGTCCCAGTCCTTGTCGCCGACGAACCGAAACGCTGTGCGTCTCGCGGCAGGGCCCGCAGCGTGGCGGTCAATGGCGGCGTGGGCGATGTGGCACCTGCTGGGCCTCATGCCTTCGCACAACGCAGGCACATCGGACCAGCGGAATCGCGCACGCGCATTCTCGTAGTTTTTTTTTTTTTTTTTTTTTTTTTTTTTTTTTTTTTTTTTTTTTTTTTTCCATGCCGCAATCGAGACCAAAGTCATCAATCAAGACGCGTTTCGTCCTTCGGCCAAAGCGCTTGTGGCCGACGACCCTGGCGCTGCGAACCGTGCCACCTCAGCAGAGTCCAATGACTTGACGTTGAGGACCAAGGACTCTGGCGTTGGATGTTCACATGCCCGAGGGTCGTAGCAGGTGAATTGTTATCAAGCGTTCATCATCGCTAGTTCGCTGTGGCCATTTCGGTGGTGGAACCCGTGTCGATCTGGCCGGGTGCTGGCAACAAACCGGATAATGAAGGACGCGGTTTGTCGGCACGTCGTGTGATGCGTGCCCGCGCCGACCAGCATGGGATAGGCAGATGACCGTGTCCATAGATGACTTCAGACCCTGTACGCGGATGTGCTCACTAGCCAAACTATGAGACAACGTGGCGACTCAGTCAGAGCTGTCCACGCACCCAAAAAGTGAAATGGCTTCTCCGCTAGGCGATCCACCGTTACTGACTGATTCTGACGTTGATGCGCTCGCGTGGCAATTCTTGAACTCAGCCTACGCTGACAAACCTATGCCGATTGGCCGCTGGATCGACGTCTCGACGGCTTTCTTCGTCGCCGGGGACTGTCCCGTTCGCTGAAGACGGCGATGCATACGGCCTCGTCCTTAACCGTGTGATGGCCGACATCGGCGTAGTGTCCCACCCGGTTCGAATAGCCCGATAGGTTATCGTCACTGTCGGGTCGCGAAGTCTTCGTCCGAAACGAAGAAACCGAAGCCTGACGCAAGGTTATGGGCTTTCCCCGGCGACTGGTGTTGCCAGCGGGCATGATCCGCCGCGGCTTCGTTGTTCACCCACGGCGGATGAGAGAGCTGACGAACGGCCCTCAAGCCGGGGACTTCGGTCCCTTTCGGCGATTGCGGCGGATTGGTCGGATGGACATCGCCAGTAACGCAAATCTCAAATCTAGGAGACACCATGAGTACTCTTCCGTTCGGCGTCAGCCGAGGTCGCTCTTCCCGGAGTTCTCAGAGCTGTTCGCCGGCTTTCCTGCCTTGGCCGGACTCCGTCCCGTCTTCGATACCCGCGTGATGCGGCTCGAGGACGAGATGAAGGACGGCCGCTACGTCGTGCGCGCGGAAATGCCGGGCGTCGACCCTGCCAAGGACATCGACATCACGGTGCGCGACGGACAACTGAGCATCAAGGCCGAGCGTAGCGAGAAGAAAGACTTCGATGGGCGCTCGGAATTCTCGTACGGCTCATTCGTTCGGACCGTGTCGCTGCCGGCGGGCGCTGACGAAGACAACATCGAGGCCACCTACGACAAAGGCATCCTCACTGTCTCGGTGGCGATTTCGGAGCCGAAGCCGGCCGAGCGGCACGTTCCGGTCCAGTCCGCCAACTGACATGACCGTGGTGCGCAATGACCAGAGCAGCTGATGTCACCCGGTACTCGCCGCGGCGCGTGTTCCGCGACCGCCGCGAGGCCGGCCGGGTGCTGGCAAATCTCCTCAGCGCCTACCGCGACCGACAGGATGTGATCGTCCTGGGCTTGGCGAGGGGCGGCATACCTGTTGCGTGGGAGGTGGCAGCCGCGCTGCACGCCCCGCTGGATGCCTTCATCGTGCGCAAACTCGGCGCCCCCGGCCATGAGGAGTTTGCAGTTGGAGCGTTGGCGAGCGGGGGCCGCGTCGTGGTCAACGACGATGTGGTGCGGGGTTTGCGGATCCCGCCGCAGCAATTGCGCGACATCGCCGAGCGTGAAGGTCGGGAGCTGGTCCGGCGCGAGGCCGCGTATCGCGGCGGACGTCCACCGCTCGACGTGACCGGCAAGACGGTCGTTCTTGTCGATGACGGTTTGGCCACCGGCGCAAGCATGTTCGCGGCGGTGCAGGCGTTACGCGAAGCCCAGCCCGCACATATCGTGATTGCGGTGCCGGCGGCCCCGGAATCCACCTGCCGGGAATTCGCCGGCCTTGTCGACGACGTTGTGTGTGCGACCATGCCCACCCCGTTTCTCGCGGTCGGAGAGTCGTTCTGGGATTTCCGCCAGGTCACTGACGAGGAGGTTCGTCAGCTGCTCGCCACCCCGACAACAGGGGCCTCGATTAGCAGACCTGCGGCGAGGACGGCGGCCGAGGTAGTCAGCAGCGTGGCTGTCGATGCCCCGGCGGGTATCCCGTCGCGCGAGACGTTGGAGCAGCTAATAGGTGACGCGCGCATCGTACTGATCGGTGAGAGCTCACATGGTACGCACGAGTTCTACGAGGCTCGGGCCGCGATCACCAAATGGCTGATCGAGGAGAAGGGTTTCTGCGCTGTCGCCGCGGAGGCGGACTGGCCCGACGCCTACCGAGTGAATCGGTACGTTCGCGGTCTTGGCGAGGACAAGAGCGCCGATGAGGCGTTGAGCGGATTTGAGCGCTTTCCGGCCTGGATGTGGCGCAACACCGTCGTTCGTGACTTTGTCGACTGGCTACGCACGCGCAACCGACGGCACGAGTCAAACGGTCAGCGGCAGGCCGGCTTCTACGGGCTGGATCTCTACAGCCTGCACCGGTCGATGCACGAAGTGATCACCTACCTCGACAAAGTCGACCCGAAGGCGGCGGCACGGGCGCGGGCCCGCTATGCCTGCTTCGATCACGCTTCGGCCGACGATGGTCAGGCGTACGGATTTTCGGCGGCGTTCGGCGCCGGTCCATCGTGTGAAAATCAAGCGATCGAGCAGCTGGTTGACATCCAGCGCAACGCATTGGCCTATGCGCGCAGGGACGGACTGCTCGCCGAGGACGAACTGTTCTACGCCCAGCAAAATGCGCAAACGGTGCGCAACGCGGAGGTGTACTACCGTGCGATGTTCAGCGGGCGTGTCACCTCGTGGAACTTGCGTGATAAGCACATGGCGCAGACTCTTGAGGCATTGCTGACACATCTGGACCGCCACCATGATGCGCCATCGGCCCGAATAGTGGTGTGGGCCCATAACTCTCACGTCGGGGACGCGCGGGCGACCGAAGTGTGGGCCGACGGACAGCTCACGCTCGGTCAACTTGTCCGTCAGCGATACGGCGATGAGGCCCGCCTGATTGGGTTTAGCACGTATGGCGGCACTGTCACCGCTGCCAGCGAATGGGGCGGCGTTGCCGAACGAAAGGCCGTTCGACCGGCGCTCAACGGGAGCATCGAAGAACTCCTACACGAGACCGGCAGGAGCTCCTTCCTGGTGTCGGCACGCATTAGCCCGGAAGCCGCGGAGCCGCTTAGCGTCGTTCGTTTGGGACGCGCCATCGGCGTGATCTACCAGCCCGCGACCGAACGGCAAAGCCACTACTTCCACGTCCGGCCCGCCGACCAATTCGACGCGATGATTCACATCGACAGGACCCGGGCGCTCGAACCCCTAGAGCCTACGAGCCTGTGGATCGCCGGCGAAACGCCGGAAACGTACCCGAGCGGGCTGTAACCAACAACGAGCGGAGTCAACGAATTGGAGAGCGCCAGCCGAGCCGGCTCCCAGGCGAGCGCGGATCGTCACGTTAACCATGAAACATGCACGCTCGGCGCGTTCTTTGGCGGCGGAGCGAGAGATCCCCAGCTTGTCGGCAACCAGCGCGAAGGTCATCTTGGTCGGCAAGTAGCGCAGGACTTCCAGCTCGACCGCCGTGACGGAGGCGGCCACCGCGGCCTCGTCTGCTTTCTGGTGGGCGGCATCGGTCGCCGCGGCAGACGCCCGCTCCGCCTCGGTTTGCGCGGCGTACGCTGCGTCGATCACCCAGGCGGTGTCCTCCAAGGCAGCGAGTTGCACGCTGACAAGCTCCTCGGCCCGTTCTCCGATGAAGCCCTCGCTGAACACGACGCCGCCCAGATCCGCGATCGAATCGAACAGCGACCTGGCCCACCGATGCTCCACAAGGATCAGGGCGAGGCCCGAACCTGGGACGAGCGACTGCGCCAGAGCCTGGGCTCGTTCGCTCTGGAGCACATGGACACCACGGCCCTCGAACATGGCGAACACATCGGCGGGGTCGAGTTGGGCGTCGGCGATCAGCAGGTCGCCGAAAGCCTCGTCCGCGATCTCCACGCGCGTGAGTGATCCATCATCGTCCATCGTCAGCACAACCAAATCGACCAGGCGAAGCACGCCATGTCCTTGCAGCCTGTCGATCTCCTGCATGATGGTGCCGACGAAACCCACTCCAGCTGCGAACCCGACCGCGATCAACTGCATCGGCCCAATCGTGCTGACGTCTGTTCCGGCGTCCACCGCGTCCTCGTTTCTCTGTGGGCCGTGGGATGAAGTTGGCATGACGATCGGTTCCGGCGGTTGACCGAACGATAAGGGCAATAGGTCACCGGGTCAGCCCGGTTGACGTCGGCTTCTCCGGGTTAGGTGGCGCTGGTGGGGTCGGTGTCGATCACCGACACCGAGTTGCCGCTTTCGTTGGTGACGTAGGCGAGGGTGCCATCCTTGCGCCTCGCGACATCGCCGCACTACTCGACTAGACCTGGGTTCGCGGCGTGCTGTTGTCATCCCGACGTGGGGCCGTATGGCCCTAGGTGCTCACGAACGTACGGCAGATGCTTGAGGGTATGAGCGACTATGACGGCGGACTGGGCTTAGGGCAGCCCGCCGCGGGCGCTCAGCGGTTAGACAGTAGTGAGGCGATACGATTGCTGGCCAGCATCAGCTATGGGCGGATCGTCTTCACTCTCAACGCGCTTCCGGCGATCCGCCCAGTCAATCATCTGCTGGACGAAGGCCGAATAATCATTCGCACCCGTTTGACGGCGTCGATCTCCGCTGCTGTGCGATCCAGCGAAGGCATCGTCGTCGCCTATGAAGCCGACAGCATCGATCCCCAGACTAGGACGGGCTGGAGCGTCGTCGTTACCGGACACGCACACACCATCACCGATCCCGACCAAGTTTCGCGCTACGAGCAACTACTCCATCCGTGGGTCAACCACGCCGATACCGTCGTAGCCATCGAACCTGCCATCACCACCGGTTTCCGCATCGTCGCAACGGAGACGTAAAAAACCAGTGGGGCGCCAAACTGACCCACTACCCGGTGACGTCGTCGGTGGTGTACACGCGGCATCGCCGGGTGCGGAACAGCGCCGACAGCCGGGTTGCCAGATGCTGGTCGGGCATTGCCAGTACCGCCGCGGCGGCATAGCCCTCGGCCACCTCGTGGGCGATGTTCGGCCCGGCCAGGATGCCTGCCGGATGGCCAGGCAGCAGCTCTTCGATGATCTGCGACATCCGCATGTTGGTGCCCTGCTCGAGCCCTTGACCAGTGACACCACCGGCACCCACGGCCTCAGTTCCTTGCCCAGGTCGGTGAGCACGCCTCGGAAACCATGCGAGGGCATGCCCATGACGACGACGTCGGCGCAGTTGGCGGCCTCGGCGAAGTCGGTGGTGGCGAGCAGAGTGTCGCTCAGGATGACGTCATTGCCGAGGTAGCGGCTGTTGCGGTGATGGTCGTTGATGTCCTTGGCGGTCGCCTCGGAGCGCACCCACTGCAGCGTCGGGCCGCGGTGTGCACACATTGACGCCACGGTGGTCCCCAGGAACCGCCACCGAGGACAACGATTTTGGGTTCGCGCTTCTCAGCTGCCGTGGCGATCAGCGTATTGCCGACACCTGAGATTTAGAAGCAGTTCACGGACTGCGGGCCCCATGCCCGACGGCTGAAGTCGAAACCAATGACCTCTGGGCATGGGACTTCGGTCCCTACCCCCACCACGCGACGTGCCGGATCGTCAAAGGCCAGGTTCGATACGAGGAGGAATCATGGCCAGACGCGCTCGTTGGGGCCGGGCGTTGGCGTTGCTGTCTGCGGGTGCTCTGGCGGTGTTGGTTGGGTCGCCCGGCACCGGATCTGCCGATGGCGGTCGTCCGCAGGTCAACCCGCAGGAAAGGGCGGCGGCCATGATCCGGCCGGCCGTAATGTACCTCGCGGGTCAGACTTACGGCCAGGTCCGGCTGCCGAGCGGCCAGATGCTGTCTCAGTTTGGCGAAGGTTCGACTTTCCCCTTCGTCGCAACCTGGAGCTGCACCGGTTTCATCGTCAACCCCGACGGTTGGGTGGCGACCGCAGGTCACTGCGTCGATCCGGAGAGCGCAAAAGAGTTAATACTCAAAAATGCCGTGAGTGCGTATACGAATCAGTTTCCCGACTCGCCTGAGGCCCGGGACCCGGTCGCAGCACTGGAGTGGCTTCGGAAGAGCGCACGGGTCGAAGGCGACACTGCCGACCGGGGTCCGGAGACTAGCCTCACGTTGTTGTACGGCACCGGGATAAAGGTTGCCGGGAAGATGCCCGCCAATGTCGTGGATTTCCGGCCCCTCGGCAAAGGCGACGTCGCTCTTCTCAAGGTGGAAAAGCACAACATGCCGTCGTCCGAGTTGGCTGCCGACGCCGACGTGAGCATCGGTACATCGATTCTCGCGGTGGGTTTCCCGGAGACCACCCAACGGGTCACCGATTCTTCACTGGACCCAACAAACAAGAGCGGCACGGTCAGCAAAAAGTCGACCATGCAATCCATTCCGGAATATGAAATCGATGCCGCGGTGTCCGAAGGCATGAGCGGCGGCCCGACCATCGAGCTCAACGGCAAGGTGATCGGCGTGAACAGCTTCGGCCCCGCCGGCGAACCGCAGGCATTCAACTTCATCACACCCGCAGATGGTCTCGCGGCGCTACTGGCAGGCAAGGCTGTCGACCCGATGCTCGGACCCGCTGATGTGTACTACCGCAAAGGGCTCGGCCATTACTACTCCGGCCGCTACAGCGACGCGATCAAGGATTTCGACCAGACCTTGGCGATGTCACCCGACTATCCCGGGCTGGCCGATCTCAGGACGAGCGCAGTCAATCTGCGGCAGCAGTACGGTGATGTATCGGTGTTCCATAGCTCAAACGTGTCCTGGTACATCGTAAGTGCCGTTTTACTGGTGCTCGCCGTTGGTGGCCGTGCGATCTTCATGGTGCTGAGAAACCGTCGGCAGCGTCTCGCCGAAGCCGAAGCCGTGGCCTCACCCGTTGCGCCGCTCTCGATTCATGGGGCTCATGAAAAAGTCGGCACCATGCAACCCCTCGGCGTCGTTCCCGTGCAACAGTTGACGGCGACGGAACCCCACTTCTGTGCGAGCTGCGGAGCAGAGCACCACCCTGCCCGAAAGGTTCTGCCCGAACTGCGGTAAGCAAATATCTCGTGGAAAATCAGCGCGGGGAACCCACAAAATACCGTTGACGCCCTTACGCTCGGGCTGAGGGCATGACCCTTACCCTGCCGAAGGTACCAGGTCGCCGGCGCGGCCGAACAACATCGCCTCCTCGATGCGGTCGAAGACGGCGACGAACAGAGCGACTTCTTGCGGCAGGAAGAGGTCTGCGGCCTTGACATTGCGCGACAGGATCAACGTTCCTGGAACTAGTGGGAGGGTTATCCAGCGCATCATGACATGGGCCAGGAATAGGCCCTCTGGCGTGTGCCCGGACAGCCGTAGCCACCGCCTCCACTCGGGCCGGATCGTGGTTCCAGCGCACCACGGACGAACCGTCCCACTCAATGCGGACCTGCCTGCGTGAGCCCACACACGGTCGAACAGTGCGTCGCGTCCCATCCCGACCTGTTCTTCAGCTGAATTCGCGTGCCAGGCCAGCTACTCCTCGTCGTCGATGATGTGAACCGCGGCCTCCTCGGCGGAGGCTGCGCCTCCGTCGATACCGACGTCATCAGCCAACAGGTCCGCGTCTACGTCTTCGCCAAACCCCTGGTCCGGCGCGACAAGTCGACCTGCTCGCGCGCGTCCAACCTCATTTCGCTGCGGAAATTCGGTCTCCAGTTCGGCTTCGTCGGAGCGTTGCTGCTCGTCCTTGTCGAACGGGTCATGTACCCGTATGGCCGGATCCGGCTCTTCCTCGGCTAGCAGCTGGTCCAAGCTTTCCGGCGTCGAGCCCAACGAGCCACGACCGTACGGCCGCTCGGGCGGCGAATATCCCTCGTCGAGTACGTCGTCGACGCCGCGGTCGATGAGGGTGTCCTCTGGCTGCAGTTGGTCGTCCTCATCCATGCTGTATTCGCCAGCTGACGCTTCCCTAGCGCCATCCGGAGTACTCATCACTCAACAATGTCACTAAACCCGGGAGCGCCGTAGTGGAAGTGAGAGATCGCACCCTTAGCGAAGCAAGCGCGGGCCGCGATCGCGGTCGAGCCCAGTTCGTGGGAACTGACTACGCCGTGGGCGAAACCGGCAGTGCCCCCCGTGCACCAGCACACGCTGGTGCAGGATTCCGATCGTCGCCACGTCGGCCAGGGCCTGGGCGACCAACAGATCGGGCCCGAGATCTTGCGCGACGTGAGGAGAACGTATCGGCTGGCGAGGTCTGCGAAACGTGCGGGGGTCCTTGATCAGAACTTATCTCGCAGACCATCACCCCATGGGACGGCAACGAGGAGATGGCCCGTGAAGTGTCGCCGTGGACACCACGGTGTGCAGACCGTGGTGCCGGAGCCGCAGACCACGGCATCGAAGACGAGCGACACGTGCGTCTGCGGGCACTGACCGATCATTGCCTGGCCCGGCGGCGGTGGTTTATGAGGCCGGGCCGGCGAGTTCGTCTTCGGCGAAGCCGTAGGGGTAGTCGTAGGGGTCTGGCGGCGGTTCGTGGAGGTCGCTGGGGAGGTCGATGTGTTGGCCGTGGAGGTCGAGTTGGTCGCGGCAGCGCAGGAACTAATTCAGCGCTGACGGGCGCAAGTTATCGTGGTATCACTCGGCGGCCAGGGCGCATTGCTAATCACGGCCCAGGCGAACTAACGCGTCCCGGCGATCAAAATGCGTTCCGGCAGCGGCGTCGGCGCAGGCGACGCGATGGTCGCCGCGATTGCGGTCGGATTGAGCCGAGGATGGCCGCTGCCAAAGTCGGTTTGCTTCGGGGTTGCCGCCGGGGCCGCGATGCTGATGACGCCGGGGACGGCCTGCTGTAATCGTGACGACGTCGAGCGCCTCTTCGAACGGCAGCCGCCGAGCCGGCGGACCTCGGCGCAGTGTGCAGTTAAGGAGCGCACCTGCGGCCGCTGGCATGCGATATATAGCGTGGCGCCCGCGAACGATCCCCGCGTGCAGCCGGCCTAACAAATCGGGGTCTCTTGCACACAGCTATGGCTGACGCGCGACGATTACCGGCATCCGGGCCCGAGCCGGCCAGCGCCGCGCTGACCGACCCCAGCAACATGCCGGCGAATCCACCCCGGCCATGGCTACCGACGACCACCAGTTGCGCCGATTCGGACTGCCTGATGAGGTGATACGTCGGATGGTCACACTCGACCACGCGCCGCACTGTCACGTCGGGTAGCGCTCCTGCCAGCCGGCCAGGCGCTCGGCGAGGATCTCCTCTGCGGCCGGTTTCATCGCTGGCCAATCGATGGCGGGGAAATCGTTCACCTCGACGTCGCTCCAGACGTGCAACGCGATGAGGTCGACGCCTCGCCATGACGCCTCCTCGAAAGCGATCGCGGTCGCCAGCTCCGACACGGACGAACCGTCAATGCCCACGAGCACCGGCGCCGTCAGGGACTAGGCATCAGCGGGTCCTCGTCATGAATGACCGCGACCGGGCAGTGCGCGTGGCGGATCAGGCTGAAGCTCACCGATCCCAACAAGCTGCGCGTGAAGGGTCCCCGCCCCCGAGAACCGACGACGACCATCTGGGCCTCCTTGGACAAATCGACCAATGTCGGAACGATGGGCGAAACAACATCTCGGTTTCAATCGGCGCCGCCCCACCATCCGGCGTGGTCCTCCGCGCGATCTCGGCAGCCTCGTCAAGGATCTTTTGGCCCTGCTCTACTTGCCAACGCGAGAAGGCCGTCGACGCCGCCAGTGGCGGCAGAGTTATCCCAATGGGCCGAACGGCATGCACGAGTGTGAGGCGGAACATTGCGCATCGCGGCCTCACCCGCTGCCCAATCGACCGCGTACTTGGAGGCAGGCGATCCGTCGACGCCGACCAAGATGCCCGAATGACTTATCGGAGCGGACATTACATCTCCTCACAGGATCGACGGCTCATGGCCGGCGCTCAACAAAGCTGATCATTGCGAACTGTTGGTTGCTCCACCATCGTCCTCGACAAGGCATCGGATCTCTCGCTCCCACTGCGCGTCCCGCATGCGATTCACGTGGGCACGCACAGTTGCCACCACCTGTGCGGCGGCTAAGGCCACGATCGACCACCCGACAACTGCCACAGTGAACGCGTCCATATCTGCGCGTGCTATCGGGGTCGGCTGATCTACTCGATTGCCATCTGCATCGACCCAGATTTCCAGCGGCTCACCGGCTTTGACGGCGTAATCCCAGCCGAGCACGTCGGCGTGATCAACGCCGTTGACCTGCCATCGGGCATGCACCGTGGAGGCTGTTGTTTCAGTTGAAGCTGCTGGTTTGCTGTCGTCAACGGCTTTGGCCACCAAGGCATGTCGCGTTCGAGCCTGTTCAAGATAGTTCTGGGTCTCGGTGTCGTGGATCATCGTGCCGATTACCCCTGCGCAAGCGGCGGCGATGACAATCAGTAAACCGGCCAGCGTGGCGACTGCTGCTTCGATACGATCGCTGGTCCGCATGAGCGGATTGCGGCTGAAAAGCCGAAGGACCGGCCACGTCATGGGCCGGATCACGAAACTCTCCATGGCAACCTCACCTCGGGGTTATTTGCGACGTTGCATACAGCGTCGCGATTCAGTAATTCCGCTCGTAGAGTCCAACGTCCACTGGTGAAAGGCCCTACGGCACCTGTGTTGCGGCCGGCTTCTGCATAGCGTCATGCATGTTGATGTCCGTGTCGGATCAGGAGCAGGCAATGAACAGGCAATGAACAGTGCAGAGTCACCCGGACCGGTTGTGGTTGGAGTCGACGGCTCGGACGCAGCCGTCGGAGCCGCCGAATGGGCAGCCAAGGAAGCGATCCATCAAGATGTTCCGCTTCGGCTCGTTTACGTCATCCAGATCGCAGACGGGCCGATGCGCTCCGCTGATGCTTCGTCAGCCGAGGAAGACTACGCCGAGAGCTCTTTGCGCGCGGCTCGTTTGGCGGCGGAGGCGACCGGCCTGCCGGTGAAAATCGACACAGCGATGCTCTACGGAGACGTCGATTCTGCCCTGATCGCCGAGTCGAGCAGCGCCACCCTCATCTGCGTCGGATCTGTAGGGATCGGTCGGGTGGCCAACATGGTGCTCGGATCGACCGCGGCGATACTCGCCGAAGAAGCACACTGCCCTGTAGCGATTATTCGGCACGATGGCGAATCGCCTCCTTCGGGGGCCGGGCTCATCGCGGTGGTCGTCGATGACAGGCCCGCCAACCGCGACGTCGTGCGTTGCGCGATGGAGGAGGCTCGAGTGCGGCAGGCTTCCGTGCTTGCGCTGTGCGTCGGGCGTAGGGCGTTTTTCGAGAGCAGCCGGGACAGGTTCTACCGGCGCCTCGACGGCTTGCTGCGACGCTATCCCGACGTCGAGGTTGAAGTCGCGACCACGCGATTGAGTGTGACGCGATATCTCCAGGAGTGCATCGGCGCGGTTCAGCTGGTCGTTATCGGCAGCGGGGATGCCGGCCGGGTGACCCAGTTAGTGGGTCCGCACGGCCTGCCGATCCTTCGCCACGCCGACTGCTCTGTGCTCGTCGTGCGGGGCCAACAACAGATGAGTGCTTAACGCGTCGTCAGAGGCGGAGAGCTGGGAGGAACTGATGGACAGTCCGAATCGGTGGATGACGCATGAGCCGCGCCGGGCGGTGGCGGTGGTGGGCACGCTGATGCCGCATCTGGCCGAAGAGCGTCATCACATTTACCGCAGCGTGACCGCGCTGGCGCTGTTGGCGGCGTTGATCGCCGCGGCGTTCGGGTCGCTGTCGATTGCGCTGGTGCTGGCCGCGGTGGCGTTGCCGGCGGTGATGTTGACCTATATCCACGACCACAATCTGTGGCGCGACGAGCCGCTGACCGTCATCGCCGTGACGTTTGCGCTGTCACTGGTTCTGGGCGTGGGTGTGGGGTTTTTGCAAACCTATTTCACCCCGGGGATCGCACCGGCCGCCGGCCATTACCGACTCCCGCCGATGTCGCGGATCCTCGAACTGGGTGTGCTGGTGCCGGTGGTGGCGTTCGTGGCGGTGCTGGTCGCGCCGCTGCTAATGACCGCCCGCGCGGCGTTTCGCCATCCGATGGATGTGGTGGTCACCTGTGCGCTCAGCGGCGCCGCGCTGTCGCTGGGCCTGAGTGTGGTGGTCCAACACGGCGCGTTCACCCACCTGCAGGCCACCGCGGGTGACCCGGCGAGCGTGGCGCTGATCGCGTTGACCCTGGGATTTTTGCAGCCGGTGATCTTGGCTACCGCGGCGGCGGCGGCGGTGTTGGGGTTGCGCAGCGCCGGCGTCAACCCGGCGGTGGGTGGCGTCGAGGGGGTGGTAGTCCTGGTGCTCTATGAGCTGGCCACCACCCTGCTGGTGCCCTACGGCTATCGCGGCATCGCGCTGACGATGTTTGCGGCGTTCGTGCTGGCCGGGGCGGGCCTTTTCGCCACGCGGACCGCGCTGCACACCGCCGTCGACGCCGCGCCCGATGTGGGCCCCGTCGAGCACCGATTGCACGGGGCGGTGGTGGCCGCGATCATCGCCGTGGTGGTTATGCTCGCCGCGGGGGTCACCGCAGCCGTGGTGTTTAGCGGCCCATCGACCCAGCCCAAGCCCCCCAGGACCGGACCCGGCAGCGGGGTTGTTCCCACACCCCACGCGCTCGGCGGCGGGACGATCAATTTCCCAGACGGAGTCACCCTCACCGTGGCCCCCGGCTGGACGATCGTCCAACCGTCACAGACCTGGGTCTTGCTCGCCAACAGCGACAACAGCGCGCTGATGGAGGCCGACTCCGGCAAGCCGGCGATGCCGGATATCACCGAAGAAGCAGGCTTCATAGCCGGTCAGGACACCCTACGCAGCGGACTCACGAACGTGGTTCAGGAACCCCAGGGGGTGCAGACGGTGCAGGGCAACAACTTCACCCAGTCCCTGCAGGTCAACTACACCGCCAATCGCCAAACCAACCAGGCCACGATGCAGCTCTACGGGATCTGGACGACGCTGTTTAACGCCTCGACCCAAATTATCGGCTTCATCGATTTCCGCGCCAACAGCCCCGACGCATTTCAGGCGGCATTGCCCGACGCCAAGAGCATGCTCGCCTCCATGCTGTGATGGCCGCCCGCCCGCAGGGCCGCCGACCATTGCCGCCTCCCGGGGGCGCATCGCGCCCTACAATACCGCGCCGGCTAACCCCGATTTTTCGCGCGGCTTGCATGGGTCGGGCAGAGCCGGGAGGAGCCGGTGTTGGCTGGCTTGTGGGGTTGATTCAGGCGTGTGGGTGCGACGGGGTTGCTTTTTCGACGGCCTGGCCGCGCGCCGCAAACGCGCCCGCGATCGATGTGCAGGCGATCGTCAGTAAGGCGCCGAACATCAACGCTGATGCTTCCCCCGTGACGAGGAGGTGTTCCTCGGTGCCGATCGTGGCCGCGGCCACCGGCACGCCGAGCTGCGCGGCCGACAGCACCGCGAGAGTAAGCGGCTGGCCGAGCAGCCTCCCCGCGCCGTGCGCCACCACAGCACCCAGCCCCAGGCCTACGCCCAGCAGGATGAGTTTCGGGTGCGAACCCAATTCGCGTACCTGCAGCGAGGCGCCCAGCCAGACGAAGAACAGCGGGCTGAAGAACCCCTCGGTGATGCCGAATAGCTGACGCGCCAGCCGTCGCGGTTCGCCGACCGCGGCGATCACCAAACCCACCGCGAAGCCCGCCAGCATGATCGACACGTGCGTGCCGACGGCCAGCGCCGCCAGTGCGAACAGCACGATCAGGCTGGTCCGCAATTCCAGCGCAAACCGGTGCTTCTCGGAATAGACGTGCACGCGCTGACGCCAGCTCCGGCGGTCGACCGCGCGCAGCAGCACAAAGAGCACCGCCGCGCAGCCTGCGACCGCCAGGGCACCTAGTGCTGCCGTGGGCGCCCTCCGGACATCGATCACCAACGGCAGCAACACAATACACGCAGCATCGGCAATAGCGATCTGCGCAGTCGCGGAGAGCACCTGTGGTCCCTGCAACCGCAGCGAGTCGATCACCGGCAATGCCAGCGCCGCCGACGAAGAGGCCATCAGCACCGCGTAAAGCGCCGCGTGGCCGGTGCCGAACTGCGCTGCCAGCCCGACGCCGAGAGCCACCGCGACGGCACCGCCCAGAAGCGCCCGCGCCAGTGCCAGCGGCACCGCCGAACGCATCTCGTGGCCGCGGACTGGAACATGGGTGCCCACAACGAACATCACCAGCGCGAAGCCGATATTCGCGAACAACTGAAAAGTTGGGTTAGCGACATCGATGACGCCGAAACCGGTCTTTCCGACGACGAGCCCCGCGATCAGCTCACCGATGATTACCGGAATCCGCAAGCGCGGCAGCGACGCCAGCAGCGGGCCGGCGAAACCCACGGCGGTCAACAGCGCCAGCGTGTCGAAGCCGAATCCCTGCACGTCAGCGGCCCTTCAGCGGCGGCGAGCTCACTAAGCTTCCAGTCCCTTAAGAGTCATCTTCCCGCTCACAACGATGTCATATTGCATTCTCTGATCGTCTGGGTTGATGGACCGTTCAGGCAACTGTCAGTTGCAAATCGTTGACCAGTCGCGAGGCGCGAATGCCTTGGCTCGTTGAAGGTCTGCTGGTGCTGGAGTCATGTCAGTTCGCTTGAAAGTCATGGTCCCAGGTCCAGTTCGCAATAGCAGGGTCGTCTTCGCCGTGTTCCCTTGTGTAGCGACGAGCGTCTGACCGGGCGTCGACCATCCGCTGTCGAAGCTCGGCGGCACGATTGCCCAGCCCGTCGACGCGGTCGATGACATCGGTGACGAGGTGGAACCGGTCGAGGTCGTTGAGCATCACCATGTCGAAAGGTGTTGTCGTGGTGCCCCGCTCCTTGAATCCTCGCACATGGAAATAGGCATGGGCGGTCCGGCGGTAGGTCAACCGGTGGATAAACCATGGGTACCCGTGGTACGCGAATATGACGGGTGTGGTCGTTCCAAAAAGCGAGTCGAATTCCCTGTCGGACAAACCATGCGGATGCTCCGAATCAGGCAAGAGCCGCATGATGTCCACGACATTGATTACTCGAACGTTCAGATTCGGTAGTTCGCGACGCAGAATGTCTACGGCAGCTAGTGTTTCCAGGGTCGGAACGTCTCCCGCGCAGGCAAGCACGACATCGGGCTCGCTGGTGGCGTTGCTCGCCCATTGCCAAATGCTGAGACCGCGCGTGCAGTGCTTGACTGCGTCGTCCATGCTCAGGTAGGTCAGCGCCGGCTGCTTGCCCGCGACAACGACGTTGACGTAGTTGCGACTGCGCAGACAGTGGTCGGCCACCGAAAGCAGAGTGGTCGCGTCCGGAGGGAGGTACACACGCACTACCTCGGGTCTCTTGTTCGCGACGTGGTCGATGAAACCGGGGTCCTGATGCGAGGCGCCGTTGTGGTCTTGGCGCCAGACGTGGGAGGTGAGTAGGTAATTAAGCGAGGCGATAGGTCGACGCCAAGGAAGGCGCGAGCTGCTGGTCAGCCACTTGATGTGCTGGTTGACCATGGAGTCGACAATATGAACAAACGCCTCGTAGCAGTTGAAGAGTCCATGGCGACCGGTCAGCAGATAGCCCTCCAACCACCCCTGGCAGAGGTGCTCGGACAGCACCTCCATCACTCGACCATCGGCGGCTAGGTGGTCGTCGCCAGCAATTGTTTCAGCAATCCACGCGCGATCAGTGGATTCGAAGACCGCAGACAGACGATTCGACGCAGTCTCGTCGGGTCCCATCAGCCGGAACCGGTCGTCGTTGCGGGCGATGACGTCGCGAAGAAAGGCGCCGAGGACCTCTGTGGCTAGGCGTGAACCAGCGCGTAGCCAAGTTCACCGCCATCGTGGATGGAGCCCGGCGTCTCCGGGGCTACATGGCTGGGGATACCGCCGGGAAAGAGAACTGCCGGAACAACTTCCGCATACCTTCGGAATCCTCACCGATCCCGGTGTACACCTCGCTGTAGGTACCCTCCAGGTAAGCGTTGGCGACCAGGCCCGGCCCGCCATGGCCTGGGCCCGTGACGTAGATGACGTTCGCATCGCGCTTGCGGATAATCCGGTTGAGGTGCGTATAGATCAGGTTGAGCCCTGGCGTGGTGCCCCAGTGTCCAAGCAATCGGGGTTTGACGTGCTCGGCTTGCAGCGGTTCCTGCAGGAGCGGGTTGTCCAGCAAGTAGATCTGGCCGCGACGTTGCATACAGCGTCGCGATTCAGAAATTCCGCTCGTAGAGTCCAACGTCCACTGGTGAAAGGCCCTACGGCACCTGTGTCGCGGCCGGCTTCTGCATAGCGTCATGCATGTCGATGTCGATGTCGATGTCGGTGTCGGATCAGGAGCAGGCAATGAACAGTGCAGAGTCACCCGGACCGGTTGTGGTTGGAGTCGACGGCTCGGACGCAGCCGTCGGAGCCGCCGAATGGGCAGCCAAGGAAGCGATTCATCAAGATGTTCCGCTTCGGCTCGTTTACGTCATCCAGATCGCAGACGGGCCGATGCGCTCCGCTGATGCTTCGTCAGCCGAGGAAGACTACGCCGAGAGCTCCTTGCGCGCGGCTCGTTTGGCGGCGGAGGCGACTGGCCTGCCGGTGAAAATCGACACAGTGGTGCTCTACGGAGACGTCGATTCTGTCCTGATCGCCGAGTCGAGCGGCGCTACCCTCATCTGCGTCGGATCTGTGGGGATCGGTCGGGTGGCCAACATGGTGCTCGGATCGACCGCGGCGATACTCGCCGAAGAAGCACATTGCCCTGTGGCGATTGTTCGGCACGATGGAGGATCGCCGCCGCCGAAGGCCGGGTTCATCGCGGTGGTCGTCGACGACCAACCCGACAACGATGAGGTCATGCGTTGGGCAATGGAGGAAGCCCGGGTGCGACGGGCTCACGTGCTCGCGCTGGGCGTTTGGCGCTGGGCGCTTTTCGATCACAGCCACGAAGGGTTCTACAGGCGCCTGGATGACTGGCTACGGCGGTATCCCGACGTGCAGGTTGAAGTCGCAACCACGCGGTCGAGTGTGACTCGATATCTCCAGGAGCGCATTGGCGCGGTTCAACTGGTCGTTATTGGCAGCGAGGATGCCAACTGGGTGACGCAGCTGGTGGGCCCGCACGGCCTGCCGATCTTTCGCCACGCCGATTGCTCCGTGCTCATCGTGCGGGGCAGGACTTCCCCGCGATGAGCTGGCGCACTGCGCCGTAACCGCGTCATCGGCGAACGGTTGACCGGCGTATAGCCTCGGTCCAGGATCAGACCCCGAATTCCTTCATTTACCACGACTCGATGCGGTTAGGGGTGCGCGGCGAGGAATGTCTCGTTGGGCAGGCCGGCGGTGAGCCTCTCGACATCGAAGGGTTGGTCGAGACGGGCGTGCAGCTTCTCGCGATCGGTCAGAAGGCTGATCTCGGTAGTCTGGCGCGCAAACAGCCGTCCGAAACGCGGGTAAAGCCAACGCATTACTGCCCGCTCGGGTTGGGTGCAGCGCGCTGCGCAGTACCCGACATGCCCGATCTCGTCGGTGAGGATCTCGGTGTAGAGCCGCTCGATCCGCGCGGCAACGTCTGGTTCGTCGGCGAACAACTCGACGCCGATCCGACGCAGCTCGTCGAACATGATGCAGCCCGCCATTTCCCCCGCACCCACGAAAGCGAACCCTAATCGCTCGGGGAGGAACACGTTGATCTTGACGAATTGGCGCATCACAAACGGCGGTACTACCACTTGGAACGGCAGGTCGAACACGTCCAGCACGTAGGCGAGCAGGCGGGTGTGATAGTGCTCCTCGAGCGCGAGATACACCCGTTCGGGTGGCTGGTCCTCGCCGCCGATGCGCCCGTAGGTATCTCCCAAGTCCACGCCGAACCGCTCCGCCTGGTTCAGCTTGGCGGTGGCCAACAAGAACAGCATCTTGTGTTCGACACCCGGTTCGGGTCGCCGGCGGCGTAGGTTCCGCAGGAACACCTGCCGATCAATGGGATGGGTCGAGCGGACCGGATCCGCCTCCAGCGCTGAGAAGAAGTCCTCGCGGCTGGCCAGGCGGCGATGCAACAGATCGGCGTCACCGTCGCGGCGTACCAGGAAGGCACGGTAGCCCTCGATACCTGAATCATTCATCGTGGCTCCATTCCCGAAACGATCGTCGTGACATACCGATCCAACAGCGCGGCCCGGGTTCGGGACACGTCTACATCTGTGGCCAGCAATGCGAACAGCCCGGTAAGAAAGATCACCGCGAGCTCACCCGGGTCGGCGTCGGAAGACACTCGTCCCACGGCCTGGGCGTCGGTAATCGCGGCAATGACGAACTCCGCCAACGGATGCGCGGCCAACTCGTCTTCGACGGGCCGCGTCGCGGAGAAGTGCAATCCCAGCATGTCCCTGAAGACCACCGGGCCCAGCCGCTGTTCGGCGGCGAGCACCTGATGCACCAGCAGCCTCAGCATCGAGATCAGATCGTCGGGCCTGGTCGTTTCGGTGTCGAGCTTCGCCACGATTTTGGCTTCTTCGGCCCGCTCCAACTCGACCAGCACGTGCTCCTTAGTCGGGAAGTGAAAATAGAACGTACCGCGCACCACTCCCGCCGCCGCGGCGATCGCTGCGACATCCGCGCCCGCCAATCCGGACCGACCGATTTCTGCCAACGCGGCGTCGAACACCCGCGCCCGCGTTTGTAGTCGCTGGACTTCGCGCACTCCCACAACGGGCGAACCGGATTCTGTGGCCGAGGTCGCGGAAGACACACCAAGACCGTAGAAGATTTTATTGCCACCTGTCAATGACGGTCGTCAGCGAAATTTCTGCCAGGAATCCAGGAGAACTACGTCGCGTCCCTCGAAGCGAGGGTCTTGGGGTATGCCCGGTAACCTGCACACATGCTGCTGACCTCGCTGGATCCCGCCGCGGTGGCCGGTGGCCGCGATATCGGCGACGCCATCCGTCTCGGTGACGTCACGCTCAGCCGCAGCGATGTGGTCGGTGCCGCCACATCGGTGGCCGAACGCGTCGGCGGTGCGGGCCGGATCGCGGTGCTGGCCACGCCGACCGCCGCAACCGCGCTAGCCATCGCCGGATGCCTGATCGCCGGCGTACCGGTGGTCCCGGTACCCGCCGACGTCGGGCAGGCCGAGCGGCGCCACATCCTCACCGACTCGGGGGCCGAGGCCTGGCTGGGTCCGGAGCCGGACCAACCGGAGGATCTGCCGCACATCCCGGTGCGGATGCACGCCCGGTCCTGGCACCGCTACCCCGAGCCGTCCCCGCAGGACACCGCGCTGATCATCTACACGTCGGGCACCACCGGCCCGCCCAAGGGGGTGCAGCTGAGCGGTCAGGCGATCGCCGCCGACCTGGACGCGCTGGCCGAGGCCTGGCAGTGGACCGCCGACGACACGTTGGTGCACGGATTGCCGCTGTTTCACGTGCACGGCCTGGTGTTGGGTCTGCTCGGGTCGCTGCGAATCGGAAACCGCTTCGTGCACACCGGAAAACCAACGCCCGACGCATATGCGGCCGCACGGGGCACGCTGTACTTCGGTGTGCCGACAGTGTGGTCACGGGTGGTGGGTGACACGGCGGCCGCTGAGGCACTACGGCCCGCCCGGCTATTGGTGTCGGGCAGCGCCGGGCTGCCGGTGCCGGTGTTCGACCAGTTGGTCCGGCTCACCGGGCATGCGCCCGTCGAACGCTACGGCGCGACTGAGTCGCTGATCACGCTGTCTACCCGCGCCGACGGTGAGCGCCGTCCCGGCTGGGTCGGCCTGCCGCTGGCCGGCATCCAGACCCGCTTGGTCGACGACGAAGGTGGCCCGGTGCCGCACGACGCGGAAACGATTGGGCGACTGCAGGTTCGCGGCCCCACCCTGTTCAACGGCTACCTGAATCGGGCGGACGCCACCGCGCAGGCGTTCGACACCGACGGCTGGTATCGCACCGGCGATGCCGCCGTCATCGACAGCGACGGGATGCATCGCATTGTCGGCCGCGAGTCGGTCGACCTGATCAAGTCCGGCGGATACCGTGTCGGCGCCGGTGAAATCGAGACCGCGCTGCTCGGGCACCCCGGTGTCGCCGAGGCTGCGGTGGTCGGGCTGCCCGACGAGGACCTGGGCCAGCGCATCGTCGCGTTCGTCGTCGGTGACGCCGAGCCGCAGGCGCTGATCGACTATGTCGCCGAGCAGCTTTCGGTGCACAAGCGGCCGCGCGAAGTGCGGATCGTCGATGCGCTGCCACGCAATGCGATGGGCAAGGTGCTCAAGAAGGAACTGCTGAGTCAGGGCTGACGGCGCGCGGCGAGTGTGACACCAGCGTCCTTTTCAGTACCGTCATAACCGTGTGCCGATGTAGCCGAACGCTGGCTCCGCTGTGACGATTGCAGCCGATGCCACCGTCACGCCGATGAGGCGGATTGCCGCCGCGTGTCTGGTCGGCTCGGCAATCGAGTTCTACGACTTCTTGATCTACGGCACCGCGGCGGCGCTGGTGTTTCCCACCGTGTTCTTCCCGCACCTCAGTTCTACGTTGGCCACGATCGCCTCGATGGGCACATTCGCCAGCGCGTTTGTGTCCCGGCCGATCGGCGCCGTCACGTTCGGCTACTTCGGGGATCGGCTGGGCCGGAAGAAGACCCTGATCGCCACGCTGCTGATCATGGCCGTCGCCACCGTGAGCGTGGGCGTGGTTCCCAGCACAGCGGCCATCGGTAACGCGGCCCCGCTGATCCTGATTGCGCTCCGGCTGCTGCAAGGGTTCGCCGTCGGCGGCGAATGGGCGGGGTCGGCTTTGCTGAGCGCTGAGCACGCGCCCGACGGCAGACGCGGCCGGTATGGCATGTTCACCCTGCTCGGCGGCGGCACCGCGGCGGTGCTCAGCAGCCTGACGTTTTTAGGCGTGAACTTCAGCATCGGTGAAGACAGCCCCGCCTTTATGCAGTGGGGATGGCGTATACCGTTTCTGATCAGCGCCGCCCTGATCGGTATCGCCCTGTATGTGCGGCTCAGGATCGACGAGACTCCGGTGTTCGCCGAGGAAAAGGCCCGAAACCTGGTCCCCACAGCGCCGATCGCGGAGTTGCTGCGCTTGCAGCGCCGGGAGATCCTCCTGGCCGCGGGCAGCATCCTGGGCGGGTTCGGCTTCGCCTACATGGGAAACACCTACCTGACCGTGTACGCCCATTTCCATCTGGGCTACACCCGCAACTTCATCTGGGCCGTCGGGGCGCTGGGCGGGCTGGCAAGCATCACGTTCGTCGCGCTATCGGCCAGTCTGTCCGATCGAGTCGGGCGTCGCCGCATGATGTTGCTGGGCTGGGCGGGATGCGTGCCGTGGGCGCTTGCGGTGATTCCGTTGATGGACACCGGCAAGCCCGTTTTGTACGCGGTCGCCATCGTCGGCATGTCCGCGATCGCCGCGATCGGCTCCGGACCTACCGGAGCGTTCATTCCCGAGCTGTTCGCCACCCGTTACCGCTACAGCGGATCGGCATTGGCGGTCAACACCGCCGGGGTCTTCGGCGGCGCGTTGCCGCCGTTGATCGCCGGAACACTGCAGGCAACCTATGGCAGCTGGGCGGTCGGTCCCATGCTGGCCATCCTCGCCCTGGCCAGCCTGGTGTGCACCTACCTGCTTCCGGAAACCAACGGAACGGCGCTGCTATCCGCTCGTGGCGCCGAGGTGGCCGACGTGCCTTCCGGTCTCAAGCTGCCCGACGGCGGCCGATAACTCAGTTGGCGTGCAGATCTTCGTTGAGCGCGATGCCGCGTCCGTCGCGGGACACCACCTCCACCGCGCCGGTCAGCGAGTTGCGACGGAACAGCATGTTGCTGCCGCCGGAGAGCTCACGGGCCTTGACCGAAGTCCCTTCGGGCAGAGCGACTTTGGTGCCCGCCGTGAGATACAGGCCGGCCTCGATGACGCAGTCGTCGCCCAGCGAAATCCCAAGCCCGGCGTTGGCGCCGAGCAGGCAGTGCTTGCCGATCGAGATCACCTCGGTGCCACCGCCGGACAGCGTGCCCATGATCGACGCGCCGCCGCCGATGTCGGAGCCGTCGCCGACCACCACGCCTGCCGAGATGCGGCCCTCCACCATCGAGGCGCCCAGTGTGCCAGCGTTGTAGTTGACGAATCCCTCGTGCATCACCGTCGTGCCCGACGCCAGATGCGCGCCCAGTCGCACCCGGTCGGCGTCGGCGATGCGCACGCCCGTCGGCACGACGTAGTCGACCATGCGAGGAAACCTGTCCACGCCGTAGACCGCAACCGGGCCGCGGCGGCGCAGTCGCGCCCGGACCGTCTCGAAATCCTCGACCGCGCAGGGCCCGTGGTTGGTCCACACCACATTGGTCAGCACGCCGAAGAAGCCGTCGGCGTTCAGTCCATGCGGCGCCACCAATCGATGTGAGAGCAAGTGCAATCGCAGATAGGCGTCGTAGGCGTCGGTGGCCTTGTCGTCCAGCGAGCCGATCACCGTGCGCACCACGACGCTCTCGGTGTCGCGCTCGTCGTCGCGGCCGGCCAGCGCCGCCAGCTCGACGGGCACCTCGGCGACCGATAGCCGCACCGTGCCGCTCTCGCCCGACTCGATCAGTTCTGGTGCGGGGAACCAGGTGTCGAGGACCGACCCGTTTGCGGCCAGCGTCGCCAGCCCAATACCCGAAGCTGCAGTCACGTGCCCCACGCTACCCACCCACTACGCTGGGGTCGTGCTGGACCTACGCGGCGACCCGATCGAGCTGACGGCAGCTCTGGTCGACATCCCCAGCGAGTCGCGGCACGAAAAAGGGATCGCCGACGCGGTGGAAGCCGCGCTGCGGGCGCAGACTCCCCGGGCTTTGGGCTACGAGATCATCCGCAACGGCAACGCGGTGTTGGCGCGCACCGCGCTGGGCCTGCCGACGCGGGTGCTGCTGGCCGGGCATCTCGACACCGTCCCGGTAGCCGATAACCTGCCGAGCCGCCGAGACGGCGATTCGCTACACGGATGCGGCACCACCGACATGAAGTCGGGTGACGCCGTCTTCCTGCATCTGGCCGCCACGGTCACAACGCCTGCGCACGACTTGACGTTGGTGTTCTACGACTGCGAGGAAATCGAGTCAGCGGCAAACGGTTTGGGACGCATCGAACGTGAGTTACCCGACTGGTTAGCGGCTGACGTGGCGATCCTGGGCGAGCCGACCGGCGGTTACATCGAGGCGGGTTGTCAGGGCACGCTGCGAGTCGTCATTCAGGCCACCGGCACCAGGGCGCACTCGGCGCGATCGTGGTTGGGCCACAACGCTATTCATAAGCTGGGTGCTGTGCTGGATCGGCTCGCGGGCTATCAGGCCCGCAGTGTCGAGATCGACGGCTGCACCTACCGTGAAGGGTTGTCGGCGGTGCGCATCGACGGCGGCGTCGCCGGCAACGTCATCCCCGACGCCGCGTCGGTGACGGTGAACTTCCGCTTCGCGCCCGACCGCTCCCCGGACGCCGCGCTGCGTCACGTCCATGAGGTTTTCGACGGGCTCGACGTGCGGATCGAGCAGACCGACATGGCTGCCGGAGCGCTGCCCGGGCTGTCCAAACCCGCCGCCAAGGCACTCGTCGACGCGGCGGCGGGGCAGGTGCGAGCGAAATACGGGTGGACCGACGTGTCGCGGTTCGCCGCCAGGGGTATCGCCGCCGTCAACTACGGGCCCGGCGATCCCAACCTGGCGCATACCCGCGACGAACGGGTGGCAGTCGACCAGATCACCGGCGCCGTGACCATGCTGCGGGGTTATTTGAACGGCTAGGCGCGCTGCGCCTGGGCGGACGCATCGGCGGCCGCGGCATGCAGTCCCCGATCGGCCAAATCGGCGGCAGCGTCGGCCAGCGCCGTGGCATCGCCGTCGGCCAGCGCGCGGGCATGAGCCAGCGTCAGCCGTCCGAGCACACAGTTCACTTCCACCGACAAGCGCTCGGCCCGATACACCGCGTGGACATCCCCGAGCCGCGTCGCGTCCTGCAGCGCGCGCAGCGCGATCGCCGACTGCCCGCCGCGTTCCGCGGTCTGCACCGCCTCACGGGCGGCTTCGATCGCGCCCGTCGTGTCGCCGCGGGCTGCCCTCGACCAAGCCTTGGCCAGAGCCAACTCCGGAGCGAACAATGTCGATTTCAGGCCGTGCCGCGACTCTGCCCGACTGAAAACCTTTGCGGCCTCGAGTTGTTCACCTTGCTGGCCGAGCGCCTGCGCGAGCAGTGTCAGCGCCAGCGGGCCCCAGGAGTAGCCGGTGCGCGCCAGCGGATCGGCGGCCCGGGTCAGCAGCGTCACGGCGGCGTCGAAATCGCCCTGGGCGATCGCCACGTAGCCCACCAACGTCTCGCCGATCGCCCGGCCCGGCTGCTGCAGCTCGGCGAAGTCGGTGTAGCGCTGGGCCAACGTGCGGGCCTCGGTCAGCCGCCCCGCCATCACCAGCGCGGTGATCCGGCCGAAACCGCTGGTGAACCTCAGCAAACCGGGATGGTCAGCGGCGGTCGCACGCCTGGCCAGCGCGTCGACGTCGTCGAATCGGCCGGTGCGGGCCGAGCTCAGCGCCGCCGCCGACGCCGCCCAGCCCACGGCCACCTCGTCGGCGTGCGGCGACGCCAACACCTCGCCCGCGATCCGCAGCGTGCGCAGCGGAGTGCCCGCGTTCATCGCAAAGGTCGCCGTAAGCGCGTCGACCGTGGCCTGCGCCGTCGGCGCCGAGATCCGGTTTCGGGTGGTCTGCAGGAACGCCATCGCTCGCTCCGGCTCGCTGAGCATCCAGAACTGGTTGGCCGCCCGTGGCAGTGCCCACGCGATCAGCTCGGACTGCGACAGCTGCTCGGGATCCACCGCGGCCAGCACCGCGTCGGCTTCACGTCCGTGGCCCTGCCAGGCCAGCGCGTACGCCAGCGGCAGCCGCGCGGCCAGTCCGCCCGAGCGATCCAGCGCGGCCTGCGCGAGCTGTTCGGCCAACGCCAGCTCGCCGAGCCGTAGCGCATGCTGGGCCGCCGCCACGATGTCGGCTACTTCACTCGGGGTGTCGCTTTCGACGGCCAGCGCCGACAGCCGCAACTGATCGCCGATGTGCCCGGACGACCGCGCCGCCAGTTGTTCGACCAGCGACGTCCGCAGCGCTCGCGCGGCCTCCGGTGCCAGCGCGGCACGCACGCGGCCGGTGTAGAGGGGGTGGGCCGGGTAGACCATCGCATCCATCGCGTCGTCGTCGGAAGCGACCGCGCCGGTTGCTTCCGCTTGGTCGACGGCATCCTCGCCGGCCACCGTCGTCAAGTCGCCGCGGCGCAGCGGCTCTGTCACTGCCAGGTAGTCCAGCACCGTGCGCACCGGCGACGGCAGACCGGACAGGTAGTCGTCGATCAGGCTCGGAAGTGTCAGGCGATGGTCGTCGCGACAGCGCCACCCGCCGTCGGCCCGGACCAGACCACCGTCGGTGACCAGATGTCGCAGGTAGAGCGGGTTGCCTCGACTGCGCCCAAACACCTCGTCGACGGCCGCAGCATCCAGCGGCGCGCCCAGGGCTGACTCCAGCACTGCCGCCGTCGTCGGCTTGTCCAGCGGCTCGACCTCGATCCGGGTCAGCAGCTCATCGGCCCACAGTGCCGCGACGGCATCTGGCAGCTCGGTGTCGGCCCGGACCGTGACGATCAGTCGCACCGAGCCACTCAGCGCCAGCTGGTACACCAGCGTGGCCGACAGGTGGTCGAGGTGGTGTGCGTCGTCGACGACGAACAGCTGCTCGCCGCCGTCACCGGTCAGGCAGTCGTGTGCTGCGCGCAGAAGCTCGGCGGGTCTGCCGGCGTCGGCGATCTCGGCGTTCTGCAGCAGGGCGCGGAACGCGCCGAACGGGACGACCCGCTCCGTCGCAGTGCCCACCACCCTGCGGACGACGGTCGACGGCCCAGCCGCGGCGAACTTCTCGGCGGCGCGGCGAGCGACCAGCGTCTTGCCGACGCCGTCGGCTCCGACCAGCGCCGCGCCGGACCTCTGCGGACCGTCCAAGGTGGCCGCGACCTGGTCCAGGAGGGTGTCCTGCGGCGCGGCAACCCAAGCAGTCGGCACCGCCGGATTTTATGGCGTGCAGGCTGTGCGCATGCGGTTAGGCCCAAATGCGCTCGGCGGCAAGGTTGGTCTACGTTTCGACTGTGCACTCCAAACGCGATGCACCCCGGCCGTGGGCGGTCTGCGTGTACTGCGCGTCCGGGCCCACTCACCCGGAGCTATTAGCGCTAGCCGCCGAACTCGGCGAGGCGATCGCTGAGCGGGGCTGGACCCTGGTTTGGGGCGGCGGCAACGTCTCGGCGATGGGCGCGCTGGCCACCGCCGCGCGGGCTCGCGGCGCCTGGACCGTCGGCGTCATCCCCAAGATGCTGGTGCGCCGCGAAGTCGCCGACCACGACGCCGACGAGCTGATCGTCACCGACACGATGCGGGAGCGCAAGCAGATCATGGAGGACCGCGCCGACGCGTTCATCGCGTTGCCGGGCGGCATCGGCACCCTCGAGGAACTGTTTGAGGCCTGGACCGGCGGGTATCTCGGTATGCACAACAAACCAGTGGTGATGCTGGACCCAGGCGGACACTTCGATGGGCTGCGCGCATGGCTGTACGGAATGATCGACAGCGGCTATGTCTCGCAAGCCGCGATGGACCGGCTGGTGGTAGTCGACGAGGTGACCGCGGCGATCGCGGCCTGCACACCCGCCTGAGCATGCTCGCCGCACACGGCTCGGCTAATTGCCCGGCTCGCCCCCGCAAGCGGGTGGGGGTCCCCCCAGCCGAGCCAGCGGCGAGGGGGCGTACCCCCACCTCAGACCGCTACGCGGTCTGTATCGTCGCCCGGTTAGGCTGTCCGCCATCTGCCGTTGCGCGAAACGAGGGTTGACAGTGTCCGAGCAGGAATCCGGCGCCGCCCACACATCGGTCGGGCTGATCGATATCGCGACCCGGGTGCCCGGCGTGTTGACCGACGTTCCGGTGATGATCCGCGGGGTGCTCACCGGGCTGCTGGCGCGGCCGACCTCCAAGACGTCGATCGGCAAAGTGTTCCAGGAACGCGCCGCGCGCTTCGGCGACCGGGTGTTCATCCGATTCGGCGAGCAGCAGCTGAGCTACCGCGAGGCCAATGCGACCGCCAACCGCTATGCCGCGGTTCTGGCGGCGCGCGGTGTCGGCCGCGGCGACGTCGTCGGGATCATGCTGCGGAACTCACCCAATGCGGTACTGATGATGCTGGCCGCGGTCAAGTGCGGCGCGATCGCCGGGATGCTCAACTACCACCAGCGTGGCGAGGTGCTGGCCCATAGCCTTGGCCTGCTGGAAGCCAAGGTGCTGGTCGCCGAATCCGACCTGCTCGACGCAGTCGAGGAGTGCGGCGGGACCGGCGTTTCACCGACGACGATCGAGGACATCGAGCGGGTGGCCGCCACCGCGCCGACCGCCAACCCGCCCTCGGCATCGGCCGTGCTGGCCAAGGACACTGCGTTCTACATCTTCACCTCGGGCACCACCGGTCACCCCAAGGCCAGCGTGATGACCCATCGACGATGGTTGGCCGCACTGGCTGCGTTCGGCGGGCTGGGGTTGCGGCTCAAGGGCTCCGACACGTTGTACAGCTGCCTGCCGCTGTACCACAACAACGCGCTGACCGTCGCGATCGGATCGGTGATCAATTCAGGGGCAACCCTGGCCCTCGGGAAATCCTTCTCGGCGTCGAAGTTCTGGGACGAGGTGATTGCGAGCCGGGCCACGGCTTTCATCTACATCGGCGAGATCTGCCGATATCTGCTGAACCAACCCGCCAAGCCGACCGACCGCGCGCACAAGGTGCGGCTGATCGCCGGCAACGGGTTGCGTCCGGAGATCTGGGACGAGTTCACCTCGCGGTTCGGTATCGCGCGCGTCTGCGAGTTCTACGCAGCCAGCGAAGGAAACACCGCCTTCATCAACATCTTCAATGTGCCCAGGTCGGCCGGCTTTGCGGCGATGCCGCTGGCCTACGTGGAATACGACCCCGATACCGGCGCGCCGCTGCGCGGCGCGGATGGCCGCGTGCAGCGGGTACCCGCCGGCGAGCCCGGTCTGCTGATCAGCCCGGTCACCAAGCTGCAACCGTTCGACGGCTACACCGATCCGAGTGCGAGCGAAAAGAAGCTGGTGCGCAACGCCTTCCGTGAGGGCGATTGCTGGTTCAACACCGGTGACGTGATGAGCCCGCAGGGCATGGGCCATGCCGCCTTCGTTGACCGGCTCGGCGACACCTTCCGCTGGAAGGGCGAGAACGTCGCCACCACGGACGTGGAGCGGGCGCTGGCGGCCGACAAGTCCGTCGCGGAGTGCGCCGTGTTCGGTGTGGAAATCCCTCGCACGGGTGGCCGCGCCGGGATGGCTGCGGTCAAGCTACGCGACGGCGCCGAGTTCGACGGGAAGGCGCTCGCCAGCACCGTCTACAAGCAACTGCCGGCATATGCCCTGCCGCTGTTCGTGCGGGTGGTCGAGTCGATGGAACACACCACCACCTTCAAGAGCCGCAAGGTGGATCTGCGCGAGCAGGCCTACGACCCCGGCATCGAGGATCCGCTCTACGTGCTGGCCGGCCGCGACGACGGTTATGTGCCGTTCTACGACGCCTATCCCGAAGAGGTAGCAGCGGGTAAGCGACCGCAGGGCTAGAAGCGGGATCGCGACCGAAGAGCCGGAGACGCCGCCAGGCACTATAGAAGCGTGCAGTTGACACCTCGAGCGCCCGCTGGCCTGGCCACAGTGCCCGCGTCCTCTGGCGGGGCCACGCTGTGCGGCCGCCAGGTCAGCGGCGATCGCGCGCTGATTATGGCGATTGTCAACCGCACCCCAGACTCGTTCTACGACCGCGGCGCCACCTTCAGCGACGAGGCGGCCAGAGCCGCCGCGCACCGCGTCATCGCCGAAGGTGCCGACGTCATCGACGTCGGCGGCGTCAAGGCGGGCCCGGGGGAGAGCATCGACACCGAAGCCGAGGCCGCCCGGGTGGTGCCGTTCATCGAGTGGCTGCGCGACGCATATCCCGACCAACTGATCAGCATCGACACCTGGCGTTCGGAAGTGGCCAGGCAGGCCTGCCGCGCGGGCGCGGACCTGATCAACGACAGCTGGGGCGGCTACGATCCCGCGATGCCCGAGGTGGCCGCCGAATTCGGAGCCGGCCTGGTGTGCTCGCACACCGGGGGTGCGCAGCCGCGCACCCGTCCGTTTCGGGTCAGCTATGGCACAAGCATTCGCGGCGTGGTCGATGACGTGATCGGCGAAGTCACCGCAGCGGCCGAACGGGCCGTCGCCGCCGGGGTGGCTCACGATCGCGTCCTGATCGACCCGACCCACGACTTCGGCAAGAACACATTCCACGGGCTGGCGCTGTTGCGTCACGTGGAAGATCTTGTTAACACCGGGTGGCCGATCTTGATGGCCTTGAGCAACAAAGATTTCGTCGGGGAGACTCTTGGCGTGGACCTGACCGAACGGCTGGAGGGAACGTTGGCAGCCACCGCGCTGGCAGCCGCGGCGGGCGCGCGGATGTTCCGGGTGCATGAAGTCGGGCCCACCCGGCGGGTGCTGGAAATGGTGGCGTCGATCCAGGGGCAACGGCGGCCGACGCGCACGGTGAGAGGACTCGCATGACGGCATCAGAGCTGGTCGATCTCACCGCTAAGGAGGCGTTGGTCGCCCTGCCCGGCGACGTCTGGCTGTCCGATCGCAGTTGGACCCGTCCACATTGGACGGTCGGGGAGTTGGAGGCGGCAAAGGCCGGACGAACCATCTCGGTGGTGCTGCCCGCGCTCAACGAGGAAGACACCGTCGAATCGGTGATCGACAGCATTTCACCGCTGGTCGGCGGGCTGGTCGACGAGTTGATCGTGCTCGACTCGGGTTCCACCGACGACACCGAGATCCGGGCGATCGCCGCCGGCGCGCGCGTGGTGAACCGGGAGCAAGCCCTGCCCGAGATCGCGCCGCGGCCCGGCAAAGGCGAGGTGCTGTGGCGCTCACTGGCGGCCACCGGCGGCGACATCGTGGTTTTCGTCGACTCCGATTTGATCGACCCGCACTCGATGTTCGTGCCGCGGCTACTCGGACCGCTGCTCACCGAGGACGGCATCCACCTGGTCAAGAGCTTTTATCGGCGGCCGTTAAACGTCAGCGATGCCAGTGGCCGCGAGGGTGCCACCGGTGGTGGCCGGGTGACCGAGTTGGTGGCACGGCCGCTGCTCGCGGCGCTGCGACCCGAACTGGGCTGTGTGCTGCAGCCGCTTGGCGGCGAGTACGCGGCCACCCGCGAACTGCTGACGTCGGTGCCGTTCGCGCCCGGCTACGGCGTCGAGATCGGCCTGCTGGTCGACACCTATGACCGGCTGGGACTGGACGCGATCGCGCAGGTCAACCTGGGTGTGCGGGCACACCGCAACCGGCCATTGGCCGAGTTGGGCCCGATGAGCCGTCAGGTCGTTGCGACGCTGCTTTCGCGCTGCGGCATCCCCGACTCCGGCGTGGGTTTGACCCAGTTCTTCGTCGACGGCGACGGGTATACGCCGCGCACTTCCGCGGTGTCGCTGGCCGACCGCCCGCCGATGAACGCGCTGCGACCGCGCTGAGAGGTGTGGCGATCGCCAGCGCGGCGAAGCCGGGCGCAGCGGGTCGCCACCAGAGGACTGTGACGTCGCGGTCGGACCGATAAGGCAATATCGGTGACGTGGCATTGGTGTTGCTGTACGTGGTGGTGCTGATCCTGCTGGCGATCGTGCTGTTCGGTGTGGCCAGTCTGCTGTTCGGCCGCGGCGAGCCGCTGCCTCCACTGCCCCGCGGGACGACGCCCACGGTGCTGCCCGCATCGGGTGTCACCGGCACCGACGTCGACGCGGTCAAGTTCACTCAGGCGCTGCGCGGATACAAGACCAGCGAGGTGGACTGGGTGCTCGACAGGCTCGGCCAGGAGCTCGACCTGCTGCGCGGCCAGCTCTCGTCGGTACACGCCGCGGCCGCCGTCGACGTCGAAGCCGACGACGGTGACGGCGCCGCAGACGTTGAGGACGACCAGGAGCCGACATGACCGCCCCCGACGACGGGCTGGTTCGCTGCGACTGGGCAGTCGGTAGGCCGGGCCCGGACTTTGAGCTCTACCGCGACTATCACGACCAGGAATGGGGCCGGCCCTTGCACGGGCGGGTGCCGTTGTTCGAACGGATGAGTCTGGAGGCCTTTCAAAGTGGACTGTCCTGGCTGATCATTCTGCGCAAGCGGGAGAACTTCCGGCGCGCCTTCTCCGCCTTTGACATCGAAACTGTCGCCCGCTACGCCGATGCCGACGTGGCCCGGCTGATGGCCGACCAGGGCATCGTCCGCAACCGAGCCAAGATCGAGGCGACGATCGCCAACGCGCGGGCCGCCGCCGACGTCGACGACCTCTCCGAATTGCTGTGGTCGTTCGCGCCGGCACCGCGACCAGTCTCTCAAAGGCCCGCGGCATCCGCCGATGTCCCTTCGGCGACGGCGGAATCAACAGCCATGGCGCGCGAATTGAAACGCCGCGGGTTCCGCTTCGTCGGCCCCACCACCGCGTACGCCCTGATGCAGGCGACCGGGATGGTCGACGATCACCTACGAGCATGCTGGGTGCCTTCGACAGTCACTTGAAACGCCGACCCGGAGGTCATGTACACCTACCCGCACGCATAGGGAACAATGGAGGGGTGAATGTGCAGTTCAATGCCGGGGATGGCTGCAAATCCTCTGGCGGGGCATACCCGGCGCTGATCAAGGCCGCGCCGACGGGCCAGCTCGAATCTGGAGGGAGCACTCGATGGCGGCGATGAAGCCCCGGACCGGAGACGGTCCACTGGAGGCGACCAAGGAGGGGCGCGGCATCGTGATGCGGGTACCGCTGGAGGGCGGTGGTCGACTCGTCGTCGAGCTGACCCCCGACGAAGCCGCTGCGCTGGGCGACGAGCTAAAAGGCGTCACCAGCTAAACCCCGCCGAACCAACCGCGCGCGGCGCTCGACGTTATGCGCACACCTTCCGGTAGATCTCCAGCGTCTGTTGCGCGATTTGCGCCCAGGAGAATTCCGCGATGCAGCGCTGCCGTCCCGCTTGCCCATAGCGCTCCGCCCTCTCCGGATCGGCGACCAAGGCGTTGACCGCCTCGGCGAGCCGGGTCTGATAGCCGGCCGGATCGTCGGGGTCGTAGTGGACCAGCGAACCGGTGACCCCGTCAGCGACCACCTCGGGTATGCCACCGACGTCGGAGGCCACCACCGCGGTGCCACATGCCATGGCTTCGAGGTTGACGATGCCCAGCGGTTCATATACTGATGGGCATACGAAAACTGTTGCAGCCGAGAGTATCTCGCGGATCTTTCCGATGGGCAGCATTTCCCTGACCCAGAACACGCCGGTGCGTTGGCGGGCCAGATCGGCTACTGCAGCGCTTACTTCGGCGGCGATTTCCGGTGTGTCTGGCGCTCCGGCGCACAGCACCAACTGCACGTCGGGGCCGAATTCGTGTGCGGCCGCCAGCAGGTGGGCGACGCCTTTCTGCCGGGTGATCCGCCCGACGAATGCGACAGTGGGCTGGCTGCGGTTGACTCCGAGGTCGGCCAGCACCGACTCCCCCGGGAGGGATCCCAGCTGCTCGGCCGGGTACCACACATCGGTGTCGATCCCGTTGCGAACGACATGCACCCGGCCGGGATCCAGGGTCGGGTAGACCCGCAGGACGTCATCACGCATCCCTGAGCTGACAGCGATGACCGCGTCAGCCGCGGTCACCGCGGTCTGCTCCACCCATGACGAGACCCGGTAGCCGCCGCCGAGCTGCTCGGCCTTCCAGGGCCGCAACGGCTCTAGCGAGTGCGCGGTCAATACATGTGGGATGTCGTAGAGCAACGACGCCAGCTGCCCGGCCAAGCCGGTGTACCAGGTGTGGGTGTGGACCACGGTGGCCTCCGCGGCGGCGTTGGCCATCACCAGATCGGCCGACAGGGTCGAAAGCGCCGGGTTGGCGCCGCGCAGCTGTGCGTCGGGCTGATAGGTGAATGCGCCCGGTCGCGGCGCCCCCATGCAGTGCACGTCGACCTGGCACAACTTGCGCAGTTGCGCGACGAGCTCGGTAACGTGCACCCCGGCGCCGCCGTAGACCTCCGGCGGATACTCCCGAGTCATCATCGCCACCCGCATACCCGGCACCGTAGTAGGCGCTTTCGGATAGTGCAGGGGGTACCCGCCTCGCCGAGTTGATCCAAATGGCTTGATGGACAGTCCGTCAGCGTGGGTATTCACGGGAATGACCTGGCAACGGTTCGCGGCGGCCGATAAGTTTGTTTCATGAGGGAAGCGCCACAGGTGCTGGGCATCGTCCTGGCCGGCGGGGAAGGGAAGCGGTTGTATCCGTTGACCGCGGACCGGGCCAAACCCGCGGTTCCCTTCGGCGGCGCCTATCGGCTGATCGACTTCGTGCTTTCCAATCTCGTCAACGCCCGCTATCTGAAGATCTGCGTTCTCACCCAATACAAGTCACATTCGTTGGACCGTCATATTTCGCAGAACTGGCGGTTGTCCGGGTTGGCAGACGAATACATCACCCCGGTTCCGGCTCAGCAGCGGCTCGGCCCGCGTTGGTACACCGGCTCCGCCGACGCGATCTATCAGTCGCTCAACCTGATCTACGACGAGGATCCCGACTACATCGTGGTTTTCGGCGCCGACCACGTCTACCGGATGGACCCCGAGCAGATGGTCCGCTTCCACATCGACAGCGGCGCCGGGGCAACGGTGGCCGGCATCCGGGTGCCCCGCGCTGAGGCGACCGCATTCGGCTGCCTCGACGCCGACGAGTCCGGCCGCATCCGCAGCTTCGTCGAGAAGCCGCTGAACCCGCCGGGTACCCTCGACGACCCGGAGTCGACGTTCGTTTCGATGGGCAACTACATCTTCACCACCAAGGTGCTCATCGATGCGATCCGCGCCGACGCCGACGACGATCATTCTGATCACGACATGGGCGGTGACATCATTCCGCTGCTGGTGTCCGACGGGATGGCCGCGGTCTACGACTTCTCCGACAACGAGGTGCCCGGCGCCACCGACCGCGACCGAGGCTATTGGCGCGATGTGGGTACGTTGGACGCGTTTTACGACGCCCACATGGATCTGGTGTCGGTGCATCCGGTCTTCAACCTGTACAACAAGCGTTGGCCGATCCGCGGAGAGTCGGGGAATCTGGCGCCGGCCAAGTTCGTCAACGGCGGCTCTGCCCAGGAGTCGGTGGTTGGGGCGGGCAGCATCATCTCGGCAGCGTCGGTGCGCAACTCGGTGCTGTCGTCAAACGTCGTCGTCGACGACGGCGCGATCGTGGAGGGCAGCGTGATCATGCCAGGCACCCGGGTGGGCCGCGGCGCCGTGGTACGCCACGCCATCTTGGACAAGAACGTCGTTGTCGGACCCGGTGAGATGGTCGGGGTCGACTTGGAGAAGGACCGCGAACGTTTCGCGATCAGCGCTGGCGGCGTCGTCGCCGTAGGCAAGGGCGTCTGGCTCTAAGGAGTGCGCCACCTACCACACGTAGGGCACCAAGCGGTAGTGCACCTGCTGCGCGTACTCGCGGTATCCGTTCAATTCCTGCCCCAGTAGTTGTTCTTCATCGCCGATGCGAAGCACGAGCACTATCAGGCCGGGGACCACAAAGACCAATCCCCAATACGAGCCGAGCGCCAACGGGACGCCGATCATCAGGATGACGTTTCCGGTGTACATCGGGTGCCGAACCAGCCCGTACAAGCCTGTCGAGACGACCTTCTGCTCCGCCTCGACGGTGACGTTGGCCGCCGCGTAACCGTTTTGGATGACCACCAGCATGGCGATGCCGAGTCCGATCGCCACCAGGACGTCGCCAATCAAGCACACCGTCGCCGGTACCGGCGACCAACCGAAGCGGTGATCAAACGCGCTGACTACGAACATGGCCGGAAAGCAGATGAACACGACGGCGATAACTATCCGCTGCAGCGTTCTGGTCTCCGCCAACGGCCCGACATGCATGCGCCGCTCCAGCGCGGCCGGGTTCGTCCGCATCAAGTAGACGCTGGGGATCCACGTAGAGAGCGCGAACACCGCGAGGAAGACCCATGCCTGCCAGTACTGGAACGTGCCCGCCGGCAGGAACAGCATCAATCCGAAGGCCGCAAGGCCCAGAGTGGCTGAAACTAATCCTTTACCAATGGTGTTCATCACAGTCTCCTCAATAACGCACATCACGACGGCGGAAGCCCGCCATCCCCAGCGCAATCAGCGCGATGTCGATTACCAACAACCACAGCAGTGGGACCGCCGTGAAATCTCCGCCCGTGACCCGTGGGATGTGCGCGAACGGTTCGAGGTCGAGCACCCACTGGGGAAAGCCCGACAGCGAGCCGATCAGGTACAACGCGATGAATCCGACCAGCACACCCCAAGCGACCGGGCTGAACCGCGGCGCAAGCCCGAACAATGCGACGGTCACCGCGGCGGGTAGCCAGACAGCGGGCAGCTGTACCGCCGCGGTAGCGACGACCATCCACAGTTTGCCCTCGACATCGTGGGCGGCAATTCCGTAGGTCAGCCCGGCCGCCGCCCCGGCAGTCAGGATCGCGACGGCAGAGCCCATCAGCGTAATCGCGAGATAACTTGCCAGCCAACGGCTCCGGCCCACCGCGCCGCCCAGCACCGTCTCGGCTCGTTGACCGGCTTCCTCCTGATGCGGTCGCAGCGTAAGTGAGATGGCGAATGCGGCCGCCATCATGGCCAGCATGCAAAACGCCACCGCGACGAAGGCCTGTTCCAATGCACTGGTGCCACCCATGCGGACGACGATGTCGCGCGCTGTAGGGCCGCCCAGCTCGTCGCCGATACCGTGTACGACGCTGCCGATCAGCACGCCGTAAAGGCACAGCCCGACGGTCCACAGCAGCAGGGCGCCGCGATCCAGCCGCCACGCCAACCCGAAAGCGTTGCGCAGCAACGGTGTTGCGGCGGCCGGGCCCGGACGTTCGGCGATCAACCCCGCGCCGACATCACGACCGGCGAGTAGCCGATATGCCACCGCGGTGAGCAGCACCGTCGTCGCAAGATGCAGCAGCAGGACCCACCACCGGTCACCCGCATACGGACGAACCTGCAGCGACCAGCCCAGCGGCGACAGCCACGACAAGGTGCCCGAGCCGGCGTCACCGACGGCGCGCAGCGTGAATGCGGTGGCCAGCGTGGCGAATGCGGCCCCGCGGGCGAACCGGGCGCTCGCCGACAGTTGGGCAGCCACCGCGGCTACCGCGGTGAACACCAGACCGGAGCCGGCCAGCGCCGCCCCGAACGCCAGCGACCCATCCGGCGGGACGCTGGTGCCCAGCAGGCCGGCCGCGCCGATGGCGCCGGTGGTCACCGACGCCCCGAACGACAGCAGCAGGGCCGCGGTCAGGCTGGCGTACCGGCCCACCGCTGTGGAGTCCAGCAGTTCGGCGCGGCCGGTTTCTTCGTCAGCGCGGGTGTGTCGGATGACGGTGAGGATGACCGCGACGGCGATCAGCAGATGGAACATCCCGGCTTTCCAGATGCCTGCCGCGCCGAGGCTGTCGTTGTAGATCTGTCCGTAGAGCGCCCGTTGCGCCGGGCTGGCCATGATCGTGGCGGCAAAGGCGGCGCGGGCTGCTTGGTCGGGGTAGACCTTTTCGATGCTGCCGACATAGACCGTTGCCAGCGGCAGTGACAGCAGCAACACCCACAGCGGCAAGACGATCCGATCGCGTCGCAGATACAGCCGGAGCATCCCCAGCGTGCCGGTGAAGGCCGAACCGCGTTGTGGCGCCTGGTGTGCCGGGTGGTGGGGCCGGTCCAACGTCGTGGTAGTCATCGGCGCACCCCTTGACCACTCAGCTCGCGCTGGCCGTCGGTGCCGACACCGTAATGGCGCAGGAATAGTTCTTCGAGGGTGGGCGGCTGGCTGACCAGGCTGCGCACGCCGGCATCGCCAAGCACCCGGATGAGTTCGCCGAGGCCCTCGCTGTCGACATGGGCCCGCAGTGTGGTTCCGTCGATGCTGACATCCTCGACGCCGCGTATCCGGGTGAGATCGCCCGGGTCCCCGAGCAGTTCGGCTGTGATCGACGTGCGACTGAGGTGTCGCATCGAATCCAGCGAGCCGCTCTCGACGGTCTTGCCTGCGCGGATGATCGTCACCCGCTCACACAGCGCCTCGGTTTCGGCCAGGATGTGGCTTGACAGCAGGACGGTCGCGCCCCGGTCGCGCGCTTCTGCGACGCATTGCTGAAAGATGTTCTCCATCAACGGGTCCAAACCGCTGCTCGGCTCATCGAGCAGCAGTAGCCGCGCCCGCGATGAAAATGCTGAGATCAGAGAAACCTTCTGGCGGTTGCCCTTGGAGTAGGTCCGCGCCTTCTTGTGTGGGTCGAGCTCGAAGCGCTCGATCAGCTCGGCGCGGCGCTTCTCGTCGATGCCGCCGCGCATACGAGCCAGCAGGTCGATGGTCTCGCCGCCGGTCAGATTAGGCCACAGCGTCACATCGCCTGGAACATAGGCGATCTGGCGGTGCAGTTCCACCGCGTTGGTCCAGGGGTCACCGCCAAGCAGGCGGGCCGTTCCCGCGTCGGCCTTCACCACCCCCAGCAGTATCCGGATCGTCGTCGACTTTCCGGCGCCGTTGGGTCCGAGGAAGCCGTGGACCTCGCCCTCGCGAACCGTCAGTTCAAGGCCGTCCAGCGCGCGAACCGCTCCGAAGTTCTTCGTCAGACCGCGGATTTCGATCGGGGGTGGGTTGTTGCTGTCAACTGACATCGGATTCTCCTTGTTCGGCTTGAGCGAGGAAGGCGTCGTACATGTGGGTGTCGGTCATCAGGCCGTCGGTGTAAAGCTCGAGGGCGGGTAGCACCATGTCGCGGGCGTAGTCGCGCAATACCGCCCGCAAATCGGTTGGTGTTTCGTGCATTTGGATATACAGCAGAAAGCCGCCGCCGCCGGTGATCGCCAGGTACTTCGCCCGGGCCGCGGGATCTCGGCTGGGCTTCAGGATGCCGGTACTGACACCCTCGTCGAGGTAACTCTCGGCATTGTCGATCATCGTGCGCCACAACGTTTTCGCGAGCTCGCCACCGGTCTGCATACTGCGTACCAAGTAGGCCATCAAGGGTGCGTACTCCTCGATCTCGGCCATCGCCGCAAACCAGGTAGCCGGGTCGCTGGAGCGCATCGCCTCCGACTTGCTGCTGCGGATCTCTTCGGCGACGTAGTCGTCACAGGCTTTGCGCAGGCCGTCCTTGGAGCCGAAGTGGTGGATGACGAGTGCGGCGCTCACCCCTGCCGCTTCGGCGATCGAGCGCAGCCCGACGGCGAAGCCATGTTCGCCGAACTGCTCGATCGCCGCGTCGCGGATCCGGGCCGCGGCGGTCAAGTCGTCGACTGAACGCATGTTCAGCATATTAAACGACTGTTCAGTCGAGCGTCAAGAGGTCACACCGTCACGAATTCGTAAAAGGCTGGGTCAGTCGCGAACGGCGGCCAGCAGGCCGTCGCCGAGCGGCACCAGCGCCGGGGTGAGCAGCTCGTTCTCGGCGATGAGCCGCGCCGCCTCGCGCACCGCCGCGACCTCTGCGTCGCGGGCCGCGGGGTCGCCGGCCCGCCCGCCCAACGCGGCCCCATGGACCACGATGGCCGCGCCGGAACGCAGCAGCCGCACCCCCTCGACCACATATTCCGGCTGATCGAGCGGGTCGGCGTCGATGAAGACCAGATCGTAGGAGGCATCGGCCAGCCGGGTCAGCACGTCCTGCGCCCGCCCGCTGATCAGCCGAGTCCGCGACGGGCCGATCCCGGCGTCGGAAAACGCCTGCTTGGCGATCCGCTGGTGTTCGGGCTCGATGTCGATCGTGGTCAGCACGCCGTCGTCACTCATCCCCGACAACAACCACAGGCTGCTGACTCCGGCGCCCGTGCCCACCTCGACGACGGCTTTGCCGCCACTGAGCTTGGTCAGCAGGCTGAGCAGCGCTCCCACCGCGGGGGTTACCGCGCCGGCGCCGATGTCGGCCGCGCGCTCGCGGGCGGCCAGCAAGACCGCGTCTTCGGAGATCGAACCCTCGGCGTGTGCGGAGAGGGATTCGGCCCGACTCACCGGAGCCGGCTGGCCCGGTGTGCGGTCGGTGGTGGCCATGCCCGCAGCGTAAATCCAACCAACGCGGCGTGCAGTCAGGCGCGCCCGGCGCCACCGGGTCGAGCACGCCGCGACACGCCCGAGTGTGCGAGCTGATCGAATTCGGATGCAGACCGAGTATGACCAGCACCACATGGTGTAGGGTTCCATTCTCAGTGAAAGCTCAGTGCGATCACATATCGCACATACGCCGGTACGCGACGGTATCCCCATGGAACGTGGAGGCCGCTGGTCCGGGAATACATCCCCGCACCTTCGCGTTGCGCGCGGTGAGGAATTGCCTAGCCTCGACGGCAGTCTGAACCCGGAGGATTTGAACATCGCCACATTGATGAGCCCGGCCAGCATGTCGCACCCTGAGCGGTACCGCGACGCTGACTGGGTCGAACCTGCTGAGGAGCCCTACGGCACCGCGGTCTTCGACGCGACTGGAGACAAAGCGGCGATGCCGTCGTGGGACGAGTTGGTCCGTCAGCACGCCGACCGGGTTTACCGATTGGCCTATCGGCTTTCCGGCAATCAGCATGATGCCGAGGATCTGACCCAGGAAACCTTCATCCGGGTTTTCCGGTCGGTGCAGAACTACCAGCCGGGCACCTTCGAAGGCTGGTTGCACCGCATCACGACAAACCTGTTCCTGGACATGGTGCGGCGTCGCGGGCGGGTCCGGATGGAGGCGCTGCCCGACGATTACGACCGGGTGCCCGCCGACGAGCCCAACCCCGAAGAGATCTACCACGAGTCGCGGCTGGGCCCTGACCTGCAAGCGGCGTTGGATTCACTGCCGCCCGAGTTCCGCGCGGCCGTGGTGCTGTGCGACATCGAAGGATTGTCCTACGAGGAGATCGGGGCCACGCTGGGCGTGAAGCTCGGCACTGTCCGCAGCCGCATCCACCGGGGACGACAAGCACTGCGTGACTATCTGGCGGCGCACTCGGAGAGTGCTCAGCAGGCCAAGCCTTCAGCGGCCAGTGCCGCGAAGGATCTCGCAGACTAAGACACACGCCGCCTGATCGGCTGTTCATTGGTGTTCCGTATCGCGTAAGCGCGCTACATTCGAAGTAGTGCCGCATGGACCGATGCAATACCGAGAGGAGCTGGTGATGGTCGAGCGGGGACATGTTTTCCGCCGCGCGTTCTCCTGGCTCCCCGCCCAATTCGCCTCGCAAAGCGACGCGCCGGTTGGTGCGCCGCGGCAATTCGGCTCCACCGAGCATCTGTCGACAGAGGCGGTCGCGGCGTTCGTCGACGGTGAGCTGCGGATGAACGCGCACCTGCGCGCAGCGCACCACATATCTCTCTGCCCCGATTGCGCCGCCGAAGTGGAGGGTCAGCGCCGGGCTCGCGCCGCGCTGCGTGACTCCCATCCGATCAGAATCCCCAGCACGCTGCTGGGATTGCTGTCGCAGATTCCGCACTGCCCGCCCGACGACGACGCGGGTAATCAACAAAGCGGTCCGTGGGAGTCGCCCCGCACGCGGGGAAGCGGGGGCCCACCTCCAGAAGGTGGCACCTCCAGCCGGTCGTCGGGGGGAGTCGGGCCAGCGGAGCTGTCCGATCGACTTGCCGACGGCAGCACACGCGATCGCCCCGAGCCTCGGTAGGGTGGATACCAGGTTGGCCAAGCCGGTGCGCGGCGCCGTGCTCGAGTCCATAGCGCGCGTTTGCTTAAGCGCTCGGAAGAGGATGACGTGAGCTCCGATCAAGACAACAACGGCGCCCCTCGGCTGGCGCCGCGACCCATTTCCCGTCCGCCGGTTGACTCCGCGTCGCGTCAGGCCTTCGGTCGTCCCGACGGCGTGCAGGGCTCGTTCGTCGCCGAGAGCGTGCGTCCGCCCAAGTATCGCAACCAGGGTGAGTTCGCCCCCCACGATGAACCGGCTGACCCGGTTCTCTCGGAGGCCTTCGGTCGTCCGTTCCCCGGGGCCGATTCCCTGCAGCGCCACCCCACCGATGCGGGCGCGCTCGACGACGGCAAAGACAAGAACCAGCTCGAGGAACCCGACGACCCCTGGCGCGACCCTGGTGCGGCCGCCGCTCTGGGCGAGCCGGCGGTAGCGCGCTCCGCCGCGCAGGGCCCCGATGGTGGGCGCGACCGACTCGGGGTGCGCGATGTGCTGTTCGGCGGGCGGGTGTCCTACCCGGCGCTTTTGGTGCTGGCCGTGCTGGCGTTGCTGATCGGTCTGGTCGGCGGTGTGGTCGGGCGTAAGACGGCTGAGGTCGTCGAGGCGTTCACCACCTCCAAGGTGACGCTGGCGACCAACGGCAACAGCGAATCACCGGCGGGCCGATTCGCCAAAGTCGCTGCCGCGGTAGCTGATTCCGTGGTCACGATCCAGTCAGTCAGCGATCAAGAGGGTATGCAGGGATCCGGCTTCGTGGTCGACGGCCGCGGCTACATCGTCACCAACAACCACGTCATCTCTGAAGCGGCCAACAACCCGAGCCAGTTCAAGACCACCGTGGTGTTCAACGACGGCAAGGAAGTGCCCGCCAACCTGGTGGGCCGCGACCCTAAGACTGACCTGGCCGTGCTCAAGGTCGACAACGTCAACAACTTGACGGTGGCCAGGCTCGGTGACTCGGACAAGGTTCGCGTCGGCGATGAAGTCCTTGCCGCCGGTGCACCACTGGGTCTGCGTAGCACTGTGACGCACGGCATCGTCAGCGCACTGCACCGTCCCATCCCGTTATCGGGGGAGGGTTCGGACACCGACACGGTGATTGACGCCATCCAGACCGACGCCTCGATCAACCACGGGAACTCCGGTGGCCCGCTGATCAACATGGATTCTCAGGTCATCGGCATCAACACCGCCGGCAAGTCGCTGTCGGACAGCGCCAGCGGGCTCGGTTTCGCGATTCCGGTCAACGAGGCGAAATTGGTTGCGCAGACGTTGATCAAAGACGGCAAGATCGTGCACTCGACGCTGGGCTTGAGCACCCGCTCGGTGAGCAACTCGATCGCGCAGGGTGCACAGGTCGCGAACGTCAAGGCGGGTAGCCCCGCGGAAAAGGGCGGGATTCTGGAAAACGACGTGGTGGTCAAGGTCGGCAACCGCGGTGTGGCCGACGCCGACGAGTTCGCCGTCGCCGTGCGCCAGTTGACGATCGGGCAGCCAGCCCCGATCGAGGTGGTCCGCGACGGCCGCCATGTCACGCTCACAGTGACCCCCGGGCCGGACGGCGGCTAGTGTTCGCCAACGTCGGTTGGGGAGAAATCCTGGTGCTCGTGGTGGTCGGGCTGGTGGTCCTGGGACCCGAGCGGCTTCCCGGCGCAATCCGGTGGACCTCCGGCGCGCTGCGGCAGGCTCGCGACTACCTCAGCGGAATGACGACCCAGCTGCGTGAGGACATCGGCCCCGACTTCGACGACCTGCGTGAGCCGCTGAGCGAGCTGCAAAAGCTGCGGGGTATGACGCCGCGGGCAGCGCTGACCAAACACCTATTCGACGGCGATGACTCGCTTTTCACCGGCAGGTTCGACACGCCATCGGTCGGCGCGCCGGACAGCGTTGTAGCCCAGCCGGCCACGCCACCGATGCCATCGGTGTCGACGGCCACGGAGCCACCCGCCGCCGGGCCCGCGCCGTTCGACACCGACGCCACCTGAATTCAGCGTCGAGTCGGGTCCAGTCCCAGCGACTTCCCCGCCAGTCCGCGGCGCCGCGAGGACAGGCCGTCGGCGACGTTGCGCAGCTCCTTGCCCGCGGGGGAGTCGGGAGCGCTGAGCACGATTGGCACCCCGGAGTCGCCGGCGGCGACTAGCGCCGGATCCAACGGGATCTGCCCCAGCAGCGGTACGTCGGCGCCCATTGTGCGAGACAGCCGCTCGGCGACCTGGTGGCCGCCACCCTCGCCGAAGACCTGCAGCTGTGAGCCGTCCGGCAGCGCCAGCCAGGACATGTTCTCCAGCACCCCGACGATGCGCTGACGGGTTTGCACGGCAATGCTGCCCGCGCGCTCAGCCACCTCGGCCGCCGCCAGCTGAGGGGTGGTCACCACCAGGATTTCCGCGTTCGGAATCAGCTGAGCGACCGAGATCGCGATATCGCCGGTACCCGGCGGCAGGTCGAGGAGCAGCACGTCCAGGTCGCCCCAGTACACGTCGGCCAAAAACTGCTGCAACGCCCGGTGCAGCATCGGACCGCGCCACACCACCGGCGTGTTGCCTTCGGTGAACTGCGCGATCGAGATGACCTTCACCTCGTGCGCGATGGGCGGCAGGATCATCGACTCCACCTGGGTGGGCCGGTCGACGGTTCCCATCATCCGCGGGATCGAGTGGCCGTGGATGTCCGCGTCGAGCAGTCCGACCGATACCCCACGCGCGGCCATCGCCGCAGCCAGGTTGACCGTCACCGTCGACTTACCCACACCGCCCTTGCCGGAGGCGACCGCGTACACCCGAGTCAGCGATCCCGGCTGGGCGAACGGGATGACGGGCTCACGGGCGTCGCCGCGCAATTGTTTGCGCAGCTCGGTGCGCTGCTCGTCGTTCATCACGTCGAGGCTGACTTTCACCGCGCCGGTGCCTCGGCACGTCGGCAACGGCTTCGCGCACGCGCTCGCTGATTTCAGTCTTCTTCGGGCACGCGGCGGTGGTCAGGTAGATCTCGACGTGCACGTCGCCGCCGGGGCCCACCTCGATACCTTTGACCATCCCGAGCTCGGTGATGGGGCGCCGCAGTTCAGGATCGATCACCTTGGCCAGAGCGGCGCGAACGTCTGCAGTCGGATCGGACATCATCGCCGAGTGTACGTCGGCGACGATATGGGCCGGTCAGGCCCGTTGAGGAGCCGGACCATCGATTTACGTCGGCGACGATATGGGCCGGTCAGGCCCGTTGAGGAGCCGGACTTTCGATTTACGCGGCGACGATATCGGCGGGTCAGCCGGCAGGAGCGGGCGCCGGTGGCGGCCCGGCAGGTTGTCCGTCCGGTGCCACGGCGGCAGGCGCCGCCGGCGCGGCGACCGGTGGCGGGGCGGGCGAAGCCGCTGGTGGCGGGGCGGGCGAAGCCGCTGGTGGCGGGGCGGGCGAAGCCGCTGGTGGCGGGGCGGGCGAAGCCGCTGGTGGCGGGGTGGGCGGCAGGCCCAGTGCAGGCGGTGCCTGCGGTGCCATCGTGTCGGGCGGCGGCGTATTGAACGCCTGTTGGGGTGGTCCCGCCTCTTGGCCGATGCAGATCACCGTGCATGACGGCTGGTAGGGACCGGGCCGCTGCCACGGCAACGACGGTTGCTGGCTGCTACTCGCGGTCCCGCTGAGGTCGATCAACGGCATCTGCGCCAGCGGGTCGGTGGACGGCAGGCCGTGGATGTTGAGCGGCAGGTTCGGCCCGAGCCCCTCGGGGTTCTCCAGGTGCACGTCGCCCAGCGGCGGTGGGGGTCCGGTGAGCGGCGGTAGGTCGACCGGGACCACGCCGGTGGCGTACGCCGCGGCCCAGCCCAGCACGTTCTGGGCGTATGGCATCGAGTTGTTGTAGCGCAGGATGGCGGCCAGGACCTGCGACTGGTCGCGCAAGTTCAGCCCGCCGCTGCACAGGTATCGAGCTGCGGCCAGCGTGGAGTCGTACACATTCTGCGGATCGGCCACGCCGTCGCCGTCGCCGTCGGAGGCGTAGCGCGCCCAAGTGCCGGGCAGGAACTGCATTGGACCCATCGCGCGGGCATAGCTGATGCGCCCGGCAGCGCCGCTTTGGACGATGACCTCGTTGCCGGGCAGTGTGCCATCTAGCGCCGGCCCGTAGATCGGTCGTATCGCGGTGCCGCGGGCGTCGGTGGCGCCGCCGTTGGCGTGCCCCGATTCGATGCGCCCGATACCGGCCAGCAGGTTCCAGCTGATGCCGCAGCCCGGGTCGGCTCCGGCCATCATCTTTTCGGCGTTGCGGTAGGCGGACAGCGCCATCATCGGAATGCCCAGCGCGCCTGGCGAATTGACCACCACCGTCGGCGGGGGAGCCGACACCGTGGCCGCCGCGATGTGGAAGCCGGTCTTCGGATGTTGGACGATTATCACCAGCGGGCCGGTCGGGTCGGTGGAGGCGGGCGTGACCGCGGCAACCGGGGTGATGGCGGCGTCGCGCAACGTCGACTTCTGGATGGGGAATGGCGGCGCAGCGGCGCCCACGACGCCGCCGAAGACCAGGCAGGCGATCATGGCAACACCGAACGCGGGGCTCTGCGCGGTGCGCGTCAGCGATTGTTGCACGGTCGCTGCGGCGGCAGCCAGTGCGGCAGGGATCTTTGTGGCCTGCGCTGCGTGAACCACCGCGTGCCGCACCGTTGCAGCGGCCGTAACCACGGCGCCCGGGATCTTTGTGGCCTGCGCTGCGTGAACCACCGCGTGCCGCACCGTCGCAGCGGCCGTAACCACAGCGCCCGGGATTTTCGGGGTTTTAGGCACGCGAAGGATCCGCTGCCGTATCTGTGCAAGGGCCGAACTTGCACCCATGCGGCCCCCTATGCGCACTCGACCGTCCTCAGGTATTCGAACGTTATTCGAGTTCCCGACGTACAAGCCTTAGACCTCGTGAACTAGGTCACCATACATAACACGGGTGACTGGAGTGACAACAATCGCAGAGTCTCTGCCTGTGAAAACACTGCCAGACGGGCGGCGGTGTCAAATGGGCTGAGCGGCGCGCTGGTCCACATCGTCACCGCTGTCCGCCCGCGCTTTGTTCATCTTGTCCGGGTGTCGGTCCTCCAGCAGATCGCGTATATCTTCCAGTTCGCGGCGCAGGTACTCCCGGGTCTTTGCGACGTCGCCGATCGCCAGCCGCAGCGCGGCCAGTTCACGGGCCAGGTACTCGGTGTCGGCCTTGGTCTCCTCGGCTCGTCGGCGATCCTCGTCGACCGTGACACGGTCTCGGTTCTCCTGGCGGTTCTGGGCCAGCAGGATCAGCGGCGCCGCGTAGGCGGCCTGGGTGGAAAACGCCAGGTTGAGCAGGATGAATGGGTAGGGGTCCCAGCGCAGGCTGACCGCGGTGACGTTCAGCGCGATCCACACCAGCACCACGATGCTCTGCAACAGCAGGTAGGTGCCCGTGCCGAAGAAGCGGGCGATCGATTCGGTGAACTGCCCTACGGCCTCGGCGTCCACCCGTGGCGCGACCATTCGCGAGCGACGCGGGGTATACAGCCGCGGCCGCGATGCTGATTTGCTCATGAGCGTCCTCCAGCGGCGTCCAGCGCCAGCTCTCCGTTGGTTGCTCGCCAGTCGTGCGGCAGCAGGTGGTCGAGCACGTCATCCACGGTCACCGCGCCTAACAGATGATGCTGTGTGTCGACCACCGGGCCGCAGACCAGGTTGTACGCGGCGAAATAGCGTGTCAGCACGGGCAGCGAGGTATCTGGATCCAGCCAGGGCAGGTCAGCGTCGACAATCCCGCCGACCAGCATGGACGGTGGCTCGCGCAGCAGCCGCTGCAGGTGCACGCATCCCAGGTACTGACCAGTCGGGGTGGCGGTCGGAGGACGGACCACCAAGACCAGCGACGACAACGCCGTGGTCAGGTCGGGGTCTCGGACCCGGGCCAGCGCCTCAGCGACCGACGTGTCCGGGGTCAGTACCACCGGCCTGGAGGTCATCAAGCCGCCCGCGGTGTCGGGTGAGTGTTTCAACAACCGTCGCACCGGGTCGGACTCCTCCGGGTCCATCTGACGCAGCAGCCCCTCGGCCTGGGTCGGATTCATCGTGCCGAGCAGGTCGGCGGCGTCGTCGGGGTCCATCTCCTCGAGCACGTCGGCCGCGCGTTCGTCGCCCAGCTGCATCAACAACTCCGCCTGCTCCTCCTCCGACAGCTCCTGCAAAATGTCGGCAAGCCGGTCGTTGTCAAGCGCGCTGGCCACCTCGTAGCGTCGTTTCGGCGGCAGCTCACGCACTGCGTCGGCCACCTCGATCGGCCGCCATTTTTCGAACTGATGCAGCAACTGCGCCACGGCCTGGCCTGGCATCGCCAGCGCCGAGGGGGTCAGTCCCTGCACATTGCGCCAGCCCACGATGTGGGTGTTGCTGCGCCGGCCAAGCCGTCGGGGGATGCGCACCGCGACCCGCGTCACCATCCAGTCACGGGTTCGATTCTGTTCCAAACCCAGGTCGGTGACCACGACGTCGGTGTCGGCGAGCTGCGGCAGTTCGGGGTCGTTGATCCGCACCTTGGTGTCGACAATCTGTCCCAGCACCAGCACTTCGCCGGGGCGTTGGTCGAATCGGCTCATTGAGACGCTGGCGGTGTTAAGGGTCACCGCGCCGGGCTCGATCGCAGAAACCCGCAGAATCGGTACGAAAATCCTTCGGCGCGAGGTCATTTCGACGACGAGTCCAAGGACTCGGGGTTGCTGGCGCACGATGCTGATGCTGACCACCACGTCACGCACTCGGCCGAGCGACTCGCCCATCGGGCCCAGCACTACCAGTCGCGCCAGCCGCGCGGCGTACACCCTGTGTATCGAGGCCATGGTTGAAAGGGTAGGAGTGAATCGTGACCGACACCTACCGACCCCGCCGTACCTGCCTGTCAGTGCCGGGCAGCAGCCAGAAGATGATCGACAAGTCCAAAGGGCTTCCCGCCGATGAGGTCTTCCTTGATCTGGAGGACGCCGTCGCGCCCGACGCCAAGGCCGCGGCCCGCAGCCGGGTGGCTGCCGCACTCGCCGGGCCGGGATGGGCAGGACAGTTGCGCGGGGTTCGGGTCAACGACTGGACCACGCCGTGGACGCACGCCGACATCATCGAGGTGGTTTCCGCTGTCGGCGCCGCGCCCGACGCCAAGCTCGACGTTGTGGTGCTGCCCAAGGTCTCTGACGTCTCCCACGTTCAGGCGCTCGACCTGCTGCTGACCCAGTTGGAGACCGTTCACGGGCTTGCGGTGGGGGAGATCGGCATCGACGCGCAGATCGAAGACGCCCGCGGTCTGATGAACGTCGACGCGATCGCGGCCGTGCCACGGGTGCAGGCTCTGGTGCTCGGTCCCGCGGACCTGATGGCGAGCCTGAACATGCGCACCCTGGTCGTCGGCGAGCAGCCCGAGGGCTACGACGTCGGCGACGCCTACCACCACGCACTCATGACCATCCTCGTCGCTGCGCGTGCGCATGGCATCGCCGCTGTCGACGGCCCGTACCTCAAAGTGCGTGATGTGGAGGCGTTCCGGCGGGTGGCGGGCCGATCGGCTGCACTGGGCTACGACGGCAAATGGGTGCTGCATCCCGACCAGATCGCTGCCGGCAACGAGATCTTCAGTCCACGCCAAGACGAGTACGACCACGCGGAATTGATCCTCGAGGCCTACGAGTGGCACACCTCCGCCGCAGGTGGCGCCCGGGGCGCCGTGATGCTCGGCGACGAGATGATCGACGAAGCCAGCCGCAAGATGGCCTTGGTGATCGCCGGGAAAGGGCGTGCGGCCGGCATGCAGCGCAAATCGGATCCCTTCGCGCCGCCGAGTGGATCGTCCGGCGACGATGCGGGCCCTAAGGCCCGTTGAGGAGCTGGACAGTCGACCCAGTCAGCGTTCGATCACTGTATGGACGAAGAATGCAACGCCGCAGTCATGACTCCGACCCAGATCACCAGCAGCACCGCCGTGGTAACCGCGCCGACCGCGATGCCGGCGATGGCAAGCCCGCGGCCCTGTTGATTGGTCCGCTTGATCTGGCTGAGTGCCACAGCGCCCAGCACCGCGCCGACGATGGGAATCAGCAGCCCGATGTAGCAGAAAATGGCCAGCGGAATGCCGAGCACGACACCGGCGATTGAGGTGACCAGCGACGCGATAGCCAGCCCATTGGTCTCAGACGGACCGACTTGGTAGGCCTGGTAGGGGTCATAGGGGACGGGATAACCGGGCGGGCCGCCGTATCCCATTGGGCCGCCGTACCCCATCGGGCCGCCATGCCCCGGCGGGCCGCCCTGAGGGGGTGGCGGGTAGCCGTACGGGGGCACCGGCGGTGGCTGCGGAGGATATGGCGGCGGGTACTCGGGATAGTTCACCGGCGCCTGCGGGTCGACCGGCGGGTGCGGGTACTGCTGCCAAGGGCGGGACTGCCCTCCCTGAGGGGACGGCGCAGCTTCGTCGTGGGACTTGTCGCCGTGGTCATCGCCCGGACCTGTCATGCTGTTCAACCTAGCGTGACGACAGGGTGAACGGCCCGCCGCCCGAGGTGGAGCCGCGCAATAAGAACAACCGTTTGTGCTGGTGGCAGATGCGGTAACCGGGCGCCGGCGCCGAGCCGATGGTCCATCAGCTCGGCGGAGGACAACAGAGGACAATGAGACCATGAGCAGCCCCTTTCAGCCTGGACAGGTTCCCGGTGCCGCACCCGGCACCTCGGCCGCGAGCCGGCGTGCCCCTGGACTGCCGACGCCGCCGAAAGGCTGGCCAGTCGGGTCATACCCCACCTACGCCGAAGCCCAGCGAGCAGTCGACTACCTCTCTCAGCAAGAGTTCCCGGTGCAGCAGGTGACGATCGTCGGCGTTGACCTGATGCAGGTCGAACGCGTCACCGGGCGGTTGACCTGGCCGAAAGTGCTGGGCGGCGGCGTGATCAGCGGCGCATGGCTTGGCCTTTTCATCGGCTTGGTGCTGACGTTGTTGTTCTCCAGCCCCCATCCATTGGAGGCATTGACCACCGGTCTGGTCGCCGGCGTGTTCTTCGGCTTGATCACCTCGGCGGTCCCCTACGCGATGGCGCGCGGTACCCGGGATTTCAGTTCGACGCTGCAATTGGTCGCCGGCCGATACGACGTGCTCTGCGACCCGCGAAACGCGGAGAGGGCCCGGGATCTGCTCGCGCGCTTGGCAATCTGACTCGACGCGCCCCCTTCTTTGACGGGCGGTCATCGGGGTTTTCTCGGCGACGGGCTAACTGATCGCTTCTGCCGCTCGCGCGCGTCGTGGGCTGGCCGGGCGTGTTGCATATCACGCGCGCCTGGTTCTACCGTCTGGCGCGGGGCAATCCAGGACGGCAGAAAGGACGGTGTGGTTGCGAATCGTCGCGGGCGCGTACGCCGGCTGAGCGCGGTCGCGTTGGCGATGCTGTCAGCCGCGTCGGTGTTGTCGGCCTGTGGAGCCCGCGACAGCGGGCGGGTGATCAGCTTCTACACACCGGCCAGCGACGGCGCGACGTTCACCGCGGTAGCCAAGCGCTGCACCGATCAATTCGGCGGACGGTTCACCATCCAGCATTTCAGCCTGCCGCGCTCCTCTGATGACCAGCGGCTGCAGCTGGCCCGTCGGCTGAGCGCTAACGACCGCACGTTGGACGTGATTGCGCTGGACGTGATCTGGACGGCCGAGTTCGCCGAAGCGGGCTGGGCGCTGCCGCTGTCGGACGACCCGGCCGGCCGCGCCGAAGTCGACGCCACCACCGACACGCTGCCGGGGCCACTTGCCACCGCGACATGGCGGCACAGGCTCTACGCCGCACCAGTCACCACCAATACCCAATTGCTTTGGTACCGGCCGGATTTGATGGATAAGCCGCCCGCGACGTGGAACGCCGTGGTGGACGAGGCCACCCGGTTGCACGCCGCAGGCGAACCCAGCTGGATCGGGGTCCAGGCCAACCAGGGCGAGGGTGTGGTGGTGTGGTTCAACACGCTGCTGGAAAGCGCGGGTGGTCAAGTGCTCTCCGACGACGGCCGCACAGTCACCCTTACCGATACCCCGGCACACCGGGCGGCCACCGTCAGCGCACTGCAGATTCTCAAGTCGGTGGCCACCGCGCCCGGCGCCGACCCGTCGATCACCCGGACCGACGCGGGCACCGCGAGATTGGCATTCGAACAGGGTAAGGCCGCACTGGAGGTCAACTGGCCGTATGCGCTGGCATCCATGCTGGAAAACGCGGTGAAGGGCGGCGTGCCATTTTTGCCGCTCAACCGGCGTCCCGACTTGGCCGGCAGCATCAACAACGTCGGGTCGTTCGCCCCCACCGACCAGCAGTTCCGCGCAGCCTACGACGCGAGCAGGCGGGTTTTCGGTTTCGCGCCCTACCCCGGCGTGCGGCCCGGTCAGCCGGCCAAGGTGACGATCGGTGGGTTGAACCTGGCGGTGGCCAAGACGACCCGGCACAGAGCCGAGGCCTACGAAGCAATCAGGTGCCTGCGCAACGTGCAAAACGAGAAGTACGTCTCGCTCGACGGCGGCCTGCCGGCGGTGCGGACCTCGCTGTACTCCGATCCGCAGTTCCAGGCGAAGTATCCGATGTACGAGATCATTCGCCAGCAACTCACCCACGCCGCGGTGCGGCTCGCCACGCCGGTCTACCAGGCGGTGTCGACCCGGATCTCAGCCGCGCTGGACCCGATCAACGAGATTGACCCGGAGAAGACGGCCGACGACCTCACTGTGCAGGTGCAGAAGGCCATCGACGGCAAGGGGCTGCTGCCGTGACCCGCACTGTCGAACCGCGGCCCGTGTCCACCGGGAACCGGAGGTCGGACAGGCGACTTGCGTTCGTTCTGGTCGCGCCCGCGGCGATGCTGATGCTGGCGGTGACGGCTTATCCGATCTGCTACGCGGTGTGGCTGAGCCTGCAACGCAATAACTTGGCCACCCCGAACGACACCGCGTTCATCGGCCTCGGCAACTACCAAACGATCTTGACTGATCGGTATTGGTGGACCGCGCTTGCCGTGACGTTGGCGATCACGGCTGTCTCGGTGTCCATCGAGTTCGTGCTGGGCCTGGCGCTGGCGTTGGTGATGCACCGCACGCTGATCGGAAAGGGCCTGGTGCGCACCGCGGTGCTCATCCCGTACGGCATCGTGACGGTGGTCGCGTCGTACAGCTGGTACTACGCCTGGACGCCGGGTACCGGTTATCTGGCCAACCTGCTGCCGCCGGGCAGCGCGCCGCTGACTCATCAGATTTCAGCGCTGGGCATCGTGGTTATCGCCGAGGTGTGGAAGACGACGCCGTTTATGTCATTGCTGCTGTTGGCCGGGTTGGCGCTGGTGCCCGTCGACCTGTTGAAGGCCGCGCAAGTCGACGGCGCCGGCGCGTGGCGGCGGCTGAGGAAGATCACTTTGCCACTGATCAAACCGGCGATCCTGGTGGCGCTGCTGTTCCGCACACTGGACGCTTTCCGGATCTTCGACAACATCTATGTGCTGACCGGTGGTTCCGGCAATACCGATTCGGTGTCGGTCCTTGGCTACGACAACCTGTTCAAGGGCTTCAATGTGGGCCTCGGTTCGGCGATTTCCGTGCTGATCTTCGGATTCGTCACCCTCATCGCGTTCATGTTCGTCAAGGTTTTCGGTGCGTCGGCGCCAGGCGGTGACGGCAATGGGCGGTGAGCGGGTGGGTGCCCGGCGGGCTACGGCGTGGGTGATCATCGATACCCTTGTGCTGCTGTACGCGCTGTTGCCGGTGTTGTGGATTCTTAGTCTTTCACTCAAGCCGACGTCAACTGTCAAGGACGGCAAGCTGATTCCGTCGTCGCTGACCTTCGACAACTACCGCGGAATCTTCCGGGGCAACTTGTTCAGCTCGGCTCTGATCAACTCCGTCGGCATCGGCTTGTTCACGACGGTGATCGCGGTGGTGATCGGCGCGATGGCCGCCTATGCGGTAGCGCGCCTGGAATTTCCGGGTAAACGGCTGTTGATCGGTGCGACGTTGCTGATTTCGATGTTTCCGGCGATCTCACTGGTCACGCCACTGTTCAACATCGAACGCCGGATCGGTCTGTTCGATACCTGGCCCGGGCTGATCATCCCCTACATCGCATTCGCATTGCCGCTGGCGATCTACACGCTGTCGGCGTTCTTCCGCGAGATCCCGTGGGACCTGGAGAAGGCGGCGAAAATGGACGGCGCCACGGCGGGTCAGGCATTCCGGAAGGTGATCGCTCCGCTGGCAGCACCAGGAATCGTCACCGCCGCAATCCTGGTGTTCATCTTCGCCTGGAACGACCTGCTGCTCGCGTTGTCGTTGACCGCCACCAAGGCTGCGATCACTGCGCCGGTGGCGATCGCGAACTTCACCGGTAGTTCGCAATTCGAGGAGCCAACCGGATCGATCGCGGCCGGCGCAATGGTGATCACGGTCCCGATTATCGTTTTTGTTCTAGTCTTCCAACGACGGATTGTCGCGGGGTTGACCTCAGGCGCGGTGAAGGGATAGCTCGATGGCCGAGATTGTGTTGGACAGGGTGACCAAGAGTTACCCCGACGGCGCAGTGGCCGTGCAGGAACTCAGCCTTACCATCGCCGAAGGCGAGTTCATCATCCTGGTCGGGCCTTCCGGCTGTGGAAAATCCACCACGCTGAATATGATTGCCGGACTTGAGGATATCTCGTCCGGAGAACTGCGCATCGGCGGCGAGCGGGTGAACGAGAAGACGCCCAAGGACCGCGATATCGCAATGGTGTTCCAGTCCTACGCGCTCTATCCTCACATGACGGTGCGCCAGAACATCGCATTCCCGCTCACCCTGGCGAAGCTGAAAAAAGCAGAGATCGCGGAGAAGGTCGCAGAGACCGCGAGAATCCTTGACTTGGCGGATGTCCTCGACCGCAAGCCTTCACAACTGTCCGGGGGGCAGCGGCAGCGGGTCGCGATGGGAAGGGCGATCGTGCGCCACCCCAGAGCATTCCTGATGGACGAGCCGCTGTCTAACCTCGATGCCAAGCTGCGGGTGCAGATGCGTGGCGAGATCGCCCGGCTGCAGCGCCGGCTGGGTACAACCACCGTCTATGTCACCCACGACCAAACCGAGGCCATGACACTCGGTGACCGCGTGGTGGTGATGCGCGGCGGCGTTGTACAGCAGATCGGTGCGCCTGATGAGCTTTACGAACGGCCCGCCAATCTGTTCGTCGCGGGCTTCATCGGCTCACCGGCAATGAATTTCTTTCCCGCCACGCTTACTGCGACCGGATTGAGCCTGCCCTTCGGCGAGGTGACACTGACGCAACCCGTCCATGATGTGCTCGCCCAGCATCCGGCACCGCAGAACGTGATCGTCGGGGTCCGCCCGGAGCATCTGCAAGACGCGGCCTTGATCGACGCCTACCAGCGCATCAGCGCGCTGAGCTTCGAGGTGAAGGTCGACATGGTTGAGTCGCTGGGTGCCGAGAAATACGTCTACTTCACCACCGAGGGCTGGGTTGTGCACTCGGACCAGCTATCCGAACTTGACGCCGAATCCGGAGGAGGGAAACACGAATTCGTCGCCAGGGTTCCTGCCGCGTCGAAAGTGGCAAAAGGGAAGTCACTCGGATTAGCCTTCGACGCCGGGAAACTCGCCGTCTTTGACGCCGACACCGGCGTCAACTTGACTGTTCCACCGCCCCCTGACGCGGAGTGACCCAGACATTGGCCCAGGTGCGCGCGCACCTGCGTGCTCACTTCCTTCAGGCGGGACTCGACGTCGAGCCTGATGTCGCCACGGTTACGTTTCTGGGCGCTGAGCCCATTGAGGTGCTGCGCTTTCACCCCGGCGACCCCGGCGTTGGGGGGATAGTGCATTATGTCTCGCTGGGCTGCTCGCGGCGTCCGATGGTCGACCCGGCCGTTCTGGTCGCCGATCCCCAGCGTGGTCCCCGCGCCGAAGTTATTCTGCGCCTGCGTGATCCGGGATCGGCCACCGGCCTGGCCCGTAGCCTGGCCGTCGTTGCGGCGTCCCCAGCGGTTGAGGGTGTGGTGTTGACAGCGGACGCGCTGATCGACCTCGGCACGCCGCTGTGGGCGCGACCGTCGGGGCGCGCGCCGTTCACCGCGGTGCTGTTGGGCCGCAGCGACATTCCCGACCTGCCGCTGGACCCGCCACGCGACCCGGTGCGCTTTCTGTCGGCGACGCCGGTCACCGCGACCGAAGCGGCCTGGGTGCGGTTGAAAGGCGCCGACGCGATGCGCGACGCGTGGCAAAGCGACGGGGTAGACGTCCTTAATCCCAATCGTCCTGCCGCACAGCCTAACTGATCGATCGTGACCGCTGTTCCGAGCGTCCTCAGAGCCAGTCTCTGCGGCGGAAGTTGCGGTACAGCAGCACCCACACGATCACCATAAAGGCCATGACCGTCGGGTAACCCCAATGCCATTTCAGGATGGGCATGTACTCGAAGTTCATCCCGTAGATCCCGGCGATCATCGTGGGTACCGCCAGAAGACCCGCCCATGCCGATATCTTGCGCATGTCGGTGTTCTGCTGCATCTCGACTCGGGCGAGCGCGGCCTGCACCAACGAGCTGAGATTCTCGTCGTAACTGGCGATCTGGTCGGCGGCGTGCATCTGGTGGTCGGCGACGTCGCGCAGGTAGCGCCGCACCTCCTTGGAGATCAGGTCCCTGTGCTCGGACTGCATCCGCTGAAATGGGAGCGACAGCGGGTTGACGCACCGGCGCAGCTCGACAACTTCGCGCTTGAAAAGGTAGATCGGTTCGATCTCTGTCCGATGGTCCGGCGCGAAAGCCGCTTCCTCGATGGCGTCGATGTCATTCTCCATCAAGTTGGTGACCTCGAGGTACTTGTCGACCACGTAGTCGGCGATGGCGTGCATCACCGCATACGGACCCAGTCGCATCTGTTCTGGGTCGGCCTCCATCCGCTTGCGCACTTCGGCGAGTCCGCCGTGCTCACCGTGTCGGACCGTGATGACGAACGATGTGCCGACGAAGATGGAGATCTCGCCCGTCTCGACAACCTCCCGGGCCAGCACGATCGAATCGTGCGGCACATACTTGACCGTCTTGAGCACCAGGAAGAGAGATTCGTCGTAACGCTCCAGCTTGGGCCGTTGGTGTGCACTCACCGCGTCCTCGATGGCCAGTGGATGCAGTCCGAAAACCTTGGCCAAATTGTGCATCTGGCTCTCGTCGGGCTCGTGCAGCCCAATCCAGACGAAAGCGTCCTGGCCGATCGCCTCCAGCTCGCGCACCTTGGCGCAAGCTTCGGCATGGGAGTACGCACCGGGTAGTCGTACCCCGTCGACGTAGACGCCGCAGTCGATCAACGCCCGCCAGACCGGCCGGTGATCCTCCGGCGGTGCGGGCGGGTCCTCGACCTTGCCTCGCGACGCCGGTCGCAGCGAAGGCGGCAAGGAGCGAAACGATGGCATCTGGTCAATCTCCCGTCACAGGGCAGATCTGGTCACGCGTCGGCCATGCTACGCGCGTCAACCGGGACTGCCCGCGCGGTGGGGTTGGAGCCCTCGCCGCGCCGACACCCGATAGCCCCCCGGCTGAACTGGGTAATTGGTGTTGGTGTGACCCCGTCCGTGTCTCCGTTTCGGACCCCGGGTATGCGGACCGGGCGGGTGCGCTAGTTTCGACGCGACGCGATTGCACATTAGGCCGATTTCCAGCTGCCGATCTCCACAAGGAGCGAATTGACGTGAGCACAACACCCCTGAAGGTTGCCGTCACCGGCGCCGCCGGCCAGATCGGGTACAGCCTGCTGTTTCGCCTCGCCAGCGGCTCGCTGTTGGGTCCCGACCGCCCGATCGAGCTGCGGCTGCTCGAGATCGAGCCCGCGCTCAAGACGCTCGAGGGCGTGGTGATGGAGCTCGACGACGGCGCGTTCCCGTTGCTGTCGGGCGTCGAGATCGGCGCCGACCCGAACAAGGTCTTCGATGGCGTCAACCTGGCCTTGCTCGTCGGTGCCCGTCCGCGTGGCCCGGGCATGGAGCGCGGCGACCTGCTGGAGGCCAACGGCGCGATCTTCACCGCCCAGGGCAAGGCCCTCAACTCCGTTGCCGCCGACGACATCCGCATCGGGGTGACCGGCAACCCGGCCAACACCAACGCGCTGATCGCGTTGAGCAACGCGCCTGACATTCCGAAGGAGCGGTTCTCGGCGTTGACCCGGCTGGACCACAACCGGGCCATCTCGCAGCTGGCCAAAAAGACCGGCGCCAAGGTCACCGACATCAAGAAGGTCACGATCTGGGGTAACCACTCGGCCACCCAGTACCCCGACATCTTCCACGCCGAGATCAACGGCAAGAACGCCGCCGAGGTGGTTAACGACCAGTCTTGGATCGAGGACGACTTCATCCCTACGGTCGCCAAGCGCGGCGCGGCGATCATCGACGCGCGCGGCAGTTCGTCAGCCGCCTCGGCAGCGTCGGCGACCATCGACGCTGCCCGCGACTGGCTGCTGGGCAGCCCCAAGGACAACTGGGTGTCGATGGCCGTTATCTCCGACGGCTCCTACGGGGTGCCCGAGGGCCTGATCTCGTCGTTCCCGGTGACCACCAAGGACGGCAACTGGAGCATCGTCGAGGGCTTGGACATCAACGAGTTCTCCCGCGGTCGGATCGACAAGTCGACTGCTGAGCTCGCCGACGAGCGCAGCGCGGTCACCGGGCTGGGACTGATCTGAGGTACGTGGCGACCGCAAGCGCGGTGGAGCCGCGCCGCGGGTCGCCACCGACGGCTGTTGTCGATTGGGGCTACTAATGAGGCTACTAATGAGTAGTCAGTACCCTGGGCGGCGTGTCCGAATTGGTTGAATCGATACAGAAGCGCACGGAGCAGGGCGCTGTCACCGACGCGGAGATCTTCGAGGCACATTCGGGCGGCAAGCTTTCGGTAGGCCCGACGACTGCGCTGGATACCCAGCGCTCGCTGTCGATCGCCTACACCCCGGGCGTCGCACAGGTCAGCCGCGCGATCGCCGGCGATCACACCCTGGCCGCCCGCTATACCTGGGCGGGCCGGCTGGTGGCCGTCGTGAGCGACGGCAGCGCGGTCCTCGGTCTGGGTGACATCGGACCGGCGGCGTCGTTGCCGGTGATGGAAGGCAAATGCGGGCTGTTCAAGGAGTTCGCCGGGCTGGATGCCATCCCGATCGTGCTCGACACCAAGGATCCGGACGAGATCGTCGAAACCCTGGTGCGGCTGCGTCCTACGTTCGGCGCGGTAAACCTCGAGGACATCGCCGCGCCGCGCTGCTTCGATATCGAACGTCGGCTCATCGAGGCGCTGGACTGCCCGGTGATGCACGACGACCAGCACGGCACCGCGATCGTCGTGCTGGCCGCGCTGATGGGCGCTGCAACAATCCTCGACCGGGACATGACCGCGCTGCGGATCGTCATCTCCGGCGCCGGGGCAGCGGGTATCGCATGCGCCAATTTGCTTCAGGCCAAGGGCATTTCGGACATCACCGTGCTCGACTCGCGCGGCATTCTGCAACGCGGCCGTGGCGAAATGAACACCGTCAAAGCCGAACTCGCCGGACGCACCAACCCGCTCGACCGTACCGGCGGAATGGTCGAGGCGCTGCAGGGCGCCGACGTGTTCCTCGGGGTCTCCGGTGGGGTGGTTCCGGAGGAGTTGATCGCGACCATGGCGCCGGAGTGCATCGTGTTCGCGCTGTCGAACCCCGATCCGGAGATCCACCCGGACTTGGCGGCCAAACACGCCGCGGTGGTCGCCACCGGGCGAAGCGATTTCCCGAACCAGATCAACAACGTGCTGGCCTTCCCCGGAGTTTTCCGCGGTGCGCTGGACGCCGGTGCCCGCAAGATCACCGAGAAGATGAAGGTGGCCGCGGCCGAGGCGATCGTCTCCGTCGTCGCCGAGGACTTGGCGCCGGATCGGATCGTTCCGAGCCCGCTGGACCCGCGGGTTGCGCCGGCGGTTGCCGCTGCGGTGGCTGCCGCCGCAGATACCGCGGAGTGACTGCTGGCCGGTTGACCGCGCTGGCGCTGGCAGCGGCGCTGGCGACGGCGGGTTGTGCGCACACCGCGAGCAACCACCACCGCCCGGGTGAGCTGGTGGTCGGGTCCCGTGCCGGTGCCGAGTCGGAGCTGCTGGCTGACATCTACACCGGGGCGCTGCGCTCCTACGGGTTCCCGGCGCGCAGCGAGCAGGCACCCGACCCGCTGGCCAAGCTGGACTCCGGCGCATTTGTCGTCGTCCCCGCTTTCACCGGTCGGGCGCTGCAGGTCTTTCAGCCCGGGGCCGCCGCGCGCTCCGACGCGCAGGTCTACAAATCGATGGTTGGCGCATTGCCGGAGGGGATCGCAGCCGGTGATTACGCGACCGCTGCCGAGGACAAACCCGCGCTGGCGGTTACTGACTCGACATCCAAGGGCTGGGGCGGTAATGATCTGAGCGCGCTGCCCCGGCACTGCGACGGCCTCGTCGTCGGGTCGCTTGCGGGTGCGCCGACACCCGCGGCGGTAGGCAGCTGCCGACTACCTGCCGCGCACGAATTCTCCGACGATGCAACACTTTTCGCGGCGCTTCAGGCCGGAAAGGTCACCGCGGCCTGGACCACCACCGCCGACCCGAACGTACCCGCTGACCTGGTTGTGCTGACCGATGGCAAGCCGGCGTTGGTGCAGGCCGAGAATGTGGTGCCGCTGTACCGCCGCAACGAGCTGACCGATCGACAGCTGCTGGCGGTCAACGAGGTGGCCGGCGTGCTGGACACTGCCGCGCTGGTCGAGATGCGTCGCCAGGTGATCGCTGGCGCTGACCCCCAAGTGGTCGCCGACGGCTGGCTGGGCGAACATCCGCTCGGGCGCTAGGCCATTATCGACGAGCCGCGAAATCGACTAGCGCGACGCCGGCTTCATTCGGCCCACCACCGGGGAGAACAGCCGCTGGTATCCGGAACCGGTGATCCGCACGATCAAGTCCAGCACCACGGCGTCCCGGCCGACCAGGACGCGTGCCCTGTTCTTGCGGACCGCCTCCAAGATGATCTCGGCCGCCCGCTGCGGGCTGGTGCTGGCCAGTCGTTTGTCGAAGAAGTTGGCCTGCGCTTCGGCGTTCACTCCCTCTGCCGCAGTGGCGTTGCGGACGATCGCGGTCTTAATACCGCCGGGATGTACCGAAATCACCTTCACCGGGTGGCCGTTAAGCGCCATCTCTTGGCGCAGGGCTTCGGTGAACCCGCGCACGGCGAATTTGGCGGAGTTGTAGGCGGCCTGGCCGGGCATCGACATCAGCCCGAAGAGGCTGGAGACGTTGATGATGTGGCCGTCGCCGGAGGCGATCAGATGCGGCAGGAAAGCCTTGGTGCCGTTGACGACGCCCCAGAAGTCGACGTCCATCACCCGCTCAATGTCCTTGAACTGGCTGACCTCAACGTCGCCGGTGAACGCGATCCCGGCGTTGTTGTAGATCTGGTTCACCTTGCCGAAATGCTCGTTGATCTGGTCGGCGTAAATCTGGAAGGCCTCGCGCTCGGTGACGTCGAGTCGGTCGGTCCTGACCGGCGCACCGATGGCTTTCAGCTGTTCTTCGGTCGCAGCGAGCCCTTCGGTGTCGACGTCGCTGATCGCCACCGCGGCACCCGAGCGGGCCAGTTCGACGGCTAGCGCCTGGCCGATACCCGAACCGGCGCCAGTTACCGCGGCTACCTTCCCGGCAAACCCTTCCATGGACGCTCCTTGCTGCTTGGGTTGCCGACAAGGCTAGCCGGTACCGGCGGTATCGCGCGCGTGTGGGTAGCTCTCGAATGCGGTGGCGACGAACAGCCTCATGCACCTGAAGAATTGAGCGTGCCAAACACGCTCATGACGGCCGCCTTTGGCGCCGCGAATGTGCTTTAACGCCAACAACGTTGGCGTTACCTGTGGGGGTTAGGCCCAGCTGGAGCCGACGGCGGAGTCGGTGGAGCTCATGTTGTTGCCGGCGGTTTGCACCTTTTGGCCGTGGGAGTTGGCCTGTTGGTAGATGACCTGGAAGTTGCGGCCCAACTGGGTGATGAACTCCTGGCAGGCCACCGAACCCGAGCCGCCCCAAAAGTCGCCGGCGGCCAGCACATCACGCACGATGGCTTGGTGCTCCTGCTCCAACGAGGCGGCCTGGGCGCGGATGGTGGCGCCGTGGGCATCCACGTCGCCGAACTGGTAGTTAATCGACATGGGTGTTCTCCTAACGAGTGAGTGAGGTGGGCTAGCTGGACAGGATCTGCTGGGAGGCCTGCTCTTGGGATTCGTAGTTGTTGGCATCCCGGATCAGCCCGTCGCGCACACCGTGGAGCATGTTGACGATGTTGCGGAAGGCCTGGTTCATCTGGCCCATGGTGTCGTAGGAGGTGGACTGCGCCATCCCGCTCCAGCTGGCACCGGCAATGTTCTGCGACGACGCCCACATCTTGCGGGCCTCGTCCTCCACCGTCTGGGCGTGCACATCGAAACGGCCCGCCATCGACCGCATCTCGTGCGGGTCAGTCATAAAACGCGTAGGCATATCTCTCTCCTTAGTTCGCTGTCATTTCCAGTTCGCTGTCATTTCCGTGCTCATGCGTTGTGCGGCAAGGGCATCCCCCACCCTCTTACCCGCCGGCCGGCGAGCGGGGCATCACCTTGGCCGCGACCCGCGAGCCCAGGCTGGTCACACCGCGTCCGGCCAATGCACCCATCAACCCCTGGGAGAACGGGCTGCCGGGCAGGCCGCCAGTCATGGTGGGGGCGGCGACGCTGGTGGCGGGTAGCGTCGGGGCCGCGCGAGCCATCTCCGGGGCGAGGCCGTGCCAGGCGTTGGGTATCGACAGCCCGCCCACCCGATGCGCTGAGGCCAGCGAAGCCTGGATCCCGGCCCCCCACTTCTGCAGCTGGCCGCCCACACCCCCCAACACGGAGGCCGCCTTGCTGTCGACGAGTTTGCCGACGTTGTTCAGCAGCGAGTCGCTCATGTTCGCCAGTGTCCCGGTCGCGCCGCTGCCGGCCGAACTGCCCGAGCTCATGAACATCCGCGCGGGCGTGCTGCCCAGCATGCCCATGTAGTAGGTGGCCTGCACCGGAAGCAGCGCGGCGGTGGGATCCGCGGATACCCCCGTAGCCAGCGTCGAGAGGTAGCCCAACAAATCCAGGGAGCCCCCACTCACAGCGCTGTCCCCCGACACGCCGAAGAGTTGCGCAAAGTCCGTGAGCAGAGAACCGATGATCGTGGTGGCCGAGGTGCTGGCCGCCGTGGCCGGCGCGGTGGCCGCGGGGGCCAGGGCGCCGTTGGCCACTTGGGGGGCCGCGGTGTGTGCGGGCAGGGCCGCAGCCTGCTGGGAGCCCACCTGATAGGTGTCCATACCCAGCGCGTCCTGAATCCACATGTCCAGATAGTTCGCCTCGGTGGTGGCGATCGCCCCGGTGTTTTGGCCCAGGAAGTTGTTGGACACCAACTCGGCCAACAACGCCCGGTTGGCCGCGATCTCCGGCAGCGGCACCATCGACGCATACGCGGTCTGATAGGCGCCGGCGGCCACCTGGGCCTGGGCCCCGGTCTGGGCGGCGGTGGCCGCGGTGGATTGCAGCCACGCGATGTAGGGGGCGGTTGCTGCGGCCATCTGCGCCGAGCTCGGCCCCAACCACGGGCCGGTGGTCAGATTGGTGACCGCGGTCTGATACGAGGTGGCGGTGGTCTCCAAGTCGGTGGCCAACTCATTCCAGGCCGCGGCCGCGCTCAACAACGGCCCCGAGCCCGCCCCGGAAAACATCAGCGCGGAATTGATCTCGGGCGGAAAAAGCGAGAAACTCATAAACCCATGACCCGGTCAGCCAGCCTGTGCCGCGTTCGCCGCCTCGGTCAGCGCGTAGGCACCGGCGCCGGAGCGCAGCGCGGCCACCAACTGCTCGTGCACTTCCGCGGCTTGGGCGGCGATCTGCTGATAGGCCACGCCGTGCTGACCGAACTGCGCCGCGGTCATCGCCGAGACGAGGTCGGAGGCCGCCGGGGCCAACGCCGTCGTCGGCGCCGCCGCAGCTGCGTTGCGGGCGACCATCGAATCACCGATACCCGACAAGTTGCCCGCAGCCCCCGACAACACATCCGGCTGTGTAGTAACAAACACCTTCCAACCTCCTCCAACGACCCCGCCGACACCAAAGCTGGACGCTACTCTAGGCCGTGCGTTTGGATTGACCTCCCCTAGAGCGACTGCCACGCGTGATGGCGGAGAAATCGTATGCTGTTTTCGCCGCTGGCGGTACACAAATCGACGAAACGATGTCCGCTGGAAACGACGCGTTAACACCAACCCTTCCTCGGCACACGTTGAATTACCCGGCGAGGGCCAAAAAAAGCAGCTGAAATGGGGATACGACGCCCACGGTCCGGCCACTCGGGCCTCCATCGCGTCCTACCCGAGTTGCGTGAGCCGGGACTGTATCGTTGCCGCGTGACCGGGCGACCGCCAAGGCTCTATATCTTTCCGCATGCCGGTGGATCAGCGGAGTATTACGTTCCGTTTGCCAAGGCGTTTTCCAGCGACATCAAACGCATCGCGGTCCGATATCCAGGACGTGCTGGTACTCACGATCTTGGGTCTTTTACCAGCATTCCCGATCTCGCCGATATGGTTTGCCGGATGCTGCCACCGCCGGACCAGTCCGACGACAAGGTGGCGTTCTTCGGGCACAGCATGGGCGGGCTGCTGGCGTTCGAGGTCGCCCGCCGGTTCGAAGTGGCGGGGAGCCCCATTGCCGCCCTGTTCGTATCCGCCTGTGCCGCACCCGGTCGAGTCGGTTACGAGCACATTCCCGAGTCCGATCGTGGCCTGCTCGATGCGGTGAGCGAGATGACCGGCGTGAATCCCGAGTTCCTGGAGAACGACGAATTCGCGGCCAAGATCCTGCCGACTCTGCGGGGGCTCAAGGCCATCTCGAAGTACGACTGTCCGCCCGACGCAACGGTGTCGTGCCCCATCTTCGCGTTCCTCGGCGATGACGACGAAGTCGCCACCCACGAGAAGGTGTTGGGCTGGTCGGAGCGCACGACATCGGAGTTCGCCGCGCGGGTTTTCCCCGGTCATCACTTCTATCTCAACGACCACGTACCTGAGCTGGTCAGCCACATCGAGGGCAAGATCTTGTCGTGTTGCCGAGGTTAACTTAACGCTGAACGAAACGGTTGTTGTCAGGAAGTTGCCGACGCAACCGCCATCCGCAAAGCGCTATGCCAATCGTGGCCGAAAGGCTTATGTAGCCGACAAATTGGACGTTGACAGCCAATCAATTGGACAAGCCGGCTGTTCGGTATCGGCACGGCGTGTACAGCCAATGCGCCGAGGCGCCTGGCCTGGGCATGCCTCGGCGACAGTTGATTTCGCGCTTGATTGCCGACCTGCAGCGTGTCCGGTCAGCGCTGGAACCACTTAACTGATGCCGGCTGCGCGAGTTGGCCGGCAGTCCGGTAACCTCGTCACCACGTCCGGCGGCCGGACGAAACCAGGCGTGATCGTTATAGCGAACCTATGGTCCCAGCAACGATGCAGGCAGGACGGAGCCTCTGTTTGTCGCGCATATTACATTCTTAGGTTTTTCTGAGAAAATTCTTGGGTTTTTGGTCCGAGAAGCGCGATGCTCGGGTTAATCTCCTGCATCACAAGCGCCCTTGTCGTACGTGTTCGGGGCTCTAGATCTAAAGGGGGTGGTGTCCCGATGGCGGTGAGCGAAGCCTCCATACCCGCTGTGCTGGGGGAACGGGCCCGGCGACAGCCGGATGCGCGCGCGTACACGTTCATCGACTACGAACTGGATCCTGCCGGCGATTCCGAGACATTGACGTGGTTTCAGGTCCACCGGCGCGCGCAGGTCGTTGCCGCGGAACTGGCGTCCTGCGGATCGCCGGGTGATCGCGTGGCGATCCTCGCTCCGCAGGGCCTCGAATACATCGTCGGGGTTCTCGGCGCGATGGAGGCCGGCTTCATCGCGGTTCCACTGTCCGTGCCGCTGTTCGGCGCGCATCGACGAACGGGTTTCCGCGGCGCTGAGGGACAGCTCGCCGGTTGCGGTGCTGACGACATCGGCGGTCGTCGACGATGTCGTCTCGTGTGCTCATGGGCTCCCCGGCTCGCCGCCGGCAGTGATCGAGATCGACGCGCTCGACCTCGATGCACCGCCGGCCTTCCACTCCGCCGACACGCCGCAGACCAAGACGGCCCTGCTGCAATACACCTCCGGCTCGACTCGTGCGCCGACTGCCGTCGTGGTGACGCACAAGAACGTCATAGCCAATCTCGACCAGGTGATTTGGGACTATTTCGAGGACATCGGGAAGGTTCCACCGCCGGGCATCACGATGGTGTCGTGGCTGCCCTTCTATCACGACATGGGTTTGCTCCTCGGAATCTTAGCTCCGGTATTGAGGGGATTTCCCGCAGTGCTGACGAGCCCGATGGCGTTCCTGCAGAAGCCCGCCCGGTGGATGCAGATGCTGGCCAGCAACCGATCGTTTTCGGCTGCACCGAACTTCGCCTTCGAACTGGCTGTGCGACGCACGTCCGACGACGACATGGCCGGGCTCGACTTGGGCAACGTGCACACCATCCTCAGCGGTAGCGAACGGATCCACGCGGCGACGCTCAGACGCTTCACCGAGCGGTTTTCCCGCTTCAACCTTCCTGACACCGTCCTGCGGCCGTCGTACGGGTTGGCCGAGGCAATGGTGTATGTGGCGTCGTCATACCCGGGGCGCCCCCCGACAACCGTCCGGTTCGACTACGAGAAGCTGGCGGCCGGCCACGCGAAACGCTGCGAAAGCGAACAAGGCGGTTCCCAGCTGGTCAGCATCGGCGCGCCCCGCGCCTGCACCGTGCGGATCGTCGATCCCGAGACCCGGGTCGAGAATCCGGCCGGCAAGGTGGGGGAGATCTGGGTGCACGGCGACAACGTCGCGAGCAGCTACTGGCGAAACCCGCAACTATCGGAGCGGACGTTCGGTGGACGGCTCGTCGATCCATCGCCCGGCACGCCGCAAGGGCCCTGGCTTCGGACCGGAGATCTGGGCGTCATATCCGACGGCGAGCTCTTCATTACCGGCCGCATCAAAGATCTGCTGATCGTGGATGGGCGTAACCACTATCCCGACGACATCGAGGCGACGATCCAGGAGATCACCGGAGGCCGCGCCGTGGCGATCTCCGTCCCGAATGATCGGAGCGAGCAGCTGGTCGCGATCGTCGAGCTCAAGAAGCGGGGCAGCTCGGACGGTGAGGTCCTGGACAGGCTGCACACCGTCAAACGCGAAGTGGCATCGGCGATTTCGAAGTCGCATGGCCTGCGGGTGGCGGATTTTGTGCTGGTGCCGCCCGGCTCTATTCCGATCACCACCAGCGGCAAGGTCCGCCGCTCCGCGTGCGCCGAACGTTACCGCCAGGACGAATTCACCCGACTGGACACCCCCGCATGACGGTTCGACGCAGCCGAAGTTAAGTTCGACGCAGCCGAAGTTAATCGCCCCTGGGGGTTGGGAGCGGGGGACCGCAGGGCTTGATACCGCAGGTGGAGGATCCGAATGTCAGCAATCGACTGTTCCATACCCGCTGTGCTGGGGGAACGGGCCCGGCGACAACCGGATGCGCGCGCGTACACGTTCATCGACTACGAACTGGATCCTGCCGGCGATTCCGAGACATTGACGTGGTTTCAGGTCCACCGGCGCGCGCAGGTCGTTGCCGCGGAACTGGCGTCCTGCGGATCGCCGGGTGATCGCGTGGCGATCCTCGCTCCGCAGGGCCTCGAATACATCGTCGGGGTTCTCGGCGCGATGGAGGCCGGCTTCATCGCGGTTCCACTGTCCGCGCCGCAGTTCGGCGCGCATGACGAACGGGTGCTGGTGCCGCCCGGCTCTATTCCGATCACCACCAGCGGCAAGGTCCGCCGCTCGGCGTGCGCCGAACGTTACCGCCAGGACGAATTCACCCGACTGGACACCCCCGCATGACGTCTTTCGATGAGGCCGAACTGCGACACTGGCTGGTTGACTACCTGGTCACCAATATTGGCTGCAGCCCCAACGAGGTCGACTTCGAGGCCTCGCTGAAAGACCTGGGTGTCGCGTCGCGCGATGCCGTCGTGCTGTCGGGTGAGCTGTCCGAATTGCTGGACCGGCCGGTCTCACCCATCGAGTTCTGGCAACACCCGACCATCAATGCCTTGGCGCGGTTTCTCACCGGCTCCGAGCCCGACTCCGACGCCGAGATGGTATTGGATCACGATCGACATTCGCTGGACGAGCCGATCGCGGTGGTTGGCCTGGGCTGTCGTTTTCCTGGGGATATCGTTGGGCCGGAGGCGTTTTGGCAATTCTTGTGCGAGGGCCGCTCGGCTGTGGGGGAGGTGCCGGCGGATCGGTGGGCGGGGTTCGACGACGGCTCACCCGAGGTGGCCGCGGCGCTGTCGGGCACTACGCGCTGGGGTTCGTTCTTAACCGACATCGAGGCGTTCGACGCGGAATTCTTCGAGATCTCACCGAGGGAAGCCGTCAAGATGGACCCGCAGCAGCGCCTGTTGCTGGAAGTGGCGTATGAGGCTCTGGAGCACGCCGGGATTCCCGCTGATTCGCTACGACAAACGCAGACAGGGGTTTTCGCCGGGGCGTGTCTGGGTGAGTACGGGTATCTGGCGACGACTGATCTAAGCCAGGTGGATGCGTGGTCGGGCACGGGGGGTGCGCTGAGCATTATCGCCAATCGGGTCTCGTATTTCTTCGACCTGCGGGGCCCGTCGGTAACGGTCGACACGGCGTGTTCGTCGTCGCTGGTGGCGGTGCATCTGGCCTGCCAGAGTTTGCGGACGGGCGATTCGAATCTGGCGATCGCGGCGGGGGTGAACTTGCTGTTGTCGCCGGCGGTTACCCGCAGCTTCGATCAGGCTCAGGCGATGTCGCCGACGGGTCGGTGTCACGCATTCGACGCGAGCGCCGATGGTTTTGTGCGTGGTGAGGGTTGCGGGGTCGCGGTGCTTAAGCGGCTCACTGACGCGTTGCGCGATGGCGATCGGGTGCTTGCGGTGGTCTGCGGTTCGGCGGTCAATCAGGACGGCCGGTCCAACGGGCTGATGGCCCCCAATCCGGCGGCGCAGATGGCGGTGTTGCGGGCCGCCTACGCCAACGCCGGCGTCGAGCCACGCCACGTCGATTATGTCGAGGCCCACGGCACCGGCACGCTGCTTGGCGATCCCATCGAAGCGCGGGCGTTGGGACGGGTGCTGGGCCGCGCACGGCCGCAGAGCGCTCCGCTGCTGATCGGGACGGTCAAATCGAATCTGGGTCATTTGGAGGCCGCGGCCGGGATCGCGGGCTTTATTAAGGCGGTGCTGTCGGTGCAGCGCGGGCACATCCCGGCCAACCTGCATTTCGAAAAGCCCAATCCGCACATCCCATTTGAGAATCTGCGATTGAAAGTAGTTGCCGACCCTACCGATTGGCCCTCGACGGGCCAGCCGCGGCGGGCCGGGGTGTCGTCGTTCGGTTTCGGTGGCACCAATGCGCATGTCGTGCTCGAGCAGGCCTCGGATTTGGTGCCCGGCGCGTCAACCGTGCCACGATCCGCGGGGGCGGTGACGACGCTTGTGGTCTCGGGCAAGACGGAGGAGCGCGTGGCGTCGGCGGCGGGGATGCTGGCGCAGTGGATGGACGGCGCTGGGGCAGATGTGGCGCTCGCCGATGTGGCGCATACCTTGAACCATCACCGTAGCCGGCACGCGAAGTTCGCCACGGTAGCCGCATACGACCGCGCGCAGGCGGTGGCCGGGTTGCGCGCACTGTCTGCGGGCCGGTCGGCCGATGGGGTGGTGGCACCGCATCAGGGCGTGTGCCGGCCGGGGACGGTGTTTGTCTATTCCGGACAGGGTTCGCAATGGCCCGGGATGGGTCGGCAGTTGTTGGCCGAAGAGCCGGTGTTCGCGGCGGCGGTGGCCGAGTTGGAGTCGAGGTTTGTTGAGCAGACCGGGTTTTCGCTGTGGCAGGTGCTGGCCGCTGGCGAGCCGGTGGTCGGTATTGATCGTATCCAGCCGGTGCTGGTGGGGATGCAGTTGGCGCTGACAAAACTCTGGCGGTCCTACGGCGTGGAACCTGATGCGGTAATCGGTCATTCGATGGGTGAGGTGACCGCGGCGGTGGTGGCCGGAGCGCTGACTCCTGGCGACGGGCTGCGGGTAATCGCCACGCGCTCGCGGTTGATGTCGCGGCTGTCCGGGCAGGGCGCGATGGCGCTACTCGAGCTGGACCCGGAAAGCGCCAAGGCGCTGATCGCTGATTACCGTGGGGTCACGTTGGCGGTCTATGCCTCGCCGCGTCAGTCGGTGATCGCCGGGCCGCCCGAGCAGGTGGACGCGGTAATGGCGGCGGTCGCCGCGCAAGACCGGTTGGCGCGGCGCATCGAGGTGGATGTGGCGTCGCATAATCCGATCATTGATCCGGTGCTGCCGGAGTTGCGGTCCGCGCTTGCCGACTTGACGCCGCGGCGGCCGACCATCCCGGTCATCACCACCACCCACGACAACGCCGCAAGCGGCGCAATCGTTTTCGATGCTGAGTACTGGGCGGCCAATCTACGCAACCCGGTGCGATTCAGTCACGCCATTGCCGCAGCCGGCGCCGATCACGGGGCTTTCGTCGAAGTCAGCCCGCATCCGGTACTGACCTATGCCATCAGCGACACGTTAGCTCAGGTTCACCACCACAGCGTTTCAACGCTGCAGCGCGATGCCCACGACACGCTCACCTTTCACACTAACCTCAATGCCATCCGCACCGTCCAGCCGCCGGAGACCGATCATCCGGCCGGGCCACATCCGGTAGTACCGACCACGCCCTGGCACCACACCCGCCACTGGATAACCACGAAGGACCGCGTGGACGCGGCCGGGTCTGCGCCGAAGTTCGGTACATTGCTCGGTGCGCACATCGCCGTGGCAACGACACCTCCGGCGCGCCTTTGGCAGGCAAGACTCGTGCCGGAGGCTAAGCCATATCCCGGTTACCATCGAATTCACGGTGTGGAAGTGGTTCCGGTATCGGTTCTGTTACAGACCATTTCGGTTGCGGCAGCCGAATCTGGTGTAGCTGCAGTGTCCGCCGTCCGATTCGAGCACCCGATCGTTGTCGACCAGCCGCGGGTGATCCAGGTGGTGGCCGACGGCGAATCCGTCACGGTGTCATCGCGTCCGGCGGCCGACGCGCCCCCATACCGCTGGGTCAAGCACGTAAGCGCCCGGTTGTCATTGTTGCCGTTTAGCCCCGGCACCTCAGACGCCGATGTTTGCGTGACATACGACGGGCAGGACGAAATCACCAGCCGTGAATCGCTTTCGGTCGACGAGCTTCTCGAGGCATGGGGCGTCGAGGGTCAGCCGTTCGCCTGGTCGATCGAAGCGCTACGGCCCACGCCGGGCGGCCTTGTCGCCGACGTCGGCTTGACCGAGGCGTCGACGGTGGCACTGCTCGACGCCGCCGTCCACGTCGCCCGCTTGGTGGACGGCTCTAATCCGCGGCTCATGGTTCCGGCCGCAGTCGAGAGTGTTCGGCTGTCAACCGCTCTCACCGATCCGCAGGGTTCCGTTGAGATACGCCGGCAGCCGGGCAACGCCGACGAAATTGTCGTCGACATCGCCGTCAAAGCACCCGACGGCACCACGTGCGTGGACATCCGCTCGCTGCGGTATGCGGATCTCGAGTCCAGCCCCGAGCAAGCGCCGGCCCGCGCCGCCGATCCGCGATCTTTCGCGCGTGCCATCGAGTGGCGACCCTGGCCCGAGGACGGTGACGAGCTGGCGCCGGCGAAGGACCCACGCACGCTGGCCATTGTCGGCGGTGCGCGCGGTGCCGGCGACGATCTCCAGGGCCGGCTCGCAGCCGCCGGGTACACACCGGCCGGGATGGCCGAGGCGCGGTATGTGCTCTATCTCGCCGAGCCGCAGCCCGGGGAGGCTGACATCGACGGTGCTGTGCGGCTATCGACCGAAGTGGGTGACCTTGTTCGGCTGCTGGCCGACCGGGATGATCAGCACCCGGCCACGCTGTGGATCATCACCCGAAGCGTCCGCGAGGCCGATTCCGAGGAGGCGTTGCCGCAGAGCTGCTTATGGGGCCTTGCCCGCGTCATCGCAGCCGAGCAGCCAGACCTGTGGGGTGGACTCGTCGACATCCCGGGCGGAGACGACTTCGGTGCTTGCGTGGCGGCACTCTCCACGGTGTTACCAACGGCAGCCAAGTCCATCCTGGTGCTGCGCAACGGCGAATTCCTCACGCCTGCCTTGGTGCCGGTCTCGGGGCAACCGGTGCGCGAGCCGTTGCGGTGTCGTCCCGAAGCGGCATATCTCATCACCGGCGGCTTGGGCGCACTCGGTCTGCTGATGGCCGACTGGCTCGCGGACCGCGGTGCGCGTCGGTTGGTCCTCGTGGGTCGTACCGCGTTGCCGCCCAGGCATGACTGGGAGAGCGACAATGACACGGATGTGCGCCAGAAGATCGCCGCGATCAGGGCGCTGGAAATGCGTGGCGTCTCCGTCGATGTGGTGGCCCTCGACGTCGGTTCACCGGAAGCGGTGCAGGTGCTGCTGGCGACGCGCGACCGCGACGGGGCACCACCGATACGCGGTGTCATCCACGCTGCCGGCGTGACCGAAAGCAAACTTCTCACCGAGACGGCGGACACAACGTTTCGGCGGGTGATGTGGCCGAAGATCGCCGGGGGACAGGCGTTGCAGGCGGCTTTTCCGCCGGGCGGACTTGACTTCTTCTTCCTGACCGCCTCGGCCGGAACGGTTTTCGGTGTCCCCGGGCAGGGCGCCTACGCGGCAGCCAACGCGTATCTCGACTGCCTGGCGCGGGCGCGCCACCGGCATGGCTGCCACACCGTCAGTCTGGATTGGGTGACCTGGCAGGGAGTCGGGTTCGGCTCCGACGCGGCGATCGTGGCGCACGAGCTCGAACGGCAGGGTTCACGGCCGATCACTCCGGACGAAGCCTTCGCCGCGTGGGAGTATGTGGATCGCTACGACATCGCCCAAGCGCTGATGGCTCCCATGCTGCCGTCCGACCAGACGGCATCCCCCACACAGCGCACGTCGACACCGGTTCCGGCATGGTCTCAGATGACCGCCGACGATCTGCTGCGTGAACTTGAGATCGGGCTGCGCACAATTCTCGCCCGCGAACTTCGGATCCCGGAGGAAGAGCTCGCAGTGGACCGGCCGTTCGCGGAGCTGGGCCTCGATTCGGTGATGGCGATGTCGATCCGACGAGAGGCCGAGCAGCTGGCCGGTATCGAGTTGTCGGTGACGATGCTCTGGAATCATCCGACAATCGAGTCGCTAACGAACTACCTCGCCGAAAGGCTTTTACCACAGCAAGACTCGGATGGGGACATCGATGTGCTGTCCGACTCGGGGAGCGGCGTGTTAGACACGTTGTTCGACAGTGTGGAATCGGCGCCATGACTCCGATTTTGTCTGATACTGAGCTGCGTCACTGGCTGGTCGATTATCTGATCACGAACATCGGCTGCGAACCCAACGAGGTTGACCTGGATGCACCGTTGTCGGATCTGGGAGTGGGCTCTCGTGATGCGGTGGTATTGTCCGGCGAACTTGCCGAGTTGCTGGGCCGACCGGTGTCGCCCGTGGAGTTCTGGCAGCACCCTACGTTAAACGGTCTCGTCGAATATCTGACAACCCCCGAGTCCGAGGTCCAAGCTGACACCGCGGATTCGGCCGATCGTAGCTGGGTTGATGAACCGATCGCCGTCATCGGCATGGGATGCCGCTTCCCGGGCGACATATATGGCCCGGAAGCCTTCTGGCAGTTCCTGTGTGAGGGCCGGTCTGCCGTGGGGGAGGTGCCGCCGGATCGGTGGGCGCCTTTCGATGACGGCTCGCCCCAGGTGGCCGCGGCGTTGTCGGGGACCACGCGCTGGGGTTCCTTCTTGGCCGACATCGACGCCTTTGACGCCGAGTTCTTCGAGATCTCGCCGAGGGAAGCCGCCAAAATAGATCCGCAGCAGCGTTTGTTGCTGGAGGTGGCGTACGAGGCCCTAGAGCATGCCGGTATTCGGGCTGATTCCCTGCGGCATACGCAGACCGGGGTTTTCGCGGGGGCGTGCGCGGGCGAATACGGATATCTGGCGACGACCGATCTGAGCCAAGTGGATGCGTGGTCGGGCACGGGCGGTGCACTGAGCATTATCGCCAACCGCGTTTCGTATTTCTTTGATCTGCGGGGGCCGTCGGTGACGGTGGATACGGCGTGTTCGTCGGCACTGGTAGCGGTACATTTGGCCTGCCAGAGCTTGCGGACGGGCGATTCCAGTCTCGCCATCGCGGCAGGGGTTAACCTGCTGCTATCACCGGTCATCACCCGCAGCTTCGATCAGGCCGAGGCGATGTCGCCGACGGGTCAATGTCACGCTTTCGACGCGAGCGCTGACGGTTTCGTTCGTGGTGAGGGTTGCGGAGTGGTGGTGCTCAAGCGACTCAGCGACGCCCTGCGGGACCGTGATCCGGTGTTGGCGGTGGTGCGGGGTTCGGCGGTCAATCAGGATGGCCGGTCCAACGGCCTGATGGCTCCCAATCCGGCAGCGCAGATGGCCGTGCTGCGTGCCGCGTGCTCTAACGCCGGCGTGCCGCCGCATGAGGTCGACTATGTCGAGGCCCACGGCACCGGCACGTTGCTTGGCGATCCCATCGAAGCCCGCGCGCTGGGAACGGTGCTGGGTCGTGCACGCCCCCAGAGCGCTCCGCTGCTGATCGGCTCCGTCAAGTCCAATCTCGGACATCTGGACGCGGTGGCCGGGATCGCGGGTTTCATCAAGGCGGTGCTGGCGGTGCAGCGCAGGCATATCCCGGCGAACCTGAATTTCCGCACCCCGAATCCGCACATCCCGTTCGAGAGTCTGCGGCTGAAAGTGGTTGGTGAACCGACTGATTGGCCCGCGACGGGCCAGCCGCGCCGCGCTGGCGTGTCGTCGTTCGGGTTTGGCGGCACCAATGCGCATGTGGTGCTCGAGCAGGCCCCGGCTCCTGAACCCGTTGCGGTGCAACCGAAGCCGGTAGTGAGCACGTTGGTGATCTCGGGTAAGTGGGCTGAGCGTGTGGCTTCGACGGCGGGGATGCTGGCGCAGTGGATGGAGGGTGAGGGCGCTGGTGTGGCGTTGGCCGATGTAGCGCATACCCTGAACCATCACCGCAGCCGGCACGCGAAGTTCGCCACGGTATGCGCGGTTGATCGCGTCCGGGCGGTGGAGGGATTACGCGCGCTCGCCGCGGGTTACCCGGCGCCAGGGGTGGTGGGTCCACATCAAGGGCCGTGCGGGTCCGGCACGGTGTTTGTGTTTTCCGGTCAGGGCTCGCAGTGGGCAGGCATGGGCCGGCGCCTGTTGGCCGATGAGCCGGCGTTTGCCGCGGCGGTCGCCGAGTTGGAGCCGGTGTTTGTCGAGCAGGTCGGGTTCTCGCTGCAGCAGGTGCTTAGCAATGGGGAACCGGTCAGTGGGGATGCGCGGCTGCAGCCGGTGTTGATGGGGCTGCAGCTTGCGCTGACCGAGTTGTGGCGCTCGTATGGGGTGATCCCGGATGCGGTGATCGGTCATTCGATGGGCGACGTCGCTGCGGCGGTGGTTGGCGGCGCGCTGACCGCAGCCGAAGGCCTGCGGGTAATCGCGATCCGGTCGCGGCTGATGTCGCGGCTGGCCGGCCAGGGTGCGGTGGCCCTGCTAAAGCTGGATGCTGAGGCGACCGCGGCGTTGATCGCCGACTACCGCGGGGTGAGTGTTTCGGGGATTTCCTCACCGCGGCAGACCGTGATCGCCGGACCGCCTGAGCAGGTTATTGCGGTGATCGCGGCGGTGACCCAGCAAGGCCGGTCCGCACGCCGGGTGAATATGGAAGTTGCCTCCCATTCCGCGTTGATGGATCCGATACTGCCCGAGTTGCACTCGGCGCTGGCCTATTTGACACCCAAGGCGCCGCTGATTCGGTTCATCTCCACGGTCGCCGACACCACCACGACGCCGGTGTTGGATGCCGACTATTGGGTGGCCAATGTCCGGCAGCCGGTGCGGTTGACCCAGGCCATCACCACTGCCGCCGCTAACCACACCACCTTCATCGAAATCAGCCCCGACCCCGCGTTGACCCACGCCATCACCGAAACCCTCGGTGACATCCACCACCACAGCATCGGAACCCTGCAGCGCGACACCCACGACACGCTCACCTTCCACACCAACCTCAACAGCACCCACACCACCCAACCGCCGGAAACCCCGCACCCGCCCGAGCCGCACCCGGTCATTCCGACCACACCCTGGCACCACACCCGCCACTGGATGAGCCCGCCAGCGGTGGTGCCCCACAATGGAATTGCGGTGTCAGGAATTCAGGCCGGGGTACCCGACGACACCGACACCACCGCCTGGCGCCCTGCGCAACACTGGATCACCATCAAGGAACGGATCGAAGCGGCCGTATCTGCGCCCCGATCCGGCACCCTGCTCGGCGAGCACGTGGGGGTCGCCACCACACCGCCGGTACATCTGTGGCAGGCATGGCTGAAGCCGGAGGCCAAGCCGTACCCAGGTTTCCATCGAATCCGCGGTGTGGAGGTGGTTCCCGTATCGGTGCTGTTACAGACACTTTCGACTGCGGCAGCCGAATGCGGAGCATCGGCACTGTCTGATTTCCGATTCGAGTATCCGATCGTCGTCGATCAGTCGCAGGTGATCCAGGTGGTCGCCGACGATGAATCCGTCACCGTGTCATCGGCTTCCGTGGCGGATGCCCCGGCGCACCGTTGGATCAGGCACGCCAGCGCCCGCATCTCTCACCGGCTGCAAGACGAACCGGAAGACACGTTCGACGGCGGTGATCAGGAAATGGCCGGCTACGACGCGTCATTGGCTGCCGAGCTGCAGCGCGGGTGGGGTATCGAGGGGCAGCCGTTTGGATGGTCGATCGGCTCGTGCCGGTCGGCGCCGGACCGATTGCACGCCTATGTCGATTTGCCGGAGGCTTCGGCCGTCGCGCTGCTGGACGCCGCCGTTCACGTCGCGCGCCTGGTGGACAGTTCCGACCCGCGGCTAATGCTTCCGGCCGCTGCTGAAAGTGTCCGGTTCCACGCGGGACTCGCGGATTCCCACGGTGCCGTCGAGGTACGTCGGCGCGGGGGCGACGGTGATGAGTTCATTGTCGACATCGTCGCGACCGCGCCCGACGGCAGTACGTGCGTTGACATCCGCGCACTTCGGTACGTGGCGGTGGAATCAGAAATTGCAGAGGTCGGTTCGCACGACGAATCGGCGACGGTGGCATGGTCGGAGATGCCCGCGGAGAACATACGCGGCGAGCTCGAGATCAAGCTGCGGGCCATCCTGGCCCATGAACTCGGTATGCCGGCATCAGCAGTGGACGTAGATCGGCCTTTCCCCGAATTGGGGCTCGATTCGATGATGGCGATGGCTGTCCTACGAAAGGCCAAGAGGTTAGTGGGATTCGACTTGTCGGCGACGATGTTGTGGAACCACCCGACCATCTCTTCGTTGGTAGCGTATTTGACGGAAATGCTTGTGGCACAACGAGTGCTGCAGGGCGATTCCCAAGAAGTCACCGTCGATGCGACGCCCGACTCCGGGGGCAGTGTATTGGACGCGTTGTTCGACAGCGTCGAATCGGCTACTGCCCGCAGTGAGAGCGGTATCTGATGAGAACGACCTTCAGCAGGGTTTCGGCCATGTCCGCCGACCAGCGCGACGCGCTGGCGGAGCAATTCCAAAAGGCTTCGCGCATCGCAACGGCGGAGCCGGTAGCGGTGGTGGGAATCGGGTGTCGTTTCCCCGGTGGTGTGGTCGGACCGGGGGATTATTGGGCGTTTTTGGCCAACGGCGGAGACGCGATCAGCGAGGTGCCTTCCGATCGCTGGGATGCTGAAGCGTTCTACGACCCGGACCCCTTCGCGCCTGGCCGGATGTCGTCGAAGTGGGGTGGTTTCCTGCCCGACGTGGCCGGTTTCGACGCTGATTTCTTCGGGATTTCCCCGCGCGAGGCCGAGGCAATGGATCCGCAGCAGCGAGTGCTGTTGGAGGTGGCCTGGGAAGCACTGGAGCATGCCGGTATCGCGCCGGATTGCCTGAGCGGAACTCGCGCCGGGGTGATGATGGGCGTGTACTACAGCGAGTACCAAACTGCCTCGGCGGCAAATCCGGACAGCATCGACGCCTACTCC
>CAVRRV010000018.1:0-222120 GCA_963723615.1 uncultured Actinomycetota bacterium | reverse complement strand
GAAAAGCGTCGACGTTCCGACCGCGATTCCGTCTGCTGCCCAATGCGAGTCGCCCTGCACACCAATCCATTCCCCGACGGGCAAGCGCGCCAATCCCACTGTTAGGTCGCCGTTTATGTAGCCGACCCCGTGCGTGCCGAGATTCGTCACCAGGCTAGTCGCCTCTGCAGTCATCACCGCCCGTACGAACTGCGAGTTCGCTTCCCCCGCGACTACGTCAATGGCGCTGTTGTAGAAGCGCTTTCGGGAATCGTTCTGGTGGTCTCCTGGCGAACGGCTCCAATCTCCGACGTCGCTGCCTACCACGGTGAGCACTCCGCCGTCCGGAGAGGGCGGCGACGGGAACGTCATCGGCGCGGCCCATAACCGACCCGGCGGCGCCGCCGACCGGCGGTACTGCAGCAACGTGGCGCGCACGACCAACCGGTTTTCTTGGGCCACTTCGCACTCCGCACTGCGTATCCGTCTGCCGTCACGTACGACACGCACCGTCACCGCCGTCGGAACTCCGCGCGCCGCTCGAAACAGATCTACCGTCAGCCGCGTCGGCATGAAATCGGATGACCCGCAATCAAGTTCGAGGGCCCGCGCCGCCAAGCCCACGACGGCCGGTCCATTGAGATGGTCGTCACCCCAGTGACTCTGCGCAAACCGAGTCGGCGCGAATTCGCCGCTGTCGGTCAGTGTGAAATGTGCGGGTGCAGTCGTCATTCGAGCATCTTCGCATAGCACCTGGCGGCGACCGGACCCGCAGGACTCGGCAGCGAACTCATGGCAGCCGGTGACCATCGACACCGAAGAAATGCAGGTGTCCCCGCTGTGGGTGCAGACGCACGCGACTCCCATGCAGCGGTGGGTCGTGCCCGTCGGCGCGCGCGACGATTGGTTGACCGAATGTGTTGTCGGGCCCGGTGACTCGCCCATACAGATACGCGTCTGCGCCGAGCTCTTCGACGACGTCAATCTGCATTTCGATACCACGGCCGCCGATCTCGAAGTGTTCGGGCCGGATACCGACGACGATTTCCCCGGCGGCATCGGTTATCTCACGCGATAGTCGGATCCGCCAATCCCCCAGCGAGACAGAGTGGTTGACGACGGGGAGAGTGAAAAGGTTCATCGCCGGCGACCCGATGAACTCCGCCACGAACATGTTGGCGGGATTTCGGTACAGCTCTCGAGGCGCTCCGCACTGTTGCAGGACACCATTACGCAGGACCGCGACGCGATCACCCATGGTCATCGCCTCGACTTGGTCATGGGTTACGTAAACGGTGGTTGTGTCCAGTCGTCGTTGCAATTGGGCAATCTGATTGCGGGTTTGCACCCGCAGTTTCGCGTCCAAGTTGGACAGCGGTTCGTCCATCAAGAAAACCTGTGGCCGTCGAACGATCGCTCGCCCCATCGCAACCCGCTGGCGTTGTCCACCGGACAGATCCTTGGGTTTGCGGGCGAGGTAGGGCTCGAGATCGAGTAATCGCGCCGCGTCCAATGTCCGGTCGCGGATCTCGGCTTTCGGCAGTCCGGCGATCTTCAACGCGAAGCCCATGTTCTGCGCGACCGTCATGTGCGGGTACAGGGCGTAGTTCTGAAAGACCATGGCAACGTCGCGATCCTTGGGCTCGACGTCGGTGACGTCGCGCGCACCGATACGGATGCAGCCCGCGTCCACCGTTTCCAACCCGGCGACCATTCGCAGCGACGTCGTTTTGCCACACCCGGACGGTCCAACCAACACGACGAATTCGCCGTCACCGACGGCTAAGTCCAGACAATCAACCGCGGGCCGGTCTGCGCCGGGGTAGCGCCGCGTGGCTTGCTCGAAAGTCACCGATGCCATGGGCTACCCACCAAGCCCGGTGACGGCGATACCACGGATGAAGGCACGTTGCGCGACCGCATACACCAGAAGCAGCGGCAGCAAAATGAGGATCGACGCGGCCATCAGCACGGGCCATCTGGCAACGTACTCGCCCTGCATCCGTACTAACCCGAGGGTGAGGGTCGCGATACTCCCACGCTGAATCATCAATAGCGGCCAGAGAAAGTCGTTCCAAACGTTAAACCACGTGAGCACAGCCAGCACCATTACTGCCGGTTTCGCGTGTGGAAGCAGTATCCGCCAATAGATCTGCCACGGCGAGCAGCCGTCGAGGATGGCCGCTTCCTCCAATTCGGCCGGGATGGTTTGAAAGAACTGACGCATGAGGTAAGTGCCGAAGGCGCTGCCGAACAATCCCGGCACGATCATCGCCCACGGCGTATCGGTGAGCCCGGCGACGCGCATCAACATGAACTGCGGGATCACCGTAACCGTCAGCGGCACCATCAAAGTCCCCAAGTACAACACAAACAGCGTGTCGCGACCCCGAAACCGCAACCGTGCGAAGGCATATCCGGCCAGAGAACAGAAGAACACCTGGCCGACGCTCACACAGCCGGCATAGAACACAGAGTTGAAGAACATTCGCCAAAACGGCATCAGGGCGAACACCTCGCGGTAGTTGGACCACTGCGGATGCGAGGGAAACAAGGTCGGCATCGTCACCTCGCCCTCATTCTTCAGCGAACCCGATACCGCCCACAGGATCGGAAACAGTGCACACCAGGCAATACCCGCCAGCGCGGTGTACAACGCGAAGCCACGGAGAATACTGGGTTTGATCACCCGGTCGGCTAGGCCCACGATCGTTCCTCCTGGGCGGTCCGACGACGCGCGAGCCGTAACTGCACCACGGTCAACACCAGCAGGATGGCGAACATCACCCATGCCAGGGCGGAAGCGTAACCGAATTCCAAGAAGGCAAAGGCATGCTGGAACAGCATGATACCGAGAACATAGGTTGCCGTCTCCGGGCCCCCGTTACGTCCGGTGAGAACATAGACAAGGTCAAATGCCTGAAATGCGTGGATGATCGAGATGACCACCACAAACGAAACAGCAGCGCGAATCAACGGCACGGTGATCGAGACGAACTGTCTCAACTCCCCTGCACCGTCCAGTCGGGCGGCCTCATAGAGGGTGTCCGGCACGCCTTGCATCGCAGCCAGCAGGATGACGGTCGCGAAAGGCACGCTGCGCCATATGCTGACCATGCACAGTGAAGCCATGGCCCATTTCGGGTCAACCAGCCACGGGATGGGACTGATACCGATCCAGCCGAGCATGATATTGAGCAGACCGTTGTTGGTGTTGAAGACGAACTGCCAGACGACGGCCATCACCACCGACGATACCGCCAGCGGCAGAAATACAACTGTTCGAAAGAAGTTGATTCCCTTGATTTTTCGGTTGAGCACACCGGCCACGGCGAGGCTGATGAGGACCGTGGGGACGACCGTCCCGACGGTGTAAACCACCGAGTTCCGCAACGCGATGCTGAATAACGGATCGCCGGTGAAGAGACTGCGGTAGTTCGCCAAACCAACGAACTTTGCGGGCCTGAAGAGGTCCCAGTTCTGAAAACTCATGTAGAGCGAGAACCCGAGCGGGAACACCATGAACACGGCGACCGCCGACAAGTTCGGCGCGACGAACATGCGCCCGGCACGGGCGCGTCGCTTGGAAAACTTGCGACGCCGGGTCACTACGGCGGCGGATTCATCGATCGCGGTCATGGGCTACGGAGCACCTCGTCAACCGCGTGTGACAGCCCGCTCGCCAACGATGTTGCCGGCCGAGCGCCGCGCAGAACAGGGCCGAAGTTGCGGTCCATCAACGAGCTGATCTTCGGCCACTCCGGGGTGACCGGCATGCCCTCGGAATGGGCGGGCCCGCCCGTCAGCACAGCGAGATTGGCGATCCTACGGTGGGCCTCGGCGAATCCAGCCGACTCGATCGCGGACCGCAGCACCGGCACGAACAGGCCCGATTCAGCAATCACTTCCTGTCCGATCGGGCCGGTGGCGAATTTTACGAACTCCCAAGCCTGTTGCTTGCGGCGACTGCTCGCCGCAATGGCGAGTCCCGTTGTACCGATGTTCGAGCAAGCGGCATGCCCTTTCGGACCCGTCGGCAGCACGGTGATATCGAAATCCAGGCCTTGGGCCCGGTCGAACGTCTGATATCTCCAATGCCCGCCTTGCGCCATCGCCGTATGGCCCGAGGAGAACAGGTCCATCGTGGACATCGACTGCGTCTCCGATGCGGTGGGGGCAACCTTGTGCTTGTTGGCCAGGTCGGCGTAGAACTGGATGCCTTCGATGAACGCGTCGTTGTCGAAGTTGAGGTGCGTCGGGTTCACCCGCGGGGTCGACCACGGGACCCCGTTATTCGTGCCGAATAGTCCGGCCGAGTACGACGCCGCCCAGGTGTCGACGTATCCCCATTGACTGACCCTGCCCGATCGGTCGCGTTTGGTGAGCGCTTTGGCGGTGTCGAGGAATTCGCCGAAGCTCCACGGCTTTTCCCATCGCCCGGGCGGCGGGCGCACACCGGCCTCGGCGAACAGCTTCTTGTTGTAGTACAGGAAGTTACCGGACCACTGCTCGGGAAGGGCGTACTGCCCGCCGTCGAACGTGAACGTCTCATACAGCGATTTGATGCTGTCTGCTTTCAGCTCGGCAGCGAAAGCCTTGTCTTGGCCCAACTGGGTGTTGAGGTCCAGCAGCACTCCCCTGTCGGCCAATCCGGCATAGGTGAGGTCCCACGCCATCAGCACGTCCGGACATTTCCCGCCTGCGCAATAGATCGACATGTGTTGCAGAGCGTCCGGCCCGGACAACAACGTCCGAACCCTGATGTCGGGATGCCTGCGCTCAAAGGCGTCGACAACCCGCAGGCGGGCATCCGCCTCTTCGGGATTGGCGGCGAAGAAGAAGGTCAGTGCATCGTCATCAGAGCTACACCCGGTGGGCCACAGCGACATCGCCGCCGCGCCAAGCGCGCCGGCGCCGCGTAGCAGCGTCCGCCGATCGAAGGGCTTACCGCAAACGAGGCTGGTGTTCGTGGTGTGTCTCCGGCTTGAAGTGATTGTTCGGTGGTTCTTTCGTAGTCGCTTCGGCTGTGGTGTTCCTGGGTGCCCTCACTGTGCCAGCACGAGGACGGCCCTGCTCAAGCGATCAGCATCGCCGACGATGTCGATGGTGTGTATGCGGCCGTCTTCGATGCCGATCTGCAGCAGCGCCTGCACATGTCCGGCGGGCGCGATGGCGATACCGGGAACACCATTGACGAGCAGCACGACTCCGGCCCGTGCGCGCAACGCGAACCGTCGGGTTTCCTCGGCGATCTCTTTGGCGCCGCGGAGCTCGGTCGGCACGTCGTCGGGCACCAGGACGCTGTCGACCCTGCGCACCACATCGGGAGCCAGCAGGTCCAGCAGCGTACGAATATCGCCGCCACGCGATGCCGCCAGAAACGCTTCAACGATTCTGAGGTGTTCAGCCGTTCGCATGGGCTGGGCAGAGCCGCCGGCGTGGAGTCGACCGCGGGCGCGGCTGGCCAGCTTCTTGGCGGCATCCGGTGATCGATTCAGCAATTCGCCGACGGCGTCGAAGGGCATCGTGAACACGTCGTGCAGCACGAAGGCGACCCGCTGTGCCGGCGAGAGCCGATCGAGGACGACCAGCATGGCCCGGCTGACCGATTCGGCGAGCAGAGCATCCTCGTCCGCCCCAGCTGAGCTGGAGTCGGTGATCCGCTCGAGCTGATCGGGGTGGTCGATCGGCTGCTCTGCTCGCCGTTTGCGCGCTCGCAACTGGTCGACTGCCTCGCGGGCAGTGATCGTGGTGAACCAACCGGTCAGGTTCTCGATCGTGTGGTGGTCTGCCCGACTGGCCTTCAGCCAGGCGGTCTGCACAGCGTCTTCGGCGTCAGCCACCGAGCCGAGCAGGTGAAACGCCACCGACTTCAGGTGCCGCCGATCCCTGTCAAACCGCTGCGCGAGATCTTCGATGGTCTTCATGGTCACCTTTCCCAGGCGAAATCCGTCAAGGAGATGACCACATCCGACGAGCGCTTCCCTGTAGAGGAGACCAATGCAATGAGCCTACCGACCGGATCCGGCGAGGGCAGAGCAGGCGCATGACCACCGCCGGCGACGATGCAGAGCGCAGCGATGAGGAGGAGCGGCGCAAATGACCACCGCCGGCGACGATGCAGAGCGCAGCGATGAGGAGGAGCGGCGCAAATGACCACCGCACGCGTTGTTGTCACGTTGATCACCGCCGTCATCACCGCGGCTGTCGGCGTAGCGGACCTGATTCCCGCCGGGTTCGTGCTGGCGAACTCCGCCAAGGTGCACGTGCCACGCTCGTGGCTGCCGTTGCTGGGCGCCGTGAAACTCGCCGGAGCTTTCGGACTGCTGGTCGGTCTTGTTGGCCTGCCGGCCATCGGGATTACGGCGGCGACGGGCCTGGTGTTGTTTTTCATCGGCGCGCTGATCGCCCACGTTAGGGCCAGGGTTCTCTACAACATCGCCTTCCCGGGCGCCTATTTGGTCTTGTCGGCGGCGTCGCTGGTGCTGATGACCGCCGACTGACCCCAAGTCGCATGCGCGGTCATCACTCCGGGAAATAACGGATCCGGTGGATCCCCTTGCCGCGCCGGGCAACATCGGCGAACAGGACGCCACGACCTTGGGCTGACGTGACCGAGGCGGCGACGGTCGAGCCTGCGGCGATGAGCTTCGGCACATTGGCGCCGGCGTATCGCTTGATGATCTCGGCGATGTCTGTAGTTTCTACGGCGTCGCCGTCGCCGAAAGTGATTGTCGCACCGGGTGACAGCGTTTGCAGCGCGGTGAATCTGTCGCCTCGCCCAACGGCGTTCACGAACGTGTCTACCAACGCTTTGTGCCGGGTACCCACGCGACGGAACCCCGCTGCGAACCCGGCGGTGCCGCGTAGCCGCTGATTGCGGATGAGTCCTTGCGACAGTTGGATAGTGGCCGGCACGGCGGATGCGCCGTTGCGCAGGAATTGCAGCATCATGGCGGGCAGCTCCCAATACGCGCGGAGCATCGCGATCTTCCATTCGCCGTCGACCTCGCGCAGGTCATAACGAAGGAAAGCCGGAATGGTCATGGTGACCGCCGAACCCATTACCACCTCGAGATCGAGATCGCGGACGACCGAGGAGCCACGGACGACGTCGAGATCGTGGTGAAAAGCAATATCACGCGGGCCGATGAAGGTGTCATAGAAACGGCCGATCTCCACGGGCCCCACGTGCGGCCGCGAGCCCACCGGATCTTCGACGCGACCGTCCGTCGTGAACAGCCCCACCCAACCCGTGCGGTCATGTGCCGCCGCGGCCTGCGGCGATCGCTCCACCGCCGCCAGCAGTGCCTGCTCGGCCCGGCCCGTCACTTGCTCGGCACAATCGCTACACCCGCTGCGCGCAAGGCTTCGATGGCCGCATCCGTGGACTCCTCCCCCACACCTGCCGTCAGATCCACCAGCACCCGAGTGGCCAAGCCCTCTTTCATGGCGTCCTCCGCGGTCCGGCGCACACAGTGGTCGGTGGCGATGCCCACCACGTCGACCTGATCGACGTCATGTTGTCGTAGCCAGTGGGCCAGCGGGGTCCCGGAGTCGTCGACGCCGCCGAAGCCGCTGTAGCCCGCGTCGTAGGCGCCTTTGCGAAAGACTGCTTCGAAGCGGCCGGAGTCGAGATCGGGATGGAATTCCGCGCCGGTGCTGCCGGCGCGGCAGTGCGGCGGCCACGACGAGATGTAATCCGGATGCTCGGAGAAGTGGTCGCCCGGATCGATGTGGAAGTCCTGGGTGGCCACTACATGACGGTAGTCGGCGCCGTCGGCCAGATAAGCGCTGATTGCGCCCGCCACGGCCGCACCGCCGGTCACTGCCAGCGAACCGCCCTCGCAAAAGTCCTTCTGGACGTCGACGACGATCAACGCGCGCATGCCACTCACGGTATCGCCGCTGGGCCCGACTCGGGTCGGCGTGACTCTTCGCCTGGGTAGGATCGGCAAAGTTAACGCCGCTACCTTTGCATCACGTAGCTCGTCAAACTATAGTCCAGACACGTGTCCAGACAGTTCGCTAACGCCCCTGACGAGCCTTTCGCCGTGACATCTGTCGGCAACGCCATACCGGACCGGGCGTGAGTATGCGGATTGCTCTGCTGTCCTATCGCAGCAAGCCGCACTGCGGTGGCCAGGGCGTTTACGTGCGGTACCTCAGCCGCGGCCTGGTCGAACTGGGACACCACGTCGAGGTGTTCTCCGGTCAGCCCTACCCCGAAGGCCTCGACCCCCGGGTAGTGCTGAATGAGGTACCCAGCCTCGACATGTATCGCGAACCCGACCCCTTCCGGATCCCGCATCCCCGGGAAATCCGGGACCGCATCGACCTTCTCGAGCTGGCCACGGTGTGGACGGCGGGCTTCCCCGAGCCGCGCACCTTCAGTCTTCGTGCCGCGCGCCTACTGGCCGATCGACGGCACGACTTCGATGTCGTGCACGACAATCAGAGTTTGGGGGGAGGCCTGCTGAAAATCGCGGCGACCGGCCTGCCCGTGGTAGCGACCGTGCACCACCCGATCACCCGCGACCGGACACTGGATCTCGATGCGGCACGGTGGTGGCGTAAACCGTTGGTACGCAGGTGGTATGGCTTTCTGGAGATGCAAGAACGGGTCGCCCGCAGCATTCCCGAATTGTTGACCGTCTCGTCGTCGTCGGCCACCGACATCACCACGGACTTCGGGGTGCACCCAGACCAGCTTCATGTGGTGCCACTGGGTGTCGACACCAACGTGTTCGCGCCGTCCGCGCAACCCCGAATTCCTGGTCGCATCATCGCAATAGCCAGCGCCGACCGACCGCTCAAGGGCGTCGGACATCTGTTGCAGGCGGTGGCCAAGCTCCGGACCGAACACGACCTGGAGCTGCAGCTCGTTGCCAAGCTCGAACCCAACGGCCCCACCGAAAAGCTGATCGCGGAACTCGGGATCTCGGACATCGTCCACACCTCCAGCGGCCTTTCCGATGCGGAGTTGGCGCGATTGTTTGCCTCGGCCGAAATTGCCTGCATCCCTTCGCTTTACGAAGGCTTCTCACTTCCGGCTGTGGAAGCGATGGCTAGCGGCACACCCATTGTGGCCAGCCGCGCCGGTGCGTTGCCCGAGGTGCTCGGACCCGACGGCGGTTGCGCCAGGCTGGTACGCCCTGGCGACGCAGCCGATCTGATCCGGGTTCTGGGCGAGCTGCTGGTCTCCCCCGACCAGCTGCACCGACTCGGAGCAGCCGGTCGTCGCCGGGCCGTCGAGGTATACAGCTGGGAATCGGTGGCTGCGCAGACCGTGCGCGTCTACCAACGCGCCATCGCGCGGAATGCGCCGGTTCACGATCCGGCCCAGGCAGTGGGCTAGCCATGCTGACGGTGGACTTCGATCGCCTCGGTATCGGTCACGGCACCAAGGTCATCGACGTCGGGTGCGGGGCGGGCCGGCACAGCTTTGAGGCTTATCGGCGCGGTGCCGATGTTGTGGCCTTCGACCAGAACGCCGTCGAGCTGGACGAGGTCGACACCCTGTTCCGCGCCATGGCCGATGCCGGTGAGGCACCGCCGCCGGCTCACGCTGAGACCGTCGTCGGTGACGCACGGGCGTTGCCCTATCCCGATCGAACGTTCGACTGCGTCATCGCCTCGGAGATCCTGGAGCATGTCCCGGCCGACAATGCCGTCATCACCGAGTTGATTCGCGTGCTCAAGGTCGGCGGCAGGCTGGCAGTCACCGTGCCCCGATGGCTGCCCGAACGCCTGTGCTGGCTAATCTCCGACGACTACCACAGCAACGAGGGCGGCCACATCCGTATCTACCGCGCAAACGAGCTGCGCGCCAAAATCGCCAGTCGCGGAATGACCTTCACCCACACCCATCACTCACATGCGTTGCACGCACCATTCTGGTGGCTGAAATGCTTGGTAGGCGTTGAGAATTCAGACCATCCGGCAGTCGCCGCCTATCACAGGATGCTGGTGTGGGACATGATGCGGCGGCCCCTGCTAACCCGGCTGGCCGAATCGACGCTGAACCCGCTGATCGGCAAGAGCGTCGCACTGTATTTCCAGAAACCGGTACCCGCCGTTGAGCTGGTTTAAGGAACCGGGCGTCCCCGGCGTCCTCTCTCCCGCGCAATGCCGACAGACGGCGGAATCGATTGCCGCAGTGCAGGAGCCGTCGGGCGCGATCCCATGGTCACCAGGCGGGCATACCGACCCTTGGGACCACGTGGAATGCGCGATGGCGCTCGCCGTGGCGGGCCTGACCGACCCGGCTCGCCACGCGTTCGACTGGTGTCTTCGCCAACAACGTCCGGACGGCTCCTGGCCGATCCAACTTCGCGGCGGTGCCGTCGAGGACGCCAACAGCGACAGCAACTTCTGCGCCTATGTGGCCGTCGGAGTCTGGCACCACGTCTTGGTCACCGGCGATCGCGGCTTTGCAACCGCGATGTGGCCGACGGTGCGCGCCGCAATCGAGTTCGTGTTGGAGTTGCAGCTTCCAGGCGGCGAAATTTGTTGGGCGCGTGGTCCTTCGGGTCCGGTCGAAGAGGCGCTGTTGACTGGGTGTGCCAGTATTTTCCAGAGCATTCGCTGCGCGTTGGCCCTGGCGAATTTGGTCGACGAGCCGCAACCGGAATGGGAGCTCGCGCTTGGCCGGCTGGGGCACGCGATCACTGCCCATCCGTCGGCGTTCACCGAGAAACCGCGTCACTCGATGGACTGGTACTACCCAATCCTCGGTGGTGCGCTTCGCGGTCGTGCGGCGACCGCCCGGATCGCCGAACGGTGGGGCGATTTCGTCGTCGACGGTTTGGGTATCAGGTGCGTCGACGACCGGCCCTGGGTGACCGGCGCGGAGACCTGCGAATTGGTGCTGGCCCTCGATGCCATGGGCAACCGGCAGGCGGCTCTGCGGCAGTTCGCCGCCATGCAGCACTTGCGTGAAAAGGACGGTTCCTATTGGACTGGGCTGGTGTTCAGCGACGGAAAGCGTTGGCCTGTCGAGCGAACCACCTGGACCGGGGCGGCCGTGATTCTGGCGGCCGACTCGCTGTCGTGTACTACGGGCGGTAGCGGCATCTTCCGCGGCACCGATCTGCCCCGTGGCTTGGAGGGTGACTACGACTGCGAGTGTGTGATCAGCCCGTCGGATCGCTAAACCGCGACGCCGGCCTCGCCTGCTGTTCGCTGCAGCACCCGCATCGACCCGGTGACCGATCTCTCCACGAACGCACCGCTTTGTAATGCGCGGCAATAGATCTGGTAGGGCGCCTGACCGCCGTCGCGCGGGTCGGGGAAGACGTCGTGGATGATCAGCGCACCACCCGCGCTTACCCATTTCGCCCAGCCGTCGAAGTCTTGCTGTGCGGCGGCCTCGCTGTGGCCACCGTCGATGAACAACAGCTGCAGCGGCGTGCGCCACCCGCTGGCCACCACGGTCGACTTGCCCACCACCGCCACCACGTTGTCGTCCAGGCCGGCGTCGTCGAGCGTGCGCCGCAAGGTGGGCAAGGTATCGAAACGTCCGGTGGCCTCGTCGACCAGCGACGCGTCGTGGTACTCCCACCCGGGCTGATGTTCTTCGGAGCCGTGGTGGTGGTCGACGGTATACAGAACGCTGTCACGGGCGCGCGCCGCCGCGCCCAATAACAAAGTTGACTTGCCGCAGTACGTCCCAATCTCTACGCCGACGCCATGATCGAAGTAGCTCAGCGCAGCGTCGTGTAGGGCACGGCCCTCGTCGGCGGGCATGAATCCGGTGACCCGCTCGGCCAGTTCGAATAACCGGATGGTGAGCTCGTCGTAAGCAGTGCGATCTGAGGAGAACGTCATCACCTGAACGGTAACCCACAGGGTGGGGCACACGGTTGCCGCACCTGCGACGTCGTAGTAGTGTCCGGACACGTGTCCAACCCGTTAGCTCGGGAATCGACCAGACGGCGACTGACCGCCAAGCAAGCCGACACCGTTGACCGGCTGGGCCATGCCGCGATCGGTGTACTTAGCCGAGAAGGCTTCTCCGGCTTGACGATTCGCATGGTCGCTGCCGAAGCCGGGGTTGGGGCGGCGACGGCCTACACGTATTTCTCTTCCAAGGAACACCTCGTAGCCGAAGTTTTCTGGCGGCGGTTGGCGTCCAGCCCGGTTCCGCCGACCGATTCGCCGGATCTGACCGTGCGGGTGATCGCGGTCCTGCGTCATATCGCACTGCTGGTTGCCGACGAACCCGAACTCGCCGGCGCGGTGACCACCGCATTGCTGGGCAAGGATCCCGAGGTCAAGCATCTACGGCTGCGCATCGGCCGCGAAATTCATCAACGTCTGGTCACGGCCCTGGGCCCCGATAACGCTGCCGACCTGGTCGAATCACTCGAGTTGCTCTACGCCGGAGCGCTGGTGCGCGCCGGCATGGGATATGCCTCCTACACCCAGATCGCCGATCGACTGGAGACGTCGGCGCGACTCCTGTTAGCCGAAAGACCCTCCCGTCTCGCAGACCCCGTGCTTCCCCAAGCCGGGACGCCCTAGCAACGCTGTCCGTGGCAAGAACTGGCAGTCACAATGCTTACGGGGGTTGCCGGCTGGCATGATCAACGCTCATGGACGTCGTCGATCACCCTGAACGCGACCAGGCCTGGGATACCACAGCGCGATCTGAGACCGAGGCGCAACGATTAGACCGTAATTGGCTCAGCCTGCTACAAGAGTTGCGGGTGGTTCAGACCGGCGTCCAACTGCTCACCGGGTTTCTGTTGACATTGCCGTTCCAAGCCCGCTTCGACGGGCTGAACGCAACGATGCGGGTGATCTATCTGGCAACGGTGGGCTGCTCGGTCGGCGCCACGGTGCTGTTGGAGGCGCCGGTCGCGATGCACCGCATGTTGTTTCGTCGGCATCGAATCGAGTCCGTGGTCTCTACAGCGCATCGGTTCGCTTACGCCGGGCTATTACTGATGGGTGCGGCTCTTACCGGAGTAACCGTGATCATTTTCGGCGCGGTGGCCGGCTCGGCGGCGGGCGCCATTGCCGGGGTTTGCGCGGTGACGGCTCTGGTCGGTTTTTGGGTGGTGTTGCCGCTGCGGGTGCGACATGAAGCACCCCCACCCACCCAATAAAGCCGGCGCCCGCCGGTGGGCAGACCCGGTTTGCACAGTGGGTAACCCGGGAACACACCTGCCATGTTGATCCGCAGAATCGCTCGTCCCTTGCTGTCCGCAGTCTTCATCGGCCAAGGTGTCGAGACATTGCGAAACCCCACCGTCACCCTCGAGGCGACGGAACCCACCATTGCAGCCCTGCGAACCCTGCCCGAGCCCGTCGGAGACAAGGTTCCGTCGAATCCTGAGACCGCCGCGAGGATAAACGCGGCCGTCCAGGTAGGGGGCGGTCTGTTGCTCGCTACCGGCAAACTGCCCCGAATCGCGTCGGCGGCGCTGGCGTTCACGGTGATACCGGGCAGCCTTGGCGCACACCTGTTTTGGAATGAGAGCGACCCGGAGCGCAAAGCGCAGAAGCGACGCGACCTCCTCACTGATCTGAGCCTGCTGGGCGGGCTGATCATTGCCGCGGCCGACACCGCGGGTAAGCCATCACTGGGATGGCGTGGTCGACAAGCCGCGGGACGGATCTCGGAGGCGGTGTCTGCTGCCCTGCCGCTGGACAGCTCCGATGGAACGTTCCTCGATTCCGAGCTGGCTGAGAGAATCGGCCACGGCCTGCAGGTGGGCGCCGAGCGCGGGCGCGAACTGGCCACTACGGCGGCCGAACGGAGCGGACCGCTGGTCGAGGCCGCTCGCAAACGCGGCGGCGAATTGGTCAGCACGGCCGGGGAAAAGAGCGCGCCCGTGGTGGAAGCCGCACGCAAGCGCGCGCGTAAGCGTGGCGCCGAGCTGGCGGAGACTGTACGCGAACGCGGCGCCGATTTCGGTGAACGAGCCCGGGAACGCGGCGTCGAACTGGCCGCTGAACTTGGAGAAACCGCGCGCGACCGCGGCAGCGAACTCGGTGAGTGGGCCCGCGAGCACGGTACGGAGCTGGCCGATACCGCCCGCGAACGCGGCGGCGAACTGGCCCACCGCGGACGGGTCAAAGCTCGCCGTTGGCGCTAATCGGCCGATTAGCGTCAACGCTTTGCTTCGCTGCGATCCCGACCCCGCCACACATAAACCGCCCAAGAGGCCGCCACCAGCGCAAACACCACGACCGGGACCGCGTCGGCCCAGCTGGCGGGGTAAAGCACGCCGGTGATGTAGTGGGCGATGAAGCCCTGCGGGGGCAACGGCGCCATCCCAGCTTCCGCGCGCGCCCTGCGCTCCAGCCCAGTCAACGGGCAGTCGAGATGTTGCGTGGTGATCGCGATCCCCCACAACACTGCCGGCACGTGCAGCCAGATCGTGCGGCGCCACCGCAACGCGACGAACCCGCCGACCACCAGGTAGCAAAGAAAAGCGAAGTGCAGGACGACCGCAACGACGACCACGACGTGATACACCGCTAGCCGCCGTCAGGTGATAAGCGCGGAGCGCCGTTCGATTCGCTCATGGCTGGTCCAGACGGGCGGTGCCAGATGAAGTGCCGTGCTTGCAAGATCACCATGCTAGCCACCCGGCACGGTAGATTGGCAGACAGCAACGCGGCTAGGAGCAAATCTCATGACATCAGCTGACTTCGACCCCAACTCGGCTCAGTATGGCTATCCGCCTGCCGGTTCGCCGCAGTGGGCTCATTCCCGACCCGGCGGCCTCGGCGCGCGATTTTTTGCCCGGCTGATCGACGGCATCCTGGTCAACATCGTGGCGTTTTTACTGTCGATGTTCCTCTTCGACCAGGACTACTGGTGGCTGGTAACCGGCCTTTTCTCGGGCGTTCTGATGTTCGGCTACTTCGTGCTATTTGAAGTCACTTACGGCAGCAGCCCGGGCAAGAGACTGCTCGGTCTGGCCGTCCGCGGCCCGGGCGGCGCGCCGAAGCCCGACGTCCGACAGGCGGCTATCCGTAACTCGTTCACCTTGCTGGCGGTGATTCCCTACATCGGCGGCCTGCTGGCGTTCATCGCCTATGTCGTTATCGCGGTGACAATCAGCACCAGCCCCACCAAACAGGGCAAGCACGACGAGTTGGCCGGCGGTACCGAGGTGGTCAAGAGGTGACCCAGACGCGCAGCCATTGATCGCGGTCATCCACGGCGCCGCGTGTCCAAATACTCCAGAAACGTTTCGACGATGCTCTCGACGCTCTGCCCGACATCGATGGCAATCCCAGATTCGTTCGGCCCGAGCGGTTCCAACGTCGCGAATTGCGACTCCAGCAATGTCGACGGCATGAAGTGGCCGGCCCTGCCGGCTTGGCGGCGAGCAATCAGTTCCGCCGAACCGGTCAAATGCAAGAACTCGGTCCGGGGGCAGTGCGAGCGCAGCTGGTCGCGGTAGCTGCGCTTGAGCGCCGAGCAGCTCATCACGCCGCCCTCGTCGTGGCGTCCCAGCCACTGCCCGACCGCCTCCAGCCACGGATACCGGTCATCGTCGGTGAGCGGCTTACCCGCGGCCATCTTGGCGACGTTGGCTGGCGGGTGAAAGGTGTCCGCGTCGGCGAATGGGACTCCGAGGCGGCGCGCCAGCGCCGCCCCCACCGTCGATTTGCCCGACCCGGAGACACCCATGACTACGATCGGTGTGCTTGGCGGACAGGGTTTTTCAGCGCACACATGTCCCCATTACTGCGGTGGCAGATTACGGTTCCACTCCAGCCAACCCACGCCGGTTCGCCCGTCGGCGGTGCTGACTGTGGCCCACACGCGGGGGAATTGGCTTGTCCGCCCGTCGAGGGCCACCAGGAGTAGTGGTGCGTGTCCGCGCACGTCGACGGTCGCCTTGATATCACCGGGATCGACCGCCAGTGTCGCGCTGACCGGCAACCCGCTGGCATCGAATGTCTCTCGGGGGGCGACGGTTTGCAGCTCGGTTACCGTTCCGCCGCGGTCCTGAACGTAGCCAATACCGACAGGCGGGACGCCCGGTATCCGGATGTCTACTGCGTGCAGGTGTGTCCCGTCGTCGAGGTGCAGCGCGCTCCAGACCCAGTCCATGCTCCACCAATCGCGCACGCCCCACGAGTGGTCCCGCTGACCGGGTACCGATTCGACGGTGTAGCGATGGCCATCGATGGTGACGGTTCCTGAGACGGTGCAAGGGATCTCGTAGCGCGTGGTCAGCCGATATTGATACGGCGTGCCGTCGGTGGTCCACTCCAGATCAATCGCCACCTCGGCCGGCGCTCCCTGTTCAGCCCGCAACAGCGCGGCCGGATCAGGGTAGGACTGGCCGTGTCCACGCAGGGCAATGCGGTAGGTGCGCAGTGGGTCGTCGGCGGAGTGCGTGAAATCGATTGCACCCGTTTGCAGCGTCCACGGGTCGGTGGGCAGCGGGACCTCGAAGTCGACGACTGCGACCGTGGGCAGGTCCGGTCCACACAACAGGGCATGCAGCCATGCCGTCTGCTGGTTGGGGATCAGACCGAGTCGTACCCAGCCACCGAATCCATTTGTGGCATCAGCGAAATCGGCATACCAGCTCTCGTTCCACAGCGGCTCGCCGGTCGCGGTGTGGGCCGACTCGTCGTCGGGCGACGGACGCAGCGGCTCGATGGTCGCCGGTGCGGGCAGCGTTGCCAGTGCGTCGGTGTCGAGCACGTGCTCAGAATGCCGTTGCAGCATGGTCATGAACATCGCGTCGCCACGTTCGGTGCGTTCCACCAGCATCGACGAGACGATGGCCATCATCACCCCGAAGAAGCTCTGCCTGCGGACTCCTTCGCGGACATCGGCGAGGCTGATCGGTGCGTCCGGCCCGAGCGCCGTGTGGTAGCCGTCCAGCAGCGCGTCGTAACGCTTGCGCCGCTCCGCCACCGGCAGCGCACAACCCAGGAAGTAGGCCAGATCGGTCATCGCCGGGCCCCAGGTGACCGTCTGCCAATCGACCACCGTCAGCGGGCGGTCGGCGCCAGCGGCGCCGAACAGCATGTTGTCCAATCGATAGTCGCCGTGCACCAGACCATGGATCCGGCCATCGGCGGCCTCCTCGGCCAGGTAGTCGTCGAATCCGCCGACCAGCCGTTCGCACACCATGCGGTGGTGCGGTGCGATCTGGTCACCGTAGCGGTCGACGAAGCCGGCGTGCAGTGCAGTGATCAACGCCTGAGTGACCGGTGTGTCGCGGTGCAGCCACGGCGCGTCGGCGAGCGTGGTGTCACCGAGCAGCGGACCCTGCAGGCGGGCCAGCTCGGTCACGGCGAGCTGGGCCTGCGCCGTTGTGGCGCCGCGGATTTCATCGCCGACGACCGCCGGATTCGCGTCGCCGAGCAGTACGTCGAAAATGCCTGACGCGGCGTCATAAGCGGCGTGGTAGCACGGTGCCACCGGACCGCGCAGCCGGGGGGCGATATCGCGGTAGAAATGAACTTCACGCTCATAAAGGCCCAACGTCACGCCGGTCTGGCGGCTCATCGGGTCGGTGGCCGCGACCTTCAAGACCACCGAGCCCGGTCTGCCGCTGCGGGATCCGCCGTCGGTGTAGGTCAGCCCAACCCGATAGCACTCGCTCATCTGACCCGTGCCGATGCGCTCGACGGTGAAATCGGCGATGGTTCCGGCGTCGATGGCTGCCGTCAGCCAGGCGGCGGTGAGGTCAGCCGGCCGTTCGACGACGTTGTCGGTGTGCGGTTTCATGGCTCGTCCACGAAACCATATCCGCCGTCATCGCGCTAGTGAGAAGCCCTCCCATGCCATCCGGCGCTCGGGGTGTGGATCGAATTCGAGATGTGACTTGCGATCGAAAACCATAACGGCGCGGTCGGTGTCGTTGTATGCAGGCCAGTCGTCGCCGGGATGGCCGGTGCGGCTGAATGATCGCCAGCGCCTTTGCACTTCGTTGGTGACCCGCAGCGCAGATCGCTGATCAACGGGGGCGGTCAGCAACGCCCCGAACTTGGTGCGATAGATACCGAAGACCGCGAGCAGTTCGGTGGCGTGCGTGGCCCCTAGCCCTGACCAGCGCAGCACACGTGGTGCGTAGTCGTATCGATATAGGTAGGCGGGTGCATGCCTGCCGTGGGCTTCGGCGATCTCCCAGGCAGCGGAACTGAAGGCGAAATCCCCGCCGAGCCGTATGCACGCGGATCGCTCGGGATAGTCGGGGTAAGCGCCGGTAATACGCTTTCGCGCAGCCGGATCCACCTCAGCCAGCAGCGCTTCGATCATCGGCTCGGTCGTCGGCAGAAGCGGTAGAAAGCGAGTGAACAGGCGTCCCTCCTCGGCGTTGGTACCCACGATGAGCGGGATCCGGTGCGCTTTGCCGCGCCGCATTGCGTCGACGGGGTCCAGCGGCAGGTAGTCGTCACCGAAGACGGGGCCGATCGGGAATGCGCCCAGCATGTCTCGCACGCCGTCGTCAATCAGGCGGTTTTGCGCTGCGATCAATTCCGCGGGGGAAGCCTTCCGCAGCGCGTGGGCGGCATCCTGCTTGCGGACACCCAGTAGCGTTGCGAACCGCCCGGCGAACTCCGCGGCGACCTCGCTTGAACGCACCATGCCGCTCGCCGGGCTCTCCGAAATCGCTTGGGCGAAAAGGCCTTCAGCTTCCGGCGCCGCCAGCAGCGCGACGACGGCGTGCGCGCCGGCACTTTCGCCGAACACCGTTACGTTGTCCGGATCACCGCCGAACGACGCGATGTTCTCTCTGACCCAGAGCAGCGCCATCACCAGATCGCGCAGGAACAGATTGCTTTCGAGAGTGACGTCCGCCGTCGACAGCGCCGACAAATCCAGACAGCCCAGCGCGCCGAGCCGATAGTTCACCGATACGTAGACGCAGCCGCGGCGAGCCAGGGCCGCACCGTCGTATATCGGCGTGGCCGAACTGCCCAGGATGTAGCCGCCGCCGTGCACGAAGACCATGACGGGCAGCGCTGCGGATTCCGCCGCTTCCGGCGTGACGACATTGAGGGTGAGGCAATCCTCGCCCATCGGTTGATACTTCCCGACGCCCATCACCGTGTAGCGCCGCTCCTGGGGTGCGCACTTGGTGAAGCCGTGGCAATACCGCACACCCGGCCACGGCTGAGCCGGCTGCGGCGCCCGAAACCGCAGCGCACCGACCGGCGGCCGAGCGTAGGGGATGGATCGCCAGCGGTGCACGCCGTCGCGGGTAAAGCCTTCGACGGTGCCGGCGGCCGTGGTCACGCGGACGGTGTGCTCGTGCATAACCTGACGGTAGCGAAACCTCAGGGGGTCACGCTCGGCAGGTCGAGTTCGAGGACCCGGATCTCTCCGCTGCTGCCGTCGACCTCGACCAGCGCGCCGGGCGCGAGATACCGCGTGGCGTCGTGCACATCCACCACGCACGGGATGCCGAATTCGCGTGCTACCACGGCGGCATGCGACATCGGTCCACCGAGTTCCGTCACCACAGCGCCTGCGTAAGAGAAAGCGGCGGTGTAACCGACGTCGGTGACCTCGGCGACGAGGATCTCCCCGGACTCGAGGTCGTCGATGGTTTCAGGCCTGACGATCCGGACACGGCCGCGGACTCGTCCACCGCAGACGCCGACGCCCTTCAGGGTCTGCCCGGGTGCGAGGGCCGTCACCGCGACGGTAGCGGCTCGCCAACCACCGCTGAAGGCGGCAGGCGGCACGATGCCGGCCAGCCTGCGCTGTTCTGCGCGACGGCGCGCGACCAGCCCGGCCACATCGGCAGGGAGCGCGTCGAGTTCGTCGACCAGCAGATAGAACACATCGTCGGCGGCCTCGAGAACACCCGAATTCACCAGCCTGCGCCCCAGCTCACGAAGTAGGTTGCGCAGCAACCAGATCGCCCGCACCATTTTGTCGCGACGGGCTTCGCGGTCGCGAAGGTGATGGGCGGCAAGCAGTGCCACCGGCCGCGCTCGCAACGGGATTGTCGGGCGGCGCGTCTCCGGCCGGATGGGAGTGTTGAGGGATTTGGCCACGATGCGGATCAGCAACTCCGGTTCGTCGGCGTAGCTGGAAGACCGCATCTCCACCTCCGCGGGACCGCGGTGCCCGATCACTTTCAGCTCGGCCAGGACGGCCGCGTGGAATTCTGGTGCCTGGGCGGACAACTCGTCGAGATGGTCACCAGGGCCGGCCAGAATCCGGGCCACGGTGGGATCACGTTGCGCGGCCTCCGCCAGCCGGTACACGGCATTCAACAGCTGTGCGCTGACCACATCTTGACCGACGCGTAGCCCGCTGTCGGCTGGGCTCAAACCACGCAGGATCACGCTCACTGCCGCGAACGCCATGAACGACCCTGAGGCCAGCACCCAACCGTGTACGGCGTGGTCGCGCGCCAACAAGATCAAACTCTGCAATCGCCCGTCGGAAAGTTCTGAAAGATCGCCGACTACAAGCGCTTCCAAGCGATCGATGTCCTCGATGAAATCATGCGTGTCGCGAGCCGCACCAGTGGTCAGGGCTGCCAAGTTGGCCGCGAACACGCCGAGGTTTCGGATGGTGCGCAGCGGACCCCCTGCCCCGCCGGATTCGCGCGGCAGCTGCTGCCCGCCGTGAATCGGCATAGCGGCCACACTCTGGCCAAAGAACTGGCTCTGGCGAATCACCGTCTCGGGCTTGACGAACGGCACCGTCTCGGCCATGAAGTGCGCGGTAGTAATCGCCCCGTACAGACGGTGCCCGAAAACTCCGATGGTCCGCGTCGCCATTTCGCGCTGGATCAATCCGCCGGCCCGCAACCGTTCGGCAATGATCGCGCCGCCCGCGCGCAGTCCTTGAACGGTCACCGACGCCGATGACGGCGAAAACGGCCCCGGCAGCGCCTCCGACAAATTGGTGGCCAGATAGGTTGGAAAGCGTGGGTCGATCGGAGTGTCGAACTCACCATTGCCGCCGTCCGGACCGGCGAACACCGGGGCGACTCCGTCGGCGGCCGGGGTGTCGACCGCCGGAATGTCCTGGACATGGGTTAGCCGCCACGGCAGCGACGTCGACCACTTGCCGACGCTGACTCGACCGCGCACCGCCATTGCGACGTCTTGGACGCATTCCTGCGCGGTCCAGGCCGGTGTGAAGTTCCATTTGTCCCGCAGCAGTGCGGTATCCATCGACGGCGCACTCAGCAGTAGGTCTAGCTCGGCGGGTGAGCTCACCCGTCGAAGCAGCCGGCCCACGGCCGCTCCCAGCGGCCGCTTGCCCGCCCGCACTATCGGGCGCCCCAGCGCATCAGCTATCTCAGAGAACGTGGGCTCTCCTGGCGCGGCAAGGTTTACCGGCCCGCTGTCGATGCCCGGATCGACGATCGCGCGGACGAAAACCCGATGCACGTCGTCGCTGTGCACGACCTGCACGGTGCGACCAGCTGACCCGTCGATATCGGGAAAGACTGCGGAAGCCAACACTCGGCGCACCCAGTTGTCGACACCTCGGCCGAGAATGGCCGCCGCACGGATCGCCACCCATTCCGCACCGCAAGCCGCCACCATCTCTTCGACGCGAGCTTTATCCAACCCCTCCGCCGAGACCGGTATAAGCCGGTCGGCCTCGGAGCGCGGCCGTGCGTGGCCACGATCGAGGCCGTAGACGTGTGCCGACGAGGCGAACACGATGCGGCGGGCACCGCTTCGGCTCATTGCGTCAAGCACGTTGCCAGTCCCGTCGATGTTGATCTCGCGATTGACTGGTTGATCAGCACCTGGGTTGACCGCCCAGGCGCAGTGCGCGATGACCTCCGCGCCTGCGACCGCTCGCCGTACCCCGGCCGCGTCACGAATATCGCTTTGCACGAAGGTCGCTGCACTCGGCCAACTTTGGGGTCGATGACGGGCCAGCCCGACGACGTCATGACCCTGGCTGAGCAGCCGGACGACCACGCCGCGACCGATTACTCCGCTCGCCCCGGTAACGGCGATCCTCACTGGCTAACCTCGAACCTCATCCGGCTAGTCGTCGTCGTCGAGGAACGCGGCATTGACCAAGTCATCGAGATCCATTGCTGCGATGTCTTTTTCCCTGGCCTGTGCCGCGTCGGCGCCGTCGGTCTCATTCGCCAGGCTGAGCAGCAGGTCCAATACTCCGGCCTGCCGAAGGCGTTTGACCGGAATTGACGCCACGACGCGCTGGATCTCCGCCTCACCGGGTGCAGCTCGAGGCGTCGACTCGGCCGAGACGCCGACAAGCTCTTGGCGGAAGTAACCGGCCAGGGCTGCGGAGTTCGGGTAGTCGAAGATGAGGGTGGGTGAAAGTGCCAGCCCGGTTGCGGCTTTGAGCCGGTTGCGCATCTCGACGGCGGTCAGCGAGTCGAAGCCCAATTCCTGGAATGCTTTATCCGGATCGATGGACTCCGGAGTGCTGTTGCCCAGCACGGTGGCGATATGCGAGCGCACCAGATCCAGCAACACCGCGTGCTGCTCATCCTCGGGCAGCCCTTCGAGGCGTTGCAGCAGTGCAGACTTCGACTTGGCGGCGGCCAGCGAATCATCGACTTGACGTCTCGCGGGCGCGTTTATCAGGTCGACGAACATCGGCGGCAAGGTGCCCCCGTCGAACTTCGCTCGTAGCGCGGTGGTGTCGATGCGCGCAGGCAGCAGGAACGGCTCGTCGATCACCATCGCGGTGTCGAGCAATTGCAGTGCCTCAGTGGAGGACATGGCCACAATGCCGTCACGGGCGAACCGTGCGAAGTCGACGGATTCGAGTCCGCCGGTCATGCTGCTGGCCTGGTCCCACAGCCCCCAGCCCAACGAGATCGCCGGCAGACCATGGGCCCGTCGATGCACCGCCAACCCATCCAAGAAACTGTTGGCCGCCGCATAATTCGCCTGACCCGACGACCCCACCAAACCCGCCATCGACGAAAACATCACAAAAGCTGACACACCCGAATCCCGAGTCAGCTCATGCAAATTCCACGCCGCATCCACCTTGGCCCGCAACACCGCATCCACCCGCTCGGGCGTCAACGACGTCACCACCGCATCATCAAGAACACCCGCCGCATGAATCACCGCTGACAACGGATACTGCACCGGAATATCGGAGAGCACCTTGGCCAACGCCTCCCGATCAGCCGCATCGCAGGCCACCAGCGACACCGCCGCACCCGCGCCCTCCAGCTCAACTACCAACTCCGCAGCCCCCGGCGCATCCGGGCCACGCCGACTCACCAACAACAGATTCCGGACCCCGCGGTTGGCCACCACATGCCGGGCCAACGCCGAACCCGCCATCCCGGTACCACCGGTGATCACCACCGTGCCCGCCGCCCACGCATCCGGCATCGTCAACACAACCTTGCCGGTGTGACGGGCCTGACTCAGATACCGCAACGCCGCCGGCGCCCGCCGCACATCAAACGGCGTCACCGGCAACGGCCTCAGCGTCGTGTCATCGAACATCGTCGCGAGATCGGCGAGCATCCGCTGGATGTGGTCCGCCCCGGCTTCGAAGAGGTCGAAGGCGCGGTAGCGCACACCCGGATACTGTTCGGCGATCACGCCGGGGTCGCGGACGTCGGTCTTACCCATCTCCAGGAACACCCCGCCGGGGGCGACGAGACGCAGTGAGGCGTCAACGAACTCGCCGGCCAGCGAGTCCAACACCACATCCATGCCGCGACCACCGGTCACCGACCGGAACTTGGCCTCGAACTCCAGCGTGCGCGAATCGCCGATGTGATCGTCGTCGAAACCCATCGCCCGCAAGGTGTCCCACTTGCGCCGGCTGGCGGTGGCGAATACCTCCAAGCCGAAGTGCCGCGCCAACTGCACCGCCGCCATCCCGACCCCACCGGCGCCGGCGTGGACCAACACCCGCTGACCCGGCTTGACATCAGCCAACGTCGTCAGCGCGTAGTAGGCCGTCGCGAAGACCACGGGTGCCGTTGCGGCATCGGCGTAGGACCATCCCGTCGGAATTTCCATCAGCAGGCGCGCGTCGGTGATCGCCATGGTGCCGGTGCCTTCCGGGAACAGCCCGGTCACCCGGTCGCCGACGGCGAAACGACCGTCATCCGAGGCAATTTCGACCACGATGCCGGAAGCTTCCACGCCCATGACAGCGTCGTCGTCGGGATACAGACCCAGAGCGATCATGACGTCGCGGAAGTTGGCCGCCATGGTGCGAACCGCGACCCGGACCTGCCCGTGCTCCAACGGCGCATCAGCGTCCGGGATGGGCTCGAGGACCAGATTCTCGAATGTGCCTTTGCTGGACATGCCCAGCCGCCACGGCTCGTCACCCGGAGGCACCAGCAGTGCGTCCACCGCCCGACTTCCGTGCACCCGACCCGTGTACACCGTTTCACCGCGCACCACGACCTGCGGCTCGCCGACTGCCAGACACCTGCGCTATCGTCGTATCGCTCAGCGGCGCATCGGAATCCACCAGCACGATCCGGCCCGGATGCTCGGTCTGCGCCGAACGCACCAACCCCCACACCGCAGCACCAGCCAGATCGGTGACGTCCTCCCCCGGCAACCCCACCGCACCGCGCGTCGACACCACCAGCATTCCGGAGTCGTGCTCGGAGAGCCAGGATTGCAGCGCCGCCAACGCTTCGTGCGTGCGTCGATATGTCGCGGCCAGCGGATCGTCGTCGGCGAGCTGAGATTCGAACACGTCGTATGGCGGTGTCTCGGCGTGCGATTCGAGTGTCGCGGGTGACCAGTTCACCTCGAAGATCCGGTCCGGACCTGACCCCGACACTGCTGCCATCAACTGCTGCTGCGACACCGGACGCGCCACCATCGACGCGACCGACAGCACTGGTAGCCCCAGCGCGTCGGCCAACTCCACCGACACCGCCGACGGGCCCGACGGGGCAATACGCGCCCGCACCGATGATGCCCCCGCTGCATGCAGCGACACGCCCTGCCAGGAGAACGGAACCAGGACACCGTTGCTGTCGTCGTGGTCAGCTTCGGTCGCCACGATCACCGCGTGTAATGCAGCGTCCAAGACGGCCGGATGGACGCCGAACCCGGCCGGCGATACCCCGGCGTCGCCGGGCAGGGACACGTCGGCGAATACCTCGTCGCCGCGGCGCCACATCGCGGTCAAACCTTGGAACGCCGGTCCATAACCGTAGCCGCGTGCCGCCAACCGGTCGTATAGCCCGTCGATGTCAACCGGCGTCGCACCCGCCGGCGGCCAGCTCGACATGTCGGCGCCCGGCTCGGTACCGCCGGATCGCACGATGCCTTCGGCGTGCAGAGTCCAGCCCGAGTGTGCGTCGCCGCGTGAAAACACCGACACCGCACGGCTGCCCGATTCGTCAGCGGCGCCGACGACAACTTGCATCGACACCGAGCCCGTCGCGGGGATCACCAACGGCGCCGCCAGCATCAACTCGTCGACGACCGAGCAGCCGACTTCGTCGCCGGCCCGGATCGCCAACTCGACAAAGCCCGCACCCGGGAAAACCACCACCCCGCCGACGGCGTGATCGGCCAACCACCCATGCGACGCCGCCGAAAGGCGGCCGGTCAGCACGACCCCGCCCGAACTCGGCAGCTCCACCACAGCACCCAACAGCGCGTGCTCGCTAGCCACTAATCCCAGACCGGCAGCGTCAACCGCAGCCTCGTCACTGGAAAGCCAAAAGCGCCGTCGCTCAAAGGCATACGTCGGCAACTCGACAAACTTGGCCCCGGGCAATGTCGCGCGCCAGTCCACCCCGACACCCGACACAAAGGCCTGGGACAATCCGGTCATCAGGCTGTTCGGTTCGGGTCGGTCTTTTCGCAGCATTGGCACGGACACGACGTCGGCCTCGGCGAGTGACTCCTCGATGGATGAGGTCAGGCCGCCGCCGGGTCCGACCTCGAGGAATCGGCTGGCGCCAGTCGAGTTCGCAAACCGGATGCTGTCAGCGAACCGGACTGCCGCCCGGATGTGCTGTGTCCAGTAGTCGGCCGACGCGAAGTCATCTCCCGCCAGCTGTCCGGTCACGTTGGAGATGACCGGAATGGTGAGCGGATTGACCGCGAGTTCGCGCGCCGCTGCTTTGAACTCGCCGATCATGGGCTCCATCAACGGTGAGTGGAAAGCGTGGGATACAGCGAGCTTATGGACTCGCCGGCCCTGGTCGCGCAGCTGGTCCGCGATGGCGGTCACTGCGTCCTCGTCGCCGGAAACCACCACCGATGACGGGCCGTTCACTGCGGCGATGTCGACGTTGTCGGTGAGCAGCGGACGCACTTCGTCCTCGGTGGCCTGTACGGCGATCATGGCGCCGCCGGAAGGCAGCGACTGCATGAATCGACCGCGCGCCACCACCAGCAGCGCGGCGTTCTCCACCGACAGGGCGCCAGCGACGTGCGCCGCGGTCAACTCACCCACTGAATGGCCCATCACAAAGTCGGGACGCACTCCCCACGACTCCAGCAACCGGTACAGCGCAACCTCGACGGCGAACAACGCGGGCTGAGCGAATTCAGTAGTGCTCAAGAGATTTTCGTCGTGGCCCCACATGACTTCGCGCAGCGGGCGCAATAGGTGCCGGTCCAGCTCGCCGACGGCGGTGTTGAAGGCTTCGGCGAAGACCGGGTATGCGGTGTGTAATCCCATGCCCATGCCGAGCCACTGGGAGCCTTGGCCGGGGAAGACGAAAACGGTTTTGCCGGCCGGGGTGGCCTGTCCGGCGATCACCGACGCACCCGGCAGGCCGTCGGCCAGTTCCTTTAGGCCGGTTAGCAACTGGTCGCGGTCAGCACCGAGTACCACCGCGCGATGCTCGAACGTCGACCGCCCCGCCAACGACCAGCCCACATCAGCGGTATCCAGCTCATCGCGGGCGCCGGCAAACCCGGCCAACCGTGTGGCCTGAGACTCCAACGCCGCCGCGCTCTTGGCCGAAATCACCCAGGGCACCACCGACGGCTGCGGAGCCGCGCCCTCGGCGGGCTGCACCGGCGGGGCGGCCTCGATGATCACGTGCGCGTTGGTGCCACTGATCCCGAACGACGACACCCCCGCCCGACGCACCCGACTATTAGCCGGCCAGGGCTGCCGATCGGTCAGCAGTTGCACGGACCCGGCGGACCAATCCACATGCGGGCTGGGCACATCCACGTGCAATGTCGCCGGCAACACTTCATGGCGCATCGCCAAAATCATCTTCATCACGCCCGCGACGCCTGCGGCGGCCTGCGTGTGGCCCATGTTCGACTTGATCGACCCTAACCACAGCGGCGTCTGCCGGTCCTGTCCATAGGTCGCCAATATCGCTTGGGCTTCAATGGGATCGCCCAATGTCGTGCCGGTGCCGTGGCCCTCGACCACGTCGACGTCTGCGCCACTGAGTCCTGCGCTGGCCAATGCCGAGCGCACCACCCGCTGTTGCGACGGACCGTTCGGTGCGGTCAATCCGTTAGAGGCGCCGTCCTGATTGATCGCCGAGCCCCGCACCACTGCCAACACCGGGTGCCCTAACCGTTGCGCATCCGAAAGTCGCTCCACCAGCAGCATTCCGCCGCCTTCGGAGAATCCGGTGCCGTCGGCAGCGCCGGCGAATGCTTTGCAGCGACCGTCGGTGGAAAGCCCGCGCCACCGGCTGAATTCCACGAAGATGTCGGGCGTGGCGTTGATCGTGACGCCGCCGGCCAGGGCCAGGTCGCACTCGCCCGACCGCAATGACTGCGCCGCCATATGCAGTGTCACCAGCGACGTCGAGCACGCCGTGTCCACCGACACCGCCGGGCCCTCCAACCCCAACACGTAGGCCACCCGACCCGAGGCGACGCTGGACAGCTGCCCGGTCAATCGGAAGCCTTCTACCGGCTTGGCAGAGAACATGCCGTAGCCCTGTGTCATGAGGCCGGCGAAGACACCGGTGGCACTGCCTTGCAACGTGGTCGGGTCAATCCCGGCTCGCTCCAGCGCCTCCCACGACAACTCGAGGAACATGCGCTGCTGGGGGTCCATCGCCAGCGCCTCGGACGGCCCGACTCCGAAGAACGCCGGGTCGAAGTCTGCGACGTCTTCGACGAAGCCGCCGGCGCGGGTGTAGCAGGCGCCGGGCACGTCGGGGTCGGGGTTGAACAGATTGGCCAGGTCCCATCCGCGGTCGCCGGGGAATTCGGTCACCGCATCACGGCCCTCGATCACCATGTCCCACAGGTCTTCCGGTGAGTTGACTCCGCCCGGGTACCGGCACGCCATACCGACGATCGCAATCGGATCGTCGCCGGTGGCCCGCACCGCAGGGACGTTCTTGACTTCTTGCGGGACGCCGGCGAGTTCGGTGCGGAAATAGGAAGCCAGCCGGCTCGGTGTCGGGTAGTCGAAGATCAACGTGGGTGAAAGTGCCAGTCCGGTCGCGGCTTTGAGCCGGTTGCGCATCTCGACGGCGGTCAGCGAGTCGAAGCCCAATTCCTGGAAAGCCTTATCCGGATCGATGGCTTCCGGAGTGGTATTGCCCAGCACGGTAGCGATATGCGAGCGCACCAGATCCAGCAACACCGCGTGCTGCTCATCCTCGGACAGCCCGTGTATGCGTTGCGCCAACGCCGATTTAGATTTGCTGGCGGCCAGCGAGTCGTCGACCCGCCGTCGTGTCGGCGTGTTGATCAGATCGACGAACATCGGCGGGACCACGGCGGTGTCGCGGCGCAAGGCAGTGAGGTCGATGTGGGCCGGCAGCAGAAACGGCTCGTCGATCACCATCGCGGTGTCGAAGAGCTGCAATGCGTCGGCCGACGACAGCGCCTTGACACCGGTTCGCGCCAGCCGGGCCCGACCCGCGGCGTCGAGTCCGCCGGTCATGTTGCTGGTCTGGTCCCACAGTCCCCAGCCCAACGAGATCGCCGGCAGACCCTGCGCCCGCCGATGCACCGCCAACCCATCCAGGAAACTGTTGGCCGCCGCATAGTTCGCCTGACCCGACGAACCCACCAAACCCGCCAACGACGAAAACATCACAAACGCCGAAATCGGCGCATCCCTGGTCAGCTCATGTAAATTCCACGCCGCATCCACCTTGGCCCGCAACACCGCATCCACCCGCTTGGGCGTCAGCGACGTCACCACCGCATCATCAAGAACACCCGCCGCATGAATCACCGCCGACAACGGATACTGCACCGGAACATCGGCCAACGCCTTGGCCAACGCCTCCCGATCAGCAGCATCGCAGGCCACCACCGACACCGCCGCACCCGCGGCCTGCAACTCTGCCACCAACTCCGCAGCCCCCGGCGCATCCGGACCACGCCGACCAATCAACACCACATTCCGAGCCCCATGATTGGCCACCACATGACGGGCCAACGCCGAACCCGCCATCCCGGTACCACCGGTGATCACCACCGTGCCCGCCGCCCACGCATCCGGCATCGTCAACACAACCTTGCCGACATGACGCGCCTGCGATAGATACCGCAACGCCGCCGGCGCCCGCCGCACGTCAAATGTGGTCACCGGCAACGGACGCAGCACTCCGGCGTCGAAGAGTTCGGCGAGCTCCAGCATGTACTGGTGCATGCGGTTGCGGCCGGGCTCGAAGAGGTCGAAGGCGCGGTAGCGCACACCGGGATAGTGCTCGGCGATCACGCCGGGGTCGCGGATGTCGGTCTTACCCATCTCCAAGAAAACCCCGCCGGGGGCGACGAGACGCAGTGAGGCATCAACGAACTCGCCGGCCAGCGAATCCAGCACCACATCCATACCTCGGTCGCCGACCACCGCACGGAACTTGTCCTCGAAATCCAGCGTCCGGGAATCACCGATGTGATCGTCGTCGAAACCCATCGCCCGCAAGGTGTCCCACTTGCGCCGGCTGGCGGTGGCGAATACCTCCAACCCGAAGTGCCGCGCCAACTGCACCGCCGCCATCCCCACGCCACCGGTGCCGGCATGCACCAACACCCGCTGACCCGGCTTGACATCGGCAAGGTGGACGAACGCGTAGTAGGCGGTCGTGAAAACGGCTGAAATTGCTGCGGCTTCGGCGTATGACCAGTCCGAAGGCATCGGAAGCAACAGCCGAACATCGCCGGCGACCAGCGTGCCGCTGCCATCCGGGAAAAATCCGTATACGTCGTCTCCGACGGCGAATTCGGTCACGTCGGGCCCGATCTCGACGACGACGCCGGCTCCTTCGCCACCGATCAGCGCGTCGTGGGTGAACATACCCAGGGTGATCATGATGTCGCGGAAGTTGGTGGCGATGGCGCGCATGGCTACCCGAACCTGGCCGGGCTCCAACGGCGCATCAGCGTTGGGCACCGGCTCCAGCTGCAGATTCTCAAAGGTGCCCGCGGTGGACAGACCCAACCGCCACGGCCCGTCGCCTGGCGGCGCCAGCACGCCGTCCACCGCCCGGCTGCCGTGTACCCGCGCGGTGTACACCGTCTCACCCCGCAACAGCACCTGCGGCTCGCCGACGGCCAACACCTGCGCGACTGTCGTATCGCTCAGCGGCGCATCGGAATCCACCAGCACAATCCGGCCGGGATGCTCGGTCTGCGCCGAACGCACCAACCCCCACACCGCAGCACCAGCCAGATCGGTGACGTCCTCCCCCGGCAACCCCACCGCACCGCGCGTCGACACCACCAGCATTCCGGAGTCGTGCTCGGAGAGCCAGGATTGCAGCGCCGCCAGTACGTCGTGGGTGCGCAGGTATGTCGCAGCCAGCGGATCTCCGTCGGCGGGCAGCGATTCGAATACCTCATACGACGGCGTCTCGGCGTGCGATGCAACCGACGCGGCCGACCACACCAGCTCAAAGAGCCGATCCGCATTAGAGCCGGAAACCGCCGCCATCAACTGCTGCTGCGAAACCGGACGCGCCACCATGGAAGCCACCGACAACACCGGCAACCCCAGCCCGTCGGCCAACTCCACCGACACCGCCGACGGACCCGACGGCGCAATCCGCGCCCGCACCGCCGACGCCCCCGCCGCATGCAACGACACACCCTGCCACGAGAACGGCAACGCCACACCGGCGCCGTCGTGAGTTACCGCCGCCGCGTGCAGGGCCGCATCCAATAGCACGGGATGCACACCGAATCCGCCTACACCCCCGGCCGCTTGCGGCAGCGTTACTTCGGCGAAGAATTCGTCGCCGCGGCGCCACAGCGCGGTCAAGCCTTGGAACGCCGGGCCGTACTCGTAACCGCGCGCCGCCAACCGCCGGTAGCCGTCAGTCACGTCGACGGGAGTTGCGCCCTCCGGCGGCCACACCGACAGATCCGCGCCCGGCTCAACCGACCCGGAAGACAACAGCCCCGTAGCGTGGCAGGTCCATGCGGAATCCGCGCTCTCCCTGGAGAATACGGACATGCTGCGCTGCCCGGATTCTTCGGCCGCGCCCACGACCAGCTGCACCGCGACCGAACCTGAGGTCGGCAGCATCAACGGCGACTGCAACGTCAGTTCGTCAACCACCGGGCAGCCGACTTCGTCGCCGGCCCGGATGGCCAACTCGACAAAGCCCGCACCCGGGAAAACCACCACCCCGCCGACGGCGTGATCGGTCAGCCACCCCTGCGACGCCGCTGAAAGCCGACCCGCCAGCACCACCCCGCCCGAGTCAGGTAGCTCCACCACCGCACCCAACAGTGGATGCTCACTGGCTCCCAACCCCAGACCGGCAGCATCAACCGCGGCACCATCGCCGGAAAGCCAAAAGCGGCGTCGTTCAAAGGCATACGTCGGCAACTCGACGAACTTCGCTCCCGGCAATACCGCACGCCAATCCACCCCGACACCCGACACGAAAGCCTGCGCCGCCGAAGTGAGGAACCTGAGCAGGCCGCCGTCCTCGCGGCCAAGGGTGGGTATGACGATGGCGGCGGCACCAGCGTCGGTGGCGGTGTCCTCGATGCCGGCGATCAGTGCGGGATGCGGACTGGATTCGATGAAAGTCCGGTAGCCGCTTTCGGATGCGGCGCGCACCGCCTGATCGAATTCGACGGTCTGGCGGATGTTGCGGAACCAATAGTCGGCGTCCAGGTCGGCGGTGTCCAGGACGCCACCGGTGACCGCGGAGAAGAAGACGGTGCGTACCGAACGCGGTTCGATACCGGACAGCGCCTCGGCGAGTTGCTCGCGGATCGCTTCGACGGCAACGGAATGCGATGCGTAATCGACGTCGATGCGCCGGACCCGAAGTTCGCGTTCGGTGCAGTGGGCGACGAGTTCGTCGAGTGCGGCCACTTCACCGGAGACCACGACGGCCGATCGTCCGTTGATCGCGGCGATGCTGATCCGATCGCCGTAGGGCATCAACAGTTCTCGCGCTTGCTCGCGTCCACATGCCAGGGAGGCCATACCACCGCGACCGGACAGCGCCAGCAGCAATTTACTGCGCAGTGTCACCACGCGTACGGCATCGCGTAAGGACAAGGCGCCGGCGACGTAGGCTGCGGCGATTTCACCTTGGGAATGCCCGATGACGGCGTCCGGACGCACGCCGATCGATCGCCATAATTCGGTGAGCGAGACCATCACTGCGAATAGCACCGGCTGCACCACGTCAACGCGGTCCAGGCCCGGCGCGCCCGGCGCCCCACGTAGCACGTCGATCAACGACCAGTCGACGAACTCGGCGAACGCCTCCGCGCACACGTTGATCTGTTCGGCGAAAATTGGTGCAGTATCCAGCAATTCGATGCCCATGCCGAGCCATTGGGACCCTTGGCCGGGGAAGACGAACACGGATTTGCCAGCCGGGGTGGCCTGGCCGGTGATCACCGACGCACCCGGCAGCTCCTCGGCCAACTCCCCCAAGCCAGTCAGCAACTGGCCGCGGTCGTTACCAAGCACCACCGCCCGATGCTCAAAGGTCGACCGCCCCGCCAACGACCACCCCACATCAGCGGCAGCCAACTGCTCGCGGGCGCCGACAAATTCGGCCAACCGCGACGCCTGCGCCCCCAACGCCACCGCGCTCTTGGCCGAAACCACCCACGGGACCACCGACGGTCGCGAACCCGGGCCCTCGACGGGCTCGCCGGGCGGGGTTGCCTCGATGATCACATGCGCATTGGTGCCACTGATCCCGAACGACGACACCCCGGCCCGGCGTGCTCGACCATCCGCGGGCCACGCCCGCGCCTCGGTCAACAACGACACCGAACCCGCCGACCAATCCACATGCGGGCTGGGCACATCCACATGCAACGTCGCGGGCAACACCTCATAGCGCATCGCCTGCACCATCTTGATCACACCGGCCACCCCCGCAGCGGCCTGCGTGTGACCCATATTCGACTTAATCGACCCCAGCCATAGTGGCTCCCCGCGGTCCTGGCCGTAGGTGGCCAACAACGCCTGGGCCTCAATCGGATCGCCCAACGTCGTCCCGGTGCCGTGACCCTCCACGGCATCTACCTCCGCCGCGCTCAACCCGGCATTGGCCAACGCCGAGCGCACCACCCGCTGCTGGGAGGGACCGTTGGGTGCGGTCAACCCGTTGGACGCGCCGTCCTGATTGACTGCCGTACCTCGCACCACCGCGAGCACCGGATGCCCCAACCGCTGCGCATCCGAAAGCCGCTCCACCACCAATATCCCGCCGCCCTCGGACCAGCCGACACCGTCGGCTGCGCCCGAGAAGGGCTTGCACCGGCCATCCGGCGACAGACCCCGGTGCCGGCTGAATTCGACGAACACCGTCGGGGTGGCGTTGACGGTCGCGCCGCCGGCCAGCGCCAGGTCGCACTCCCCGGACCGCAACGACTGCACTGCCATATGCAAAGCCACCAACGACGACGAGCACGCTGTATCCACTGACACCGCCGGGCCTTCCAGCCCCAACACGTACGCCACCCGGCCCGTCGCCACGCTCGACGTCATACCGGTCAACCGGTAGCCCTCGATCTCTTCGGCGAGCATGCCGTAGCCCTGGACAATGATTCCGGCGAAGACACCGGTAGCACTGCCCCGCAACCTGGTTGGGTCAATCCCGGCCCGCTCCAACGCCTCCCACGACAACTCCAGCAACATGCGATGCTGCGGGTCAGTGGCCAGCGCCTCGCTGGGTGACACGCCGAAGAACCCCGCGTCGAAACCCGCGACCTCGTCGACGAACCCACCCGCGCGCGCATAACACTTGTGCGGCGCATCGGGATCGTCGTCGAACAGCCCGGCCAGATCCCAGCCCCGGTCGGTCGGGAACTCCGACATCACGTCGCGGCCGTCGGCGACCATGTCCCACAGGCTCTCCGGGGAATCGACCCCGCCCGGGAAACGGCAGGACATACCGACGATCGCGATCGGCTCGCCGGACCGTTCCAGCAGCGCCCGGTTCTTGCTCTTCAGGCGCTCGACCTGGACCAGCGCTTTCCGCAACGCCTCGGTTGCATGCTGAAGTTGGTCAACCATGTCGTTACCCCTCGACTAAAGTCGGTCGTCGCTCAATCCGGAATGCGGCCCTGAGATGAGGAGCAGAGTCAATCGCTGCAAGGACTCGAATTGCTGCAACGGCATGCCTGCTCTTCGACCCGAGAACATCGTTGGCGTGCGCGGCCAACTTCGGCAGGGTTCCCAATACGTTCGATACTCCCGGTTTCCATCGCGGAGAAGTAGCGCCGCGCGCCGACTTGCCCGCCTGATCCATGGCGTGGGTCCGCAACCAATTCCGGCGTTGCCCAGCGATCCATGGCGAGACTGTACCCGTCACAGGTCAGCCGGGGCTAAGCGCGTCTCGGCTCGGCCTCAGGCGTCACAAATCAGCGCGATGGCGGCGGTCAGCTCGGTCAACGCCACCCGTCGGCAGCGTGGGCGGCTCGCATCAGCGCGGCGCACAGTTGGCGTAATTCGGGAGCACCGGCTCCTTCGTCAAGCGCGGTAGCAACGTCCTCTGCCGCACATCGCACCTGGTAGACGCGGTCGGACAGGTCAGCGGCCTCGTCAGCGGACAGCACCACGGCGTCGGCAGGCAAAGACGCACCTTTCGCGCCGCTGATCGAGGCCCGCTGCTCGTAGGCACGCTGCCGGCACGACTGCCGGCAGTATTGGCGACGACGGCCCAACCCGCTGTCGGCCACGTCCCGTCCACACCAGCGGCACGGCTGCGGGCGGACGCGACGAGTCACGGGGCCGACTTTAGCCGGGCTTGTGGCTGAATCCCGGTATCATGAAGGGTCGGGTCGTATCTGCCCGGGAACTACGCCGACCGCCGGCGCGTTGTTTAGGGCGCTAGCTGCTTAGAAGAGATTAAGAGGAGTGCTGACCAATGGCTGATCGTGTCCTAAGAGGCAGTCGCCTTGGAGCCGTAAGCTACGAGACCGACCGCAACCATGACTTGGCGCCGCGCCAGATTGCGCGTTACCGCACGGAGAACGGCGAGGAGTTCGACGTTCCGTTCGCTGACGATGCCGAGATCCCCGGCACCTGGCAGTGCCGCAACGGGATGGAAGGCACCCTGATCGAGGGTGACCTGCCCGAGCCGAAGAAGGTCAAGCCGCCCCGCACCCACTGGGACATGCTGCTCGAGCGCCGCTCGGTCGATGAGCTCGACGAACTGCTCAAGGAGCGTCTCGACCTGATCCGGACGCGCCGTCGCGGCAGCTGACGACGGCGCGCTCGGCTAGCTCACCGGTTGACCGATACCGCGCGGTGGCGGTTCAGCCGTCCGTCGATCCCCCATTGCGCCACTTTGACCAGCGCTTCGCGGATATTGGATCCGCTCATCTTCGACACGCCGAGCTCACGTTCCGTGAACGTGATTGGCACCTCGACGACGACGAACCCGCTGGTGATGGTGCGCCACGTCAAATCGATCTGGAAGCAATAGCCCTTCGATTCGACGTGGTCGAGATCGATCTTCTGCAGAACTTCCCGACGGTAGGCGCGGTAACCCGCGGTGATGTCATGTATGCCGATGCCCAGGGCCAACCGCGCATACGTGTTGGCGGTCCAGGACAGCGCCCAGCGCCGCCACGGCCAGTTCTGCACGTTTCCGCCATCGACGTAGCGCGAACCGATAGCCAGGTCGGCTCCGGCATCGACTGCGTCCAGCAGTAGGTGCAGCTGTTCAGGCGCGTGGCTGCCGTCGGCGTCCATCTCGACGAGCGTGGTGTATTGCCGGCTGAGCCCCCAAGCGAATCCAGCCAGGTATGCCGCGCCTAAACCGTCCTTGACGGTGCGGTGCATGACGTGGATCCGGTCGGGGTCGGCCGACGCCAGCTCGTCGGCCAGCTGTCCCGTGCCGTCGGGGCTGTTGTCATCGACGACCAGCACATGCACGCCGGGGCAAGCCTGATGGACTCGCTGCAGGATCAGCGGGAGGCTCTCCCGCTCGTTGAAGGTGGGGATGATCACCAGGGTGCGCAGGGTGGGACGATCGCCCGCAACCCGAGACACCGGATCGCCGGTGGTCATATGTCTCCTTTTTCTGGCCCTTGCCGGGCTGAATATCCGCCGCCCTCGTCGAGCTCGGCGTCAGCTAACACCTCGTCGCCATCGGCTACCTCGTCGTCGCCTGGCGGGTCGCCGTCGGATCTCTCCGGCGGCTGGCCGAAGTTTTTCGCCAGCTCCGAAAGGCGACGTTTCAGATCCGTGAACCATCCATTGTGCAGCATTGCGGCAAGTAGGACCGCGACAGCGGCCACGACCAGACTTTCCTGCACGATCGGGCCCCACCTAGCGGCCGGTGTCAGCGTTGTTTTGAGCCGGACCTGGTTGTCCAGGTAGGCCGGTGCAAAGAACGTCGTCCGGTCCAGCTCACGGCCGTCCGGGGTGACCAGGGCGGAGATCCCCACGTTGCTGGCGACGACGGCGTAACGGTCGAGCTCTACCGCGCGAACCTTCGAGAACGCCAGCTGCTGCTCGCTCATCATCTGGTTGAAGTTGGCGTTGTTGGCGGGCACCGCGAGCAACTGGGCGCCGTTGCGGACCGAGTCTCGCAACGCGCGGTCGAAAATTACCTCCCAGCAGGTCGCGATCCCTATCGGAGTACCCGCGGCTTGCACGACCCCGGTGCCTTTGCCGGGGACGATATAGCCTGCCCAGTTGGCGAGCCCGGACAGATGCCGGAAGAAGCCGCGCCAGGGCAGGTACTCCCCGAATGGCTGAACGATCCGCTTGTCGTGGCGGTCGCCGGGTCCTGTCTTCGGATTCCAGACGATCACCGTGTTCGTTTCAGCCGGAGCGTCCGGCGTCCGGTCGGCGACGTCGAGCACCGTACCGACCAGGATCGGCGCTCCGATCGCCTCGACGGCCACCGAAATCTGCTGCGCCGCGTCGGGGTTGGTTAGCGGATCGATTTCCGACGCGTCCTCGGGCCAGACGACAAAGTCGGGTTGAGGCGCGCGACCGGCACGCACGTCGTCGGCCAGCCGGCGGGTCTCCCGCACGTCGTTGCCCAGTACCGCAAGACGCTGCGCGTTGAACTCCAGGCCGAGCCGGGGCACGTTGCCCTGGACCACTGCGGCGGTGACGATGGGTTCGTTACCCGATCCAGTGCCGGAATGGCGGACCTGTGGCCAGGCGGCAGCCGCGGCGAAAAACACCAAGCAGATGCACACTGCGGGCAGCACCACCGCAGGCGGCGCGTCAGCTACCTCGCCATGGTCTCGGGCCGCCTGCGCTTGGTCCGCGCCGGTATGCCGCTGACGGGACGTTCGCCACCACGCCACGCTCTCCAGCGCGATCCCGGTGGCGCTGCAGCCGACCAGCACGATCGCCAACGACAGCAGTGGCACACCGCCCAGCCGGACCAACGGCAGAAACGGGCCATCGGTCTGGCCGGCGGCCACCACACCCCACGGGAATCCACCGAACGGCACCGTCGACTTCAACCACTCCTGCGCCGCCCACAACACCGCGAACCAGATCGGCCAGCCGGGAAGCTGCCGCACCACGACGGCCAGCAAGCCGAAAATCCCGGGAAACAGCGCGCACACCAGCACCAGCGCCAGCAAGGGTATGGCGCCGACGAGGATGCTGACCCAGTGGATCAAGGGCAGGTAGAACGCCAGGCCGAACAGGAAGCCGTATCCGAGTCCGCCCAGCAGTGTGGTGGCCGGGCGGGTCAGCACCCAGGCCAGCACGGCGAACGCGATGACGGCGGCCCACCACCAGTTGAACCCGGGATAGCTCGAGCAGAGCAGCAGACCGGCGAGGATTGCGCCGCCTAACCGCGTCAGGCGCGGTCGCAAGGCTCTGCCGAACTGCGGTAAGCGCTTTCGCAGCTCACGGGCCAGCCAGGCCAGCACGACGGCGGCGAGTTGGAGCAGGCGCTGCCACAGGTACGTCGCTACTCGAAGGGCTCGGCTGCGTAACTTCGCCAGCCGGTCATCGTCGTCGTCTCGCCGCTCAAGATCAGCATCGGCGTCCTGCGACTCGAGGTCAGTCTCGAGGTCGGCGTCCTCGTCGTCATGCCCGGGGTCTTGGACGCGGATTTCGCCGGTGTCGCCGTCGTCTTTGACCGCCGGGATGACCTCGGTGTCCTCGCCGGGCCGAATCCAGCGGTCGAATCGCCTGATGCCCCTAGCCATAGATGACAGCACCTCTGTGCACGGTCTGCCGACAACGGGGCAACGCATCGGTCGGGCCGAGCCGCGGCAGTCCGGGCACCCGCGACCGAGGGTCGGTAGACCACCGCCGCACGGCGTCACTCGGCGCGCTGACATCGAGCTCGCCAGCATCCCAGACGGCGTAGGACGCGGGCGCGCCGGGGACCAGGCTGCCTAACAACTCGTCTCCGGCACCGCCGGCCCGCCAGCCACCGCGCGTCGCGGCGGCAAATGCCGCTCGCACGGAGATCGAGCTTCGTGGCGTGTGGTGATTGACGGCTGCACGGACCGTCGCCCACGGGTCCAGGCCCGTCACCGGGGCGTCGGATCCGAACGCGAGGGCCACGCCTTGGGATGCTAACAGCGCAAATGGGTTCAGACGCCCTGCTCGCGCGATACCGAGACGGCGGGCATACATGCCGTCGCCGCCGCCCCACAGTGCGTCGAAATTGGGTTGCATGCTGGCCATGACCCCCCAGGCGCCCAGCTTGGCCGCCTGGTCCGCCGTCACCATCTCCAGGTGCTCCAAACGGTGGCCACAGCGAGCCACCGCGGCAACGCCGAGGTCTTCCACCACACGTTCCAAAGCGGCGACGACCAAAGAGACCGCGGCGTCACCGATGACGTGGAAACCCGCTGTCACACCGGCCTCGGTACACGCCCGCACGTGCGCGGTGACGGCCTCGGGATCCAGGTAGCGGGTTCCGGTGTGGTCCGAGGCGTCGGCGTACGGCTCATGCAGCCAGGCGGTGCGCGAGCCCAGGGCGCCGTCGACGAACAGGTCACCGGCGAGCCCCGCCGCCCCGGTTTCGTCGAGGACCGCACGCGCCTGTGCCGGGCTGGTCACCGCCTCACCCCAGTAACCGGTCACCTCGACGCCGTGAGCGCGGGAGCCAAGGGCACGCAGCTCGTGCCAGTCATCCAGCCCGCTGATCTCCGGGCCGGCGCATTCGTGTACCGCGACGATCCCGCTGGCGGCCAGGGCGTCCAGCGCGGCCAACCGGGCTTCGGCACGCTGGCCATCCGTCAACAGGTCACGCGCGGCGGCGCGGACCATATGATGCGCGTCGCCGACCAAGGGCCGCTGTTCGGCATATCCGGTCGCCGACGGTAGTCCGGAAACCCGTTCGCGCAGACCGGTCGACGCCAGCGCGGAGTGCACGTCGACCCGGGCCAGGTAGGCGGGCCGGTCACCCAGCACTGCGTCCAGGTCTGCGGTGGTCGGCGCGGCATTCTCCGGCCACGAAGATTCGTCCCAACCGTGGCCCCAGACCGGTTGGCCGGGATGGGCCGCCGCAAAGCCGGCGATCAGCTGTAGGCAATGCCGGCGCGACGTCGAAGCCCGCAAATCGAGACCGGTAAGCGTCAGCCCGGTCGCAGTGAGGTGGATATGGCTGTCCACGAAACCCGGCGCGACGAAGCCATCGTCGAGATCGACGACGTCGGCACCGGCGAACTGGCCGCGACCCACGTCGTCGCTACCGAGCCAGACCACGACACCGTCGCGGACCGCCATCGCGGTGGCGTCGGTGTGGGTCGGGCTATGAACCCGGCCGTTGACCAACAGCGTTGTGGGGACGTTAGTCACGCCGCAAAACCTACGGGGTGGCCGACGGGTTACTCAGGCTCGCCTGGCGACGATGCGGGCCGTTCTGGGGCCCGAGGTGGGGGCACCTCCCGCTTGCGGGGGCGAGCCGGGCAATCCTGCCAGCGCGGAAGGGCCGGCGGGTCGACCTCGGTGACGTCGATGACATCTAGGACCTCGCCGTCGATGTAATCCGCCCGGGGTCGGGGCGCCGATGCGTATCGATCTGCGCCGACGGTGGTGACGGTGATCAGCGGCGCGCGTCGTCCGATGCCGCGTACCGCCATCGCCGTCAGTACCGGGCGGGCGACGGCCCGGGTCGGCGGTAACAGCAGCAGCAGTCCCGCGGTGGTGGAAACCAGGCCGGGAACCACCACGAGCACCGAGCCCAACGCGACCAGCGCGCCGTCGGTGGCCAGCTGCGACTGTTGACTGGTCAGCCCGGATCGCAACCGCGTGAGCTGGCGCTTGAGTTGCGAACCCGCCAGCGCCAATCCGGCGACGAAGGCCGCCGCCAACAGCAACAGCGTCCAGCCCAGCCCGATCGTCGACGCCAGCGCCACTACCACCGCGAGCTCGACGAGGACGTAGACCAGAAACAGTCGCGACATCATGAGATGGCAACGTCGGGGGCGGGCGCCGGAGTTCCGCCGACCGCCGCCGCACGGTTAGATGGCTGACGTGACGACAATCGAGATCGCTACCCCGGCCGGCCCCATCGATGCCCTGCTCGATATTCCCGAGGGCCAAGGACCCTGGCCGGGCGTGGTGGTAATTCACGACGCGATCGGCTACGGATCGGACAAAGAGTCGATCAACGCCCGGGTCGCCCAAGCGGGATATATCGCGCTGACCCCGAACTTGTTCGCCCGCGGCGGCTGGGCGCGGTGCGTCGTCAAAGTCATGCGCGATCTCTCGAGCAAGCGGGGGCCCGCACTCGATGACGTGCTGGCCGCCCGCGACCACCTGCAAGCCCTGCCACAATGCACCGGCCGAGTCGGCGTCGCGGGGTTCTGCATGGGGGGCCGGTTCGCATTAGTCTTGTCGCCCAAGGGTTTCGGCGCCTCGGCACCGTTCTACGGCACTCCGCTGCCGCAAGAGCTCAGCGAAACCCTGGACGGGGCATGCCCCGTCGTGGCCAGCTTCGGCGCCCGTGACCTGACCGGCAAAGGGGCGCCCGAAAAACTCCAGCAGGTTCTCGACCAAAAAGGCATCACCAACGACATCAAGGTCTACCCGCACGCCGGCCACAGCTTCGCGAACAAGCTTCCTGCGCAGCCGCTGCTGCGGATTACCGGATTCGGCTATAACCAGGCCGCCACCGAGGATGCCTGGGCGCGGGTCTTCACGTTCTTCGGCGAACACCTGCAAAACAGCTAGCCGTTGCTCGAGGTCGTTGACCGCGCCCCGTTGACTAGGTGGATGAGCTGGTCGCGGCGCTCGATCCCGAGTTTGGCGAAACTGCGATACAAATGCCCATCCACGGTTCGCACCGATACACACAACCGACCGGCGATCTGACGGTTGGACAAACCACCCGCGACAAGCATCGCGACTTCGCGTTCGCGATCGGTGATCGGCAGGGGCCGTGCCCCGGCATTAACTGCCGGCGTTCGTATTTCGCATTTGCTGGCCAGCCAATGCGCTCGGGTCGACGCCGCCAGCTCCTTGCCGTGGTTGCCCGTGCGCGCGTGCATGCGCGCTGCTTGCGCTGTGGCGTCGGCAGCAAGGCCCAACGCGCCCATCTCGGCGAACCGATCAGCCGCGGCGTCGAGCAAAACGCCGTCATGCACGACCAGCCCATGCGCATGCGCAGCAACCGTCTCCGACATGGGTGTGTTGAGGGTTTTTGCTAGCTCCTGCAGCCGTCCGGCGTGCGCACGATCGCCGAACCGGACGGTTGTGTGCAGAGCGCGCATCTCCACCGCCTGCATCCCGGACCGACGTGCGATCTGCGCGGCACGCGTGGCATGCATTCGAGCGGTCGAGGTCTGGCCGGCGGCCGCCCGCTCCCAGGCCCGGGCAAGCTCGAGTTCAGGCAAGAACAGGGCGGCCTGCGGTCCATAGGCTTCTTCCGACCTGCGCAGCGCGGCAGCGGCCGCCTCAGCATTTCCACGGCGGCCCTCGACCTGTGCGGACCATGCCGCTACCAGCATCAACCAGCCCGACGGGAAACCACGCGACATTGCCGAGATCGAGTCGTGGAACGCAATACAGGCAGCTGGCAGCGCACCGCGAGCGAGCTCCACAAGTCCGAGCATCGCGTGCACGAGTGCGTCTGCTTCATGTGCACCTGCGGCCATCGCGGCGTAGCGTTGCCAAACCCGTTCGGCCGCGGACAGGTCACCGACCACCGTCAACGCCGTGACCTCGGCCAACCCAATGACAAAAGGCACGACTCCCGGTTGAGCAAGCGAAGCCGCTCGCAGTCCCCGCTCAGCTGTATGGTGAAGTTCGTCGAACTGACCAGACAGCGCCAGCGCCCAACACGTCGACGAGGCGGCCCACACCGTCGCCAACGGCGGCACATCCGATGCAAACAGCGTTAGCCCCGCCTCGATGGCGTTGGCAAGATCACCGGAGAAGCACGCAATAGCCACCTCGACCGCTGTGATGAGACCGACCATCGACTCGGAATCGACACGATCCTTAACGCCGGCGAGTACCTGCTGTGCCTGCTTCCTCTGCCCGCAACCAAAGAACAGGTTTAGCGCGCGCTGACAGCCCCACCGGGCGGTCAGAAGCTCATCGGCATCCTCGAGATCGCACTCACCTAGGACGGCCTCGACCTCCTCGCCGCGCCCCTGCCAACTCATCGCGTCGGCAAGCAGGATCGCGGCCGGCAATCCACCGCCACGGTCGAACGCAAAGCGCGACAGCTCTTCGCCTTCACCAATATCCGACATTGCCATTGCGTTTGCCGCCGCATCGATGATCACATCGAGGTCCGGCGGCAGGTCGCTGCGCATCATGAACTGTGCCAACCGGATCTGACCGCGCACGTCGGGCAGCCGTGACCGTTGTCCCTCCAGCGCGTGCTGCCGAAGAGCTTGCGCCAGCAGGCCATTGAGTTGCCGCGTGCGCACCACCCCCGCGCGTCGGAGTGCCGCTTCGCCGATGACGGGATGATTGAGCTGGGCCATAAGGGCGGATCCGTCGGCAACCAATTGGATCAAGCCGCGCTGCTCGAGTCGTGCCGCCGCGTCGGCGTCGCAAAGTCCGCGCAGGACCTCCCAGTCCAGCAACTCCCCAGCCGCCAACAGCTCTACTGCTTCCAACTCTTCTGGAGCAAGGGACCGCAGCCGAAACTCCAAAAGGTCGTAGAGTTCTCGGTCCGGGTGCAGTGGGCCTCGGAGTTGCCAGCCGTCTTCGGTGTGAACCAGGACCCCATTTTCCCGACCTGCGCTCAACAAGCCACGCAGCAGCAGCAGATTTCCACCGCTACGGCCGTGTAACTCGTCGACCAGTCGGGGCGCCACTACACCGCCAAGCACACGACGGGCGAGTTCGCCGGTCTGCTCGCCGGTGAACGGGTCAATATGCAAAGTGAGCAACAGCCGCTCTTTCCACAGCGAGGCCACCGCGTCCGGTACTGGTTCTCCCGACCGGATCGCCACGACCAATCGCGCACTGCCGTTGGCCGCCAGCTGGTGAACCAATGTGGCCGACAACGGGTCGAGCAACTGAGCGTCATCGACGACGACGAGGTCGCCCTCCTGCTCCAGAGTTTTATGGGCGGCGGCCAGCATCGCGGCGGGCCCATGTGCTGCATCAACAGTCACCGACCGAGAGAAGGCCCCGAGTGGCACGGCACAACCCGTTTGAGTGCCCAGCACAAACCGCACCGTCCGTCCACGGGACTCGACAGCCTTGGCGAGGGCGCGAGCCAGTGTCGATTTGCCAACGCCGCTGTCACCGACCAGCGCGACGCCGTGACACTCCGTGGCGCCGTCGAGTGCCGCCAACGCTCGACGAAACTCGTCGTCGCGAGCCACTATCGGCCACTTCGGCTGGCTTTCGGGTTGCACCGGACGTCAGACCTCCCGGGCCGTCGATGGGCCGCCACTGCTCCGCCCACCGTTTCCGCGAAATGTGCTCTGAAAGAGCCACTTTATGTCACAGAAGTAGACCATAGGCAACATCATCCATGTTTCGTATTGTGATGGGCCCGATTGCGGCACTATTGTCCCCACCATGGAGGACGTCGACAGGGATCCGGCGGTCGTCATCATGTATCTGGTGGGTCGCCGGCTGAGTTCCGCCGAAATCTATGAGGCGTTCGGCTTGAGTCGGTCGGGCTACACCAAAGCGTGGCACGAAGGTCGCCTGATCACGGCTGACAACGTCATACGGGTGGCGAAGCACTTCGACCTGAACCCCATCGGGCTATTGACCCGCTTTAACCTGGTTGCCGCTGAGGCGGTGAGTGACTTTGTAGGCTCGGAGCCCAATTTTGGACGGAGCACAACGCACACGGAGGTGGCGACCGGCCCCACCAAGCTCCGGAATGCCGATCCGCGTACCGACGTGCCGGCCCTTTAAACGGTTTGCATCAAGATGATCGTCGCCGCCACCATAGCCGCCGTCATAATCACTGGCTACTGCGTATGGGTGCGGCGTGACGCATGGAATTGTCGGTGGGAGCTGGGTAGCAGCATCACCGCGGCGTCAATGTTCGCCTGCCTCCTCCTGATGAATCCCGCGCTATCCCTCACATTGTCCGCACCCTTACACGATCTCACCGGGCTGTGGAATATCGAGGACCTGCTGGGCCACCTGGCCTATCTGGCCGGGCTCGTCACACTCGCCCAGACGCTGGCGAAGCGAACCAATCTTGATGACCCGGAACGGTTCTTGCGCCGCCGCCTGGAGGCCCCTATCGCGATCGCGCTGCCGCTGCTGATCGGGCTATTCATCGTTGCCACACCAGGGAAGCATTGGCCGGATCTTTTCCGGGCTCCAGAAACGGGGTGGATGACTCTTTATTGGCTGGCGCTATGCACCAGCGCAAGTTATCTATTGATCCCTATCTTGAGACTGCTGTGGGTGGTGCGCCGCGACCCACGCTCGACCGTCACCGCCAACATCTATATCGCCGCCATCACCATCGACTTGGGTTGTATTAGCTCTGTTGTAGCTTCACGCGTGATAGCGGGCTATCCGGCCGCAGTCACATGGACGCTGCTGTGCGTGGCCGCCTGTGGCTACGCCATCGCTCCCGCGTATTCATGGCACATCAAGACGCGCACGACACCGTGGCGCGCGCCCTTGACGTAAGTCAGGCCAGTGTGGCGTGGGGTATGTGCGGCTAACCGGCTGAGCGCAACTCCAGGCCGACGTTGTTCTGCATGCCGCCGCGCAGCTTGCTGAACAGATTGAACACTCGACCGATCAGGCCGTACTCCCGGCCGATGGCGTCGTAGACGGCACCGGTCTGGGATTTGTCGAGGATGGCCGCGGTGGCCTCGATGGCCTCGCTTTTCGCGCGGCCACGGATATCGCAAACGGCCAGCGTGACCCGCGAGGTGTTGCGGATCCGCTTGACCTTCCACGACTTCTCCTCGCTGATGATCAGCAGGCGGTTGCCGTCGGAGGCGGCCCAGACCGGTGTCGGCTTAGGCCGGCCGTCCTTGGTGAAAGTCGTCAGCAGGACGTACTGCGCCTTGGCGACGTCTGCGAAGTTCGGGGACACCGCGTCAGTGTAGAGGCCGCCGAGGCCACCCACGGCCGGCACACAAGTGCGGCTCAGGCGGCACCGAAATCGCGTTTCTTACGTCGGACTTGTCGGAGGGCCAATTACGGTGGACTGGGGCCTGGGATCTGACGAGGGGGGCCGAGACGATGGGTGATGCCCTCAGGGTGCTGGCAGCGGCTGCCGGAGGAGTGCCCCGGCATGGATTGTCCCTGCTACACGGCTGGCTGCCCGTCACCATTCAGATGGTGGCCGCAGTGCTGGTGCTGGGCGCGATCGGCTGGCGGTCCCGTCGTTGGCGGTTGCTGTGGTTACCCATTGCACTGGCCGCTGGCGTCGGCACCGCCGCGTGGGCGCACTGGTACGTCGACTCGCAGGGGCTCGCCGGCGATCCGGCCCCACCGGAGCTGTGGACCTGGATCGGCGTCGCCGGGCTTGCCGGTGCGGTGTTGGTGCTGGGGTGGACCAGTGCCCGCTGGCGTCGCAGGGCGGTTTCGATGCTGGCCGTTCCGCTGTGCGTGCTCAGCGCCGGCGTCGCGCTGAACCTGTGGGTGGGCTACTTCCCCAACGTCCAGACTGCCTGGAATGAACTGACCGCCGGGCCACTGCCCGACGAGACCGATATGGCCACCGTGACCGCGATGCGCCAGCACGACACCGTGCCCGCCCACGGGGCAGTGGTGCCGGTGAGCACCCCTGCCGACGCCTCCCACTTCAAACACCGAACCGAATATGTCTATTTGCCGCCGGCGTGGTTTGCGAGCCCGACGGTCAAGCTGCCCACCGTGATGATGGTCGGCGGCGAATTCAACACCCCCGCTGACTGGCTGCGCACCGGTAACGCCGCCGCCAACATCGACGCGTTCGCCGCCTCGCACGGCGGCGATGCTCCGGTCTTCGTCTTCGTCGACGCGGGAGGCTCGTTCAACAACGACACTGAGTGCGTCGACGGGCCCCGCGGAGACGTCGCCGACCATCTCACGAATGATGTTGTGCCATATATGGTTTCAACTTTCGATGTGAGCGCGAGCAGCGCCAACTGGGGTGTCATCGGCTGGTCGATGGGTGGCACGTGCGCGGTCGATCTGACCGTGATGCACCCGAACGTGTTCGGGAGCTTCGTCGACGTCGCCGGCGACATGGGCCCCAACGCGGGCACCAAAAGCCAGACGATCAAGAGATTGTTCGGCGGGGACGCGGCGCAGTGGGCCGCCTACGACCCGTCGACGGTGATCACCAGACACGGTCCCTACCAGGGCATCGCGGGTTGGTTCGCAATATCCTCGGACCCGCCGCCACGCGGGATCAAGCCGGTAGCGCAAATTGGCGACGAGGATGCCGTGGGACTCGGCGGTCAGGACGCGTACGGCCGCACCGACGATCAGACCCAGGCCGCCAGAACGCTGTGCTCGCTGGGCCGGGCCAACGGAATCGACTGCGCCGTCGTCGCAACACCGGGCAGGCATGACTGGCCGTTCGCGTCCCGGGTCTTCGCCTCGTCGTTGCCCTGGCTCGCCGGCCAGATCGGCACGCCGGGCGTCCCGCGGATCCCGTTGCCGGACAACGGCGGCCACGCTCAGGCCGCGCCGCGGTCGGCGTCGCTGGCGGAGCCGGCAACCACGAACCGCCACGAGTCATCGCGGCATCCTGCGCCAAACGAACTGCGGAAGTAGCCGCAGGCAGAAGAACACCGGCCGCAGCGTCCACGGGATCCAGACGATGCGGCGACGGTTGGCCAGTGCATGCGCCGTTGCGGCGGCCACCTGCGATGGTGTGCTGGCCAGCGGAGCGGGCGTCATACCACTCGTCATCCGCCCGATCACGAAGCCGGGCCGCACGATCAACAGCCGCACACCGGTCCCGTGCAGCGCATCGGCCAGCCCACTGGCGAACCCGTCCAGGCCCGCTTTCGCCGAACCGTACACATAGTTGGCCCGGCGCACCCGCACACCGGCCACCGAGGAGAACACCACCAACGCTCCCCTGCCGACCTGCCGCATCGCGGCGGCCAGATGGGTGAGCAGACTGACCTGCGCGACGTAGTCGGTGTGCACGACGGACAGCGCATGCGCAGCATCAGTCTCGGCGCGGCCCTGGTCGCCGAGGATCCCGAAGGCCAGCACCGCGGTGTCAATCGGGCCGTGCTCGGCAATGATCGAGGCAACGAGCGGACCGTGTGACTCCAGGTCATCTGCATCGAACTCGCGGGTGAACACCGCCACCGCGCCGGCCGCACGGATCGCCGCAGTCTGCTCGCCTAGCCGATCTGCGCCCCGCGCCGCGAGCACCACCGACGCACCGGGAGCAAGGCGCAGTGCAAGCTCGGTGCCGATTTCACTGCGACCACCGAAGATCAGCACTGTCCTTGCGCCCGTGTCATTCACGGCTGCGATTATGACCTGCGCTAGCGTGAGCGGTGATGGCAAACTCCACTGCCCGGCTGACCTACGACGCTTTGGCGTTTCTCACGGAGCGCCATCTCGCCATGCTTACCACGCTGCGCCCTGACAATTCGCCGCACGTGGTGGCGGTGGGCTTCACCTTCGACCCCAAGACACATATCGCGCGGGTGATCACCACCGGTGGCTCGCAGAAGGCGGTCAACGCCGAACGCGGCGCGGTCGCGGTACTCAGTCAGGTCGATGGGGCCCGCTGGTTGTCGCTGGAGGGACGGGCCAGCGTAAACAGTCAGATCGACGCCGTGCGCGATGCGGAGCTGCGCTACGCCCAGCGTTACCGCACACCGCGGGAAAACCCGCGACGAGTGGTCATCGAGGTGCAGGTGGAGCGGGTGCTGGGGTCCTCGGATCTGCTGACCCGCAAAACCGACTAACTCCCGCGGGCACCCGCTAGACGAGTGTGGCCCCGGGTGCCCGAATCACCAGCGGCACCGCGGGAAAATAGGCCGCCAGTTCCGGTCGCGACTTGGCCAGCGCGGCAGTGCCGTAGCCTCGGTGCCTGCAATCGGGCCGGATCCAGATCCGCACGTGAACCTCGTGGTCCGCCAGCTCGCCGAAGATCATGCCGACCTTCTCGTCACCGTCGACCGCGACGAACCAGGCGGCCTCTTCGGCGTCGAACCGTTCCTTCGCCGCGCGGATCTCGTCGTCGACGCCACCGGCAGGGCGGCCGGACCCGTCGCCCTTCGCGCCGACCTCGTCGGTGCGCGCGGCGAAGATATCGCGGTCGGACGCCGCGGAAAACGGGCGCAGCACCATGGTTTCGCCGGAGCTGGCGGGGCGGTCTTTGAACGTGAAGCTCAACAGGTTGTTCAGGTCTTCCAGCTCGGCGGCGATCTTCTTGCGCGAGTCCTTGGTCAGCTGATCGAACGACATGCCGATCACCGCCTCGGCACCCAGCCGCGAAATGCCCAGCAGCGCCACGATGCCGTCGACCGCAGACGACCGGTCATCGGCCTCCACGATCAGGTCCAGCACTTCATGTCGACGTTCCAGCGCAGTGAGGAAGGCGTCGGTGATATCTCGGCGGGCGGCGGCGCGGTCGTGATCGGTCATCGCACGAGCCTAATACGCGGGCCCGAGTCAGGGCATGGCACCGCAAGGCGCGGCTATGTCTAGACCGGGACGACGATCAGCTCGTGCGGACGGTTGTTGACGGGCAGGGCGCCGTCTTCGGCCACCACCACGATGTCTTCGATGCGAGCCCCCCACCGACCGGGGAAATAGATCCCGGGCTCGACGGAAAATGCCATGCCCGCTTGCAGCGGCAGATCGTTGCCCGCGACGATGTATGGCTCTTCGTGTACCGACAACCCGATGCCGTGCCCGGTACGGTGCACGAAATATTCGGCGAGCCCGGCATCGGCCAGCACGCCGCGGGCGGCGGCATCGACCTCTTCGGCCGTCACCCCGGGACGCACAGCCTCGACGGCCGCCCGTTGCGCCTGCTGCAGCACGGAATATTGCTGCGCCACGTCGGCACTGGGCTCGCCAATGCTGTAGGTACGCGTCGAGTCGGAGTGGTACCCGGGCTCGTAGGCACCGCCGATGTCGACGACGACGATGTCCCCGACGCGAATTTCCCGATCCGAGTATTCGTGATGCGGGTCTGCGCCATGCGGGCCCGATCCGACAATGACGAATGCCACCTCCGAATGGCCTTCGGCGACAATGGCTTCGGCGATGTCTGCAGCTACGTCGGCCTCGGTCCGGCCGGGAACCAGAAACTCCGGCACCCGGGAATGCACCCGGTCGATGGCTGCGCCCGCCTTGCGCAGCGCGTCGACCTCGGCGGCGTCCTTGACCATCCGCAGTCGCCGCAACACGCCGGTGGCCAATACCGGCAGCACACCGAGTACATCGGCCAACGGCAGCAGGTGCAGCGCCGGCATCGAATCGGTGACCGCGGTTGCCGCGGGAGCGCCGCCCATCGCCGCGGCGACCAGCTGGTAGGGATCGTCGCCGTCGACCCAATCCCGCACCGCCAAACCGAGATCCGTGACAGCGGATTGTTTCAGCGAGGCCAGTTCCAGGCGTGGCACTACCACTGTCGGGTCACCGGAGACCGGCAACACCAGCGCGGTGAGCCGCTCAAAGGTCTGCGCGCGCGAGCCGAGCAGATACCGCAGGTCATAGCCCGGGGTGATCACCAGACCAGCCAAGCCGGCCTGGGCTGTGGCGGCGGTCGCCGCCGCAACCCGGTGGCGGTAGACCTCTGCATCGAACCGGCGAGGACCCATGGGTTTCAGGCTAGCCGGGCGACGATGGAGAGCCCGCAGCGCGATGAGGTGGGGTCACCCCCAGCCGCGCAGCGGCGAGGGGCCAAGCCCGGCGATCGAATCGAGCCAAAGCTGGGCTGGCAGGATGACGGGCATGTCCGCGCCGCTGCTGCTGCTTGACGGCGCCAGCATGTGGTTTCGCTCCTACTACGGCGTCCCGTCCTCGATCACATCACCCGACGGTCGGCCGGTAAACGCGGTCCGCGGCTTCTTGGACTCGGTGGCCATGCTGATCAGCCGGCATCGGCCCGGCCGGTTGGTGGTGTGCCTGGACTTGGACTGGCGGCCGCAATTCCGGGTTGATCACATCCCGTCGTATAAGGCGCATCGGGTCGAGGAAGAAAACCCCGACGGGCAAGCCGATGTCGAGGAAGTCCCCGACGAGTTGTCCCCACAGGTCGAGATGATCGATCAGATCCTTGACGCGTTCGGCATCTGCACCGGCGGCGCCGAGGGCTTCGAAGCCGACGACGTGATCGGCACGCTGGCCGCCCGGGAACGACGCGACCCGGTCGTCGTGGTGAGCGGCGACCGCGACTTGCTACAAGTCGTCACCGACGATCCGGTCCCGGTACGGGTGCTCTACCTCGGACGCGGCCTGACCAACGCCACGCTGATGGGTCCCCGGGATGTCGCCGAGCGTTACGGCGTACCGGGCGATCGGGCCGGCGCAGGCTACGCCGAGTTTGCACTGCTGCGCGGAGACCCCTCAGACGGGCTTCCCGGCGTACCCGGTATCGGCGAAAAAACCGCCGCCGCGCTACTGGCGCAGCATGGCTCCCTGGCGGGAATCTTGGCGGCCGTCGACGACCCTAAATCGTCCCTGGCCAAGGGCGTTAGGACCAAGCTGCGCAAGGCCGCCGACTACATCGAGGCCGCCGGCCCGGTGGTGCGGGTGGCTACCGATGCGCCCGTCAAGCTGTCGACACCGACCGATGCCGTGCCACTGGTGGCGGCCGACCCGGCGCGTACCGCGGAGCTCGCTACCCGGCTCGGGGTCGGGTCACCGATCGCGCGGCTACAAAAGGCCCTCGACGCGCTGCCCGCGTCGTGAGTCGTCGCTACTTGGGCCGGCCGACCTCGTAGGTGCCCTTGTTGTCTTGGAAGGTCACGGTCACCTGACGCTTCGTGCCGTCGATGCTGACGTCACAGTCGAAAGTGGCGCCCTTCTTGACGGTCGGGTTCTGACCGTTGTTGCACTTGACGTCTTTGACGTTCTTCGCCCCATACCCGTTGGTGCCGTCGGTGAGGATCTGCTGCACACCGGCCTCGGCCTTTCCGACGTCCAGCTTGGTGGTCACGAAGAACCCGGGTGCCCAGAATCCCAGCACCAACACGACCGCGACGACGATGGCGGCGAACACACCGACCACCGTGCCGACCAGCGCCCGCGATCGCTTCGCGCCGGGACCCGCGGGGGGCTGGCCGTAGGGCCCCGGCTGCGGCGGGTACTGGCCGTACTGGCCCGGCTGACCGTACTGACCCGGCTGACCGTACTGACCCGGTTGACCGTATTGGCCTGGCTGCCCGTACTGGCCCGGCTGGCCGTATTGCGTGGTCTGCGCGCCGTACTGGCCGGTCTGGGCACCGTACTGGTCCTGCTGCGGGTAGCCCTGCGGGAACTGCTGAGACGGCGGATAGTACTGCGCGGGTGGCTGCTGGTACTGGCCGTATTCGGTGGGCGTGTAGGCGGGTGCCTGCCAGGTTTGTTGCTCCCCGCCCGACGCCTGCCAGCTCTGGTCGCCGGACGGCTGCTGCTGCCAGGGTGAAACGTGCTGGGTCTGCTCCTCGCCGGATTGCTGACCTTCGCCCTGGGGCTGCTGCCACGGATGCGTCGGGTCGGGTCCCTGCGGTCCGCTCATCGTGTGTCGGTCCTCTCAGTGCTGATTGCAGTCCTCGCATCGGTCGCCGTGTGCAACCGTAGCTCCGGCTCAGCCTACCCGGCGTCAACTGCAACGACGCCGCGCCGAATTGCGTCGATCGCGCGTTTCGCGGTAGCCCGCAGCTCCGGTTGCAGGGCGGCGTTGCGGACCTGGTCCAACAGGTCAAGCACCTGCCGGCACCAGCGCACGAAATCCCCCGGCGACAGGGGCGAACCGGTGCCCTCGGCGTCAGCGGCGGCCAAGGCGGTGACGAGGTCACCGTTGCTGGCCCAGCGGTAGATGGGCGCGACGAAACCGTCGTCGGGCTCGCGACTCAGCGTGATGCGGTGCCGCTGCTCGTCGGCGCGCAACTCCGCCGACAGCCGCCGCGTCCGGTGCAACGCTTGCCGTAACTTCGGGGTCGGCACCTCCGCGTTTCGCGGCGGACCGGGGCCTTCCCCGCCCCGCGACTCGTAGAGCACCGCCGACAACACGGCAGCCAACTCAGCCTCCCGCAAACCCGTCCACGCGTCGGTGCGCAGACACTCGGCCACCAAAAGGTCGCTCTCGCTGTAGATCCGGGCCAGCAGCCGCCCGTCGTCGGTCACCGCCGGATCGCCGTCGGTGACCCGGATAAACCCACGCTCGGTGAGCAATCCGACGATCCGATCGAAGGTGCGGGCCAACGAGTTGGTGGCGGCGGCCACCTTCTGCTGCAGCGCAGCGTTGTCGCGTTCGATACGCAAATAGCGCTCGGCAAGCCGGACCTGGGCCTCCCGATCGGGTTCGCGGTGGACGGGATGACGACGCAACTGCTCGCGCAACGTCACTACCTCAGGGTCGAGATCGCGGCTCTCGGTGCGCTTGCCGCGGCCGTCGCCCGGAATCGACAATCCAGCCGCCGCCGAACGCAGCGCCGAAGCCAGATCGCGGCGAACCCGGGGTTGTCGGTGTTCGACCCGCTTGGGCAACGCCATCGACCCCACCGGCGCCGACGCGCCGGAATAGTCTGCCGACGAAATCCGCCCGGCCCAGCGGTTTTCGGTCAACACCAACGGCCGTGGGTCGGTACTGTCGCGGGCGGGTTCCAAGACGACGGCCAGGCCGCCCCGTCGTCCGTGCGTGATCGTGATGATGTCGCCGCGGCGCAGCGCCGCCAACGCGTCGTTGACCGCCTGCCGGCGCTGCAGCCGAGATGCGCGAGCCTGGGCGCGCTCATGCTGGCTGATCCGCTCCCGCAGCCGGGCGTATTCGAGGATCGGCGCGTCGTTTCCGCCGAGCCCGGCTGCGACCTCGTCGAGCATCTGTTGTCCGCGCTCCACGCCGCGGACCAGGCTCACCACCGAACGGTCGGCCTGGTATTGGGCGAACGACTGCTCCAGTAACCGGTGAGCCTGCTCGGGGCCTACTCGGTTCACCAGGTTGATCGTCATGTTGTACGACGGGGCGAACGAGCTGCGCAGCGGGAAGGTGCGGGTGGAGGCCAAGCCGGCGACTTCCGCCGGTTCACTGGTGTCTTCACCGGGATTCCAGAGCACAACGGCGTGGCCTTCGACGTCGATGCCGCGCCTGCCGGCCCGCCCAGTGAGCTGGGTGTACTCGCCGGGAGTCAGCGGTAGGTGCTGTTCGCCGTTGAACTTCACCAGCCGTTCCAGCACCACCGTGCGGGCGGGCATGTTGATGCCCAGCGCCAGAGTTTCGGTGGCAAAGACCGCTTTGATCAGCCCGGCGGTGAACAGCTCCTCGACCGTGTGCCGGAACACCGGCAACAATCCGGCGTGGTGGGCGGCGATGCCGCGTAGCAGCCCCTCCCGCCACTCGTAGTAGCCGAGCACAGCCAAATCGGAATCCTCGAGATCGCCACAGCGGTGGTCGATTACCTCCGCGATCTGCGCCCGGTCCTCCTCGGTGGTCAGCCGCAACGACGACCGCAGACACTGCGCGACCGCGGCGTCGCAGCCGACCCGCGAGAACACGAAGGTGATCGCCGGCAGCAGGCCGTCGTTGTCCAGCATGCGAATCACGTCGGGCCGTGGCGGCGGCCGGTAAAAACTCGATCGGCCGGGATGCCCGGGGCCTCCTCTTCCCGCCTGCCGGCGGGGGGCACGCCAGTCCGAGAGCCGATCGGCCTCGCGGCGATGGGCGATGTGGCGCAACAGATTCGGGTCGACGATCGGCTGGCGCCGGTCCCCGGGGCCGCGGGCGTCGTAGTCGAAGAGGTCGAAAAGGCGTTTGCCCACCAGCATGTGCTGCCACAGCGGGACCGGTCGGTGGTCATCGACGACCACCGTCGTGTCGCCGCGCACGGTCTGAATCCAGCCACCGAACTCCTCGGCGTTGCTCACCGTCGCCGACAGGCTGACCAGGCGCACGTCCTCGGGCAGATGCAGGATGACCTCCTCCCACACCGCACCACGCATCCGGTCGGCCAGGAAATGTACCTCATCCATCACCACATAGGAAAGCCCTTGCAGCACAGGCGAATCCGCATAAAGCATATTGCGCAGCACCTCGGTGGTCATCACCACAACAGGGGCGTGGGCGTTCACCGACAGGTCGCCGGTGAGCAAACCGATCTGCTCTTTGCCGTAGCGGGCCACGAAATCGGTGTGCTTCTGGTTGCTCAGTGCCTTCAACGGGGTGGTGTAGAAGCATTTCCCACCCGACGCCAGCGCCAAATGCACCGCGAACTCGCCGACGACCGTCTTGCCTGCTCCGGTCGGCGCGCAAACCAGAACACCGTGGCCGCTTCCCAGGGCCGCACAGGCCCGCTGCTGAAAGCCGTCGAGTCCAAACGGCAGTTCCGCGGTGAACCGCGCCAATTCGCCCGCGGCGTGGTCGTCTGCGCCGCTCCTCCGCATCGCTTCGCTCTGCACCGTCGCGGCGTGGTCGTCAGGTGACGTCGTCATGTGGTCCGGCGATGCTCGACGGCACTCCAACCGCGGACGGCCGGTCGATGACCGAGGCTTCGTCGTCGGCGATGGCGGTTAGCGCCTCGCGTTTGGCTTTCCGTCTGTCGTGCACTCGGGTGATCTGGATGGCCAATTCGAGCAGCAGCGTCAGCGCCAGTCCCAGCGCCGTCATCGAGAACGGGTCGGAGCCCGGCGTGAAAATCGCCGCGAACACGAACATCGCGAAGATCAGGCCGCGCCGCCATGACCGTAGTCGCGCGTAGCTCAGCACGCCGACGAAGTTGAGCATCACGATCAGCAGCGGGAACTCGAAGCTGGCGCCGAAGACCAGCAGCAGGTTGATCAAAAAACCGAAGTACCGGTCGCCGGACAGCGCGGTCACCTGCACGTCGCTGCCGACGGTCAACAGGAAATGCAGCGCCTTGGACAGCACCAGATAAGCCAGTACCGCGCCGGTGACGAACAACATCGCCGCCGGGATCACGAACGCCACCGCGAAACGGCGCTCCTTCTTGTACAACCCCGGCGTGATAAATGCCCAGAGTTGGTAAAGCCACATCGGGCAGGCGAACACGACCCCGGCCGTCGTCGCGACCTTCAGTCGCAGCATGAACTGGTCAAACGGTGCGGTCGCCAGTAACCGGCACTCGCCATTGGCGGCGATTTGCGCCCGTGCTGAGGGCGGCAGCGAGCAGTACGGGTGTCGAAGCCACTCGCCCAGGCTTTGCAGCCCGAACACTGGGTGCGAATACCAGACGAACCCCACCGCCGTAGTGAGCGCGATCGTCGCCAGCGAGATCAGCAGCCGAGCCCGCAGTTCGGTGAGATGGTCGACGAGCGACATGGTCCCGTCGGGATTGGCGCGGCTGCGGCGACGACGCGGATCTAGCCGCCTGAAGAGACCGGTGGTGCGCACAGTAAGTAGCCGCTGGGGCGCCGCAGCGGCGATGCCACGCTAGGCCGATCGCCCGTCAGCCGTCGGCGGTTCGACCCGTTCGGATTGCACCGGCTGAGCCGGCGCGGGCGCGGCCTGGGTGGCAGATGTGTTCGGCTGGCTGTCGCTTTGCAATTCGCGGACCTCAGACTTGAAGATCCGCAGTGACTTGCCCAACGAACGTGCCGCGTCGGGGAGCCTCTTGGCGCCGAACAGAACGACCATCAGGACCGCAATGATAGCCAGGTGACCTGGCGTAAGAGCGTTCACTTCTAATTACCTCCCGACGTCCTCACGATGCTACCGCAGCCGCGGTCCCATTAGCCGGACCGCGCCGCGGCCTGGTAAGACTCCAGTGCGGCCGCGGCGGCGTCGCGCACCCGCATGGCCAGCGACTCCGGCGCCAGAACGCGTACCGCCGACCCCAGTCCCAGCACCTGGCGGGCCATCCACTCCTCCGAGGCGTAGGTCATCGCGGCCTCGCAGTAACCGTCGGGCAGCTCGCACAGCAGACGCATCGGGTAGTACTCGAACATCCACGAGGCCGCGGGTGCCAGCTGCAGCGTCGCGGACGGCAGCGACGGGTCGGCGTCGAACAGCGACGTGTCCGGCGGCGCCTGGAGCGCGGGTTCCGGTGGTGTGGACGGCTCGTCGAGCACGGTGGCTTCGACAATGCGGTCGAACCGGAACAGCCGCACGCCTTCGGCCTCCCGCGACCATGCCTCCAGGTAGCTGTGGTTGCCGACGAGCACGATCCGGATCGGGTCCACGATCCTGGTGGACAGCGTGTCGTGCGAGGCGGCGTAGTAGTCCATGGTCAACGCTCGGTTGTCACGGACCGCGGCCCGCACTGCGGCGGCGGCCTGACTCTCGACCGGTGCCGGCTCGTCGACCGCAGCGACGTCATTTCCGTGTCCGGCGGCTCCGGCGGCTGCCTCGATCTTGGCGATCGCGCTGCGCGCCGCCTCCGGATCGACCACACCCGGAATGTCCGCCAGCGCGCGCAGCGCCACCAGCAGACCGGTGGCCTCCGGCGAGGTGAGCTGCAGCGGCGTGTCCATCCCCGCCGAGAACGTCACCTCGATGGTGTCGCCAGTGAATTCGAAGTCGATCAGATCGCCCGGGCCGTAGCCGGGTAACCCGCACAGCCACAGCTGGTCGAGGTCCTCGCCCAGCTGCCTGACCGAAACGCCCAGGTCGGTGGCTGCCTGGGCGCGGGTGACCCGTGGGTTGGCCTGGAAGTACGGCACCATGTTCAGCAGTCGCACCACGCGCGTGGATACCGGTGTCATATGCGCCGCTCCTCCCCATCGCTACGCTCTGCATCGTCGCCAGCGCGTGTCATATGCGCCGCTCCTCCCCATCGCCGGCGTGGGCGCGCAACCGGCCCAGCACCTCCTCACGCAGGGTCGCAGGTTCCAGCACGACGGCGTCGGCGCCATAACCGGCGACGTCGCGCGCCAGTCGGTCGGTGGTTCCGATGTCGAGTTCGATCACCTCGCCGTCGCGGCCGCCCAACTGCCGGGCCCCCAGCGATGTGCCGGCGCGCCGCAGCGCGGTGGCCCGCCCGTCGGCCACCCAGACCTGCGCCCGCACGCCGGACGGCGCCTCTCCGACCGCGTCGGCCACGATCTCGCGCAGGTCGGCGGCCTCGGGCCGGTTGACGGCGCCGGCCGGGCCGATCGGTGTCACCTCACCGCCGATCCGGGACAGCCGGAACGTGCGGGTAGCGCCGCGATCGCGGTCGTGCCCGACGAGATACCAGCGGCCTTTCTCGGTCACCACGCCCCACGGCTCGACGGTGCGCACGGTGTACGGCTCGGTGCGCGACGGGCGGTGCGGAAATTGCACGGCCTGCGCGGAATCGATGGCCGACAGCAACGCTCCGAGAACGTCTTCCGACCCGCGCTGTCCCACGCTCCCGGCCAGCGACGCAATGGCGATCGGCGCGTCCGGGTCGACGTCCACGCCGGCAGCCCGCAGCTTGAGCAGCGCACCCTGCGTGGCGGTGATCAGCTCTGGCGACTCCCACAGCTGCGTGGCGACGGCGACGGCGGCCGCCTCATCGGCGGTCAGCTCGACGGCGGGCAGTGCGTAAGCCTCGCGGTTGATGCGGTAACCCTCCACCGGATCGAACGAGGACACCTTGCCGGTTTCCAGCGGGATACCCAGATCGCGCAGCTCGTTCTTGTCACGCTCGAACATTCGCGAGAACGCTTCGTCGCTGGCGTTGTCCGAGTACCCCGCCACGCTGGACCTGATTTTCTCGGCGGTGATATAGCCGCGGGTGGACAGCAGCGCGATAACGAGGTTCACCAATCGTTCGACTTTGGAAACCGCCACCCGTAGCAGCTTAGGGGTGCAGTAAAGGCACTTCGAGATCGACGTGTCGGTCACGTTCGACCAGCCCGAGTGACGAGGTCGCAGGATGCCCCTAGGGGCGGCGATCGCAGGCACCGTTCAGCCGACGTGTTCTGGTGAGTCGGTGAGTTGCTCGACCCACCGGGTCTCGGAGTGCCGGAACGGTTGTGTCGAGCTGAGAAACGTCTCCATAGCCGGGAGTAGTTGCGCAGCACTTCAGAGCGCCGTACGTACATGCAGTTCGCCAAATGGCCCACCAGCGAGTAGCGTTCATGTTGGTTGATAATTCAGCAGTCCGCAGCGGTCCAGTCACGAGCCGCGGGCATGTGCCCACGCCGGACATCTCATCTGAGTACACGTCCCTCCGGCGCGAGTCGTCGCATCCGATGATCCGATGCCGTCGGACGCAGTCGATCTGGTAGGAGCCGAAACCTCGGCGCTACCAACCTATTTCGCGAGGCCTCTTGTCGAGGCTAGCGCCCGTCGGATCGGTCGAGCACGTCGATCGGACGACAAACTAAGGAACCAAGTTCGATCAGTGACCCACGCGCCGCGCCGCCTAGGCCCACATGGCCCGCATTTCGCGCAGCACAAGGGATAACACGATCTCTCGCACCCGGTCTTGAACCGGATACGAGCGAGTCGGCTACGACCCCAACGCGGGGTCGTTGCACGGTCATCCGCAGTTCGCGGCTGACCACCACAGAAGGGATACACCCAATGGGAATCGTCGATAAGGCCAAAAATGCCGCTCAGGACGCCGCAGGTACAGCCAAGGAGCACGTAGGCAAAGTCACTGGCGATAAGCACACCGAGGGCGAAGGCAAGAAGGACCAAGCCGTGTCGAGCGTGAAGAAGGCCGGCGAAAACATCAAGGACGCGGTCAAGAACTAACCGTTGGCGGGGAGGCCTGCTACCGATCACGGCGGCAGGCCACCCTTTCCGTCAGGCCCGAGATTCCTTAAAATTTCAGTACGACAAGACGATTCGCAGATTGCCGACGATTCGTTACGCCCCGGGCGGGCACACACCCCAAGAATTCCGAAGCAGATAAACCCGAAATCGTCAGGAGAAAAACAGTGACCCACGCGACAACCGATAAGCTCATAGGCCAACTTCGCATCCTGCATCACCTCACCAACAGCGAGGCGCAGATTGCGCAGACCCGACGTGTGCAGGCCCGCAACGATACTGTGCGCCAACAATTCACGACGAACGCGACCAACGCGCAAGAACGTGCGAGGCTGATCGCAGCCGCGCTGCGCGAACTCGGCGGCGTCCCCGACGTGGTCACCCCAGCGCTGGGCCGCGCTACCGCTCTGGCCAAGGCCGTAGTCGAACAGGTTCAACCGATAACGGCCGGGCTGTTCAGTGACCTCGCCCTAGAACACCAACTGCTCGACCGCGCACGCTATCTCGAGGCCCTCGCCGACGCGGCCGACCACGTCGACGCTCGACTGCTTGCGCGGCGTCTGCAGGCGGCGCATCAAGAAACCGTCGAGTGGATCAGCTCAGTGCTCGCCCAAGAAGCCTCAGGAAAGCTCACCGCGGTGCAGCCCACCCCCGTGCAGAAGGCAGTGGGTCGACTGACCAGGGCCGCCAACTACCCGACCCGCTGGACTGCCGCGCGGATCAACGCAACCGCCGAGGCTGTTGCCCGCGCCCGTTCACGCGTCGCCACCGTCACCGAAGCCGCCGTCGACTCCTTGAGCGCCGGCCGCGACGCTGGACTTCATCAAGCGGAGCAGATCGCCACCCGAAATGGAGCACGCACCATCGCGACGACCCTGCACCGCACCCGCGTCCTCACCGGCGGCCTCACCGAAGACGAACTAACTGTCGACCACTACGACGACCTCACAATCAACGAAGTCGAGGCCGCGGTGGAACAACTCACCGATTCCGCCGCGTTGGCCGCCCTGCTGCGCTACGAGCACAACCATAAGGACCGCATGGGCGCGTCCACCGCGATCGAGAACCAACTGGCCGGACTCAAGGCGCAGGACAGCAAGAGAAACTGACCCGACTCCCCGCGCCCGGTCGCGGCGTGAACCCCACAGGTCTGACCAGTAGTTTTGGTGCCATCAGGCGTTGCCGCAACAAGCTACATGCTGGCGATCAGCCTCTTGACGCGCTCGTCGACCGACCGGAACGGATCTTTGCACAGCACGGTGCGCTGGGCCTGGTCGTTGAGTTTGAGGTGCACCCAGTCGACGGTGAAATCGCGACCGGCGGCTTGGGCGGCGCTGATGAACTCACCCCGCAGCCGTGCGCGGGTGGTCTGCGGCGGCTGGTCGACAGCGTCCTCGATTTCCTCGTCGGTCGTGATGCGCGACGCCAGACCCTTGCGCTGCAGCAGATCGAAGACACCGCGGCCGCGCTTGATGTCGTGGTACGCGAGGTCCAGCTGAGCGATCTTCGCGTCGGACAGCTCCATGTCGTAACGGTCCTGATAGCGCTGGAACAGCTTGCGCTTGATCACCCAGTCGATTTCGGTGTCGACCTTGGCGAAATCCTGGCCTTCCACCGCGTCGAGCTGGCGACCCCACAGGTCGACGACCTGCTCGATCTGCGCATTGGGCTCGCGGGTCTGCAGATGCTCGACAGCGCGCGCGTAATACTCCCGTTGGATGTCCAGGGCGCTGGCCTGACGCCCGCCGGCCAGCCGCACCGGCCGCCGGCCGGTGACGTCGTGGCTGACCTCGCGGATGGCCCGGATCGGGTTGTCCAGCGAGAAGTCGCGGAACGCCACGCCTGCTTCGATCATTTCCAGCACCAACGCCGCGCTGCCCACCTTGAGCATCGTGGTGGCCTCACACATGTTGGAGTCGCCCACGATGACGTGCAGACGGCGGTACTTCTCGGCGTCGGCGTGCGGCTCGTCGCGGGTGTTGATGATCGGGCGGCTGCGCGTGGTGGCCGAGGAGACGCCCTCCCAGATGTGCTCGGCGCGTTGGGAGAGGCAGAAGGTGGCGGCCTTCGGGGTTTGCAGCACCTTGCCGGCCCCGCAGATGAGCTGGCGGGTGACCAGGAAAGGCAGCAGCACGTCGGAGATCCGGGAGAACTCCCCGGCCCGCACGATCAGGTAGTTCTCGTGGCAGCCATACGAGTTGCCCGCCGAGTCGGTGTTGTTCTTGAACAGGTAGATGTCGCCGCCGATGCCCTCGTCGGCCAGCCGCTGCTCGGCGTCGATCAGCAGGTCCTCGAGCACCCGCTCGCCCGCGCGGTCATGGGTGACCAGCTGCACCAGGCTGTCGCATTCGGCGGTGGCGTATTCGGGATGGCTGCCCACGTCGAGATACAACCGTGCGCCGTTGCGCAGGAAAACGTTGGAGCTGCGGCCCCACGAGACCACCCGGCGAAACAGGTATCGGGCCACCTCGTCCGGTGACAGCCGACGATGACCGTGGAATGTGCAGGTGACACCGAATTCGGTCTCGATGCCCATAATCCGCCGCTGCACAATTCGAGCGTACTGGTTGAATCCGCAACTGGTGCGGAACCCCCGCGGAGAGGTGTGGCGTGATCTGCGGAGCACGCCACACCTCCGCTAGAATGAATGCTGCTCCTTTCCGTGAACACAGTCGTCAGAAAGGCTTCTCCAGTCCTGTGGACAGAGCCAGGGTCGCGGAGCATCCGCGGCCGGACCACGTCATCGCACACATCAGCGACACCCACCTCATAGCCGGCGACGGCGATCTCTACGGCGACGTCGACGCGGAGGCCCGATTATCCGAGCTGCTTGAGCGGCTGGAGGCTTCGCAAACTCGCCCCGATGCATTGATTTTCACCGGCGACCTCGCCGACACCGGGCAGCCCGACGCCTACCGTAGGCTGCGTGGCCTGGTCGAACCGTTGGCGAATCGCCTTGGCGCTGAGGTTATCTGGGTTACGGGTAACCACGACGACAGAGCGGCGTTGCGTGAACACCTGTTACACGAGGCCCCGACGATTGCCCCGATGGATCGCGTCCACCAGATCGCCGGTTTACGCGTGATCGCCTTGGACACCTCGGTTCCCGGCCATCACCACGGGGAAATCGCCCCCGATCAGTTGCAGTGGCTCGCGGCCCAACTGGCCGAACCCGCGCCTTTCGGCACCATCCTTGCCATGCACCATCCACCGATTCCCAGCGTGCAAGACCTCGCCGTCATGGTGGAGCTGCGCGATCAGGCACCACTTGCCGAGGTGCTGCGCGGCACCGATGTACGCAGCATCCTGGCCGGGCACCTGCACTACTCCACGACGGCAACCTTCGCCGGAATTCCAGTTTCGGTGGCCTCGGCCAGTTGCTATACCCAAGACCTCCTGACCGCGGGGACCCGTGGCCGAGATGGCGCACAAGCATTCAACCTTGTGCACTGCTATCCGGAAACGGTGGTGCACACCGTCATTCCACTGGCCGCCGGTCCCACTGTGGGACGGTTGGTCCAGCCGGAGACGGTGCAGCGGGAACTCGCCGACGCCGGGGTGAGCATCTTGCCGGCCAGCCGGATACCGCGCGTCGCAGAGCAGCTCGCACGCACGTAGCCGGCGATCACTTGTTGCCGGCTGCTCGCTCCCACGGCGCGGGCATCGGAAAGTAACTCTGCAGAAAACATCTGTCCGTTCCTGGGTGCTCACCTCGTGGAAGCTGCCGTCGTTGAGGTAGAAGAAGTCGACCTTGCGCTGCTTGCCCAACGCCGGAGATTTCGCCAGCCGGGACCTGGCCTGGTTTGCACGAATTTCTTGATGCGCCAGCCGGTTTGGTAATTAGCCGGGGGATTATAGCGACGGCTGCCACGAAATCGCCGTCAAAAAAACGTAATGATTTTGCCTGCCTTACGTAAAGAACACATCATGGGACGTGTCGGCGGTCACGACACCGTTGCGCCGTGTTGCGCCCCTGGCTATACAAGAGGCGACTCGCTATACAAGATGCAACGCAGCACCTACGCGACCGGTGGTCTGAGGAAACCCAAATCGCTTATTTACGTGACGAATAGCGAACCTGCACGCATACGCCTCCGTGAATTGGATCTCAGAATAGGGACACAACGATGCCACTCGGTAATGTGCTGCAAGCACTAATCATCCTGGCCGTAGTCTTGGTCGGCTCAGTGCTTGTCGGAAGCCTGTTCCGTCGGATTAAGCAGCCCGCGGTCGTCGGAGTAATTTTTTTCGGTCTTCTGCTCGGCACAATTCTGGCCGTCAGTCCTCATTCCGTGAAGTCTGTGTTACTTTCGGCGACCTCGAAATCTCTCATCGACGCCGTGGGCCAAGCGGGCCTCTTGTTACTGTTGTTCCTGGTCGGAATTGAGCTGCGTACCTACAGCAAATCAACATCAACCGAGCGGTCGCCACTCTGGCAACTGGTGCCCTGTGTGGCGATTCCGATCGTCGTCTGCGCAGCTGCAGCCTGGCCCTTCGCGCACCGACTCGTTGGCCCAGATCACAATCCCCTGCATGTGTGGTTATTCGTCGGTGTCGCGCTGAGCGTCACCGCCGTTCCCGTTCTCGTGCTCATTATCAAAGATCTTGGGGTCCCGACGCCCATCCCGGGGGTCGCGCTGCGAATTGCCGTCTCGACTGATGCGGCGGCATGGGCACTGGTGACTGTGTTGATCCTGGTGACCACCGACTTGAACTCGGTCTCGGTGACTAACCTTTGCGTGGGCGTCGCGTTGCTGTTCACAGTGATGTTCGTGCTGCCTTGGATCGTCCAGCGGTGGGCTCAGCACTCCCAGCAGGGTGCCCCGTTCGTGGTGGCGATGTTCGCCTACGTGCTGGTCGGTGCGGCAGCAACGCAGATGTTCGGTCTCCACCCAGCCCTCGGTGCCGTGATCGCCGGTCTGTTCTTCCCCGCAGGGCTGGCCAACGCAACATCGCAGCGGGCCTTGGCCGCGGTTGCTGACATGCTCATTCCTGCGTTCTTCGTTTCGAGCGCGTTGTCTGTGCCGCTGGGGGTTCTGGCGGATCTGTTTCGATGGAGCGGTCTGGCGTGCCTGGCGACCCTGACCATCGCCGCTTTTGGTTCAAAGCTAGCGGTCGGTCTCGTCGCCGGCAGGATGCAACGCTGGCCACTTACCACCTCAGCTGAACTCGGCGTCTTGCTGAACTGCCGCGGCGTCACCGAACTCGCCATTGCGTCGATCGGTCTCCAAGCTCACTTGATCGGTCCCTATGCGTTTGCGATGTTGTGTGCGCTTGCCATCGTGACCACCGCGGTGACGGCTCCGCTGTACCGCGCGATCAACAGCCGCGCGAAGCGCGAGCGTCTTGATACGTCACGCGACGAAGTCCAGCTGGTGGCGTAGCTTTGCGGTCTCCTACAAGGGCAATTACGTTGACCCATCAAGAATCCCGGCATAAGGACCCTTATTGCCTCAGGTGCGGGAACCTTCTTTTCGACAGGACGTTCCCTTGAGCGCTTTGGATGAACGGGTCTTGATGCGTTCGGGCGAGCGCCCGCCGCCAAAGGTTCGCGGTCGCCGGTGGTGGCCGCGCATGAGACTCGGCGTCGTCATGCTGGTAGTCGTTGCCTGCACAATGCTCACGTCGGTCGTTCTATACGTCGATGGCGCTGCATCCCAACCTATTCCAACTCATGGGGCGCCCACCAGCGGCGGCACAACTGTGACGCTGGATGTGGTAAGCATCTCAAACAGCTACAGCGAGCTCGTCGGCGACCTCATCATTAGGCCCGGACCGGCGTTGGTGGATCCGGCGACCGACGGTCTCAAGCAAGACCTCACTGTGGCAGTCACATCCGTGACGACGCCGGTCAGGCGCACATATTCCAAGGGTATGTTGCCCGGTGTTTTTCCTGTTCCGCTGACCTTGGCGCGCGACGTCGAACGCTGGCCGTTCGATACGTACTACACCGGGCCGATCACGGTCACCCTCTTTACCGGCGCGGCTCAAACGCCGGAACGCGCCAACGTGACATTCGTCGATCGGCTGGCCGGCTGGAAAGTCCACGTGGCTCGCGTAAATAACGCCAACGCGTTGGCACCTTACGAAGTCCAATTGCAGCGCTCACCGAGCACCATGCTCTTCGCAATCACCATCCTTTGCATCTTCGTCGCGATCGCGGCAGTTGGCTTATTCGTCGCGATTCAGACGACTCGCGACCCACGGAGGTTTCAGTCGCCGATGACAACCTGGTATGCGGCGATGCTGTTTGCAGTGGTACCGCTGAGAAACGCACTTCCGGGCTCGCCGGCGTTCGGAAGCTGGATCGATCTCACGATCGTGTTGTGGGTACTGGTGGCTTTGGTGGTCTCGATGCTGCTCTATATCGCGGCCTGGTGGCGAGCGACATCTAAGACCACCGACGCTAAGACCTGAGCCGCACAGCGGCTCGCACGCACATAGCGAGCGATCACTCGTCCCCGGATGCTCGCTCCCACGGCGCGGGTACCGGGAAGTACGTCTGCAGGAACGCGCCGACGACATCGGCCCGCTGCTGCGCGCTCACCTCCGGGAAGCTGCCGTCGTTGAGGCAGAAGAAGTCGAACGTGCGCTTCTGCAGCAGCTTCGGCAATTTCGCCAGCCCGGACCCCAACGTTGTGTCGACGTAGAGCACCTTGGCGGACTCGTGCTGGACCGCACGTCCGGTCATCAACGCGTAGTAGTGGTACAGCGAGTTGGTCACCGAGATGTCCGTGCTCGCGCGAAACCGGCTGGCCTGCGTGCGCGCGAAGTCCTGTGCGAACTCCCCCTCGAGTTCGCACAGCACGCTCTTACGCAACGGCGCAGCGGTGTGCTCGAGGTGGCGGGTGATGATCTTTCCGAACCTTTCCCACAGCAGTTCCCGGTTGACCCGCGCCGCGTTCTCGAATCCGCTGCGCTCGGGGTGGTTGACCCCCAGTCCGATGCGCGTGCCCGCTTCGATGAACTTCGTCACCCCGCCCGGCGAGAAAAACATGGTCGGCGAGAGAGCCCGGCCGAAGAACATGTCGTCGTTGGAGTACAGGAAATGCTCTGCGAGACCGGGGATGTGGTGCAGTTGAGTCTCCACTGCATGGCTGTTGTAAACCGGCAGTGCCGACACGTCGGTGAAGTGATCCGCTGCGCGCACGACGGTGACCTTGGGGTGCGGCGCGAGCCACTGTGGGACCGGCGAGTCCGTCGCGATGAAGATTCGCCGCACCCATGGCGCAAAGGCGTGTACCGAACGCAGCGCATACTTCAACTCGTCGATCTGCCGGATCCGCGCGTCGGCGTTATCGCCCTCGCCGACAACGTGATTAGCCATCGCCGCCGCGCGGCGTGCGCCAAACTCCGGGTCGTTGCCGTCCACCCAGGAGAACACCATGTCGATGTCGAACGTGATGTCGCCGGCGTGCGGGGCGAACATTCCGGCGATCGTCGGCCAATTGCGGCCGTGTAGTTCGACGTCGGTGTACACAATCTCGCTCAGCGGCAACGCTTTCCGCGTGAGCGAATTCTCGATCGGGCAGATCGCCTGCTGCCCGTCGAATACCCAGAACTGCACCTCCACTCCGGCCGAAGCGCCGTAACGTAGGCCGGAACGCGGGCATTCGCGGCGCCGAAACACCCGCAGAAGCCGCGGGTCCGGTTCTGCCGACAGCAGGCCGTCACCCAGGTACACCGAGCTGCGCCCGGTCCCGTCGAGGATCTTGGCACGCAGCGGCGATTCCAGGCACGCGGCCATAAGCGTTTCAGCGAATCGGGCGCGCAGGCCAATGTCAACGACGAGTGCCGGACGCCCGTCGGCACCGCGGATGAGCAGGAAGGGAATTCCCGCCATTTCCAATTCGGTGCGGATGAACAACAGGTCGCGCACCATCGCCTCATAGGGAGTCAGGCGCAGCCCATCGGCTGAGCCGCCAATGTCGACACGGGCGACGTCGATCATGCTGGTCATGGGAACACCTGCCTTCCACAGTCGATGTCGGTCAAGATGCGCACAAAGAGGGACTCCGGCGGACCGGTGGAGCGGCGACGATGCCCTCACACGTTGAGCTTTGGCACTGAACGACGTATCCCCGCACAGCCGGGAAAGCCACTTGGGACCACCCCTTAAGCCGGGGAGATCTGTCCTGATCTTGGGCGTCTCTCGACGTCGTCAGATCAGTGGCCTGTGTTCGATTCAGAAGCCTCGCCTAACGAGGTGCTTTCGCAGGATAGCGCCGAATCCGGCTTCCGGCAACGCGAGTGTGGAAAGACCGCGATCAGCGCCAGAACGGGTGCTGCCGCTGGGCTTTGGACGTCGGTCAGGACTCGGCGGGGCTGGGCGCTTCGCCGAATCGGCTCAGTGCCAGCGTTGCGGCGACCGCTATGACGAACCCGGCCACCACCATCCAACTCAGACCCTCACGGGTCCGGTCGCCCAGCCACGCCACCCCGACGATTGCAGGCCCAACCGTTTCGCCGACAACCATCCCCGCGACGGCTGTGGTCACCGATCCGCGGCTCAACGCAGAGGTGAGTAGAAGAAATCCGAGCGCCCCGCCTGCGATCACCGCGTAGACAGCGGGGTTGGTGTAAAAAGCGGCCTTGGTCGGATCGATCGGATCGATCAGGCGGACGGCAACCTCGACAACTCCGAAGCCGCCACCGGCGCCCAGCCCCAGGACGAGTGCCCGGGAGCGCACGCCCAAGTGGCCCGCGGCCGCACCGGCGATGAACAACACGGCGACTAGCACCAGCAGCGCCCAGCCCAGCCCGGCCGGCCCGTGCCCGGAACCCTCCGGCCCGGCGGCCAGGCCGAGCATCCCAAGGCTCGCGCACACCACGGCCACGGCAACCCACTCCACGGTTGACAGCCGCGTCGACAGCACCCAGGCGGCCACGATCGCGGTGACCGCGAGCGACGCGGCGATCGCCGCGGCGACGACGTAAATCGGTACCAGACGCAGCGCCGCCACCTGCAACAAAAAGCCCAGGCCGTCAAGCCCGATGCCCACCAGGTAGCGCCACTGCCGCAGCGCTCGCAGCAGCAGGGCCGCGTCAACTCCAGAGTCGCTGCCGGGATCCACCGAGCGCGTCGCCGCAGCCTGCAACACCGTCGCCGTCCCGTAGCACACCGAGCAGCCCAACGCGAGCAGCAAGCCGATCAGCACACACCGACAATACGAGACAGGTGCGCCGGGTCCGCAGCGGCTATTTCGACGATTTCTCCGCCGAGTCGTCCGCCGACCCAGAGCCATTGTGTTCGGGCAGCAACCGCTCCAGCGCAGAACCGGTAATTCGCCGGAACGCTCGCCGCGGCCGGTTGACGTCGAGGATCGCGACCTCCAACGTCGACACCCCCAGGGTGGGCTGATCGGTGCCGTTGGCGCTCCCCGCCTGCAGCGCGTCCACCGCAATCCGCACAGCGTCCGTCAGGTCGGCGTTCTCGGTGTAGGAGTCCTTCAGCGCGGTGGCGATCGGCTCGGTCGTACCGCCCATCACCACGAAATGCGGCTCGTCGTTGATCGACCCGTCGTAGGTAATGCGATACAGCTCGGGCGGTTTGGTCTCGCCGTAGTGGGCGACTTCGGCCACACACAGCTCGACCTCGTAGGGCTTGGCCTGCTCGGTGAAGATGGTGCCGAGCGTCTGCGCGTAGACGTTGGCCAGCTGCCGGCCGGTCACATCGCGGCGGTCGTAGGCATAACCGCGGGTGTCGGCGAACTGAATCCCGCCGCGCCGCAGATTGTCGAATTCGTTGAACTTCCCGGCGGCGGCGAAGCCGACGCGGTCGTAGAGTTCGCTGATCTTTTGCAGCGAGCGCGACGGGTTCTCGGCGACGAACAACACGCCGCCCGCGTAAACCAGTGCCACCACGCTGCGGCCGCGTGCAATGCCTTTTCGCGCGAGCTCGCTGCGCTCGCGCATCGCCTGCTCAGGCGAGATAAAGTACGGAAAACTCATGAATCACTTCCCGCGCGTTCCGCGTCCGGGCCGAAAGTATCAGCGCGGGTACGCCTTTCGATGACCTCTCGCGCCAACTCGGCGATGCGCTGCTCGCCAACGTTGGCTGCACCGTCCGCACCGATCGTGATTGCGGTCGGGTAGATCCCGCGGACCAGATCGGGCCCCCCGGTGGCGGAATCGTCGTCGGCCGCGTCGTAGAGGGCCTCAACAGCGACCCGAAGCGCCGAATCGGCATCCGTCACTTGCGAATACAACTTCTTGATCGACGATTTGGCGAAAATCGAGCCCGAGCCGACCGACTGGTAGCCCTCTTCCTCCAGGTTCCAGCCGCCCGCGGCGTCGAAGGAGACGATGCGGCCCGCCTTCTCCGGATCAGCGTCGTGGATGTCGAAACCGGCGAGCAGCGGCAGCGCCACCAGACCCTGCATCGCGGCACCGAGGTTGCCGCGGACCATGATCGCGAGCCGGTTGACCTTGCCGGCGAAGGTGAGCGGCACGCCTTCCAGCTTCTCGTAGTGCTCGAGCTCGACGGCGTAGAGGCGGGCGAATTCGACAGCGATGGCCGCGGTGCCGGCAATGCCGGTCGCGGTGTAGTCGTCGGTGATGTACACCTTCTGCACATCCCGTCCCGCGATCATGTTGCCCTGTGTGGAACGGCGGTCGCCGGCGATGACGACGCCGCCGGGATGTTTCAACGCAACAATGGTCGTTCCATGCGGCAGCTGAGAACTGGGCCCGATGGCGTCCGCGCTACCGATGCGACCAGGCAGCAACTCCGGCGCCTCGCGGCGCAAAAAGTCGGCGAATGAGGAAAGGCCGCCAGAGGCGGTTCCGGGAAGTGCTGAATGGGTGGCCGGGCGATCGTGAAAAGGCCAGGTCACTGTCCGCCCTTTTGGACGTATGCGCGGACGAAGTCTTCGGCGTTCTCTTCCAGAACATCGTCGATCTCGTCGAGTAGATCGTCGGTCTCATCGGTCAGCTTCTCGCGACGCTCCTGGCCCGCGGCCGTGCTGGCGGTGAGGTCGTCGTCATCGCCGCCGTCACCGCCGCGCTTGGTCTGCTCCTGGGCCATCGCTGCCTCCTGCATCGTCATCGGCCGTGAAACACGCCCGTAGGTTTCTCCAGCCTACCGGTCAACGTCGCTAATGCCCCGGCTGAAGCCCCATGTCCGGCTCCTCAGGTGGTCAGTTGCTCCACCAGCTCGACAGCGCTGTTCACCGAATCCAGCAGCGCGCCGACGTGCGCCTTGCTGCCACGCAGCGGCTCCAGCGTCGGGATACGCACCAGCGAGTCGCCACCCAGGTCGAAAATCACCGAGTCCCAGCTGGCCGCGGCGATGTCCGCGCCGAAGCGGCGCAGGCATTCACCGCGGAAGTAGGCCCGGGTGTCCGTCGGCGGGTTGTCGACGGCGCTGATCACCTGCTGTTCGGTGACCAGACGCTTCATCGAACCGCGCGCCACCAGCCGGTTGTACAGGCCCTTGTCCAGCCGGACATCGGAGTACTGCAGATCGACCAGGTGAAGTCGCGGCGCCGACCAACCCAGGTTCTCCCGGTGCCGGAAACCCTCCAGGAGCCGCAGCTTGGCCGGCCAGTCCAGCAGCTCCGCGCACTCCATCGGGTCGCGCTCGAGTAGATCGAGCACGTGCGCCCAGGTCTCCACGACGTCGGCCGCCCGCGGATCGTGGTCGCGGCCGTCGACCAGCTTTGCCACCCTGTCCAAATAAATCCGTTGCAGCGCAAGGCCGGTCAGTTCGCGGCCATCGGCCAGGGCGACGGTGGCGCGCAGGGAGGGATCGCGGCTGATCGCGTGGACGGCGTGTACCGGCCGGGCCAGCGCCAGGTCGCTCAGGTCGATCCCGTATCCCGCGCCCTCCTCGATCAGGTCGAGCACCAGAGCGGTCGAGCCCAGCTTCAGATACGTCGACGTCTCGGCGAGGTTGGCGTCGCCGATGATGACGTGCAGCCGCCGGTAGCGGTCAGCGTCGGCGTGCGGCTCGTCGCGGGTATTGATGATGCCGCGTTTCAGCGTGGTCTCCAGCCCGACCTCGACCTCGATGTAGTCGGATCGCTGGGAGAGCTGGAAGCCGGGCTCGTCGCCGGCCGGCCCGATCCCGACCCGGCCCGAGCCGGTCACCACCTGACGGGACACCAGGAACGGGGTCAGCCCGGCGATGACGGCCGAGAACGGCGTCTGACGGCTCATCAGATAGTTCTCGTGCGACCCGTAGGAGGCGCCCTTGCCGTCGACGTTGTTTTTGTAAAGCTGCAACTTGGCCGCACCCGGCACGCTGGCCACGTGCCGTGCGGCGGCCTCCATCACGCGCTCGCCGGCCTTGTCCCAGATCACCGCGTCCAGCGGGTCAGTGCACTCCGGTGCCGCGTATTCCGGGTGTGCGTGGTCGACGTAGAGCCGCGCACCGTTGGTCAAGATCATGTTGGCGGCACCGACCTCGTCCGCGTCGACCACCGGCGGCGGGCCCGCTGAGCGGCTCAGGTCGAAACCACGGGCGTCCCGCAGCGGCGATTCCACCTCGTAGTCCCAGCGAGTGCGTTTGGCGCGCTGAATACCTGCGGCGGCGGCGTAGGCCAGCACCGCCTGTGTCGAGGTCAGGATCGGGTTGGCGGTCGGGTCCGATGGCGACGAAATGCCATACTCGACCTCCGTCCCGATAATCCGTTGCATGCCCTAAAGCCTAGGCGTGGCAACGATGCGATCCGCGCTGGGGGAACCGCCCAGGCCGCGTAGCGGCGAGGGGGACGGGGCCAGGAGAACTGCCGTCAGGCCATTGACGCAGGTGATTGAAGTGATTAACTTCACCCTGGTGCCCGCCGATGCTGTGCCTCAACCCATCACCGGCTTGTCCGGAAAACGCTACGGCGAAGTCCTGCTGGTGACGCCGGGCGAGGCAGGGCCGCAGGCCACCGTCTACAACAGCTTTCCGCTCAACGACTGTCCTGCCGAATTGTGGTCGGCGCTCGACGCGCAGGCGATCGCGACTGAAAACGGTGCTGCCACAGCCCTGCTCAACGGACCGCGCTACTGGCTGATGAACGCCATCGAGAAGGTGCCCCAGGGCCCGCGGATGATTAAGAACTTCGGCGGAATCGACATGCTGCTGCAGGCCACGGTCTTGCTGACAGGGGTGAACCCGGCGCCCTACACCGCAAATCAGGTCAACCGGCACACCGTCTTCACCTTCGATGCCGGAGAAGAGGTCTACGAACTGCTAGACGCCGCATTCCGGCGCTGGGTGATGCAGACCTGGAGCCAGATCGTTGATCCCAACTTGTCACGGGCCGACCTGCCCGGCCTGGGCGAGCGGCTCGACCTGCCGGACGGATGGACCTACCAGTCACGAGTGCTGACCAGCCCGCTGCGCATTGACACCACCACCCACGCCGCGCAGGTTCTACAGGACGACCTGGCCAACAGCTATTCGCTGCTAGCCGTCTGAGCCCTACAGGTACTGGCCGAGGTTGGACTCGGTGTCGATCGCCCGTGAGGCACTCGAGCTCTTGCCGGTGACCAGCGTGCGGATGTAGACGATGCGCTCGCCCTTCTTGCCCGAAATCCGGGCCCAGTCATCGGGATTGGTGGTGTTGGGCAGATCCTCGTTCTCGGCGAACTCGTCGACGATCGAATCGAGCAGATGCTGGATGCGCAGCCCCCGTTGGCCGGTCTCCAGCACCGCCTTGATCGCGTTCTTCTTCGCGCGGTCGACGACGTTCTGGATCATCGCGCCGGAGTTGAAGTCCTTGAAGTACATGACTTCTTTGTCGCCGTTGGCGTAGGTGACCTCGAGGAAGCGGTTGTCGTCGATCTCGGCGTACATCCGGTCGACGACTTTTTCGATCATCGCCTTGATGCACACCCCTCGGTCACCGTCGAACTCGGCGATGTCGTCGGCATGCACCGGCAGTTGCTCGGTGAGGTACTTGGAGAAGATGTCCTGTGCCGATTCGGCGTCCGGGCGCTCGATCTTGATCTTCACGTCGAGGCGGCCCGGCCGCAGGATCGCGGGGTCGATCATGTCCTCCCGGTTGGAGGCGCCGATCACGATGACGTTCTCCAGTCCCTCCACCCCGTCGATCTCGCTGAGCAGCTGGGGGACGACCGTCGTCTCCACGTCCGAGGAAACCCCGGTACCGCGGGTGCGGAAGATCGAATCCATCTCGTCGAAGAACACGATCACCGGCGTGCCTTCGGACGCCTTCTCGCGGGCCCGCTGGAAGATCAGCCGGATGTGCCGCTCGGTCTCACCTACGAACTTGTTCAGCAGCTCGGGGCCCTTGATGTTCAGGAAGTAGGACTTGGCCTCGCGGGCGTCGTCGCCGCGGACCTCGGCCATCTTCTTGGCCAGCGAGTTGGCGACGGCCTTGGCGATCAAGGTCTTACCGCAACCGGGCGGGCCGTAGAGCAGCACACCCTTGGGCGGGCGTAACGCATATTCCCGGTACAGGTCCTTGTGCAGAAAGGGCAGCTCCACGGCGTCGCGGATCTGCTCGATCTGCCGGCCCAGCCCGCCGATGTCGTCGTAGGTGACGTTCGGGACCTCTTCCAGCACCAAGTCCTCGACCTCGGCCTTGGGGATGCGCTCGAAGGCGTACCCGGCCTTGGTGTCCACCAGCAATGAGTCCCCCGGACGCAGCTTCCGCGGCCGCTGATCGTCGTTGAGGGCGTCGGGGTGCCCGTCGGGCAGATCCTCGGCGACCAGCGGGTCGGCGAGCCAGACTATGCGTTCCTCGTCAGCGTGGCCGACAACCAACGCTCGGTGACCGTCGGCGAGGATCTCGCGCAAAGTTGAAATCTCGCCGACTGATTCATACGTGCCGGCCTCGACGACGGTTAAAGCCTCGTTGAGCCGAACTGTCTGCCCTTTTCTCAAAGACCTGATGTCGATGTTGGGTGAGCATGTCAGGCGCATCTTGCGTCCTGAGGTGAAGACGTCGATGGTGTCGTCCTCGTGCGTGGACAACAACACGCCGTAGCCGCTAGGCGGCTGTCCGAGCCGGTCGACCTCTTCGCGCAGCGCCAGCAGTTGTTGCCGGGCTTCCTTGAGGGTTTCCATCAGCTTGGAATTGCGCGCGGCGAGCGAGTCGATTCGCGCCTCAAGCTGGTGAACATCGCGGGAACTGCGCGCGGCGCTCTGCGCTCCCACGGTGTTCTCTAGTTGCTCCCGCAGGATCGCCGCCTCACGCCGGAGCTCTTCCAACTCGGCGGCATCCTCGTCGGAGAGGTCTGGTTCGCGCGGGCTACCGAACGCTTCACGCTCAAACTCACCCATGTTGCGCTCCTCTCCCGCTCCGCATGGTGGTGCGGCGGATACCTCAACGCTACCGGCGATTTCCGATTCATGCGGGATCTCGAAATGGGGCACACTGGCATCAGCGTTAACATCATGTTGAGTTGGTTTTACCGAGAGGACCTCTGTGACCGTGAAATCCCTAGCCACAGGCGTGGCGGCACTGGCCGCCATCGGTGCGGCGGCTGCGGGTGTGACCTGCATTGCATCCGTTACCGCCGCGTCGCCTCAAGTTCAGCCGGTAGTCTTCGGCGCGCCGCTGCCGCTGGACCCGGGGGTGGATGTGCCAACCGCCGACCAGCTGGTCACCGTCCTCAACACGTTGCAGGACCCCAGCTTGTCCTTCGCCAACAAGGGCTACCTCGTCGAGGGTGGCATTCCGTATCCAGCCTCCATCGCCGATCACGAACTGCAAAAGGCCGCCGCCAAGGGCAGCCTGCCGCTGACGTTCAACATCACCAACATCGTGCCCGCGGGTCCTGGTGCGGCGTCGGCTAGCATCACCGCGGCGGGTCCGCACCTGGCGCCGACGACCGAGAACCTCACCTTCGTCGATCAGGGTGGCTGGAAACTGTCGCATGACTCGGCGATGACGCTGATCCAGTCGGTGCGTTCGTCAGGCCACTGACGCGGCTGAATGAGCCGACATCTCACTGCAGTCGTGAGCGCCGTCGCATTTGCGGCGGCGTTCGGACTTTCCGGGTGTTCCGATGACGAGCAGGACGCGTCGCCGGGAGCAACAGCGCCGTCGACGTCTGCGTCGCTGAGTTCGACGGCGGCCGCCCAAGCTGCGCCGCTGCCGTCCCCCAATGCCCTGGCTGCCGTGCTGTACCAGCTGGCTGATCCCGCGGTGCCCGGCACTCAGAAGCTGAGCCTGGTCGAAGGCGCTACCCCGGAAAACGCCGGCGTCTTAGACCAGTTCGCCAACGCGCTGCTCAACGGTGGCTATGCGCCGGTGAAGGTCGATGTGCGCGACATCGGATGGTCTGACCGGGACCCGGCCGACGTAGTAGCCAACATCAACGTCAGCTCACCCAATCGGGGCGGTCCCAGATTCTCTTTTCCGATGGAGTTCAAGCCGTGCCAGGCCGGTTGGCAGCTATCGGCGCGGACCGCCGAGGTCTTGCTGGCGTTTAGGACCGAACCGGTTACGCCACCAGCGACACCGGGCCGCTGAGCCCGACCATGTGGATCGGCTGGCTCGAGTTCGATCTGATGCTCGGCGACGTGCGCTCACTCAAACAGAAGCGATCGGTGGTCCGGCCGGTGGTGGCCGAGCTGCAACGCAAGTTCGGCGTGTCGGCCGCCGAAACGGGATCGCACGAGCTTTACCGGCGGGCGGGCATCGGGGTGGCGATGGCCTCGGCCGACCGCCGGCACGCCGTCGATGTCCTCGACGCCGCCGAACGCCTGGTCGCCGCGCACCCGGAGTTCGACTTGCTGTCGGTGCGCCGTGGGCTGCGACGCAGCGACGACTAGAGACGACTGGACGGGGTCGGCGTTAGCGCTTTCTACGCAGCGGCGTCGGGGTGACGGTGCCCGGGGCCAATCGGCGCGCCGACACCAGGAACGCGGTGTGGCCGCGCATGTTGTGCTGGGGGCGCACGGCCAGCCCGACGACGTTCCAGCCTCGCTGCAGCGTCTCCCACGCGCGAGGTTCGGTCCAGCATTGCTGCTCACGCAGCGCCTCCACAGTCTTGGACAGCTGAGTGACAGTGGCCACGTAGATGATCAGCACGCCACCGGCCACCAGCGCCCGCGACACGCTGTCGAGCACATCCCATGGCGCCAGCATGTCCAGCACTACCCGGTCGACCGAGCCGGCGGGCAGGTCAGCATCCGCGACATCGCTGACGACCAACTGCCAGTTGTCGGGGGCGCAGCCGAAGAACGTCTCCACGTTGCGACGCGCGTGTTCGGCATGGTCGGCACGCACGTCGTAGGAGATCACCTGCCCGTCCGGCCCGACGGCACGCAGCAGCGAACAGGTCAGCGCGCCGGAACCGGCGCCGGCCTCCAATACCCGGGCGCCCGGGAAGATGTCACCCTCGTGCACGATCTGGGCAGCGTCTTTGGGGTACACCACCTGCGCACCGCGGGGCATGGACATCACGTAGTCCACCAGCAGCGGACGCAGCACCAGAAACGGGTCACCGTTGGCCGATTTGACCACGCTGCCTTCCTGCAGTCCGATCACCGTGTCGTGCGCGATCGCGCCGCGATGAGTGTGAAATTCGCTGCCTGCGCTGAGAAGCATCGTGTAGTGCCGACCCTTGGCGTCGGTGAGCTGGATTCGATCACCGATGGCGAACGGGCCGGTTTCAGACACAGCTGTCAAGCCTGCCAGCAGACGCGCCGAGATAGCTGCGCGGGGTTGTCCGACCTGGCCCCTAGGCTGCGAATATGAGCGGCGAACCGGGGGATGTAGCCCGCCCGGAGACGGTGCCCGCCGCGCCGGCGCGGGATGTGGGGGCACCCCCAGCCGCGCGGCGAGGGGGCGAGCCAGGCAATCAGACGAGGAAACGGCCGGCCCTGTCACCGTCGCGGGCGGCCGACTTCAAACAATGCCCGCTGCTCTACCGCTTCCGGGCCATCGATCGGCTCCCCGAGCCGCCGTCAACCGCGCAACTGCGCGGGTCAGTGGTACATGCCGCACTGGAGCAGCTGTACGGCCTGCCCGCGGCCGAACGCGGCCCGCAGGCTGTCGACGCGCTGGTCGACCCGGCTTGGGAGCAGGTGATCGCCGACGAACCCGAGCTGGCCGGCCAGTTGGACACCGAGCAGCAGACCCAACTCCTCGACGAGGCCCGCAAGCTGCTGTCCGGCTACTACCGGTTGGAAGACCCGACCCGGTTCGACCCGCAGAGCTGCGAGCAGCGCATCGAGGTCGAACTTGCCGACGGCACACTGCTGCGCGGGATCATCGACCGCATCGATGTCGCGCCCACCGGCGAATTGCGGGTGGTGGACTACAAGACCGGCAAGGCGCCGCCGGAAGCGCGGGCCCTCGCCGAGTTCAAGGCCATGTTTCAGATGAAGTTCTACGCGGTCGCGTTGCTGCGGTCGCGGGGCGTGCTGCCGACGCGACTGCGGCTCATCTACCTGGCGGACGGCCAGCTGCTGGACTACTCCCCCGACGAAGCCGAGTTGCTGCGCTTCGAGAAAACACTGACGGCGATCTGGCGGGCAATTCAATCTGCAGGTGCGACAGGCGATTTCAGGCCACGGCCGTCGCGGATGTGCGACTGGTGCCCGCACCACGAGCACTGTCCGATCTTCGGCGGCACACCGCCGCCCTACCCGGGTTGGCCGAAGCATCCTGATGAGGGCAATGCCGACGCCGTCCTGCATCAGGCAGACCCGGCCGCCTGAGACTTACGGCAGCGGCGACATCTCCTCCAGCATCGTCGGTATCAGCTCGCAGACCGTCGGGTGGATGTGCATCGTGCGCGCCAACGTGGTGTAGGGCGCCTTAGCTGACATCACGTCCAGAATGGCGTGAATGGCCTCGTCGCCACCGACGCCGAGGATGGCCGCTCCCAGAATCTGCTGCGTTTGGGCGTCGACCACGACTTTCATAAAGCCTTGTGTCTCACCCTTTTCCACCGCGCGACCGACCCTAGTCATGGGCCGTTGACCGAAGAGTGCAGGGCGGCCGGACGCACGCACTTGCTCGACGGTCATTCCGGCTCGCCCCAGTGGCGGGTCGATGTAGAGGGCATAGGTGGGAATGCGGTCGCTGACCCGGCGTGGGTCGTCGTCGAGCAGATTGGCAGAGACGATTTCGAAATCGTTGTAGGAGGTGTGGGTGAACGCGCCCTTGCCGTTACAGTCACCCATTGCCCAGATGTGGTCGACGCTGGTTTTCAGTTGGTCATCGACCGTGATGTATCCCCGGGCATCGGTGTGGACACCGGCGGCCTCGAGGCCGAGGTCGTCGGTGTTGGGCCGGCGCCCGACCGCCAGCAGCAGATGACTGCCGGCGATCGGCGCGGCACCGGCCCGCGGCGACACCTCGAAGCCGTTGTCCTGCTTGGCTATCCGAATATCAGCAGCATCGACGACGATGTCGATGCCCTCGTTTTGCAGGATCGACTTGATGGTGTCCGAGACGTCGTTGTCTTCGCGAGATGCCAGCCGCGGCCCTTTCTCGACGACGGTCACCCGGGCGCCGAAGCGGCGGTACATCTGGGCGAATTCGAGCGCGATGTAGCTCCCGCCGATGATGACGAGATGTTCGGGCACGGTGTCGAGTTCGAGGATCGAGACGTTGGTGAGGAAATCGACATCCTTGAGGCCGGGAATCTCGGGCACCACCGCACGGCCACCGACGTTGAGGAAAATCCGCTCGGCCTGCAGGACCTCATCGCCGACGCGCAGCGTGTGCGGGTCCTCGAATCGGGCATGCCCGCGGATGACGGTGCAGCCGTCCATTCCGTTCAACCAGTCTTCGACGCCCTTGCGGTCGCCCAGCATGATCTCGTCTTTGCGTGCCTTGACTTTCGCCATGTCCACGCTGACCGCTCCGGTCCCGATACCAAAGTCGGCGCCGCGACGGGCCAGGTGCGCAGCATGGGCGCTGGCCACCAAGGTCTTGGTGGGGATGCATCCGTTGTTGACACACGTGCCGCCGATCAGCTTGCGCTCCACCATGGCAACGGTGTGGCCGACCGCTGTCAGTCGACCCGCGAGAGAGGGCCCGGCCTGACCGGCGCCCACCACGATCGCGTCGAAGCGCCGCGTCACAGAGCAGCTGTTACAGCGACAATCGCGAATCCACCCAGCACCGCGACGGCATCTTCGAGCAGGGCGATCGGCAAGTCATGGCCGTGTGCGGCGACCAGGCGGGTGCGCGCCTGGTAGCCGCCCAGGGTGCCGAGCACGGCGCCAACGGCGCCCGCGCCCAGCGCGCTCCAGGTGAAGGCCCACGCGGTGCCGATGACAGCGCCCGCGAACGCGCCCAAGACGATCCGGGCAATGAACGACGGCGGTGCGGTGCGGCTGGGTGTCTTGGGATGTTTGTCGGCGGCCAGCTCACCGACCGCCAAGAGCGTGAGGATGGCGACCGTCACCGGATGCCCCACCCAAGCAGCCCACGTTCCATTCAAGTTGATCCAGTGCAGCGCGGCGGCCCAGGCGACTACCGCCGGAGCCGTCATGGAACGCAAACCGGCGATGACACCGATGCCCAGAGCTAGAAGCAGAACATAGAAATGCGTCACGGCGACCGTCCTTACGGCTCAATACCACCAAGAGATGCCGGCCAATCGGCTCTAGCGGGACGCTAACACAGCACAGCCGATCCCACCGGCGCATTCATGATCAGAACCGGCAGAACCGAATGTCCGACGCCAGGATCGCTTTCGCCCCGATAGCCGCCAGCTCGTCCATGGTCACGTTGACGTCCCGGCGCGGCACCAAAGCCCGCACCGCCACCCAATCGGGGTCTGCCAGCGGAGCGATGGTGGGTGACTCCAATCCGGGCGTGATCGACGTGGCTTCGTCGAGAACCGAACGCGGGCAGTCGTAGTCCAGCATCAAATACTGCTGGCCGAACACCACGCCCTGCACCCGCGCGACCAGCTGGTCACGGGCGGAGGCGTCCGGGCCGCCGTCTGCGGCCACAGGGTCGGCCTGTTCGATGAGCACCGCTTCTGAGTCGCACAGTGTTTCACCGAACGCCACCAGGTTGTGCATGTTCAGGGTGCGACCCGAGCCCACGACGTCGGCGATGGCGTCGGCTACCCCGAGCTGCACCGAGATCTCCACCGCGCCGTCCAGGCGAATCACGGTCGCGTCAATACGGCGGGCCGCCAGGTCTTCCCGCACCAAGTTCGGGTACGCGGTGGCGATTCGCCGACCGGCCAAGTCCTCGATGGTCCAGTCGCGTCCGGCCGGCGCGGCGTAACGAAAGCTCGACGACCCAAAGCCCAGCGCCAGTCGTTCGTGCACCGACGCGCGGGACTCACGCGCCAAATCCCGTCCGGTGATTCCGAAGTCGAGCTCCCCCGACCCGACATAGATGGCGATGTCCTTGGGCCGCAGGAAAAAGAACTCGACGTGGTTGTGCGGGTCGATGACGGTCAAGTCTTTTGGATCGGTGCGGCGGCGGTAGCCGGCCTCGGCGAGGATCTCGACGGCAGGTTCGCTCAGCGCCCCCTTGTTGGGGACTGCCACTCGCAGCCTCGTCGAGCCGTTCCGGTGAAGCGGTGCCATCACAGTTTCCGGTACACGTCGTCGAGCGTCAGCCCGCGGGCGATCATCAGCACCTGGACCCAGTACAGCAACTGGCTGATCTCCTCGGCGAGTGCGTCGTCGGATTCGTGCTCGGCCGCCAACCACACCTCACCGGCCTCCTCGAGGACCTTCTTGCCCACCGCGTGCACCCCGCTGTCCAGCGCGGCGACGGTGCTGCTGCCGGCCGGACGGGTGCGGGCACGCTCACCGAGCTCGGCAAACAGATTCTCGAAGGTCTTCACGGCCAGCGATTGTTTCATGGGCGGGTAAGCAAAGTCACGGCGGTTTCAGGTCGCGACGGCCCGCCCGCTTGCCGGGGCCACCTCGTCGGGCATGTCTTCCAGGGACATCCCATTGGTTTCCCGGACCCATCGCCACACGAAAAGAAGCGACAGCAGCGCACACAGCGCGTAAAAGCCGTAGGCCAAGCCGAGCGCGTGCCGCAGCGCCGGGAAGGTCACGGTGATTGTCCAGGTGGCCATCCATTGCACACCCGACGCCAATCCCAGCGCCGCAGACCGGATGCGGTTGGGGAACATCTCGCCCAGCAGCACCCATAGGACGGGTCCCCACGAGATGGCGAACGCGATAACGAACACGTCGGCGGCGACCAGCGCGATCACCCCGGAGGCTGTGTCCAGGTCTGGTCGACCGTTGACGACGGATGCGCTGGTGAAAACAACGGTCATCGTGGCCAGCATCAATGCCATACCCGCTGATCCGGCCAGCAACAGCGGCCTGCGGCCCACCCTGTCGATCAGCGCGATCGCCACCAAGGTGATCACGACATTGACGCCGGTGGTCACCAACGCGATGGTGAACGACGACTTCTCGCCGAATCCCACTGCCTCCCAGAGCACATCCGAGTAGTAGAAGATCACGTTGATACCAACGAACTGCTGAAAGATGGCCAGTCCCAAGCCCACCCAGACGATGCTGTAAAGCCCGCCGGTCGGCTTACGCAGATCGCGCCAGGACGGTGGTTTTTCCTGCTCCAGGGTGTCCGTGATCCGGTTTATCGTGGGCTCCACATCGCGGTCACCGAGTAGCGTGGACAGCACTCGGCGAGCCTGCGAAATTTGCTGTCGCGCAACCAGGTAGCGCGGAGATTCCGGAATGGTGAAAATCAGCGCGAACCACACGAGCGCCGGAATCACCTCGCCGAGGTAGGTCCAGCGCCACGCAGCCAGACCCAGCCACAGCCGCCCGCTGGAACCCCCCGCGAGATGAAATGGCAACCAGGTCAGTGCCAGGGATCCGAAAATGCCGCACACGATGGCAAGCTGCTGCAGTGAACCGAGCCGGCCGCGGAAACGCGGGGGCGAGATTTCGGCGATGTACGCCGGGGCGGCGACGGACCCGAACCCGATACCGATGCCGCCGACGGTGTGAAAGATGACGAACATCCAAATGCTGCTCGCCAACCCGGCTCCCAGCCCGCAGATGAAAAACAGTGTGGCCGCAAGCTTCATCATCGCCAGTCGGCCCATCCGGTCCGCGACCCGTCCGGCGAACACCGCTCCGGCAGCGGCGCCCATCAGTACCGAGGCCGCGGCAAAACCCAAGACCGCGTTGCCGATATGAAAGTTGGCCTGCAACGCCTTGACTGCACGGTTGGTCACCGAGATGTCGTAGCCGAACATCAGTCCCCCGATCGCGGCCACCGACGCGAAGCGGGTGGCGGACAAGAAAGCGACGCGAGCGGCGCGGCGGTCGGCGGGCAGGTCTTCATGGGGAGCCGACGGCGCCTGCCCGCGGGCATCATCACCGGTCATGGCGTCCTTCGATGCTGTCGGGGTCTCGACTGGCCAGAGGATACCGCCGTCCGCAAGGCGACTATCGGCGATCAGACGTTGAAATATTTGGCTTCGGGGTGGTGCAGGATGAACGCGTCGGTCGACTGCTCCGGATGCAGCTGCATCTCCTCCGACAGCGCCACCCCGATGCGCTCCGGCTCCAACAGGGCCATGGTCTTGACCCGGTCCTCCAGGTCAGGGCAGGCACCGTAGCCGAAGGAGTACCGCGCGCCGCGGTAGCCGAGTTTGAAGTAGTCCTCGACAGCTTGGGGATCTTCGGTCGCCATCGCCCGGTCGCCGGAGAATAGAAGTTCCTCCCGGATTCGGCGGTGCCAGTATTCGGCCAGCGCCTCGGTGAGCTGCACGCCGATGCCGTGCACCTCGAGGTAGTCGCGGTAGGAGTCGGAGGCGAAAAGCTCGTTGGCGAAGTCAGCGATCGGCTGGCCCATGGTCACCAGCTGGAACGGCAGCACATCAACTTGACCAGCCTTGTCCGCGATTTCGCGCGAGCGGATGAAGTCGGCGATGCACAAGAATCGGTCACGCTGCTGACGGGGGAAGGTGAACCGGAATCGCTGCTCGGCATCGGGCTTTGGTTCGGTGAGCAGGACGACGTCGTCGCCCTCTGACACCACCGGGAAGTAGCCGTAAACCAGCGCTGCGTGCGCCAACACGCCGTCGGTGGAGAGCCGGTCGAGCCAATACCGCAGCCGCGGTCGGCCCTCGGTCTCCACCAGCTCCTCATACGATGGCCCCTCACCACCACGCACCCCGCGCAGACCCCACTGCCCGAGGAACAGCGCACGCTCGTCGAGCAGGCCGGTGTAATCGGCCAGCGCCAGACCCTTCACAATCCGCGACCCCCAGAACGGCGGAGCCGGGACTTCGATGTCGGCTGCGACGTCGGAGCGCTCGGGCACGACGACCGGTTCTTCGGCGGCCTTGCGCTGTTCGGCGATGCGCTTGGAGCGCTCGTGGCGGGCTTTGCGTTCGGCCTCTTTCTCCCGGGCTGCGACTGCCTCCGGGCTGTCGACGTCGGGTGCCTCACCACGCTTGACGCTCATGATGGTGTCCATCAACTTCAGGCCCTCGAAAGCGTCTCGCGCGTAATGCACTTCGCCTTCGTACATCTCGGCGAGATCGTTCTCCACGTAGCTGCGGGTCAGCGCCGCACCGCCGAGCAGCACCGGGAACTTCTCGGCGACTCCACGGGTGTTCATCTCCTGGAGGTTTTCCTTCATCACCACGGTGGATTTCACCAGCAGGCCCGACATTCCGACCACGTCGGCGCTCTTGTCTTCGGCGACTTCGAGGATGTTGGCGATCGGCTGCTTGATGCCGATGTTGACCACTTCGTAGCCGTTGTTGCTCAGGATGATGTCGACCAGGTTCTTACCGATGTCGTGCACGTCGCCCTTGACCGTGGCCAGCACGATCCGGCCCTTGCCCGAGTCGTCGTCAGACTTCTCCATGTGCGGTTCCAGATAGGCCACGGCGGTTTTCATCACCTCGGCGGACTGCAGCACGAACGGCAGCTGCATCTGGCCGGAGCCGAACAGCTCACCGACCGTCTTCATACCCGCGAGCAGGTTCTCGTTGATGATCGCCAGCGGCGGCTTCTGGGTCATCGCCTCGTCAAGGTCGGCCTCCAAGCCATTCCGCTCTCCGTCGACGATGCGTTGCGCCAGCCGTTCAAACAGCGGCAGCTTGGCGAGCTCCGCGGCGCGGGATTCCTTCGACGACGCAGCCGACACCCCCTCGAACAGGCGCATCAGCTCCTGCAGCGGGTCATACTCGTCCTCTTCGCGGCGGCGGTCGTACACCAGATCCAGCGCGACCTTGCGTTGCTCTTCCGGTATCCGGTTCATCGGCAGGATCTTCGACGCGTGCACGATCGCCGAATCCAGCCCGGCTTCCTGGCATTCGTGCAGGAAGACCGAGTTCACCACTTGGCGCGCGGCGGGGTTCAGGCCGAACGAGATGTTGGACAGACCCAACGTGGTCTGCACATCGGGGTGGCGCTGCTTCAGCAGCCGGATCGCTCTGATGGTCTCGATGCCGTCTTTGCGTGACTCTTCCTGCCCGGTGGCGATGGTGAAGGTCAAAGTGTCGATGAGGATGGAGGATTCGTCGACTCCCCAATTGCCGGTGATGTCGTTGATCAGCCGCTCGGCGATCTCGACCTTCTTCTCGGCGGTGCGGGCCTGGCCCTCTTCGTCGATGGTCAGCGCGACCACAGCGGCGCCGTGTTCGGCGACCAGCTCCATGGTCTTGGTAAAGCGCGACTCGGGTCCGTCGCCGTCCTCGTAGTTCACCGAGTTGATCGTGCAGCGGCCGCCCAGGTGTTCCAAACCCGCTTGCAGCACCGGGGTTTCGGTGGAGTCCAGCATGATCGGCAACGTCGATGCCGTGGCCAGCCGACTGGCCAACGCTCTCATGTCAGCGGCGCCGTCGCGGCCGACGTAGTCGACGCACAGATCGAGCAGGTGTGCGCCGTCGCGGGTCTGGTCTTTGGCGATGTCCAGGCATTTCTGATAGTCCTCGGCGATCATCGCCTCACGAAAAGCCCTGGAGCCGTTGGCGTTTGTCCGCTCCCCGATAACCAGCACCGAGGCGTCCTGCGCGAACGGGACGGCGGTGTACAACGACGACACGCCCGGCTCGTAGGTCACGTTCCGCTGGCCGCGCTGCGCGGTGCCGTCGTTGTACGGGGCGACGGCCGCGGCCACTTTCCGGATGTGCTCTGGGGTGGTGCCGCAGCAGCCGCCCACCAGTGACAGACCGAACTGGCTGATAAACCCGTCCAGCGCTTCGGCCAATTCGTCGGGCTGCAAGGGGTATTCGGCACCCTTTGCCCCCAGCACCGGCAACCCGGCGTTGGGCATCACCGACACCGGAATGCGGGCATGGCGAGACAGATAGCGCAAGTGCTCGCTCATCTCGGCCGGGCCGGTCGCGCAGTTCAAACCGATCATGTCCACACCGAGCGGCTCGATGGCGGTCAGCGCCGCACCGATCTCACTGCCCAGCAGCATTGTGCCGGTGGTCTCGACGGTCACATGGGTGAACACCGGAATATGCCGCCCGGCCTGCTCCATCGCCCGTCGCGAACCCAGCACCGCAGCCTTGAGCTGTAGCAAGTCCTGGCAGGTTTCCACCAGGATGGCGTCAGCGCCGGCTTCGACCATGCCCAACGCGGCCTCGGCGTAAGCGTCGCGAATGAGGTGGTATTCGGTGTGGCCCAAGGTCGGCAGCTTGGTGCCGGGACCCATGGACCCCAGCACGTAGCGCTTGCGGTCCGGGGTGGTCAGTTCGTCGGCAACCCGGCGCGCGATTGCGGTGCCCCGCTGGGACAGATCCCGGACCCGGTCGGCGATGTCGTAGTCGCCGAGATTGGACATGTTGCAGCCGAACGTGTTGGTCTCCACCGCGTCGGCGCCGGCCTCGAAATAGTTACGGTGGATGGTCTCCAGCACATCGGGCCGGGTCTCGTTGAGGATCTCGTTGCAGCCCTCCAGCCCGCGGAAATCGTCGAGGGTGAGATCGGCTTCCTGCAACTGGGTGCCCATAGCGCCGTCGCCCACCATGACGCGCTGCGACAACGTCTCGAGGATGTCGGTGTCGTAGGCGTGATCGTTGGGCGCAGTCATCGTGACAAGCATAGCCGGTCTATGGAAAATGGGCGGTTGCTCTTCGCGCCGGGACCTAGGTCAGGCCTTACGCTGATTGGCGTGACCTCGCCGGATGTCAGCGCTTCGCTACCTGAACTGCACAACACGATCGTCGTGGCTGCGTTCGAGGGGTGGAACGACGCCGGGGACGCGGCCAGCGACGCGCTGGAGCACTTGGACGCCATCTGGGAGGCCGATCCAATTGTCGAGATCGACGACGAGGCTTATTACGACTACCAGGTGAACCGCCCGGTCATCCGGCAGGTCGACGGCGTTACGCGGGAATTGGTCTGGCCGTCGATGCGCATCTCGCATTGTCGCCCGCCGGGCGCCGAGCGCGACATCGTGTTGATGCACGGCGTGGAGCCGAACATGCGGTGGCGCACATTCTGCGCCGAGTTGCTGGCCGTCGCCGACAAGCTCAATGTCGACACCGTGGTGATCCTCGGCGCGCTATTGGCCGACACGCCGCACACCCGGCCGGTGCCGGTCTCCGGGGCGGCCTACTCCCCCGAGTCGGCGCGGCGCTTCGGGCTGCAGGAAACCCGCTATGAGGGCCCAACCGGCATCGCAGGGGTGTTCCAGGACGCCTGCGTGGCCGCCGGGATACCGGCCGTGACCTTCTGGGCGGCGGTCCCGCACTACGTATCGCAGCCACCCAATCCGAAGGCGACGGTGGCGCTGCTGCGCCGCGTCGAGGATGTACTCGACATCGAGGTGCCGCTGGCGGATCTGCCGGCACAGGCCGAGGAGTGGGAGCAGGCGGTCACCGAGATGACCACCGAGGACGACGAGATCGCTGAGTATGTGCAGTCATTGGAGCAGCGCGGCGACGCCGAGGTCGACATGAATGAGGCGCTGGGCAAGATCGACGGCGACGCGCTGGCCGCCGAGTTCGAGCGCTATCTCCGCCGCCGCCGTCCGGGCTTCGGGCGCTAAGACTTCTCCAGCTCTTGGGTATGGGCGCTGACGGAGCGCCCGAGTGCGGCGACTTCGGCGTCCATTCGGGCTAGCTGGTCGCGGGCACTCTTGAGGGCCGGACCTTCGCCAAGCCGGGTCGACAACAGCGGTTTGAGCCAGCGGAACACACCCACCCAGCTCGGGCAGTACACGCGTTTCTTGCGTCCCTCGATGCCTTCGACGAAGGCTGCGGCGCACTTGTCCACCGAGGTGGTCTTGTTCAACGGCCACGGGAACTTCGCCAATTGCTCGCGGAATACGGGCAGGTCGGCCAGGGTGTCGCGGACCATGGCGGTATCGATCCAGGCCATGTGTGCCGAGCCGACGGCCACGCCGAGGTGCGCGACTTCGAGTCGCAGCGCGTGAGCGAGATGCTCGTTGCCGGCCTTGGACATGTCGTAGGGCGCCATTCCCGGAGCTGCCGTGAACGCGGCAAGTGAGGAGACGATCAACACGTAGCCGCGGCGCGCGATCACCGACGGCAACGTGGCGCGCACGGTGTGAAAGACACCCAGCAGGTTGACGTCCAACAGCCGCTTGACCGCCTCGGGGTCGACCTGCAGCACGGAGCCGTAGCTGCCGATCCCGGCGTTGGCGACCACGACGTCGATTCCGCCGAACTTGTCGACGGCCTGGCCAGCGGCGGCCTGCATGGCGGCGAGATCACGCACGTCGGCAACCACGGTGAGCACCCGCTCGTCGCCCAGCTCGGCGGACCTAGCCGCCAATGCCACCTCGTCCAGATCGGTCAGCACCAGTTTGGCGCCCTTGGCGTGCAGGCGACGGGCCACCTCGGCCCCAATTCCTTGACCGCCGCCGGTGATGAATACGACTTGCGAGTTAACTGACGTCATGGCCGCAACCTACCTCCTGTTTCCGCGGTGATCACAGGTCCACTCCCAGCAGCGCATCCACCGCCGTTGCCACCGTCCGCGGCGCCTCGGCGTCGTGGCCGCCGTATTCCAGTGCATCAGTAGTCCAACCATCAAGTGCCGCAAGCGCTTTAGGTGTATCAAGGTCGTCTGCGAGATAGCGGCGCACTCGGGCGATGACGTCGGCGGCGTCCGGGCCGGCGGGCAATGTGGTCGCGGTTCGCCACCGATGCAGCCGCGCGCCGGCCTCCTGCAGCACTTGAGCGCCCCAATCGCGATCGGCCCGATAGTGCCCGGCCAGCAGGCCCAATCGAACAGCCGCCGGCTCGACGCCCTGGGAGCGCAAGCCCGACACCAGAACCAGGTTGCCGCGGCTCTTGGACATCTTGTGCCCGTCCCAGCCGATCATGCCCGCATGCACATAATGTCGGGCGAATCGTCGTTCACCGCTGACGGATTCGGCGTGTGCGGCAGTGAACTCGTGATGCGGAAAGATCAGGTCGCTGCCACCGCCCTGGATGTCCAGGCCGCTGCCGATGCGGCTGAGCGCAATTGCCGCGCATTCGACATGCCAACCCGGTCGGCCGGGGCCGAACGGCGACGGCCAACTCGGCTCTCCGGGCCGTGCGGCGCGCCACATCAACGCGTCGAGCTGATCAGTCTTGCCCGGCCGGCCGGGGTCGCCGCCACGTTCGGCGAACAGCGCCAGCATGGTGTCGCGGTCATAACCGGATTCGTAACCGAACTGCAGCGTGGCGTCGGCGCGGAAGTACACATCGGGGAACTCGGGATCGTCGACGACGTAAGCCGCCCCAGAAGCCAACATCTTTTCCACCAGCTCGACAACCTCGGCTACCGCCTCGGTCGCCGCCACGTATTCGCGTGGCGGCAATACCCGCAGTGCGGCCATGTCATCGCGGTACAGCGCGACCTCACGGGCCGCGAGGTCGCGCCAGTCAAGACCATCCCGGTTGGCCCGCTCGAACAGTGGATCGTCGACGTCGGTGACGTTCTGCACGTAGTGCACGTCGTGTCCAAGGTCCAGCCATAGCCGGTGGACCAGGTCGAACGCCAGATAGGTGGCGGCGTGGCCGAGGTGAGTGGCGTCATAGGGCGTGATCCCGCAGACGTACATGGTGACCGTCGGCCCGGCTGCCACCGGGCGCACCTGGCGGTCGGAGGTGTCATACAGCCGCAGCTCGGGGCCGCGTCCTGGCAGCGCCGGTACGGGTGCCGAAGACCAGGACTGCATACCGTCGACTGTAAAGCGTCGATTCAGCTTGCCAACCGGATGGCGCCCAGCAGCAGGTCCGCGAGTTCGGGGCGACACATCAGGAAGTCGGGCAGATATGGGTCGGGACGGTTGTACACCAGCTCGGAGCCGTCCAGCCGCGATGCGTGCATACCGGCGGCCAGGATCACCCCCGCCGGAGCAGCCGAATCCCACTCCCACTGGCCGCCGGCGTGAATGTAGGCGTCGGCGTCGCCGCGCACCACCGACATCGCTTTGGCCCCGGCCGAACCGATCCGCACGGTTTGGATGTCCAGCTGCTGGGCGATCCGGTACAGCACGGCGGGCGGCCGGTTGGAGCTAGCGGTGATCCGAATCGGCCCGGAATGCGCTGTCGCGGGTGCGTTGACGGTGTCGCTGCGGTACAGCTCCCCCATCGCGGGCAACGCGACCGCGGCGTCGGTGATCGCGCCGTTGGGGCCGCCGTGGCGCTGCCACAACGCCACGTGCACGGCCCAGTCGTCGCGTCCCTCCCAGGAGAATTCGCGGGTTCCGTCCAGTGGGTCGACGATCCAGACCCGGTCGGCTCGCAACCGGGCCAGGTCGTCGTAGGCTTCTTCGCTGAGCACCGCGTCGCCTTCGCGCTCGGCGCGCAACCGCTTCAGCAGGAACGAATTGGCTTGGCTGTCGCCCTCATCGCCGAGCAGCCACGGGTGGTCGAAGCCGACGTGATCGCGCACCGCCAGCAACAGCTTTCCTGCCTCCTCGGCCAGGTCAGCGGCCAGCGCTGCGTCGGTCACTTCTGGGCTCATCCGGTCCAGTATTGCCGACCGGCCGGGTGGGCACGTGTCACCGACGTCATCCGGCTCGGCGGCAGGCCTAAAACGCGGGCCAGGGAATCGGACGATGCCGGTCCGGCCCGGGCATCACCGGATTGTCCAGCAGAGCGCGAGCACGCAGGCGCAGCGCGGCGATCTCGGCGCTGGTGATGTGGCCTGCCAGTGCATCACCGAGCGAGTCGGCCAGCGCGTCGACCAGACGGGCCACCCTGTCCAGAGTGCCGTCGTCGACAGGCTTGCCAGCCCACCCCCACAGCACCGTGCGTAACTTGTCCTCGACGTGCAGGCACACCCCGTGGTCGACACCGTAAATGTCGCCGTCAACGCCACGCAGCACGTGGCCGCCCTTGCGGTCGGCGTTGTTGATCAGCACGTCGAACACCGCCATGCGCCACAGTCGAATGTCGTCGGCGTGAACCAGCGAGACCGGCTCACCGGCATAGTCGTACGCCCGCAACACCGGCAGATAGCCGGGCGGCAACCTGTCGGCCGGAACCAGGTCGACCAGGTCGGGTCCGGGCCCCGGGTCTGAACCAGGTGCGTCTCCGGGTTGGTCCACCCATCGCTGCAGCATGCCCCGACCGGCGGGACCGTGGCGAATGATGGTGTCTGGCACAATGTTCCAGCCCAGCTGTGTCGACACCAGATACGCGCCGAGTTCTCGGCCGGCAAGTGTGCCGTCGGGAAAGTCCCACAGCGGCTGTTCGCCGGCGACGGGTTTGTACACGCAGTGCACGCTATGGTCATCCAGCGTCGACTCGCAGAGAAAGGTGGCGTTGCTCGCCGAGCGAATGCGTCCCAGGACCGTCAGCTCACCGCGCCGCAGGACCTCGCGATCGTCAGGCCTCTGCGTCATCGTCAGGCCCGAGCAACGCGCTGCGCCGGTATCCGTTCGTCCGCGCACAGATGTGTCCCTCGGGCTCCAGCGGTTCATCGCACAGCGGGCACGGCGGGCGGCCCGCGGAGATGACGCGGTTGGACCGGGTGGCGAACTCCCGCGCCGACTCCGGCGTCAGGAACACCCGCACCGCGTCGGGACCCTCGTCGGTGTCGTCGAGCACAACGGAGGCGTCGAACTCGGTGTCGCTGACGGCCAGCAGTTCGACGACCACGGTTTGCGCCTCGGAATCCCAACCCAAACCCATGGTCCCGACCCGAAATTCCGCGTCGACCGGTGTGATCAACGGGCTGAGGTCTTCAACCTCGGTGGTTTCCGGTGGAACCGGTGTGCCGAACCGGCGATTGACCTCAACCAGCAGGGCCCCGATGCGCTCGGCGAGCACTGCCACTTGCTGCTTCTCCAACACCACCGACACCACCCGGGAATCGTGCACCGCTTGCAGGTAGAAGGTGCGATTTCCGGGCTGGCCAACGGTCCCGGCGACGAATCGGTCGGGTGAGCGGAAAACATGGATCGCACGAGACATGGCAGTTCCAAAATACCGGCAGTTGCGGCTGAGTCGTAAATTCTGAGCACGACTCGCTCCGACGACAACTCACTCAGTGGAGCCGCCGACGACCGCATCGTCAGGCGGCGTCTCACCGTTGGATGCCGGAGCAGGCGTCAATGCAGACGTCAGCCGCGCGCCGGTGTGGTTGACGTGCAGCACGAACGGACGAAGCCGGGTGTAACGGATCACACTGATCGATGCCGGGTCGGCGGAAACACGCTGAAAGCCGTCCAGATGTAGGCCAAGTGCGTCGGCGACGACCGCCTTGATCACATCGCCGTGAGTACAAGCCAGCCACAGCGCGTCGCCGCCGTGCTGTTCGGCCAGCCGCGCGTCGTGGTCGCGAACCGCGGCAACGGCGCGGATCTGCACCTGGGCCAAACCCTCCCCGCCGGGGAACACTGCCGCGCTGGGATGCGCCTGAACCACGGCCCACAACGGTTCCTTGAACAGGTCTCCGAGTTTGCGGCCAGTCCATTCGCCGTAGTCGACCTCGGCGAATCGGTCGTCGACGACGGGCTCGACACCCAGCGCGTCGGCGAGCGGCTCAACCGTGCGCCGACACCGCAGTTGCGGTGAGCACACCACCGCCCGGATTGGCAGCTCACCGATGCGATCGACCAGTTCTGCGGCTTGCTGACGGCCTTTGTCGTCGAGGTCGACGCCCTCGGAACGACCAGCCAACACGTGCGCGGTGTTCGACGTCGACCGTCCGTGCCGCAATAAGACAACGGTCATATGCGCCGCTCCTCAGCATCGCGCCGCTCTGTATCGTCGCCGGCGGTCATGTCGCAGTAACCACCCCGGCGGCCAACAGCATGAGTACGCCTGACCCGGCCACCACCCGGTACCCGGCGAACCAGTACATGCTGTGGCGCACCAGAAACCGTAGAAACCACGCCACCGCGGCAAGGCCGACGACGAACGCGATTACTGTAGCCACCAGCAGCTGCGGGCCCGTCGCACTCATTCCCTCGAGCACTGGGTGGAAGGCATCCGGCAGCGAGAACAACCCGGAGGCGAACACCGCCGGAATCGCCAGCAGGAAACCAAACCGAGCTGCCAACTCGCGCTCGAGACCGAGAAACAGCCCGGCGCTGATGGTGGCCCCCGACCGGGAGACCCCGGGCACCAGGGCCAGCGTCTGGGCAATGCCGACGACGACGGCATCGCGCCAGGTCAGCTGGTCGACGTGCCGGCTTTGCCGCCCGAAGCGCTCGGCCAGGGCGATCACCGCCGAAAACAGCACCAGCGCCGTCGCAATCACCCACAGGTTGCGCACGCCTGAGCGGATCTCGTCCTTGAAAAACAAACCGAGGATGCAAATCGGGATCGTCCCGACGATGACGTACCAACCCAGCCGGTAATCGGCATTGCGATGCGCGGTGACCAGCAGCCCGTTGAACCATGCTTTGACGATCCGCGCGATGTCTCGGGCGAAGTAGACCAGCACGGCGATTTCGGTGCCCAATTGGGTCACGGCGGTGAACGACGCGCCGGCGTCCCCGGCAAAAAAGATCCGCGACACGATCGCCAGGTGCCCCGACGACGACACCGGCAGGAACTCGGTCAGACCCTGCACCACGGCCAGCACGACGACCTGCCACCAAGACATCGCCGGCACCGCAGTCACGACGACGACCGTACCGGGTACGCGCCTGGGCGACGCCAAACAGCCCTGCGGTCGGATCTATTTGGCGGGTTCGGCGTGGGCGACCGCGTCGCGCACGGCCGCGGCCAGGCTGCGTTCGTCGGTGATGTCGACGTCGACGACGTTGCGCCGAACCGTGGCGACTACATCTTCGGGCTGTGGAACCGGACCGCGCAGCCGAGGCCGATACACCTCGACCACCAGCCATTGGCCTTCGATGCAGAAAGCAAAGCTCCGGCCGTCACCGGCCTGACCGAAACCGCTGGCCAAGACCTTGGCCGAGAAGACGCCCACCCACATGTCCTCGATAGCAAACTGTCGATCCGAGAATTGGCGGTTTTCGGCGACGCTCATACGGCGACCTTACCTCGCCGTAAATTCCGGGCTACCGCGACAGACCTGACCCATACCCGACGATGTTCTCTAGGATCTAACTCCAATCCGACCACCCCTTCGCTAGCGGCTAGCCCCCTGGACAACCGAGAGTTACCCCGTGCCCCCACACCGCAAACACGGTGAACATATGCTTTGCCGGCAGGCTATTGGCCTGCTGTTTCTATTGATGTCGATGGTGGGGTGTTCAACTAAAACCCTCGAGGAAACCCCGCCCACGGTCGCGCCGGCACAGCCGGCCGAATCGCCGCCGCTATCGCAGGCTCCGGCGGGTGTGGTTCGTCCGTTGGATAGCGGACCGCAGGCTGCGGTTTTCGACAGCCGCACCGCGCAGCTGGTGATCTTGACTCCCGGGCCAACCCCCGCGGCATCGGCCAACCTCACCGTGCTGAGCTCACAGCAAACATCGCAACGCGTCGTTGAATTGCCCGGCCCGGCGACCGGGCTGACCGGTGACGCCGACGGCACCGCGTATCTGTCCACCCGCGGCGGCTACTTCGTGGTCGACCTGTCGGCCGCGCGGGCCAACCGGGTACGCGTCAGCGACGCGGAGAACGTCGATTTCACCGCGATCACCCGGCGCGCCGACGGCACGGTGGCGTTGGGCACCGCCGACGGCGCGGTGTACACGCTCGCGCCCGGCGCGCAGGCAGGAAACCGGACGAAGGTCTTCGCACGCGTAGATTCTCTTGCAGCACAAGGAAATACCGTCGCTGTGTTGGATCGCGGGCAGACATCGGTGACCACGATCGGCGCCGACGGGAAGGTCGGCCAGTCGTTACGCGCCGGCCAGGGCGCCACCACCATGGTTGCCGATCCCGCGGGCCGGTTGCTGGTGACCGACACCCGGGGCGGTCAGCTGCTGGCCTTCGGGGTCGACCCGCTGATCCTGCGTCAGGCCTACCCGGTAGCGCAGTCCCCTTATGGTCTGGTCGGGTCTCGCGGGCTGGCCTGGGTGTCGCAAACTTCGGCGAATGTCGTCATTGGTTACGATCTGTCAACCGGAATACCACAGGAAAAGGTACGGTACCCAACCGTGCAGCAACCCAACACGCTGGCCTTCGACGATGCTGCGGGCACGTTGTATGTCTTGTCAGGCGCCGGCGGGGGTGTCCAGGTCATCGAGCACGCGGCGGGCCCACATTGACGGCGGCGCGGCACGGCCGGTTGCCGGCGGGTTGGGACACCGAAATGTCCGACGAGTACGAGTGGGCGCCGTTGCGCCTTCCGCCCGAGGTGACCAGGCTCAGCGCCTCGACCCGACTGTCCATCGAGGCGGAGTACCGCGGCTGGGAGCTGACCCGGGTACGGCTCTACACCGACGGGAGTCGGCGGGTGTTGTTGCGCCGCAAGAAATCTCGTATCGATGGTCACGACAGTGCCCGGCGCGACCAGCCGGAACCGTGACGGTGAGTCAACGGCGTGACGATCGTCCTGCAGCGTACGCAGTGCTTCGCCGGTTGCTGTTTCTGGTTCCGGCCGAACGCATCCACGGGCTGGTGTTCGCGGCGCTGCGAGGCGTCACCTCCGCCGGGCCCGTCCGGCGGCGACTGAGCCGTCGGCTGGCGCCGATCGACCCGGTGCTGGCCAGCACGGCATTCGGGGTGCATTTCCCCGGCCCGCTGGGCTTGGCCGCCGGCTTCGACAAGGACGGGACCGGGCTCAACGCCTGGGGCGCACTGGGTTTCGGCTACGCCGAGGTCGGTACCGTCACCGCGCACGCCCAGCCGGGCAACCCGGCTCCACGGCTGTTCCGGCTGCCCGCCGACCGCGCCCTGCTCAACCGGATGGGCTTCAACAATCACGGCGCCGCCGAACTCGCGTACAGATTGACCCGCCACCGGGCCGACGTACCGATCGGCGTCAACATCGGCAAGACCAAAGCCACCGCGCCCGAGGACGCCGCCGACGACTACCGGGCCAGCGCCCGGCTAGTCGGGCCGCGCGCGGCATACCTGGTGGTCAATGTCAGCTCGCCGAATACGCCCGGACTACGCGATCTGCAGGCGGTTGAGTCACTGCGAGGCATCCTGTCCGCCGTACTGGCCGAGACCTCGACGCCCGTTCTGGTGAAAATCGCGCCCGACCTCGCCGACACCGACATCGACAACATCGCTGACCTGGCAGTCGAACTCGGTTTGGCAGGCATCGTCGCCACCAACACCACGGTGTCGCGCGACGGGCTGAGCACGCCGGGTGTCGACCAGCTTGGCAGCGGCGGCATCTCCGGGCCGCCGCTGGCGCGCCGGGCCGGCGAGGTGTTGCGACGGCTCTACGGCCGGGTTGGTGACCGGCTGGCGCTGATCAGCGTCGGCGGTATCGAGACCGTCGACGACGCCTGGGACCGGATCACCGCAGGGGCGTCGTTGCTACAGGGCTATACCGGCTTCATCTACGGCGGAGGCTTGTGGGCCAAGCACATTCACGACGACCTCGCCATTCGGCTGCGTGAAGGCGGGTTCGCCTCATTGACCGAGGCCGTCGGATCCGCGGCCCGTCAGCCACCGGCTTCAGGCTAGCCCGGTACTACCGCTGTTCGTAGGTTCCGTAGATCACGGCTCGGGCGATCGCGTGCTGAAACAGGTTGAAGCCCAAAAACGCCGGGCTGGCATCCTCGCTCAGATCGAGTTTGTCGACATCGACCGCATGCACGGCGACGTAGTAGCGGTGCGGCCCGTGGCCCGCCGGCGGTGCTGCCCCAATGAAGCGACGCGCGCCGGCATCATTGACCAACGTCAGGGCGTTTCCGGGCAGATCGCTGCCGTCGCCGGCGCCATCGGGCAACTCGGTGACCGACGCAGGCAGGTTGGCCACCGCCCAGTGCCAGAAGCCAGACAGCGTCGGGGCATCCGGGTCGTAGACGGTCACGGCGAAACTGCGTGTCTCGTCGGGAAATCCTGACCAGGACAGTTGCGGGCTGACGTCCTCGCCGCCGGCGCCCATGATCCCGCTGATTTGCGGCGTCGCCAACGGTTGCCCGTCGGTGATCGATGCCGACTCCAAGTGAAACGACGGCAGCTTGGGTAGCGCGGCGTAAGGGTCGGGCGGTGCGATCATGATCGGTCCCCTCTCGTGTGATCGGCGCAATTTGCGACTAGCAGTGCGTCAAGAAGTGTGCCAGCACCTCCGTGCCGAACCCCAACGCGTCGACGGGTACGCGTTCATCCACGCCGTGGAACAATGACGTGAAATCCAGGTCAGGCGGCAGCCGCAACGGGGTGAAGCCGAAGCAGCGAATACCCAAGCGCGCGAAGGCTTTCGCGTCGGTACCGCCGGAAAACATGTAAGGCACGGTCCGTGCGTCGGGATCGACGGCCAGCAGTGCGGCGTTCATCACGTCGACGAGGTCACCGTCAAAGGTGGTCTCATAGGAAGGCAGGTTGGTAATCCATTCGCGGGCCACATCGGGCCCGATCAGCTCATCGACCTCCGCCTCGAACGCCGCTAGTCGGCCGGGAAGCACCCGACAGTCCACCACGGCCTCCGCAGTCGCCGGGATTACGTTGGCCTTGTAGCCGGCCTTGAGCATCGTCGGGTTGGCGGTGTCGTGCAGGATCGCCTTGAGCATGCGGGCCATCGAACCGAGCTTCTCGATCGTCCCCTCCAGGTCGGAGGACTCGGTGTCGAACGTCAAGCCCGTCTCCTCGCTGATGACGTTCAGGAACTGCACGACGGTGTCGGTCAGCACCAGCGGGAAGCGGTGGCGGCCCAGCCGCGTGACCGCCTCGGCGATCGCGGTGACGGCGTTGTGGTGATGGGTCATCGAGCCGTGCCCCGGTCGGCCGCGCGCGCTCAACCGCATCCAGTGCAGCCCCTTTTCCGCGGTCTCGATCAGATAGAGCCGACGCTCGCCGCCGTCGCGTTGCGGCACCGTCAGTGAGAACCCGCCGACTTCTCCTACCGCTTCGGTCACGCCGTCGAACAGGTCAGGCCGATTGTCGACCAGCCATTGCGCCCCGTACTTGCCGCCGGCTTCCTCGTCGGCGAGGAATGCGAACACCAGATCGCGCGGTGGCACGACGCCGGCCCGCCGGAATTGCCGGGCTGTCACGATCATCATGCCGACCATGTCTTTCATGTCGACCGCGCCGCGGCCCCAGACATAGCCGTCCTCGATCGCACCGGAGAACGGATGCACGCTCCACTCGGCCGGCTCCGCGGGCACCACGTCAAGATGACCGTGGATCAGCAGCGCACCCCGGGAACTATCCGCGCCTTTCAGGCGGGCAAATACGTTGCCTCGTCCCGGCGCGCCGGACTCCAGGTATTCGACCTGGTAACCGACGTCATTCAACTGGGCGGCAACCCACTGGGCGCATTCGGCCTCGCCCTTGGTGGTTTCGAGGTCGCCGGTGTTGGTGGTATCGAACCGGATCAGCCTGCTGACAACGTCCACTACGTCGTCGATGGGAGTTTCGGCCGGCACCGTCACAGTCACCTTTCCTACCATTGCCACCGACCCGGCCGCGCAGCGCGCATGGTCGGCTTCCGCGCAGGCCGTAGCGACAATCCTGCCAAGAGCCCGCTTCGCGGGCTGCAACGTCGCCCAGCCAGGTTTGGATTGCCCGCCTCCTCAGCCCGCTCCGCGGGCTGCATCGCCGCCGAGGCAGGTTTGGGTGCGAGCAGACCAATCCGATAGCCTTAGCTGCCAATTGATTGGTCCCGGTCCGAGTGGCGGAATGGCAGACGCGCTAGCTTGAGGTGCTAGTGCCCTACTAATGGGCGTGGGGGTTCAAGTCCCCCCTCGGACACCCGCACACAACGTTGCAAGAGCCGCATTCTGAGCACAATGCCTCGAATTAGCAAGGTGCACAGGCTACTTCGCGACCAACTCCGCGCTGATTCCGCAGATCCTGCTGCTCCGGGCGAGCGCTGCGCAGGCGCCTTGGTTCGTGGAGATCGGCGCCTATTCGCCGGAGCCGAAGTTGCGTCGGAGCGTCTCTCCGTTCGGCTTTCCGCCCAGTGCGGCCGAAATCTGATCCCAGGACCAGTCCGCGGCGCGGGCCTCCCGCACGGCCAACTCGATAGCCTTCCGGGCGATTCGCCTGGCATCGGCGGCCGCCTGAACCAATTCCTCAACAGATGTCGGCATACCATAAATATTGGCATAGTACTTGCCACAATGTAAGGGAGAACCTTGCCTGATTCTGCGTGTGGTTTCCGCGTGCGCCCGTGCGGGAAGTCCGAGTTAGCACTCACGGCCCTTTACCGGCGCATCTCTTACGCAAGCGGGCTCGGTACGACAACACCGGTCGTAGGCTGCGATTTAGCAAGTACGACAAACAACGGCGAGCACCCCATGGATCGACCCAGTGGCTTTCTACGGCGGACATTGCGGCGCACCTTCCGCGACCGTCGGGAAGCCGGTCGTGTGCTGGCCGAGGAGCTGGCGGCCTACCGCGGCAAGGACGGGCTGCTAGTCCTTGGATTGGCCCGCGGCGGCGTCCCGGTCGCCTGGGAGGTCGCCGCGGCCCTGCGGGCAGAGCTGGACGTTTTCCTGGTGCGCAAGCTGGGCGTGCCGCAGTGGTCCGAACTGGCGATGGGCGCGTTGGCCAGCGGCGGCGTCGTCGTGATGAACGACAATGTGCTGTCGAGCCTTAGCATCAGCGACGAGCAGGTGCGGGAGGTCGTCGATCGCGAAACGGCCGAACTCAACCGCCGCGAGCAGGCCTACCGCGGTGGACGACCGGTCGCCGACCCGCACGGTAAGACGGTCATCGTGGTTGACGACGGGATTGCCACCGGCGCGAGCATGCTCGCGGCGGTGCGCGCACTGCGGGCCAGTAGCCCAGAATCGATCGTCGTCGCTGTCCCGGTGGGGCCGCAGTCGGTATCCAAGCTGCTGGCGCAGGAGGCCGACGACGTGGTGTGCGCAACCATGCCGAACGATTTCGAGGCAGTGGGACAGGTTTTCATCGACTTCCATCAGGTCAGCGACGACGAGGTCCGGGAACTGCTGGCCACCCCGACCTCGGTGAACTGAGCCTGGCGGGTTTTCGCAGCGTTCTAACGGGTGTTGTGGTCGTCGCTGACGCTGTCGTCCGCGTCACTGTCCGAATCCGGGTGCGTTGACGCCTCGTCGCTCACGTCATCGGGATAGTCCGCGGCTTCGTCATCGCCATGCGACTCCAGGGCTTCCGCCGAGCCGGATTCGTGGGTAGCTGCGCCGGCCCCGCGTCGCTGACGTTCCTGCAGCGCATCGATGATGAGCAGCACCACACCCAGCGCACTCGCGCCGATGCATACCCAGGCGACCAACTCATTGCTGGTGATAACCGCGAACACCAACGCGGCAAGGCCTATCACCGCTAACACCAGCGCGATAATTAGCATCGGTAAACCTCCAGCCGACGGGGCAACACTGCCAACTCTGCAGGATACCGACCGCCGGTGCCGGTACTTTCGACCGAGTTAGTTATTGCCGCGATTGAACTGGTTGAACGCGGCGGCGTCGTTGTTTGCGCTGGAATCGACCGGCGCCGCCGATCCGCGTTGGCCAAGCTCTTCGAGCTGGGACTCCAGGTAGGTCTTGAGCCTGGTGCGGTACTCGCGTTCGAACGTGCGCAGCTGTTCAAGCCGACCCTCGAGCACAGTGCGTTGCTGATTGATCGTGCCCATGATCTCGGAGTGCTTGCGCTCGGCGTCGGCCTGCAGTGCGTCGGCCTTCTCCTGGGCCTGGCGCAGCTGCGTCTCGGACCGGGCCTGCGCATCGGCCAGCAGCGCGTCGGCACGCTGGCGCGCCTCGGCGACCGTGGTTTCCGCCTCGCGACGCGCATCGCCGAGGATCTCGTCGGCATTGGCCCGGGCGTCGGCCAACAGCTTTTCCGACTCCGCCTTGGCCGTACCGGTCAGCCGGTCGGCGGTGTCCTGAGCCAAGCTGAGCACCCTGGCGGCCTTGATTGCCTGCTCCTCGTTGAGGGGAGCGGGGGTTGGCGGCGCAGCGGCGGCGGGAACAGGCTGAGGCGGCGGCTTGACGGGCTCAGGCTCCGGCTCATACAGCGGAATGGCTTGGGTGACTTGTGTACTGGCACCGCCGCCGGCCCGGGCATCGGCCAGCTCCTGGTCCAGCTCGGCGACCCGCTGACGCAGATCCGAGTTCTCCTCGATGAGCCGGGTCAGCTCGGTTTCGACCAGGTCGAGGAAGGCGTCGACCTCGTCTTCGTTGTAGCCTCGCTTGCCGATCGGCGGCTTACTGAACGCCACATTGTGGACGTCGGCGGGTGTAAGCGGCATTCTTAGCCCCCTCGAGTGTGGACGGTCAAACCGACTAGGAAAGTGTAGGTCGGCATGAACGTTGCTGTAGGCCATACAGCAACTGCGGCCCATCCTGTCACACCAGACCCGCCGGTTGCCGATTCCGTCGATAAATAAGACCGAATTTCACAGTTTAAGAGGCGACAAATCAACGCCTTAAGAGAACCAAATCCCGACCCCGGCAAACCGCCTGACACCGGCAGTTCCGGCAATCCGTGGCAAGCCCGGAGGATTCAGACGTGGTAATCGATCGCCATGGTCATGCCGACGAACGCCAGCAGCAGCAGCACCATGATGGACAGGTCGAAGCGGACGGCACCGACAGTGAGCTGTGGTATCAACCGACGCAGCAGCTTGACCGGCGGGTCGGTGACCGACATAACAATCTCAAGAATGACCACGGTGGCGCCGCGCGGGCGCCAGTCCCGGCTGAATGATCGAACGAACTCGATGACGACTCGAGCGATCAACAGCAGCCAGAAGACAAACAGCGCGTAGCCAATGATGTGCACAAACAGCGTCAACGAGAGCCCGACCTTAGTGATGACGATGTGACTTTGGTGACAGCCCCAACCGCAGCTAGCAGAGCAACGCCAGCCTACCGGCTTCCAGGCCGACCCGCCCCGCGCCTACTGGTAGGCGTAGAAGCCGGTCTCCGCGATGCGCCGGCGCTCCTCGGGCGAGACGTCGACGTCGGCGGGTGAGAGCAAAAACACCTTGGTCGCGACCTTGTCGAACGAGCCACGCAGCGCGAACGCCAACCCGGCCGCGAAGTCGACCAGCCGCTTGGCGTCAGCGTTGTCCATCGAGACCAGGTCCATGATCACCGGCGTTCCGTCGCGGAACCGCTCCCCGATGGTGCGGGCCTCGCTGTAGTCCTTCGGCCGCAACGTGGTGATCTTCGACAGCGGGCTGCTTTCATCGAACAGCATCGCCATCCGGCGCGGGTCCATCGCCAGTGCACCGCGGGTAGAGCCGCGCAACGACCCGAAGCGCGGCCGGGCCAGGTCACCGCGGTCGTATTCGTGCCCGCGGAACCGGGGCTCGTCAGGGTAGCCGCCGCGGTAGCTGCTCGAGCCGTAGTCGCCAGACTCGCCGCGCGGATCCTCGTAGTCGCGTCCTTCGTAGCGGCTATACCCGTCCTCGGCGAACCGCTGCCGCGGATAGCCGCCGCGGGCCGGCGCGTGGTCGTCGTAGTACTCGTCGTCGTAGTCCTCCATTGGAGCCATACCGAAGTAGGCCTTGACCTTGTGCAGTGTGCTCATCGCTTGACCCCTTCTAAGGCTTTGGTAGTTCCGGTGTCTGTGATGAAGATGTGGCTGGAGTGACTATTGACGGAGACGGTAGCGGTCGCTGACCCAATAACGCGGTACCGACACGCACACAGGTCGAACCATGTTTGATTGCGATTTCGAGGTCGTTGGACATCCCGGCCGACAATCCCACCGCGTCCGGATGCGCCCGGCGCACCCGATCGTGCTCTGACTGCAGGCGCGCGAACGCCGTATCCGGGTCCCAGTCCAGCGGTGGGATGCCCATCAGCCCGACCAGTTCCAGGGATTCGGCGGCCTCGATCTGCGCACAGATTTCGTCGACGGCCCCAGTATCCGAGACATCGACGCCGCCGCGGGACACGTCGCCATCGAGGCTGATCTGGACGTAGATCCGCAGCGGATTCACCCGGCGGCCCTCGCTCAGCGCTCCCGCCACAGCGCGGTCGAGCGCCGCTACCACCCGAGTACTGCTGATCGAGTGGGCGGTGTGTGCCCAGCTGGCCAGTGAGCGAGCCTTCTTGCGCTGAATCTGGCCGACCATGTGCCAGTGCGGGCGCGGCGGTGTGGAACCACCGCCCGCCGAGCCGTCCAGCAACCGAGCGACGTCGTCCACCTTCGCCGCCGCTTCCTGGTCGCGGGATTCGCCGAAGGCGGGGCACCCCAATCGCGACAAAATCGCCACATCGGTTGCCGGGAAGAATTTGGTAATAGGCAGAAGTTGAATTTCGTCGAGTTTGCGACCGGCCGCTTCGGCGGCCGCAGCGAGCCGCGATCGTAACGCCGCCAAAGCGTCGGCCAATTGCAATTCCCGTTGGGGTCGGGGTGAAAGGTCTACCGCCACCGCACTCATTCCATCCACACCACCGAGGCCAGCCGCCCGGTCGGGGCGCCACGGCGATGGCTGAACAGGCTGACCTCGTCGACCGTGCACCGCGGGTCGACATCGATGGCGTTAACACCCAAAGCCTTGAGCTGACAGGCGATTCCGGCGCGAAGGTCCAGCCCGGGAGTACCCGTCGAGGTGGTGGTGCGGCTGCCCGGCAGCGCTGCCTCCACCTCCACGGCCATCGCCGCGGGCACTTCGTAGTTGCGGCCGCTCACCGCGGGCCCCAGCAGCACCGAGATGTCCGGTTCACGCGCGCCCACCGCCAACATGGCCTCGACCGCCCGGGCCACTACCCCGTCCCGCGCTCCGACCCGACCGGCATGCACGGCCGCGACGACGCCGGCCCGCGCATCGGCCAACAGCACCGGCACGCAATCGGCGCTCACCACCGCCAGGGCCAGCCGGCGTGTGCTCGTCACCAATGCGTCCGTGCCCTCGACCGGGGAGTCGCGCGGGCCGTCGACCACCTCCACGTGGTCACCGTGAACCTGGTTCATCCACACCACCCGGTCGGGGCCAAGGCCAATGGCTGCGGCCAGCCGCGCCCGGTTGGCCGCCACGGCGGCCGGGTCGTCGCCGACATGGTCGCCGAGGTTGAAGGTGTCGAACGGCGGCGCTGACACGCCGCCCGCCCGGGTAGTGGTCACACGCCGGATGCGAACGCTCACTTGCCCAGTATCCGGCTCGGGCAGCGCCGACTCGCCCCGACGCCATGCCGCGGCCCCCATCGCGTCGCGCGGCTAGCGCCGCATGAAGGGCGGCACGTCGACGTCGTCGTCCTCGCCGCCGATGTCTAAGGTTGCGCCGTTGGTCGGCACCGGCACACTGAGCGCGTCGGCGGGCTCGAACAACGTCGAACTGAGTTTGCCGGCCTTGCCCGGCGTAATGCCGGCGGCGTTGCCGACGATCGGCGTGCGGCCAGGGCCGCTCGCGTCGAAGCCCGCCGCGATCACCGTGACCCGCACCTCGTCGCCGAGCGAGTCGTCGATGACCGTGCCGAAGATGATGTTGGCGTCCTGGTGGGCGGCATCCTGCACCAGCGAAGCCGCCTCGTTGATCTCAAACAGCCCCAGGTCGCTGCCGCCGGCGATCGACATCAGCACACCCTGTGCGCCCTCCATGGAGGCTTCCAGCAGCGGCGAGTTGATGGCGATCTCGGCCGCCTTGAGCGCCCGACCGTCGCCGCGGGCCGAACCGATGCCCATCAGCGCCGTTCCCGCACCCGACATGATCCCCTTGACGTCGGCGAAGTCGACGTTGATCAGGCCCGGTGTGGTGATCAGGTCGGTGATGCCCTGCACGCCGTTGAGCAGCACCTCGTCGGCGCTGCGGAAAGCATCCATCAGCGAAACCGCGGCATCGCCCATCTGCAGCAGCCGGTCGTTGGGGATCACGATCAGGGTGTCGCAGCTTTCCCGCAACGAGGAGATGCCGGTTTCGGCCTGGTTGCTGCGCCGCTTGCCCTCGAACGAGAACGGCCGCGTGACGACGCCGACCGTCAGCGCGCCCAGCTTGCGGGCGATGGTGGCGACGACGGGCGCCCCACCGGTGCCGGTGCCGCCGCCCTCACCGGCGGTCACGAACACCATGTCAGCGCCGCGGAGCAGCTCCTCGATCTCGTCCTTGGCGTCGTCGGCGGCCTTGCGCCCGACCTCGGGGTCGGCGCCGGCGCCCAGCCCTCGGGTCGAGTCGCGCCCGACGTCGAGCTTGACGTCGGCGTCGCTCATCAGCAGCGCTTGGGCGTCGGTGTTGATGGCGATGAACTCCACACCCTTGAGGCCCTGCTCGATCATCCGGTTGACGGCGTTAACGCCACCCCCGCCGATCCCCACGACTTTGATGACGGCCAGATAGTTGTGCGGCGGGGTCATCATGGTGTCTTCCTCCCGGTGGAACTTGGCCTGTTGCGTACCAACCTGGCAAACCTCAACCTCAAGTAAAGAGTTAGAGTTATGTCAAGTTGTTTCGGGCAAACAGAACGGTATTGCCGCCGCGCGCGCGATCGATGCAGGCGCGCCGAGAAGCGGTGGGCGAATTTCGGCCGAGTTTGTTCCGCGGTCGACAATCAACTGGGGTCGCGCCTACTTGACGGTGGGCAGATCCGGACTGGACACGTCGTAGGTCCGCCCGGGCTGCGTCAACAGCGCCGCCAGCTTCTCGGCCTTCTCCTCGGTGCGCTCATTGGTCCCCCAGATCACCGTGCGCCCATCGGCGAGCGTCAGAGTGATCGACGCGACCGACGGCGCGGCAATCCGCCCCACCTGTGCGGCGATTTCGGGACGCAGCGCGAGCAGTACCGCGAGCGCGGCCTTGGTTGCCGGATCGGTCGGCCCGGGATTGTCGACGTCGAGATAGGGCAGCGCCGGTGGCGGCGGCGCTGTCGCGAAGTCGACGCCGTCGCGGTCAAACAGATGCGGACCGTCGGGAAGATCCTTGACTACTACCGGAACCCGCTCGACGATGGTGATCCGCAGCGCCGACGGGTACTGGCGCTGCACGCGCGCGCTCGCCACGCGGCGGATCGCCGCCACCCGGTCGGCGACGCCGTCGGTGTTGATCTGCAGCAGCGGCGTTCCCAGCCGGACCCGTGCGACGTCGAGCACCTCATCACGGGTCACCGCCCCGATCCCGGTGACGATGATGCTGCGCGCGGACATCACCGGCGTGAAGTAGAGGATCAGCCCGAGCGCAGTGGTCACCACGATCAGCAGCATCGAGAGCAGGACCAGCTTCAAGCCCCGGATGGCGCCGCGCGGAACCGGTTTGGGCGCTCCCCCAGCGCGCCCGCTGGCAGCGCGTTTGGCCTCGCGGCGAGCCTGCTCGATCGCCATCGCGCGCGCCTGCGCCGCGCGGCGCTCCGCGCGTTCCCGGCGCTCCCGCCGACGGGGACCCTCGACCACGTCGGCTTGTTCGGGTTGCCCCTGCTCTGCGCCGGCGCCGTCCTCGCGGGCAGCGTCGTCGCCGGCGGCGACGATCGGCTCGGTGACAGTGGTTTCCACGAACGGGTCGCCAACCGGGTCGCCCGGCACCTCGCCGTCCGGCTCAGTCACCACGACACCCCCGGCCGGCCCGGCGCGCTGCGGTTGGCCCGTACCCGCAGCGCGGTCACGATCTCGGGCGCGAGCATGGTGACGTCGCCCGCGCCCATGGTGACGACGACGTCGCCCGGTGCGGCGGCCGCGGCCACCGCCTCGGCGACCGAGGAAAAATCGGGCAGATACTGCACCGGCACGCTGACGTGCTCGGCGACGCTTGCCCCGCTCACACCGGCAAGGGGTTGTTCGCGTGCGCCGTAGACGTCGAGCACGAAGACTTGGTCGGCAGCGTCTAACGAACAACCGAATTCAGCGGCGAAAGCTTTTGTCCGCGAATACAAATGCGGCTGGAACACCACCAGCGACCGGCCGGTGCCGCTCTGCTCCAGCAGCGTTCGAACCGCCTCCAGCGTGGCGCTGATCTCCGTCGGGTGGTGGGCGTAGTCGTCGAACACCCGTACCGAGGCCGCGGTGCCGATCAGCTCGAAGCGACGACGGACCCCTTCGAAACCGGCCAGCCCGTCGAGCACGCACTCGGCGGGAGCACCGATCTCCACCGCTGCCAGCAGCGCGCCTAACGCATTGAGCGCCATGTGCCGGCCCGGCACCGACAGCCGCATCACCCACGGATGGATTTCGCCGTCCAGCTTGACGTGCGCGACCGCCCCGATCCCCTGCTGTTCCCACGACAACAGGGTCCCGGCCAGCTTGTGGTCCGCGCCGTCGTAGGACGAGCCATACCGCAGCACCCGAATCCCCAGCGCCGCAATGCGTTCCGCCAGGGCGGCCGCCCCCGGGTCGTCCGTACAGACGACGAGCGCACCGCCCGGGGCGATCCGCTCGGCGAAGGAGTCGAAGACCGCGGTGTAGGCATCGGGACTGCCGAAGAAGTCGAGATGGTCGGACTCGATGTTGGTGACCACCGCGACATTGGGGGTGTACTCCAGTAGCGAGCCGTCACTCTCGTCGGCCTCGGCGACGAAGCAGTCGCCGCTGCCGTGGTGGGCATTGGTGCCGGCCTCGCCCAACTCGCCGCCGACCGCGAAGGACGGGTCCCGACCGCAATGCTGCAAGGCCACGATCAGCATCGACGTGGTGGTCGTCTTGCCGTGCGTACCCGTCACCATCAGCGTGGTCCGCCCGGCCATCAGCTTGGCCAGCACCGCCGGCCGCAGTACCACCGGGATGCCGCGCCGGCGGGCCTCGACGAGCTCGGGGTTGGTCTTGGGGATCGCAGCGTGGGTGGTGATCACGGCGGTCGCGCCGCCCGGCAGCAGATCCAGCGACGACGCGTCGTGGCCGATCCGGATCAGCGCACCGCGGGCGCGCAGCGCGCGCACACCGCGCGACTCCTTGGCATCCGACCCCGACACCATTGCGCCGCGATCCAGCAGGATGCGGGCGATCCCCGACATGCCCGCTCCCCCGATGCCGACCATGTGGACCCGGTGCAGCTCGGGGGGCAGCGGCGCGGCGTTCATCGGCGCCGCTCCTCGATCCCGGCTGACGCCGGCATCATCGTCGCCGGCGCGGTTCACCGTCGGCCTCCTCCGCCGGGGCGCTCGTCGCGCGCTGCGCGCGCCTGCTTGGCGATCTCCAGCGCGACGTACGCCACTTGCTGCGCCGCATCCGGGTGACCGGCCAGCGCCGCGGCCGTCGTCATCGCCGCCAGCCGCGGCGCATCGTTGAGCAGCCCGGCGACGTGATCGGCCACGAAGCCCGGCGTGAGATCGGCGTCGGCGACCAGCACGCCGCCGCCTGCATTGACCACCGGTAACGCGTTGAGCCGCTGCTCGCCGTTGCCGATTGGCAGCGGCACGTAGACCGCGGGCAGGCCGACGGCCGTCACTTCGGCGACCGTCATCGCACCGGACCGGCAGATCGCCACATCGGCGGCGGCGTAGGCCAGGTCCATCCGGCTCAGATAGGGCACCGCGACGTACGGCGGCTCGCCGGGCTCCGGGGTGCGCAGATCGATGGTGTTCTTGGCGCCGTGAGCGTGCAGCACCGCGACTCCCGCCGCCGCCAGGTCGCCGGCGGCCGCGGCGACCGCCCGGTTGATGGAGGCGGCTCCCTGCGAGCCGCCGAACACCAGCAACACCCGGGAGTCGTCGGCGAAGCCGAAGTGCGCACGCGCCGTCGACCTCAGCGCCGCGCGGTCCATCGAGGTGATGGCGGCCCGAACCGGCACGCCGACCACTTCGGCGTGCCGCAGGCCGGGATCCGGGACCGCCGAGAGCACTCGGTGCGCGCTGCAGGCCCCGACCCGGTTGGCCAGCCCGGCGCTGGCGTTGGCTTCGTGGATCACTACCGGCACCCGCCGCCGGCGCCGGGGTGTGCCGCGGGCAGCCAGGTACGCAGGCAGCGACACGTATCCGCCGAAGCCGATCACCACGTCGGCCTCGACTTTGTCCAGCACGGCGCGGGTCTGCCGAACCGCGCGAAACACCCGCACCGGAAGGCGGGCCAGATCACCGGTGGGCTTGCGGGGCAACGGCACCGGGGTGATCAGCTCGAGCTGGTAGCCGCGCTCGGGCACCAGGCTGGTCTCCAAACCGCGCGCTGTGCCGAGCGCGGTGATTCGGACTTGCGGGTCTAGTGCGACCAGGGCGTCGGCGACGGCCATCGCGGGCTCAACATGGCCGGCTGTACCGCCGCCCGCGAGCACAACCGACAACGAGGAGTCCCCGATTGGCTCTTTGACCGAGTCGTTCACCCGTAGCGCTGACCTTCCAGTGCGCGACCCTTTGCACGACCATGCCCAGTGCTTGCGTGACGCTGGCCGCTGTGCCGCTGTTCGGTTCCATGATGCCTCCCCCCCGCGCGGGCCTTGTCCCCAGACCGAGAGGTCCGCCGATCCGCCGCGGACGATCCAGCCGGGCGCCCGGCACGACCGCCGGACGCCTTGCGCTCGGAGGTGCGCTGCGGCTTGGCCGGTTGTGGGCGGCTCCGCAGCCGGTCGCGCAGCGCCTCGACCCGGGTCGGCGCATAGGGCTCGGGCAGCGGCAGCCGCAGCAGGCGGTTCATCCGGTCGTCGCGACCGGCTCGCAGCGCGGCGACGGCCTCGGGTTCGTGCCGGGCCGCATTTGCCATCATGCCGATCATCAAAAGCGTTGTGGCCGAGGATGTTCCACCCGCAGAGATGAGCGGCAGCTGGATACCGGTGACTGGCAGCAGGCCGATTACGTAGCCGACGTTGATGAACGACTGGCCGATCACCCACATCGTGGTGGTCGCAGTCAGCAGCCGCAGGAACGGGTCGGCGGACCGGCGCGCGATGCGCATCCCGGTGTAGGCGAACAGCCCGAACAGCGCCAGCAGACCGAGGGCACCGACAAGGCCGAGTTCCTCGCCGATGATCGCGAAGATGAAGTCGTTGTGAGCGTTGGGCAAGTAGTTCCACTTCGCGGTGCCCTGACCTAGACCGTCGCCGAAGATACCGCCGTTGGCCAGCGCGAACTTCGCCTGCCTGGCCTGATACCCCGAGTCCTGCGGATCCTGGCCTGGGTTCAGCCACGACCGCACCCGGTCGGAGCGGTAGCCCGCGGACACCGCCAGGATCGCCGCCGCCACGACCGCGGCGAGCAGCGAGCTCAGGAACACCCGCAGCGGCAGGCCGGCGTACCAGAACAGGCCCAGCAGGATGATGCCCAGCGACACCGTCTGGCCCAGGTCGGGCTGCGCGACGATAAGGGCCAGCGCGATCACCGCTGCCGGCACCAACGGAATCAGCATCTCTCGCAGCGAGGCTCGCTCCATGCGCCGCGCGGCCAGCAGGTGGGCACCCCAGATTGCGAAGGCGATCTTGGTCAGCTCGGAGGGCTGCATCGAGAAGCCCGCGATCACGAACCACCCACGGGAGCCGTTGGCTTCCTTGCCGATTCCCGGGACCAGCACCAGCACCAGCATCGCGATGGTGAGCGCGAAACCGGAGAACGCCACGCGCCGCATCAGCCGCACCGGTAATCGCAACGCCAGGTAGCAGGCGAACAGCCCGATGATCGTCCAGAGCACCTGCCGGCCGAAGATGACCCACGCCGACCCGTCGTCATCGTAGGAACGGACCCCGGACGCGGAAAGCACCATGATCAGACCCAGCGTGGTCAACAGCGCGGCCACGGCGATGATCAGGTGAAACGACGTCATCGGCCGGCCCAGCCACGCCCCGAACCGGGTGCGCGGTCCGCTCCCGGCTGCGGCCGCGGCCTTGGCGGTGACCGCCGGAGGATCGCCTGGCTCAGGCGCGCTGGTCTCCCCCGACGTGTCAGGCGTGCCTTCCGCCTGCTGGCCACCGTTGGCCCCCCGGCGTAGCAACCGGGCCAGTGTGTTGTTCACTCGCAGCTACCGGGGGCTACTGGGAGCCAGCACGCACAGCGGCCGCGAACGCGTCGCCGCGGTCGCCGTAGCCGGTGAACTGGTCAAATGAGGCGCCGGCCGGTGCCAGCAGCACTGTATCGCCGGGGCGGGCCAGGTCTCGGGCGGCGGCCACGGCAGCGTTCATCACACGAATGCCGACAGTCTCGTCCGACGAGGGAACCACTTTTGTCACATACGTAACAGGAGACTCAGCAGTCGCATGCATATCAACATCCTCGCCTGTCACAACCTGTACGACGGGAACATCCGGCGCGTGTCGCGATAACGCCTCGGCAACCATGGCCCGATCCCGGCCGATCAGCACCGCCCCGACCAGCCGCGGAGCGATCCTGGCCACGGTCTCCTGCACCGACGCGCCCTTGAGCAGACCCCCGGCTATCCACACCACCCGCGGGTAAGCGAGCACAGATGCCTCGGCGGCGTGCGGATTGGTGGCCTTGGAATCGTCGACATAGCTGATCTGGTCGACGACGGCCACCACCTCGGCGCGGTGCCGGCCCACCCGAAACGACGCCAGCGCGTCCGTGATCGCTTGCGCGGGCACCCCGATGCTGCGCGCCAGGGCGCCGGCCGCCAGCGCATCGAGCACGCCCACCGGGCCCGGCACCGGGATCGACGAGACCGCCGCCAGCGCCAGGTCGTCGGCGAAAGCGCGATCGACCAGCATGCCGTCGCGCACCCCGAGTTCGCCGGCAGCGGGTTCGCCGAGCCGGAAGCCGACCCGTACCGGTGCCGCGCAAGCCGACAGCAGTGCCGCTGCGCGCGCGTCGTCCAGCCCGGCCACCGCCACCCGGCCGCGCAGTACGCCTGCCTTGGCAGCGGCGTAGTCGGCAAGACTGGAATGCCAGTCCAGATGGTCTTCGGCGATGTTGAGCACCACCCCTGCCTCGGGTCGCACCGACGGCGCCCAGTACAGCTGGAAGCTGGACAGCTCGACGGCCAGCAGATCGGCGGGCTCGTGCAGGGCGTCCAGTACCGGGCTACCGATGTTGCCGCACAGCCGGCTGCGCAGGCCTGCGGCGGTGAGCATGGCATGCAGCATCGACGTGGTGGTGGTCTTGCCGTTGGTGCCGGTGACCGCCAGCCAGCGGCGCGGCGGCCCGTAGCGGCCGGACGCGTCGAGCCGCCACGCCAGCTCGACGTCGCCCCAGACCGGTACACCGGCCGCCGCGGCGGCCGCGGGCACCGGCGCGGTCGGTGGGAATCCGGGACTGGCGACCACCAGGGCGTAGTCGGCTATGTGGTAGGCGGCGGTCGCGGAATCCACCGTCGCCGTGCCGGCATCGGCGAACTGCTGCCGGGTGGCCTGGTCGTCGTCACACAGCGTTGCCGTCACCCCCAGCGCAGTCAGCTCCGCCAGGACCGCGCGGCCGGTCACGCCGCCCCCTGCCACCAGCACCGGCGCCGCCGACGACAACGGCTCGAGCGCGGGGTCGCCGCTCACCTCAGCCGCCGCCGGTGGCGGCGAGCCACTCGCTGTAGAACAGCGCCACCCCCAGGCCGCAGCTGATCGCGGTGAGTAGCCAGAACCGGATGATCACCGTGGTTTCGGCCCAGCCGACCAGCTCGAAATGGTGGTGGAAAGGCGCCATCCGAAACACCCGGCGACCGGTGGTGCGGAAGGCCAGGATCTGCACCACGACCGAGACGATCTCGGCGACGAACAGCGAGCCCAGCACCACCGCGAGGATCTCGGTGCGGCTGGTCACCGAAATCCCGGCGATGATGCCGCCCAGGGCCAGCGATCCAGTGTCGCCCATGAAGATCTTGGCCGGCGCGGCATTCCACCACAGAAAGCCGACGCACGCACCCGCCGTCGCGGCCGCGATGATCGCCAGGTCCAGCGGATCGCGCACGTTGTAGCAACCCAGACCCGGCGCGGTCGCACAGGCGTTGCGGTACTGCCAGAACGTGATCAGCACATAGGCCGCAGTGACCATGGCCATCGCGCCGGCGGCCAACCCGTCGAGGCCGTCGGTGAAGTTGACGGCGTTGGACCAGGCACTGATAACCACCACGCAGAACAATACGAAAAGCGCGGGAGCCAGTGTGACGGTGGCGATTTCGCGCACATAGGACAGGTCGGAGGTGCCCGGCGTCAGGCCGGCGTCGTTGCGGAATTGCAAGACCAACACGCCCACCAGGACGGCGGCGGTGATCTGCCCGACGGTCTTGGCCGTCTTGTTCAGGCCCAGGTTGCGTGATCGCCGGATCTTGATCAGGTCGTCGACGAACCCTACGGCGCCCAGCGTGGTGGCCAAAAACAGCACCAGCAGACCGGAGGCCGACGGACCCTCGCCGTTGAAGGCCAGACCGGCGAGGTGGGTGCCCAGGTAGCCCGCCCAGATGCCTGCCAGGATCGCTACTCCGCCCATCGACGGCGTTCCGCGCTTCGTCTTATGGCTTGGCGGGCCGTCTTCGCGGATCTCGTGACCGAAGCCTTGCCTGGTGAACAGCCGGATCAGCATCGGGGTCAAGAGGATAGACACCGTCAGCGAGATGCCGACGGCGATCAGGATATCGATCATCGGGTATCGCCCTGGCCGTCGGCGCTCTCGGCGACCAGCGAATCAGCCAACGCCCCCAGACCTGCGGCGTTGGAAGCCTTGACCAGCACCACATCCCCGGGCTGCAGTTCGGCCCGCAGCAGGATCAGGGCGGCGTCGGCGTCGGCGACGATGGCGGCCTCCCCACCCCACGAGCCTTCCATGACCGCGCCGTGGTGCATGGCGCTCATAGACCTCCCTATTCCCACGACAATGAGTCGAGACACATCTAAGCGCACCGCCAACCGGCCGATGCGGTCATGCTCGGATATCGCGTCCTCGCCGAGTTCGGCCATCTCGCCCAACACCGCCCAGCTGCGGCGACGGCCAGCCCCGCGGCTGCTGGAAATCCAGGCGAGTGCCTGCAGCCCTGCGCGCATCGAATCCGGGTTGGCGTTGTAGGCGTCGTCGATCACGGTCACCCCGTCGGTGCGGGTGCTCACCCGCATCCGGTGGCCCGACACCGGGCCCGCGCCGGCCAGCGCGTTCGCTACCTGCTCGGTGGTGGCGCCGCATTCCAGCGCGACGGCGGCCGCACATAATGCGTTGCTCACGTGGTGGTCGCCGTGGACGGCCAGGCTGACCTCAACAACTGAGTCGGCGCCCGAGTGCAAGGTGAACTGCGGCCTGGCCAGCTCGTCGAGTGTCACCGGCCCGGCCCACACATCGGCGGGGCCGGCGTCGGTGTGGCTGTGCCGGCTGACCCGCACCACGCGGGCCGCGGTCACCTCGGCCATCGCCGCCACCGCCGGGTCGTCGACATCGAGGACGACTACTCCGGACCGCGGAACAGCTTGTGGCAGTTCGGCTTTAGTCTTTGCAATGGCTTCGCGTGAGCCGAATTCGCCCAGGTGCGCGGTGCCGACGTTGAGCACCACCCCGATGGCCGGCGGCGCGATCGCCGCCAGCGCGGCGATATTGCCGCGATGGCGTGCCGAAAGCTCCAGGATCAAGTAGTCGGTGCTGGCAGTCGCGCGCAGCACGGTCCACGGATGGCCCAGCTCATTGTTGAACGAACCGGGCGGCGCCACCACCTCGCCGAGCGGCGCAAGCACCGCGGCCAGCAGGTCTTTGGTCGACGTCTTGCCCGAAGAGCCGGTGATGCCGACGATCGTCAGCCCCCCGGCCACCAGCTCGGCGGCCACCGCCGCGGCCAGCTTGGCCAGCGCGGCCAGCACCGCCGCGCCCGACCCGTCGGTGTCGTGCTCGAGGACACCGGCCAGTCCGCCGTTGGCGCGCTCTGCCGCGTGCGCGTCGGGGGCGACCACAATCGCGGGGACTCCGACCGGCCGGGCGGCCAGCACCACCACCGCTCCGGTGGCCACCGCCGAGGCGGCGTGGTCGTGCCCGTCGGAACGGGCCCCCGGCAGCGCCAGGAACAACCCGCCGGAAGTGACTTTGCGGGAGTCGAATTCGACGGTTCCGGTGACATGCAGACCGGCGGCATCCTGCGCCGAGATGTCAGCCAGCTCACCGCCGACGATGGCGGCGATCTGCGCGACGGTGAGGTCGATCACTTGCGCCGCTCCTCGCCCCCGCCAGCGGGAGGTGCCCCCACATCGCTCTCTTGCTCTGCATCGTCGCCGGCGGTGCACCGCCCCTCCAGGGCGGCGGCGAGCTCGACCCGGTCGTCGAACGGGTGGGTCTGCCCGGCACGGGTCTGGCCGGTTTCATGGCCTTTGCCGGCGATCAACACCACATCGCCGGGAGCTGCCCAGGCCACAGCACGGTCGATCGCCGCGCGCCGATCCCCGATCTCGACCACCCGTACGGCCGCGCCGGCTTCTGCTGCGCCGGCCAGGATCTCGCGGCGGATCGCCGCGGGATCCTCACCGCGGGGGTTGTCGTCAGTCACGATCACCAGATCGGCCAGCTCGGCGGCGATGCGGCCCATCGGTGCACGTTTGCCCGGGTCGCGATCGCCACCGGCCCCGAATACGACGGCCAACCGACTGCCCGGGCGGCGCAATGATCGCAGCACCTCGCGCAACGCGCCAGGCTTATGCGCGTAGTCGACCAGCGCGAGGAAGTCCTGGCCGCGGTCGATCTGCTCGAGCCGCCCGGGGACATGGGTGTGCCGCAGCCCGGCCGACGCCTGCTCGGGGGAAACCCCGACGGCATCGAGGATCGCCAGTGCGACAAGGCAATTGGCAACGTTGTAACCGCCGGGCAGCCGAATCCCCATCCGGTGATGGACACCCGCCGGGTCGACCGCCGTGAACTCCTGTGTGCCTGCCTCGGCCGTGATGTCTTCGGCGCGCCAGTCCGCGCGCCGACCCTGCGTGCTGACCGTGATCGCCGCGTCGGTGCGATTGGCCATCGCGCGGCCGGCATCGTCGTCGACGCACACCACCGCGCGACGGGCACGCAGCGGCGATGCCGGGTCGAACAGGCGCGCCTTGGCCTCGAAGTAGTCCTCCATCGTCGGGTGGAAGTCGAGGTGGTCGCGGGACAGATTGGTGAAACCGCCGACTGCGAAGTGAATGCCGTCGACTCGGCCCAAGGTCAGCGCGTGACTGGACACCTCCATCACCACGGTGTCGACACCGCGCTCGGCCATCACCGCCAGCAGGGCCTGGAGTGCGGGCGCCTCGGGGGTGGTCAGCGTGCTGGGGATGTCGACGCCGTTGATGCGCAGGCCGACGGTGCCAATCAGTCCCACCGTTCGCCCGGCCGACCGCAGACCGGCTTCGATCAGATAGGTCGTCGTAGTCTTACCCGACGTCCCGGTGACGCCGACGACGGCGAGGTGCTCGGAGGGACGCCCGTACACGGTGGCGGCGAGTTCGCCCAGCACACTGCGAGGTTCGGGATGAAGCAGCACCGGCACCGAGCCGGCGCGGCCTGCCAGCTCTGCCAAACCGGCCGCATCGGTGAGCACCGCGACGGCCCCGCGTTCGATCGCGTCAGCGTGGAAGCGGGCGCCATGTCTCGACGCGCCGGGCAGTGCGGCGAACAGGTCACCCGACCGCACGTCCTGGGCGCGCAGCGTCACACCGGTGATGCGCAAATCGGGGATCACGCCGGACGGATGTGAGCCCTCGGCGGGTACCGCACCTATCTGAGCGGCCAGCGTCGACAGCGGCACGCCCGCAACGGTGGCGGGGCGCAGCGCAGTGGACACCCATACCACCTTCCTCTATCGCCTATTTTTAGGGCCGCTCCGTCGTCTTAGTAGGCCATGACACCTTATCGATTCGCGAGCTGCCGCCTCGGGCGAGGTTTTACCGGTGAGTGGTCGGCGTCGACGTCGGTGTTGGCGTGTCGGTTTCGCTCATCCGGCAGTCAGACGTCGCCGCAAATATCGTCTGTACCTTGGTACCGAAATGAAACTGAGCGCCAGAACCCGAAATCGCCAGATCTTTGTTGCCGGGATGGTCCTGGAACACGGTTACGCTGGTGGCGCCGAAACGCGCGGCGCCATCCTTGACGACTTCCACCGCACGCGGCCACAGGTCGTCAGATATCGCCCTGTCGAACACGACAAAGTAATACACCTGCTTAGCGCGAGTCCACACATACTCTCCACCACAGCCGCGCCAACTGTTCTCGTCGACATGCCAGGTTATCCCCGGCACCAGGGCGGCGATCTTGTCGGCCATCTGATCCATCGCCGCTGAATACTCGGCTCGGGCTGCTTCAAACGACGGTTTAGACCGCAACCCATTTTCCAACTCAGCCACCCGCTGCGGCCCCGGATTGCCGCGCATTTCCGGATCTGTTGCCCCGCAACCGAAAACCGACATGCAAACCACCACCATCCACACACTCCACGCAGCCACCCGGACGCTCATCATCGCCCCGGATGCGGATACGGGGTCAACAGCGTCGGCGCCATCACCAACTGTTGGCCGCCGTCGGGCAAATCGGCGATGCCCGCGGCGACCACCGCCAAGTTGTAGCCCGACATTCTCAACATCTGTTCGCCACCCGGGCCGGTGACGGCGCGCGGATAGTCAGCATGGCTATGCACGCCGTCCCGGGCAACCCCATCGGGACTGGCTCCGGCTTGTGAGGACAGCTCGGGCATCATCCCGCCATACGGGTCTAGGCCCCAGCCGTGCAGCGGGGCGAGCGGCGCCACCTCGGGAATCCAGTCGTCGCCAGTAGGTGCCCGCATGACGTATGCGTTCCCATTGGCCAGCCCGAGCTGACTGGGACTGCTGAGCTCCAAACCCGGTGAACCGTAGAACACCGCGTCATTGACCGGATGCAAGCCCTGAGCAGTGAGTTGCTGCAAAGCCAGCGACCCCGTCAAGGACCCATAGGAATGCCCGAACAGGCTGAGATGCGCCGTGGGGTCATTGGCACGTAGCTGTTGAAGGTATGGAGCCAAGGCTGCCGCCCCGTCCCGGGCCCGGTAATCATTCATCGTGCGCCACGCATCACGGGGGCTGCCGGTATCGAGCAGGTTTGCTGGCGGGTCATAGCCCATCCACGCGATGGTGACCACCGAGCCCGAAAGCCCGAGCCGCCGAAGCTGCTGCTGCGCCGTGTCCCGAAGATTGCTGGCCTCGGTGACCACGCCCGGCAAAGAATCTCTGGTGGTCGAACCGACACCGGGGACGGTCAGTGAGATGTCGCTAGCGGTATCGGGGTTGCCCACCGCCACCGCCACGCGGACTTTCTGAGTCGGATCGGTAGGAATAGCAAGCTGGGTCAGATAGGTCTCCGGCGCCCTGCGCAGCGCATCGTCGATGGAGTCGAATTCGCCCATCCGGTACTGGGCTGCGGCCAGTTGACCGTTGAGGTCCTGAAGTCGGCCCTGGTCGCCCTGCGCTCGCGCACGGTCAGCCTGCGCCTGCAAGTCGTTGATATGGGTTTGAAGTTTGGTGCGTTCCTCGCGTACCCGTTCCTGGTTGGCATCACTTTCGCGTTGGGTCGGGGTCAATCCGTGGGGACCGACCGGTGGACCGGCATTAGCCGGAATGGGGGTGTCACCCTCGGCCATATTGATCGCGGTTGCCAGCTCTTGGTCGACCGCGTTGGCCTCGGCCAGGATCGCGTCCAGCCGGGGCTGCAGCTGCCCTTCGGCGATGACGGCCTCCATCGGCAGAGCGTTGGACGTTGGTATCACCTTGTTGGTCATCGCGTCGATTGTCATATGCAACTCGGCGGCGTCGTGACGCAATGTGCGCAAGTCGGACTGCACATTTTCGATGCCGTCGGCCGCTTGGTCGGCGGCGCGGGCCACCGCCAACGCCTCATTGCCATGCGCATCAAGATCCTGACGGATCGAGGCGTTGGTGTGCTTTCTCGCCTCGGCGGTGGCGCCCTCCCACATGTCAAACACCGCCAACGAACTCAATTGACGCGACGCCTCCAACGTCGCCTGTCCCCGTGCGGTGGCCGCCTGAAACACCGTACGCACCGCCCCGGCGCTCCACCGATCAATATCGGCCACCGTCAACGTCACGGGTCACATTTGGGAAGCGCCAGGCAGCCCCTCGGCGCCGCTGCCCAGCGCACGTAACTTCTCAACGTTCTCGCTCTCCGACGCCGAAAAATCGATCCCGTCGTCGTTGAGCTGCAGCGCATGACCCCCAACCCTGGTCAGCAGCCTGCGCGACGTCTCCAACCACGCCGCCGTCCTGGCACTCAGCGCCGCCGCCGAGCCGCCCACCCAGCCCGGCTGTGCGGCCTCGATCCGGTTGTCCGACGACACGTGGGCAGCCGCCAGATCCTCACCCTGTCCAGACACGTGCGCCGCCGAGGACGCCAAAGCCTCCAGGTCAACCCGAAAATTTTCCGCGGCCGCCATCGCCACCACCTCTCGCCAGAACCTGACTATTCTCCCATAGCAGTGGCCGGCAACCCGCCGCAATTCACCCCGCGGCTACAGGGCTTCCAATGTCAGTGGTGGCCCGGGATCAGGTGAGAGCGGGACGTTTCCGCGCTGCAGCAGCCAGCCGGCGATGTTGTGAAATAACGGGGCCGCGGACGATCCGGGTGAGCCGTCGGCGGCGTGGTGCGGGTTGTCCATCATGATGCCGACGACGTAACGCGGATCGTCGGTCGTGGCCATACCAGCGAAGGTGATCCAGTAGACGTTGTCGAAGTAGCAGCCGCACGCTGGGTTGATCTGCTGCGCCGTACCGGTTTTGCCGGATATCTGGTAACCGTCGACCGCGGCCGCCGGCCCGGTGCCCTGCTGGACGCCCCTCGGATCACGCTGCACGACCGCGCGCAGCATGTTGCGCACGGTTCGCGCAGTCTCCGGCGACACCACCCGAACGCCTTCTGGGTGTGGCTCTTCGGTGCGGGCGCCGTCTGGCGCGATCGTGGCCTTGATGATCCGCGGCGGCATCCGCAGCCCGTCGTTGGCGATCGCCTGATACATGCCGGCCATTTGCAACAGGGTCATCGAAAGGCCCTGGCCGATCGGTAAGTTGGAGAACGTGCTGCCCGACCATTGGTCGATGGGCGGCACCAGCCCGGCGCTTTCGCCGGGCAGGCCGACACCGGTGCGCTGACCCAGCCCGAACTTGCGGAGCATGTCGAAGTAGCGTTGTGGCCCGACACGCTGCGCCAGCATCAGCGTGCCCACGTTGGACGATTTCCCGAATACGCCGGTCGTCGTGTAGGGCGCTACTCCGTGGTTCCAGGCGTCGTGCACCGTCACACCGCCCATGTTGATCGAGCCCGGAACCTGCAGCACCTCGTCGGGATTGCTTAGCCCGTACTCGATTACCGAGGAGGCGGTGACGACCTTGTTCACCGAACCCGGCTCGAACGGCGAGGACACCGGCAGGTCGCCCAGCTGCTTGCCGCCCTGACGCCCGAGGTCCTGGGAGGGGTCGAAGGTGTTGTCGTTGGATATGGCCAGCACTTCGCCGGTCTTGGCGTCCAGCACGACCGCCGAGACGTTGCGTGCCCCGGACAGGTTTTTGGCCTGCTGCACCTGCTGCTGGACATAGAACTGAATGTCGTCGTCAATGGTGAGCTGGACCGTCGAGCCATTGACCGCCTGGTGCTGGTTGCGGTAACTGCCCGGTATCACCACACCGTCGGAACCGCGGTCGTAGGTGACCGACCCGTCGGTGCCGGCCAACTCGGCGTCCATGGAATCCTCCAAGCCGAGCAGACCGTGCCCGTCCCAGTCGATTCCGCCGACGACGTTGGCCGCCAGTGATCCGCCGGGATATTGGCGTAGGTCTTGACGCTCGGCGCCGACCTCCGGATATTTCGTCGTGATCGCGGTGGCGATGGCAGGGTCGACGGCGCGGGCAAGATAAACGAACGTCTCGTCACTGCGCAGCTTCTTCAGCACGGTGGCCTTGTCCGGCTTGTTGTTCAGCCGAAGCGCCACCTCCTTGGCGATGTCTTTCAATCGCTGTTGCGGATCAGGGGCTTTCGCGTTCTTCTGTTTGGCCTCGGCCAGTTGCTTGTGAATCCTGCGCGGCTGGAAAGTTAGCGCGCGGGCCTCGATGGTGAACGCGAGTTGGTTGTTGTTGCGGTCGAGGACGGTGCCGCGCACCGCCTTTTCGACGTCGGTGACCTTGAGTTGCCCGGCGGCCTCTGCGCGCAATCCGGAAGCGCGCGGCACCTGCAAATAGAACAGCTGGACGGCCGCCACCATCAACGCCAGGAAGATGACCGCATTACCTGTTCTGTGCCGGACGACGAACGACGCGCCGCGCGTCCCGAGCTCCACCGCCTGGCGGGTACGACGATCGCGCGCCGAGCGGCCGGGCGGACTCGCCTTTCCCCGCGTCTCCGCCTTGGACTTCGTTGGCTTCTTACGTACCTTTGCGCCGTCGAGATCCGTTGCCCGCGTTGGCTTGCGGAAATGACGCCTACGCGGCGCCGGCGGCGACGATCGGCTGCCCGACCGGCCTGCGCGACTCACCGCGGAGCGCTGGGGGTCGTGACGGTCAGGGGGCCGAACTGCTCGCCGACGAGCGGCCCGGTGGGCGCGGGGTGGTGCGGTACGCCCGGGGGTGCTGCATCGACCGGAGGCGACGCAGCAGGAAGCGGCACAGGTCCGGCTAGCGGCGCGGGTCCGGTTACTGGCGGGGGCACAACCGGAGCCGCCGGGGGCGCGGGCAGAGCCGGAGCCGCGGGCGGCGCGAGCGGCGGCGGGGGCGCCAACGCAGGCGGGGGCGCCAACGCAGGCGCGGGCGCCAACGCAGGCGGGGGCGCCAACCCAGGCGCGGGCGGCACTCCAGGTGCGGGCGCCGGTCCTGCGCCCGGCAATTGGGGCGGGCCGGACGGTGTAGGAATGTGCTCGGTGCCCAAGGTGGTGGCACCGTCGGGGGTGCGGACCATTACCTCGGGTCCGGGCGCCACCGGGACGGGCGGAGCGCCGTTGCCCGGCAACAACTGCATCGGCACCTCAACCGAATTCACCGGCGGAGCCGAGGGCGACATCGGCTTTTCGTCTGGCAGCTTGGTGTTCAACGGCGGCGGCGGAACCCCTTGAGCCGGCTTGGGGGTGCCGACGACCACCCAATTCCCGGCGGGATCCTGGATCAAATGCGCGGTGTCCCTCGTCGGGATCATCCCCAGGCCGCGAGCGGCCTCGGCCAATGCCGGTGCGGACTGGGCCTCCAGTACGTCCCGTTCGAGCGCTTCCTTTTGCTGCTGCAATAACTGCGTCCGCTGACGGGCACTGCCAAGCTGGTAGGAACGCTCGGCAGCGGCGGTGGACAGCCACAACGTGAGGCCGAGCCCGGCGCCGAGCGAACCGATGACCAGCACCACGAACGGGACTTTGGCCGCCAATGTACGCGGCCGCAGGTCGATCGACGCCAGCCGGTTGAGCAGGCGTTCCCGCAGAGGCGGACGAACAACCTTGGGCGCCTTGGCTTTCCGCGCTTTCGCGCGCGCCTTGGCCTGGTTGGTACTCTTCGGTCGGGCCGACCGCTCGACCGGCCGGGAGATCGGGCTGGTCTGCGGCGCGGATCGCGACATGCGTGGCTCGCGGGACGGCGCGGAGGCTTTCCCGGCGCGTGGATGTTTGCGACGCGCAGGCGTCGGGTCGGCCGCTCGGCGCCCGGCGTTCCGGGAAGCGTTGTTCTGCCCACGACGACGATCGCCGCCGCGGGGCGGTTTCGCTTCGCGGTTGGCTTTCATGAGCTTCCCCTCCTCACTGCCTCTGGTTTCGGTCGCACACGTTGTAGGGCACGCAGTCGCACCGCAGCGCTCCGCGGGTTCTGCGAAACCTCGGCATCGCCGGCACGTTCGGCACCGCGCGTCAACAACGTGAATTGCGGTGCATGTCCTGGCAGTTCGACCGGTAGATCCGACGGTGTGCTGGACGTGGTGGCCTCGGCGAACACCCGTTTGACGATGCGGTCCTCCAGCGACTGATAGGCCAGCACCACAATGCGTCCGTCGACGGCCAGGGCGCCCAGCGCCGCGGGCATGGCGCTGCGCAACACTTCCAGTTCGGCGTTGACCGCGATGCGCAAGGCCTGGAATGTCCGCTTGGCCGGATGTCCACCGGTGCGCCGAGCCGGTGCCGGAATCGCTTGGTAGAGAACCTCTACCAGCTCGCCGGTCGAGGTGAACGGTGCGCGCGCACGGCGGCGGACGATATGAGACGCGATGCGGCGGGCGAGACGCTCCTCACCATAACGGCGCAGGATGTCGGTCAGCGCGGCCTCGTCATAGCTGTTGACGATCTCGGCTGCGGTCAGCGCTGATGTGGGGTCCATCCGCATGTCCAACGGCGCATCGTGGGCGTAGGAGAACCCCCGCTCGCGGCGGTCGAGCTGCATGGATGAGACGCCGAGATCGAAGAGCATTCCGTCTACGGATTCGGTTGAGCCATGGCCTGATTCGGCCAGTGCGGCGTCAATCCCGTCATACCGGGCTTGGACCAAGGTGAGCCGGTCGGCGAAACGCGCCAGCCGTGCACGGGTGATGTCCAGCGCGGTCGGGTCGCGGTCGACGCCAATCAGCCGCAACCCGGGCAGGGAGGTAAGGAACCGCTCGGCGTGCCCGCCGGCACCGATGGTCGCGTCGATGAGCACCGCCCCTGATCCGTCGGGTTGGTGACGCGTCAACGCCGGGCGCAGCAGCGCGAAGCAGCGGTCGACCAGCACGGGCACATGGCCGAAATCACCAGTGGCGTCAGGCACGACAACACCTTCCCGACGAGCGGCTCGGCGGGCGACCCGCTGCGCCCGGCTTCGCCGCGCTTGCGATCGCCCGGTGGCTCGGCAGGCGACCCGCTGCGCCCGGCTTCGCCGCGCTTGCGATCGCCCGGTGGCTCGGCGAGCCCCTGCATCGAGGTCCCTGTCCGACAGCACGAACCTGGCGTTGGGGAAGTACGTCAGGGTCGGTTCGGGCAGAGGCCACGATGCACGGGCACGCGCCTCAGATAATGTCGCCGAGTGCTTCATCGCTGGCCGCGGAGAAGTTCTCTTCGTGGGTCTCTTGGTATTCCTGCCAAGCGTGTGCATCCCAGATCTCCAGGTAATCAACCGATCCGATCACCACACACTCCTTGGAGAGGTTCGCGTAGCGGCGGTGGTCGGCCGACAAGGTGATCCGGCCCTGGGCGTCGGGATGCTGTTCATCGGTGGCGGCGGCCAGGTTGCGCAGGAACGCTCTCGCGTCCGGATTGCTTCTTGATGCCTTGCTGGCCCGGCGGGCAAGTTGCTCGAATTCCGTTCGCGGATAGACAGCAAGGCTGTGGTCTTGGCTCTTGGTGACCATCAACCCTCCTGCCAGCGCGTCGCGGAACTTCGCGGGCAGCGTCAGCCGCCCCTTGTCGTCGAGCTTGGGCGTGTAGGTGCCGAGAAACATCTGGCCACCTCCACGCCACGGCCCGGTGTCTTCGTGACCCGGCTTCCCTACGACTTCCGCCACCATACCCCACAATTCCCCACTGCGCTCCATTTAACGGCAAGAAGATCACCGTTTGATGTCGTTTCAGCAGGTTTTCGGCCACCCAGACGGCTCGGTGAGGCTGATGTGGTGTTGAGAAGATCCAGGTAATACGCGGTGAGCTGCAATTATCGCCGATGTGGGGCGTAGTGGGTCATTGAGACCGCTCGTTTCGGCATCACGGCAGCGCACTGATACGTGTTGCGGGATGAACCCGGCTCACCGGGCACAAGAAAGGGCAGCCCACAGGGCTGCCCTTGAGGAGAACCGGACGCTATTCCTCGAAGCGGCGGCGGAACCGATCTTCCATACGGCTGGTAAAAGATCCGCCGGACCCCCTGCCGCGGCGCTGGCGTCCACCTGCCGAGGGTCCAGGGTGCTCCCCCCGACCGGGGAGGCGCGGGCCGGTGATGGCGAACACCACGCCGCCGAACATCACGACGAAACCGACGACGGAAAGGATAGGAAACGTTCCGATCATCGTGGCCTTAAAAGCCACCCCGGAGACCAGCATTGCGAGACCGAGGACGAACAGCCCCACGCCCTGCAGCCGTCGCCGCGCCGTCGGCGCGCGCAACCCCCCGCCCCGCACGCTCGAGGCGAATTTAGGGTCCTCGGCATAGAGAGCGCTCTCGATCTGGTCGAGCATCCGCTGCTCATGATCGGAGAGTGGCATTCGTCCCTCCTTGCCGAAAACCTGTCACGTTAATACCGATAGCACGTCGGTGCCCGCTGCGTGGGCAACTAATGAGAATGATACGAGGTCAAGCTGCGCCTTACCACTGCTTCGTGTGCTGATTGTAGTCGCGGCCGGTCGGCGATCCACGCACCGCCACCGCGCCGGATAATGGGATGGCAGCACCGCACTGGACGACTGACGAGGAGACCGCGAGTTGGCGACGTTCCTCATCAACCTGCCGCCCCAGGACATGCAGCGCCGGCTTCCAGACGCGTTGGGTGTTTACGTCGACGCAATGCGTTATCCGCGCGGGACTGAGAACCAGCGCGCCGCGATGTGGCTCGAGCACACCCGGCGACGCGGCTGGCAGGCCGTGGCGGCCGTAGAAGTCGACGTGTCGGTCGGGGCCACACCGTCGTCTACCGAGCTGAGCGGCGCCCCCTTGCTGGGCGTCGCCTACGGCTACTGCGGCGCACCCGATCAGTGGTGGCAACAGCAAGTGTTGGTCGGGTTGCAGCGCGGCGGCCTCCCTGGCCCGGAGATCGCGAAGCTGATGGCCAGCTACTTCGAGCTGACCGAGTTGCATATCCATCCCCGGGCACAGGGCCGAGGCCTCGGAGAGGCGTTGGCCCGGCGGCTGCTTGCCGACCGCAGTGAAGCCAACGTGCTGCTGTCGACCCCGGAGACCAATGGCGAAGCCAATCGCGCGTGGCGGCTCTACCGGCGGCTGGGCTTCGTTGACATTATCCGCGGCTACCACTTCACCGGCGACCCGCGAGCGTTCGCGATCCTGGGCCGGAAGCTCCCCCTGTAGTCGCCCCGGCCGGGCCGCGGTCTGGCACGATGACCTGGTGCGCGCCAGCGGTATCCAGCTCTTACCCCGAGGTTTCACTGCTCGTCGTCGCCAGCGCCTGATGGCGATGACGATGCTGCTGCTGGTGATACCCGTGCTTGCCGGCTGCGTCCGGATCAAGGCATCGATCACCATCTCCCCTGACGACCTGGTGTCCGGGGAGATCGTCGCGGCGGCCAAACCGCGCAACGACAAAGACGCCGGGCCGCAACTGGATCCCAACCTGCCGTTCAGCCAGAAAGTCGCGGTCTCCAAGTACGACCGCGACGGCTACGTGGGGTCGCAGGCCGTGTTTTCCGACCTGACCTTCGCTGAGCTGCCTGAGCTGGCGAATATGAACTCCGATGCGCAGGGCGTCAATTTATCCCTGCGCAGAGCCGGCGACCTGGTGATCCTGGAAGGACGCGCGGACTTGACGTCGCTGACCGATCCCGACGCCGACGTGGAGCTGAGCGTCGCCTTCCCCGGCACCGTCACCTCGACCAACGGCGACCGCGTCGACCCGGACACGGTGCAGTGGAAACTCAAGCCGGGCGCCGTGAGCTCGCTGACCGCCCAGGCCCGCTACACCGATCCGAGCACCCGCTCCTTCACCGGCGCAGCTCTCTGGCTGGGCCTGTCGTCGCTCGTGGTCGCGGCCGCGGTGGGGCTGCTCGCCTGGTATAGCCGCGACCGCTCCCCTCGGGTCGCCCAGCCGAGCGACCCGCCGCCCAACTGACCCACGAGTCAGCAGCAGCTCTCAGCTCGTCGGCGACCAGTAATCCAGCATTTCGGCGAACGTTTCGAACGCCGGCGCAGAAATGCCATACGTGGCCTCGAGATGGACGCTCAGCGGATAGCCCAGGTCGACGACACCGTCGATCACCCGTTTGTACAGATCGAGGGTCAGCTTGCGCCGTTGCGCCGGTTCGGTGTCAGCCAATGTCTTGACGAACGCCTGCTCGTCGGCGACGGCGGGGTTGCCCGCATCTTGGATGAGCCAGTTGATGAAACCGACCCTCTTCTCGACCTTCGGTACGAAGCCGAACGACAACAGGATCTCCGGCCGGTGGTCGGTCTTCTTGGCGAACTCGGTCAAAAAGCCCACGATCGCGTCGGAATACAACAGCTGCGTCTGAGCGAACGTCGCACCCTGATCGCACTTGAAATTTAGCCGGTCCTCTTCACCCTCCCGGGTGGGAATCAGGATCACGCCGCGGTTAGGTACCAGCTGTTGATAAATCGACAGGGCGTCGGTCGGCGCGACGCCGGAACCCTCGCCATCGGCCATGGTGCGCGGTACACCGACGAACACGATGCCCTCGATCCCGGCCGCGACCAGATCACTCAGCCGCTGGCCCAAGGACGGCTCGTCCATGAAAGCGGTGACCTGGCTGCACAATCCGCTCACCCCGGGCAGTTCCGGTTTGATGAACGACCAGAAATCCAGCACATCGAGCTTCGGCTTCATCTCGACGGGCCGGTCTTCCTCCTCCGCGATCAAACCGGGCATCATCACGTGCCCGATCCGGCCTTCGATGCCGGATTTCGCGGAGAGCTGCAGCAATTTGTGGGCGTCTTCGATAGCTTGCTCCGCACCGCGATCGACATTCGGCGGTACCAGTTCAAGGGCGATGGTGTTGAAGGTCAACGGGCTGCTCCTCATCTGGCCGGCGAGCCGGCGCCGCGCACCACGACAGCATAGGTGGCAGAAAATGCGGCTGCCGAAGCAACTCGAACCCGGTGGCCTGAGCCGACCCGAGTCAAGCAAAACCCGTTGGACAGCCCGGCGCCGAATAGACTTGGCGGGCCATCATCGAAGGAACCGGGAAGGGGTATCTCGCTGAGCGTCGAAGCAGCGGCAACCGTCGAGGTGACCGAAGCCGTCACAGACCAACTGCGGAGGTACTTGCGTCACCGTCGCGGTGAGGCCGCCTACATCGGAAGGGACTATGACGCCCTGACGGCCGGCCTGGAAGAGTTCGCGCTCAGCGGCGGCAAGCGGCTGCGCCCGGCCTTTGCCTATTGGGGCTGGCGGGCGGTGTCCAGCAAAGACGCCGACGCGCAAGTGCTGCTGTTGTTCTCCGCGCTGGAACTGCTACATGCCTCAGCGCTCGTGCACGACGACGTGATCGACAGCTCGGCGACTCGCAGGGGTCGGCCGACCACGCACATGCAGTTCGCTGCCTTGCATCGCGACCGGCAGTGGCGGGGACCGGCGGACCAATTCGGAATTTCGGCGGCCATCCTGCTCGGGGATCTGGCGCTGGCGTGGGCCGACGATATCGTCGCGGGCGTCGATCTGCCGGATGGTGCGCGCAGCCGGGTGCGGCGAGTCTGGGCCGACATCCGCACCGAACTGCTTGGCGGCCAATACCTCGATATCGTCGCCGAGGCCAGTGCCGCCGAGTCGATCGCCTCGGCGATGACCGTCAACACTTACAAGACCGCCTCCTACACGGTGTCGCGTCCGTTGCAGTTGGGCGTGGCCGCTGCGGCCGATCGGCCCGACGTGCATGCGCTTTTCCACGAGGTCGGCACCAACCTGGGTGTCGCATTCCAGCTACGTGACGATGTATTGGGTGTGTTCGGCGATCCGGCGGTTACCGGCAAGCCTTCCGGAGACGACCTGCGGTCCGGCAAGCGCACAGTGCTGCTTGCGACGGCGGTGGAATTGGCCGATAAGTCAGATGCAGCCGCCGCCACGTTGTTACGGGCCTCGATCGGCACCGACCTAACTGATACCCAGGCGCGCGAACTGTGCGGCGTCATCGAACAACTCGGTGCGCTGGCCGCCGTCGAGGACCAGATCGCCGCGCTGACCCGACGAGCGCTGGCCTTGCTGGCCGACGCACCCATCCATCCAGCGGCAAAGACCGGGCTGTCCGAGCTTGCCAGACTGGCCGCGAACCGGTCCGCCTGACGCCCATGTCCAGCCCGACGTCTACACCGACTGCCGCCTCGGCTAGCACTGCGGCGCAACCCTTTTCACGACTGCGGGAATTCGCCACCGCGGCCGAGGGCCGGCCCGCACTGCTGGGCTGCCTGGGTGCGGTGCTGATCACCGTGGGAGGACTCGGCGCGGGCAGCACGAAACAGCATGATCCCCTGCTGGAGTCGCTACACCTGTCCTGGCTGCGCTACGGCCATGGGCTGGTGCTGTCCTCGGTGCTGCTGTGGATTGGTGTGGCGTTGATGCTGAGCGCGTGGCTGTGGCTGGGCCGACGCGTTCTCGCCGGCGATGCCAACGAATTCACCATGGTAGCAACCACCGGCTTCTGGCTGGCGCCGTTATTGCTGTCGGTGCCCCTCTTCAGCCGCGACACCTACTCGTATCTGGCTCAGGGTGCGCTGCTGCGCGACGGCCTGGACCCGTATGCGGTGGGACCGATTGAAAACCCGAATCCTTTGCTGGACAACGTGAGTCCGATCTGGACCATCACCACCGCACCGTACGGCCCGGCGTTCATCATGATTGCCAGGCTTGTCACGATGCTGGTCGGCAATCACGTGATCGCCGGGACCATGCTGCTGCGCTTGTGCATGCTGCCCGGACTGGCGTTGCTGATCTGGGCGACACCCCGGGTGGCCCGGCATCTCGGTGCGAATGTGCCTACCGCGCTGTGGATCTGCGTGCTCAACCCGCTGGTGATCATCCACTTGATGGGTGGAGTGCACAACGAGATGTTGATGGTGGGCCTGATGGTCGCCGGCATCGCACTGACCTTTGAGCGCCATCATGTTACGGGTATCACGCTGGTCGCCATCGGGGTCGCGGTGAAGGCCACGGCCGGAATCGCCCTGCCGTTTCTGGTCTGGGTGTGGATGCGCCATCTGCGCGACCGACGCGGATGCCGGCCGCTGCGCGCCTTTGCCGCGGCCGCCGCGACGTCGGTGCTGATCTTCGTCGCCGTGTTCGCGGTGTTATCCGCGATGGCCGGGGTGGGCCTCGGCTGGCTGACCGCGCTGGCCGGGTCGGTGAAGATCATCAACGCGCTGAGTATCCCGACGGCGACGGCGAACCTGGTTCATGCCATCGGAGGATTGTTCTTTCCGGTGAATTTCTATGCCGTGCTGCAGGTCACCCGCGCCGCCGGGATCGCGATCATCGCCGTGTCGCTGCCGCTGCTGTGGTGGCGATTCCGTCATGACGATCGCCAGGCGCTCACGGGCATCGCGTGGGCGATGCTCGTCGTGGTGTTATTCGCTCCCGCCGCGCTGCCGTGGTACTACTCCTGGCCGTTGGCGGTCGTGGCCCCACTTGCCCAGTCGCGCGCGGCGGTCGCGGCGATCGCGGGATTCTCGACCTGGATCATGGTCATCTTCAAACCCGATGGCGCCCATGGCATGTACTCGTGGCCGCACGTTTTGGTGGCGACGTCGTTTGCGTTGATCGCGTGGTACACGCTGAATCGAGCGCCGGCGCCGGAGCTAGTCGGCGACGCGGCCGAACCCGCCTGATCTGGCAGTCAATACGCCATGGCCTGCGCGCGGCGCACCACTTCGCGAGCCTGGTGGGCGTGTAACGCGTCGACCGGGCGGGCGTTGCAGATGGCGTCGCGCGTTCCGTCCCGAGTCACGGTCAGCGACGGGTCGGGAGTGAACAGCCAGCGCACGATTTCGGTGTCGTGGTAGCCACCATCGTGCAAAACCATCAACAACCCCGGCAAGCTTTTGACCACCTCGCCGGAGTTCGTGAAAAAGACACGCGGTATCACCACATCACCGGCGCGCCGCACGGCGACAAGATGGCCTTCCCGCAGCTGCTGGTGCACCTTGGTGACCGGCACGCCGAGCAACTCGGCAACACCGGGAAGATCGTAGATCGGTTCGTTGGGGTCCAAAACGTCGTCGCCGGCCGGAATCCTGCTCACCGACTCAGTGTAAGTCCGGCCATGCCGCTTAATTGGGCTCGCGGTGTAAAGAGGTCTCAGGCGCAATGCGCGGCGCCGCCTACGATTAAGCCCGTGACTGCACCGGCGACGGACGATCCCCTTGAGGGCGCGTTGCTGGACGGGCGCTATCGCGTTGCGACCAAGATCGCCACCGGCGGCACGTCGACGGTGTATCGCGGCCTCGACATGCGTTTGGACCGACCGGTGGCGCTGAAGGTGATGGATTCCCGCTACGCCGGCGACCAGCAGTTCCTGACCCGCTTTCAGCTGGAGGCGCGGACGGTGGCCCGGCTCAAGGATCCTGGCCTGGTCGCGGTCTACGACCAGGGCCTGGACGCCCGACACCCGTTCCTGGTGATGGAACTCGTCGAGGGCGGCACGCTACGCGAGCTGCTGGCCGAGCGCGGTCCGATGCCACCGCACGCGGTCGCAGCGGTGCTCCGCCCGGTACTGGGCGGTTTGGCCGCCGCGCATCACGCCGGTCTGGTGCACCGCGATGTCAAACCCGAAAACGTGTTGATCTCCGACGAAGGCGAGGTCAAAATCGCCGACTTCGGGTTGGTGCGCGCCGTTGCGGCGGCCGGGATCACTTCCACCAGCGTCATTCTCGGCACCGCCGCTTACCTGTCGCCCGAACAAGTCCGAGACGGAAACGCCAGCCCGCGCAGCGATGTCTACGCCGTAGGGATCGTGGCCTACGAGCTGCTGACCGGGCAGACGCCGTTCTCAGGCGACTCGGCTTTATCGGTCGCATATCAACGCCTGGACACCGATGTGCCGCCACCGAGCACGGTGATCGACGGCGTCCCCACGCAATTCGACGAGCTGGTCACGCGTGCGACCGCGCGCGATCCCGCCGACCGCTACGCGGACGCGCAGGACATGGGCGCTGAATTGGACGCGATCGTCGAGGAGTTGGCGCTGCCGGAATTTCGAGTGCCGGCGCCGCGCAACTCGGCTCAGCACCGCTCGGCCGCGGTGTACCGCAGCCAGATCGACCTAGACCGCACTACCGACCAGCACCAGCCACCGGCCGGGCGGGCGCCGCTGCACCATCCGACTCGTCAGCTGACCCGGGGACCCCAGGACTGGCCGGCTGAACCACAAGTCGACGACGCCGATGACGAATACCAAGAATTATCAGGACAATTCGCCGGGATCGAGATGATCGAGTTTGCGCTCGCGCGTCAGCACGCCCGACGCATGGTGCTGATCTGGGTAGCAATCGTGTTGTCGATCACCGGGATGGTCGCCGCCGCCGCATGGACCATCGGCAGTAATCTCAGCGGACTGCTCTAACCGCCGTCGCGTCGAATCCGATTCAGTCGCGCAACATCTCGGCGACCAAGAACGCCAGCTCCAATGACTGCTGGGTGTTCAGCCTCGGGTCGCACGCCGTCTCGTAACGGCCGCCCAGATCAGTGTCGGAGATATCTTGGGCGCCACCCAGACACTCGGTGACATTGTCGCCGGTGATCTCGACGTGGATACCACCCGGGTAGGTACCCAGCGCCCGGTGCACCTCGAAGAAACCCTGCACCTCGTCGACGATGCGGTCGAAATGCCGCGTCTTGTAGCCGTTGGACGACTCGTGAGTGTTGCCGTGCATGGGATCGCACTCCCAGATCACCTGATGACCGGTGCCCTGCACCTTCTCGATGATCGGCGGCAACAGGTCACGGACCTTGTTGTTGCCCAGCCGGCTCACCAACGTCAGCCGGCCCGGCTTGTTGTGCGGGTCGAGGCGCTCCACGTACTCGACAGCTTGCTCCGGTGTCGTCGTCGGTCCTATCTTGACGCCGATCGGGTTGGCGATCACCTCAGCGAACGCGATGTGCGCCCCGTCGAGTTGCCGGGTCCGGTCGCCGATCCAGACGTAGTGGGCCGACAGGTCATACAGTTGCGGGTCGCCATCCGGCCCGTCAGACAGCCGCAGCATGGCGCGTTCGTAGTCGAGCACCAAAGCTTCGTGGCTGGCGTAGATTTCGGCGGTCTGCAGGTTGCGGTCGGCCACCCCGCAGGCGCTCATGAACCGCAAACCCCGATCGATCTCGGTCGCCAGCGCCTCGTAGCGCGCACCGGCCGGCGAGGTCCGGACAAATTCCCGGTTCCAGTCGTGTACCAGGTGCAGCGACGCCAGGCCCGACGACGTCAGCGCCCGCACCAGATTCATCGCCGCGCCCGCGTTGGCGTAGGCCCGCACCAACCGGGACGGGTCGTGCTCGCGTGCCGCGGCGTCCGGGGCGAATCCGTTGATCATGTCGCCGCGGTAGGCGCTCAGGCCCAAGGCGTCGACGTCGGCCGAACGGGGCTTGGCGTACTGCCCGGCAATGCGGGCCACCTTGAGCACCGGCACGCTGGCGCCGTAGGTCAACACCACCGCCATCTGCAGCAAGGTACGGATGTTGCCCTTGATGTGCGGCTCGGTGTTGTCGACGAAGGTCTCCGCACAGTCGCCACCCTGCAACAGGAACGCCTCGCCCCTGGCGACCTGGGCCAACATGTCCTGCAGGCGCACGATCTCCGACGGCACCACCACCGGCGGCACACTTTCCAGAACCGTCCGCATCGGCTCGACCTGCTCGCGCGTCCAGCTGGGCTGCTGGGCGGCAGGTTTGGCCAGCGCGGCGTCCAGTCGGGCCCGCAGATCCGCCGGCAGCGGAGGCAGCGACGGCAGCTGCTCGATCGGTACGTCAACGGTCCAGTTCACCCGTCCATGGTAACCGGGCACCGCGGGCCGCTAATCAGGCCGCGGTCAGGGCCAACGCAAACACACTGGGCTAGCCCGCATCGCTGTCCGCGGTGATCAAACGGTATCGCCGCAGCTGGTCTCGGGCGTCGACCAGCGCGTCGTGCGCATTCGGCGATCGGCGTGGCATCCGCGGGCGTCCGCGCTCCTCCCACAGCTGGCGCAGCTCGCGGGTGAATCGCGGTATCGGCGGCGGCAGATGGGTCATCGGGCCCCACAACTGGCACAGCGCCACGTGATCGTAGGCGCCGACCCAAGCCCACAGCTCGATCGGCTCGGAGCCGTCGACGTCGAAGAACGTCTCCAAGTCCGAGCGGATCCGGGCGCGGGGCCGCCACAGCTGCGAGGCCGGCGGCGGTAGTTTCGGCAGCACGTTGGCGCGCACCCAGTTTCCGGCCCGTTCGGGGTCGAATTCGGTCGAGACTGCGTAGTATTCGCGGCCGTCCTCGGCGACCACCCCGATCGAGATCAGGTCGATGGTGCGGCCGTCATCGATGAATTCCGTGTCGTAGAAATACCGCACGGCGTCAGCCTGCCGACGATGCAGGCCGCAGCGACCTGAGGAGAAGGGAGGCCATCAGACTGGAGCTCAGCCGCCGGTCACAAGACGCCGGCACCGCTGGCGAGCACGTCCGGCGCCGGCGCTGGATGGACTTCACGGTCCAGCTCTGCGTCGACCATGCGGTGGTCGGGGCGGCGCGGCGTACCGGCGATCGTGTACTGCAACCACAGCTTGGCCCGTACGACTGGGCGGCGCAGCGTCCGTTCGCGTCGCAGCGCACGGCCCATCTTGTCCAGCCGGCGCATGTAAAGGTAGCGGGCCCACGGAGCCTGCGGCCGGGACAGCCGGATCGCCCCGATGACCAGCAGTGGGACGAAGAACATACCGATCAGGCCGGTCCACACCTTGCCCTTGAGCACAACCAGCACCGCCAGCGGCAACGTCAGCACCAGCGCGAAGACCACGCCGGCTCGTAACACCACCGAGTGAGTGGTGTCCTGCCACAGGCTGAGGAAGAACATCAGCGGATGCAATCCCAGGACCAGCAGTCCACCCACCGCGACCGCGGCGAAGACCGCGTCGACCGACGTCCGCCCGTCTTCCTCCCAGTAGACGTCGGACAGGTGCAGGATCAACGCGTACTCGTCGAGAACCAGTGCGGCTCCGATGCCGAAGACAATCGCCCCCGCGGTGAATTCGGGTTCGTGCCCATTAACGGACAAAGCCACCAACGTCACGCCGGAAATCATCACCATCAGAACCCCGACCACCACATGATGGATGTGCTTCGACCCGATGTGAATATTCCGCGGCTCCCACCACCTGGGCGGTCTGCCAGTTGCGGCGCGACGGCGGATCAAGCGCACGAACGTGCGCGTCACGAAGAAGGTGACGATAAAGGCGATCAGACAGCACAGCAGCGGTAGTCGGCCGCGGCCGACTATGTCGTCTTCCAACCAGCGGAGCACTCTAGAAAAACTACGCCCACTTCGCACCAACGGCCGTCCGCGACACCGGCTGGGACATCCGCACCGATAGGCTGTTTACCGACATGAGTAGATGGCGCTCGCCCGATGCGGGCAGTTTGCGCGGGCGGGTAGCCATGGCGCAGCCAAGTATCTGGCGAAATGCCGGGTGGTGGCTGCTTCAGGCGCTCGCCCTTGCGGCAGTCGGCTACGCCGTGTGGCAGCTCATCGGGCGCACCCCTTACCGCATCGACATCGACGTTTACCGCATGGGCGGCCAAGCATGGCTGGATGGCCGTCCGCTCTACAGCAGCGATGCCAAGTTCCACACGCCGATCGGCTTGAACCTGCCGTTCACCTATCCCCCGCTGGCGGCCATCGTGTTCTGCCCTTTTGCCTGGTTGGGGATGCCGGCCGCCAGTGTGGCGATCACACTGATCACGTTGGCGCTGCTGCTTGTCTCGACGCTGATCGTGCTGACTCGACTCGACGTGTGGAACACCACACACGTGGTGCCCGGGCCGGCGTGGCTGCGCCGGTGGTGGCTGACCGCGCTCATCGTGGCCGCGGCGGCCATCTGGCTGGAGCCCGTCAAGTCGAACTTCGCCTTCGGACAGATCAACGTCGTGCTGATGACGCTGGTGATCGCCGACTGCGTGCCGCGACGCACCCCGTGGCCACGTGGGCTGCTGCTGGGGCTGGGCATCGCGCTCAAACTCACTCCGGCGGTGTTCCTGCTGTATTTCCTGCTGCGCCGCGACCGGCGCGCCGTGTTGACCTCCCTGGCGTCCTTTGCGGCGGCGACCCTGGCCGGCTTCGTGCTGGCCTGGCGAGACTCATGGGAGTACTGGACCGACACCGTCCGCAACACCGATCGGATCGGCTCGGCGAGTTTGAACACGAACCAGAACGTGGCAGGCACGCTGGCGCGGTTGGGCCTCGGCGAGCACGAACGTTTCCTGCCGTGGGTGGCCGCCTGCTTGCTCGTGCTGGCGCTAACCGTGTGGGCGGCGCGGCGGGTGCTGCGCGCCGGAGAGCCGACCTTGGCGGTGATCTGTATCGCGCTGTTCGGGCTGGTGGTTTCGCCGGTGTCCTGGTCGCACCACTGGGTGTGGATGCTGCCGACGGTGTTGGTGACGGCAGTGCTGGCCTGGCGACGGCGAAACGCCGCGTTGGCCTTGGTCAGCGCCGCCGGGGTGGCCCTGATGGTGTGGACGCCGATCGACCTGCTCCCCAAGCACCACGAGGTGACCGCCGGGTGGTGGCGTCAGCTCGTGGGGGTGTCCTACCTGTGGTGGGCGCTGGCGACCATCGTCACGGCCGGGGCCGCGGTCGCTGTCGCCGCCGCCACCGTCACTACGCCACGGGCATCGACCGCGCCAACGCCGGTTTCCGCCGTCAGCTGATCAGGGCGGCGGTCCGCTAACCTGCCGCCGTCTGCGGGATCCGAGAAGACGACTGCCTCGCCGACGATCCGGACCCGTTGCCGTCCTTGACGGTGGCGGCGTAGATGTCGACGTATTCCTGGCCGGAAAGGCCCATCAGCTCGTAGATCACCTCGTCGATGACGGCGCGTTCGATGAAGCGGTTGCCCGCCAGCCCGTCGAATCGGGAGAAGTCCATAGGCTTGCCGAATCTCACGGTGACCCGCCCAAATCGCAACATCGTTGTGCCCGGCGGATTCACGACGTTGGTGCCGATCATCGCCACCGGGATCACCGGGACCCCGGTCTCCAGCGCCAGACGAGCCAACCCTGTCTTGCCCTTGTACAGTCGGCCGTCGGGCGAGCGGGTGCCCTCCGGATACATGCCGAGCAACTTGCCCTCGCGCAACACCCGCTCGGCGGTGTCCAATGCTGCCTGAGCTGTGTCGGCGTTACTCCGATCGATAGGCACCTGCCCGACGGCGGTGAAGAACCAACGGCTGAGCCAACCTTTTAGACCGGTCCCGGTGAAATATTCAGACTTCGCCAGGAACGTGATCCTGCGCCGGACTACCAACGGCAAGTAGAAGCTGTCCATGACCGCCAGGTGATTGCTGGCCAGGATCACCGGGCCGGACTGCGGGACATATTCCAGTCCTTCGACTTTCGGCCGACCAAGGATGGCAAGCATCGGGCCAAGGAGGATGTACTTCAAAAGCCAGTACCACATAGAGCCTCCCACTCACCCGCGCCGACAGTGTTCTGCGCCAAGAGTACCGATCTAGTGTGTACGGGACCACATCGCGCTTACGACATGCTTACTCTTCGACGCTGAGCCGGCTCTTGTTATCAGCGGCCGTCTACTCGTCGACGGTGACGCTGATGGGCTGATAGCGGCTCGTCGGGCCGGCGTCGTCTGCTGTCTCGACACTCACACCACCGCCGGGCGGACCGTCTGGCGGCGTCGCGGGCCGGTCGACTTGCTCGACAATGGTCCGAATCACCGCCAACAGCGCGACGCTGTGCTCGGCGATGACGGTCAGCATCGGATGTTCCTCCCCGGTCACCACCGCGGCCAGCGCGCATACCGGGCACCACACCTGCTGGCACTTGCCGGTGCCGGCGCCTTCGCCAACCGCCCGCGATGCCGCCAAGCGGATCGCGGGGTCGATCTGGTCGAGAATTTTCTGTGCGAGTTTGCGCAACTCGGGACCGATGTCGGGGTGGACGCCAGTCATGCGGGCCACACCTCCGGATCAGGTTGAAAACGCACCGTCAATTCGCTACCTCGAAGATGCGCGTCCAGCACCGTGCATCGCCGCAGGACGGACGCCAACCGAACTCTGCGTCGCATCCCGCCGACGCCGACGATCAAATCGTCGTCGACTCGGCCCAGGGTAAGCGCGCCAGAATCGATCTGCGGCAACTCTAACCGCAATCGATAGACCGACTGCAGTCCGGATCCTGATTCCAGGTCCACGACAGGACGCAACGGCCCGGGAGGCGCCGATCCGTCGCGACGGCGCGCGCTGTCCAGCAGCTCAGCCAGCGCCTTGGCACCGATCGGCTCGCCGGCCAGATGCGGGATGAGGACCAGCGCCACATCGCCGATCGCGGCATCAAGTTCGTCCAGCACGGCACGCTGCTCACTGATTCGCTCTGAGTACCAGTCAAAGGCCGGATGAGCGGGCAGGTTGCGGTATTCGTATGAATCGTCCTGCATCAGAATCTGGTTGACGATTAATTCCTCGACACGCACACCCATCAACGCCAACGAGCCGAGCGTCCGGACCGCTTCGGCCGCCACCACCCGTTCGGGGGTGAGCACCAGGTGCGCACCGACTCGCGCACCGTCGATCAGCAGTGCACTGAGTTTTTCGACGCTGCCGCTGATGCGTTCCAGCAGTTCCACCACCGCCGTCGACCGGGCGTCGTCGGCGCCGGTGGAAAGCCTGCGATGCCGCGGCCACCCGCGCTCGACGTAGAGCGCGAAGGTCGCCGGCAGGGTCAGCATCCGCAATGCGTCGGCGGTGGAAGCGCAGTCGACCACGATGTGGTCCCATCGCCCGGACCCGGCCAGCTCCCCGACCTCATGCAGGCCGAGCACTTCCTGAACGCCGGGCAGCGCCGAAAGTTCTTCCGGCGCAATCTCACCCAGCTCCGACTCGGGAAGGCGCCGGCCGAGCGTGTCGACCACCTTGCGCCAGCGCGCCTCGAGCAGCGCCAGGGTATCCATTGCCAGCGCGTCCAGAAAGCCGCCGCCGACGTCGACATCATCCGCGAGCACCCGCACTGGATCGCGTTGACCGGTCGGTGTGACTGCGACGCTGAGCACGTCACCCAGCGAGTGCGCTTGATCTGTGGATACCAGCAGTACCCGCCGACCGGTGCGCGCCTCTCGCACGGCGGTCGCGGCCGCCAAAGTGGACTTCCCTACCCCACCCTTGCCGACGAAAAGACTGATCCGGGCCAGGGCGGGCGTTGCGGACTCACTCAGCCTCGACTCGTTTCTTGAGATCCTTCAATGCGGTGTCGATCAATCTGCGCTCAGCTTTGCGCTTGAGCAATCCGATCATCGGAATAGCTATGTCGACCGTCAGCTCATAGGTCACGTCGGTGCCAGACCCCTTGGACGCCAACCGATATACGCCGTCGAGCGATCGCAGTAGCGAGCTGGAAACCAGCGACCAGCGCACCGAGCCCCGATCTTTCGGCCACTGGTAGGACAGCACCAGTGTGTCTTTGAGGACGGAGGTGTCCAGCACTAGCCGCGCCACCTTCGGATAGCCATCGGAGAAGGCCTCCAGTACTTCGGCCTCCTTGTACTCCGACACCCAATCGGGATAGGAACCGATGTCAGCGATCACATCCATGACCGTGCTGGGGTCCGCGTCGATATAGATCGTCTGGGCCGTCTTCTCCGCCACCTGCTCGCTTCCTTCTCCGCCCCACGCGGGTTGGACTCCCCCGCGTGAGCGGTATGTCTGCACATTGTGGGCTCTACCGTCAGTCCACGGCAGAAACGGTACTCCCCGCTAGAACTCAGGCCTGGTCAAGCACCGGAGAAACCCCAACGGGCCGGGAGCACTCCAGCGTCGTCTTCACCTCGAAAGCCATTTTCTTGCCCGCGACCCGGCGCCGATGCGTCAATCTCGCCAGATTCATCCTGGCCAATTGCCAGGCCGCGACCCCGGACGGCTCGGCGTGCAAAAAGTAGTGCAGCAGCACTCCGTCCAGCGACGGTTCCAGCCAGATTTCCATGGTGCCGGTGAGCGGTCCGGTCACTGTCCATCGGATCCCCAGGGGACCGCGATCTTCGATAACTCGCAGCCGCAGATCGGGCCACCACCGCCGCCAGCTGGACGGATCGCCGACAGCAGCGCCGACGCGTGCAGGGTCGGCGGCGACAAATGTCTCGTCGGCAATCTGAACGCTGTGCACGGCCCCTAGCTTCACATACAGCAGCCCTGGCCGTATACCGCCGCCCTTGAATGGCCTGCTGGTTAGCGGGCCCTCCAGGCCCGCATCGTCGCCGACAGCGCCCAATTGTCCGACTCGCCCCCGCAAGCGGGAGGTGCCCCCACAACGGGCCCTCCAGGCCCGCATCGTCGCCGGACTAGGCTAAATCCAGCCCCGTCATCCGGAATCACTAAAGCGAGGTCAGAAGAGTGCGTGAAATCAGTGTTCCCGCTCCGTTCACGGTAGGCGAGCACGACAACATCGTTGCCGCCGTGTTCGAGCACGAGCGCAATGACCCCGACACGGTGATCTTCCAACGTCTGATCGACGGCACCTGGACCGATGTCACGTGCGCGGCTGCGGCCTCCCAAATCCGCTCGGCCGCACTAGGTTTGATCGCAGAGGGGGTGAAGGCAGGCGATCGGGTGGCGATCTTTTCAGCTACCCGCTACGAGTGGGCGATCCTCGACCTCGCGATCCTCGCGGTGGGCGCGGTCACCGTCCCGATCTACGAGACGTCGTCGGCCGAGCAGGTCCGCTGGGTGCTGACCGACTCGGCGGCGGTGGTGGCGTTCGCCGAAACCGACGCCCACGCCACGATGGTCGCCGAGCTGACCGGCGGGCTGCCCGAGCTGCGGCGCGTGCTGCATATCGACGGCTCGGGTCCCAAAGCGCTCGAGCAGCTCGCGCAGCAGGCCGCGACGGTCGACCAGGCCGAGCTGACCGCCCGCGTCGAGGCGCTGCGCAGTGAAGATCCGGCGACTTTGATCTACACGTCGGGTACCACCGGACGCCCCAAGGGCTGTCAGCTGACCCATTCCAACCTGGTCTACGAGACCCGCGGCGCCAAAGCGGTGCTCCCGACACTGCTGCGCGAGGGTGAGCGGCTGCTGGTGTTCCTGCCGTTGGCCCATGTGCTGGCCCGGGCACTGACCTTGTGCGCGTTCCACAACAAGGTCGTCGTCGGATTCACCAGCGACATCAAGAATCTCGTGCCGATGTTCGCGGTTTTCAAGCCGACTGTCGTGGTGTCGGTCCCGCGGGTGTTCGAGAAGGTGTACAACACTGCCGCGCAGAACGCCGCCAACGACGGCAAGGGCCGGATCTTCGATATCGCCGCGCAGACCGCCGTCGACTGGAGCGAAGCGAGCGATCGCGGCGGCCCCGGTTTGCTGCTACGGGCCAAGCACGCGGTCTTCGATCGGCTGGTGTATCACAAGCTGCGCGCGGCGCTGGGCGGTAATTGCCGCGCGTCCGTCTCGGGCGGCGCACCGCTCGGCGCGCGGCTCGGCCACTTCTACCGCGGCGTCGGTCTGACTATCTACGAGGGCTACGGCCTTACCGAGACCAGCGCGGCGATAACCGTCAACCAGATCGATGCCCTGAAGATCGGCACTGTCGGAAAGTTGTTGCCGGGCAACAGCATGCGCATCGCCGACGACGGCGAGTTGTTGATGCGCGGCGGTGTAGTGTTCCACGGCTACTGGCACAACGACCAGGCCACCAGCGAGGCGATCGACGACGGCTGGTTCAAGACCGGTGACCTGGGTGCGGTCGACGAAGACGGGTTCTTGACGATTACGGGTCGCAAGAAGGAAATCATTGTCACCGCAGGAGGAAAGAACGTCGCCCCCGCCGTACTCGAAGACCAGTTACGGGCTCACTCGCTGATCAGCCAGGCGATGGTCGTCGGGGATGCCCGGCCGTTCATCGGGGCGCTGATCACCATCGACCCTGAGGCTTTCGAGGGTTGGAAGCAGCGCAACAGCAAGCCCGCCGGCTCGTCGGTGAGCGATCTGGTCAACGACCCCGACTTGCTCGCCGAGGTGGACGCGGCGGTCAAACAGGCCAATTTGTCGGTGTCGCATGCGGAGTCGATCCGTAAATTCCGCATCCTGCCCGTCGACTTCACCGAGGACACCGGGGAGCTGACCCCGACGATGAAGGTGAAGCGCAAGGTAGTGGCCGAAAAATTCGCCGACGATATCGACGCGATCTACACCAAAAGTTAGCCGCGTATCAGATCGCCCAGCCGCGCAGCCAGATCGTCCCACCGCCACTGCGCGGTGACCCAGTCCCGGCCGGCGGCACCCATCGCGGCGGCACGATCCGGGTCGGCCAGCAGCTCGGTGACGGCGTCGGCGACCTGGTTCACCGAACGACCGTCGACCACCAGCCCAGTCTTGTTGTCCTGCACGGTTTCCGGCGCACCGCCCGAGGATCCGGCGACGACCGGCACGCCAGTCGCTGAAGCTTCCAGGAATACGATGCCCAGCCCCTCAACATCCAGTCCGGCACCGCGGGTACGACACGGCATGGCGAACACATCGGCCATCGCGTGGTAGGCGGGAAGGTCGGCGGCCGGAACGCCGCCAGTGAACGTGACGTGTTCGCCGACGTCAAAGCGCTCGGCCAGTCGGCGCAGCGCTGCCATATACGGACCACCGCCGGCGATGACGAGTGCGGCCCCCTTCACTCGCCGCCTTATCAACGGCAGCGCCCGGATCAGCATGTCCTGGCCCTTTCGCGGCACCAGCCGGGACAGGCACACCACCGTGGGCCGCTGGCCCAGACCGTAGCGGCTGCGTAGCTCGGCGCGGCTTGCCGGGTCGGGACGGAACCGGTCGGTGTCCACGCCGGGAGGCAGGTGCTCCAGCGCAGCTTCCGGCCCGAACGCCGAGGCGAAACGCCCTCGCGTATAGCGGCTGACGAAGGTGACGACGTCGCTGTCCTCGCCGATGCGACGCAGCACCGATCGTGCCACCGGAAGCATCGACCATCCCACCTCGTGACCGTGGGTGCTGGCCAGCACCCGGGTCACGCCGGCTTGACGGGCGCGGTGCGCCAGCAGGCCCAGTGGCGCGGCCGCGCCGAACCATACGGTGTCGATGCCGTGCTCAGCTATCAGCCGGCGCATCCGGGCGTCGACGGTCGGTACGGGCAACATCAACGTTCCGGGGTGGCGCACAACTTGATAGCCGGCGGTTTGGGCATCGAAGACTTCAGTGCCCTTCCACCGCGGCGCGTATACCGTCAGCGTGTGCTCCCCGGTAGCGGCCAGTCGCGAAACCAACTCGGCCAGATAGGCCTGGATGCCGCCGCGCCGAGGCGGAAAGTCGTTGGTTACCAGCAGGACCCGAGACACCTACGAAGGCTAGCCTGAACCTGTCCGGCGTCGAAATCGACCTTTGGCAAGACGTGAATCTCGTTGCTTGTTAGGCGTTTTGAAACGCCGATGATTTTTCAGCGCGCGGGTTGGCGAATCAGCCACTGCTGCCAGTCGGCGAGCGCACCCGCCATGTCGGTGCCGAGCACATCATGCACAGCGGTGGGCAGATCAGTATGCCCGACACCACATGCGGCCCGGTAGAGCGCGCGCAGCGTAGCCGTCCCGTGGGTGTCGGCGATGAATCGCGCGAACCACCATGCCCGGTCATAGGCCTGCGAGCGCTGGGGCCCTGGAGCGGCGAGGTCGGCGTCGGACGGCAACGCGGTCGGGGGTGGCGTTACCTCGGGCAGCGGTGTGCGTGGCCGGGCGACGTAGTCGGCGACACCTTCGGTCAGCCATCGGGGCGCGTCTACCGCGGTGTCGGCGCGCGTGGCGTAGTGAAAAAGCTCGTGGCTCAACACGATTCGTAGCGCCTGCTCGCTCATGCCGGCGGCACCGGGTGCGAAAACGATTCGCTGGCCGATCGCGATCCGACGGGCGGGATCAACCCGCTCGGCGACGGCGATCGCGGCGATATCGGCCCACTGCGCCGCAGGGCCGCCACCGGCCTCTGCCTCGAACTGCCGCTGTGAGCCGGTGGCCACCACGTCGATATCGCGCGGCCAGTCGGTACCCCAGAAGGCCGCTACCGCGTCGACAGCCCCGCCGATGTTCGCCGCGACGCGGGTCAACAGGACCTCCGATTGCGGGCCGCCGAGGTTGGTCATCCGCAGGGTGCGGTCGCCGACTTCCACACGCCGCGGCGCGCTGGTGCTGACTGACGGGGATGACGCCGGTTGCGCCGGAGCGCTGCGCCCCGGGCCGACAGCTGCGAAGGCGCCGAAGACCAGCTCGGCGGTTAGTACGCAGGCCAGCAGCCGGCGGCGATGCCGGGCGTCAGTAGCGCCGGGCGTCGTAGATCGGGCCGGACGAGCTCATCGGCACCACCCGCACCGGCACGCCATAGGTGGACGAATGGACCATGAGGCCGTCACCGATATAGAGGCCGGCATGGGATGCGTCGGAGTAGAAGGTCAGCACGTCACCGGGCTGCAGGTCCGACAGCGAGACCGGCTGTCCGCCGTGAGCCAGCGCCTGGCTGGAATGTGGCAGCGCGATGCCGGCCTGCTGGAATGCCCACATCACCAAGCCGGAGCAGTCGAACCCGCCGGGCGCGGCGCCACCCCATGAATAAGGCGCGCCGACCTGGGTCAGCGCCGCCTGGACAGCGATCGCGCCCTGACCGCTGCCGGGTCCGGCGCCCGGCCCGGGACCACCCGGCTGCCCATCGCCCGGTGGTAACGCCTCCGGAGCAGGAGCAGGCGCGCCAGGCAGCGCGGCGGGCGGCGGCGGGACCGGCCCGGGCACGGCCAACGCGGTGCGCTCATTCGGGCTGAGCGCGAGATACTGCGACTTGACGATGCCGATCTGCAGCTGCAACCGGCTCTGTTTGGACTGCAGGCTCGCGCGCACCGCGGCGGCCTGTTCGGCCGCGGTCTTCGCGTCGCCGGCCGACTTCGCAGATTCCTGCTCGGCTTGGGCGGCCTGCTCGCGGGTGGCGCGGTAGGCCGCCATCTGGGCGTACATCGCGGTGGAGATCACCCGCTGCACGGCCAACTTGCCGATCAGCTGCTGCGGCGACTCGGCGGTCATGATGGCGTTCATACCGTCGGTACGGCCACCCATGTACATCGCTGTCGCAAACTTGTCGACGCCGGCCTGGAACGTTGCCAACCGCGCCTTCGCTGCATCAGCAGCGGCCAAGTCATCGGTGTGTTTCTTGTCGGCTGTCCGCTGCGCAGCCAGCTTGTTATTGAGGTCGAGCTGCGCGCTGTGCATCGCCTCGGTGGTCTGCTCGGCCTGCCGCGACAGTTCATTGAGCTTTGCCATCGCGTCATTGGCCGGGTCAGCCAGCACATTGCCGGCGGCGATTCCGGACAGGACGATGAAGCCGGCTAGCGCTGCACCAGCAAAGCGCTTAGCGACGCGCGAAGACACGCGTTCACCATTAAGCCCCAACCGCAAGTTTTTGCATCCTTAAAACCCGTCGGCGTCACAGCCGAATCTGCTTTAGGTCTCAGATAGGTTACGAAAAGGCATCGTGGTTGTCCAACGCTGAGTCATTAAGAAAACAGCCAGATTTCAGAGTAACGCCGTTAGGCTACCCCGGGGCGCTGCCGATGGATCGGAACCAGCCGCAATCTGGGCGCCAGTCCTGCGTCGGCGAGCACCTCCAACGCGACGCGCTCATCCTCCAGCAAAGTTTCCGGTACCCCGAGTATCACGCTGACGACGCAGTCACGGCATCCGGGACCGCGTACCGCGCAGTCGTCGCAGTCGATGACCACCGGTTCTGTGGACTCGAGCGGGACTGCCGCCGCCCAATCAGGCTCGCTGCCGTGCGCCATCTGGCTGGTCCTCTCCGTCTTCTTGGTCGATCTTGCCGTCACGCTAACCGCGGGCACCGACATGTTTCGCCCCCGCCGTTTATCACCGACCCGCCGCGCTGAATCCGGGCCCTGTCGGTGCGACCGCTTAAGGTCGCGGCCATGGGCGCGCCCGCTGCCGAGCAGCTGAGCCTCCCCGACCTCGACGGGGCTACCGAAATATCGCTGCGCGAGACCACATTCGTCGTCGTCGACCTGGAGACCACCGGCGGGCGCATGACCACCCGTGACGGAAAGGTCGCTGACGCCATCACCGAAATCGGGGCGGTTAAAGTACGCGGCGGCGTGGTGCTGGGCGAGTTTGCGACCCTGGTCGACCCGCAGCGCAGTATTCCGCCACAAATCGTTCAGCTGACCGGCATCACCACAGCGATGGTGTGCGATGCGCCGACCGTCGCCGGGGTGCTGCCAATGTTTTTCGAGTTCGCCCGCGGCTCGGTGCTGGTCGCCCACAACGCCAGGTTCGACGTCGGATTCCTGCGGGCCGCCGCCGATCAATGCGGTATCAGTTGGTCGCGGCCACAGGTGCTGTGCACCGTCCAGCTGGCCCGGCGGGTGCTCAGCCGCGAGGAAGCCCCGAGCGTGCGGCTGGCGGCGCTGGCGCGGCTGTTCGCCGTCGCCAGCGAGCCCACCCACCGGGCCCTCGACGACGCGCGGGCCACCGTCGAGGTGTTGCACGCGCTTATCGAACGAGTGGGTAACCAAGGTGTGCACACCTACGCCGACCTGCGCTCCTACCTACCCGATGTGACGCCGGCACAGCGGCGCAAAAGGGTGCTGGCCGAGGGCTTACCGCGCCGGCCCGGGGTTTACCTGTTTCGCGGGCCGGGGGGCGAGGTCCTTTACGTCGGTACCGCAATTGACTTGCGGCGCAGAGTAAGTCAGTATTTCAACGGCTCGGATCCGCGCAGCCGGATCAAAGAGATGGTCACGCTGGCCAGCACTGTCGAGCACGTCGAGTGCGCGCATGCGCTAGAAGCCGGTGTCCGAGAACTGCGGATGCTGAGTGCGCATGCCCCGCCCTACAACCGCCGGTCGAGATTCCCGCACCGCTGGTGGTGGTTGGTGCTGAGCGACGAAGCCTTCCCCCGATTTTCGGTGGTCCGGATGCCGCGGCATGACCGCGCCGCCGGCCCGTTTCGGTCCCGCGCCGACGCCGCCGACACTGCGGCCCTGCTGGCACGGTTCACCGGTGTGCGCACCTGCACCAGGCGGCTGCCCCGTTCGGTGCTACACGGGCCGTCCTGCCCGCAGCATGAGGTATCGCCGTGTCCCGGTGCACGCGATGTGACTGCGGCCCAATATGCGCCGGCGGCCGATCGCGCCGCAGCGTTGATCGATGGCCTGGACAACACCGCGCTGACCGCGGCGGTCCAGCGGATCGCCGGCCTCGCCGAGCGTCAACGTTACGAGAGCGCCGCACGGTTGCGCGACCACACGGTGGCCGCGGTGGAGGTGCTCTGGCGCGGCCACCGCCTGCGCGCGCTGGCCGAGCTGCCGGAGCTGGTGGCCGCCGCCCCTGATGGCGACGGCGGCTGGCAGCTCGCCGTCGTCCGCTATGGACAGCTCGCCGCGGCCGGCACCGCCCGCCGCGGCGTGCCACCGATGCCCGTCGTCGACGCCATCCACGCCGGCGCGCAGGTGATCCTGCCGCAGCCCGCACCGCTGGGCGGCGCGCTGGTCGAGGAGACGGCGCTGATCGCACGCTGGCTGGCGGCGCAGGGGGTGCGCATTGTGTGCGTCAGCGGTGCCGACGAAGCGACGGGGTGGTGCACGCCGTTGCGGTCTGCGGGGCCGTGGGCCGAGTGGGCCGCATCGGCGCGCTCCGCGCGGGTGGCCGCCGAACAAGCCGTCACGAGCCGGGACTCAGAGCTGCTGACCGAACCGCACCCATCGCGCGAGCAGCTGTTCGGCCGCCCCGCTGTCGATCGCGTCGACGGCCCGGCTCAGCCCGTCTTCCCACGCCGGCAGCCACTCGGCGCGGCTGGATAGCCCGGCATAGGCCACGATCGCGCCCGCGGCGTTGAGCACGACGGCGTCGCGCACCGGGCCCTTCGCGCCGGCCAGCACCGACCGTGCCTCCGCCGCGTTGGCCGCCGCATCACCACCCAACAACTCGTCGAGCTCGGCGCGGGCGAACCCGAACCCGGCGGGATCAAATGTCAGCTTGTCCACCGTGCCGGCTTGCACCCGCCAGATCGTGCTCGTCGTGGTGGTGGTCAGCTCGTCGAGGCCGTCGTCGCCGTGTACCACCAACACGCTGGACCGGCGCGCGGCGAAGACCCCCGCCATCACCTCGGCCAGGTCGGCGAACGCGCAGCCGATCAGCCCGGCTCGTGGTCGACCCGGATTGGTAAGTGGCCCAAGCAGATTGAATACCGTGGGCACGCCGATTTCACGCCGCACCGACGATGCGTGCCGGTACGATGGATGAAACTGCGGCGCGAAGCAGAACCCGATCCCGACTTCGGCGACGCTGCGTGCGACGTCGTCAGGACCCAGGTCGATGCGCACCCCGAGCGCCTCCAGGGTGTCGGCTCCACCGGCCAGCGACGACGCCGCCCGGTTGCCGTGCTTGACCACCGGCACGCCGCTGGCCGCCACGACGATCGCCGCCATGGTGGACAGATTGAAGGTGCTGACGCCGTCACCGCCGGTACCGACCACATCGACGGTGTCGGTCCCGATCTGCCCGGTGGGCAGCCGGCGTGCGTGGTGCAGCATCACGTCGGCCAGCTCGGCGACCTCTGCCGCGGTCGGGGCCTTCATCTTCAGCGCCACGGCGAAGGCCGCGATCTGTGCCGGCGTCGCGGATCCGGTCATGATCTGCTCCATGGCCCAGCCGGCCTGTCCGCGCGGCAGGTTCTGGCCCGCGGTCAAAACCGTGAGGACCCGCGGCCATGACAACGCCTCCTCCGAGGGCCGCCGAGATGACCCGGACGATGACACCGCCACACCGCAGATGGTCCCATGGCGATCGCAAGCGCGGCGAAGCCGGGCGCAGCGGGTCGCCATTCCACAGCCCGCGGCGATCGCAAGCGCGGCGAAGCCGGGCGCAGCGGGTCGCCATTCCACAGCCCGCGGCGATCGCAAGCGCGGCGAAGCCGGGCGCAGCGGGTCGCCATTCCACAGCCCGCGGCGATCGCAAGCACGGCGAAGCCGGGCGCCACCAAATTTCCGCCCCGAGTGGAGCTCGACAACTACAAAGCGTCATACTTGCGGATGTGACGAGTGCGGTAGGGACCTCGGGTACAGCTATCACGGCGCGCGTACATTCGCTCAACCGCCCCAACATGGTCAGTGTCGGCACCATAGTCTGGCTTTCCAGCGAATTGATGTTCTTTGCTGGACTGTTCGCGTTCTACTTCACCGCACGTGCACAGGCAGCCGGCAACTGGCCACCCCCGCCGACCGAGCTGAATCTTTACCAGGCCGTGCCGGTCACGCTGGTGCTGATCGCCTCGTCATTCACCTGCCAGATGGGGGTGTTCGCGGCCGAACGTGGCGACGTGTTCGGGCTGCGCCGCTGGTACGTGCTCACCTTTGCGATGGGTTTGTTCTTCGTCCTCGGCCAGGCCTACGAGTACCACCACCTGATGAGCCATGGGACCACCATCCCCAGCAGCGCTTACGGAAGCGTTTTCTATCTGGCCACCGGCTTTCACGGCTTACACGTCATCGGCGGGCTGATCGCCTTCATCTTCCTGCTGGCCCGCACCACGATGAGCAAGTTCACCCCGGCGCAGGCGACCGCGTCGATCGTCGTTTCCTACTACTGGCACTTCGTCGACATCGTCTGGATCGCCCTGTTCGCCACGATTTATTTCATCCGATGACCAGCGCGCGTAAGAACAGGAGTGCTCGGTTGAAGAGACTGGGGTTGAACCGATCGCTTAGCGACCGTGCGCGACGCCGCCTGCGTCGCCGGTTGTCGGCGGGACTGCTGCTGGTGCTGGCCCTTGTGGCAGCAGGCGGGTTGGCCGCCGTTCTGACCCCCAGCCCGCAAATCGCTGTCGCCGACGAGTCGTCCTCGGCGCTATTGCGAACCGGCAAACAGCTTTTCAACACCTCGTGCGTGACCTGCCACGGCGCCAATCTGCAGGGCGTGCCCGACCGCGGACCGAGCCTGATCGGTGTGGGCGAGGCCGCTGTCTACTTCCAGGTATCCAGCGGGCGGATGCCCGCCATGCGCGGGGAGGCCCAGGCGGTCCGCAAAGATCCGATCTTCGACGGCCCGCAGATTGATGCGCTGGGCGCCTACGTGCAAGCCAACGGCGGCGGGCCCACCCTGGTGCGCAACCCCGACGGCAGCATCGCGATGAAATCGCTGCGGGGCGACGACCTGGGCCGCGGCGGCGACCTGTTCCGGCTCAACTGCTCCTCATGCCACAACTTCACCGGCAAGGGCGGCGCACTGTCGTCGGGCAAGTTCGCGCCCGACTTAGAGCCGGCCAACGAGCAGCAGATCCTCGCCGCAATGCTGACCGGGCCGCAGAACATGCCCAAGTTCTCCGACCGTCAGCTCTCGTTCGACGCCAAGAAAGACATCATCGCCTACGTGAAATCCGTTACCGAGGAACACAGTCCGGGCGGCAACGCCCTGGGCGGCTTCGGGCCCGCACCCGAGGGCATGGCGATGTGGATCATCGGGATGGTCGCCATCATCGGCGCGGCACTGTGGATTGGGGCACGATCGTGAGCAACGGTGAGGGCCAGCCCGGACAGCCAACCGACGCCGAGCTGAACGCCATGTCGCGCGAGGAACTCGTTGCGCTCGGCGGCCGGATCGACGGTGTGGAAACCGTCTTCAAGGAACCGCGGTGGCCGGTGGCCGGGACCAAGGCCGAAAAACGCGCCGAACACCTGGTGGCGATTTGGCTTTTGCTCGGTGGGCTCTTCGGGTTCGCGCTGCTGCTGGTTTTCTTGTTCTGGCCGTGGGAGTACAAGTCGCACGAGGAGCATGGCAGCTTCCTGTACGCGCTGACCACCCCGCTCTACGGCCTGACCTTCGGAATGTCCGTGCTGTGCATCGCCATCGGCGCGGTGCTGTTCCAGAAAAAGTTTATCCCCGAAGAGATTTCGATTCAGGACCGCCACTACGACGCCGCCGGGTCAGATGAGATCGACCGCAAGACCGTGGTCGCCAACCTGACCGACGCTTTGGAAGGTTCGACGCTGCGGCGTCGCAAACTGATCGGCCTGTCGCTGGGCGTCGGGCTCGGCGCGTTCGGGCTCGGCACTCTGGTGGCATTTGCCGGGGGTCTCATCAAGAACCCGTGGAAACCGGTAGTGCAGACGGCCGACGGCAAGAAAGCCGTGTTGTGGACCTCGGGTTGGACGCCGCGGTATCACGGCGAAACCATCTTCGTGGCCCGGGCCACCGGCGAAAGTCTGGGAGCGCCGTTCGTCAAGATGCGCCCCGAAGACATCGACGCCGGCGGCATGGAGACCGTCTTCCCGTGGCGCGAGTCCGACGGTGACGGCACCACGGTGGAATCGCACGAGAAGCTGACAGCCATCCTGACCGCCGTCCGCAACCCGGTGATGCTGATCCGCATCAAGCCCACCGACATGTCGCGGGTGGTCAAGCGCAAAGGCCAGGAGAGCTTCAACTTTGGTGAGCTGTTCGCCTACACGAAGGTCTGCTCGCATTTGGGTTGCCCCTCTTCGCTTTACGAGCAGCAGTCCTATCGCATCCTGTGCCCTTGCCACCAGTCGCAGTTCGACGCATTGCATTACGCCACACCGATTTTCGGGCCGGCGGCGCGCGCGTTGGCACAGCTGCCCCTCACCATTGACGCCGACGGATATCTAGTCGCCAACGGCGACTTCATCGAGCCTGTCGGACCGGCATTTTGGGAGCGCACAACATGATTCCGAAAATCGACGTCGGCGCAGAAGCGAGCAAGGTCCTGGCGCGTCAGGCCGAAGACATCGACTCGCGCTATCACCCTTCGGCTGCGGTGCGCCGTCAGCTCAACAAGGTCTTCCCGACGCACTGGTCATTCCTGCTCGGTGAGATCGCGATGTACAGCTTCATCGTGCTGTTGTTGACGGGCGTCTATCTGACGCTGTTTTTCGACCCCTCGATGCACGACGTCACCTACAACGGGGTCTATCAGCCGCTGCGCGGTGTGGAAATGTCGAAGGCCTACGCGTCAACACTCGACATCAGCTTCGAGGTGCGCGGCGGCCTGTTCGTGCGCCAAGTCCACCACTGGGCCGCACTGATGTTCTCCGCCTCAATCATGGTGCATTTGGCCCGGATCTTCTTCACCGGCGCGTTCCGCCGACCGCGAGAAGCCAACTGGGTCATCGGTTCGCTGCTATTGATCCTGTCCATGTTCGAGGGCTACTTCGGCTACTCGCTGCCCGACGACCTGCTCTCCGGTATCGGGCTGCGGGCCGCACTCTCGTCAATCACCTTGGGAATGCCGGTGATCGGCACCTGGCTGCACTGGGCATTGTTCGGCGGCGACTTCCCTTGTGGCGGTGTGGGAGACGACTGCACCGCGGCGGGCTACATCATCCCGCGCCTGTACGGGCTGCACATCCTGTTGCTGCCGGGGATCATTCTGGCGCTGATGGGCGCGCACCTGGCCTTCGTCTGGTTCCAGAAACACACCCAGTTCCCCGGCCCCGGCCGCACCGAACACAATGTCGTGGGCGTCCGCGTGATGCCGGTGTTCGCCGTCAAATCCGGCGCGTTCTTCGCACTGACCACCGGAGTTCTGGGCCTGATGGGCGGCCTGCTACAGATCAACCCCATCTGGAACCTCGGCCCCTACAAGCCATCCCAGGTTTCGGCGGGCTCGCAGCCGGACTTCTACATGATGTGGACCGAAGGCCTGGCCCGTATCTGGCCGGCGTGGGAGTTCTACTTCTTCCACCACACCATTCCCGCTGTGGTCTGGGTCGCGATACTCATGGGCCTGATCTTCACCTTGCTGATCATCTATCCGTTCTTGGAGAAGCGATTCACCGGCGACTACGCCCACCACAACCTGCTGCAGCGCCCGCGTGACGTGCCGGTACGGACCTCGATCGGCGCGATGGCCATCGCCTTCTACATGATCCTCACCCTGAGCGCGATGAACGACGTCATCGCGTTGAAGTTCCACATCTCGCTCAACGCGACAACCTGGATCGGGCGCATCGGCATGGTCGTGCTGCCGCCGGTCGTCTACTTCATCGCCTACCGGTGGTGTGTTGGCCTGCAGCGCAGCGACCGCGCCGTGCTCGAGCACGGCGTCGAAACCGGCATCATCAAACGACTGCCGGACGGCGCCTACATCGAACTGCACCAACCGCTGGGGCCCGTCGACGACCACGGCCACCCACTGCCGCTGGAATACCAGGGCGCCCCGGTACCCACCAAGATGAACAAACTCGGCTCAGGCGGCTCGCCTGGCTCCGGCAGCTTCCTGTTCGCCGACCCCCCCTCCGAAGACGCCGCGCTCTCCGAAGCCACCCACGCCGCCGAACACCGCGCCCTCACCGCATTGCGAGAGCACCAGGACGGCAGCAACGGCTCACCGAACGGCCACCACTAGCCCAACGGCGGTTACGCGGCAAGCATGCCGCGCAGCTGCCGCACGTGTCGCCAGGGGACCAACGGCATAGCCAGCGTGACGAACCCGGCAATCCCGTAGCTGGTCCACGAGAAGCCGTCGTGGCCGATGGCCATCAGGTAGGTTGCCGTCGCAACCGCAAGCAGCGCTGCGCCCATGGTGCCCATCAGTGCGACGGTGCCGCGCAGCCAGACACGGTCCACCGCCGCGTCCGACAATGCCGGCCGCAACGTGGTCGACCGCTCGGTTCGGCCCTGCGCGGTCGTGGTCTGCACGGACACGTGGCCGGACCTGATCGACTGTCCACTCGTACTGCGCGTTGGCGATCCCGCCGATCGCGCGACCGGTCCGTCCCGGGTGATGCGCCGGGCGCGCAGCAGCATTGGGATGGCCGCCAGGATGATCAGCGCCGAGATGATGATGATCGCGTAGAGCACCGACGAGGTGTGCGGGTTCCCCTTTGCTGCGTGGAACCCCCGGCCCAAGTCCATCAGCGCAACGAGGGCAGCCACGCTCATCCCCACCAAGGCCAGCCAGACGGCGGCGCACAGCCCGATCAGGATCCGATCGGCGGTAACCGGCGTGATGTTGCCGCGGGCGCCCCAGGCTTGCGAGTACCTGTCGATCATCAGCAGTTCGTCTGCGGTTGGTCATTTTCATTCGACGACAGCACCTTGCCGTCGCTGGTGGTGATCTTGCAGTTGAGCTTGCTCAGCCGCAGCAAGCTGGTCGCCTCAATCGAACCGACGTCGGACTGCGAGATCGGTGTCAGCGTGAGCGTCCACGGGATGTACACGTTGTGCTGGGTCCGTCGCATCCCCGAGGCGTCGGTGTAGGTGATCGTGATCTGGTCGAACGGCGCTTTGGTGCCGGTCACCGAGTAGGTCACCTGTCGAGGGCCGGCGGGAGGGGTTTCGGTCGGCGGCGGAGGCGCCGCTGCGGGCGGCGCTGGCGCCGGCGCGGGGGCCGGCGGTGGCGCCGGCGCGGGGGCCGGCGGTGGCGGCGGCGCCTCGCTGGTCGGCGGCGGAGGCGGGGGCGGTGCCTCGCTGGTCGGCGGCGGAGGCGGCGCGGGTGGCGGTGTTGTGACGATGATCTCGTCCTGCATCGGCGGCGTCGACGTCGGGGCAGTGCTGGGAGTGGCCAACTTGTTGGTGTCGGTGCGGGCGAACAGCAGCGACACCGACACCACCAGGACGATCGCCGCGACAATCGCGGCGACGCCGATGACCCACGGCCAGCGTGGAGCGGTCGCCTCCTCGTCGTCGGCTACCTCGTCGTAGCTGTCGTAGTCGTAGAGGTCCAAGTCGACGGGCACATACGGGCCGCTGCTGACGTGCTCGGACTCCGGAGCAGAGTAGGCCCGGGAATAGACGTCGGTCTGGCTATCGGCGTCGGCCGGCTCTGCACCGAATTCGCTGCCCCCTTCCTCGAATTCGCTGTCGCCTTCGCTGGGCTCGACGCCGGGTTCCAGTTCTTCGGACTCTGGTCCTGGTGGATTCGGCCCGCTCATGTTTGCCTGTCCTGTTCGACTACTTCACCGGCGCACGCAGCACCGCGGCTGTGTTGTTGAGCGCACGCTCCGATGTTCCTCATTGTGCCTCGAAAACCCTACCCAACCGGTGCTCGCATGACATTCTCGGCGACCGGGTCACGGATCAACTGATGCCCTGATTGTTATCTTTGCCAGCGCCGATTAGTGCCGCTCGGGTCCCACGTAGTACTCGAAGACCAACCCGGCCGCCGAACTCAGGACAAACACCACGCCGGCGACAATCAACCACGGCAGCCACAAAGCGATGCCGACCGCAGCGACCGAGCCCGAGAGCGCGATCAAAATCGGCCACCAGCTGTGCGGACTGAAAAAACCCAGTTCTCCTGCACCGTCGCTGATCTCAGCGCCCTCGTAATCCTCGGGGCGGGTGTCGAGCCGACGTGCCACAAAGCGGAAGAACGTCGCCACGATCAACGCCATACCGCTGGTCAGCGCCAGCGCCGTGGTGCCGGCCCACTCGATGCCGCCGGTGGCGAACAGGCTGGTCAGTATGCCGTAGAGCACCGTGCAGAAGACGAAGAACGCCGCGACGAATTCGAACAGCCTGGCTTCGATGTGCATGGGTTTCCTACTTACTCGCTTGGGGCGCCAGCTGGCCGCGGCGGGTGTCGAACGGGTGTGTGGTGACCGCGAACGGAGACTGAGCGATGGCCTGCAACGCCTGGGCGTTAGTCTTCCCGGCGATGCGCTGCTGCAGGTAAGCCTTGAAGTCGTTGGGCTGCACCACCCGGACCTCGAAGTTCATCATCGAGTGATACGTGCCGCACATTTCGGCGCAGCGACCCACGAATGCCCCGGTCCGGTTGATCTCAGCGACCTGAAATACGTTGACGGAGTGGTTCGCTGCGGGGTCGGGCATCACGTCGCGCTTGAACAAGAATTCCGGCACCCAGAATGCGTGAACGACGTCAGCCGACGCCAGCTGGAACTCGATCCGCTTGCCCGCGGGCAACACCAACACCGGTATCTCGGTGCTGGTGCCCACCGTCTCGACCTTGTCGAAGTTGAGGTAGGTCCGGTCCTCGGCGTTGAGCCCACGGATCGGGCCGACGAGTTCCTCGCCACGCTTGTCTAGGCCCTCGGGCTTGGAGGCCATCGCCGCTTTACGGGCCGGGTCGGCTCCGTCGTAGTGGAGCGTGCCGTCCTTGAAATCGACCTTCTGGTAACCGAACTTCCAGTTCCACTGGAACGAGGTGACGTCGACGACGACGTCCGGGTCGGACGCCAGGTGCAACATCTTTTCCTGCACCACCACGGTGAAATAGAAGAGCACCGAGATGATCAGGAACGGTGTCACGGTAAGCACCAGCTCCAGCGGCATGTTGTAGCCGAACTGGCGGGGCAACTCGGTGTCGCTGGCTTTCTTGCGGTGAAACGCGCTGGACCAGAAGATCAGGCCCCAGACGATCACGCCAACCACCAGGGATGCGATCACCGCGCCGATCCAGAGCTGCCGGTTGAAGTCGGCTTCCGGGGTGATGCCTCTCGGCCAGCCCAGGGCCAGTGCTTCCGACCAACTGCATCCGCTCAGGGACACTGTCAGCACGCCCAGCATGCCGGCCAGCACCGGCAGCCGAAGCCGACGGAAGCCTGCCGAGCGGCTTGCCAACAAACCCTGCGAACGGCCTGGCCCGCGAGGTGTCACGGTGGCGCCTCCTGAATCACAAGCTGGACCGACAGCAAGCATGTCGAATACTACGCAGCGTAAACCACGGCACGCAGCGAAGCCCTGTCGAGGCCCGCAAGCCGTCGACAATCGTCACAGCCTCCGGCTGCGGCCCGCTGTTACCGCTGCTGTGCGCGGCATCCTTGGGAACCGCCGCTTTGCGGCACACTTGGGAGCCGCCGCTTTGCGGCATACTGAGCGCGATGTGTGGACTGCTGGCCTTCGTGGCTGCCGCGGCCGGCGCCGAGCCGTCCAGCAGCGCCCACGACACGGCCGATGCCGTCGCCCACGCATCGCACCTGATGCGCCACCGGGGGCCCGACGAGCCGGGCACCTGGGCCGACCCTGCCGGCGCCGTCGTGTTCGGTTTCAACCGGCTGTCCATCATCGATATCGCGCATTCTCATCAACCGCTGCGCTGGGGGCCGCCGGAAAGCCCCGGCCGGTATGAGTTGGTATTCAACGGCGAGATCTACAACTACCTAGAGTTGCGGGCCGAACTCGCCGAGCGCCACGGCGGCGTCTTTGCCACCGATGGCGACGGCGAGGCCATCGTCGCCGCCTATCACTATTGGGGCGCCGACGCCTTGACGCGGCTGCGGGGCATGTTCGCCTTCGCGCTATGGGACACTGTCGCCGGCGAATTGTTCTGCGCCCGCGACCCTTTCGGCATCAAGCCGCTGTTCGTGGCGACCGGGACCGGTGGCACCGCGGTGGCCAGCGAGAAGAAATGCCTGCTGGAGCTGGCCGACCTGGTGGGATTCGACACCGCAATCGACGAACGCGCCGTGCAGCACTACACGGTGCTGCAGTACGTGCCCGAACCCGAGACGCTGCATCGCGGCGTACGCAGGCTGGAATCGGGCTGCTACGCGCGCATCCGTCCCGGCCAGCAGCCGGAGATCACCCGCTACTTTGTGCCCCGTTTCAGCGCGATCCCGATCTCCCGCGATACCGAGCAGGCCCGCTACGACGAGATCACCGCGGTCCTGGAGGACTCGGTGGCCAAGCACATGCGCGCCGACGTCACCGTCGGCGCCTTTCTGTCGGGTGGCATTGACTCGACCGCGATCGCGGCGCTGGCCATCCGGCACAACCCGCGGCTGATCACGTTCACCACCGGCTTCGAGCGTGAGGGATTCTCTGAGATCGACGTTGCGGTGGCATCGGCCGAGGCGATCGGTGCGCGGCACATCGCCAAGGTCGTCGCCCCCGACGAGTTCGTCGCTGCGTTGCCCGAGATCGTCTGGTACCTCGACGAGCCTGTCGCCGACCCGGCGCTGGTGCCGCTGTTCTTCGTCGCCCGCGAGGCGCGAAAGCACGTCAAGGTGGTGCTCTCCGGCGAGGGCGCCGACGAGCTTTTCGGCGGCTACACCATCTACCGGGAGCCGTTGTCGCTCAAGCCTTTCGACTACCTGCCCAGACCGCTGCGACGTGCGATGGGGACCTTGTCCAAACCCCTGCCCGACGGCATACGCGGCAAAAGCCTGCTGCACCGCGGGTCCCTGACGCTCGAGCAGCGCTACTACGGCAACGCCCGCAGTTTCTCCGACGCGCAGTTGCGAGACGTGCTTCCGGGGTTCCGCGAGGAGTGGACCCACACCGATGTCACGGCCTCGCTGTACGCCGAGTCGACCGATTGGGACCCGGTGGCGCGCATGCAGCACATCGACCTGTTCACCTGGTTGCGCGGCGACATTTTGGTCAAGGCCGACAAGATGACGATGGCCAACTCGCTGGAGCTGCGGGTCCCGTTCCTGGATCCCGAGGTATTCGCCGTTGCTTCCCGATTGCCGGTGGAAGCCAAAATCACCCGCACCACCACCAAGTACGCGCTGCGCCGGGCGCTGGAACCCATCGTTCCGCCGCATGTGCTCAACCGCCCGAAACTGGGCTTCCCGGTACCCATCCGGCACTGGCTGCGCGCCGGCCCGCTGCTGGATTGGGCGCATGAAATGGTGAACTCGTCGGCGACCGACCACCTGATCGACGTGTCGGCCGTGCGGCGGATGTTAGACGAACACCGTTGCGGCACCGCCGATCACAGTCGAAGACTGTGGACACTGCTGATCTTTATGCTGTGGCACGCGATCTTCGTCGAGCACAGCGTGGTGCCGCAGATCAGCGAGCCGGTCTACCCGGTGCAGCTCTGACGAACTAGGCCAGTACGGTGGCGATCTCGGCGGCGGCGTCGTCGCCGTAAGCGCCCGCCAACCGCGTCTTCGCAATTTCGCGGTCCCACTGCCACTCCTGGGTACCGGTCGACTCCAGCACCAGCACCGCGACCAGAGAACCGAGCTGCGCCGAACGCTCCAGGCTGAGACCCCCGCTGCGTCCGGTCAGAAAACCGGCACGGAACGCGTCGCCGACGCCGGTGGGGTCGGTCTGGCTGGTCTCGGGCACCACTGAAACGTGGACGGTCGTGCCGTCGCGGTCCACGATGTCGACGCCCTTGGCGCCGCGCGTGGTCACCCGCAGGTCGACCTTCTCCAGCACATCGGTCTCCGACCAGCCGGTCTTCGACAGCAGCAGCTCCCACTCGTAATCGTTGGTGAACAGGTACGCGGCGCCGTCGATGAGCTTGCTGATCTCGTCGCCGGACAGCCGGGGCAGCTGCTGCGACGGGTCGGCGGCGAAGGCCAAGCCGAGCCTGCGGCACTCCTCGGTGTGCACCACCATCGCGTCCGGGTCATTGGCTCCGATGATGACCAGATCCGGCTTGCCGATCGATGACACGACATCGGCCAGCTTGATGTTGCGGGCCTCGGACATCGCACCCGGGTAGAACGACGCGATTTGGGCCATGTCCAGGTCGGTGGTGCACACAAAACGCGCGGTGTGCGCGGTTTGGGAGATCAATACGTTGTCGGTGTTGACCCCGTGCGACTGCAGCCACTGCCGGTAGTCGTCGAAGTCGTCACCGGCCGCCCCCACCAGCGCGACGTCGCCACCCAGCACCCCGATGGCGTAGGCGATGTTTCCGGCCACGCCGCCCCGATGAATCACCAGGTCGTCCACCAGGAAACTCAGCGACACCTTCTGCAAATGCTCGGCCAGGAGGTGCTCGGAAAATCGACCCGGAAACCGCATCAAATTGTCAGTGGCAATAGAACCGGTTACCGCAATCGTCACGAAAATCCACCCTTCATTTCATAAGTTCATTTCATAAGTTCGGCTAGCTAAGGGTACCCGTGGCCATGGTTGGCTCTGCACCGCGGGCCGACGCCCGCTAGCCTCCGTAGAAGAACCTCGCGCCGACGTTGGTCGTCTAGTCCGCTACCCGAGGAGACCCTCCTATGCCCGGTCCGTACTCGCCGGACCACCGTCTCGGCGCCGCCGGACCGCCGTTCACCGACAACCACCTCAGCGAGCCCATTCCCACCCCGCCGCCGTATGGGCCGCCGGCGGGCGCAGCGGTCGAAGCAGCACCCCCGTCGGCGGCTTATCCGGGGCCGTTGCCGCCACCGGTGCCGTACCCGAAACGCCGCCGTCGACGGCTGGTTGTGAGCGCGGTGGTGGCGCTTATCCTGATCGCCGCCTCGGCCGCGGCCATCGTGCACGGATCACGCAGCGGACCCACGACCGTGGGCGGGTTCTCCGACGTTACTGCCAAATCCGCGATCCAGAACTACCTGGACGCCCTTGAGCACCGCGACACCGAAACCATCGCCCGCAACACGCTGTGCGGTATTTACGACGCCGTGCGAGACCGACGATCCGACCAAGCGCTGGCCAAACTAAGCAGCGACGCGTTCCGCAAGCAGTTCTCCGAGGCGCAGGTGACCTCGATCGACAAGATCGTCTACTGGTCCAACTATCAGGCCCAGGTCTTGTTCAGCATGCGCGTCGAGCCTGCTACCGGCGGCGGTCCGCGCAATCAGGTGCAGGGAATCGCGCAGCTACTGCTCCAGCACAACCAGGTTCTGGTGTGCTCCTACGTGCTGCGAACGGCAGGAACCTATTAGTTGAACGAATCGCCGCAGGCGCAGGAGCCGGTGGCGTTCGGGTTGTCGATGGTGAAGCCCTGCTTCTCGATGGTGTCGACGAAGTCGATGGAGGCGCCCTGGATGTAAGGCGCGCTCATCCGGTCAACGGTCAGCGTCACACCACCGAAATCCGCGGTCAGGTCACCGTCGAGCGAGCGGTCGTCGAAGAACAAGTTGTAGCGCAGGCCTGCGCATCCACCTGGCTGGACCGCGATGCGCAGCGCCAGATCGTCGCGCCCCTCCTGCTCCAGCAGTGATTTAGCCTTGGCTGCCGCGGCATCGGTCAAGATCGCGCCGTGGCTTGGGGCAGTTGACCCTGTGGCGGCTGCCTCGTCCTGAACAGTCATTGCTTCTCCCTGTAAGTGCCTACATGCCCAAATCGTTCTTGGTTCGGTTCATGGGTACGTTCGCATGGGCGTCGGCCCACGCTGAATAAACCCACCTCCTCAAAGGTACCTTGTTGTGCCTCTATTCCCGAGTCGCGCCGCGACCTGGGACGCCAGGCCCATCAGCTGGTTGGCGGCATCGACGAGGGCCAGTCGCACCGAACCGGCGTAATCGGAGACCGAATAGGCTGCCAGAATCCCCGCTGATTGCAACGCCAAGTTGTCAAGACCGACCTGGCCGGCCAACACCACCACCGGCACCTGCGACGATCGCGCCGTTGCGGCCAGCGCGCCGACCACCTTGCCGTGCAGGGACTGGTCGTCGAACTTGCCCTCACCGGTAATCACCAGATCGGCGGCGGCAATGTCGTCAGCCAAGCCGGTGTGCTCGGCGATGATCGATGCGCCCGATTCACACCGGCCGCCCAGCGCGAGCAGCGCCGCCCCGATCCCGCCGGCGGCCCCTGCGCCCGATTCCGCACTGACCGCCCGTCCGGCGGCTGCGTCCAGCTCGCCAGCCCACTCGTCGAGGCGCTGTTCGAGCACCGTCACAGTGTCCGAATCCGCGCCTTTCTGCGGCCCGAATACCCGGGCGGCCCCCCATGGGCCCAACAGCGGGTACTCGACGTCGCAGGCCGCGACGACCTCGACCCCGGACAGCCGCCGCCGTCCCGCCTCGAGGCCACCGAGTTCGTCGACCATGGCCCGGCCGCCGTCGGTGCTGGCGGTACCACCCAGGCCGACCACGATCCGGGCGGCGCCCACCTGCACAGCCGCGGCGATGAGCTGGCCAACTCCCCTGCTGTGCGCCGCGAGCGCCGTCCGCGGTGTCGGCGGGCCGCCCAGCAGGGTCAGTCCGCAGGCCTGCGCGCATTCCAGGTATGCCGTCGCTGACTCGGGATCGAGCACCCACTCGGCCGCTACGTCGTCGTTGAGCGGGCCGCATACGTCGAGTTGCCGCCGCTCCCCCAACCGGCTGGCCAGTACTTCGACGAAGCCCGGGCCACCGTCGGATTGCGGGGCGACGGTGAACTGGTCGTTGGGGCGCACCTGGTTCCAGCCCGCCGCGATTGCGGCGGCCGCCTCGACCGCGGTCAGGCTGTCGCCATAGCTGTCGGGGGCAACCAGCAACCGCAGGGTCGGCACCAGGGCTGCGGCGGGCGCGATACTGCCGACGTCAGCCGCCGACCTACTCATCTGAGCAAGCGTAGGGCCGGCGGGGCACAGGTGCACCCAGCGCGGTCCGGGCCGGACCGTGTACCGGACAGATCCGCCGCGAAGTAACCTGGCGAACGTGAGACTGATGGGTCGTAGGAAAGACGAGGGCACCACCGATGACCAGGGCGGTGCACGGACGCCGGCGGAGGCAGGGGAAACCTCCGATTCCGCGCTGTCGTCCGCGTCCCGCGCTTCGCAAACGACCGCCCCCAAGGGGCGTCCCACGCCGCCTCGTAGCGCCGCCGCCAGGCGCAAGGGCCCGGTCGCGCCCGCACCGATGACCGCCGCCGAGGCCCGCGCACGGCGAAAGTCATTGGCCGGACCCAAGCTCAGTCGTGAGGAACGCCGCGAAGAGAGTGCTGTGCGGCGCGCCCAGATGGCGGATCGACGGGAGCGCATGATGGCCGGCGATGAGCGCTACCTTCTGACGCGCGATCAGGGTCCGGTGCGCCGGTTCGTCCGCGACATGGTGGATGCTCGCCGCAACGTGCTCGGGCTGTTCATGCCTTCGGCCCTGGCGTTGCTGTTCATCATGTTCGCCGTCCCACAACTTCAGCTCTACATCTCGCCCGCGATGATGTTGCTGATGGCTTTCATGATGCTCGACGGGCTCATCCTGGGCCGCAAAGTTGCCCGACGGGTCGACGAGAAGTTTCCGGACAACACCGAAAGCCGTTGGAAGCTTGGCCTTTATGCAGCCAGTCGGGCCTCGCAAATGCGCCGGATGCGGGCACCGCGGCCCCAGGTCAAGCACGGCACCAGTGTCGATTGAACGTGGCCTGGAAGCTGTTTGATCTGCCGTGCGAACGCTGGTGCTCGGGGGAATCAGGTCAGGCAAGTCCCGGTGGGCGGAAGCCGCCATCGCCGAGTCGCTCGACGCGGACCAGCCGGTTCACTACCTGGCGACCGGGCAAGTCACCGGCACCGATCCGGCGTGGTGGCAGCGCGTCGCCGAGCATCGCGATCGCCGACCGCCACATTGGTCCACGTTGGAAACCGATGACATCGCAACGCAATTGCGGCGATCTCCAGGCACGCCGACGCTGGTCGACGATATCGGCGGCTGGCTCACCGCAGCAATGGACCGGCGCCAGGCCTGGGAAAGGGGATCGGTGTCGGTCGACGTCGACGAGCTAGTGGCCGCGGTCGCGGAATTCGGCTCGCCGCTGGTGCTGGTCAGCCCGGAGGTCGGGCTGACCGTGGTGCCCGCCACCGAGTCGGCCCGCCGGTTCGCCGACGAGCTGGGCACAATCAATCAGCGGCTGGCCCTGCTCTGCGACCGGGTGGTGCTGGTGGTGGCCGGACATCCGCTGCCGATCAAGGCGCCCAGGATCTGATGGTGTTCGGCCCGGTAGCGCCCCCCGATACGGCTGCTGCGGCGGCGGCCCGTGCCCGCCAGGACACCCTCACCAAACCGCCCGGTGCGCTGGGCCGCCTGGAAGATCTGTCGGTCTGGGTGTCATCGTGTCAAGGGCAGTGTCCACCAAGGCAATTCGAGCGCGCCCGGATTGTGGTGTTCGCCGGGGACCACGGCGTCGCCCGATCGGGGGTGTCGGCCTACCCCCAGGAGGTCACCAGCCAGATGGTCGCAAACATCGCCGACGGCGGTGCGGCGATCAACGCGCTGGCCGACGTCGCCGGGGCGACGGTGCGCGTCGTCGACCTCGCCGTGGACGCCGACCCGCTATCTACGCAGATCGGCGCCCATAAGGTGCGGCGCAGCAGCGGCGACATCGCCAAAGAAGACGCTCTCACCGAGCAACAAACCCGCGACGCGATTGACGCCGGCCGGCAGATAGCCGACCAGGAGGTCGATGCCGGGGCCGATATTCTTATAGCAGGTGATATAGGAATCGGAAACACCACTGCGGCAACGGTTCTGGTTGCTGCACTGACGGGCGTCGAACCGGTCGCGGCGATCGGCTACGGAACCGGAATCGATGACGCCGGGTGGGCCCGCAAAACCGTGGCGGTGCGCGATGCGATGTTCCGGGCCGAGCCCGTGTTATCCGATCCGGTGGCAACGCTGCGGTGTTGCGGCGGCGCCGATTTGGCTGGACTGGCCGGCTTCTGTGCGCAGGCCGCGGTAAGACGTACCCCGCTGTTGCTGGATGGCATCGCGGTGACGGCCGCCGCTTTGGTCGCCGAGCAGCTGGCCCCAGGCGCCCGACTGTGGTGGCAGGCCGGTCACCTTTCGACCGAACCCGCGCACGCGCTGGCGCTGGCCCAGCTCGGCCTGGATCCGATCGTGGACCTGCGAATGCGGCTGGGCGAGGGCACCGGTGCAGCGGTGGCCTTACCGGTGCTGCGGGCCGCGGTGGCCGCGCTGTCATCAATGGCCACCTTTGCCAGCGCCAATGTCTCCAACCGCGCCGACCATTCTGCTTCCTCACCGTGATCGACTCGCTGGCAACGGCTTTCGCATTTGAGACCGTCGTCCCGGTGCCCGCCAGGTCCGACCGGCCATTAGGCGGTGGTGCGATGACGGCCCTGCCGGTGGTCGGCGCGGTACTCGGCGCGCTGGCCGCGGCCGTGACATGGGCTAGTGCGCTGGCGTTCGGCTCGGGTAACCCGCTGACTGGCCTGCTCGCGGTGGCTGCGCTGCTGGCGGCAACCCGTGGCCTGCACATCGACGGCGTGGCCGACACCGCCGACGGGCTGGGCTGCTACGGACCGCCCGAACGCGCGCTGCAGGTGATGCGCGACGGGTCGACCGGACCGTTCGGGGTGGCCAGCATCGTGTTCGTGATCATGCTTCAAGGACTGGCGTTTTCGGCGCTGGGCGCGGCCGGGGTCGTGGTCGCCGTCGCCGCCGGCCGGGTAGCGGCGGTGCTGTCCTGCCGCAGGTCGCTGCCGGCGGCACAGGGCAGCGTTTTGGGCGCGCGGGTCGCAGGCACCCAGTCCGCGCCGGTGCTCGCCTGCTGGGTTGCGGTGCTGCTCGCCGCCTCTTTGGCGGCAGGTCGGCAACCGTGGCAGGGTCCGGTGGCAGTACTGGCGGCACTTGCCTGCGGCGTGCTGCTGGTCCGGCACTGCGTCCACCGTTTCGGCGGCATCAGCGGCGACGTGCTGGGCGCCGCAATCGAATTGACTACGACGGTGACCGCGGTCCTGCTGGCGGCGGTCGCGCGCCTCTGACCCGCGAACCTCACGCGATCGCCACGCGCAGCGCGACTAGAATCAGCACCGTAACCGCGTCATCTTTACGCTGCGCAAAGTCAGTGCCGTCCGGCTGAGACTGCTCAGAGTGGCGAATCGCCCGAGGGGGTCGACGTTGGTCAGTTCAATGTTGGTCGAGCCGATCGCGCAGGCCATCCACGACCGTTGGCGCCAAGAAGCAATCGCCAAAGGCGAGACGGCACCGACGTGGCAAGAACTCGACGAATCCCGCAAGGAGTCCAGCCGCGACCAGGCCCGTCACATCCCGAACCACCTGCGCAAGATCGGCTGTGCGCTAGCACCGTTACGAGCCGGGGAAGCCAAGGATTTCACCTTCACCGATTCCGAAATCAAGCTTCTGGCAATCGCCGAACATGAGCGTTGGAACCGTGAACGCATCGCCAATGGCTGGAAACTGGCCGATAGGAAGAACGTCGAACGCAGGGAAACCCCATATCTGCTGCTATGGGAGCAGCTGAACGAGCGGTATCCAGACATCGCCGAACTAGACGCCGTGTTTGTCGCAGCGATGCCCGCCATTCTCGCTTCGGCGGGCCTGCAGATCATCCGCACCACCGCCGAGTCGGAGCCGTCCCCGTAGCCGTGCCCCGCATTTCAGCCCGAGCAATCAGCTTCGATGCCATCATCTTTACTGCACCCCGAGCAGGAGGGTAGGTCGAATGCAACGCACCGTCGCACCTTCCCGCTCTGTGCAAACCGCGCTCTTAGCTGTTGCTCTGATACTGCTCGGGTGGCTGTGCATTCTGGCCGCGCGTCCCTCCGCCGTCACCTGGCTGCCGAAGTGGTTGGGGTGGTTCGGCCAGCCGGGATCGCCCACGACCATCGCGATCGTGGTAGCTGTGCTAATCGCGCTGAGCGTGTTGAGCTTTCGTTCCCACAGTGCCCGCCGGTCGCGGAACGTTCCGGTCGTGGTCGTCGCCGGGCTCGCCGCGACAAGCGCCGTGCTGGGCTTCAGCTCGTTTTGGAGCTGCCATGATGCCACGCACCCGGTATTCTTCCAGCCGCTAATCTGGACCGTTTCATTAGTCAAAGGCTACATAATCGATTTCGGGCTAGGCGGGCACACCTGCCCCAGCCCCACTCCGGCCGCTCTGTGGGTTGCACGGCTCGCAGCGCTCGGCGCGATTTTCACCGGTCTAGCCGGTGTGGTGATCGCACTGTTCCGGTCGCAAGTGGACCGGCTGCGGGCAAGCCGCGCTAACTCGGTCACCGCCGTCATGGGTATCGATGACGAAACCCGTTCCATGATCAGTGCGATCGCAAGGACGCTGGACCGCTCGAGCACACTCGTCCTCGTCACGGGTGGTCCCGATGAGCCGGGCGTTCAGGAGGCCCGAATCCACAGTGGTCGGGTCGTATCGGTGGATTTCAACGCCCCGGAGAGCCTCAAGTCGCTGTCGCTGTGGCGCAACCTCGAGCGGCTCTACCTCATGTCGGCCGATCCGGCGACAAACACGTTTTGGCTGGACACGATCACGCGCGCGCCATCCGCGGTTGGTCGCAGGCAGCGGCTACCGCTCACCGTGCGCATCGACGATCCGTGGCAAGCCGAGGCGTGGCGCGCCGAGCAGCTCGGCGGATCCGACACCCGATGGGCAGCCGACGCCGTGGGCAAATACGAGGTGACTGCTCGCTGGTTACTCGAAAACATTATCGCGACGGCAACCATCCGGCATGTATTTGTCTGCGGCACATCGGAATTAACGTTAGCGCTGTGCGCGGACATGACTCGCCGCAAGCTGGAATATGACTATTACTCTGAACCGGGCGAAACAGCGCTGCCGGCACTCAGCCTGGTCGGCGACGACGCCGAGGAATACCTGCAGGATCATGAATTCCACCGCCGGCAGGTCGCATTCCTGTCAACCGGGCCGACCATCGACGCCACGCCGCAGGCGCCGACGGTGTCGACCTTGATGCGCCTGATCAACGAGAGCGACGGGGCAAGCAATGCCGTGATATTCGTCGACGACCGGGCTCGCGGACCGTCTGACGCGAGGTCGACGGGTACCAGGCTGGCCGCCCGTTTTTCCACCATGCCCATTTACGTCTGGGACACCGACGCCCAAATGGCCTACGACTCAATGCCGATCGTCGGCCGTCTGCGGACCTACCGCCTGGCGCTCGACGTTCCCGAGGGACAAGCTCAGGATGTCTGGGAACGAGCAGCGAAGCTGATTCACCAGCGCTATGTCGCTGACATCGGACCGGAACCGAATCCTCCCCCGGCGAGGTTGGCGTGGGCCGAGCTTGACGAGTTCTACCGCGAGTCGAATCGGCGCCAGGTCCGCAATGCGCTGTGGATGGTCGAGCAGATCGCCGAACACACCTGGAACACTTGGGGCGACCCGCCGAAGCCGCTGAGCGTGCATGACATGGCCGGATTGACCCCACTGCAACGGCTTGCGCGCATGGGCTTCGACCACGACTCCGCGATGAGAATGGCAAAAGCGGAACACGAGAACTGGTGCCGCTACTATCGCCGCAACCACTGGAAGTACGGCGCGGTCCGCGACGATAAGAACCGAATCCACAACAAGCTCGTTGACTGGCCCGTGGCCAAAGACGGCGAGGAGCTGACCGAAGCCCAGAAGGAGGTGCTCAACGCCGCGGTGACGAGTCTGGCGGCCACCCTGTGGAAGCTTCGCCAGCTTGGCTATCGGTCGCGTCCGGTGTGGAAACGGTTCACCCGCATCGGAACGGTCACCGGCGAACAGCGAAGTACACCGTGGACATGGACGTCGCCGTCGGGTCAAACCATGCAGGCGAACGCCGGAGACTGGCACGTCCAGGCCGACGGGCGGAGATGGTCGGTACGCGAAGATATATTCCGAACCAGCTACGAGCATGTCGATGGCAACCAATGGCGAAGGCGCGGAGATGTTTTCGCTCGGCCAGCGCAGCCGAGCGAAACAATCAAGACCCTCGAGGGCCCCACGACAGCCGCTGACGGCGACTGGGTGGTACGGGGCGCCGACGGTGAGGAATGGCCGGTTCCCGCCCAGGAGTTTGCCGAGCGGTATACCGAACTCGATCCAGCCGCAGACGCGACGCCGAACCCCCAGTCCTGACTAACCCGGGTCGCTACTCCATCGAGACCATCATGCTCGCGGCGTCCGGCAGCGCCGCTTTGAACGCGTCCTGACTCCCGGCGTAGAGGTTGAACAGGCCCGACACGCCGGTTGCAGCGTTGTACAGCGTCACCCATCCGCGGTAGATCTGATCCGTGCCCTGGTTGGTTTGGATGTTAGCGGTGTAGTCGACCTCGAGCAGCTGTTGAAAGTTCTTGCCCTGCAACGGCTGCGGCTGCGCCGGGTGCTGCTGCACGTTGGTCAATCCGGAGCTCTGAATATTCTGGTTGATCAGCAAGGCTGATTCTTGTCCGATGTCCGACGTGTTCGCGCCACCGGCGTCAACGAACAGGGCCGCGCTTTGGTTGCTATTGAGGAGGTCGGCGGACTGCTGGCCTTGACGGGTGACTGTCCAACCGGGAGCCACGGTCATGTTGATTCCGTCCATCAGGTTGATGATGGTGGTGGCCGTGCCGGCCGCCAGCGATGTGGTGCTCGACGCCAAAGCAGGTCGTCACCGACTACATCGCCCAGCGTTATCCCACCGCGCAGTCCGACTACGAGATCCCCAACGCGATGGTCGGCTACGAACCCGGGTACGGCGAGGTCGACGACTTCTCCCCCGACAACCCCTACGCCACGTATAAACAAGGGCGGTTACTGGTGATGGCTGCAGTGAAAAACGGGCTGGCGCTTGTAGCCGCCGCGGAAGGACCCAAGGAGAAGTTCACACCCAAGAATTCCAGCCATCCTTCCGGAGTCAACCTGCAGATTGCCAACGCCCTTGGCAACTCGGTCAACAGCTTCACCTGGAACGAGGAGGGATCATCCAGGTGACTGTCTCGAGGGCGGCGTGGGCGCTTTCAGCCCAGCCGTGACATCCAGCCGTGGGTGTCGGCGAAAGTTCCGCGCTGAATGCCGGTCAGCGTGTCACGCAGCGCCATCGTCACCTCACCGGATTCGCCGTCGCCGATGGTGAATTCGCTCTCGCCATACTTCACCTGCGAAATCGGGGTGATGACCGCGGCGGTGCCGCAGGCGAACACCTCGGTGATCTCGCCGGCGGCGGTCTTCTTCTGCCACTCGTCGATGTCGATCTTGCGTTCCTCGATGGCAAAGCCGGCGTCAGTTGCCAACTGCAGCAGTGAATCTCGGGTGATGCCCGGCAAAAGTGAGCCGGACAGCTCAGGGGTGACCAGGCGGGCCGATCCGCCGCTGCCGAACACGAAGAAGATGTTCATCCCGCCCATCTCTTCGATGTAGCGGCGTTCGACGGCGTCCAGCCACACCACCTGTTCGCACCCGTTGTCGGCGGCTTCGGCCTGCGCCACCAGCGACGCGGCGTAATTGCCGCCGAACTTCGCTGCACCGGTACCGCCCGGGCTGGCGCGCACGTATTCCGTTGACACCCAGACGCTCACCGGCTTGATGCCGTGCTTGAAATACGCACCCGACGGCGAGGCGATCACCAGATAGCGATACTCCTTCGCCGGGCGTACCCCCAGCCCCGGTTCGGTGGCGAAGACGAACGGGCGTAGATACAGCGACTCCTCGCCACCGGCCGGCGGAACCCAGGCCTTGTCAACGGCGATCAGTTGCCGCAGTGATTCGATGAAGAGGTCTTCAGGCAGTTCGGGAATCGCGATCCGCCGCGCCGAGGCCCGCATCCGCGCGGCGTTGGCTTCAGCGCGAAACGACACGATCGACCCGTCCGCCCACCGATAGGCCTTGAGCCCTTCGAAGACTTCCTGCGCGTAGTGCAGCACGATCGCCGAGGGATCCAGTTCGATCGGCCCGTAGCCGGTAACCCGCGCATCATGCCAACCCTGCCCATCGGTGTAGTCGATCGACACCATGTGGTCGGTGTGATATCTGCCGAAGCCCGGGTCGGCCAGGATCGCTTCACGCGCGTCGTCGCTCGTCGGGTCGGCGGCGCGTGACACCGTGAACTCGAGGACGTCGCTGGTCATCAGGCGATTGTATAGCCGGACGCTACCGGGTTTTTGGATCGACAAACGGTGGGCGCACCACTTCGCATTCGACGCCGCGGCCCCGGACATCGACCGTGACACGCTGGCCGTCCTCGACGCCCGCGTCGACGTCGATCAGCGCCAGCGCGATACCGGCTTTCAGCGTCGGGGAAAACGTGCCCGACGTGGTAATCCCGACCTTGGTGTTCCCGTCGAGCACGCTCAAATCCGGCCGCAGCACACCGCGGCCCACCGCGCGCAGGCCGCGCAGCAGCCGCCGCGGCCCCGCCTCTTTTTCGGCCAACAGCGCGTCGCGTCCAAAGAACGCGTCCTTCTTCCAGCCGATCGCCCAGCCGCATCGGGCCTCCAGCGGCGAAATGTCGGCGGATAGTTCATGACCGTGCAGCGGATAACCCATCTCGGTGCGCAGTGTGTCGCGCGCCCCGAGGCCGGCCAGCTGCCCGTCCGCTCGCGTAACCGCGGCCAGCAGCGCGTCGAATACCACACCGGAAGATTCCCAGGGTGGCAGCAGCTCGTAGCCGTGCTCCCCGGTGTATCCACTGCGGCAAACCCGCACCGGAACGCCCTCGAGGGCCGCGTCGGAATAGCCCATGTAGTCCATGCCGGTTGGCAGGCCCAACTCGCTGAGAACGTCCGTCGACCGTGGACCCTGCACGGCCAGCACCGCAAAAGACCGATGCTGGTCGCTGATGGTGAGCCCCGCGGGCGCAGCTTTCTGCAGGGCGGCGACCACCGCCGCGGTGTTGGCGGCATTGGGCACCAGAAAGATCTCGTCGGGCCCAACATAGTAAGCGATCAGGTCGTCGATGACTCCACCGGATTCGTTGCAGCACAATGTGTATTGCGCCTTACCCGGCTGGATGCGATCAAGGTCGTTGGTGAGCGCGGAGTTGACGAACTGCGCGGCGCCCGGCCCACGAACCAACGCCTTGCCCAGGTGGCTGACGTCGAACAGGCCGACGGTATTGCGGGTTGCGGTGTGCTCGGCGACGGTGCCGGCATACGACAGCGGCATCAGCCAGCCGCCGAACTCGGCGAAACTCGCGCCCTGCTCGCGGTGGCGGTCTTCGAGTGGTCCGTGCAAAAGGTCATCGCTCACGGCATTTCACCCTAATCCGGGCCGGGACTGGCAGACTTGGCCAGGTGGTCGATTTGGAGGCGCTGGAGGCCGCCGGAATCGCCAACGCGCGCGAGCGGGCTGGTCTGATCGAGTACTTGACGGGACTCGGCTTCACCGCAGACGAAATGGCCGAGGCCGAGCGTCATGGCCGGCTGTTCGGACTTGCCGGTGACGCCCTGCTTTGGTCCGGTCCCCAGATCTATACCCTGCGGACCGCCGCCGATGCGATCGGTGTGGCGTTGGAGGACGTCGAACACGGCTGGGCGATGCTGGGCTTGACCGTCGCGGACCCGGATACCCCGGCGTTGAGTCAGGCCGATGTCGACGGCCTGGCGACCTGGGTGGCGATGAGGATGCAGATGGGCCCCGACGCCGCGGATGGTTTCTTGCGGGTCCTCGGAGCGAACGTGGCCCGGGTGGCCGAGGCCATCTCGTCGATGATCCGGACGAGTAGGCCCAAAATGTGGCTCGGCCTCACCGGGGACGAACTCACCACCGCGCAGGACTACCGCGAGGCCGCGCAGTTCGTCCCCCGCCTCGGGGCAATGATCGACGCCGTCCACCGCCACCATCTGGTCAGCACCCGGACGTTCATCGAGGGCGTGGTCAGCGGCCCGTCGGCGAGTCTGGAGTGCGGCGTCGGTTTTGCGGATCTGTCCGGCTTCACTGCGCTAACCCAAATGCTCACACCCGCGGAGTTGTCGACAATGCTCACCGAGTTCGGCGCCACCGTCAGCGACGTAGTGCACGCCGACGGCGGTCGGGTGGTGAAGTTCCTCGGCGACGCGGTGATGTGGGTGAGCTCGAACCCGGAGCGCCTGGCGAAAGCAGCGCTCGACCTCGTCGACCATCCGCGGGCCCGCGAGGTCGGACTGCAAGTCCGCGCCGGCCTCGGCTACGGCGAGATCCTGGCCATCAGCGGTGATTACTTCGGCAACGCGGTCAACCTGGCCGCCCGGCTCGTCGCCGCAGCGGCACCGGGGCAGATCCTCGCCGCGGCGGAACTCTACGAGCAACTGCCACAATGGCCTGCTGTCGTTCAGGAACCATTGCAGCTCAAGGGATTCGATGCTCCGGTGATCGCCTACGAGCTTGGTCGCGCCGGCGGCTGACTCGGTTGATCGGCGTCGACGTCAGCAAGCTCGACACCCTGCTGCAATGACAACGCCGTGCTCTGAATCAGCATCAGGACCGCAAAGACGACTACCCAGAGCCAAGCTTCGCCGGAAACCAGATGCGCGGCTGGGTTTCGTACTGGTAGCGCCGTGACGGAGCGTATTACTACGGAGATAACGACGACGACAGTGACGTACGGAAAAGCCGTTCGGAGTCTTTGTGCACGATGGCCAGAAGACGATGCCGAAGACCGTGTCTTCCTTCCGATGTGCCACACCGCTCCGCATACGATCACGACCACCAGCGCTATCGGAACCGAGAGGCGGTTGGCCCAGTCCCACAATGGCTGAAGGGGCTGGCGTGTTTTCGGGTCAGCCTGGGCGAGGGCTAGATCCGACAGCGTCGCTTCGACGAAGAACACGGCAATTGGCGGAACGAGCACGGCGACAATGAAGACGCAGTGTTTGGCGGCTCTTCGTAATCGAGAGTGCACCTAGGCTCGGGATATCCCGGTGGTGGGTTCGTGTCGTTGAGCTGAGGTGGGCCTCGGTGGGTGACGATTCGGGTTCCAACACGCGACCACCACACCACCGAGGTGACCCATGCCTGAGGCTACTGCTTGCGCGCCGTCTGTTGTTGCCGACACGATCATGCGCACCATTGAGTTGGGCGTGATGATCACAGATGCCGCCGTCGACGAGGACCAGACAACGATCTTCTGCGCTCCAGTTGCGCGTGATGCGCGCTGCCCGGACTGCGGTCGCGACGGTCGTTACCGCGACACCGTCACCCGGCCACTGGCCGATCTGCCGGTCGCCGGCTACCCGTTGGTGTTGCGCGTGGCCGTACCCCGCTACCGCTGTACCACCATCGACTGTGGTCGCACAGTGTTCAATCAGGACCTCGGAAAACTGGCGGCGCCGCGGGCTTCGACGACCCGACGGTGTGCCCGGTATGTGTTGCGGCGGTTATTGATCGACCGCACCACCATCTCGGCCATCGCCGCCGAGTTGGGCGTGTCCTGGCACACCGTGAGCACGATCGCGATGCGCACGACCGCCGGCCTGGTGGCCGCGGCCAAAGCTGATCGTCTGGCCGGGGTGCGAGTGATCGGCGTCGACGAACACCGCTGGGCGCCCCGACGAGTCGGTGCTGAGGGATTCGTCACGCTGATCATCGACCTCACCCCAGTGCACGATCGCAGCGGTCCGGCGCGACTGCTCGACATGGTCACCGGACGGTCAGCGACCGCGCTGGCCACCTGGCTGGCTGCCCAACCCGCCGACTTCGCCGCCGGAGTCGAGGTGGTGGCGATGGACGGGTTCGCCGGCTACAAGACCGCCGCCACCAATGTGGTGCCAGATGCGGTCACGGTGATGGACCCGTTCCACGTCGTCGCGTTAGCCGGGGCCAAGCTCGACCTGATCCGCCAACGTGTTCAGCAACGGACCCTTGCCCGACGCGGCCACACGGGGGATCCGTTGTATGGGATCCGGCGCATCGCCCGCACCCGCATCCAGCTGCTCTCAGCCCGCCAGTACAACCGTCTGACCAGCGTGCTTGACGCCGACGAACACATCGCCGTCAACGTCGCGTATGTGATCTATCAGAAGATCATCGCCGCCTACGCTGACTCGAACCGTCGCCGCGGGAAACACGTAATGACCAGGCTGATCGATTTGATCCGCCGCGGTGTGCCCGTCGGACTCGAGGAGATCGCCCAACTGGGCCGCACCCTGTGGCGCCGCCGCGGCGACATCCTGGCGTTCTTCGACCATCACGTCTCCAACGGGCCCACCGAAGCCATCAACGGCCGCTTAGAAGCGCTGCGCCGCAACGCCCTCGGATTCCGCAACATCACTCACTATCGAATCCGTTCACTGCTGCACAGCGGCGCACTCCACGCACTCGTCAATGCGCTCTGAATTACGAAGGGCCGGTGATGGCACTGGTGAGCGGTGTTTTTTGGGCGTGCATCGGTGACTTATTTGGTGTCGGTGACGACGACGATCTGACGGATGAAGGTGCTTTCCACGGCGGAGTGAAGGAGAAAATCGGCGACGTTTGCGCGGGATGCTGAGGGGAGGATCGGCAGTTTTGTGACATTCTCGAGCACGGTAGCGGTGTATCGGGCGCTGTCCCGGTTGTTCAACGCCCCAGGGTATTCGAGGGTCCATTTCAGATCGCTCGCAGTCAAGAGAACTTCCGACGCGGCTTTGTCGGCGTATTTTTTGCGCAGCGCTGTGCGGAAGATCAGGCCAGCCAGAAATGATGCCTTGGCAAGAGAGTCGCCGACTCCGAACGCGGAGACGACGACGAAGCGATCGACCCCTGACGTTTTCGCAGAAGCGATGACGGCACGGATGGTGTCTGTGATCAACGTGGGGGTTTCGCGGACGTTTTTCACTCCGAGCGTGCTGATGACCGCGTCGTGGCCCTGGGCTGCCGTCGCGATCACGGCGGCGTCGGTGACGTCGCCCCTGACGATTTGAGCGCGAGAGTCAACGTTGGCGTCGGCCCGCCGAACGAGGGCGGTGACCTGGTGTCCCTGGTCGAGTGCCTTTTTGACGAAGGGGACGCCGGTGCGGCCGGTTGCTCCAAGGACAAGAAACTTCATAATATTTCACTTTCTGTTGAGGGATGAATGGGCGTGCTGGTGAATGGGGGTTTTGGGCCTGCATCGTGGCAACCACCCGTCCATCGCCGGAGAATCGTAAGAATCATTGACGACATTAGTCAACGAAGCTGACTAATGTCAAGGCGGAGTCCAAGCCTGCTGGCGCCCGCAGGCCCCTGGCGGCTCGGGCGAACGGGAAACGGGGGCGGAAGGCTCAGCGCGGCCGGGTTTACCGCTCGTAGGGGTCGGTGATCTCTCGGAGTTGATCCAGGATCTGGTGCAACAACGTGAAGTTGCGGGTGCCCAGGTAGGCCTTCCACTCCGAGAGGATCTCGTCGAGTGTCACCTTGGCCACCTCGCGCGCCCGCCGGCCACGTTGCTCGATCACGATCAATCGGGCGCGGCCATCCGTGGGATCGGGGACCCGGCGGACATAGCCCAAGCGTTCCAGTTGATCGACCAGCACGCCGGCGCTCTGCTTGCTCACTTGCGCCTGGTCCGCGAGGTCCGTGAGGCGCGAACCGTCCTGGGCGATGCGTTGAAACACCCGGCACTGGGCGAGGGTCCAGTCGTCGAATCCGGCGTCCTGGATGGCCCGGAAAATCCGGTCCTCGGTGTACCGGTACGGGATGAACAACGACACCCCTAGATCAACCCGCTGCTGGTCGTCCATGCCGCTCTCGGCTCCATTCGCCCACTCTGATCCCACGGGATTCACACCCCTACGCCAATGCTGCCGAGCCAGATCGCCGCAGACCCGACCGCGGCGGCGCGTGCGCAGCGCTGCGCAAGCGCCATCTGGCCCACAGCGAATTCGTACTTCTTGCTGCTGTCAACGGTACTGCTGTATGACTACGGTAGTAAAGATATCTTACTAGTATGGCTGGTTGGAGGGTCGCATGACAAGGGGACCTGCCAATTCGCACCCAATGCAAACGTGCCGGAGATTACTGGTAACCCCGCGTATTCGTTTTCCGGCACTCTCGATTACGAAGAGCCTGTTTGGCGAGCGTCCCCGCTGAACCCGACACGAACTGCACGACCGCGTAAAGCAACATATAGACGGACGCCACAAACGACACGCCGCCTAGCAATTCCGCCGACGCAGCCCGGCCGCCGGTGAGGGCGCATCCATTCTCGCCTGCCAGCAGGCTGTATTGCACGGCTGACAAGAACAGGCCGAGAAACGCATTCATGAGGGCAACGCCCGTTAGCGTCTCGTGCTCAACTTCACGGGCTGCCCGCGACTTACCATCGCTGCGACGTCGATAGGCGCGGTCAAGCACGAGGTTTATGACGACAAACGCAAAACCGGCAAGGACGCCAGCGAACTGCGCGTAGTTCCTGGCCACGATCGATATGTCGAAGCCAGTCCAAAGCACGCAGGAGTCAGCAATTCGTCCTGTGAGCATCGGCGAAATACTAGTCGCAACGACCCATCCGAAGGGGCCAAGACACGAGCGGCGCTGAACCGCCGGCAACCTTTTGGCACCCTCGCAGCCATCACTGGCGCGCAACCCAAACCGACGATCGTTAGGGTTAATGCCCGTGAGCACACAACCCGGTTACCTCGCCCCTGATGTCTCCGTCGCCTCCTCGCTGCCCCGCCGCGGCGCCGGATCGGCGGTATTGATCGTTCCGGTGGTTCCGTCGGGTCCAGAAGACACGGCGGATCAACCGGACGCGATCGTCGCCGCCGCCGAGCCTTTTTTGCCGACCGAAGCGATCGCCGAAATCGAAGAAGGCTTGCGGGCACTCAACGCCACTGGCGCCAGCGAGCAGGTGAACCGACTGGTGGTGAAGTCGCTGCCGGTGGCCAGCGTGTTGACGATAGGCCTGGGCAAGCGCCGCGACGAGTGGCCCGCCGACGTGATCCGCGGTGCGGCCGGCTCGGCCGCGCGTGCACTGGGTGGCGCTGAGTCCGCCGTCACCACGCTGGGTGAGTTGCCGGGAGCCGGCGTCCTAGAGGCAGCCGTGGAGGGGCTGATCCTGGGCAGCTACCGATTCACCGCGTTCCGCACCGACAAGACGGCACCGAAAGACTCGGGTCTGCGCAAGATCACGGTGTTGTCCACAGCCAAGGGCGCCAAAACGCAGGCCGCTCACGCAGCGGCGGTCGCGACCGCCGTCGCTACCGCCCGTGACTTCGTCAACACCCCGCCCAGCCATCTGTTTCCAGCCGAATTCGCAAAGCGCGCAACCGCTTTAGGCGAATCGGTTGGACTCGAGGTCGAAGTGCTCGACGACAAGACGCTGCAAAAGCAGGGCTACGGCGGGGTAATCGGAGTCGGCAAGGGTTCGTCGCGGCTGCCGCGGCTGGTGCGGCTGACCCATCATGGATCGCGGCTGGCCAAAAAGCCCAAGCACGCCAAGAAAGTTGCCCTGGTCGGTAAGGGCATCACCTTCGACACCGGCGGCATATCGATCAAGCCGGCGGCGTCGATGCATTACATGACCTCGGACATGGGCGGTGCCGCGGCGGTCATCGCGACCGCGACGCTGGCCGCTGCGCTGCAACTGCCGATCGACGTGATCGCCACCGTGCCGATGGCCGAGAACATGCCGTCCGCGACCGCCCAGCGCCCCGGTGACGTGCTGACCCAATACGGCGGAACCACCGTCGAAGTGCTCAACACCGACGCCGAGGGGCGACTGATCCTGGCCGACGGCATCGTCCGGGCATGCGAGGACAACCCCGACTACCTGATCGAGACGTCCACGCTGACCGGCGCGCAGACGGTCGCGCTCGGCTCGCGCACGCCAGGGGTGATGGGTAGCGACGAGTTCCGCGACCGGGTGGCCGCGATTTCGCAGCGCGTCGGCGAGAACGGCTGGCCCATGCCGCTGCCTGACGAGCTCAAGGACGATTTGAAGTCGACGGTGGCCGACCTGGCCAATGTCAGCGGACAGCGGTTCGCCGGCATGCTGGTGGCAGGTGTGTTTTTGCGCGAGTTCGTCGCAGACGGGGTGAATTGGGCGCACATCGACGTCGCCGCGCCGGCCTACAACACCGGCGGGCCTTGGGGATACACCCCCAAGGGGGGTACGGGTGTGCCGACCCGCACCATGTTCGCGGTCCTGGAAGACATTGCCGAGAACGGCTAGACGCGCATTAATGCCCGCAGGCTAGTGATATACCGCCGGCCGCTGGAACCATCTGACCCTTTGCCGCCAGGAGTGCGCAGAGGTCACGGCGAAACCGGCACCGCACAGACACGCGAACAGCCAGACCAGCCCTGCACTCAGCGGACCTTGTAACGGAGGGATCACCGCAGTGATGATCCGCACCACGCAGGCAGAGATGCCGCTGGCCGAGGCAACCAGATAGAGATTGGCGATGTTCCTCGACCGCGGGTCCTGCCGCAGCACCAGTAGTGCGCGCGAGCCAAACACCAGCAGGTAAATCAGGGTTCCGCAGAGCAAAACCCAATACACGCTCAGCCAGAAGTCGGTGGGCAGCGCGAAGAAATCGCGCGCATAGGTCTTGCTGCCATAGCTGAGCGTAAACGTTGCCAGCAACAGCGGAATACACAACGTGGCAGGCCGCTCCACATACTGCTTGAACGACGCCTGCAGCGCGTGGTCGTCAGCAAGCCGACCAACCGCGTTGTAGACGATCGCCGAGGCCGCGACGACGTAACAGTCGTGCCCGATGTAGTTCTGCAGGTTCCACTCGCCGGTGATGTTGTGCAACGCAACTCCGAGGGTCTCGGAGGCCAACGGCGACATTAGGGCGACGGCGGATCCCTGTAGAGCGATGTTGAGCGTGGCGGCCACCTCCCACCGGCAATGCCAGGTGACTCGCCGTATCCAGAGGCTCCACGAAATGGATGCAAGGGTGATGACGATGAGGGCGGTGAAGGCCATAGCGGTACTCGTTAGCAGCTCGTATTACAGGGGGGGTGCGTCTTGGCGTAGTCGCCACTCCGCGAGCTTTGTCGGCTGCGCCGTCTTCACGTGACCGTTGGCCGAGGCATGCGACGCAGAGTGGCCACCACGTATCTCTTCAGCCAGTGCGGTGATCTCTTCGGGGTGAATGAACCGGTAGCGCGTCAGCAGCTCGGCGCGGTTGATGCCGAGGTTGGCTGCGGCAACGCGCAGGTTATCCGCGGTGATCAAGGTTCCCTTGTCCAGCTGGTCGTAGTACGTGGACCGCGGCAGTTCCATCGCCGTCCAGATTTCTTCCCTGCTGAGGGAACGGCCCGCCAGATACGAGAGCACGGTGGCAAGTTCTTTGCCGCTGTCATCGGGGTACACGGGGAACAAGATATCCAGTTTTTCGGCTTTCCGAAATCCGAAGCGCGTTAAATGTCAATTGTCTAGGGCTTTTGAAACCACGTGCATCCATGTCCCTGGAGGTAAAGTCCAACAATTCGGACGCGCACTGTTAGTCGCGGTGACGTGAGTGCCGGGCCCCTTCGATGTGCCTGCGACGCGCCGCTCACATCGTTGACGGGGCGGAGGTTTCGACCCGGCCGACGTCGGCGGACCCGGGTGGCCACCGGCTCGCCCTGGTTGTGTGCCGACGGCGCCACAGTGACAGGATGGTTCGGTAATCCGCTTGGGTGCAGCTTCCGGTACAGCACGCTGTGGTAAGCCAGAGGTCGACCCGCCCACCGACCGATCGATCGAGGAGTCGACAGAGATGGCCTTCTCAGTTCAGATGCCGGCACTCGGTGAGAGCGTGACTGAGGGAACCGTTACTCGCTGGCTCAAGCAAGAAGGCGACACGGTCGAGCTCGATGAGCCTCTACTGGAAGTGTCCACCGACAAGGTGGACACTGAGATCCCTTCGCCCGCAGCGGGAGTGCTGACCAAGATCGTTGCCCAAGAAGACGACACCGTCGAGATCGGCGGTGAGCTGGCCGTCATCGGCGACGCGGCCGAAGGCACGCAAGGGGGCTCCGAGCAACCCACCGAACAGCCTGCCGCGCAAGCAGCACCAGAACGACAACCGGAGCCGGAAGCCAAGCCAGCGCCAGAACCGCAACCGCCCGCCGAGCCGCAGCCACCCGCGGCGTCGGCATCCAGTGAGCAAGGCGCGCCGGGAGACTCTCAGCCGGTACTGATGCCCGAACTCGGCGAGTCCGTTACCGAGGGCACGGTGACCCGCTGGCTGAAGAAGGTCGGCGACCCGGTGGACGTCGACGAGCCGCTGGTGGAAGTTTCTACCGACAAGGTGGACACCGAGATCCCGTCACCGGTCGCGGGCACGCTGATCAGCATCACCGCCGAGGAGGACGTCACGGTCTCCGTCGGCGGTGAGCTGGCCAGAATCGGTACCGGCGCCACCACGGTTACACCGAAGCCCGCACCCGAACCCCAAGCTCCACCGGCCCGCCAGCCCGAGGCTGCACCAGAACCGCGACCGGAGCCTGCGGCGAAACCCGCGACGCCGCCGCAACCCGAGCCGGCACCCACGCCGCAAGCCACACCCGAGCCCGCACCCCGACCGGAGGCCGAGCCCGCGCCGACAGCCGGCGCGACGGGCACTCCGTACGTCACTCCGCTAGTTCGAAAGCTTGCTGCCGAGAACAACATTGACCTCAACGAGCTGAGCGGAACCGGGGTGGGTGGACGCATCCGCAAACAGGATGTGTTGTCGGCCGCCCAGCAGAAGGAAGAAGCCAAAAAGGCGCCGACCCCTGCGCCCGCCGCCCACGCCCCGTCCGCCCCGAAGCCGAGCGCGCCGGCGCCGGCGCCCGCGCTGGCCCATCTGCGCGGAACCACGCAGAAGGCCAGTCGCATCCGCCAGATCACGGCCAACAAGACCCGGGAATCGCTGCAAGCCACCGCACAGCTCACCCAGACCCACGAGGTCGACATGACCCGGATCGTTGCATTGCGCGAGAAGGCCAAAGCCGCGTTCGCGGAACGCGAAGGCGTGAACCTGACCTACCTGCCGTTTATCGCGCGTGCCGCGATCGACGCACTCAAGATCCACCCGAACATCAACGCCAGCTACAACGAAGACACCAAGGAGATCACCTACTACGACGCCGAGCATCTCGGCTTCGCCGTCGACACTGAGCAGGGCCTGCTCTCCCCCGTCATCCACAACGCCGGTGACCTGTCGCTGGCCGGGTTGGCGCGGGCAATCGCCGACATCGCTGGCCGCGCCCGATCCGGTGACCTCAAGCCCGACGAACTGTCCGGCGGGACCTTCACCATCACCAACATCGGCAGCCAGGGCGCGCTACTGGACACTCCCATACTGGTGCCGCCGCAGGCGGCGATGTTGGGCACCGGGGCAATCGTCAAACGACCCCGGGTCGTCGTCGACGACACCGGCAACGAATCGATCGGGGTGCGTTCGATCTGCTATCTCCCGCTGACCTACGACCACCGACTGGTCGACGGAGCCGACGCCGGACGGTTCTTGACCACCATCAAACATCGGCTCGAAGACGGCGCTTTCGAGGCCGATCTGGGCCTCTAGGGAGGGCTTGAGTCGTGGCCGCTACCGTCGCGATCGCAGGCTCGTCCGGCCTGATCGGCTCGGCTCTGGTAACGGCCCTGCGTACAGCAGACCACCAAGTACTGAGGATTGTGCGTCGGGCACCGGCGAATGCCAGTGAGCTGCATTGGGATCCCGACAGCGGCGAACTCGACGCCGACGCACTGGACGGAATCGACGCAGTGGTGAACCTGTGCGGCATCAACATCGGGCGGCGACGTTGGTCGGGGGCGTTCAAACAGAACCTGCGCGATAGCCGCATCACGCCAACGGAAGTGTTGTCCGTGGCGGTCGCCGACGCGGGCGTCGGCGTGTTGATCAGTGCCAGCGCAGTCGGCTATTACGGCGACACCAGGGACCGAGCGGTCGACGAAACCGCTCTGGCGGGAAGGGGTTTCCTGGCCCAGCTCTGTAAGGACTGGGAAGCGGCCACTGCGCCTGCCCGGGACGCCGGAACCCGGGTTGTGCAGGCCCGCACCGGCGTGGTGCTGGCCTCATCGGGCGGTGCGCTGCGACAGTTGCGGCCGCTGTTCTCGGTGGGCCTCGGTGCCCGCTTGGGTCGCGGCCGCCAGTACATGTCATGGATCAGCCTTGAGGATCAGGTGCGTGCCCTGCAGTTCGCGATCTCCGACAGCCGGCTCTCCGGGCCGGTGAATCTCACCGGCCCGGCGCCTGTCACCAATGCCGAGTTCACCGCGGCTCTGGGCCGAGCGGTGAACCGGCCCACCCCGCTGATGATGCCGGGGTTCGCGGTGCGCGCGGCGCTCGGCGAGTTCGCCGACGAGACCCTGTTGAGCGGGCAGCGCGCGATCCCGGCTGTATTAGAACGCGCCGGTTTCGAGTTTCACCACAACACCGTCGGTGAGGCGCTGCGGTACGCCACCGCGACGCGTGATGTCGCCTAGGCGCCTGCCAGGTTGTCGCCAGGTTGGAGTTGTAGCGTCGCCCCGTGACTTCCATTCGCTCGAGCACGGCCCCCATCGATGTCCGTCAGATGGACACCGTGGATTACCGCGTCGCGTGGCAGTTGCAGCGGGAGTTGGCCGACGCCCGAGTGGCCGGCGGCACCGACAAGCTGCTGTTGCTCGAACACCCGTCGGTCTACACCGCCGGACGACGCACGCTGGAGCACGAACGGCCGACCGACGGCACGCCGGTCATCGACACCGACCGCGGCGGCAAGATCACTTGGCACGGCCCGGGACAGCTCGTCGGCTATCCCATCATCGGCCTGGCCGAACCGCTCGATGTGGTCAATTACGTTCGGCGCGTTGAGGAATCGCTGATAAAAGTGTGCGCCGACTTGGGTCTGGATGTCGGCCGCATCGACGGCCGCTCCGGAGTGTGGGTGCCGGCCGGCGGTGGTAGGCCGGCGCGCAAGCTCGCAGCCATCGGCGTGCGTGTCTCGCGGGCAACGACGCTGCATGGGTTTGCGCTCAACTGCGACTGCGACCTGGACGCGTTTGGACGGATTGTGCCGTGCGGCATCACCGACGCGGGGGTGACATCGGTGTCGGCCGAATTGGGCCGCCAGGTCAGCGTCGAAGATGTCCGCTCAGCGGTCGCCGAAGCGGTGTGCGACGCCCTGGACGGCCGGCTTGCGGTTAACCTGCAGCACACCGCCGCCCGCGTAGCATCGACGTCGTGACCGTTGCGCCCGAAGGCAGGAAGTTGCTGCGCCTGGAAGTGCGCAATGCGCAGACCCCGATCGAGCGAAAGCCGCCGTGGATCAGGACCCGGCTGCGGATGGGGCCGGAGTACGCCGAGCTGAAAAGCCTGGTCCGACGCGAGGGTCTGCACACCGTGTGCGAGGAGGCCGGCTGCCCCAACATCTACGAATGTTGGGAAGACCGCGAGGCCACCTTCCTGATCGGCGGTGAGGTGTGCACCCGTCGCTGTGACTTCTGCCAGATCGACACCGGCAAGCCCGCCGCGCTGGACCGCGACGAACCACGCCGGGTGGCCGAGAGCGTCCAGGCGATGAGCCTGCGGTACTCCACGGTCACCGGGGTGGCCCGCGACGACCTGCCCGACGGCGGCGCATGGCTTTATGCCCAGACCGTCCGCGCCATCAAGAGGCTCAACCCGTCCACCGGCGTCGAGTTGTTGATCCCCGACTTCAACGGTGACCCCGAACGGCTGCGGCAGGTCTTCGAAGCTCAACCGGAAGTGTTGGCCCACAACGTCGAAACCGTGCCCCGCATCTTCAAGCGAATCCGTCCGGCCTTCTCCTATCAGCGAAGCCTCGGCGTGCTCACCGCGGCGCGGGACTTCGGGCTGGTCACCAAAAGCAACCTCATCCTCGGTATGGGCGAGACGCCCGACGAGGTCCGTGCCGCGCTGGCCGATTTACATGGAGCCGGGTGCGACATCGTCACCATCACCCAATATCTGCGGCCGTCAGCGCGGCATCATCCGGTCGCGCGCTGGGTCAGGCCCGAGGAGTTCGTCGAGTATTCCGAATACGCCGAACAACTGGGATTCGTCGGGGTGCTGGCCGGACCGCTGGTGCGCTCGTCATACCGGGCCGGGCGGCTCTACCAGCAGGCCAGCATCCGCCGGCGGCAGACACCTACCGCGCCGTCACACTGAGGCCGGCTTCCGTATTCTTGGCGATTATGGCCAAACTCCGTGATGCCAAGGCGACCAAGGCCGCCAGAGCCGAGGCGAAAGCGGCACGCAAAGCAGCCGCCAAAGAACGCCGCAGTCAACTCTGGCAGGCGTTCACCGTGCAGCGCCAAGAGGACAAGCGCCTGCTGCCGTACATGATCGGCGCGTTCGTGCTGATCGTGGCCGTGTCGGTGGCGGTCGGGGTGTGGTCCGGCGGATTGACGATGATCACGATGATCCCGCTGGGCGTGGTGCTGGGCGCCTTGGTGGCGTTCATTATTTTCGGTCGACGGGCGCAGCGATCGGTATACCGCAAGGCCGAAGGCCAAACCGGGGCTGCTGCCTGGGCGCTGGAGAACCTGCGCGGCAAGTGGCGCGTCACACCCGGGGTGGCGGCCACCGGGCATTTCGACGCCGTGCACCGGGTGGTCGGCCGACCCGGGGTCATTCTGGTCGGTGAGGGGTCGGCGGCCCGGATCAAACCGCTGCTTGCCCGGGAGAAGAAAAACACGGCGAAGCTGGTCGGCGACGCCCCGATCTACGACATCATCGTCGGCAACGGCGACGGCGAGGTTCCACTCGCCAAGCTGGAACGGCACCTGGCCCGGCTGCCGGCCAACATCACCGTCAAACAGATGGACGCGCTGGAATCGCGGCTGAACGCGCAGAGTTCACGCGCCGGAACGGCCGCGATGCCGAAAGGCCCGATGCCCCGCGGCGCCAAGATGCGCGGCGTCCAGCGCACGGTTCGTCGCCGATAAAGTTTTAGCGCCGTACGACGGCCGTTCCGGTCAAGCGGTCGTGTAGCCCGCGCCCGTCGACGTCGACGAACAAAGCAGGTATGACGAGCGCAATCATCACCCCCCGCACCGCGGCCCGACCCAACCCGACATGCAGCCGGTCGTCGACGGACGCCACCCGCAGGCCCAGCGCGAACTGGCCCGGGGTGAACTCGAACAACCGGACGGCGAGCACTCCGAGCACCAGCCAGATGACCAAAACCGCCGACGACAGCAGTCTTAAGGAAATCAGCCCGAGCGTCATACCGAGAGCGGCAAGGCCGTAGGCCAACAACCAGTCGACGAGCAGGGCCGCCAGTCGGCGACCCATGCGTGCCAGCGAACCAGTGCCGCGCTCAGGCATGCCGAGCGTCTCGCCCGGATATCCCTGCGGCTGTCCCGATTCGAGTGGCCCCGGACCGGATAGCCAGGATCGGTTGCTGCGGTCCATTACCCCACAATAAGGTGAGGTCTACCCAGACTCGGCGGCGAACCGCGCAGTCGCGTAACGTCGGCGCAACGCAGGGTTGACTCCCAGGCAACACCGCGTCCATAGCGTCTGGTCGGGCGATCAGTTACGGCCACGTAAAGGAGAGCCCTTTAATGACCGCAGTAGATTCAAAGCCCGCTAAAAAACGCTAAAAAAGGAGAGCGCTTCGGTGTCCGAAAAAACGGCCGATGACATCATCAAATTCGCCAAGGACGAGCACGTCGAATTTGTCGACGTCCGGTTCTGTGACCTGCCCGGCATCATGCAGCACTTCACAATTCCGATCTCATTTTTCGACGCGGACGTATTTGAGAACGGGATCGCCTTCGACGGCTCGTCGATTCGCGGCTTCCAGGCGATCCACGAATCCGACATGCTACTGCTACCCGACCCGGACACCGCGCAGATCGACCTGTTCCGCGAAGCCAAGACACTCAACCTCAACTTCTTCGTGCACGACCCGTTCACCCTGGAGCCGTACTCGCGCGACCCGCGCAATGTCGCCCGCAAGGCGGAGAACTACTTGGTCAGCACCGGCATCGCCGACTCGGCGTACTTCGGTGCCGAGGCCGAGTTCTACATCTTCGACTCGGTCACCTTCGACTCGCGCACCAACGGCTCGTTCTACGAAGTCGACGCGATCTCCGGATGGTGGAACACCGGCGAGCCCACCGAGAACGACGGCAGCCCCAACCGCGGTTACAAGGTCCGCCCCAAGGGTGGCTACTTCCCCGTTGCCCCAGTCGACCACTACGTCGACCTGCGCGACAAGATGCTCCAAAACCTGATCAAGTGCGGCTTCAGCCTGGAGAAGGGCCACCACGAGGTGGGCACCGGCGGCCAGGCCGAGATCAACTACAAGTTCAACACGCTGTTGCACGCGGCCGACGACCTGCAGCTGTACAAGTACATCGTCAAGAACACCGCGTGGCAGGAGGGCAAGACCGTCACGTTCATGCCCAAGCCGCTGTTCGGCGACAACGGCTCCGGTATGCACTGCCACCAGTCGTTATGGAAAGACGGCAGCCCGCTGATGTACGACGAGACAGGCTATGCGGGTCTGTCCGACACCGCGCGCCACTACATCGGCGGCCTGCTGCACCATGCGCCGTCGCTGCTGGCCTTCACCAACCCGACGACGAACTCGTACAAGCGGTTGGTTCCCGGCTTCGAGGCCCCGATCAACCTGGTGTACAGCCAGCGCAACCGCTCGGCGTGCGTGCGCATCCCGATCACCGGCAGCAATCCGAAGGCCAAGCGGTTGGAGTTCCGCTGCCCCGACTCATCGGGCAACCCGTATCTGGCATTCTCGGCCATGCTGATGGCGGGCCTGGACGGCATCAAGAACAAGATCGAGCCGCAGACACCAGTGGACAAGGACCTCTACGAGCTGCCGCCAGAAGAGGCCGCGAATATCCCGCAGGCTCCTACTCAGCTGTCCGCTGTGATCGACCGTCTCGAGGCAGACCACGAATACCTTACCGAGGGAGGCGTTTTCACCCCCGACTTGATCGAGACGTGGATCAGCTTCAAGCGCGAGAGCGAGATCCTGCCGGTCCAGATCCGGCCGCACCCGTACGAGTTCGCGCTCTACTACGACGTGTGAGCCAGCCAACCCGCTGACCTGCGGCGCAGCTACGGGTCAGGGTCTAGGACCGCAATCAGACCGCAGGACTTTCGTGAGGCGGTCCGCGACGACCTTGCCCACCGCGTGCGCAGTGGGTCGGTTAGAGCCTGGAACCCAGCCCGGCAATCAAATTGATCGTGACTGCCAGGACAACCGCGCCGAGCAGGTAGGACAACAGCGCATGGCGCAACACCGTCGCCCTGATGGATGACAACCCGATCTCGGTGTCGGACACCTGGTAGGTCATGCCGACGGTGTAGGCCATATACGCGAAGTCCCGAAAGCGGGGCCGCTCAGGGTCGTGGAAGTTGATTCCACCCGGTTCGTCCGAATAATAGAGCCGCGCGTAGTGCACGGTGAACAGCGTGTGCACGGCGAACCAGGACGCCGCGACGGTCAGGATGCCGACAATGGCGGCTTCCAAGGCTTCGGTGCCGGAGCGTGATCCGGCGGCCACTACGTAGCCGACGCCGCCTAGGCTCGCGATGCTTGCCGACACGATGACCACGTCGGCGACCCATCTGGTGGGGTCCTCCCGGGTCACATACCTGCAGGTTTGGTCAGCATCCATTCCGCCCAGGATGAGCCGCGTCCACACCACATACACTCCGGCGGTCGTGATCCAGCCGGCAAGCGCGAACCGCCAGCCGACTGTGTTGCCCACCGAGAGAGCGACGGCAACTCCGAGCACAGCGGCAACCGATATCCGAGCCGCGACGGTGTCACGGAACAACGTAACTAGGGATTTCACAATCCCGACCTAAGCACCAGCACGCGCCATCCCGCACCAATGGTCGACAGTTGTGTAAGCCCGCAACCAGCCGTGGGGGACGTGCTGCTACGCGCGTTAAGGCCCTTGATTGAGTGACAGCTGCAACACCTTCACGGTGGCGCTTTCGTTTCGTTAGATGGTAATACCCATTATTATAGTGAGTAATACGATCTATCTATGGTATCGTTTGGCCGATGACTTCCGATCGCGACGGTGGCCAGGACCACCTCGAGGATCTACGAGATGCATTGGTGCAAATATCTTTTGCGCTGATGGCAGTCCTTACCGAAGTCGCCGCCGAACACGACTTGTCGCTCACCCAAGTGCGGGTGCTGGGCATCTTGCGGGATCGTGAGCCGACAATGGCCGATCTGGCGACCTTCACCGGCCTGGAGCGCTCGACGGTCAGTGGTCTCATTGACCGCGCGGCACAGCGTGGGCTGGTCACGAAGACCGCCGACCTGCACGACGGCCGCTCGGTGCGGGTAACCCTCACCGAGTCGGCTCGCGGCCTGGTACCCAAGGTCACCGCGGCCATCGGTGACCGGGTCAAGCCGTTGATCGGCGAGTTGAGCACCAGCGAGCAGAAGCGGCTCACCGCACTGCTGACCAAAGCGCTCGGGGCGTGAAACTCCGGTAGCCCACCCGTTCAGCATCGCCGAAGCCGCCCCGGCCGCCGCCCACACCCGCAGTCGATACCCGCCTTGACCCGTCAGCGTCGGCGATGCTAAGCAGATGCTCAGCAATCCGACGCGCATCGAGCGCCCGGTTCGATGAGGACGGTACGGAAGGGATCAGATGGCGCTGCAGTCACTACTGAACGACATTCGCAAGCGGCCCGGCTCGGGCGATGTCATTTCGGTTATCGACCCCGCGACAGAGGAGACGATCACCGAGTTCACCGACTGCGGGACGGAAGCAGTCGACGAAGCCGTCGCGCGGGCAAAGGCTTCCTTCGAATCCGGCGTCTGGTCCCAGCTGCCGGGTCGCGAGCGGGCCAAGATCATGTGGCGGATCGGGGAGTTGATCGACCAACACGCCCAGGAGTTCGCTGAACTCGACTCGCTCAACACCGGCATGCCGCTGATGCAGGCGCAGTTGCAGATGTCCACCTGTTCGGAGTTCTTCCGCTATTACGCCGGTTGGTGTTCAAAGCTCAACGGCACCGCATACGACGTGAAGACCGACGGCATCGCGACCGACACCTTCGTCAGCATGCACGCCTACACCCTCAAGGAGCCCTACAGCGTGGTGGGGCTGATCTTCCCGTGGAACGGCCCGATCTTCAATGCGAGCGCCAAGCTTGCGCCGGCGCTGGCCGCCGGCTGCAGCATGCTCGTCAAACCCGCCGAGGAGACCCCGCTTTCAGCACTTCTACTCGACAGGCTCGTCCATGAGGCCGGGGTCCCAGACGGTGTCGTCAATCTGCTGACCGGCTACGGCCACACTGCGGGTGCGGCGATCACCGCGCATCCCGACGTCGAGAAGGTTGCCTTCACCGGGTCCACCGAGGTCGGCAAGGAGATCGTGCGGGCGTCTGCGGGCAACCTGAAGAAGGTCATGCTCGAGCTGGGCGGGAAGTCGCCGGTGCTGATCTTCGACGACGCCGACCTGGACAAGACGATCCTGATGGCGTCGCTGGGCATCTTCGTGCACTCCGGCCAAGGCTGCGTCTGCGGGTCGCGGATCTTCGTACAGCGCGGCGTGTACGAGCGGGTCGTGGAAGGCATTGCGATGATGGCGAACACGTTCAAGCTGGGCGCTCCCAGCGAGGAGGGCTGCGTCAGCGGCCCGCTAATCAGCCAGAAGCAACTGACCCGCGTCATGGGCTTCATCGACGAGGGCCGCAGCGACGGCGTCGAAGTGGTCACCGGCGGCTACCGCCTGGACCGCAAGGGGTACTTCGTCCACCCGACCGTGCTCACCAACGTCGACCCGGGCATGCGGCTGTACCAGCAGGAGATTTTCGGGCCGGTGGTCAGCATCCTGCCGTTCGACGACGAAGACGAGGCCGTGGCCATGGCCAACGACACCATCTACGGCCTGGCGGCCACCGCCTGGACGGAGAACGTCGGCCGCGCCCACAGGATCGTCAAGCGGCTGCAGGCGGGCAGTGTCCAGGTGAACTGTCAGTTGGTGTTCGACCACGATGTGCCATTCGGCGGCCACAAGCAGTCCGGTTGGGGCCACGAGTTCGGCAAAGAGGGTATCGAGGCGTACATGAAAACGAAGTCGGTCTGGGCCCAGCTTTAACCACGTATCGTCAGCGCATGGCGCGGAATCTGGAAGCACGGCTGAATTCGTATTGGCCGATCGCCTTAGCGGTGTTCCGAGTGGTGTTCGGGCTGCTATTCCTCTGCCAGGGCCTGACCAAGCTGATCGGTTGGCCTGTCGTCGCACACAAGGCCGCGGTCGGCGAATGGCCGTTCTACTACGCGGGATGGATCGAAGTGGTCACCAGCGTGCTGATCATTGCCGGCCTGTTCACCCGGCTTGCGGCGTTCGTTGCATGCGGCGAGATGGCGTTCGCATACTTCACCCAGCACCTGCCGCACGGATTCTTTCCGATCGCCAACGGCGGTGAGCTGGCGGTGCTTTACTGCTTTGCCTTCTTCCTGCTGATCTTCGCCGGCGGCGGCGTCTACGCCCTGGATGCCCGGCGCGGTCGTTGGCGGTCGACGGCTGCACCCCGGCGGACGGGCTTGCGAAGAAATCGCCGGTTCCTGCGACGTTGAGCCGGCTGCACGCGTCAGCGAACCGTCGCAAAGAATGCGCGGACGTCGTCGACGAACAACTCCGGCTGCTCGAATGCGGCGAAGTGGCCACCGCGCGGCATCGTCGACCAGCGTGTGATGTTGTAGGCGGCCTCACACCAGCGTCGCGGGGTTCGCAGGATTTCCTTCGGAAATGCCGCGACGCCGGTGGGTAAGTCAACGCGGCCATCCGTGACGAACCTGTTGAAGCTCTCCCAGTACAGGCGTGCTGAGGATGCGCCACTACCGGTGACCCAATACAGCATCACGTTGTCGAGTAATTCGTCACGGCTGAGCACGTTTTCGGGATGCCCGTCGCAGTCCGCCCATGCCCAGAACTTCTCGACGACCCAGGCCAGTTGTCCCACCGGCGAGTCGACCAATCCATAACCGAGCGTCTGCGGCCGGGTGGATTGCTGCTTGGAATAGCCGGTGCCCCACTTCCGGTGTTCCGCGAAAGCCGCCAGAGCCTGTTGCTCGTCCTCGGTGAGATCGCCGCCGCCAGAGCCCGCCGGAGGCCGAGCAATCGGCATGTTCAGATGGATCGCGATGCAGTGGCCGCGGTTGCGGCCGATTTGTGTCGTGACCGCAGCGCCCCAGTCGCCGCCCTGCGCGCCGTAGCGGTCATAGCCAAGGCGCACCATGAGCGTGTCCCAGACCTGCGCGATCTTGTCGACGCCCCATCCGGTCCGCGAGGGCTTGCCCGAGAACCCGTACCCGGGCAACGACGGGCACACGATGTGGAATGCGTCCTCGGGACGTCCTGACGTCGGATTGACCAGCGGCTCGATCACCTTCTGAAACTCCGCGATTGATCCCGGCCAGCCATGGGTGATCAGCAGCGGCAGCGCATCGTCATGCGGCGACCGCTGGTGGATGAAATGGATGTCCAGCCCGCCGATTTCGGTGAGGTGGTGATCGAACCGGTTCAACGCGGCTTCCCGAGATCGCCAGTCGTAACCGTCAGCCCAATAGGCGGCCAGATCGCGGGTGTAGGCCAGCGGTATGCCCTGGCTCCAGTCGTCGACGGTCTCGGCTTCCGGCCACCGGGTGCGGGCCAAACGCTCCTTCAGGTCGTCGAGAACGGCATTGGGGACGTCGATACGGTACGGCCTGATTTCGGGCATGGCTCTCATCATGCAGGCACCGCTGATCGCCGAGTGTCACCAGGTCCGAGGCGATACCACCGACGTGGCGTCACAAAATGTGCCGAGGTGACCTGCCCATGAAGTAGCCCGTCGGGAAGGACATCTCGATCACTCGAAGCTGGTCGTTGGCTTTCGACTCGAGCTCGAGAACCACGCAGCTCTCGTCGAAAGCCTTCGACTCGAGGACTGTGTAGTGCTGGCCACCACCGTGGACGTCGGTTATCGGGTCACCTGAGCGCAATGCCTCGACGGGCACCAATTCGGGGTTTCCGTGTAACTCCACCTTGGTCACGTTAAGCCAAACGAGCGATCGACGGAACGCTTTCGTTACCACGAGTCGGATCAGGCGTCGAGCGTGAGGTCCTTGCGGAACCTTTTCATGCCGTCGACCTTCTCGGCCAGCGTGGCATCCGGCCCGGCGTAGAACATCCACGGCATGGTGAGGATGCCGGTGATGCCGGCATCCTCAGCGCGCTGGTAATCGGCGACTGTGATAGCGTCGGTCAGCGGCGTAAGAATAGTGAAATCGTCTACAGATAAACCATTTTCGATCCGAAGCTCACGCAGCCGGGCCGCAGCGGCGATCGCGCGATCGGTGTTGATCAAGTCGCCGATCCAGCCGTCGTATCGGGCCGCGCGGCGCAACGCGATCTCGCTGAGCCCACCGACATAGACCGGTATCCGCGGCGGCGTCGGTTCCATCTCCAACCTCGGCGTCTGATAGAACTCGCCGCCGAACTCGGCCCAGCCCGGTGACCACAGCTTTTGCATCAGCTCGAGCATCTCGTCGGTGCGTTTACCGCGGTCGGAGAAGGGCTGCTCCATCAACGCGAACTCGTCCGCACACCAGCCAACACCGATACCGAACTCCACCCGCCCGTCGGCGAGATAGGCCGCGGTGCCGATGGCTTTTGCCGCCGAGTAAGGGTTGCGCATGGCCGGAATGTAGACGGTGGTGACGAACCGCAGCCGCGTCGTGACCTGGGCAAGTGCGCCAACCAGGACCCACGGGTCAGGCCACTCGGTAAACGGCTGCCAGCGGCGCTGGCCGTCCTTGGTATAGGGGTACGGGGTGCTCAGGGTTTCCAGGTTGACGATGTGATCGGGGATCCCCATGCCGTCGTAGCCGAGATCGTCAGCAACCTTGGCGATCTCGACGATCTCCCGGGTATTGCGGAATGCACTGCTGATATAGAACTTCATCCAACTTCTCGCGCCCATGCCGGCTGAATGAAAATCCCCTCCGCTTCGGCTGTGATTCCTTGCGCGTCGGAAAGATGACCGGAGACAAAGGATTTGATGCCTTCGGTGCGCTCGACCGCGGCTTCGGCGCGAAGCCTGCCCAACGGGGTGCCGCGCACGTACCGGACGGTGATGGTTCCGGTGAACAGCGGTTTGGTCAGGCCCTCACTGGCAGCCTCGCCGAGTACGTGGTCAAGCACCAGAGCACACACGCCACCGTGCACCAGCCCGGGCGGGCCCTCGTAGGCGCCGTTGAGGGTGAAGTCGCTCCAGCACCGGGTGCCGTCGTCGTCGTGGTGGATGGTCAGCGGCGGGGCGATCGGGTTGCGCAAGCCGATCACGGCGTTGCTCCACACCACCGGGCGTCCCCCGACCGCATAGCGCACCACCTGCGATTCATCTTGCTGCCGACTGCGCAGGGCATCCGTCGCAGTCTGGATCGCGGTCCGCGCCGCATCGATGGCGTCTTGCTCCGCCTCGGTGCGCAGGGCGGCTTCGATGAGCCCGCGCACGTCGTCGGTCAGCGGACCGTACAGCGCCGCGAGCCGATCATGTTCGCCAGCGCTCATCACCTCATAGAGGATCTTCACTTCAAACCCGCCTCCTGGCGCTAGTGGCGGGCCTTGTTCAGTAGCCGGCCTATCCCTCTTTACTAACACCGAGGTGTTCGGCGCAGTGCAGTCAGGCCCGGCTCATTCATCGAACACTTTGTGCACGACAGCTTTTGCGCGCCGGGTCACCCGCAGGTAGTTGTCCAGAAACGCGCCGCCGTCGCCGTTCTTTTCCCAGCCGGCGGCGACCGCGACGGTGTTGAGCTGGCGTCCGGGCCCAGGCAGCTGGTCGGAGGGCTTGCCCCGAACAAGGACCAGCGCGTTGCGGGCCCGCGTCGCGGTCAGCCAGGCGTGCCGCAACAGCTCCGCATCCTCGGCAGAGATCAGGTCGGCGTCGGCGATGGCGTCCAGGCTCTCCAGCGTCGAGGTGTTGTGCAGGGCATCGATTTCGCTGGCGTACCGCAGCTGCAGCAGCTGCACGGTCCATTCGATATCGGCCAGTCCCCCGCGCCCAAGCTTGGTGTGGGTCTTGGGGTCGGCGCCACGCGGCAGTCGCTCCGCGTCGACGCGCGCCTTGATGCGTCGGATTTCGAGGACCGTCTCTGCCGACACCCCGCCGGAGGGATACCGCGTCTTGTCAGCCATCAGCAGGAACCGCCGGCCCAGATCCGCGTCACCGGCGACCGCGTCCGCCCGCAGCAGCGCCTGGATCTCCCAGGGCTGCGCCCATTGCTCGTAGTAAGCGGCGTACGAGGCGAGCGTGCGGACCAGCGGACCACTACGGCCCTCGGGCCGCAGATTGGCGTCGACCTCCAACGGCGGGTCGGCACTGGCGGTACCCAACAGCGCGCGAACCTGCTCGGCCACCGTCACCGCCCAGCGCACAGCCTCCGAATCCTGCCCACCGGCGGCAGGCTCGCAGACGAACAGCACATCAGCGTCGGACCCGTAGCCCAGCTCGCGGCCGCCGAGTCGGCCCATACCGATTACCGCGATGGCAGCCGGGGCGTTGCCGCCATCGGGAAGGTTGGCGCGAACCACCGCGTTCAGAGCGGCCTGCAGGACCGCGACCCACACCGAGGTGAGCGCGGCGCACACATCGGTGACCTCGAGCATCCCGAGCAGGTCGGCCGAAGCGACGCGGGCCAACTCGCGCCGGCGCAGCGATCGCGCGATCGCAATGGCGCGTACCGGGTCGCTTTGTCGGCCCGCCGAAGCCACCAAAGCGCCGGCCACCGTCTCGGGGTCGACATCGAGCAGCTTGGGCCCCGAGTGCCCGTCGCTGTAGTTCTGAATGACCTCGGGCGCGCGCATCAACAGGTCCGGCACGTAAGCGGACGTTCCGAGCACGTGCATCAGTCGCTTGGCCACCGCCGGCTTGTCCCGCAGCGTGGACAAATACCAACGGTGGACGACCATCGCCTCACTGATCCGGCGGTAAGCCAGCAGGCCACCGTCGGGATCGGGGGTATCGGATAGCCAGTCCAGCAGCCTGGGCAGCAGCACCGACTGCACCCGACCGCGACGGCCGTTCTGGTTGCTCAACGCGGCCAGATGGGTCAGTGCGTTCTGCGGAGCCTCGTAACCTAGTGCAGCCAGCTGACGTTCCGCGGCCGCAGGCGTCATCCCGTGGGAGAACTCCAGGCCTTCTGGCGCAAGCGATTCCAGCAGCGGTTGATAGAACAGTTTGGCGTGCAGCCGCGATACCCGCCGGTGATGGCGTTTCAGTTCCTCGCGCAGCACTCCCAGCGCATCGTGGCTCCCGTCGGGGCGGATATGGGCCGCCCGGGCCAACCAGCGCAGCGCCTCGTCGTCGTCGAAAGCCGGCAACATGTGGGTGCGTTTGAGTCGCTGCAACTGCAGCCGGTGTTCCAGCAACCGCAGGAACTCGTAGGAGGCGGTCAGATTCGCCGTGTCGTCCCGCCCGACGTAGCCGCCGGCCCCCAGGGCGGCCAGCGCATCCACCGTCGACGCCACGTGCAGCGACTCGTCGGTGCGACCGTGCACGAGTTGCAAGAGCTGCACCGCGAACTCGACGTCACGCAGCCCGCCGCTGCCGAGTTTGATTTCGCGGCTTCGGACGTCGGCCGGCACCAGCTGCTCCACCCGCCGCCGCATCGCCTGAACTTCGCTGACGAAATCTTCACGCTCACAAGCGGTCCACACCATCGGCATCACCGCGGCGATGTACTGCTTGCCCAGTTCCGCATCGCCGACCGCCGGCCGGGCTTTCAGCAGCGCCTGAAACTCCCAGGTCTTCGCCCAGTGCTGGTAGTAAGCGACATGCGAGTCGATGCTGCGGACCAGCTCGCCGTGGCGGCCCTCCGGGCGCAGCGCGGCGTCCACCTGGAAGAACGCCTCCGATGCCAACCGCATCATCTCGCCGGCTACCCGGGCGGATACCGGGTCGGCGTTCTCGGCAACGAAGATTACGTCGACGTCGCTGACGTAGTTCAGTTCGCGCGCGCCGCATTTGCCCATTGCGATGACCGCCAGCCGGGGCGGTGTGGCGTCGCCGCAGACGGTGGCCTCGGCGACGGACAGGGCAGCCGCCAACGCGGCGTCCGCTAGATCGGCCAGGTGGGCACCGACAGCGCTGAAAGGCAGCACGGGCTCGTTCTCGACTGTCGGCGCCAGATCCCGAGCGGCCAGCACCAGCACCCGGTTGCGGTAGAGGATGCGTAGTCGCGACACGACCGAGCCTGGGCCATCTGAAGTTTCGCCCAGGCACTCGGTGAAGGCGGCACTTAGCTGCTCGGCGGACGGCAGCTTCACCGTGCCCTGCAGCAGATGCCATGCCTGCGGATTGGCGATCAGATGATCCCCCAACGCCAGCGAGGACCCGAGCACACCGAACAGCCGACCGCGCAGGCGGCGGTCGGCGGCCAATGCCGCGTTCAGCTCGTCCCAGTCGTCGCCGAGCGCCTCGGCCAGCCGGACCATCGCGCACAGAGCCGCATCGGCATCCGGTGCGCGCGACAGTGACCAAAGCAGGTCGATACGTGCTTCGGTGTTCCAACCCAGCTGCGCCAAGTTGGCACTTGCGCGCGCATCGACCAACCCGAGCCGGCCGAGGCTGGGGACCTTCGGCCGCTCCGTCACGGGTTGGTTCACGACCATGACCGTAGCGCAGATTTCCTGAGATCTGGTGTGCCCTAGGTGACCGGTTGGATGAGAGGGCTACCGGCACCGGTCACAGCGAAATATAAGTCTTCAGTTCAAAGGGTGTGACGTGGCGGCGGTAGTTCGCCCACTCAGAACGCTTGTTGCGCAGGAAGAAGTCGAAGACATGCTCCCCCAAGGCTTCCGCGACGAGCTCCGAACTCTCCATGGCACGCAGCGCTTCGTCCAGGCTGGACGGCAGCTCGCGGTAACCCATCGCGCGGCGCTCCTCGGGCGTGAGGTCCCAGACGTTGTCCTCAGCTTGGGGGCCCAGGACGTAACCCTTCTCCACACCGCGCAGCCCGGCCGCCAGCAGCACGGCAAACGCCAGGTAGGGATTGCAGGCGGAGTCTGGGCTGCGCACCTCGATACGCCGCGACGAGGTCTTGTTCGGGCTGTACATCGGAATACGTACCAACGCCGACCGGTTGGCTGCCCCCCACGACGCCGCGGTGGGGGCCTCGCCGCCCAGCACCAGCCGCTTGTAGGAGTTGACCCATTGGTTGGTCACCGCGCTGATCTCGCTCGCGTGCTCGAGGATGCCGGCGATGAACGACTTGGCGACATCGGAGAGTTGCAACGGATCGTCCGGACTGTGGAACGCGTTGACTTCGCCCTCGAACAGGCTCATGTGGGTATGCATGGCCGAGCCGGGGTACTGCCCAAACGGCTTGGGCATGAACGTCGCCCGCATCCCCTCTTCGAGCGCGACCTCTTTGATGACGTAGCGGAACGTCATCACGTTGTCGGCCATCGACAGCGCGTCCGCGAAGCGAAGGTCGATCTCCTGCTGCCCGGGCGCGCCTTCATGGTGGCTGAACTCCACCGAGATGCCCATGAATTCCAGGGCGTCAATCGCCTGACGGCGAAAGTTAGAGGCGGTATGCACCGCCTGGTCGAAGTAGCCGGCGTTGTCGGCCGGAACGGGCATCGACCCGTCCTCCGGACCGGGTTCCAGCAGGAAGAACTCGATCTCGGGATGCACGTAGCACGAGAAGCCGAGGTCGTTGGCTTTGCCCAGCTGGCGCCGCAGCACGTGCCGCGGGTCGGCCCAGGAGGGCGAGCCGTCGGGCATCGTGATATCACAAAACATGCGCGCCGAATGGTGGTGGCCGGAGCGGGTCGTCCAGGGCAGCACCTGGAAGGTCGACGGGTCGGGATGAGCCACGGTGTCGGACTCCGAGACCCGGGCAAAGCCCTCGATGGACGATCCGTCGAAGCCGATGCCTTCCTCGAAGGCGCCCTCAAGCTCGGCCGGCGCGATAGCGACCGACTTGAGGAAACCGAGCACATCGGTAAACCACAACCGGACGAACCGGATATCCCGTTCCTCCAGCGTGCGGAGCACGAATTCCTTTTGTCGATCCATAACTGGAACAGTATGCATTGACCGTTAAATCTGTGTTACTACTGCGGCTTAGCAGCGTAAGTTTCCCGGCGCCACCCCGTCGACCAGGTAGCTGACAACAGCGTCGTCGACGCACTGGTTGCCGTTGAACACCACGGTGTGTTGTGTGCCCTCGAAGGTGATCAGGTCCGCGCCGAGTTGGCGGGCCAGGTCGACGCCGGCCTGATACGGGGTGGCCGGGTCGTGCGTGGTGGACACTACGACGACTTTGCCGGGAGCGACCGGCGCTGCCGGATGCGGCGACGACGTCGCCGGCACCGGCCAGAGCGCGCACAGGTCGCGAGGCGCATACCCGGTGAACTGCCCGTAGGACTCGAACGGCGCAACCTGACGGATGCGGCGGTCGGCGTCCACCCATGCCGCGGGATCGGTCGGCTCGGGCGCGTCGACGCAGCGGACCGCGTTGAACGCGTCCTGCGAGTTGTCGTAGTGCCCCTTGTCGTCACGGCCGTAGTATTCATCGGCCAGCATCAGTAGGTCACCGGGATCGGTGCCGCGACGCAGACCGAGCAGACCGCTGGTCAGGAACTTCCAGAACTGCGGGGTGTATAGCGAGTTGATAGTGCCCGTGGTCGCGTCTGCGTAACCGAGTCCGCGTGGATCCGAGGTTGGGGCGGGCTTGTTCACCAGCGGATCGATCAACTCGTGGTAGCGGTTGACCCATTGGGCCGGGTCGGTGCCTAGCGGGCAGTCTGACGAGCGGGCGCAATCCGCCGCGTAATCGTTGAACGCGGTCTGAAACCCGGCCTCCTGGTTGACGTTCTCGTCGATCGGGCCCACGCTCGGGTCGATAGCGCCGTCCAGCACCATCGACCGAACATGATCGCCGAACCGCTCAACGTAGGCGGTCCCCAATTCAGTGCCGTAGCTGAAGCCGAGGTAGTTGATTTGGTCATCGCCCAGCGCCTGCCGTACCGCATCCATGTCCCGTGCCACGGACGCGGTCCCGACATTCTCCAGGAACGCCGCGCCATTCCGGTTGAGGCAGCGCTGGGCCAGCTGCCGATTCACCTGCTCGATGTGGGCCACGCCGGGCGGGCTGTAGTCGACCATCGGTTCGCGCCGGTAGGCATCGAACTCCGCGTCGGTTTGGCAGCGCAGCGCCGGCGTGGAATGGCCGACGCCGCGGGGATCGAAGCCCACCAGATCGAACCGGCGGCTGACCTCAGAGCCCGCCAGTCCCGGTCCCATCGCGGCGACCATGCCGACTGCCGATGCCCCGGGCCCACCCGGATTGATCAGCAGCGCTCCGATCCGCGGACCGGTCGCCGGAATGCGGATCACCGCGAGCTGCGCTTGCGCGCCTCCCGGGTGGTCGTAGTCGACCGGGACCGGAACGGTGGTGCATTGCGCGCTGGGAACGTCGCCGGGGCTTTTGAGGAACCCACTGCAGTTCCCCCAGTTCAGTTGCGGCGCCGACGACGGCTGCGGCACCCCCGGGCTAGGCGTTGGTCCGGCATCGTAATCCGGCGTCGCGCTCGTCACCGGCGTCGAGGCAACGGCTGCCACTACCGGTAGCACCAAACAAAGCAGCGCAGAGAACAGCCGTCTCATGCGCCACATGGCTGTCAATCGTCGCATGCATCGGCCACGGGCCGCGATCCCATTGGTCACACCTTGGTCTCGTTATTTACCGCGCGGTCTTAATGTTTCGATTCCGGCACGGACCGGCAGGCGGGGCCAGTCTGATTGTCCAGCTCGCCCCCGCAAGCGGGAGGTACCCCCAGCTCGGGCCGCTGGACGGCCCGCATCGTCGCCGAACCTAGCACTTGGCCCCCTTCGACGGCACAGTGCCGCTGACGAGGTAGGCCGTCGCGTAGTCGTCGATACAGCTGTTGCCCTGGAAGACCACCGTGTGCTGAGTGCCGTCGAAGGTGAGCAATCCGCCATGAAGCTGACTTGCCAGGTCGACGCCGGCTTGATACGGCGTCGCCGGGTCGTGGGTGGTGGACACCACCAGGGTCGGCGCCAGCCCGGGAGCGGAAATGATGTGCGGTTTACTCGTCGGCGGCGCCGGCCAGAATGCACAAGTGCCCAACGGGGCGTCGCCGGTGAATTTCCCGTAGTTCATGAACGGCGCAACCTGACGAGTACGTCGGTCTTCATCGATGACCTTGGCCCGATCCTTGACGGGCGGCTGGTCCACACAGTTGATCGCCACCCGGGCGTCGGTGGAGTTGGTGTAGTGGCCGTGCTTGTCGCGACGCATGTACAGGTCGGCCAACTCAAGCAGCATGTCGCCACGATGGCCGGCCAACTCAGTCAATCCCGCCGTCAAGTGGTGCCAGAAGGTCGGCGAGTACAGCGCCATGATGGTCCCGATGATGGCGTCGCTATAGCTCAACCCGCGTGGATCGCTGGTGCGCGCAGGCCTACTGATCATCGGGTTGTTCTTGTCGACGAGCGGGTAGACCAAATTATGGTAGGCGTCAACGGCTTTGGCGGGGTCGGTGCCCAGCGGACAGTTCGACGACTTGGCGCAGTCTTTCGCATAGTCGTTGAACGCATCCTGAAAACCTTTGGCCTGCCGCAGGTCCGACTCAACGGGGTCGGCATTCGGGTCGATGGCACCGTCGAGGATCATCGCCCGGACGTTCTTCGGGAAAGCCTCGGCATAAGCGGCGCCCATTCGGGTTCCGTACGAGTAGCCCAGGAACGTCAGTTTGCTGTCGCCCAGCGCTTCCCGAATGGTGTCCAGGTCACGGGCGACGTTATTGGTTCCGACGCTCGCCAGGAATTTCTTGCCCATCTTGTCCTTGCAACGACCGACGTACGCCTTGGTCTCGTCCTCGATGTGCGCCACGCCCGCCGGGCTGTAGTCGACTTGCGGCTCGGTGCGCAGCCGGTCGTTGTCGGCGTCGGAGTTACACCAGATCGCCGGGCGCGACGCCGCCACTCCCCGTGGGTCAAATCCGACGAGGTCGAACCGTTCTCGGACCCGCGGCGACAACGACTGGACGATGCCCAGTGCAGCCTCGATGCCGGACTCACCGGGACCACCGGGGTTAATGACCAGCGACCCGATTTTGTCTCGGGTCGCTGGGAATCGAATCAATGCCAGTGTCGTGGCGTCACCGTTGAGGTGTCTGTAGTCGACGGGCACGGCAAGCTTGCCGCATTGCGCGCCACCCGGCAGCTTCACTATCGCGGTACCACCACCACCACCGGAGACACGACACGGTCCCCACTCCACTGGCTGGCCGACTTTCGGCCCAGCAAGCACCGCGCGCCCATTGATGACCTGAGTGCAGCTGGCCGCCGTCGCCGCGATTACCGCCATGGCGGTCCAGATCAGCATCGTGCGCGCGATCTTGCCGCGGCGAGGGGTCCCCATACCCACCTATGCTGCCATGCGCCAACGCGTGCCCCCGGGTGCTGGGCGCCTACCGTGTCGCGAGCAGCAGTTCTTCCATTCCGACCGCGAAGTCGTCGGCCAGCTCCCACAGGTCCGGCACCAGCTCCGGACACGCGATGATCCCGACGTCCAGTTTGCCGTTCAGCGACATCACGGTGATGTTCAGTGCCGAGCCGTGGAAGACCGGTCCCAGCGGATACATCCCCTTGACCTCACTGCCCAGGAAGTACAGCGGGACCTGCGGACCCGGGACGTTGGAAACCACCAGGTTGTGCACCGGCCTGCTCTTGGTGAGCCGGGTCCGGGCATAGGCCCTCATCGCCAGACCGAACACCGCGGGCGCGGCGAACTGTGACCAATCCTGCAGGAGCGTGGCGCTTATCGCCGAACTATGCTGTTTGGCAACCGAATTCGCATCGGCGATGGCCTTGATCCGCTCCGCGGGGTCAGCTATATGCGTGTGAAGGCTAGAAAACATTCCCGAAACCTGATTGCGCCCAGGCCGATCCGATTTCCCGTGCACTGACACCGGCACCATCGCCACCAATGACGAATCCGGCAGTTCGCTACGGTCGAGCAGGAATTGACGCAGGACGCCCGACACCAGTGCCATCACCACGTCGTTGACTTTGACGTCGAAGTAGCTCTTGACCTTTTTGATGTCCTCGAGATCCAGCTGCGCGTAGGAGATGTTGCGGTGGGAGGTGACGCTCGCGTTGAAGGCCGTCGGCGGGGCCGCGAACGGAGGCGCCATCGTCTGGCCGCTGCGTGCCCGCAGCACCGTCTTGACCACCGATGACGCGGTATCCGTGAGTGCATTGGCAAAGCGCAGGGGCCTGGCCGCGAACTTGACCGCTCCACTCACCGCGATCTCGATTTGGCTGGCTCCCCCAACGCCTTCGACCGGTTCCGGCGCAGGTGCGTCCGCCTCGGTGCTGCACAACTGCGACATCAGGTTTGCCCCGGTCACACCGTCCACACAAGCGTGATGCACTTTGGTCATCACCGCCAAACGACCACCCTGCTGGGCGTCGGTGCCTGCGACACCTTCGATGACCCACATCTCCCATAGCGGCCGGGTGCGGTCCAGCGGCAATCCGGCGATATGACCGCAAATCTCGGTCAGCTCGTTTCGCCCGCCCGGTGGCGGCAGCCCGATGCGGTGCAGGTGCCGATTCACGTCGAAGTTGTTGTCATCCACCCAGACCGGGTGATCCAGGTTCAGCGGGCTGTCGGCCAGCTTCTCCCGAAACTGGGGCATTGCCTTGATTCGGGGCGCCAACTCGTCGCGGAGCCGGTCGAAGGTGTAGCCGCCCGGCATCGTTGACGTGTCGAGCTCCAAAATCGAACAGACATGCAACGGCTGCGATGGGGTCTCCAAATAGAGAAAACTGGCGTCGAGTCCGCTGAGCCGCTGCATGCGCCGATGGTATGTCCGCTACCGCAAGGCGTCGCCCGAATCGTCGCGATGGGTACCGGTGTGAGGAAGTCCACTGAACCTGGTATCCACTTGTGTGACGGCAGATGGCAGACTAGCAACGTCAGACGAACCCGGGGACCCTGCTTGGGCCACGAGGATCGACCCGACCACAACTAGGGACAATGATGTCTGAGCACACTGTTTACGGGGCTCATCCCTCGCAGCCGAATGACACCGTCGCCGCGCCGCGGACCAAGATGCGCGTCCATCACCTGCAGAGGATGAAGGCCGAAGGCCACAAGTGGGCCATGCTGACGGCCTACGACTACTCGACCGCGCGGATCTTCGACGATGCCGGCATCCCGGTGCTGCTGGTTGGCGATTCGGCCGCCAACGTCGTCTACGGCTACGACACCACAGTGCCGGTCTCGATCGACGAGCTGCTTCCGTTGGTGCGTGGCGTGGTGCGGGGTGCACCGCACGCTCTGGTGGTCGCCGACTTGCCGTTCGGCAGCTACGAGGCGGGACCCAACGCGGCGCTCGAAGCCTCAGTCCGGTTCATGAAGGAAGCCGGCGCGCACGCGGTCAAGTTGGAAGGCGGCGAACGAGTCGCCGGGCAGATCGCCGCCCTGACCGCCGCCGGTATCCCGGTGATGGCCCACATCGGCTTCACCCCGCAAAGCGTCAACACGCTCGGCGGCTTCCGGGTACAGGGCCGCGGGGACGCCGCCGAACAGACCATCGCCGACGCGATCGCCGTTGCCGAGGCCGGCGCGTTTTCGGTGGTGATGGAGATGGTGCCGGCCGAGTTGGCCACCCAGATCACCGGCAAGCTGACCATCCCCACCGTCGGGATCGGCGCTGGGCCCAACTGCGACGCCCAGGTGCTGGTTTGGCAGGACATGGCCGGGCTCACCAGCGGCAAGACGGCCCGGTTCGTCAAGCGGTTCGGTGATGTCGCGGGCGAATTGCGCCGCGCGGCAACCCAGTACGCGGAGGAAGTCGCCGCCGGGGCCTTCCCCGCCGACGAGCACAGTTTCTAACGCCACTGGTTTAGACACCACCCGGATGTGGCACGCTGGGACCATCGGCTGACTATCACGATCTACGACCGCGGCGACGGACACACCGGAGGCGACGATGCCTGTCAACGCCCCGAGCACATCGCGTTATCTCGAGGTGGAGCGCAAGTTCGACGTCGGCGAGTCGACGCAGCCGCCGTCACTCGCCGGCATCGCGGATATCGTCCGGGTAGACAGACCCGAGGCGCAGGCCCTGGATGCCGTGTACTTCGACACCCCCGCACGTGATCTGGCGTCCAAACGAATCACGTTGCGCCGCCGCACCGGCGGCGTCGATGCCGGTTGGCATCTGAAACTGCCGGCGGGCCCCGATGCCCGCACCGAGGTGCGGGCACCATTGAGTGCCGCAAACGGCCGCGCGAACGGCGCTCAACAAGGTGTACCGACCGAGCTGTTGGATGTGGTGCTGGCCATCGTCCGGGACCGCCCGGTGAGCCCAGTGGCGCGGATCAGCACCAGGCGGGAGGTGCATCTGCTCTACGGTGCCGACGACGCGGTGCTCGCCGAGTTCTGTGACGACCAGGTCACCGCGGGGCAGGGCGCCGACGGGACCATCGCCGAGCAGCGGTGGCGTGAGTGGGAGCTCGAACTCGTCGGACCCGAAGCGACCACCGAGCTGATGGACAAGCTGAGCGACCGGTTGCTCGACGCCGGTGCGACGCCGGCTCGTAGCGGCTCCAAGCTGGCGCGGGTGCTCGATACGTCGCAAAGCGACGAACCTGCCCGCCCGCCCGACCCGCTGCATCGGGCGGTGGCCGAGCAGCTCGACGAGCTTCTGGTGTGGGACCGCGCCGTACGCGCGGAGGCCGACGACGCCGTGCACCAGATGCGGGTGACAACTCGCAAGATCCGCAGCTTGCTGCAGGCGTCTCCGGATTCCTTCGGACTCGCTGACGACACGTCGATCCTCGACGAACTGCGCGAGCTGGCCAATGTGTTGGGGGTAGCCCGCGACGCCGAAGTACTGGCCAAGCGCTACCGCACCGCCCTCGACAAATTGCCGCCGAAGTTGGTCCGCGGACCCGTTCGGGCACGGCTGATCGACGGCGCCGAACACCGCTATCAGACCGGGCTACGGCATTCGGTGGCCGCGTTGCGTTTACCGCGGTATTTCCGTCTGCTCGACACCCTGGAGGCAATGGTCGCAGAATCCCCGCCAGCTGATCAGGTGCCCGCGCCAGTTACCGTCGCCGCTGCCGGCAAGAAAGTCCGCAAGGCCGCGAAGTCCGCCCGACGGGCTGCCGGCGAAGAAGATCAAGACGAAGCGATACATCGAATCCGCAAGCGTGCCAAGCGACTTCGTTACACCGCGGCGGCGACAGGCGCGAAGAAAGTGTCCAAGCGGGCGAAAAAACTTCAGTCGTTGCTCGGCGATCATCAGGACAGCGTGGTCAGCCGCACCCACCTGACGCAGCAGGCCGATGCCGCGCACGCCGCCGGCGAGGACACGTTTACCTACGGGCTGCTCCACCAACACGAAGCCGACGTGGCACGCAGCTCCCGCCGGCAACTCGAGCCGGCGCTGGGCAAGCTGTACAAGTCAATGCGCAAGCGATCGAGCTGAGCGTCGGGGCGGGCGAGTTGGCGTGTAAGCCGGATTCTGTACCGCGTTAACTGGTAGCGCGGCAGCGACCATCCATCTGGACACACCGTCACCGGGTGCCTCAAGCGGCCTACCCGCAGGCTCGGGCGAGCAACCCTCAAACACCTGCGCGACCGCACCGTGGTGCGGTCTTCTTGGCCTTGCTTCGGGTGGGGTTTGCCTAGCCACTCCGGTCACCCGGAATGCTGGTGCGCTCTTACCGCACCGTTTCACCCTTACCACCACGAGGGTGGCGGTTTGTTTTCTGTGGCACTTTCCCGCGAGTCACCTCGGATTGCCGTTAGCAATCACCCTGCTCTGTGAAGTCCGGACTTTCCTCGACTCCTGCCGCATGAGCACGAGCCGCGGCCGCCCAGCCAACTCGTCCGCGCTAATACCGTACTCGTTGCGGAATGCGCAGGCCAGCGGCCGTCTACCTCTGACAAGAATGGTTCTCACGTCCTAAGCATCCTTATCGTCTACAGAACAAGGGCAGAAGGGAGAACCCAACTGATGCCGCCGACCCGGTGGGATAAACGTGTGGACGCCGGCGACTGGAACGCCATCGCGGCCGTTGTCGATGACTTCGGCGGCGCGCCGCTGCCCAGGCTGCTGACGCCCGCCGAGACACAACGGCTGCGCAACCTGTACACCAAGGACCAACTGTTCCGCGCCACCATCGACATGGCGCCTCGTCGCTACGGCTCCGGCCAGTATCGGTACCTTCGCGCTCCCTATCCCGAACCGATCGAGCACCTCAAGCAGGCGCTGTACCCGCGACTGTTGCCGATCGCCCGGGACTGGTGGGCGAAGCTCGGGCGGGATGCTCCCTGGCCGGACAGCCTCGACGAATGGCTGGATATCTGCCACGCCGCCGGCCAGACCAGACCGACCGCCCTTGTGCTCAAGTACGAGACAAACGATTGGAATGCTTTGCACCGAGACCTTTATGGGGACTTGGTATTTCCGCTTCAAGTCGTGATCAACCTCAGCGACCCTGACACTGAGTACACCGGCGGGGAGTTCATGCTCGTCGAACAGCGGGCGCGGGCCCAGTCGCGCGGCACCGCGACCCAACTGCCGCAGGGCCACGGCTACCTGTTCACCACTCGCGACCGGCCGGTGCGGTCGGCTCGCGGCTGGTCGGCCGCAGCGGTGCGCCACGGCCTGTCCGTCGTGCGCTCGGGCGAGCGCTACGCGCTGGGGCTGATCTTTCACGACGCCACCTGATCGGCGCCTACCCGTCGGCGGCCGATGCCGGGAGCGGGATTGACGCCGTCGGATCGCCGACTGGCGTTGTGCTGGAAGCTGTATCGCGTCCCAGCGCGATCGTCGCTGCCGTCATCGCAGCGACGGCTAACGTCAAAATCAGAGCTCCGGCACCGCGCACGACCAGATGCTCACCGAGTATCACCACACCCAACAGCACCGCCACCACGGGCTCACCGACCAGCATGATCGGTACGGACGCTTGCAACGCGCCGGCATGAAATGCCGACTGCTGCAAGACGGTAACCGCGACGGCCAGCACCACGAGCAAGTACGGCGCCGGCACCGTCAGCAGTCCATGCCACCCGCGCACGGCGAGGCGGTGAGTGCTGACTTTCGTCAAAACGGCGATCATACCGAGCAACACAGCAACGGCGGTCGCCAACAGCATGGCGCGCGGTCGACCGACCATCCGACGGGCCGCAAGCACGCAGACGATCACCACCGGGACCGAGCCAATCAGCGCGACGCTCCACGCGGGTACCGGAGGACGATAGTGGCCTTCCCGCGGCTGGCCCACCAGAACAAAAACGGTAAGCGCCGTGATCAACACCAGTGCCCACCACCAATCACGTGCCCGCACATGCTGATTGGAGAATCTCGCACCCAGCGGCAGCACAAACAGCAGTGAAGACACCAGCAGCGGTTGCACGAGCAACAACGATCCGTGTGCCAACGCAAGCGCCTGGAACACATACCCGCCGACGGCACCCAGTGTTCCCGCCCACCACGACGGCTGGCGAACCCACGACGTCACAATCGCGCCGGAGTCCTCCGGATTGCCCGCCTCGCCTTGGATCGCACGCTGCCGGACAACGATGCCCACGGCGGCCCAGAACGCGGCGAGCAGCGCCGATCCAATCGCCAAAGCATGTGAGGCTACCCACTCCACGATTGCCCTCTACCCGGATGCTCGCGGTCTCTAACTCAGATATCCGGTCTGGTTCACCAGCCGGACCGACGAAGCGCCGTCTGGGTAGAACTCCGCGATGCTCAACGACGCCAGGTCCAGGTGTAGCCGGTAGAGGATGCCCGGCCCGGCATCTAGGGCCTCCCGCAGCAGCATCTTGATCGGGGTCACGTGCGACACCACCAGCACCGTGCTGCCGCCGTGATCGGCGACGATCCGGTCTCGCGCCTGGCGAACCCGCTGGTTCACGTGGTCGAAGCTTTCCCCGCCGGGAGGCTCTGTGCTGGTGTCGCGCAACCAGCGTCGATGCAGTTCGGGATCATGTTCGGCGGCCTCGGCGAACGTCAAGCCCTCCCATGCGCCGAAATCGGTCTCGATCAGGTCGTCGTCGACAGCCACGTCCAAGCCCAGTGCTTTGGCGGCCCGCGTCGCGGTGTCGTAGCACCGTTGCAGCGGCGAGCTGACCACTGCCGCGATGCCGCCACGCTGCGCCAGATAACGAGCAGCTGCGTCGGCCTGCTGCCGGCCCAGCTCGGTCAGTGCGGGATTTCCGCGGCCCGAGTAGCGCCGCTGCACCGACAGCTCGGTCTGGCCGTGGCGCAGCAACAGCAGCCTGGTGGCGGTGCCGCGCGCGCCGGTCCACCCCGGCGCCGCGGGGGTCTCGCTTACGTGGGCCGTCGCCGCTGATTTGTCGGTCTCGGCGGGCTGTTCGGCGGCGACGGCGGCATCCATCGCCTCGTTGGCCAACCGGTCGGCGTAGGAGTTCTCTGCTCGCGGAATCCACGTGTAGCCGACCCGCTCAAAGTGTGCCGCCAGTGCGCGCGCCCTTGCGTTGAGCTCCGCGAGGTCGGGATGCTTGACCTTCCAGCGCCCGGACATCTGCTCGACAACCAGCTTGGAATCCATCGACACCGCGACGTCGGTGGCGTGCAGTTTCGCTGCCTCCTCCAAACCCGCGATCAGGCCGCGGTATTCGGCGACGTTGTTGGTGGCGCGCCCGATCGCCTGCTTGCTCTCGGCCAGCACGGTCGACCGGTCCGCGGTCCAGACCACCGACCCGTAGCCCGCCGGTCCCGGGTTGCCGCGGGATCCACCGTCGGCTTCGACGACCACCTTCATTGGGTTGCGCCTTTGACCCGCAGCAAGATTGCGCCACATTCGGGACACCGCAGCACTTCGTCGTCGGCGGCCGCCGAGATCCGGGACATCTCGCCGCGGTCGATCTCGATCCGGCAGGCCCCACAGCGACGGCCCTGTAATGGGCCCGCGCCGGGGCCGCCGCCGGCACGCTGTCGTTCGTAAAGCGCCACGAGCTCAGGATCCAACGCCGCCGTGAGTTCGTCGCGCCGCGATGAGTGAAGACGGCGGGTTTGGTCGATGTCGGCCAGCATGCCGTCGAGAGCCTGCTGTGCAGCGGCCAAATCGGCTTGCAACGCATCGATCGCCGCCACCTCAGCAGTCTGCTGTGCTTGCAGCTGCTCGCGGTGTTCCATCACCTCCAACAGCGAATCCTCCAGGCTGGACTGACGGCGTTGCAGGGTCTCCAACTCGTGCTGCAAGTCCGACAGCTGCTTGGCGTCTGCCACTGATTGCAGCAGCGAACGGTCCCGGTCCTCGCGCTGGCGGACCGCGTCGATCTCCGACTCGAAGCGCGATATCTGAGTGTCCAAGTCCTCCAATGCAATTTGCAGGGCTCCCAGCCGGTCATTGGCGGCGACTTGGTCGGTTTGCATCCGCTCGCAGTCTTGACGCTCGGGCAGACGGCTCGCGCGGTGCGCGATCCTGGACAGTTCGGCGTCCAGCTCCGCAACTTCGAGCAGCGAGCGCTGCTGCGCGACTGCGGCTTTCATCAGTGGTGACCCTCGCTGTCGTTGTCGACGTTCCATGGATCGGTGCGGATGGGGCATACGCGAACTGCCAGCGCGGCACCGAAAGCCGAGCGCAGCACGTCGGCGGCCTGCTCACACCACGGGTATTCGCTGGCCCAATGCGCGACATCGATCAGGGCGACCTCAGAAGCGCGGCGGTGCTCGTCGGCCGGGTGATGGCGCAAATCGGCCGTCACATAGGCCTGCACACCAGCAGCCGCCGTTGTGCCCAGCAGCGAGTCGCCCGCGCCTCCGCAGACCGCGACGCGTGATACGGACATGTCCGGGTTGCCCGCGGCGCGCACTCCCCACGATGTTTGCGGCAGCCCTGCCCTGACCCGGGAGACGAACGCGCTCAACGACTCTGGCTGTGGCAACGAGCCGATTCGCCCCAACCCGACGTCGGCGGGCGGCGCCGCCAACGCGACGATGTCAAATGCCGGCTCCTCGTAGGGGTGTGCGGCGCGTAGAGCCGAGAGCACCTCCCGTCGTGCGCGCGCCGGTGCGACGACCTCGACCCGGTCCTCGACCACCCGCTGCACCGCGCCGGCGCTGCCGATAGTCGGCGATGCCCCGTCGCCCGCCACGAACTGGCCGGTGCCGGTGACGCTCCAACTGCATTGGGAATAGTCGCCGATGACGCCGGCGCCGGCCGCAAAGACCGCCGTCCGCACCGCCTCCGCATTCTCCTGCGGTACGAGAATCACCCACTTGTCCAGATCGGGCACCGTCGGCGACGGCTCCAGAACCCCCTCGACCGTCAGGCCGAGCGCGTGGGCCAACGCGTCAGACACGCCCGGCGATGCCGAGTCGGCATTGGTGTGCGCGGTGAACAGCGAACGCCCGGACCGGATCAGGCGGTGCACCAGCGCGCCCTTGACGGTACTGGCCGCCACCGTGTCCACCCCACGCAACAGCAGCGGATGGTGGGCCAGCAACAGACCACCGTCGGGAACCTCGTCGACCACCGCCGCGGTGGCGTCGACCGCGATCGTCACCGAGCTCAGCACGTCGTCGGGGTCGCCGCATACCAGACCGACGGAATCCCACGACTGGGCAAGCCGGGGCGGGTAGGCCTCGTCCAGTACGTCGATGACAGTGGCGAGCCGCACGGTCATGGCAGTACCCCACTCTTCGCGATGTCGGCGATCGCCTCGACGAGCACCGGCCACTCCGGTCGCACCGCGGCCCGCAGATATCGCCCGTCCAGGCCGACGAAAGTGTCGCATCGTCGCACCGCAATTCCTCTGGCGTGCAGGTGCTTTCTTGTCAACTCGGCGTCTGCGACGGTGAACAAGACGAATGGTGCATGACCGTCGACAGGGTCGACTCCCGCCGACTGCAGGCCGTACGCCATCTCCGTGCGCAGCGCCGCCATGCGCTGGGCGCCCGCCGCGGCCTCGGCCACCGCCTGCGGCGCACAACACGCGGCGATGGCGGCCAGTTGGAGTGTGCCCACCGGCCAGTGCGGGCGCGCAGCGGTCAGCCGAGCCAACACGTCGTGCGCCCCCAGCGCGTAGCCCACCCGCAGTCCCGCCAGCGACCACGTCTTGGTCAGGCTGCGCAGCACCAGCACGTCGGGCAGCGGCTCGTCGGCCAGCGATTCTGGCTCGCCGGGAACCGAATCGGCGAAAGCCTCGTCGACCACAACGATCCGCCCGGGCCGGCGCAACGCGAGGATCTGCTCGCGGGTGTGCAAAACCGACGTCGGGTTGGTGGGGTTGCCGACCACGACGAGATCGGCGGCGTCGGGCACCTGCACGCCTGTCAGGCCGAACGGCGGGTCGAGCACGACGTGGTGCACGGCGACGCCAGCGGCCCTCAGCGCGACATCTGGTTCGGTGAACGACGGCGCGATCACCGCCGCCAGCGTCGGGCGCAGGTTACGAAGCAACGCGAAGCCCTCGGCGGCTCCGGCCAACAGCGCAACCTCACCGGCAGCGCGGCCGTGACGGGCGGCGACAGCCTGTATCGCCGCGCGCTCGTCGTCGAGACCCGGGTAACGCCCCAGGTCCGTCAACCGCGCGGCCAGCCGCTGCACGAGCCAGGCCGGCGGTTGCGCGTGACGGATGTTGACAGCGAAATCGAGCATGCCGGGATCGGCGGCCTGATCGCCGTGGTAGCGCGCCGTCGCGAGCGGAATCGACGCTCTCGAATCCAGACTCGCCACATCTGAAACACTAACGGCCTCGCGGACAGGCCCGGTATCGGGACGCAGTCGCTGGCTGGTCGCGGGATCTTGGACAATAGCAATGTGACAGGCACGTTCTCGGCCGCTGCGCCACAGCGCCCGGCTTCTCCTCCCGCCGATGGCCAGCGGGCATCGTCGCCGGGCAGGCCACAGCTGGTGATCTTCGACCTCGACGGCACCCTCACCGACTCCGCGGGCGGGATCGTATCCAGCTTTCGCCACGCCCTCAGCCAGATCGGCGCCGCGGTGCCGGAGGGTGACCTGACCAGCCGGATCGTCGGCCCGCCGATGCACCACACCCTGTCGGCGATGGGGCTCGGCGAGCACGCCGAAGCCGCGATCGCGGCCTACCGCGCCGATTACACCTCCCGCGGTTGGGCGATGAACAGCCTGTTCGATGGGATCGGGCCGTTGCTGGCTGACCTGCGGGCCGCGGGCGTCCGGCTCGCGGTGGCCACCTCCAAGGCCGAGCCGACCGCGCGACGCATCCTGGCCCATTTCGGGCTTGACGAGCACTTCGAAGTCGTCGCCGGCGCCAGTGTCGACGGCACCCGCGCCACCAAGGCCGACGTGCTCGCGCACGCTTTGGCGCAACTGCAGCCGCTACCCGAACGGGTTCTGATGGTCGGCGACCGCCGCCACGATGTAGAAGGCGCGGCCGCCCATGGCATCGACGCGGTGGTGGTCGGCTGGGGATACGGCCAAGCCGACTTCGCCGACGCTACGGACATGACCGGCGGTGCGTCCCACGTCGCGACGGTCGCCGATCTGCGGAGGGCGTTAGGTGTCTGAGTTCTATCGCCCGACTGATCCGCGGTTGCACATCACCTTCGTCTGCACCGGCAACATCTGCCGGTCGCCGATGGCCGAGAAGATGTTCGCGCACCAGATCACCCAGCGCGGTCTGCACGACGCCGTGCGGGTAACAAGCGCGGGAACCGCCGGCTGGCATATCGGCAAGTGCGCCGACGAGCGGGCCAACCGAGTGCTGCGCGCGCATGGTTACCCCACTGACCACAGCGCCGCGCAAATCGAGATCGACCACCTCGAAGCCGACCTGGTGGTGGCGCTGGCCCGCAACCATGTCGTTCTTCTTCAGCAACTGGGCGTCGATGTCGACCGGATCCGGATGCTGCGATCCTTCGACCCCCGCTCCGGCGCTTATGCCCTCGACGTCGATGACCCTTACTACGGCGACCACGACGACTTCGAAGCCGTCTTCGCTGCAATCGAGGCTTCCCTGCCCGGGCTGCACAACTGGGTCGACGGGCGACTTGCCCAGGACGGATACCGCTGATGCGCCGCCTGGCCTTCCTGTTGCGGCCGGGCTGGGTGGCGTTGGCCGTGGTGGTGATCGCGTTCACCTACCTGTGTTTCAGCGTGCTCGCGCCGTGGCAACTGGGGAAGAACACCAAGACGTCGCGTGAGAACGACCAGATCCAGCAATCTCTGACGACCGAGCCGGTGTTGTTGAAAACTCTATTGCCGCAGCAAGATTCATCGGCTCCCAACGCGCAGTGGCGCAGAGTCACGGCGACTGGGCATTACCTACCGGATAAGCAGCTGGTGGTCCGGTTGCGGGTAGCCGACGGGGACCCCGCCATGGAGGTGCTGCTGCCTTTCGTCGTCGACGGCGGCCCCACCGTTTTGGTCGACCGCGGCTACGTGCGGCCCGAACAAGGCTCACGGGTACCGCCGATCCCCCAGCCGCCCCGCGGGACGGTGACCATCATGGCGCGCCTGCGCGACTCCGAGCTGCCGGTGCTGGACAAGGAGTCCTTCATCAGTGCCGGTGTGCGGCAAGTCTATTCGATTGACATCGGCCAGATTGCGACGCTGACCGGGGTTCGGATGGCCGGGTCGTATCTGCAATTGGTCGACAACCAGCCCGGCGGGCTCGGTGTCATCGGGCTGCCGCACCTGGATGCGGGGCCGTTCCTGTCCTACGGCATCCAGTGGATCACGTTCGGCGTCATCGCGCCGATCCTGCTGGGCTACTTCGTGTACGCCGAGCTACGGGCCCGCCGCGCCGAGAAGACTCAGAAACCGCCCGCGACGCCCGCTGCGCCTGCGACCGTCGAGGACAAACTCACCGACCGCTACGGACGGCGGCGCTGAGACCCAGGCACAACACCGCCGCCCCCGCCTGCACCGCACGAGACAGCAGCACTGCGCGGCGCAGGTCGGCCACCGTTGGGGGCAATCCGTCGCCGAGGACCGGCCGGATCTGAAGTTCGTGGTGGTATTGGGTCGGTCCGCCCAGCCGTACGCCGAGCGCCCCCGCGAATGCCGCTTCGACGACCCCGGCGTTGGGGCTGGGATGGCGGACGGCATCGCGACGCCAGACGCGTACCGCACCCGACGGCGATCCGCCGACGACCGGCGCGCACACCACCGTCAGCGCCGCGGTCACCCGCGCAGCGACGTAGTTGGCCGCGTCATCCAACCGTGCTGCGGCCCAACCGAATCGGGCGTAGCGCGGCGAGCGGTGGCCGACCATCGAGTCGAGTGTGTTGACGGCGCGGTATCCAAGGACTGCGGGCACGCCGCCCACCGTCGCCCAGAGCAGCGGCGCGACGTGCGCGTCGGAAGTGTTCTCGGCCACCGATTCCACCGCCGCGCGGGTCAATCCCGCGGCGTCGAGCCGCGCCGGGTCACGTCCGCACAAAGCGGGCAGCAGTTCTCTTGCGCCCTCCAGGTCGTCGCGGCCCAGCAGGTCGCCCATCGCCAGGCCGATGCGCGCCAGCGACGTTCCGCCCAGCGCTGCCCAAGTGGCCACCGCGATCGCGGCAACCGACCAGCGCGGACCGCGCCGGCGGGCATACCGCTGCAGCGCGGCGCCGAGCAGACTCACCGCGCCGACCAGAACTGAAACGTGGACGGCGCCGCCGATCCGGGTGTCGCGGTAGGTGAGCCGCTCCACCGCCGTCGCCGCGACGCCGAATCCCGCGACCGGATGACCCGCCCGCGGGTCGGCCAGCACGAGGTCGGTCAGGTAGCCGACCAGCACACCGACGACCCTGGTATGCCGCGTCGCCCCAAACACTCCGGCAGCGTCTCACACGTGGTCTACTCGGTTGATGGAGCCTTGTGGTCAGCAGCGCCCGCGATGAAGCGGCACGCCACCCGGGTCGCTGACCTGCTGAATCCCGCCGTCGTGTTGTTGCCCGCCGCGAATGTGATCATGCAGCTGTCGTCGCCGGGTGTCGGCTACGGCGTACTGGAGAGCCCGGTCGACAGCGGAAACGTCTACAAGCATCCGTTCAAACGGGCGCGTACCACCGGCACGTATTTGGCCGTCGCGACCATCGGCACCGAGTCGGACCGCGAACTCATCCGCGCTGCCGTCGACACCGCACATCAGCAGGTACGGTCGACGTCGTCGAGCCCGGTGTCCTACAACGCGTTTGATCCTGCGCTGCAGCTGTGGGTGGCCGCCTGCCTGTACCGCTATTTCGTCGACCAGCACGAGTTCTTGTACGGCCCGCTTGACGAAACCACCGCGGATGCGGTTTACCGGGACGCCAAGCGACTGGGCACCACCCTGCAAGTGCGCGACGACATGTGGCCACCGGACCGGGTCGCGTTCGACGACTACTGGAAGCGATCGCTCGAAGATCTGCGCATCGATCCCCCGGTCCGCACGCATCTGCACGGGGTGGCGACGATGGCGTTTTTGCCACGGCCACTATCGGCGCTCGCCGGACCGTTCAACCTATTCGCTACGACGGGCTTTTTGGCCCCGGAGTTCCGCGCGATGATGCGATTGGGGTGGACAGAAGCCCAGCAGCGCCGGTTCGAGTGGCTGCTGGCCGCGCTGCGGCTGGCCGATCGACTGGTTCCACACCAGGCGTGGATCCTGGGCTATCGGCTTTACCTGTGGGACATGCGGTTACGTGCCCGGCGCGGCAAGCGAATCGTGTAACGGCTAGCTGAACAGGACGACCAACACGATGGCGACCATGCTCAGTATCGCCATCAAAAACCACGGCTGCAGGAGCAAGATGCGTTCGCGGGCTTCATCGGTCGCCGCATGGGAAGTCGCGCGTTCGGGCGTCAGCTGTGAAGTCATGTATCAAGCATTACTAATTAGCCAGCCGAAGTAAATGTGTTACTCGCCTCATCAGTCCCCCTTTTGCGACGCAGGTCACATTATGGGGCCCGGCCGGGTCGACCGGCAGCGCGAAATGTTCAGAAGGGAGCAAACCCATGGCTTTTCCCGGACTCAACCACGTCGCGATTACGGTGCGTGACATGCAGGTCAGCGGCCCGTGGTATCGGACGCTGCTCGGCGCCGACCCGGTGCTCGACGAGCGCACCGCCGCCGGATTCCGGCACCTGGTGTGGATCCTCGACGGCGGCACGGTATTCGGCGTTCACCAGCACGAGCATCCGGCCCCCGACGAGCGGTTCAGTGAGTTCCGGGTGGGCCTGGATCACGTCGGCTTCGGTTGCGCCAACCGGGGCGAGTTGGAGACCTGGATGGCCCGACTCAACGAGCTCGGCGTTCACCACGGCGGGATCGTCGATGCGCCCTACGGCTCGGGATTGAGCTTTCGCGACCCGGACGGCATCGCGCTGGAGTTCTTCGCCCCACCGGGTTGAACCGGATCGACCAACAGACCAGAGTCCCGTCGCGATGTGTCAGCATTACCACGTGAGGTTTCGCCGAATCGCGCATTTCCTGGCTGCCGCGGTGGTGGCCACCTCGATGGCGCTGCTGAGCGCACCGATCAACATCGGCCCCGCATCCGCTGCTCCGTGCCCCGACGTTGAGGTGACGTTCGCCCGTGCCACCACCGAGCCGCCTGGTGTTGGCGTGGTCGGACAGGAATTTATCGATTCACTGCGCTCACAGGTCGGAGGTAGGTCCATCGCGGTTTACCCGGTCAACTACCCCGCCTCGGAGGACTTCGCCCCATCTGCATCCGCCGGCGCTAGTGATGCGAGCGCTCACGTCCAGTCCATGGCCGCGGGCTGTCCCAACACCAAGCTGGTGCTCGGTGGATATTCCCAAGGCGCGATGGTGATAGATCTGATCACCATCGCCCAAGCACCGGTTGCGGGCTTTATCCCCGCGTCGCTACCGGCGGACGTGGCTGATCACGTTGCTGCGGTCGCCGTCTTCGGGAATCCGACGGACAGATATCTCGGGGGGCCAATAAGCGCGATCAGCCCATGGTATGGGGCTAAGGCCATTGACTTGTGTGCGCCCGGCGATCCGATCTGCACCCCGGGCGGGGGTTTGACAATGCCAACGCACGACGAGATGTTCTCCGCGGCGCACCTTTCCTATCCGAATTCCGGAATGCCGGCTCAGGCCGCGACTTTCGTCGCAAGTCACCTGTAGCCAGGCTGCTAACGTCGAATAGCTCGGTGTCTCAGACGGTTTAGCGAAACTACATTACCTAGTCTGGAGGGTCATGCGCGCAGTCGTGATCACCAAGCACGGTCCCCCGTCGGTGCTCAAGGTGCAGGACCGTCCCGACCCGCCGCCGCCGGCACCCGGCCAGGTCCGCATTTCGGTACGGGCGGCGGGGGTGAACTTCGCCGACCACCTGGCCCGCGTCGGGCTGTACCCCGATGCGCCCAAGGTGCCCAGCGTGGTCGGCTACGAGGTGGCCGGGACGATCGAGGCCGTTGGCGACGGCGTCGATCCCGCGCGGGTGGGCGAGCGGGTCTTGGCGGGAACGCGTTTCGGCGGCTACGCCGAGATTGTCAACACCTCCGCGAACGACACTGTCGCGCTTCCTGAGTCGATGAGCTTCGAGCAGGGCGCCGCGATCCCGGTCAACTACGCGACGGCATGGGCAGCGCTGCACGGTTACGGCTCGCTGCGCGCCGGCGAGCGCGTGCTGGTGCACGCCGCAGCTGGGGGCGTCGGCATCGCGGCGGTCCAGCTGGCCAAGGCCGCGGGCGCGATCGTGCACGGTACCGCGTCACCGGGCAAGCACGACCAGCTCGCCGCACTGGGCATCGACCGTGCCATCGACTACCGCCGCGACGGCTGGTGGAACGGCCTGCAACCGTACGACATCGTGCTGGACGCGCTCGGCGGCACGTCATTGCGGCGGTCTTTGGGCCTGCTGCGTCCGGGCGGACGGCTTGTGGCCTATGGCTTCTCGGCGATGCAACAAGGCGAAAAGCGGTCGCTACGCCGAGCGGCTCCGCAGGTGCTGGCGATGCTGCGCGGTTTCAACCTGGTCAAACAGATGGAGGAATCCAAGACCGTCATCGGCCTCAACATGCTGCGCTTGTGGGACGACCGCGGCACGCTCGAACCCTGGATAGGACCGCTGTCGACAGCATTGTCGGACGGCACGGCAGCGCCGGTTGTGCATGCGGCGGTGCCGTTCGCCGACGCACCGGAAGCACATCGGATCCTCGCTGCGCGAGAGAACATCGGCAAGGTCGTGCTGGTGCCGTGAGCTGATCGCGTCCTAGGGCATGGTGGGCGCGGACGGTATCGAACCGCCGACCGCTGGTGTGTAAATCCGAGCCAGAGCGTCCACGGCGTTTCACGCGGTGCCACAACGTCCTGGAATGCCCAGTTCAGCGGCTGGTTTTCATACACGCTGTCCACGGATTGTCGGGCTGTAGCAGCTCGTCTTGGCACACTATTGGCACAACGGGGGTTTGGTCGTCAGGCGTTCGGTCGCGCTTGCGTGGCGGACTTGCCTTTTCGCTGCCAGGCCGCCGATGCTGTGGCGGTGCGGCTTACGCGCGTTCGATGAGATCCAGCCAGGCGTTGACCTGTGCGACGGCGCCGCCAGGCTGATCGTCAGACCGGCGGAATCGGCTGCTTTGGCGAAGCTCGGCCCCCAGTGCTGATGGACGGTCAATCTCGTGGGCCAAGTGCGCGATGGGGCGTCGGTAGCCTCTGCTTCGGCGGCGCGGACGGCGAAGATGTCCTCGACTGCGGCGCGGATCTCGGTCGATGACGAATGCCCGGTCGTCTCAGTGAGGGTGCGCAGCAACGGCAGGTCCACCACGTCACGGGCGCGGTCGTTGACGAACGCAGGCGGGACGTGCGGGTCCGTGGAGGCGTGGACCTTCTGGGCGATCTGGTAACGCAGCGACAGGCTGACTTCATCTTGCCGCGGGCCGACGCTGTTGAAGTCTCCGGCTGGGACGAACACGACGGCCAGGTTTCCCGGTACTTTCGAGGCACCGAGCGCGGAATCAAGGTCCGAGTCGGTGTCGCGGGCCCGCAGAACGATGCGGTTCTACGACAAGGACACGATGGCCGCTAGGCCGAAACTGGCCTTCATGCCATTCCAAAGTCATCACCGCCGGAACCCTGCACCGCGCACCAATTACTGAGCTGTGTCAGGATTCCTGATAGGTCGCATCAGGGACTTCGTCGAAAATCGGAGCGATCTTGTTGGCCTCCGGTATGTTTTGCCCAAACTCATGTCAACCAGACGGTCTGGAGAACCGATGAGCGTCAATCCATTTGACGACGACAACGGCAGTTTTTCGTCTTGGTCAACAACGAGGAACAACACAGCCTGTGGCCGGCCTTCGCGGACGTTCCAGCCGGCTGGCAGGTGGTTTACGGCGAAGCGGACCGCGCTGCGTGTCTGGAGTACATCGAAAAAAACTGGACCGATATACGGCCGAAGAGTCTGCGCCAGAGGCTGGAAGAGGGCCGAGGTTTTGATATGTAACCCTGTGGGTTCGGGCAGTCCGATGGAACTTGATGACCGGACACTTCCGCTCACGCGCGGACAGCTAGAAATATGGGGGTCTTCGCAAAGAACCGTGGTACCGGTACGTCGACACCGTTGACTGGCCCGGTCTGAGAACGGGCACGGGCCTCATGATTCGTGGTGTGAGCAAACACGAACAGGAAGGGCCGCAAGTCAACAACAACAGTAGTGCCACGGCGTTGCTTGGGCCGGAAGGCATGGCCGTGTTGGCAGTGTCCGAGCACGACGGGGAGGCCGAGTACGCCATAGAGACCACCGTGACCACGGGTTGGTGCCCCGCGTGTGGAGCGTAGGGATGCCTGCATTGTCGGCGCCCGGCCGCGGATCGGCTGGTGGCAAGGAGACGTACCCGAAGATCCGGCAAAGTTCGCTGGACTGCTCGCGGACCGTCTGGCCCGCACCGTGTAGGACACACGATAGGCCCTCGGAATCGTCTTTGCTGACGGCGATCTCGGCGGCGGCCTCCGAAAATTAGGTGCGTCGCAACAGCGGGCATCCGCGTTGCGGGAGATCGATCCGCTTTGGTAGGGAACTCTCGAAGGTGCCCTGAGCTCGATTGAGCGTGCACCGCTACGGTAAAGGGATCTCAACCATCCAGTCAAACGGATCGGGTCGCCGACCGTATTGAATGTCGAGGAGGTGGTCGCGCAGTGCTAGGCTCTGTGGCCCTGGCAATCCGTCGGACACGGTAAATTCACAGTCCGGGCCCTTGATTCCAATAATTGGGTTCACCACTGCCGCGGTCCCCACTGCGAAGATCTCGCGAATCTTGCCAGAAATGCAGTACCTTTTTAATTCGTCGAACGAGAATTTGCGTTCGACTGGCGTCAGCCCATGGGCGGTCGCCAGCGAAAGAATACTCGCTCGTGTCACCCCGTCTAGAATTGTTCCCAGGCTGGGAGTAACGAGCTCGCCCTCAGACGTAATGGCAAATATGTTCATGGTGCCGGATTCCTGGACATAGCCATCATTGTCGAGGTACAACACAAGATCGCAGCCATGCGCCCCAGCTTCACTTTCCGGCAAAAGATTTGACGAGTAGTTGCCGCCGAATTTGGCGCTTCCTGTACCACCCTGCCAGGCGCGAGGATACTTTCCTACCCATAGCCACATTCCGTTTATCCCACCTGGAAAGTATGGCGCTGCTGGGCTCGCGATAACCGCATAGGTGACACGCTGACTTGGCCGGACCGCGAGTCCCACCTCTGCACCGAACATGAATGGTCTAAGATACAAACTGCATTCACGATCATCGGTCGGAACCCACGCATGGTCCACTTGCACAAGTGAAATCAGGCTCGACAGGAAGAGGTCGTCGCTCAACTGTGGAAGTGCCAACCTGGCAGCTGATTGGCGGAAGCGACGAGCATTGAGCAGCGGTCTGAACAGCCAAACGCTCCCGTCTGGCCGACCATAAGCTTTCAAGCCCTCAAAGACACCCTGAGCATAGTGGAGCGCAACGCATCCCGGATGAATGGAGAACGGTCTAAGCTCCGTGGTACAAGCCCCATGCCAACCTGTGTTTGCATCCCAGTAAATGATGGACATATGGTCGGAGAAAAAGCGACCGAACCCGGGGTCCGCCAAGATCTTAGCCCGCTCACCATCCGATAGTCGTGATCGGGAAACATCGATCCGAAAAACCCCGGACACAAGCTCTGCTTCCTTATTTATCGACATTCTGCTACCCCTTGGCGAGACCAGTCGGATCTTATACTAGCGGCGCATAGAAATAGGTGCGCCGTTTCTTTATGAGCCCGTTTGGACCAGGCCAGAAGAAGTCGGCAAATTTTACTTCGGCCTCCGTTCCCCCCCGCACGGTGCCCTTGAAGCTACCTTCGACCGCGACTGTTCCAGGATCAGAAACGATCGACTCGACGTTGTGCACACCCGACTCGATGATGCGGTCATCTATGTAGAAGGACCTGATCGCCTCCCTTCCGCTCATATGCGCATAGCCGGGCCGAGAGTACTCGGCGTCAACTTCGAAGAGTGCGACAACCCCCTCAACATCGCCCTTATCGACCTCCGCGTAGTACTTCTGGACGAGATCGGTAAAAACATGGTGCATCAGAAACTCCCTAGGGCACTTGCCATTTGGACCGTTGAGCAAGAAGCCGCGCATCGCCTGGCCAGTACACGAGAACGAGTCTTCGTACCTCTGTAGGCGCGCCCGGTTATCCTAGTACCCCCGAATTTCTTCACCACAACGCCGCCTTAAGCTTTCAATGAAAATTTGAGTTGTTGGCCATACAGGCTGACCGATTCGGCAGTCAACATGTCTTCATGTCTGCAGTCGATCGAGTACTCTGTAATGTGGCCAGCAACATAAGGCCGCCAACTTTCCAGAGGAGACGAACTCGGAATCCTCTCATCCGGCAAAGCAGAAAATATGATTGCGTCGCCATCGAAAACACCGGGTTCGTGAGCTCGATGCAGCGCCATGCTACTATTAAGATTTTGAACACCCAAATCGAAAAGCTGCTTGTATTGAGAAAATTCTACGGCTCCTCGTTCGCGGACTAGTTCTTCTACCTGCTGGTAGGTAAGCGGACCATCCTGTTGTGGAATATCTACACGATAGAACCGCAAGACTTCTTCCAGTACCTGATTCTCGACTAAAGCACGGTTTGGTAAGGTGACGTTGCTGTCGATACTGGGTTGAGCGTCGAGAAGGATTAGGCGTGTGATTACGCATCCGCGGCGCTGGAGCTCGATGGCGAGTTCATGCGCGACGACGCCTCCAAAAGACCAGCCGAGAAGATTATAGGGCCCGGTAGGATAAACCCCCTGGATTCTGTCGGCATAGTTTTTCGCCATATCGCGAATTGACCGAGGTTCAGCTTCTTCGCTCTGCAGGATTCGTTGAATTCCAATGATCGGGCAGTCCAAGTAATTACCAAGAGCCTGGTACGGCCAACTCACCCCGCTCCCGGGATGAATGCAGAACAGCGGAACGCCGGTACCCTCCTTGAGGACCTCAACAGGGACTACGTCCACCTCGCTGGCATGTCTGCCCAACTGCTGTCTCAAGCTTCCAACGGACGGTGCGTGGAACAAGGCGC
>CAVRRV010000017.1:0-28399 GCA_963723615.1 uncultured Actinomycetota bacterium | reverse complement strand
CCGGTCCGTTGCGTCGAGCATCACGTCGGCAATGACAAACGTTGGGCGCAGGCCGACAATTCGTCCTTGGCCTGCTCGAGATCGGTGATCGGCGGCATGGCCAGCACCAGTCGGTCGGCGCCCTGGGCGGCGAGCCGCTCAGCGCGTTCGGAGTCGACCTTGGTGACCGAATGTCCCAGCGACACTTCGATATCGGCCGGATCACGTCCCGCCGCCGCCGCCTCGTCGCGCATCAGCGCCAGCAGGCCGTCCAGCTGAGCACCGGTCACTCCCAAAGGCTGGAAGCCGTCGCCGAAGCGTCCGGCCCGTCGAGCGGCGGCCTTACTGTGACCGGCGATGTGTACCGGAAAGTATTTACCAGCAACGGGTTTCGGGTTGCAGACGACGTTCTCGAACTGAAAGTACTCGCCATGATGCGAGACGCCCTGTGGCCGGTCGTCCCAGAGCGCCCGCAGCACCGCCAACTGCTCGTCGGCGCGTCGCCCTCGACTTCCGAAGTCGGTGCCGCATGCCTCGATCTCTTCCCGCAGCCAGCCGACACCGACACACAGCCGAAGCCTGCCCCCCGACAGCACATCAACGGTCGCCGCTCGTTTGGCCAGCACGACCGGATGGTGGTTGGGCAGCACCAGCACCCCGGTGGCCAACCCGAGCCGATCGGTATGGCCGGCCAAAAACGAGAGCAAGTCAAGCGGATCAGGGATCGGGCAGTCGGCCGCTAATTCGACGCGCCCCGAGCGGTCATAGGGATAGACGCTGTCGTATTGGGTGGCCAAAACGGTGTGCTCGACGACGACAACCGATTCGAAGCCGCACGCCTCGAGATGGCGTGCGAAGGCCGCCATCCAACGCGGGTCTGCGGTGACCCCGGCGGCGACCGGAGCGACCACGCCGAACTTCAAGACGCTCATGGCAGAAAGAAACTAACAGCTGGTCTCAGTGGGGGTGAAGGCCGTCTCAGCGCGCACTGCTTCGGCCAGCGCGATTGCCCTGGGATCGCTGAACACGTCCTCGAGCATCACCGGCTGACCATCGGGTCCGCTCAACGGAATCCGCCAATTGGGATACTCGTCGGTCGTGCCGGGCTGGTTCTGGGTGCGCCGATCTCCGACCGCGTCGGTTAATGAGACTCCCAGTAGCCGCGACGGCGTACGGCCCAAGTACTGGTAGAGGGCGAGCACGGTCTGCGCTGGGTTGTTCTCCACGTCGCCTTGTTGCGAAAGCAGGCCGACGCGGCGCAACTCGGCGATCCAGGCCGCCCTCTCGGTTTCCGCGGCTGCCAACTCCTCCTCGACGGGTCGCGTCAACAGGCCCAGCGACTCCCGCAGGCGCACATGCTCGCCGGCCAGGTAACCGGCCGTCGGCGGCAGGTCGTGGGTGGTCACCGACGACAGGCAGTATTCTCGCCAGCGCTCGGCCGGCAGCGGGCCGCCATCACCGTCACGCTCGAGCTCGAACCACAGAATCGACGTGCCCAGTACACCGCGGGCCCGCAGGTAGTCGCGTACCCACGGCTCGACGGTGCCGAGATCCTCGCCGACGACCACGGCCGCCGCGCGCTGTGCCTCCAGCGCGACGATGCCGATCATCGCTTCGTGGTCATAGCGGATATAGGTGCCCTGGGTGGGCGCTTCGCCCTGGGGAATCCACCACAGCCGGAACAACCCAATGATGTGGTCGATGCGCACGCCGCCGGCGTGCCGCAGCACGGTGCGGATCAGTGCACGGAACGGTTCGTACTCCTGCTCTTCGAGCCGGTCCGGGCGCCAGGGTGGCTGCGACCAGTCCTGACCTAATTGGTTGAACTCATCCGGCGGCGCACCGGCGCTGACCCCGAGCGCCAACACATCCTGTAACGCCCAGGAGTCGGCACCGTTGGGGTGCACGCCGACGGCGAGGTCGTGCATGATGCCCAGCGACATCCCCGCCGCGACCGCTTGCGATTGCGCGGCGGTGAGTTGCACGTCGAGTTGCCATTGCAACCAACGGTGGAAATCCACGGCCTCCGATTGGTCGGCGACGAACTCGGCGACAGCGTCGGCGCCGGGATGCTGCAGCGATTCGGGCCACTGATGCCAGTCACTGCCGTATTTCTCGGCCAGTGCACACCAGGCGGCGAAATCGTCGAGGGCAGCACCCTCACGGGCGCAGAAAGCGGCATACGCCAGTTCGCGACCCGCCGTACGTGGGACCCGATAGACCAGTTCCAAGGCCGCCCGCTTGGCTGCCCATGCGGTGTCGCGGTCGATGGCGTCGAGCGAGTCTGCGTGCCGCTGCACGTCGTCGCGTAGCCGCCACACCCGGCGACGCTTACGCAGGTAAGCGAATTCCGGGATAGCCTCGACGCGCAGATAAAGCGGGTTGACGAAGCGCCGCGATGTCGGCAGGTACGGCGACGGCTCCATCGGCTTGGTCGGCGCCGCCGCGTGCAGCGGATTGACCAGCACATAACCGGCGCCGTGCGCCGAGGCCGACCAGACCGCAAGGTCAGTGAGATCGGTGAGGTCGCCGACACCCCAGGACTGTCGGGACCGGACACTATATAACTGGGTGGCCAGCCCCCAGGTACGGCGAGCGCCCAGCCGCTCCGGCAATCCCAGCCAGCCCGGTGTCACGATCAGCGCCGCGCCGTCCTCCCGCGCCCCAGAACGCAGATGCACCCGGTGATAACCGAGCGGCAGATCGTCGGGCAGCACGAAGCTGGCTTCACCGACCCAGCGCCCGTCGAGATCAAACGGCGCGGTGAAGTTGTCGACCTGGCGTATTTCGGCGCGGACGGTCCCGTCCTCGAGCTGCAGCCACACCTCGGCCGGCTGTCCGTGGGTCACATGTACCCAAAACGATGTTTGGGCGCCGGCTCGCCCGAGGATGGTCGGCGGCAGTGCGCGCGACCAGTATGCGTGCTCGTGATCGGTTAGCGCCGCGCTGCGCTGCGGCTCGGTAGCGGCGGCCACGCCGAACGCGGCGAGGACGGCTACCAGCGTGCTCTCCGGGACATTCACCCGGCGACCGCTCCAGTCCTCGTAGTCGGTAGCGATGCCGGACCGCGCCGCGAGTTCGGCCAACGACGGCGCCAGCTGGGTCATACGCGCCACTCCTCGATCCCGGCTGGCGCCCGCATCATCGTCGCCGGCGCGGGTCATGCCGCCATCTTGCTTGCCCAGGTGACCCGGATGCGACCCGGGTGTTCACCTCGGCGTCGTCTTTTCGGCGAGCTGGGTTTGCTATTCGTCGTACCATGCGCAGTGAGATTCGTTGAACCCCCCACTACTGATGGCAGGTGACAACACTGTGGCGCAAACCGCTACCGGCGCGGCCCCGAACATCGCCCACGTCCCTACGCTCGCGTGGCGAGGTTGCGCGGGGTGCCCTACCGTTATCCCTGTGAATCGTGGGACTAGGCAGTACTCAGGCGATCGGTCGGCCCGGGGAGTGATCAAAAATGCCTTCTGATCAGGGCGGCGGGCGGGGAAGTTCGGGCTACGGCCTCGGACTTTCCACCCGGACCCAGGTAACCGGTTACCAATTCTTGGCCCGCCGCACCGCCATGGCGTTGACTCGCTGGCGCGTCCGGATGGAGATCGAACCTGGCCGACGCCAAACGCTGGCCGTGGTGGCGTCGGTGTCGGCGGCTCTGGTGATTTGCCTGGGCGCATTGCTGTGGTCGTTCATCAACCCCTCCGGGCAGCTGAACGACACACCAATCATTGCCGACCGCGATTCCGGAGCGCTCTACGTCCGGGTCAGCGACAAGCTGTACCCCGCGCTGAATCTTGCTTCGGCCAGGCTGATCGCCGGACGCCCGGATAACCCGCACAAGGTGCGAGGGAGTCAGATCGCGGAGCAGCCGCACGGGCCGCTGGTGGGTATCCCCGGCGCGCCGTCGGAGTTTGCCCCGACGAGCCCGGCGACCTCATCGTGGCTGGTGTGCGATTCGGTGACGCCGACGGCCGGGGCGGGAGCGCCGTCACCGGTGACGGTCACCGTGATCGACGGCACGCCCGAGCTCTCCGGTCGCCGCCACGTGTTGGGCGGTTCGGAAGCCGTGGTGTTGCGCTACGAAAAAGACACCTGGGTGGTCCGGCAGGGGCGACGGTCGCGCATCGATGCGACGAACCGGGCAGTGCTGTTGCCGTTGGGGTTGACCCCGGAAAACGTCAGCCAGGCGCGGCCGATGAGCCGGGCGCTGTACGACTCCTTGCCGGTAGGCCCGGAGCTGTCGGTGCCGAGGGTGCCGGACGCCGGTAAGCCGGCCGGATTCGCTGGTGCACCGGGCACGGTGGGAACCGTCATCGTGACACCGCAAATCAGTGGGCCGCAACAGTATTCGGTGGTACTGGCCGACGGTGTGCAGACTGTGAATCCGGTGGTCGCCCAAATCCTGCAGAACGCCGGTACCCCGGCGGGCAATGCACCGGTGGTAGTGGCGCCGGCGTCGTTGGCGAAGATGCCGGTGGTCAACGGACTGGATTTGTCGGCTTACCCCGACGGCCCACTGAATGCCGTGGACCTTCGGGACAACCCAGCGACTTGCTGGTGGTGGCAGAAGACCGCCGGCGAAGAGCGGGCCCGTGTCCAGGTGATCTCCGGGCCGACGATCCCGGTGACGAACAGCGGCACCGAAAGAGTGGTATCGCTGGTCAAGGCGGACCCCTCCGGCCGCGAAGCCGATCGCATCTACTTCGGCCCGGACTACGGCAACTGGATCGTCGTCACCGGCAACGACCCGGGGTCAACCACATCCGAATCACTGTGGTGGCTCTCGAGTTCCGGTGTCCGTTTCGGCGTGGACAATTCCCGTGATGCTCGCTCGGCACTGGGGTTGACGTCCCAGCCGAGTCCGGCGCCATGGGTTGCGTTGCGACTGCTGGCACCCGGCCCCATGCTTTCGCGCGCCGATGCGCTGGTGCGTCATGACACCCTTCCGACCGATATGAACCCTGCAGAGTTGGTGGTACCGAAGTGAAGCAAGGCTTTGCACGTCCAACCCCCGAGCGAGCCCCCGCGGTTCGACCCGAGAACATTGTCCTACCGACACCGCTGAGTGTTCCGCCACCCGAAGGCAAACCATGGTGGCTGATTGTGGTCGGCGTCCTGGTAGTCGGCTTGCTGGTCGGCATGGTCGGTATGACGGTCGCCAACGGCTCGCGGATGTTCCTGGGCGCCGGTTCGATCTTCCCGATCTTCATGATCGGCGGTGTCGCCATGATGATGTTCGGCGGTCGCTTCGGCGGTCAGCAGCAGATGAGCCGACCGAAGTTGGACGCGATGCGCGCCCAGTTCATGTTGATGCTGGACATGCTGCGCGAAACCGCGAACGAATCCGCCGACAGCATGGACAACAACTACCGGTGGTTCCACCCGGAGCCGACGACGCTGCCGGCCGCGGTCGGATCGGCCCGGATGTGGGAGCGCAAGCCGGACGGCAAGGACCTCAATTTCGGTGTCGCCCGGGTCGGAGTGGGCATGACCCGACCCGAGGTGACCTGGGGCGAGCCGCAGAACATGCCGACCGATATCGAGCTGGAGCCGGTGACCGGTAAGGCGCTGCAGGAATTCGGGCGCTATCAGAGCGTCATCTACAACCTGCCGAAGATGGTTTCGCTGCTGGTTGAGCCGTGGTATGCGCTGATCGGCAGTCGCGAGCAGGTGATGGGGCTGATGCGGGCGATCATCTGCCAGCTGGCTTTCTCACACGGGCCTGACCACCTTCAAATGATCGTGGTCACTTCCGATATGACCAAATGGGATTGGGTGAAGTGGCTGCCGCACTTCGGTGATCCGCGCCGCCGCGACGCTGCCGGCAGTGCACGGATGGTGTACAGCTCGGTACGCGAGTTCGCCGCCGACCAGGCCGAATTGTTCGCCGGGCGTGGGTCTTTCACGCCGCGGCACGCCAGCTCGTCGGCGGAGACACCGACGCCCCACCATGTGATCATCGCCGACGTCGACGACCCGCAATGGGAATACGTCATCAGCGTCGACGGTGTTGACGGCGTGACGTTCTTCGACTTGACCGGTTCTGCGCTGTGGACCGGCAACCCGGAGCGAGTGCTGCGGTTCACCAACGACGTCGGCGTGATCGAGGCGCTGCCCCGCGACCGCGACACCTGGATGGTGATCGACGACAACAGGTGGTTCTTCGCTCTCGCCGACAAGGTGACGGAGCCCGAAGCCGAGCAGTTCGCCCAGCGGATGGCGCGCTGGCGACTGGCCGAGGCATACGAGGAGATCGGCCAGCGGGTTGCTCAGATCGGTGCCCGAGACATCTTGTCCTACTACGGGGTTGAGGATCCTTCCGAGATCGACTTCGAGTCGCTGTGGGGCAATCGGCGAGATGGGCTGAGCGGCCGGTCCCGTTTGCGGGTGCCGTTCGGGAACCGCTCGGACAACGGCGAGCTGCTGTTCTTGGACATGAAATCCCTCGACGAAGGCGGCGACGGTCCGCACGGGGTTATGTCGGGAACCACCGGTTCGGGTAAGTCGACTTTGGTGCGCACCGTGCTCGAGTCGCTGATGCTGGCCCATCCACCCGACGAGCTGCAGTTCGTGTTGGCTGACCTCAAGGGTGGATCGGCGGTCAAGCCGTTCGCCGGCGTGCCGCACGTGTCGCGCATCATCACTGACCTCGAAGAAGACCAGGCGCTGATGGAGCGCTTCCTGGACGCACTGTGGGGCGAAATCTCCCGGCGTAAGGCGGTCTGCGACAACGCCGGTGTGGACGACGCCAAGGAGTACAACGAGATGCGCGCCCGGATGCGCACCCGTGGCCAGGACATCCCGCCGCTGCCGATGCTGGTGGTGGTCATCGACGAGTTCTACGAGTGGTTCCGCATTATGCCGACTGCCGTCGACGTTCTGGACTCGATCGGCCGGCAGGGTCGCGCCTACTGGATCCACTTGATGATGGCCTCGCAGACCATCGAGAGCCGAGCCGAAAAGCTCATGGAGAACATGGGTTACCGGTTGGTGCTGAAAGCGCGCACCGCTGGTGCGGCACAGGCGGCCGGGGTGCCGAATGCGGTGAACCTGCCCGCGCAGGCCGGGCTGGGCTACTTCCGGAAGAGCCTCGAAGAGATCGTTCGCTTCCAGGCCGAGTTCCTGTGGCGCGACTATCGCCGCGGCGTTTCGCTCGACGACGATGGACCGGCGATGCTGACCCGTTCCGTCGATTACATTCGGCCGCAACTGTTTACCACTGGGTTCACACCCATCGAGGTCAGCGTGACTGGACCGGATGACTTCGTTACTCAGTCCAACGGTGAGATCCACAGCGGTAACGGCGAGGCGTTCAGCGGCAACGGGGCCGGCGAGCCCGACGATGAGGACGAAGAACAGCAAGCGATCAGAACGCCGAAAGTCGGCACGGTGATCATCGATCAGCTTCGCCGAATCGACTTCGAGCCCTACCGGTTGTGGCAGCCGCCGCTGGACCGGCCGGTGGCAATCGAGGATCTGGTTGACCGCTTCCTCGACCGGCCGTGGCAAGAGGACTACGGCACGGCCAGGAACTTGGTGTTCCCGATCGGGATCATCGACCGGCCGTTCAAGCACGACCAGCCACCGTGGACGGTGGACACCTCCGGGCCTGGTGCCAACGTGCTGATCCTCGGCGCCGGTGGATCGGGCAAAACCACCGCCTTGCAGACGCTGATCTCCTCAGCTGCGCTGACCCACGCGCCTGAACAGGTCCAGTTCTACGTCCTGGCGTACAGCAGCACCGCGCTGACAACTGTGACCGGGCTGCCGCACGTCGGCGAGGTGGTCGGCCCCACCGACCCGTACGGTGTTCGCCGCACGGTGGCTGAGCTGCTGGCGCTGCTTCGCGAGCGCAAACGCACCTTCCTCGAGTACGACGTCCCGTCGATGGACGTGTTCCGACGGCGCAAGTTTGGCGGGGAGGCCGGCCGCGTGCCCAACGACGGTTTCGGTGATGTGTTCCTGGTGATCGACAACTACCGAGCGCTCGCCGAAGAGAACGAGGTGCTCATCGAGCAGGTGAACGTGATCATCAACCAGGGGCCGTCGTTCGGGATCCATGTGGTGGCCTCGGCCGACCGCGAGTCTGAGCTGCGGCCGCCGGTGCGCAGCGGTTTCGGATCCCGGATCGAGTTGCGTCTGGCTGCGGTCGAGGACGCCAAACTGGTGCGCTCGCGGTTCGCCAAGGATGTTCCGGTCAAGCCGGGCCGCGGCATGGTCGCAGTGAATTACGTGCGGCTGGACAGCGATCCGCAATCGGGTCTGCACACGCTGGTGGCCAGGCCGGCGCTTGGCGGCACGCCGGACAACGTTTTCGAGTCCGACAACATCGCCGCGGCGGTCAGCCGGGTGGCGGTCGGCCACGCACCGCCGGTGCGCAGGCTTCCCGCGCGGTTCGGGCTGGAGCAGGTGCGGGCGCTGGCTCAGGCCGATCGTCGTCAGAACGTCGGTGCTGGCGGAATCGCTTGGGCCATCAACGAATTGGACCTGCAGCCGGTGTATCTCAACTTCGCCGAGAACGCGCACCTGATGGTGACGGGCCGACGCGAATGTGGCCGCACCACGACGCTGGCAACCATCATGTCCGAGATCGGGCGGGTGTATGAGCCGGGAGCCAGCATTGCGCAACCGACTTCGCGTCCCTCGGCGCAGGTGTGGCTGGTCGACCCGCGTCGTCAGTTGCTGACCGCGCTGGGCACCGACTACACCGAGAAGTTCGCCTACAACCTCGACGGCGTCGCGGCAATGATGGACGAGCTGGGCGCCGTGTTGGCCCGCCGTGAGCCGCCGCCGGGCTTGTCGGCCGAAGAGCTGCTGTCCCACTCCTGGTGGAGCGGGCCGGAGATCTTCCTGATCATCGACGATGTTCAGCAGCTGCCGCCCGGCTTCGATTCACCGCTGCACAAGGCCGCGCCGTGGGTCACCAGGGCAGCCGATGTCGGCTTGCACGTGATCGTCACCCGCACCTTCGGTGGATGGTCGTCGGCGGGCAGCGACCCGATGCTGCGGGCGCTGGCTCAGGCCAACGCGCCGTTGCTGGTGATGGACGCCGACCCCGACGAGGGCTTCATCCGCGGCAAGATGAAGGGCGGACCGCTGCCACGCGGTCGTGGCCTGCTGATGGCCGAGGACACCGGTGTTTACGTCCAAGTCGCGGCCACGGACTTGCGCCGATAATCCCGGGTCTCGTGAAGGCCCCCCGCTCGTTAGGGCGGGGGGCCTTCACGTTTGCGGGATACCGCGCGCTCCCGTCTCAGCCTTGCGCCGGAGTCGCTGGCCGAGGAGCCGAGTTCCGCGGCGGCAAACTACGGCTCGATCGTCTGGACCCTGACCAGCGGACCGTGGACAGGTCCCAGTTCGAGGTCGATCGCCGCCGCCGCACCGTATATGACCTAGGCGGGGTGCTACCGGCGAGCAGGCGCAGCAGACCGCCACCAAGCCACAGCGGCGGCCAGCGCGTACGAAACCGCCTTCGCCGCAACAGTTCCGCCGCCGTTGATCGTCGCTAACCGGAGCCTGCTGGCACCACTCGTCGCTACGAATATCCTGGGGCAGAACGCTCCGGCGACCGCAGCAACTGAGGCTTACGACGCCGAGATGTGGGGCCCAGGACGCCGCCGTCGTGTACAGCTACGCCGGCGCCTCCGCCAACGGCGTCACAAGTGACCCCGTTCATCAACCCGCCACAAACCGTCGACTCGGCGGGCTGGCACCGCAGGCCGCCGCAGCCGCCCAGTCCGCCGGCACGGCCAGCGGGACGGACGTCGAAACGATCATGTCGTCGGGTCCGCAGCTCATCTCCGAAATGCCTCTGGCCCTGCAGGAGGGCTCGCATAGCCGCAGGGCCCGGGCAGCCTCGCGTCCTCGGCCACCGATTCGTCGTCTTCGTCGTCCTCGACATCGGCTCTGTCGATGCAGCATGTTTTCCCAACTCTTCACGACGGGCAGCACGGCCACTGCTTGCCCGGGCGTCAGTACCGCGGCTAACGAATCGGGGGCGGCCCAGTCGGTCGGACTCGGTTCAGGCATCGGCGGCACTGGCGCAGGCGCGCCCGCGATCTCCGCGGGTATGGGTCAGGCCACCTTTGTCGGTGTGTTGTCGGTGCCAACCGCCTGGGCCGGAGCAGCGCCGTCGGCGAGCCCTCCGGTTGCGATGCAGTTCGCCGGCAGGGCGCCATACCGGCTGCGCAGGCGAGTGCGCACTCGGGCATACCGTCGATGATGCCGGTGGCCAACACGGCCGGACGCGAGGGCTCCGGTTTGAGCTCCATTCCACCGTGATCCCCTTTACGCCGGCCGCAGGGTGGCCCGCTTCGCCGGGCCAACGGTCGGCCGGATGGCTGCAAACCAAACGCGGGCTGAACAGCAGTTGATTCGGGATGAACACTGCTTGATGAGGAATGAATAGTCGGCATCGTCGTCACGGATCACCCGCGCGGCCATCTAATGTCTCAACCAGCGACTGTTCAGTGATGAGCATCGGCGCTCAATGTTGTTGACGCTCGCTCAATGTTGTTGACGCTGAGGGTTACCGAGGAAAGAAAGCGCATTTCGTCTGTGGCCACATACCGCGCTCCGCACATCGATATCGATCGGGTGGTCAACCACCAGAACCCGCCGATTGCTGACCAGTTCACCACAACGCCGCACGCCGCCGCTTCCATGCGGCGGTTGACGGGGCCGACGCAATCTTGGCTTGCTGACGGAGGGTTCTAGTGCTGGATTTCGGGCTGTTGCCGCCGGAGGTCAATTCAGGTCGGATGTATTCGGGTCCCGGACCCGGCCCGTTGTTGGCTGCTGCGGAGGCGTGGGACAGTCTGGCTTCGGATTTGGGCTTCGCGTCCGCGGGTTACGGTTCCACGCTGTCGGAGCTGACGAGCGGTTCCTGGACAGGTCCGACGTCGTCGGCAATGATGGCCGCGGTCACGCCGTATGTGGACTGGCTCAGCACGACCGCCGCTCAGGCAGAGGAGACCGCCAACCAAGCCCGCGCGGCCGTCGCCGCTTACGAAGCGGCGTTTGCGATGACGGTGCCGCCGCCGGCGATTGCGGCTAACCGTTCGTTGTTGATGGCCTTGATCGCGACGAACTTCTTCGGGCAGAACACCCCGGCCATCATGGCCACCGAAGCCCTCTACGTGGAGATGTGGGCCCAAGACGCCGCCGCCATGTACAGCTATGCCGCCGCCTCGGCAACGGCGTCGCAGGTGACGCCGTTCGTCGCCCCGGCGCAGACCGCCAACCAGGACGGGGTGAGCAATCAGGCTGACGCGGTGGCCAAGGCTGCCGCTACACCGGCCAGCCACGCCGCGACGGTGGCCCAAAGCGCCGCCGCGGCGGCGCCGAGCACCTCCGCGGAGACGACCGCTACAGCCGCGGTGGCCGCGTCGACTACGACAGCCACTCCAGGCCTGGCGGTGAGCACAGCGGTACCAACGACATTCGTCCCGTGGATTGTAACGCTGATCTACAACACCATCGCCGAGTTCCCCTCCGGCGCTTGGGGCTTGGGCCTGACGCCCGGCAACCTGAACTCGATGCGGCAGATCCTCCAGGCCTACTTCGCGGTTGGTCTCGGAAACTTCGGTTATGGCATTGGCCAGCAGGTGATTACCCCCGCTCAGGCAACGGCACTAGAACAAGGGCTTGGGTTGATGCCCGCGACGCCGAATTTGGGCGGCCTAGCCCCCTTGGGCATTGGCGGCCCACACCTGTCGGGCAGTGTGGGCCCGGTGTCGGCCGGCCTGGGCCAGGCCAGCACTACCGGGCGGCTGTCGGTGCCCGCGGGTTGGCCAGGGGCGACGCCCACGGAGATGGAAGAGGCCCAGCTGGTCAGCGCCGCACGCCCTGTCGCACCGCAGTCGAATGGGATGCTCAACGGTGTTCCGATGGCGGGCAACGCCGGTCTTGGAGCCGGTCCTGGACGCCGCAGCGGCGGCTACGTCGTGAAATACGGGTTCCGGCACGCGGTGATCCCTCGGCCGCCAGCAGGGGGGTAACAGCGTACGAGTCCGTGCGGCGGCGCCCAGTGGCCGTGGCCACCCGGACCGAATGGCAGCCTGCCCCGCGCGGCGTACCGAAAGTGCTTGTGCCGGAAGCCCGCTCCGACGATCTTCAGCACGACAAGGTTTAGTTATGCGGCAGCCGAGACGGCAATCGAGCGGCCGGGCCCACACTGCACTCCAGTGGCCGGTCGAATCGAAACATTACTGCAGGTGGAAGGTGTGTCGAACTCAGGATGAACAGCCGATATCGGGGAGTGAATACTCGCCGTCCGGTTATGAACAGTTAGGTCGGCAGCGGCGTTATTCGAGCGTGACCATCTAATCTCTTAACGAACGACCTTGCTCAAGGTCGAAGAAGCTCATGGTTATCGAGGAGGAAACCGGATGTCGTTCGTAACCACGCAGCCGGAGGCGTTGTCGTCAGCGGCGACCAGCCTTCAGGGGATCGGCTCGGGGCTAAGCGCCCAGAATGCCTCAGCGGCGGCCCCGACGACGGGAGTAGTTCCCGCGGCCGCCGATGAGGTTTCGGCGCTGACGGCGGCTCAGTTTGTCGCGCACGCTCAGCTGTACCAAGCGGTCAGCGCCCAGGCTGCGGCAATCCACGAAATGTTCGTCAACACGCTGGGCACCAGCGCCGGTTCGTACGCCGCCACGGAGGCCGCCAACGCGGCTGCGGCCGGCTAGGGAGGCTTTTCGATGGTGGATTTCGGGGCGTTAACGCCTGAGGTCAACTCGGCCCGCATGTATGCCGGTCCGGGTTCGTCGTCGCTGCAGGCTGCCGCATCGGCGTGGAATGGGCTTGCCGCCGAGCTGCAATCGGCCGCGCAGGGCTACGAGACGGTGATCACGCAACTTTCCAGTGACGAGTGGACCGGGGCGGCGTCGGCGTCGATGGCCAGCGCCGCACAGCCCTACGTAGAGTGGCTGAACACCACCGCCGCGCAGGCCGAGCAGGCCGCGACCCAGACCAGGGCGGCCGCCGCGGCGCATGAGCAAGCGTTCGCGGCGACGGTGCCACCGCCGCTCATCGCGGCCAACCGCGCTCAGACAGCCGCGGCGGTGCAGGCCAACGTCTTCGGTCAGTACACGCCGTTGATCGCGCAACTCGAGGCGCAATACGGCGAGATGTGGGCCCAGGACTCCGCGGCGATGTACGGCTACGCGGGCCAGTCGGCGGCCGCCACCCAGGTGACGCCGTTCGCCTCGCCGGCCGCGACAACCAATCCCGCGGGGACGACGGCGCAGGCCTTCGCGGTCAGCTCGGCAACCGGAACCTCGGCCGCCACGAGCTCCCAGACGATCCTGCAAGAGCTGACCTCGTCGATGCCGACCTCGCTGCAAAGCCTCGCGTCGCCCACCTCGGCGGCCAGCACGACGACTCTGTTCCAAGATCTCTATAGCTTCTTTTTCGGGACGACCGTCTTGGCCACAAACCTCTCGGCCTTGGTAACCAGTTACTCGCCATACGCGGCCTTGTTCTACAACACCGAGGGTCTGCCGTACTTCAGCGTCGGTATGGGCAACTTCGGCACTCAGATTGCGAAGAGCTCGGGAATGCTGGGCGGGGCTCTCCCAGCCGCTGCTGCCCCCCCAGCACTCGGCGGCCTGGGTGGCCTCGGAGCCGCGCTGGGCGGCGGTGGCGCGCATTCAGTGTCCGCCGTTTCGGGCGGCGCCGGTGCGGTCGGCAAACTGGCGGTGCCGGCGTCGTGGGTCGGTGCAACTCCGCCGGCGGCCCCACACGGCGTGCAGCTGGTCAGCAGCGTCAGCGCTGCCCCGGAGGCCGCCGGCGCCGGTAGCGGGAACCTGCTCGGCGGTATGCCGCTGGCCGGTGGGGGAAGGGGCGGTGGCTTGGGCGGCTTCGGCCCACGCTATGGGTTCAAACCCACGGTGATGCCCCGCCCACCGTCTGCCGGCTAAAAGCCGACTAGCTTCACACCTCCTGGGGTGTCACGTCGCGGCGTGACACCCCAGGAGTTTGGTGCTCGCCAAAGCGCAAGCCGCGCCCGTCACCCTCGAATCGCGGTAAATCGCAGATGTCGCAATCATGGCTCGAATATGAACAGTTGGGGCATATCTGAAAGTATGTGGAAGGCGTGGCGTAGCTTGCCGGTAGATGAACAATCGGGGGCTCGGGCAGGAGGAACGCGTTGTGCAACACGCTGAAGCACTCGGTTCGCTGACCTTGTCACGGAGACCCCGAAACGCCGCCCGCACGCTCCCCAAAACCACGAACGGTTCGCGGGCGCTCAAACCAGCAAGCGTTTTACCGCGCCCCCCTCAGCCTGCCGAGATAGCTCAGGCGCGAGTATTCGAAGGACTTCTCCAGGCAGAGTGCGCCGAATTGCAAGAGCTTGCGCATCGCATAGCCGGAGCCATGGATCAGCTATCCGACTCCGACAGCTCCCAATCGTCTCGGGACCTGATGCAGATGCGCGCACGCATCGACGAAGTACATGGTCTGCTGCAGGCACTGCAACACCGGTTCCCGCATTTCCACCCAGACGTTGACCGTTAGCCGGCGCGAATTAGCCTGGCTTCCAGTCAATCCTCGTCCAGTATCAGCGCCATCTCCGGACAGGACGCCACCCCGTCACGAGTTACCTGCGCGTCCTCCGGCGCAACCTCGTGTTCTTCGAGGGTGGAGTAGCCAGACTCGTCGATCGGGAAAATCTCCGGGTCAACCGCGTAGCACTGGGCGTGACCCACGCACCTCGACTGCTCGACACGAACCTTCACGATGCCGATTCTAAAAGATACATCGAACATCGTCGCTCAATTCGGCACCCGTGAGCGCGGCGACGATGCGACCGAACCACGGCGGGCCGCATACCATGTCTACTGTCGACCGACCGCCGCAGCGACGGCGAAAACGAACGCACCGACAACGGAAGATCACGGACATGAGCACCATTGATGAAAGCCGGTACGGCACCGGCTTTCACCTACCGCGGCTTGAATACACCTCCCTGCCGATGACCGCCGATCGCGGTGCCGGGTGGAAGGTTTTGCGCGATGCCGGGCCGGTGGTGTACATGAACGGTTACTACTACCTCACCCGCCGCGAGGACGTGCTGGCAGCGTTACGCAATACGAAGGTCTTCTCCGCACGATTGGCGCTTCAACCACCGGGAAGCCCGATCCCGGTGATTCCGCTGGGGTTCGACCCGCCCGAGCACACCCGGTACCGCAAAATCCTGCAGCCGTTTTTCAGCCCGCATGGATTGAGTAAGTCGCGACCGGTGCTGGTTCGCCACGCCGCCGACATGATCGATGCCATCGCCAGCCGCGGCGAATGCGAGGTGATGAAAGACCTGGCGAGGACGTACCCCTACCAGGTGTTCCTCGACCTCTACGGTCTGCCGTTGGAGGACCGGGACCGCCTGATCGCCTGGAAAGACGCCGTGATCAACGACAACCCCTATGCTTCTACGGCGGACATCGCCCCGGCGGCGCGCGCCATGTACCAATACCTAACGGACGCAATCCAATACCGCCGGGAAAACCCGGGCTCGGACATGTTGTCCACCGTGATGCAAAGCAAAGGCAACTTCACGGATCTCGAACTGCTGGGCATGAGCCATCTGCTGATCCTGGCGGGGCTCGACACCGTGACCGCGGCGATCGGCTTTTGCCTGCTGGAGTTGGCGCGCAGACCGGAGATGCGCGCGCAGCTCCGAGGTAATCCGAAGCAGATCAGGGTCTTCATCGAGGAGATCGTGCGGCTGGAGCCGTCGGCGCCGGTGGCGCCCCGGGTACTTACCGAGACCGTCGTCGTCGGTGGCATGACGTTGCCCGCGGGCTCATCGGTGTTCTTGTGCATGGCCTTGGTCAACCGGGACGGCAGCGATGCGATCTCCACCGACGAGCTCGTCATGGACGGTAAGGTGCACCGGCACTGGGGATTCGGCGGCGGACCGCACCGCTGCCTGGGTTCTCATCTGGCGCGTATGGAGCTGACCGTGATCGTCGACGAATGGCTCAAGAGAATCCCTGAGTTTGAACTGGCGCCTGGCTACCAGCCCGAAATCAAGTTCCCCAGTAAGACTTTCGCGCTCAAGGACTTGCCGCTGCGTTTCGGCTGAGCCACGGCGCGCGGCCGGAATCCGCGGGGGTAACCTCGTCGGTGCCGGCGCGGGTGGGGTGGTGCTGGTGCTCGGCGGGCTGGGCACCTCGACTCCCGGCGGTACCTCGGCGACGCGCGCGGCGACCGCGGGAATTTCTATCGTCGCGCCCTGCTGGCTGCACTCGTTGCTTTCGACAGTGACGGTCATGGTGCCGCGCAGCGCACCGTGTGCATGCTGCAACCAAATCACCTGCGTGGTAGTCTGTTTGGCTGGCGCCCCATCGGGTCCCAGGCAGGCGAACAGCATCGTTTCCGGCCGCGACTGCCAGGCGCCGTTGCGGAAATCCAGCACGGCGGGCTTCTGTCCACCCGCTGCGCTCAGCTTTGCGTGGTCGGCATCGTCGAGCAGGGCTCCGGTGGCCACGCAGGACTTGGGTGTGCACGCAGTTCTAAAAGCCCACCAGGTGGTGACGTTTGGTGGTTGCGGGTCGGGCGCGCCGTTGTAGGTCTGCTGTGCGCGATTCACATCGAGGCGGTACGACCCGTCCAGCGCTTCTCCCGCGCGCGGAAAATCATGACTGCTGGTAGGAGGTACGGCTTTTGGCGCAGAGCTTCGGATGGCCGTCAGGGGGCCGATCATGACGCCGACCGCGACCAGGGCAACACAGAGCGAAGCCGCTGCGGTACCCAGCCCAATAACCCAGGGCCACCGGCTGCGCCGGGTCTCCGCCGGTGTGGTGGAGCCGTCGACGGCCGCCGGCTCTCTGGGCGCTGCGTGATGCTGTGCCAGGCGCCGCACCGTCTAGGCCCATGCCGGGAAGAAGGTGGACGGTGCCGCCGCCGACGCCAATCCAGCGGCTGCTGGTTGAGTGTCGAGCACGTCGTCGTCCTCGGGATAGTCGACGACGGTGAGGTAGGCCTCGGGGCTCCGATCGCCGGTCCAGGCGCCGGCGCTGTGGCTGAGTGCGTCGGCGAATGCGCGGCAGCTGCCGAACCGATCGCGGGGATTCTTGGCCAGCGCTCTCGCGAACACATCGTCTAGTCGCGCGAGTTCGGGGCGCCGGTCACGCAGGCTTGGGGGCGGCGCAGTGAGATGTTGGCTGATCACGGCGACCGGGTTGGACTGCTGGAACGGCGGCACACCCGTGAGCAGGAAATACGCGGTCGCCGCGAGCGAATACTGGTCCGCACGCCCATCGATGTCGGAGGCCGTCAATTGTTCGGGTGCGGCGTAGGCGACCGTTTCACCGGTGAGATCGGGCGCAAAGCCGTCGGGGTCACCAAGCTGCCGGGCTATTCCGAAGTCGGTGAGCAGTATTTGTTGTTCGCCATCGGCCGGGTTGGTGAACAGAATGTTTGCCGGTTTGACGCTCCGGTGCAGCATGCCCCGGCTGTTCGCGTAGTCGAGCGCATCGGCGACGGCCGTCACGACCGCCAGCACCTCGCTGGCAGGCATCCCGGTCGGGTAGCGGTTAGCAATGAGCTGTTCCGCGCTGGTGCCGTTGACGTAGTCCATGGTGATCCACAGCTGCCCGTCGGACTCACCGCGATATTCGACTCCGAGGATGTGCGGGTGATAGAGACTGGTGGCGATCGGGGTCTCCCGCATGAACCTGTCGCGGAACTCGCGGTCTTCAGACAGGGTCGCAGACAGCACCTTTAACGCATTCCAGTGCGGCAACCGCGGATGCTGGGCGAGGTAGACCTCGCCCATCTCCCCGCGACCCAGGGGTCGCAGGACGCTATATCCAGTGAAGGTCGAGCCGCTGGTGAACGGCATGGTCAGATCCTAACCACCCTCGGCGCTGGTCGACATCTCACGACCGATGGCCGACTGCCCGTCATACCGGCCGCCAGCAGCCCGATCGCCCGCGCGCCCAGCGTCCGGACAAAAGCCCTGCTGATTGCCCATAACGAGCGCTGCGTGGACCTTATCCGCGGCTAGATTTTTTCGGCTCTGGCGATCCCGGTACCGCCCGGCGCTCGAGGACTTGCCGCTGCGTCGATCTGGACACCGAGACCGTTGCCCGACCGAGACCAATGCATTTGCGCATGTCAGAGGCCTTTTAGGGCTGGCGATCAGCCTTCTCAGGGCGTGCCCTGTTACTTGGCTGTTACAGCAGATGAACAGTTGTTGCCGACGGGTGAACAGTTGCAAACAGCCACGTCTAGCAGCGGCACAGAGCTGCAGCCCCGTCTATTGTCATCCACGGAAAGATTGCTGAAACTGACCGAGGAGGTCGCGGAATGTCGTTTGTAACCACGCAGCCGGAGGCGTTGTCGGCCGCGGCCACCAACCTGCAGGGGATCGGCTCGGGGGTAAGCGCCCAGAATGCCGCTGCGGCGGCCCCGACCACGGGAGTGGTTCCCGCTGCCGCCGATGAGGTTTCGGCGCTGACGGCGGCCCAGTTCGTCGCGCACGCCCAGCTGTACCAGGCGGTCAGCGCCCAGGCCGCGGCAATCCACGAAATGTTCGTGAACACGCTGGGCACCAGCGCCGGTTCCTACGCGGCCACCGAGGCCGCCAACGCAGCCGCCGCGGGCTGAGTCACACTCAGTCAATGAAGACCAGCCCAGTGCGGTGCCACTCACGGTGGCTACTGGGTAACGGGGAAGGGGGGATTAGCCGTGTGTTCCAGGTCGGCGGTTACCTCGGGTAACCGGTCCGACTACCACGTCCATTGCAGTCGATCACTACTCAATCAAGGAGACAGGTAAGTGCCTACGCGTTTTATGACTGACCCGCATGAGATGCGGTCGATGGCGGGCCGTTTTGATGTGCACGCCCAGACGGTGGAGGACGAGGCCCGCAAGATGTGGGCGTCGTCGCAGAACATCGCCGGTGCCAGCTGGAGTGGGATGGCTCAGTCCACCTCTTACGACACCATGGGCCAGATGAACCAGGCCTTCCGCAACATCGTCAACATGCTCCACGGTGTGCGCGACGGACTGATCCGCGACGCTAACAACTACGAATCCCAAGAGCAGGCCTCTCAGCAGATTCTGAGCAGCTAACTCACTGCCAGCGTAAGCTTTCAAAAATCAGGAGGATAGATAAATGTCGATTAACTACCAGTTCGGAGACGTCGACGCCCATGGCGCGACCATCCGCCAACAGGCCGCCTCGTTGGAGCAGGAGCACCAGTCCATCGTTCGCGATGTGCTGGCCGCTGGCGACTTCTGGGGCGGCTCGGGTTCGGTGGCCTGCCAGGAGTTCATCACCCAGTTGGGTCGTAACTTCCAGGTGATCTACCAGCAGGCGAACTCCCACGGCCAGAAGGTGCAGACAGCGGGCAACAACATGTCCAGCACCGACTCCGCCGTCGGCTCTAGCTGGGCTTAAAGAATCATCGCGTGGCGCGGCAGCACACCGATCCGGGTGTGCTGCCGCGTCGTGCGATAACCGAGCACGCCGAGACACGAAAGTAGCCATGGATCAAAGCACACGCACCGACATCACCGTCAATGTCGAGGGTTTCTGGATGTTGCAGGCATTGCTTGATATTCGCCATGTCGCGCCGGAATTACGATGCCGGCCATTCGTCTCCACCGATTCCATGGAGTGGCTCAACGAGCATCCCGGCATGGCAATCATGCGCGAACAGGGCATCGTGACGGACGAGACGGTCAACGACGCGGTGGCCGCCCGAATGCGCGTTCTGGCCGCACCGGATCTCGAAGTAGTCGCGCTGCTGTCCCGAGGCAAACTGCTGTACGGCGTCAAGGAAAAAGAAGAGGGCGGCCAAGAGGAGCAGGTGGGATCCCGCGACATCCCGGACAACGAGTTCCGGGTGCTGCTGGCCCGCCGTGGCCAGCACTGGGTGTCGGCGGTACGGGTAGGCGACGAGATCACCGTCGACGATGTCGCGATCACGGATACGACGTCGATCGCGGCGCTGGTATTCGACGCGCTGGAGTCGATCCACCACGCCGAGCCCGCCGCGATCAACGCGGTCAACGTGCCGCTCGATGAAATGCTGGAAGTGACGAAAGCTTGGCAGAGCTCTGGGTTTAACGTCTTCTCCGGAGGGGATCTGCGGCGGCTGGGCATCAGCGCAGCGACGGTGGCCGCGCTGGGTCAGGCGCTGTCAGACCCGGGGGCCGAGGCGTCGGTCTACGCCCGGCAGTACCGGGACGACGACAAGGCGCCCAGTGCGTCGGTGCTGTCGCTGAAGGACGGATCGGGCGGGCGGATCGCGATGTATCAGCAAGCGCGGACCGCCGGTTCGAACGAAGCCTGGTTAGCGATCTGTCCGGCCACTCCGCAGCTGGTACAGGTCGGGATCAAGACTGTTATGGAAACGCTTCCCTACGGCGAGTGGAAGACGCATAGCAGAGTTTAACTAATCGTTACGGAAATACCGCACAAGCCAAGGATTTTCGGTGCAACATTCAGCAATGGTGCGGATGCCGCCAAATGCTCTAGAATCTGCTCAACAATTGGGACGCGACGTCACAATTTCAAAAGCGAGGCAAGACACATGGACCCACAATTCGTCGACAGAGGGGTGAAACGATGACCGCGGTAGCTGAGGCGCCACAGCCAGGCTCAGAGGCACTTTCATCGCCTCAATCGGCCGTGATCGGCATCATCGCCGGCGAGGGCGTGCAGATCGGCGTCCTGCTGGACGCCAACGCGCCGATTTCGGTGATGATCGACCCGCTGCTGAAGGTCGTCAACGTCCGACTGCGGGAGCTGGGCCTCGCGGCACTGGAAGCAACGCAGCGCGGCAGGTGGGCCTTGTGCCTGGTTGACGGCACACCGCTGCGGGCTACCCAGTCGCTGACCGAGCAGGACATCTACGACGGCGACCGGCTGTGGCTGCGGTACGTCGAAGACACCGAACAGCGGTCCCAGGTCATCGAACACATTTCGACGGCCGTGTCGGTCAATCTCAGCAAGCGGTTCTCCGCCATCAACCCGACGGTGGCCATCCAGGTCGGTGCGGCCATGGTCGCGACCGGGGTGCTGTTGGCATCGGCGCTGCTGGGCTGGTTCCGTTACCAGCACGACTCGTGGGTCCCGGCACCCTACGCCGCGGTCATCGCGATCCTGGTGGTCACGGTGGCGCTGCTGATCCTGGGGCGCGCCACGACTGTGCAGGATCGCCGCGCGGGCGACATCTTGCTGTGGAGCGGGATCGCGCCACTCGCGCTGGCAGCGGCTGCCGCACCCCCGGGTCCAGTTGGCTCGCCACACGCGGTGATGGGTTTTGCGGTCGCTGGTGTCGCCGCAATGCTGATCATGCGATTCACCGGCCGCCGGTTGGGTACCGGTACGGCGATCGTTACCGTGTCGCTGGCGGCAACGATAGCGAGCCTGGCCCGGATGGCATTCAATACCGGAGCGGTGACGTTGCTGACCTCCATCCTGCTGGTCTGTGTGTTCGGGTATCACAGCGCGCCGGCGCTTTCTCGCTGGTTGTCCGGTATCCGGCTGCCGGTGTTCCCGTCTGCCACCAGCCGCTGGGTATTCGAGGCCCGGCCTGATCTGCCGACCACCGTGGTGCACCCCGTTGGCGGCGGCCGTCCGACCTTGGAGGGCCCCGCGTCGATCCAAGACGTCGTGCTGCGGGCCGAGCGGGCGCGGTCGTTCTTGACCGGACTGCTGATCGGTCTGGGCGTACTGACGGTGGTGTCCTTGGCGGGCGTCTCCGACCCGCGCACCCAAGACCGGTGGTTGCCACTGCTGCTGGTCGTTACCACCGCCGGCTTCCTGATGCTGCGTGGTCGCTCCTACGTCGACCGCTGGCAGTCAATCATCCTGGCAGTGACGTCGGTCCTCATCGTCGGCGCCGTTATCGTGCGTTACTCGCTGGTGTTGTCCTCAACGGCGGCGGTCTCGGTGGGAGCCGGCCTCGCGGTGCTCATACCTGCGGCGGGACTGACGGCCGCGGCGACGGTACCCAACACGATCTACAGCCCGCTGTTCCGCAAGCTGGTGGAGTGGGTCGAATACCTCTGCCTGATGCCGATCTTCCCGCTGGCATTGTGGTTGATGAATGTCTATGCCGCGATCCGTTACCGGTAGCCGCCGGCTGCGGCCGCTTCGTGCGGCCGCAGTGGCTGCCACCACGCTGATCGTTGCCTCGGTAGCGCTGTCCGGGTCGCCTGCGTACGCGATCAACCCGCCGGGGATCGACCCGGCCGCAGTGCCCCCGGACAGTCCGCCCGGGCCCACACAGCCGATGAAGCAGACTGCGTACTGCACTGACGTTGGGGTGCTGCCGGGCACCGACTTTCGGGTGCAGCCGAAATACATGGACATGCTCAACCTGCCCGAAGCGTGGCGCTTCGGTCGCGGCGCCGGGGTGAAGGTGGCCGTGATCGACACGGGAGTAGCCCCGCACCCGAGGCTGCCCCACCTGATTCCCGGCGGCGACTATGTGATGGCCGGTGGTGACGGGCTGTCCGACTGCGACGCACACGGCACGCTCGTGGCGTCGATGATTGCTGCGTCACCCGCGAATGGGGCACCAACCGAGGGGCCGGGGCCGCGGCGACCGCCGCCTGTTCCGACTCGGGAACCACCGCCGCCAGCGCCGCCTCCGCAGACGATCAGTGTGGCCCCGCCGCCCCCGCAGACCATCACGATGGTTCCGGCGCCGCCGCCACCGTCGGAGGACCAGCCGGCTCCGGCATGTCCGTGGTGCCCGCCGGCGCCCAAGGCGCCCGCGGCGCCCGCGGCACCCGCGGCACCCGCGGCACCGGCGGCGCCCGCGGCGCCCGCGGCGCCCGGGGCAGCCAACCATGGCCACGGCAAGGCCGTGCTGCCCGGCTATTCCGGTAGCGGGCACGGGCAGGTCGTCTCCGTCGATTACCCGCGACCGGCCGCACCGCCGCCGCTGGATCCACCACCGCCGCCGGCACCGACTGACGCATTCAATGGGATAGCCCCCGACGTCGACCTGATCTCGATCCGCCAGTTCAGCCAGGCGTTTGGGGCCAAGGACGCGTACACCGGCGACCAGGATCCCCAAACCCGGCAGAAGTCGGACGACATTCGGACCATGGCACGGGCGATCGTGCATGCGGCCGACATGGGCGCTCGGGTGATCAACATCTCCCAGGTGGTGTGCATGAGTTCGCGCAGCATGATCGACCAGCCCGACCTGGGGGCGGCGGTCCGCTACGCGGCAGTCGACAAAGACGCCGTCATCGTCGCCGCTGCAGGCGACACCAGTCAGCGCGACTGCAAAGAGAATCCGATCGTTGACCCGTTGCACCCCAGCGATGCTCGCGACTGGAATGGCGTGACCACGGTGGTGACACCGTCATGGTTCAGCGACTTCGTCTTGACCGTCGGCGCAGTGGATTCCTCTGGCACGCCGATGGACAAGCTGAGTGTTGCAGGGCCGTGGGTGTCGATCGGGGCGCCCGGTACCGACGTCCTCGGGCTCTCACCGCGAGATGACAGCTTGATCAACGCGATTGACGGTCCGGACAACTCCTTGCTGGTGCCCGCCGGCACCAGCTTCTCCACCGCGATCGTCTCCGGTGTGGCGGCTCTGGTGCGGGCGAAATATCCGCAACTGTCGTCGCACCAGATCATCAATCGGTTGACTCGCACCGCCAGGGCACCCGCCCGCGGCGTGGACAACCAGGTGGGCTACGGGGTCGTCGACCCGGTTGCCGCGCTGACCTGGGACGTACCCGATGGCGCTGTGCGGCCGAAAGATTCGGCGTTGCCGCTGAAGCTGCCTCCGCCGCCCACCCCACGCAACATGGCGCCGGTGTGGGTCGCCGCCGGCGGGCTGGGCGGCGCGTTACTGCTGGCCGGCTTGGTATTTGGCGGAGCGGTGCTGATGCGAAAGACAGGGAGACGGGAATGAAGGCACAACGCGAATACGGGCTGAGCCTGTCGTGGGCCCGGGTCACCATCGTGTTTCTCATTGATGTTGCGTTGCTGGTCATTGCGAGTCATGTTCCCGATGCCTGGCAGGCCGGTCGCAACGTCGCGTTCTGGGTGGGCGTTGGTCTCGCGGTGGTGGTGACTGTGGTTGCCCTGCTCACCAATGGGGGAGTCCCCATCGCGTCGGCCCCGATTGCGCGGGTCCGTAACTGGTACGCCGACCCCGAGGCGCTGACCGTCGGCTGCACCCCCGCGATCGATCACCGCCGTCAATTCAGCCGCGACACGGTCGGAGTACGTGAGTACGACGGCCAGCTGATCGCGGTGATCGCGGTCGACGGTGCGGGAGAGGCGGGCCGGCATCGCCATCGGGACGTGTTGTCGACGACAATTCCGCTGGAGGCCGTTGTCGCGTCGTTGCGCCAGTTCGATGTCCGTCTGGACAGCGTCGACATCGTCTCGGTGGGAACGCGCAATGGCGGCCGAGGCGTCAAATCGGCCGTTCGGGACGATTTCGGAGCCGGTCGCGGTCGACGCCCGATCGAGGAGCGCAGCACCTGGCTGGTGCTGCGGATGGACCCGCAGCACAACGTCAGGGCAGTCGCTGCCCGTGATTCGGTGGCTTGCACCCTGGCGGCGGCCGCCGAGCGGTTGTCCTATGATCTCGACGGGCGGAGCTGCGCCGCCAGGCCGCTGACCGCCGATGAGATCATCGACGTGGACGACGCCGTGTTGGCCGGGCTCCAACCGGCTCACGTTCGACCGTTCTGGCGCTACCTCAAAACCCCCGACGGGTACGTGACCAGCTTCTGGGTTTCACCCGGCGACATCACCAGCGAGACGCTCGAGGAGCTTTGGCTCACCGACGCCGACGTCACGGTGCTAACGATCCGGCTCATCGCGGAGGGCCACGAAGCCGACGTGTCGGTGTGGGTGCGCTACCACAGCGACAAGCGCCTGGGCAAAGAGGCTTTCAGCGGGCTGAATCGGCTCACCGGGCGCCAGCTGGGCGCGGTAGCTCACAGCCTCCCGGCGCCGACATCGCGTCGGCCGCTTCCCATGCCGAGCCGCACGTTGGGCGACGGCGAAGACATCTTGGTCCCGGTTGGCGCAGTGACACAGCAACAGGTGAGCGGCGCCGAAGCCTTACGATGACAAGATGACCCGACCGCAAACCAACGCGCCGGATGCCCGCAACGCGATGGTCGCCGGCCTTCTGGCGTCCGGCATTTCGGTCAACGGACTACAGCCGAGCCACAATCCGCAAGTGGCCTTGCAGATGTTCACCACGGCCACCAGGCTCGATCGAGACATGTGCGACGCCTGGCTGGCCCGGGTGCTGGCCGGTGACCAGAGCATCGAGGTACTCACCGGCGCGTGGCACGCCGTCAAGACCTTCGGCTGGGAAATCAGACGCCTCGGCCTGACCGAGTTGGAGTTTCGCCCCGAGGTCTCCGACGGGATGTTCCTGAAGCTGGCGGTCACCAGTGTGGAATCGTTGGCTGCCGGATATGCGGCTGCCCTCACCGAAGCGCAGCGGTTTGCAGAAGCAGCGGAGCTGCTGGATTCGACCACGCCACGGCACGCGTCCGACGAGGAGTTGTTCAGGTACGTGCGGGGGTTGCTGAATTTCCGCACCGGCCGTTGGCCGGACGTGCTCATCCAATTTCCGCCCGGGATCACCTGGCGCCACCCCGAGCTGAAAGCCGCCGGGGCGGCGATGGCCACCACCGCGCTGGCGTCGCTTGGGGTGTTCGAGGAAGCGTGCCGCCGCGCGCAGGACGCCATCGAGGGTGACCGGGTGCCCAGCGCGGCCAACGTCGCGATGTACACCCAGGGAATGTGTTTGCGGCATCTCGGCCGCGAAGAAGAGGCCGTCGAGTCTTTACGGCGGGTCTACTCGCGCGATGCCAAGTTCACCCCGGCGCGCGAGGCGTTGGACAGCCCCAGCTATCGGCTGGTGCTGACCGACCCGGAAACCATTGAGGCCAGGACGGATCCGTGGGATCCGGATAGCGCGCCCACCCGCGAGGAGGCCGAGGCCGCTCGTCACGCCGAGATGGCCAAGAAGTACTTGGACGAAGGCGATGCCGAGCTCAATGCGATGCTCGGCATGGAACAGGCCAAGCGGGAAATCAAGCTGATCAAGTCGACGACCAAGGTGAATCTGGCGCGCGCCAAAATGGGCCTTCCAGTGCCGGTGACGTCGCGGCACACCCTGCTGTTGGGACCTCCCGGCACGGGGAAGACGTCGGTGGCGCGCGCGTTCAGCAAGCAGCTCTGCGGTTTGACCGTGCTGCGCAAGCCGTTGGTGGTGGAGACGAGCCGTTCGAAGTTGCTGGGCCGCTACATGGCCGATGCGGAGAAGAACACCGAGGAGATGCTCGAGGAGGCGCGGGGTGGGGCCGTCTTCTTCGATGAGATGCACAACCTGCATGAGACTGGCTACTCCCAGGGCGACGCCTACGGCAACGCGATCATCAACACCTTGCTGCTCTACATGGAGAACCACCGCGACGAGCTGGTGGTGTTCGGGGCGGGCTACGCCAAGGCGATGGACAAGATGCTGGAGGTCAACCAGGGTCTGCGACGCCGGTTTTCCACCGTCATCGAGTTCTACAGCTATAACCCGAAGGAACTGATCGCGCTGACCCAGTTGATGGGCCGGGAAAACGAAGACGTGATCACCGATGACGCGGTCGATGTCTTGCTGCCGGCCTACACCAGGTTCTACGACGACGAGACGATCTCGTCGGAAGGCGACCTGATCCGCGGTATCGACGTGCTGGGGAACGCCGGGTTCGTCCGCAACGTGGTGGAAAAGGCCCGCGATCACCGCAGCTTCCGCCTCGACGACGAGGACCTCGACGCGGTGTTGGCCAGCGACTTCGACGAGTTCAGCGACGACCAACTGCGCCGGTTCAAGGAATTGACGCGCGACGACCTCGCCGAAGGCCTCAGCGCAGCGGTCGCGGAGAAGAAGACCGACTAGTCACTCGGCCGTCAGGCCAGGCCGTAAGAGCGAGAAAGACCAGGTCACCTGGCTTAGACCGGAACACGAAAGCTATTATTGTGCAGCGTGTCCCGGGCCCGGGATTGTTAGCGGTTGCGCTCAGTGTCAATTGGGTGTCCACCCAGTGAGGCAGTAATCACCGCAATCGGCATCCTCGACACATAAAGGTTGGCCCGCTCCTGGGGGGTCAGATTGAGACGCCGGCGAAGCCGAGCCGCCACGCGTCGACCCGTTTGCAGCTTCGCCCAGCCATGAATCGTCGAAACACGATGTTTAAAAACAAAAGTCATGATCTTCTCCTGCCGGAAGCTCGACCGGCCAGCACAAGCCCATCACGCCCTCATTTATACGCGCGCCAATTATGCTCAGGCGCAACGGAATCAGGGCCCGGTAACGCTCAGGCGGCAGTTGAAATGCCGCGACCGGATCGAGACGAAACATTTTTCGAGTTTGGGTAAGGACTTTCGCTCGGGCTCATTTCGTCTCACCTCCTCACGGCCAGGGCACACACGGGTGCACAACGGTGCGCGCACACAAGGGGATCAAGCATCCGACTCGCAACACGCGGCCGGCTACGTACCCTCTCGTCAAAGCTTCGGCACTGCAAGGCTTATCCGGAGATTCCGGAAGCCTAGCTTGTATTCCTAAAGACGCCTTACCTAGCGAGGTGCTCGCCAGTACATTTTGGCACTGAGGCGTAGTCCCCGTCAAACGCTTGGCCGAACATAGGTTGCAGCCGTGACCTTTTGATGTGCAAAGCGCCAATGCGGGCATACGTCGGAACAATTCGCGACTCGGCTCCGCACTCGCGGCGCAGCGCGCACGCTGTTGACAATCCCGCGGCTGACACCGCAACCCGATAGGGCCCAGCTGCAACGGAAAAACGACATCGAAGCGTGGCGATGCGGCTCGAATTCGGCATGCGGCACCCGCAGTAAATCGCGAAGTCTCGCCGAGTCGGGTTGACTACGGTCGCTCTTGGTGGAACTATGGCCGATGCAAGCACCTCGCTAGGTGAGGCGTCTGCAGGGATATAGGCCACTGACCTCGAACGTCGAAAGACGCCCAGGGTCAGGACAGCTCCTCCCGGGTTAAGGGTTGAGCCCAAGTGGCTTCCGGAATCTCCGGATACGCCTTGCAGTGCCAAAGCTCTGACGAGAGGGGTGCCGCGGCCGGCTGACGTGCCGGATCCGCCTCATCCCGTGTGCAACGTGTTGGCACCCCTGTGTGCCCTGGCCGTGAGGAGGTGAGGCGAAATGAGTCCTAGTGACAGTCCGTATCCGAGACCGGTGACCATTTCGTTCGGATCCGGCCCCGGCGCCGTCTCCATCATCTGAATCGGCTTGCGCCGCTTCGATTAACACACGCACGCTTCATTTTTCGCGCGCGCGTAATCCTGTCGTGCTTTTACACCAGCGCGGCTTCAGCCTGCTTTGCCTAAGGAGAGGTCCGATGACTTTCGTGACCACGCAGCCAGAAATGCTGAC
>CAVRRV010000016.1:0-88626 GCA_963723615.1 uncultured Actinomycetota bacterium | reverse complement strand
GTAATACCCGACAGTCGAGTACGCCATCGGGACGATCGCCGCCGGCGTTCGCTGCGATCCCGTAGGCCGTAAGCTCGGAGATCACCAATGGGTACTGTGCTGATCCCGATTCCCGATCGCGACTTCGACCCGACAGAAGTCGCGGTCAGCTGGCACGTCCTGCGCGCAAACGGTCACCGCGTCGTCTTTGCCACCGAAAGCGGCGGGCCCGGGGTGGCTGACGACATCATGGTCAGCGGCCGCGGTCTCGACTTCTGGTCTGCGCTACCGGGATTGGGTGCCATCACGGTCGTGGGACGGATGCTGCGGGCCAACGAGGACGCCCGCCGCGCATATCAGGACATGCTGCAGTCCGCGGAATATCAGCACCCATCCCGTTGGGCTGAAACCACTCTCGACGGCATCGACGCGTTGTTGCTGCCCGGCGGGCATCGCGCCCGCGGAATGCGCTCCTACCTCGACAGCGACACGCTGCACCGCCTCGTCGTCGACGCCTTTGCCCGTGGGGTGATCGTGGCCGCGATCTGTCATGGTGTGCTGCTCGCCGCCCGCAGCGTTGATCCCGCGACCGGTCATTCGGTGCTGTACGGACGCAGGACGACGGCGCTGACCTGGGCGTTGGAGCGCACCGCCTGGCGCCTCGCCCGGATTACCCGATTCTGGGACCGCGACTACTACCGCACCTATAACGAGGAGCCCGGGCAGCCCGCCGGGTACATGTCAGTGCAGTCCGAAGTCACCCGTGCCCTGAAAAACCCGACCGATTTCTGTGACGTCGAACGTGGGTCGCCGAATTGGCGGATCAAGACCTCCGGAATCGCGCGGGACACCGCAACCGATTCGCGCCCGGCGTTCGTCGTCGACGACGGCTCCTATGTGTCGGCACGCTGGCCGGGCGATGTCCACACGTTCGCAACTGTCTTGTCGCAGAAGCTTTGACATCCGCGCGCACGGACGGGGCGGATCGGGTTAGGCCTTACGGTTTTCCGATTTGATCAGCCACGCCAGCTTTTCCAGCCCGTCGATCTGCTCATGCAGGATGTCCGCCGTGGTGGGATCTTCGGCATCAACCGCGTCATGCACCGTGCGGAGGGTGTCGACAGTCGCATAGATACGGGTCGTGATGCGGTCTACGACGTCCGTGGTGTTTTGCTCGTTGGCTGGAAATCGAGGCAGGCTGGTAGTGGCGACAATCGTGTCGGACCGGCCGTCCGGCACCGCGTCAAGCGCGCGCATGCGCTCGGCGATGGTGTCGCTGCCCTCGCGGGCGAAGTCGACCAGCTCGTCGAGTTGTAGATGTAAGTCACGGAAATTCGTACCGACGACGTTCCAGTGGGCCTGCTTGCCCTGCAAATGGAGTTCGATAAGGTCGACAAGGATCCGTTGGAGGTTCTGGACAAGCTGTTGTGACGGCTGGAAGCGGTGCACCTGGTCCTCGCGGCGCCGGCTAAGGCCATTTGTCTGAGCGGTCGGGTGTTGGGCTGTTGTAGTCATGCCTCGATGTTCTCGCCCAGAGGAACCTATGTCTGCGCGGCTGACAGCAATGTGGGATTGCAGTCAACCGGAATATTTGGCTACCGGCTAGCCGGCAGCAGTATCGGCGCTTCGGTGGCGATATTGCGGCGGGCCATCGCGCGTGCTACGCCGATCATGTGACAGAGCATGGGATCGCTCAGGCCGACAGCGGCCAACCGGGACGCCCGGGCGGGCGGTTCATGCGGCTGTTAGTGCGGCCGACCCCTCCGCCGCTCTGGCAAGGTTTCATCGCCGCTGCGGCATTGATAGGTGTCGAGACCGCTGTTGTTGTTGTGCTCAAACACTTTGCTCCGACCATGGCATTCGGCACGGTGTACCTGCTCGGGGTACTGCTGGTCGGAATGGCCTGGGGGTTCGGATTAGCGGCGATCACCGCACTGGTGAGCGCCTTCGCGTTCGACTATTGCCGAAGCTGGCCGGATGGCTTCAGTGTGACCCAGCTGCAGAACTGGGTGGTCGTTGCAGTCTTTTTCGTCGTGGCGCTGTTGGCCAACAGTCTTGCGGGGCTGGCCCGAGCAAGCGCCATCGAAGCCGATCGGCGCCGACACGAAGCCGATCTCGCCGCAAGGCAGCAGGCCGCGCTACGCCGGGTCGCGACGTTGGTGGCACGCGGTGTTCCGCCATCGGAGGTGTTCTCGGCCGTGGTCGCCGAGTTAGCCAGCTGTCTGGATGTGCAGAACGCGGCTTTGCTCCGATACGAGCCTGACGACACGGCTCTTTTGCTTGCCGCGGCCGACGAGCCCGGATTGGAGAAGATGACTGTGGGCGAGCGCTTTTCGCTCGATGGCGACACTGTCGCAGCGATGGTGCTACGTTCCGGCGGGGCTGCAAGAATGGACAGCCATGACCATGCCGATGGGGCGGCCGCGGCGCGCATACGTGCGTTGGGTTTGCACTCGGCTGTCGGAGCCCCGATCGTGGTCGACAGCCGTGTGTGGGGAGCGGCCGTCGCGGGTTCGTCGCGATCCGACGCCTTTCCACCCAGCGCGGAGCAACGCGTCAGCGACTTCGCCGACCTCATCACAATTGCGATTGCAAATGCCAATGCGCGTGCGGAACTGAGAGCGTCACGAGCGCGGATTGTCGCGGCCGCTGATGAGACGCGGCGGCGTATCGAACGGGATTTGCATGACGGTGCTCAACAGCGGCTGGTGTCGTTGGGACTCAAGTTGCGCCTGGCCGAGGAGTCCGTCCCCCCCGAGCAGTCGACGCTGCGGGCACAAATTTCCGACGTCGTCACTGGTTTGGTCGGTGTGTCGGACGAGCTACGCGAGATTGCCCGCGGTATTCACCCGGCGATCCTGTCACGAGGAGGCCTCGGACCGACGCTGAAGACACTCGCGCGCCGCTGCGCGGTGCCGGTAGAACTGGATGTAGCGGTACCTCGGCGCTTACCTGACTATGTAGAGGTGGCCGGGTATTACCTTGTGGCAGAGGCGCTTACGAATGTGGCTAAGCATGCGCAGGCGTCGCTTGTCCAGCTGGCTGTCAAAGCCGAGGATGACAAGCTTTATCTTTCGATTCGCGATGACGGGGTTGGGGGAGCCGACGCCCGCAAAGGGTCTGGACTCATAGGCTTGGTGGACCGGGTTGAGGCCCTTGGGGGTCAGATCGCCATTGCGAGTCGTCTCGGCGACGGCACGTCGCTAGTGGTGAATATTCCCCTCGGACCCGACGGGCCGCCCGGTGGGCAGTCCAGCGAACCAGTGCCGCGCGAGACGTGAACATGGGTGCTAGCGGGAATGCCGGCTGGCCGCCTCCGTGGTCACAATGGCCCTGTGGAGTCACCGGCTAAGCCGATCCGGGTTGTCATCGTCGACGACAACCCGGAATTCCTCGACTCGGCGAGACGGCTGCTTGAACACCAGGGGGCCCGCGTTGTCGGTGTGGCATCAACGAATGCCGACGCGCTCCGGTCCGTCCAAGAGTTGCGACCCGACGTAACACTGGTCGATGTAAATATCGGAGAAGAAAGCGGCTTCGATCTTGCTGAGGCACTTCAGGATAGCGACGACGAGGCGCCAGTCCCGGTGATACTGATCTCTACACACGCGGAGCCGGATCTGGCCGACATGATCGAGACCAGCCCCGCGATAGGTTTCCTCGCCAAGTCGGCTTTGTCGGCTGGTGCGATCACCGCAGCCATTAGCCGCCTCGGTGAAAGCCATAACCCGCCGATCGTCGGCCACCTCAAAAAACTCCTTGCCTTCCAATAACTTACGCCGTCCTTTGTGATGCTAGCTCCTTCAGCTGTGTCGAGGCTCATTGCAGCTAGCTAGTAATCGCTAACAGTTGCTAACAGGCATAGTCAATGGCGTTAGCGCTAAACTTTTCGTCTTGCGCACGCTAGTTAAGCTACCCTTCAACACTTCTTCTTCTCTCTCTCTTTTAGCCGCCTCGGTGAAAGCAAGTAGACCCGCCGATCGTCGGCCACCTCAAAAAACTCCTTGCCTTCCAATAACTTACGCCGTCCTTTGTGATGCGAGCTCCTTCGCTGTGTCGGGGCTCATTGCAGCTAGCTGGTAATCGCTAACGGTTGCTAACAGGCATGGTCAATAGGCGTTAGCGGCGAAGACTTTTCGTGCTTGCGGCGCGACGCTGAGAGCTATGAAGAGCTACCCGTGCGAAACACTTTCGTGGCAGTCGGCCGAAGTCGTCGCCGAGATTCCCGCAGGACCTCGAGCGGTCGTAGAGGGATGCAGTGATGCCACCGACGGATGGCAGCAGCCGCCATTTAGTTATCAACCTGAAGGCTCTTACGGCAGGCAGCTGTTCTGGCGCCTGATCGCCACTGTCCTGTTGGCGGCTATCACCGCGCTTGCCTGGCTATCCCTTATCGGGTCTGCCCCGGGGGCGAACGCGCACACCGCCGCGCGCGCTGACCATCAAAGCAGTCAATCTCAGCCGCAACTTTGCCAAAGCACGAAATGTAATGGGAGGCAGGAGAAATGGATATCGATCGCATAACTCACCCGCTGAGGTTAGCCAAGGGATCCCACCAACCGGGATCAGGCAAAGGGTGTGCCATGAACGTTATTTCTTATATCAACGGCGACGCGCAGATCACCGACTTCCCGGCGTGCTCGGCCCGCCCGCTGGCCGCTCTCGTCCAGTCGTGCAACGATCTACTGGCCCGATCCGACGGCTACCTATCACCCGAAAACAGCGTGATCGCCCTCGATCTCGGCTGGCAGACAGTCGGAACCGCAGATGTTCCCAGTACCACCATCCACGCTTGGATCGCAGAGCTGCTAGCCAATCCCACCTGGGGTGTCGTGCGCTACGCCAAACTGACCGCGATCAAGGCGATCATCGACATTGCCGAGCTACACCGCAGGATCGCGTCTGGCGATATGCCACCAATCGCGGCCTGGGACGCTGCCGATGGCGCTGCCCGCGCCGCGGCCCGCGCCATCGGCCCGACCGTGAATGTCGCGGGGCGGTATGCGCTGCAGGCCGCATACGAGTCGACCGCACTCGTCGACACTCACCACCAGGCCGCGCTGGATGCCGTGACCGGCTGCGCTCTGCGCGCCCACGCGTTGGCGACCGGGGACACCATGGAAAACAGCGTCATGCAGCTCACCCGTCGCGCCATCCGCTCATGGCGTGATCTTGCCGGGCTGGACAACGCCCGCCGGGTCGACCAGGCAGCAGTCGACAACGCCGTGCGACTCATCGCGGTGCCGGCATGACATGAACGAGTCGAGCGGGCAATAGTCCGATCAGTGACTTTACGTGTGCGTCCGTAGCAAGATGTGATCGGTCGAATGGCCGAAAGGACGTCGCCGCATGGGAGTTGACTCCAGCAACACACACAGCGCGCCGGCAGAAGGATCCGGTTCACCCGATGGCGCTTTACGCGTGGTCGTGGCCGATGACGACGCCCTCCTCCGTGAGGGGTTGGCGAGCCTGCTTGAGCGCTCTGGGTTCGACGTCGTCGGCCGGGTCGGCAACGGAACCGAAGCTCTTGCACTAGTGCGCACAGAGAATCCCGACCTGCTTGTCATCGACATCCGTATGCCGCCAAGCAACACCACCGAAGGCCTCGATGTCGCGCGAGTCATCCGGGAAGAGCAGCCCGAGACCGGCATTTTGGTTTTATCGGCTCATGTCGAGGTCGAACACGCGATGGAGCTTCTGGCCAGCGGCCGTTCGATCGGTTACCTCCTCAAAAGTCGGGTGACCGATGTGGCGGAGTTTGTCGATTCACTACAACGGATCGCCAATGGCGGCTCAGTGATCGATCCGGCGCTCATCCAAGAGTTGGTTTCAGGACGTCAACGCACAGACCCGCTTGCTGCTCTCAGTCCTCGGGAACACGAGGTCTTGGCGCTGATGGCAGAGGGGCGCTCCAACGCCGGCATTGCCCATCAGCTGTGGCTCACCGAAGGCACCGTCGAGAAGCACGTGCGAAGCATTCTGAGCAAGCTGAACCTGCCCGAGGCCGCTGACGATCACCGCCGCGTCCGAGCGGTGATCACTTTTCTCGAGTCTCGTTGACAACGCCGCGCAGCGGTCGCTCAAGCGAAGTTGGCCTGCGCGCAGGTGCTGGGCGAGGTGATATTGACCCCGCTGTAGACCACTTGAATGTGCGTGCAGAGGATGACATTGACGTTGGTCCGGGGTTGCCCGGTCCGCCAGTCCGTCGAGTCGATTCGACCGGTGGTCTGGTATTTCTCTGGCGGGCCGTCACCCAGGTAGATCGTGGTGATCTCGTCGGTCCCGCCCTCTATTGGGCAGTGGCGTGCACGTCCATGTAGGCCAGCCGGTCGGTGGAGCGCACTTCGGTGCTTTGCCGCGACCACAGGTCGTGCGGGAAACCGGTCACGCCGTCGGGTGTCTTCATGTCGGCGCCCACGGTGAAGTCACAGCTGCCGGTCGGACCATGGCAATCGAGCCGGGCGTAGGTCTCCAGCTGGTTCGGGCCGTCGAGGGGAAACAGATTGGTGGCGTTGTTGCTTGCGGCCGGCGAGACCGCGGGAGGCACCAACACCAGCATCAGGCCTGCGCCCGCGATTGCCGTCGCCAGCCGCATCATCTGCAGCTTCTTTCGCGCCGAACCTGAGCAGAACCTACGCCGCGGCTATTCGTCGTAGGTGACTTCGACCGAATCGGTCTCCGGGTGCGACTGGCAGGCCAGGATCAGCCCGTCGTCGAGGTCTTGCTGCTCGAGGACATCGTTGACCTCCATGTTCACTTTGCCGCTGCGCAGGCTGGTGGCGCAGGCGCCGCAGTGGCCCTCGCGGCAGGAGAACGGCGCGTCCAAGCCGGCGTCCAGAAGCACGTCGAGCAGCTTGGCTTTGCGCGGCCACGAGACGGTATGTGTCTGCCCGTCCAGCTCGACTACCACGGTGGCCGGCGGTTCCCCATCATCAGAGCCGTCGCGATCAATCTTCACCGCGGCGAACGGATCGGTATCCAGCGACCGGAACACCTCGATATGCACTTGCTGCGTAGGCACTTTCAGAGCTTCGAGGGCCTCGCGCGCGGCCGCCATGAACGGTCCGGGCCCACAGATGAACGCCTGCCGGTCGGTGAACGGGGCGGCCAGTTGCGCCAGTGCGGTCGCCGACGGCAGCCCCTGCACCGACTCCAGCCAATGCACCACCGTCAACCGGTCCGGGTATTTGGCGGCCAGCTCGCGCAGCGCGTCGCCGAAGATCACCGAGCGCTCGTCGCGGTTGGCGTAGAGCAGTACCACCTGCCCGCCGCCTTCGGACAGCGCCGATTTGCAGATCGACATGATCGGCGTGATTCCGCTGCCGGCGGCCAGCAGCAGGAAGTCGTCGTCGAGCGTCTTGGGCACGAATGTGCCCGACGGCGCCAGCACGTGAATCCGCATGCCGGGATGAGCGTGGTCGCACAGCCAGTTCGACGCGTATCCGTCTTTGTCGCGTTTGACGGTGACGGTCATCGCTTCGTCGATGAACGGTGAACTGCACAGCGAGTAGCAGCGGGCCACCGAGCCGGTGCGGTCGCTGGGAACGCGAAGCGTCAGGAACTGGCCGGGGGCGTAGCGCAGCCGCTCCGCGGGTATCTCGGTTCCGTCGGGCACCGTGAACACCAGCGACCGTGCGTCCTCGGTCTCGGTGACGACGTCGGCGATCTGCAGTTCCAGGACGTGGCTGCCGAGTGGTTCGTCGGGAATTGTGTCCGTCACAACCCCGCCTTTCCTTCTGTCATAACTAGAACAGGTTACAGAAACCTCGATCGGTATCGCTACCAGCCGCAGGAATACCCTGCTCGACACAAATCGGAACGTGTTCTAGTCTCTGTTTAAGTACGCACTCCTGGGAGGCAATTGCAGTGACGTCCATTGAACAACGTGACGCCCAGTCAGTCCTAGACGGCATCGACGAACTACTGCCCAAATTGCGGCAGCGAGCGCAGGAGACCGAGGACCTTCGTCGCTTGCCGGACGCCACGGTGAGCGAGCTTCAGGAGATCGGGTTCTTCCGATTGCTACAGCCGAAGCAGTGGGGTGGTCTGGAATGTGACCCCGCACAGTTCTACGAGGCGGCCCGCCGGCTGGCCAGCGCCTGTGGATCCACCGGCTGGGTGAGTTCGATCATCGGCGTGCACAACTGGCATCTGGCGCTCTTTGACCAGCAGGCCCAGGAGGAAGTCTGGGGCGAGGACACCGACGTGCGTATTTCGTCGTCGTACGCCCCGATGGGTGCGGGCGTGGTGGTCGACGGCGGCTATCTGGTCAACGGCTCGTGGAATTGGTCGTCGGGTTGTGACCACGCCACGTGGGCCTTCCTCGGCGGCCCGGTCATCAAAGACGGCCGGCCGGTCGACTTCGGCAGCTTCCTCATCCCGCGCACCGAATACCGCATCGACGACGTCTGGCATGTGGTCGGCCTGCGCGGCACCGGCAGCAACACCGTGGTCGTCAAGGATGTCTTCGTCCCGCGGCACCGCTTCCTGTCCTACAAGGCGATGAACGACGGCACCGCCGGCGGCTACCAGACCAACACCGCCCCGGTCTACAAGATGCCTTGGGGCACAATGCATCCCACCACTATTTCGGCGCCGATTGTCGGCATGGCTTACGGCGCCTACGACGCGCACGTCGAGCATCAGGGCAAGCGGGTGCGTGCGGCGTTCGCCGGGGAGAAGGCCAAAGACGACCCGTTCGCCAAGGTCCGCATCGCCGAGGCGGCCAGCGACATCGACGCGGCGTGGCGGCAGTTGAGCGGCAACGTCGCCGACGAATACGCGCTTTTGGCCGCCGGCAAGGAGATCCCGTTCGACCTCCGGGCCCGCGCCCGACGCGACCAGGTGCGCGCTACCGGACGGGCCATCAGCTCCGTCGACCGGCTGTTTGAGGCCTCCGGGGCCACGGCGCTGGCCAACGACACGCCGGTGCAACGCTTCTGGCGCGACGCGCACGCCGGCCGGGTGCACGCGGCCAACGACCCCGAGCGGGCGTATGTGATCTTCGGGAACCACGAGTTCGGGCTGCCGCCCGGCGACACGATGGTCTAAGCCGTGACGGCTACCGAAGAGCTCACCTTCGAGTCCACCTCGCGGTTTGCGGAGGTGGACGTTGACGGACCACTGAAGCTGCACTATCACGAGGCGGGTGTCGGCAACGAGCAGACGGTGGTGATGCTGCACGGCGGCGGTCCCGGGGCGGCGAGCTGGACGAACTTCTCGCGCAACATCCCGGTGCTGGCGCAGCGGTTCCACGTGCTGGCCGTCGACCAACCCGGGTACGGCCACTCCGACAAACGCGCGGAGCACGGGCAGTTCAACCACTACGCCGCCAGAGCCCTGAAAGGACTCTTCGACCAGCTGGGCCTGGGACGTGTTCCGCTGGTGGGGAATTCGCTGGGCGGGGGCACCGCGGTCCGGTTCGCCCTCGACTACGCCGATAAGGCCGGGCGGCTGGTCCTTATGGGTCCCGGCGGGCTCAGCGTCAACCTGTTCGCCCCCGACCCCACCGAGGGCGTTAAGCGGCTGGGCAAGTTCTCCGTCGAGCCGACCCGGCAGAATCTCGAGGCGTTCCTGCGGGTCATGGTCTTCAACCAGAAGCTGATCACCCCGGAATTGGTCGACGAGCGCTTCGCGTTGGCCTCCACGCCGGAATCGCTGACGGCGACCCGGGCGATGGGAATGTCGTTCTCCGGGGCCGATTTCGAGCTCGGCATGATGTGGCGCGAGGTGTACAAGCTGCGCCAGCCGGTGCTGCTGATCTGGGGACGTGAGGATCGGGTCAACCCGCTGGACGGCGCGCTGGTCGCGTTGAAGACCATTCCCCGCGCGCAGCTGCACGTTTTCGGACAATGTGGACACTGGGCGCAGGTGGAGAAATTCGACGAATTCAACAAGCTGACGATTGACTTCCTGGGAGGTGCGTGATGAGCATCCGTTCGCTGGGCTACCTTCGCATCGAATCCACCGATGTCGCCGCATGGCGGGAATACGGCCTGAAAGTCCTTGGCATGATCGAGGGCAGCGGAGCAGGCGAGGGCGCGCTGTATCTGCGGATGGACGACTTCCCGGCGCGGTTGGTGATCGTGCCGGGCGAGCACGACCGGCTATCGGAGGCCGGGTGGGAATGCGCGAATGCCGAAGGCCTGCAGGAGATCCGGAATCGGCTCGATGTCGAGGGCACGCCGTACAAAGAGGCCACCGCCGCCGAGCTGGCCGATCGGCGGGTCGACGCGATGATCCGGTTCTCTGATCCCTCGGGCAACTGCTTGGAGGTTTTCCACGGCGCCGCGCTCGAACACCGCCGGGTAGTCAGCCCGTATGGGCACAAGTTCGTCACCGCTGAGCAGGGCCTGGGTCATGTGGTGCTGTCCACTCGCGACGACGACGAGTCGCTGCACTTCTACCGCGATGTGCTCGGCTTCAAGCTGCGCGACTCGATGCGCCTGCCGCCGCAGTTGGTGGGCCGACCCGCCGACGGGCCGCCGGCGTGGCTGCGTTTCTTTGGCTGCAATCCGCGCCACCACAGCCTGGCCTTCATGCCTGCCCCGACGCCAAGCGGCATCGTCCACCTGATGATGGAGGTCGAGCAGGCCGACGATGTGGGCCTGTGCCTGGACCGGGCGTTGCGCCGCAAGGTGCCCATGTCGGCCACGCTGGGCCGCCACGTCAACGACCTGATGTTGTCGTTTTATATGAAGACGCCCAGCGGCTTCGATATCGAATTCGGTTGTGAGGGACGTAAAGTCGACGACCACGACTGGATCGCCAGGGAGAGCACCGCGGTGAGCCTGTGGGGTCACGACTTCACCGTCGGCTTCAAGAGCTAGCAATGGCCGAGCAGCTCGACGCACGCACGTTCCGTCACGTGCTGGGTCAGTTCTGCACCGGGATCACGATCATCACCACCGTGCACGACGACGTCCCCGTGGGCTTCGCGTGCCAGTCGTTTGCGGCGCTGTCGTTGGAGCCGCCGCTCGTGCTGTTCTGCCCGACCAAGGTGTCGCGCTCGTGGAAAGCCATCGAGGCCAGCGGGAAATTCTGCGTCAACGTGTTGACCGAGAGCCAGAAGGACGTCTCGGCGCGGTTCGGTTCGAAGGAGCCGGATAAGTTCGCCGGTATCGACTGGAGCGCGTCGCCTTTGGGCTCACCCGTCATCGACGGATCGCTGGCTTACATCGACTGCACGGTGACCTCGGTGCACGACGGCGGCGACCACTTCGTGGTGTTCGGCGCGGTGAAGTCCCTCTCGGAGGTACCCAAGATCAAACCGCGACCACTGCTGTTCTACCGCGGCGACTACACCGGCATCGAGCCGGATAAGACCACGCCGGCGCAGTGGCGTGATGACCTGGAGGCGTTTCTCACGACGACCACTCAGGACACCTGGCTGTAGCAGTTCGCGTCGCCCACCCCGCGGGATGCCGATTCCGTCAGGGGCGATACTGATTTCATGCCGCAGGTGCCTCCCGCCCGTTACCTGCTGAGGGCGAAGGATTTCGTCGACGTGCGCTACGCGGAGGCAATCACCGTGGAGGACCTGGCCGCGGTGGCAGGGTTGTCACGGGCGCATTTCAGCCGGATGTTCACCAAGACCTTCGGCGAGTCGCCTCATGCGTATCTTCAGAGCCGGCGGCTGGAGCGGGCGGCGGCGTTGCTGCGCTACACCGATCGCTCGGTGGCCGAAATCTGCGTGATGGTCGGATTACAGAGCATCGGATCGTTCACGACTAGCTTCGCGCGGGTGTTCGGCAAGCCGCCGGCGGCGTACCGGGCGAGCATGCCGCCTGCCTCTGTGCACGCCCGGGTGCCGAGCTGCATCCTGCAGCGCGACACCCGGCCAGTGCCGGACAGCCGCGTCAAGACAGCACATGGGGAGAAGACGAGCGAGGGCGGCCGACCGTAGCGTCGATCCCATGTTGAAGATTGCCAGCGCTCAGGTGTGGGTGCATGACCAAGAAGTCGCGTTGAAGTACTGGACCGAAAAGGTGGGCATGGAGGTCCGCCAGGACGTCAAGCTGCCCGAATTGGGCTTCCGGTGGCTGACCGTCGGGCCACCCGGCCAAGACGACATGTCGATCGTGCTGATGGCGGTCCCCGGCCCGCCGGTGATGGATGAGGCCACCCGGGAACAGGTGATGGAGGTCGTCGCGAAGGGCTTCGCCGGCACCGTATTCCTCACTACCGGCAACTGCCAGGCCACCTACCAGCAGCTCAAGGCTCGCGGCGTGGAGTTCACCGAGGCGCCGCATGAAATGCCATATGGCATTGACTCCGGGTTCCGCGACCCGTCCGGCAACAGCGTGCGGCTGACGCAAGTGAGGGAGGTCCCCAACGACGCCGGCTGACTGTCGTCTGGCGGTGCCGGGACGACGGCGGTTCGTCCGCGATGAGTTCGACCCGCCCGGCAGGTCTGCCCTTTGAGGCCTATCGAAGGGGTGGAAATGTCCATCGAACATGTCTTAGCGGTTGTTCCTGTGACCGAAGTGGAGAGGAGTCGACGCTGGTACGAAACGCTGTTTGGTCGAGCGGCCGATAACAATCCAATGCCCAATCTCGTGGAGTGGCAAGTGGTTCCGGGTGGATGGTTACAGGTATTCGCTGACGATCAACACGCTGGATCAACGGTCGTCAACTTCGCTGTCCAGGATTTGGATAACCACATCGATGAGCTGAAAAGGCGTGGCCTTGAGCCCGGCGAGGTTGTTGAGGCCAACAAGGGCGTGCGGTTGTCGGCGCTTACCGACCCGGATGGGAACAAGGTCTGGCTCATCGGCGGCTTCCGAGTCCAATACTGACGGTTGTTTGACTTCAGACTTGGTATTGCGCGCTGACGCTACGCTCGCGGTGAAACATTCTGTCGCTTCGGGAGGCGGGCTGCATTGATCCGGTTTGGCAGCGTCGCATTGTTGACGGCTCTCGCGGGGGCATTGCTGCCGTTGGCTGTCATGGGACCGTGGGGCTGGCGGATTCTTGCTGCTGTGGTCGCGGCCATTGCGGCCGTGGGCATCTATGACCTCGTCCAACGCAAGCACTCGGTGCTGCGGAACTACCCGGTCCTGGGGCATATGAGGTTTGCGCTGGAGGCGCTGCGCCCCGAGATTCAGCAGTACTTCATCGAACGGAACTTTGACGGCCGTCCCTTCGACCGCGATGTCCGCTCGTTGATCTACGAGCGGGCCAAAGGTACCGCCGCCGAACTGGCTTTCGGGACCGAGCGCGATATCGACGAGGTCGGTTACGAATATCTGGTGCATTCAGCGGCCCCGGTCGATCCCCCCGACGAGCCGTTCCGGGTACGAATCGGTGGGCCCGATTGCGCGCGACCGTACGACATGGCGCTGATGAACGTCTCGGCGATGAGCTTCGGCGCGCTGTCGGCCAACGCCCTGCGTGCGCTGAACAACGGCGCCCGCAAAGGTCGGTTCGCCCACGACACGGGCGAAGGGGGGCTGACTCCCTATCATCTCGGTGGCGCCGACGTGATCTGGGAGATCGGCTCCGGCTATTTCGGAGCCCGCACCGAAGACGGTGCGTTTGATCCGGATCAGTTCGCGGACAAAGCGGCTCACGACCTGGTCAAGTGCATCTCGATCAAGTTGAGCCAAGGCGCCAAGCCCGGCATCGGCGGTGTGCTCCCAGCCGCAAAGGTCAGCAAGGAGATCGCCCGCTACCGAGGTGTGCCAGTCGGCGAGAAGTGCGTCAGCCCGGCGGCGCATTCGGCGTTTCACACCCCGCGTGAACTGATCATGTTCGTGGCGCGGCTGCGTGAGCTCGCCGACGGGAAACCGGTGGGTTTCAAGCTGTGCGTCGGCTCCCGGGTCGACGTGCTGGCGGTCTGCAAGGCGATGCTGACCGAAGGGGTGACGCCCGACTTCATCATCATCGACGGCGCCGAAGGTGGAACCGCCGCGGCGCCGCTGGAATACGAAGACAACATTGGTCTTCCGCTCACCGACGGATTGATGACCGTCCACAACGCGCTGGTGGGAGCGGGTCTGCGGGACAAGATACGGATCGGGGCGAGCGGCAAGGTCGCCTCCGGAAACGACATCATCAAGCGCCTGATCCAGGGCGCCGATTACACCAACTCGGCCCGATCGATGATGATGGCGGCGGGCTGCATCCAATCTCAGCGATGCCATACCAACCACTGCCCGGTCGGCGTCGCAACCCAAGATCCGTATCGAGCCCGAGCGCTCGACGTCGCCGACAAGAGCGAACGCGTGTACCGCTACCAGCAGGCCACCGTCGCCCAGGCGATGCGCATGATGGGCTCCATGGGTGTCTCCGACCCGTCCATGCTCAACCCGCACATGCTGCGCAAGCGCCTATCGCCCACCGAGCAGCGCTCCTACGCGGAGCTTTATGAATGGCTGGCGCCCGGAGAACTGCTCAACCATGCGCCGGCCACCTGGCGGTCGGATTGGGACGTCGCCAACCCGGACTCCTTCGCCCCCGCCGGCCGCGGGCTCAACGCCGGCAGGCCGGTTTAGTGTCGGTGCCAGCGGGCTTGATGTTCGGCGTGAGTGCCCAGATAAGCGCCGGGGGCGAAGAACTTGTCATAGAAGTCCGTGTCGAGATGTTGCGCCTGTAAATACATCAACACGTGCACGGTCGGCACGGTGCCGGGCAGCTTGCCGAATGCGTCGTAGATGTAGGAGGCCTCAATGGTGACCACCTCCTGAATCCCCTCCGGCGGCAGCGCGGACGCACGTACCTTCGGTGTATCCGACCATGGACCCCCAGTGTCGGGGTGGAATGGCCCGCCGGGACCGTACTTTCGCGCGACGAGCTTATCCACCCCAGCCGCCACCGATGGCACATGCGGCGGGCTGAGCGTCTCGAAGTATCCCGGCAGCCCGGTGACGTTAGGGAAGGGCCAGCGTTCGTCGTCGTCGGCGACGAAGCCCAAACCGGGTGCGCGCGGATCACCAGAGCCACCCAACACCGACAATCGATCGAGCCCGTCGTAGGTCCAGCCGCCAAGCCCCATTGCCTGCAACGCCAGCACCCCGTTGTTGGCGGCGATAGCGAGTTCCGCGCTCGCCTCAGTGATCGTGTACTGCTCGACGAACGACAGCGGGAGCGGTTCGTCGGCGTGCGGCAGCGAGGTAAACCGTTGCAGGTCTGGAACGTTGCGGCCATTGATGTCATCGACGATCGGGTAGCCGTTGGCCGCGAAGAACCACAGGTTTTCCATCAGGTGCTCGGCCAGATCAGCTACCGGAAAAGCCAGCAGACTGCCTGGATGGTTGCCGATCCAGATGTTGTGCCCCTCCATGTGTGGTTCCTCGCGAGGCAGTTCGAGGCGACTGTCCGAGATACGCACATAGCACTCCGCGGTGTGACTGATCCACTCTTCGATGTTGTCGAAGTCACCCGGTTGCTCGTCGCGGCTTGGTAAAAGATAGGTGCCGGTGTCATCGGTGAAGAACAGCTGGCTGGTGTGGAACCCCGCGGCCGACGGGAAGGTTCGACCGGTCGCGCTGCCGGAGTAGTTGGGAAACGACGGCGCATAGCTGGGGTTGTGGGTTATGCCGAAATTCCAGCCTGTCACTCCGCCGGTGACTGAGACCAGCAGCGCGCGTTCAACTTCCGATAGCGGCTGGACCCGTCGACGGCTGGTGTATGCCAACGCTCCGGCGGGGATCTGGCCGCCGACCGGGAATCGGCGCGACCGTCGCCCGGTAATCGCGGCTAACAGCGGGAAATGCGCCACCTCGGCCAGGGCGGCCCGCTCTTGGTCGGAGATAACCAGGCTCATAGCGCGCCGGCTTCCTCAGTGTGCGTACGTGGTTTCGGTGTTGGCATCCTGGAACATCTCCGAGACGATGAGCCAGGATCCGTCGGGCTGACGCTGTAATGCGCGCAGCGAGAAGTTATCCCGATCCAGTGTTCCACCGCCGACCAGTCCCTGACCTTTGATCCTCAGGTGTGCTGACACCAGAACGACCTCGGGTGTCAGCACCCGGAAACTGGTCTCGGGGGGACCGTCGGGTTCACCGCGGTTGAAATTGTCATCCGCGAACAGGCCCCTCAGGTAATCGACGATTTCTTTGCTGCCGCGTTTGACCGTGCCGAAGGCGTTGACCCAGTCGGCGTCATCCGAATACACCGCGTGCAGCGCCTCCGCATCGCGGTCACCGAAGCCCCTCAGCAACGTGAGCAGCGTCTTGCCGATCGCCTGCTGGTCGTGGGGCGGCAGGTCTGCGAAGTCGGTCATGTCGGGATGCTAGGCGCTGTTTCAATCCGGCGACTCGCGATCGGGCAGGACCGCGGTGAACTTCTCGGCGACCGACAGCGTGTTAGCAGCAGGAGGTTATGAGATGAGTCCGTTGCTGATGGTCTATTTTTCGGCGGTCACACCGTTCGCCGGGTTTGGCCTGGTGAGGCTGCAAGCGCGACTCGAACGGTGGGACTACGACCGGCACGCAGAGGACTGAGGCGGTGCGGCGATTGAAGGATCGAGACCAAACCAGTCAAAAGCGGTCGGCGCGGCCGCTACGCATCCTGGTGGTGGGCGCCGGCGTGAGCGGCATTGCCGTTGCTCGGGGATTACTGCGCGACGGACACGACGTCACCGTCTTCGACCAGCGGCCAAACGTGACGGCAGGCGGTGGTGCCGTGACTATCTGGTCCAACGGCGCGACGGTTCTCGAGCAGCTCGGTGTCGATATGGACGGCGCCGGTCAGCTGCTGTCCGCCGTGCGGGTCATGACATCTTCGGGTCGCCCGCTCGCCACGTTGGACCTCAACACGATGGTGAATCGGCTGGGCGCACCCATTCGGATGGTCCCACGTCGAATCCTGCTGGAACGGCTGCTGGAAGGCTTTCCGGCTGATCGCATCCGATGTAACTCCCGTGCCGCCAGCGTAGTCAGTACGAACAACGGGGTGCGGGTTGACTTCGAAGACGGCAGCTCAGCCGAGGGAGATCTGTTGATCGGTGCGGACGGGTTGCACTCGGTCGTCCGCGGTGTCGTGGGCGCGCAGCCGGCCAAGCCGACCGGGTGGTGCAGCTGGCAGGGGCTCGTCACGCTGGCTGACGTCGCCGACCCGGATGTCGCAGTGATGATGATCGGTGAGCACGGGAACCTCGGGATGTGGCCGGCTGGAGGTTCTGATCTGCAATGGTGGTTCGACTTGCCTTGGTCGCCTGGCTTTCGCAGGCCGCAACAACCGCTCGAGATGATCCGCTCCCACTTCACGGGATGGTCCGAGACGGTCGATCAGGTACTCACAACCTTGACCGACGAAGATCTGAGCCCTTCGCCCTTCCCGCATTTTCGCCATCCGGTACCCCGGGCGGGCCGGGGCGCGGTGACGTTGCTCGGCGATGCCGCACACACGATGCCGCCCACGCTTGCGCAGGGGACCAATCAGGCACTGCTGGACGCAATGGTGTTGCGCAAGGCGCTGTCGGATTTGCGAAACGGCAGCGGTGATATCCCCAGCGCGCTGCGCTGGTACGAGAACACCCGGCGACGCAAGGTCAAGGCAGTGTCCTGGGTGACCACACAGCAGGTGTCTCGCAGCGAGTCCGTGCTAAGACCAGTGGCGCTGATCTCGAACCGCTTCATTACGTGGGCACTGACGACGTTCCTCGGTTCGGTCAGTCATCGCGGAATCTCGGCCGAGATCAGCCGAGATTCTCTTGCCGAGGTGCGGTGATGTCGACGACCGCAAAAGTGCCGCCCGCCAAAGCGGCCCGCATTGTCGAGTGGGTTCGCCACCACCTGTACCGGCTCAATCAGCGGTTGGCGCCGGCACCCGCGGCAATGATGGAGATGATCGTTGCCACCTGGACATCTCAGGCGATCACGGTGGCCGCCGAACTAGGCGTCGCCGACGCGCTCGCCGACGGGCCATTGACCATCGTCGAATTGGCGGCCAGGGTGGACGCCGACGCGGACGCACTAGGTCGGCTGTTGCGGGCGTTGATCGGGCGGGGCGTCTTTCGTCGTCGTCACGACGGTCGCTATGAGCTGAATTCCCTTGCCAGCACACTGCGTTCGGACGCACCGATGTCGATGGTCTGGGCGGCCCGGTTCTACGGGTCGCGTGAGCAGCGCGAACGATGGACTCTGCTGGTGGATTCGATCCGAACCGGAAGATCCGTCGTCCCGGCATTGCACGGCAAGGAGAGCTTCGACTATTTCGCCGAGTACCCCCAGCATGCTGAACTCTTCAACCGGACCATGACCAGTATTTCGGAGTTGACCGATGCTTCCGTGGTGGCCGGTTACGACTTCAGCGCCTACCCCACGATCGTCGATGTCGGCGGCGGGCACGGCCCACTGCTGGCCACCATCCTGGCGGCGGCGCCGGCCTCCCAAGGCGTTCTGTACGACATGCCGGGGGTCGTGTCGGCCGCGCCGAAACTCTTCTGCAAGCACGATGTGGCTGATCGAGTGCGTATCGAGGCGGGATCGTTTTTCGACAGCGTTCCGGCCGGCGGCGACGTCTACGTCTTGAAGAACATCATCCACGACTGGCCCGACGAGAAAGCGGTGCAGATCCTGCGCAATGTTCGCACCGCCGTCGGTCCGCGAGCCACGGTGCTGCTGGTTGAATTGGTGATTCCCGACCACGACCGTGACTTCCCGGGAAAATGGGCGGATCTGGAGATGCTGCTGAATTTGGCGGCTCGCGAACGCACCGCCGCCGAGTACCGAAACCTGCTCAGCCAAGCCGGATTCCGGATGACGCGGGTAGTGCAGACCGCCTCACCGCTGAGCCTCGTGGAAGCCCGAGTCGAGTGAGCCCCTTATTGGCCCGGCAGCCACGCACTTATCCGGCGCAACGCCTCTTCGATGTCGCTCGTCGGTCCGGCGAAGGAGAGCCGGACGAACGAGCCGCCGTGCTCTGGATCGAAGTCGATGCCGGGTGCTATCGCAACGCCGGTTTCGCCCAACAGCTTTGAGCAGAAGGCCATCGAGTCAGCGGTGAAATCCGATACGTCGGCGTAGACGTAGAATGCGCCATCGGTGGGTGCCAGTCGGTCGACGCCGATTTCGCGCAGACCGTCGAGCAGCATCGTGCGATTGGCGGCGTACTGGTGCAGATGCCCATCGGCTTCTTTGATCGATTCGGGGTTGAACGCCGCGACGGCAGCGTACTGCGACAGCACGGGTGGGCAGATGGTGAAGTTTCCGGTCAGGCGGTCCACCGCTCGGCGCAGCTCGCGCGGCACCAGCAGCCAGCCCAGCCGCCATCCGGTCATGGCGAAGTACTTGGAAAAGCTATTGACCACCATCGCATTTCGCGATGTGCTCCAGGCGCAGCTGGTCTGCGGTGCGCCTTCGTAGACCAGTCCGTGGTAAACCTCGTCGCTGACCAGCCGCACCCCCGAGTCGTCGCACCAGGACGCGATCGCCGCGAGCTCCGCCGGCGGGATGACGGTGCCGGTCGGGTTAGCCGGGCTGGCCACTACCACACCCTGCACTGGCGGGTCGAGCTCGGCGAGCATCTGCGCGGTGGGCTGGAATCGGGTTTCCGGTCCGCATTCGATCACCACGACCTCGCACCCGAGCGCCGCCAAAATGTTGCGGTAGCAGGGGTAGCCGGGGCTGCTGACCGCCACCCGGTCACCGACGTCGAAGCAGGACAGGAAGGTCAGCAGAAAGCCCCCGGACGAGCCCGTCGTCACTACCACGTCGTCCACATCGACCTGCAGGCCGTGCCGATCCAGATACGACGCCGCGATCGCCGCGCGCAGCTCCGGAATACCCAGCGCCACCGTGTAGCCGAGCTGATTGAGATGCAGCGCGGCCGCGGCGGCAGCGCGCACCGGCTCCGGTGCCCCGGCGCTCGGCTGCCCCGCCGACAGGTTCACCAGATCGCCGTGCGTTCGCTGGCGCTCGGCAGCCGCCAGCCAGACGTCCATCACGTAGAACGGTGGGACCCCGGCGCGCAGTGCGACGCGATCGCTCATGTCGCCAAGGCTAGATTAAGCTGCCCGGCTCCTCCTCATCGCGCTGCGCGCTCTGCATCGTCGCCGAGCGGAACACCTCGGCTTCTAGCCGTCGCAGATGCGCGCGCGCCGGGCCGAGTAGCTGCGAACTGCCATGCGCGCGTTTGAAGTACAGCTGCATGTCGTGTTCCCAAGTTATCGCGATACCGCCGTGCAGTTGAATGCCATCGGCGGCCACACTGCTGAACGCCGCGGTGGCCGCCACACGGGCCAGTGCCGCCGACGTCGCCGACGGTGCGTCGATGGCATCGTTCACCACGGCGCGAGCCGCCTGCACGGCGACATAGAGATCGGCCATCCGGTGCTTGAGCGCTTGGAAGCTGCCGATCGGTCGACCGAACTGCTGGCGCTCCTTGGTGTAGTCGACGGTAAGTTCCAGGCAGCGCGCGGCCGCGCCGATCTGCTCGGTGGCCAGCAGGATCGCCGCGAGGTCGGCGATACCGGGGTCCGTGCCGAGCTGCGCGGTGCTCTCCGGCGTGACGCGGGCCAGCCGCCGGGTCGGGTCCATGGTGATGACAGGCTCGGCGCTGAACGCCGTCCATCGGTCGAGTTTGCCGTCGTTGGTCGCGATGACGATGTCGGCGACGTCGCCGTTGACCACGTAGTCGGGGTCGAATACCACGGCGCCGACCGCCGTACCCGCGGCCAACGACCCCAGCGCGTCGGCGTTGGGGTGGTCTGCGGCCAACAGCGCCAGTTCGGCCAGCGTGGTGCCGAGCAGCGGGCTGGGCACCAGGCCCTTGCCGAGTTCTTCGACGACGACGGCCGCATCACCGAGAGTGCCGCCTGCACCGCCGTATTCCTCGGGGACCACCAGCGCGGCAGCGCCGACCTGCTCGCACAGCAGCCGCCACAGCGATTCGTCGTAGCCCCGATCCGATTCCATCGCCTCGCGTACTGCGGCGGGCGAGGCATGCTTGGCCACCAGCGCCGCCACTGTCTCGCGCAGCAGTTCCCGTTCGTCGGACGTGGTCATGGGCGCGGCTCCTCTCCCTCGCAAGCGGGAGGTGCCCCCACATCGCTTCCTTGCTCTGCATCGTCGCCAACGCGGGTCATGTCAGCGCCTCCAGAACGCGTCGCCGGTGGGTGGCCGGGTCACCCCATGCCGGCCGCAGCGCCTGCACCCGCAACAGCCACAGCGACAGGTCGTGCTCGGCGGTGAAACCGATAGCGCCGTGGGTCTGCAGCGCCGACCGGGCGGCCAGCAACGCGGCGTCCGACGCGGAAGCTTTGGCCGCACTCACATCGCGCGCGGTGTCGGGCGACCGATCGGCCAGCGACAGTGCCGCCCCGTAGACCAGTGGGCGGGCCAGCTCGAGCGCGATATGCACGTCGGCCAGCTTGTGTTTGATCGCCTGGTACGAGCCGATGAGCCGGCCGAACTGGGCGCGCTGCTTGGCGTAATCGACCGCGGCGTCCAGCAGTGCCTGGCCCGTGCCGATCAGTTGGGCGGCGGTTGCCAATGCGCCGAACTCGTAGGCGCGTGCGACATCGGCCTGCCATGCTTCGCAGACGGCGTCGGCGTCGAACAGGTGGCGGCTTGGGTCGACGGACTCGCGCCGATCGCCTACGTGCGCTTCGCTGACCCAGCCGTCCGCTTCGGCGGCCAGGACCAGCCCGGCAGCGTCGGCATCCACCGCCCGCGGCACCTGCGGGCGCAGCACCACGGTGGCGATCAATTCACCGGCGGCCAGCGCCGCGCACCGCTCGTCTTCGGCCAACAAAACTGGTGCCACCGCAATGGATTCAGTGACCGGACCGGGCACGCACCAGCGTCCCAGCCGTTCGAAGGCGACCACCAGGTCGACCGGGTGCGCGTCGAGGCCGTCGAACCGCTCCGGCACCGCCAACGCGGTGACTCCCAAGTCGGCCAGGCGCGCCCAGACCTTGCGGCCCGGCGCGGTGTCGCCGGCAGCCCAGGCACGCACCGCGCCCGGCACATCGGCCGCCGCAAGCGCCGCGTCGATGCTGGCCGCGAAGTCGCGCTGCTGCGCGTCAAGATCAAATCTCATTTGGCCTTCTCCCGAGGCAGTCCCAGCAGCCGCTCGGCGATGATATTGCGCTGAATCTCGTTGGTGCCGGCGTAAATCGGCCCGCCCAGTGCGAACAGCAACCCGTTGGTCCAGTAGTCGGCGAGTTCGCCATCGGCCCCGCGGATCTCCAGCGCGGTCTGGTGCACCGCGACGTCCAAGTCGGACCAGAACACTTTGGTCACCGAGGACTCCGCGCCCAGCTCACCGCCGTCCGCCAGCCGGGTCACCGTGCCGAAGGTGTGCAGCCGGTAGGCCTGCGCTTTGATCCACGCATCGGCGACTTGATCACCGAATGTGCTGTCGTCCTGGCTCTTCCACAGCTCTGTGAGGCGTTCTGCGGCAGCCAGGAATCGGGCAGGGCTGCGCAGCGACATGCCCCGCTCGTTGCTCGACGTGCTCATCGCGGCCCGCCAACCATCGTGCACCTCGCCGATCACGTCGGCGTCGGGCACGAACACGTCGTCGAGGAAGATCTCGCCGAAGCCGGTGTCGCCGCCGAGTTGGGCGATCGGCCGCACGGTGATCCCGTCAGCGCTGAGGTCGAACATGAAATACGTCAGTCCGCGGTGGCGCTCCGCTTCAGGGTCAGAGCGAAACAACCCGAAAGCCCTGTCGCCAAACGGAGCTCGCGAGCTCCAGATCTTCTGGCCGTTGAGCAGCCAGCCGCCGTCGGTGCGGGCGGCTGTCGAGCGCAGCGAGGCGAGGTCGCTGCCGGACTCGGGTTCCGACCACGCCTGCGCCCAGATCTCCTCGCCGCTGGCCATCTTGGGCAGGACCCTGTCCAGCTGCTCCTGGGTGCCGTGCGCGAACAACGTCGGCGCCAGCATCGAGGTGCCGTTGGCGCTGGCTCGCCCGGGGGCGCCGGCGCGGAAGTATTCCTCCTCGAAGACCACCCACTGCAACAGCGTTGCGTCGCGGCCACCGTATTTCTCCGGCCAGGTGATGACAGACAGCCCCGCATCGAAAAGCACCTTGTCCCAATGCCGATGCTGCTCAAAGCCCTCGGCCGTGTCATAAGACAACGCCGGAAACGAGTCCCGGTGCGAAGACAGGAACTCGCGGATCTCCCGTTGGAATGTCAGCGTCTCGTCGTCGAAATCAAGATCCATTACGTCATCTCTCGCAGTTGTGGTTTGAGCACTTTGCCGCCCGCGTTGCGCGGCAGTGTGTCGACAAACCTCACCGAACGGGGGGCTTTGAAGTTCGCCAAGTACTCGCGGGTATAAGCGATCACCGTCTGTTCGTTCAGCTCAGATCCGGGCCGGGTCACCAGGAATGCCCGGCCGACCTCACCGAGCCGCTCGTCGGGCACACCGATCACCGCGCAGTCCAGGACGCCGTCCAGACGGGCGAGCACCTGCTCGACCTCAGCCGGGTAGACGTTGAAGCCGCCGCAGATGTACATGTCTTTGAGCCGGTCGGTGATCTGGAGATTGCCCGCGCCATCGAGCTTTCCGATGTCACCGGTGTGCAGCCAGCCGTCGGCGTCCACGGTGGCCGCGGTTGCTTGCGGATCGTCGAGATAACCGAGCATTACGTTGGGTCCCCGCAGTAGCACCTCTCCCGTTTCAGCGCCATGAGCGCCGTCGATGCGCAGCTCGAAATCTGCGATCGGCCGTCCGCACGTGGTGGCCACCGTGACGGCGTCGTCGTCGGCGCGGCACATCGTGCCGAACCCGTTGGCTTCGGTCAGGCCGTAGGCGGTCAGCACAATGTCGATGTCGAGTTCGGTCTGCATCCGTTCGATCAGCACGACCGGTACCGTCGCCGCGCCGGTCACCGCGAACCGCAGCGAGCTCAGGTCGTAGTCGCCGCGGGCGGGGTGGTCGAGCAGCGTCTGGTAGATGGTCGGCGGTCCGGGCAGCACAGTGATCCGATGCTCGGCGACCGCACGCATCGCCTGCTCGGGGTCGAAGGTCAGCTGTGGGATCAGGGTGACGCCGGTCTGCAAACAGGCCAAGATCCCGGCCTTGTAACCGAAGTTGTGGAAGAACGGATTGATGCACAGGTAGCGGTCGTCGCTGGTGAGCTTGCCGCAGGCCGCCCACGCGGCCGAACCGCCCAGCGACTGCCGGTGCGCGCACAACACACCTTTGCTGCGGCCGGTGGTTCCGGAGGTGAACAGGATGTCGGAGACGTCGTCGGGGCGGACCGCGGCGGCGCGGGCGTCGGCGGCGTTGATGTCGGTGCCAAGACTGACGAATTCGTCCCACGTCCCGTCGTCGACATCGACCGGCACCCGCACGATGTGGCGCAGATCGGGCAACGCACTCCGGTCGAGATGGCCGATCTTGTCCGCAGCGAGGAACTCACCCATCGCCACCAGCAGAGGGGCGCTGGTTCGGGCCAGGATGTCGGTGGCTTCGGCCCCGGTGTAGCGGGTGTTCAGCGGTACCACGGTGGCGCCGGCGTAATGGGTGGCCAGGCACGCAACCACCCAGTGCCAGGTGTTCGGCGACCAGATCGCCACCCGGTCGCCGGTGTTCACACCGAGTGTGATCATCCCCGCCGCGGCTCGACGCACCTCGTCACGCAGCTCGGCGAAGGTCACCGCCCGATCAGGCGTGACCAGCGCATTGTGGTCGGGAAGCTCGCGCGCGATGCGGTCCAACACCGCAGGAATGGTCTGCGGATCGCTCGACATCGAACTCCTCTAACTTCGACGGTCCGGCTTCTCTTCGCGCCGCTTCGCAGCGCGCATCGTCGCTCGGACGCTTCGACGGCCCGGATCCTCCCGCCGCTGCGCGGCGCGCATGTCGCCCGGGCTAACAAAGCAAGTGCTTGGTAGGTTAGCCTACAGGGGTGCAAGGCGTCGAGGAGTTCCGGGCTGAGGTCCGCGACTGGCTGGCCGCGAACCTAGTCGGTGAATTCGCCGCCCTCAAGGGGCTCGGCGGCCCCGGCCGCGAACACGAGGCGTTCGAAGAACGGCGCGCCTGGAACCGGCATCTCGCGAAAGCCAGTCTGACCTGTTTGGGCTGGCCGGTCGAGCACGGCGGTCGCGGCCTGTCGGTGGCCCACCGGGTGGCGTTTTACGAGGAGTACGCGATCGCCAACGCGCCCGCCAAGGTCAACCATTTCGGCGAGGAACTGCTAGGACCGACGTTGATCGCCTTCGGTACGTCGGAGCAGCAGCAGCGGTTTCTTCCCCGGATTCTCGACGTAACCGAGCTGTGGTGTCAGGGCTACTCCGAGCCCGGAGCCGGCAGCGATTTGGCCAACGTGTCCACCACCGCGGTACCTGACGGCGACGAGTGGGTGATCAACGGCCAGAAGGTGTGGACATCGTTGGCGCACTGGGCGCAGTGGTGTTTTGTGGTCGCGCGCACCGAAAAGGGCTCTAAGCGCCACGCCGGGTTGTCGTATCTGCTGGTCCCGCTGGACCAGCCCGGGGTGCAGGTCCGCCCGATCGTCCAGCTGACCGGTGACTCGGAGTTCAACGAGGTGTTCTTCGACGACGCCCGCACCGACGCCGACCTCGTGGTGGGCCAGCCGGGTGACGGCTGGCGGGTTGCGATGGGGACACTGACTTTCGAGCGCGGCGTTTCTACCCTCGGTCAACAGATCGTCTACGCGCGTGAGCTCAATGCTGTCGTGGAACTCGCCAAGCACACCGGCGCCGCGGATGATCCGCTGATTCGCGAACGCCTGACCCGCTCCTGGGCCGGCCTGCGGGCAATGCGCTCGTACGCGCTGGCGACCATGGACGTCGAACAGCCCGGACAGGACAACGTCTCGAAGTTGTTGTGGGCCAACTGGCATCGTGATCTCGGTGAGATCGCGATGGACGTGCAGGGTAAGGCAGGCATGGTGTTGGCCGGCGGCGACTTCGACGAGTGGCAGCGGCTCTACCTGTTCACCCGCGCGGACACCATCTACGGCGGGTCCAACGAGATTCAGCGCAACATCATCGCCGAGCGTGTGCTTGGCCTACCCAGGGAGGCTCGATGACGTTAGCGGTTGCACCGAAAGAAGTTGCCGGACATGGGCTTCTGAACGGTAAAGTCGTGATCGTCACGGCGGCAGCCGGCACCGGCATCGGGTCGGCCACCGCCCGGCGCGCGCTCGCCGAAGGCGCGGATGTCGTCGTTTCCGACCACCACGAGCGACGGCTGGGCGAAACCCGTGACGAGCTGTCCGCGCTGGGACTGGGTCGTGTCGAGAGTGTGCTGTGCGACGTCACGTCCACTGCCCAAGTCGACGCGCTGATCGCGTCGACCACTGCGCGGATGGGCCGGATCGACGTGCTGGTCAACAACGCCGGCCTGGGCGGTCAAACTCCGGTGGTCGATATGGCCGACGAAGAATGGGACCGCGTCCTCGACGTCACGCTGACGTCGGTCTTTCGCACCACCCGCGCGGCGCTGCGGTATTTCCGCGACGCCGGACACGGCGGTGTGATCGTCAACAACGCCAGCGTCCTTGGCTGGCGCGCCCAGCACTCGCAATCCCACTATGCGGCGGCCAAAGCCGGGGTGATGGCGTTGACGCGTTGTAGCGCAATCGAAGCCGTCGAATACGGGGTACGGATCAACGCGGTATCGCCGAGCATTGCCCGGCACAAGTTCCTGGACAAGACCAGCTCGCCAGAACTGCTCGATCAGTTGTCGGCCGGCGAGGCGTTCGGACGGTCGGCCGAACCGTGGGAGGTGGCCGCCACCATCGCATTCCTGGCCAGTGACTACTCCAGTTACCTCACTGGAGAGGTGATTTCGGTGTCGAGTCAGCACCCATGATCCAACCGAGCCCGCCGAACAGCCGCCGCGACGAGTTGCTGGAGCTCGCCGCGACGATGTTCGCTGAACGCGGGTTACGCGCAACCACCGTGCGCGACATCGCCGACAGTGCGGGCATTCTCTCCGGCAGCCTGTATCACCATTTCTCCTCCAAGGAAGAGATGGTCGACGAGGTGCTGCGGAATTTCATGGACTGGCTCTTCGCCCGCTATCGCGAAATCGTTGACACTCAGCCGAATCCGCTGGAGCGACTCCGGGGGTTGTTCATGGCGTCGTTCGACGCGATCGAGCACCGGCATGCCCAAGTCGTGATCTACCAGGATGAGGCCAAGCGGCTTTTGCCGCAGCCCCGGTTCTCCTACCTCGAGGACCTGAACAAACAGCAGCGCAAGATGTGGGTCGACGTGCTGCATCAGGGCATCGAGGAAGGGTATTTCCGTCCCGATCTCGACGTCGACCTGGTTTACCGGTTCATCCGCGACACCACCTGGGTGTCGGTTCGCTGGTATCAGCCGGGTGGACCGCTCACCGCCCAACAGGTGGGTAAGCAGTATCTCGCTATCGTCCTAGGTGGAATTACCAAAGGACTCGAGGACCAAAGAGAGCTCGAGGACCAACGAGGGCTCGAGGACGAAAGAGAAGGAGTCTGAAATGCCCGAGGCATACGTCGTGGAGGCGGTGCGCACCGCCGTTGGTAAGCGCAACGGGTCGCTTGCCGGCGTGCATCCGATCGACCTGGGTGTGGCCGCATTTCACGGGCTGTTCGAACGCGTCGACGCCGACCCCGCGGCCGTCGACGACGTGGTGGTCGGCTGCGTCGACGCCCTCGGCGGGCAAGCCGGCAACATCGGTCGCAACGCGTGGCTGGCCGCCGGTTATCCGGAAGAGGTTCCCGGGGTCACCGTGGACCGGCAATGCGGCTCCAGCCAGCAAGCCATCTCCTTTGGTGCGCAAGCGATCCTGTCGAACACCGCTGACCTGATCCTGGCCGGCGGCATGCAGAACATGAGCCAGATCCCGATCGCATCGGCGATGGTGGTCGGCAAAGAGTTCGGGTTCACCTCGCCCACCAGTGAGTCGAAGAATTGGCTGCACCGATACGGGGATCAGGAGATCTCGCAGTTCCGCGGCGCAGAGTTGATCGCGGAACGTTGGAACCTGTCCCGCGAGGAGATGGAGCAGTTCGCGCTGACCAGTCACCAGCGGGCACTGTCCGCTATCCGCGGTGGGCACTTCGATAACGAGATCGTCGCCGTGGATGGATTCCGGATCGACGAAGGGCCGCGGGAGACGTCGCTGGAGAAGATGGCAGCGCTGAAGACGCTCTCAGAAGGTGGTCGGCTGACCGCAGCGGTGGCCAGCCAGATTTCCGACGGCGCCAGCGCGGTGCTGCTGGCGTCCGAGCAGGCCGTCAAGGACCACAAACTCACACCGCGAGCGCGTATCCACCACATCAGCGCTCGCGGCGCCGACCCGGTATTCATGCTCACCGGGCCGATTCCGGCCACCCGCTATGCCCTGGAGAAGACTGGGCTGTCCATCGATGACATCGACGTCGTCGAGATCAACGAGGCGTTCGCGCCGGTCGTCTTGGCCTGGCTCAAGGAGATCAAGGCCGACCCGGAGAAGGTCAACCCCAACGGCGGCGCGATCGCGCTCGGTCATCCGCTGGGCGCAACCGGCGCAAAGCTGTTCACCACCATGCTCAATGAACTGGAGCGCACCGGCGGGCGCTACGGCCTGCAGACGATGTGCGAGGGCGGCGGCACCGCCAACGTCACCATCATCGAACGGCTGTAACGCCGGCAATGATGTCGTCGACCGTTCGTTGAGCCAGCGCCTCAACGTCACGGCGACTGGCGTCACGTAAAGGTCCGTGCAGGACGATTTCAGCGAACCCGTGCACCGCCGACCAGCAGGGCCACTCGGCGCCGTCGCGCCGTTCGGGGGACAGCACTCCTGCGTCAACCATGGCATCGAGCGCGTCGACCAACGCCAGATACGGTGGTGCAGTGGCAGTTCCGTCCTGCCCGTCCGTGCGCCCGGTGAGATCGGCTCCGAAAAAAGCCACCGTGAACCACCCCGGCTCATCCAGCGCGAATTTGATGTAGCCAACACCGACCGCTCGCAGCCGATCACACGCCTGCGGCTCAGTTGAGCTGCGTCGGCGCGCCGAACTTTGCATCCGCGTCGCCATCCGGTGTTGGATCGCCGTCGCAACCGTCCGTAGCAGTGCATCGCGGTCGGCGAAGTGCCGGTACGCGGCGTTAGGGGAAACTCCAACTCGCCGAGTCGCTTCCCGGATAGTGAGTGCGTCCGGTCCGCCAGTCCGGGTGAGATGAAGGCCGGCATCGATCAATGCCATGCGCAGATCCCCGTGGTGGTAGCCGGTCTTCAAGGTAGCCAACCCTTGACCCTCCTCGGGGCCGAAGTGTACGGTGTGAACATTACCATGTTGACAGCGTGAACATATAGATGGAGGGGGTTTGCCGTGAGCACCGCAGGATTGCCGCCCGTTGTGGACGAGCAGGTCTGGCAGCGCGAATTGGATGCCCTGCGTGTCCGGGAGAAGGCGGCCACTCGTGAGCTGGACGCAATCGCCGCGCAGCGACGAAGGCTGCCGATGGTCGCGATGCCGGACTACATTCTGGACGGCGAGAACGGGCCCGTGCGGTTGGCCGACGTGTTCGACGGTAAATCGCAGCTGATCGTCTACAACCACATGTGGTTTCCGGGTGAAGAGTGGCAGTGCCCGGGTTGTACCGGCTTCACCTCACAGTTCACCCGGCTGGAGTTCTTGGACAACTACGATGCCCGGTTCGTCATCGTCACACAAGGCCCCATTGACGAAGCACTCGACTACAAGCGGCGGGTGGGAAACCAGATGAGCTGGTACTCCACTGCCAACAGCTCGTTCGGCGCCGATGTCGGCGCTCCACCGGGCGGCGGGTTCGCCGTGAATGTCTTTCTGCGCGATGGTGATCACGTCTACCGAACCTGGCATACCAACGGGCGTGGGACCGAACAACTGAGCCACTCGTTCGCGTTGATCGATGTACTGCCGTACGGGCGTCAGGAAGAGTGGCAAGACTCCCCGGACGATTGGCCTCAGTCCCCCACTTACAGCCGCTGGGCCGGCTCACAAGACGTCGCCCGGGCCTACGGCAGCGAGCGGTGACGTAACTAGTCCTGGACCAACGCGGCGGCCGACTGCAGGTGCTTGACGGCGTCGGCGACGATGGCCTCGATCAGCTCCGCGCACGACGGCAGGTCTTCGACGATGCCGGCCACCTGACCAGACGCCAGCACCCCGGCGTCGGTGTTGCCCTCGACCAGGCCGGCCTTGAGCAGCATCGGGGTGTTGGCTGCCATCAGCACCTGTGACCAGCTCAGCTCCTTGCCGTGCCGCATCGCCAGGCCATCGCGAATCATCGAGGGCCAGGTCATCTGCGACATTTTCTTGAACTTTGCGGCATTGCGCACCGCCGCAGTGAAACTCCTTGCCCGCGAACCGCTTTCCAGCTTCTCGACAAGCCCGGTGCGCAGCACGCGGTGCGGCATGCCGTCGACCCGGGTGGTGACGACGGTGCCGTCGAGTGCGGCGTGCAGATAGCGTTGCTTGACCTCGTCGGGCACGGTGGAATCCGAGGTGAGCAGAAACCGAGTGCCCATGGCCACTCCGGCAGCGCCATAGGACAACGCCGCCGCCAGCCCGCGACCATCGAAGAAGCCGCCCGCGGCGATAACCGGGATGCTCACCGCGTCGAGCACCGACGGCAGCAGCAGCGTCGTGGCGACCGGTCCGGTGTGCCCGCCGCCTTCGCCGCCCTGAACGATCACCGCATCGGCGCCCCACGAGGCCACCTTGCGCGCGTGTTTGGCGGCACCGACCGACGGAATCACCACCGAGCCGGCATCTTTCAGCTTGCTGATCAGCTCTGGCTTGGGCGCCAACGCGAACGATGCGACCTTGACGCCTTCACGGATCATCAGATCCACTCGGTCGCCGGCATCGCCGGCATCGGCGCGGATGTTGACGCCGAACGGCTTGTCGGTGGCCGCTTTGACCTTCCCGATCGCGGCGGCCAATTCATCGAGAGTCATGGTGGCCGATGCCAAGATGCCCAGTCCGCCCGCGTTGGCTGTTGCCGAGACCAGCCGGGCTCCGGCCACCCACCCCATTCCGGTCTGGACCACCGGGTGCTCGACGCCGACCAGTTCGGTCAACGGTGTGCGCAATTTCATGAACGTATCTCTCGGTCGCGCAACGCTTTAGGATCGATGACTTCGCGGATCAGACGGGCTTCGTCGTCGGTTGGCAGTCGGGTTTCTTGCGCCTGATCGAGGCCGTGCACCTCGAACGAGGTGGCTTCGCGGACCTCCTCGGCCGATACCCCTGGGTGCAGCGAAAGCGCCCGCATTGTGCGACCCGGGCCGCCGAAGTCGAACACGCCGAGATTGGACACCACCCGGTAGACGTTGACGAAGCGGAACGCGGGGTTGTTCGCGTCGACCTTGTCGTAGCCGATGCCGGACACCACGTCGACCTCGTCGGTGAATACTCGCTTGGAATGGTTGCCCACCCAGTAGCTGGTGGCGTGGTTGATGGTGTTGCCGGGCGAACCGCGAACACCGAACATCTGCCGGGTCGGTTGCTGCAGTGGCCCGAACGCCGAGATGTTCTGATTGCCGTAGCGGTCAACCTGATTCGCGCCCATCACCACGTGCCGCCGGCCCCAGGCCAGGGTCTCGAACACCCGACCGAACGGCATCCATCCCTCGATGGCTCCGGTCTTACCCAACGCGGGGGTGTCGGCCAGGAGCTGCGCCTCGCCATCGGTCAAAAGGATGTCTGGGGAGAAAGACAGACGTGCCAGGCGAGCCCCAATGGAAGCCATGTTTGTCATCGGGCTGATCATGATCTCGCCTGCATCGCGGAACAATTCGGCGCAGGCGATCACGCAAACATCGGCGCGGCTGCTCATTTGGAGGACTCCGCTCCGAAGGCGCGCACGGCCGCCTGGTACTCGGCTTCGCCGCCCGATAGATAAGTCTGCACGAACTTCTGCCAACCCTCGTCCGTCGATGCGGCCTCGGCGTAATGCCGCTGGAACTTCTCGTCCCGGCCGTAATCCGGTGCTGTAGTGGTGAAGTGGGCGCCACCAGGCGCCTCGACGACTCCGTCGACCATCATCCGGTTCACCAGCAACGCTTGTGGTGGCACTGCTTTGATCAGTTCCTCGGTCGACACGATGCGCTCCACCGACAGATAGCGCTGGTCGGCGGCCATCAAGAACAGATCGTCGAAGTAGGGGTCGATGCCGGTGTAGGCGGCATTGCCCTGGGAGTCACCGAGATTGAGATGCACGAACGCCGCGTCCAGACGCAGTGCCGGCATCGCGATCAGTGTTTCGTATCCGCCTTCCGGCGCAGGATAGGGGCTGGTGACCGTCTGCAGCTCGCCGTCCCAGAAGTCCAGAACCGAACTGCCCAGCCCGGCCCGAATGGGCAGGAACGGCAGCCGCTGAGCCGCCGCTTGCAGTCCGCAGCGCAGCATGCCCTCGTCCATTTCTCTTGCCTCGATGGCTCCGCTGGTGCGAGCCTTGGCGAACCAGGGGTCGTAGAAGGGAGGGGAGTCCAGCGAGACGAACCCGTAGTAGACCCGTTTCACCTTGCCAGCCGAGCACAGCAGTCCTAAGTCTGGACCGCCGTAGGTGACCACGGTCAGATCCGTGACGTCGGTGCGCAGCAGGGCACGCACGAACGCCATTGGTTTGCGTCGCGACCCCCAGCCGCCGATGCCGATGGTCATGCCGCTGCGCAGCTGCGCGACGGCCTCGTCGACCGAGGTCCTCTTGTCGCTCATGGCTTCTTCACGAACGCGTCGCGGTGTTCGTCGGACACCCCGGCGAGATTGAGCTCGAAGGTAAAGCCTTGCTCCATCCGGTAACTGGAGTTGACCCGCTGGACGTCGATCAAGTTCAGCGCCTCCTTTGCCGCGCGGATTACCCGGGTGTCCTTGGCGGCGATGTCGCGGGCAACCCGCAACGCGGCCTCGTCCAGCTCGTCGCGGGGCACCACCTCATGTACCGAGCCGAAGTGGTGCAGGGTAGCGGCGTCAACAGTGGCGGCGGTGAAGAACAGCCGCCGCATCATGTGCTGCGGCACCAACCGCGATAGATGGGTGGCCGCGCCCAGAGCGCCGCGCTCGACCTCAGGCAGCCCGAAGGTCGCGTCCTCGGAGGCCACAACCACGTCGGCGTTACCCACCAGGCCGATGCCGCCACCGACGCAGAATCCGTTGACGGCGGCGATCACCGGCACCGCGCATTCATAGACCGCCCGGAAGGCGGCGAAGCAGCCGCGGTTGGCGTCGATCAGCGCGGTGAATCCCTCGGTTCGCTGCATTTCCTTGATGTCCACCCCGGCGTTGAACCCGCGGCCCTCGGCCCGCAGGATCACCGCATGGGTGTCCCGGTCGTCGCCGGCGGCGGTCAGCACCTCGCCGAGTTCGAACCAGCCGCGCGATGGGATGGCGTTGACAGGGGGAAAGTCGACGGTGACCGCGACTATCCCCGGTTCGACGGTGCGTGACGTGATTGTCATCGAGATCCTCGACCACTTCCTTGGGGGACGATTACCTAAGCAAGCACTTGCTTGGTACGCTAGCACAGTGACCCACGCCGGAGGAGTCCCCGAGTTCAGCTTCGGGCTCACCGGCCGGGTCGTGCTGGTGACCGGCGGCGTTCGGGGGGTCGGCGCCGGCATCAGCTCCGTCTTCGCCGAGCAGGGTGCCGTCGTGGTGACGTGCGCCAGGCGCGAGGTCGAAGGTCTGCCTTATGAATTCCACTCCTGCGACATCCGCGACGACGACGCGGTCAAGGCCATGGTCGAAGCGATCGTCGACCGGCACGGCCGCCTCGATGTGGTCGTCAACAACGCCGGAGGTTCGCCCTACGTCTTGACGGCGGATGCCAGCGCGAAGTTCAACCGCAAGATCATCGAGCTCAATTTGATTGGCGCGCTGTCGGTTTCCCAATACGCCAACGACAAGATGCAAAACCAGCAGCACGGCGGCGCGATCGTCAACATCTGTAGTGTCAGCGGCCGGCGGCCGACACCGGGGACCGCCGCTTATGGCGCAGCGAAGGCCGGCCTGGAAAGCCTGACCGAGACGCTCGCGGTGGAGTGGGGACCAAAGGTCCGGGTGAATGCGTGCGTTGTGGGCATGGTGGAAACCGAACAGTCGGAGTTGTTCTACGGCGACGCTGAATCGATCGCCGCGATTTCGGAGAACGTGCCGCTCGGTCGGCTTGCGACACCCGCCGATGTCGGTTGGGCCGCAGCGTTTCTGGCCTCAGACGCGGCGTCCTACATCAGCGGTGCGACGTTAGAGGTGCACGGTGGCGGCGAACCACCGCACTATCTGGCCACCACGACCGCAATCAAGTAGAGGAGACAAAGAACTATGGGCGTAGTCGACGGCCGGGTCGTCATCGTGACCGGAGCGGGTGGCGGTATCGGGCGCGCGCACGCCCTGGCCTTCGCCGCCGAGGGTGCGCGCGTTGTGGTCAACGACATCGGTGTGGGCCTGGACGGGTCACCGGCAGGCGGCGGCAGCGCGGCGCAGGGCGTGGTCGACGAGATCACCGCTGCGGGAGGCGAAGCCATCGCCAACGGCTCCAACATCGCGGATTGGGATCAAGCGGCAGGCCTGATCCAGACCGCGGTCGAAACATTCGGCGGTCTGGACGTGCTGGTGAACAATGCCGGCATTGTGCGCGACCGGATGATGGCCAACACCAGCGAAGAGGAGTTCGACGCCGTCATCGCCGTGCATCTCAAGGGCCACTTCGCCGCCATGCGGCACGCCGCCTCGTATTGGCGTGGGTTGAGCAAAGAGGGTAAAACCGTTGACGCGCGGATCATCAACACCAGTTCCGGTGCGGGCCTGCAGGGCAGCGTCGGGCAGGGTAACTACAGCGCCGCCAAGGCCGGCATCGCAGCGATGACCTTGGTGGGCGCGGCTGAAATGGGCCGGTACGGCGTCACGGTCAACGCGATCGCCCCGTCGGCCCGCACCCGGATGACCGAGACGGTGTTCGCCGACATGATGGCCACCCAGGAAGACGACTTCGACGCGATGGCGCCGGAGAACATTTCGCCGCTGGTGGTTTGGCTGGGCAGTACCGAATCCCGCGATGTCACGGGCAAGGTGTTCGAGGTCGAGGGCGGCAAGATCCGCGTCGCCGAAGGCTGGGCGCACGGGCCGCAGATCGACAAGGGCGCGCGGTGGGATCCGGCCGAGGTGGGCCCCGTCGTCGCCGACTTGTTGGCCAAGTCGCGGCCTCCGGTTCCGGTGTACGGCGCGTAGCCCTCAAGGCCGAGCCGGACCGGGCGTGCACTTCGACTGGGAGCGGCTGACCGACAGCGTGCATCGTTGCCGGCTACCGTTTCTCGACGTCACGGTTGGTCTGGTGCAGGGTCGAACGGGGGCGCTGCTCGTCGACACAGGTACCACGCTCACCGAAGCGAATGCGATTATCGATGATGTGCGCCAGATTGCCGGACGCGTCGTGACGCATGTGGTGTTGACGCACAAGCACTTCGACCACGTGCTGGGTTCCGGAGTCTTCACGAACGCTGAAATATACTGCGCACCACAGGTGTTCGACTACCTCACGACGGCCACTGGACAGCTTCGCGACGACGCGCTGCGCTATGGGGCCGACGCCGATGAGGTCGACCGAGCGATCGCGGCGCTGCGGCCACCCCAACACGCCGTCAACAACGCCGTCGTCGACCTCGGGAACCGCCAGATGGCCATCGCGCACCTGGGGCGCGGCCACACTGAAGCGGATCTAGTCGTGGTGGTGCCTGGTGATGACGGCGAGCAGCTCGTGGTCTTCAGTGGTGATCTCATCGAGGAATCCGGCGACCCCGCGATCGATGCCGACTCCGATCTGGCGGCGTGGCCGGACACGCTTGACCGGCTGCTTGCGGTTGGTGGACCTGACGCCGCCTACGTTCCCGGTCACGGCAGCGTCGTGGACGCGGAATTCGTGCACCGTCAACAAGATTGGCTTAGATGGCACCACCGAAAGCGCTGACGATGTCTTCAATCACCGCGACGGGGAATTGGGCGAGCGCGGTGTCGACTTGGCTGAGTCCGGCCTGAATGGCGCTCTCAATCGTCTCGGAATTTTCGGTCAGCAAAGCCTCGTAGATGTCGTAGCCGGCAAACTGCGGCGGCGTGATCAGGTCCCGCCAGTCGACGAACAGCTCGGTCGCCAATCCGGGATCCTGCGGGACGGATTGCCCGTCCCAGCTGACCAATGTCCAATCCCCGGGCTCGCCCTGCACGACGACTTGGCCCGTGTAGGGCAGCAACTCGCCGGTGTTGAGGAACTCCTGGAGGACAAGCGAGAAATCGGGATTGTTGACATTCATCAGTGTCCAGATCGCGATCGCGCCTTCGTGTGAGAACACCGCGTCTGTGATGTTGCCGGCGTCGGTCCCGACGCTGCCATCGTAGATCGATTGCACGGCCCCGCTGAAACTTTCGTCGAAAGCGATTCCGTTAGGGTCGACCGTGGAGCCCAGCTGCGGAACGAAGTCCAAACCGAGTGTCCAGGCGAGCGGGGCTAGGAGGTAGAGGGCGCCGCCCAGCGGGAGGTCTCCGACGTTCACCGGTATGCCTTCGAAAATGCCGGCATCGATTTCGTTCAGCCCGGGCAATACTTGGATTGGCAAATTCAGCGCCTCGGCCAACGGCGCTGCGGTCTCCTGTGACCTGATCATCGTCGACGCGTAGATGTCGTCGATACCGTTGCCCGACAGCACATTAACGAGGGCGTGGGCCTGTTGCTCGCCGGTATCAGTGAGCTCGGGGCCGGGCACCAACGTGTTGACCACGGTCATGTCGCCCGATTCTCCGTGCCGTACGAAGTCCAGCGTTATCGAGCCGTCGGCCCAGGCCGTCGCCGAGCCGATGGACAGCAGGGCTGCCGAGAGCAGCCCGAGCGCCGGGTACCGGATTGGCCTCATAGCGCCGCGATCGCCTCGCCGACCAGCGCGCCCAAGTCGCCTAGTCCGGCGAAATCGGTAGCTGCCGCTGATGTTCCGCCCGTCAAAGCGCCCAGGATGTCATCGAAGACCGCGACGGGGAACTGGCCGAGCGCCGTGTCGACTTGGCTGACACCGGTCTGGATCGCACTCTCGATCGTCGTCGTGTTGCCAGTGAGCAGAGCCTCGTAAATGTTGTAGCCGGCGAATTGCGGCGCCTCGATCAGGTTACGCAGATCGACGAACAGCTCCGTCGGCAGTCCCGGATCCTGCGGCACCGCTGTCCCGTCATAGCTGACCAGCGTCCAATCCCCGGGACTGCCTTCAACCACGACCTGGCCCGTATTGGACAGGAAACCGCCCGTGTTGGCGATCTCCTGCAGCAGGACTGAGAAATCGGGGTTGTTGACGTTCATCAGCGTCCAGACGGCGATCGCCCCTTCGCTGGAGAACGCGACGTCGGTCGGGGTGCCGGTCGCGCTCGCGGTGCCGTCGTAGATCGTTTGAACGGCGTTGCTAAAGCCTTCGTCGAACGTGACCCCGTTGACGCTGGGGTCGCCGAGGTCCGGCACGAGGTCTAAGCCGAATACCCACGCGAGCGGGCCCAGCAAGTACAGGATGCCCTCGAGGCTGTCCGTCGGGTAGCCGTTGAAAATGCCGGCAGGGATCTCGTTGAGCCCGGACAGTATGTGGTCGGTCTGCAAGGGCCACATGTCCAGCGCCTTCGCCAGCGGTTCTGCGGTCTCCTGGGTCCTGAGCTCCTGCGAGTCGAAGACCCCGGCGATGTTGGTCCCATACTCCGAGATGATCGAGTTGGCGACAGTGGAGGCCTCGGTCTCGCCGGTCGTCGTGGTGAGCCCAGTTCCGGGCGGCTCCGTGTCGATGATCCCCGCCGCGTTGTCGAGCGACTGCCCGTGCCGGACGAAGTCCAGAATGATCGACCCGTCATCGGCCCAGGCCAGCGCCGAGCCGACCGACATCAGGGCCGTCGAGAGCAGCCCGACGGTAACAAAGCGCAGCCGATTTCGACCGCTCATCACTTCTCCCTTTGCCGCCGGATTGTGAGGGCAATCTACCCCATCCGACCTCGAAGTTTAAGACAATTCACAGGTAGATTTAAGCCGGTTCACACACCACCAGCGGGATGATCCGGTCGGTGGCGTCGCGGTATCCGCGATAGGGCGGATACATCCTGATCAGCGGCGGCCAGTAGCGGTCCCGTTCCTCGTCGGTGGCGTCCCGGGCGGAAAGCTCTAGCCGTTCGGCGCGGATCTGCACCTCGACGGCAGGATTCGCCTTGAGGTTGAGGTACCAGGTCGGGTTGTCGGGGCGGCCACCGAAAGATGCCGGCAGGATCACCCGGTCGCCGTCGCGCAGGTAGAGCGTGGGCGTGGTCCGTGGCTCACCCGATTTGCGTCCGGTTGTGGTCAGCAGGGCAGCCGGAAACCAGAGCAGCTTGGCGCCAAGTCGGCCGTTGGTACGGCGGTAAACCCAGATATGCACGCGGGCAAAGTATTTGAGGACAACCGCGAGGAACCGCGAATTGCGGATCCATCGCTGCCGGGTCACATCAACGCGCGGGATCGCAGACGACGATCGGGATGGTCCGATCGGTCCACGATTGGTAGTCCTCGTAGGTGGGGTACATCTTCACCAGTTGCGGCCAGTAGTTGGCACGCTCTTCGTCAGTGGCATCCCGCGCGGTCAGGTCGAGCATTTCTTTTTTGATCTGGACCGAAACCTTCGGGTTGGCTTTGAGGTTGAGATACCACATCGGGTCTTTCTCCGCCCCTGCCTTCGATGCCGCAACGATCACCCGGTCGCCGTCACGCAGGAAATACAGCGGGCTGACGCGTGGCTGGCCGCTCTTGCGGCCCGTGGTGGTCAGCAAGGCGACCGGAATGTTCTGGAATGTGCTCCCCAGCCCTTCCCCGCCACCACGGCGGTACAAGAAGGTGTTGAGGCGTGACATCCACTTGGCGAAGAAGTCGGTGAACGGCGATCTCAGATACAGCGGTCGTGATTTGGCAGGCATGACAGCGAGTCTAGGTTCGCTGAACGAACGGGTGGAACCGAACCCTGATGTGTTGGATTGTGGCCGTGCCGTCCGGATTCTCGGTCGGGATGACGAACGTCTCGTCCACTCGGGCAGCGACCTGTCGTCCGCCGAACGACGCCTTGGTCAGCACGTTGTAGACCGCTCGCACTTCATCACCGACGATCGTGTACTCCGGTTTCGTAGTCGCCCCGATGATGCGGTACTGCGGCCCGCGATTCAGACTGCGCCGCAGGTGATTTCCGGAGAAACCGGTCTTGATGCCTTGCTCGATCCGAATGCATCCCGGCGCGAACGGGACCGCGTCGCCGTTGTGGGTGACCAGTCCGTCGATATAGGACTGAGCAGCGGCGATGCGGTGGTCGTCGGAAACGCCCACTAGATCCGCTCGATGATGGTGCCGGTCGACAGCGCGCCACCGGCACACATGGTGATCAGCGCCGTGCTCTGATTAGACCGCTCCAACTCGTGCAGCGCGGTGGTGAACAGCCGGCTGCCGGTGCAGCCCACCGGATGCCCCAGCGCGATCGCGCCGCCGTTGACGTTGACCCGGGCCATGTCGGCCTCGTGCACCCGCGCCCAAGACAGCACCACCGATGCGAACGCCTCGTTGATTTCGACGAGGTCGATGTCGCCCATCTTCATGCCGGCCTTCTCGAGCACCTTCGCGGTGGACTGCACCGGACCGTCCAGGTGGTAGTAGGGCTCGGCGCCGACCAGCGCCTGGCTGACGATGCGCGCCCGCGGGGTTAAGCCTTGCGCTTTTGCCACGGACTCGTCCATCCACAACACCGCCGCGGCGCCGTCGGAGATCTGCGACGACGTGCCCGCGGTGTGAATACCGCCGTCGATCACAGGCTTGAGCTGGCTCAAGCCCTCCAGCGTGGTGTCCCGCAGACCCTGGTCACGGCTGACCGCGTGCCGCTCGCTGGTGGGTTGCTTCTGCTCGTCAAGCACCGGCGCCTCGATCGGCGAGATCTCGCGATCGAAGCGGCCCTCGTCCCAGGCTCGCTTGGCGTGTTGCTGAGAGGCCAACCCGAGCTCGTCGATGTCGGCGCGGGTGATGCCGCGGCGCTTGGCGATGCGCTCGGCGGCCTCGAACTGGTTGGGCAGGTCGATGTCCCAGGACTCCGCGCGCCAATTGCGGTCGGGACCGGCGTTGGCGCCCAGCCCGACACGGCTCATCGCCTCGATCCCGCAGGCGATGCCGATGTCGATGGCACCCGCCGCGATCAGCCCGGCGACCAGGTGGTTGGCCTGCTGTCCGCTGCCGCACTGGCAGTCGACGGTGGTGGCGCCGACCTGCTCGGGCAAACCCAGAGTCAGCCACGCTGTTCGGGTGATGTTGTTGGATTGCTCCGCGTACTGGGTCACGCAGCCGCCGATGAGCTGCTCGACGTCGCCGGCATCGATACCGGCCTTGTCCACGAGCGCTTTTTGAACCGAGCCCAGCAGCTCGGTGGCGTGCAGCCCCGACAACCATCCGGCGCGCTTGCCGATGGGGCTGCGGGTTGCTTCAACAATTACCGGGGTACCCATGTGGTCAGGCTAGAACACGTTTCATTACTCTGACAAGCGAGGATGCCGGAGCGCCTTTTGTCTGCGGTGACGGCATGTTTTACTGGCACTAGAACACGTTGCAATTCAGGAGAGCACCCTAATGGCACCCCCTATTATCTCGGCTGACTTCGACTTCCTCGATCCCGACGTCAACCTGGTCGGACTTCCCGTGGCGGAACTCGCCCACCTCCGCGAGTCCGAACCGATCCACTGGGTCGACGTGCCCGACGGCTGCGGAGGCTTCGAGGACAACGGCTACTGGCTCCTCACCAAGCACGCCGACGTCAAGGAGGTGTCGCGCCGCAGCGACATCTTCTCCAGCTGGCTAAATGGCGCCATCCCGAGATGGCCCAAGGAGATGACGCGCGAAACCGTCGAACTGCAGCGCAGCGTCATGCTCAACATGGACGCCCCACACCACACCCGGCTACGCAAGATCATCTCCCGCGGCTTCACCCCCCGCGCGATCGGTCGGCTGGAGGACGAGCTCGCGCACCGCGCTCAGAACATCGCCAAGAATGCGGCCGCCGCGGGAAGCGGTGACTTCGTCGAGCAGGTATCGTGCGAGCTGCCGCTGCAGGCCATCGCCGGCCTGCTGGGCGTGCCGCAGGACGATCGCGACAAGCTGTTCCGGTGGTCCAACGAGATGACTGGTGGTGAGGATCCCGCATACGCCGACATCGATCCCGCGCAGTCGTCGATGGAACTGATCATGTACGCGATGGCGATGGCCGACGAGCGGGGCAAGAACCCGACCGACGACATCGTCACGACATTGATCGAGGCCGACATCGACGGGGAGAAGCTCTCCGACGACGAGTTCGGCTTCTTCGTCATCATGCTGGCGGTGGCAGGCAACGAGACCACCCGCAACTCGATCACCCATGGAATGATCGCCTTCGCGAACAACCCGGATCAGTGGGAGCTTTACAAGAAGGAACGCCCTTCGACAACCGCCGACGAGATCGTCCGCTGGGCGACGCCGGTGACGGCATTCCAGCGCACGGCCAACGAGGACACCGAGCTGAACGGCGTCCAGATCAAGAAGGGTCAGCGGCTGGTGATGTCCTACCGCTCGGCCAACTTCGACGAAGAGGTCTTCGATGACCCCTATTCGTTCAACATCCTGCGCGACCCGAATCCGCACGTCGGATTCGGCGGCACCGGCGCGCACTATTGCATCGGTGCCAACCTGGCGCGGATGACGATCAATTTGATCTTCAACGCCGTCGCCGACCACATGCCGGACCTGAAGCCGATTTCGAAACCGGAGCGGCTACGGTCGGGCTGGCTCAACGGCATCAAGCACTGGCAGGTCGACTACACCGGCGATCCCCCGCAAGCGGGCGGTACCCCCACCCCGATCGCCCACTGATGGACTTCACGCCGGACCCGGCGCAGCAGGCTGTCGCCGATGTGGTCACCTCGGTACTGGACCGGGATAACTCGTGGGAGGCGCTTGTCGCGGGTGGCGTGACGGCGCTGCCGGTGCCCGAACGTGTGGGCGGTGACGGCGTCGGCCTGTCTGAGGTCGCGACGGCGCTGACCGAGATCGGTCGGCACGGCTTGATCGGTCCGGCGCTGACCACCCTCGGGCTCGGTGCTGTGCCGCTGCTGGACTTGGCCTCCGGGGATCAGCAGGACCGCTACCTCAGCGGCTTGGCCAAGGGCTCGCTGCTCACCGCCGCGCTGAACGAACCCGGCGTGGCGTTACCGGAGCGGCCGGCGACGACCTTTGTGCACAGTCGGCTGTCCGGAACCAAAGTCGGTGTCGGTTATGCCGAAAAAGCGGAGTGGATGATCGTGACAGCTGACAGCGCCGTCGTCGTGGTGTCACCCAAGGCCGACGGTGTGCAACTGGCGAAGACTCCGACATCCAACGGATCCGACGAGTACGTGGTGACGTTCTCCGATGTGGCGGTGGCCGAAGAGGACGTGCTGACCGGAGCGACGGCGCAGCGGGTCAACCAGCTGGCGCTGGCGGCGACCGGTGCCTACGCGGCCGGCTTGGTCGCCGGCGCGTTGCGGTTGACCGCCGACTATGTGGCGAACAGACACCAGTTCGGTAAGCCACTGTCCACTTTCCAGACCGTCGCCGCACAGCTCGCCGAGGTCTACATCGCTTCGCGGACGATCGATTTGGCGTCGACATCGGTGATCTGGCGGCTGGCCGAAGGGCGCGACGCCGGTAACGATCTGGACGTGCTCGGCTACTGGATCACGTCGCAGGCGCCGCCGGCGATGCAAATCTGCCACCACCTGCACGGCGGTATGGGGATGGACATCACCTATCCGATGCACCGGTACTATTCCACGATCAAGGACTTGACCCGGCTGTTGGGCGGGCCATCTCATCGTCTCGAGCTGGTGGGAGCGCAATGTTCATCGACCTGACTCCGGAGCAACGGCAGCTGCAAGCCGAACTACGGCAATACTTCTCGAATCTGATCTCGTCCGACGAGATGAAGGCGATGGAGCAAGACCGCCACAACGCGGCTTACCGCGCGGTGATCCGGCGAATGGGCCAGGACGGCAAGCTGGGCGTCGGATGGCCAAAAGAGTTCGGCGGCTTAGGTTTCGGCCCGATCGAGCAGCAAATATTTGTCAACGAGGCGCACCGGGCCGATGTGCCGTTACCCGCCGTGACGTTGCAGACGGTGGGTCCCACCCTGCAGCGGTTCGGCAGCGAGCTGCAGAAGAAGAAGTTTCTGCCGGCGATTTTGGCCGGCGAGCTGCACTTCGCGATCGGCTACACCGAACCCGAGGCCGGCACCGACCTAGCGTCGTTGCGTACCACGGCAATTCGCCACGGCGATGAGTACATCGTCAACGGGCAGAAGATCTTCACTACGGGCGCCCACGACGCTGACTACATCTGGTTGGCGTGCCGCACCGACCCGGAGGCGGTCAAACACAAGGGGATCTCGATCCTGATCGTCGACACCAAGGATCCCGGTTACTCGTGGACACCGATCATTTTGTCCGACGGCGCCCACCACACCAATGCCACCTACTACAACGATGTCCGGGTACCCGCCGACATGCTGGTCGGTGAGGAGAACGGTGGATGGCGGCTGATCACCACCCAACTCAACAACGAGCGGGTGATGCTCGGACCGGCCGGCCGTACCGCAGGCATTTACGACCGGGTGCACGACTGGGCATCCAAGCCCGGTGCCGACGGCGTCACCCCGATCGATCACGACGACGTCAAGCGGGCGCTCGGCGAGATCTATTCGATGTGGCGGATCAACGAGTTGCTGAACTGGCAGGTTGCCGCCGCGGGCGAGGACATCAACGTGGCCGATGCCGCGTCGACGAAAGTCTTTGGTACCGAGCGTATTCAGTACATCGGGCGGTTGGCCGAGGAGATCGTCGGAAAGTACGGCAACCCCGCCGAGTCGGAGACCGCCGAGCTGCTCGACTGGCTGGACTCGCAGACCAAGCGCAATTTGGTGATTACCTTCGGTGGAGGCGTGAACGAAGTCATGCGTGAGATGATCGCGGCGGCTGGCCTCAAAGTGCCGAGGGTGCCCAGATGACGGATATACACGAAGCCCTCGCGGAGATCAAAGCGGCCGGCGGTGCCAAGTCCCGCGCAGGCCGGGATCCGGTGAATCAGCCGATGATCAACAGCTGGGTGGAGGCCATCGGCGACAGCAACCCGATCTATGTGGATGAGGTCGCGGCCCGCGCCGTCGGTCACCCGGGAATTGTCGCTCCACCGGCGATGATTCAGGTCTGGACGATGTTCGGCCTGGGCGGGGACCGTCCGAAGGACGATCCTATGGGGCCCATCATGAAGCTGTTCGACGATAACGGCTACATCGGTGTGGTCGCGACGAACTGCGAGCAGACCTACCACCGGTACTTGCAGCCCGGCGAGGAAGTCAGCATCGCTGCCGAGATGGGCGACGTAGTCGGGCCCAAGCAGACCGCTCTCGGCGAGGGTTGGTTCGTCAACCAGCACATCGTCTGGCGGGTCGGCGATGAGGATGTCGCCGAGATGAACTGGCGCATACTCAAATTCAAGCCGCGCGAATCGCAGGACGCGAAGAGCTCGGTGCCCGAGGACCTGGATGCCGACGCCATGATGCGCCCATCAGAATCGAAGGACACAAAGTTCTTCTGGGATGGTGTCAAGGCGCACGAGTTACGGATCCAAAAACGCCCCGACGGCAGCCTGCGGCACCCCCCGGTGCCCGCGGTGTGGCAGGACAAAAAAGCACCGATCGATTATCTCGTCTCCAGCGGTAAAGGCACGGTGTTCAGCTTTGTGGTGCATCACGCGCCGAAGGTGCCCGGCCGCACACTGCCGTTCGTCATCGCGCTCGTGCAGTTGGAGGAGGGGGTGCGGATGCTCGGTGAGCTCCGCAACGTCGACCCCGCGACGGTGGAGATTGGAATGCCAGTTCGGACAACGTATATCGACTTCCCCGCCAACGACATCGGCCCGGCCTGGACGCTGTACGCGTGGGAGCCGGACGCATGAGCGCCCCGACGGTGGAGGTCGGGACGAAGCTGCCCGAGCTTTCGTTGCACGGAGACCCCACGTTCATCATCTCCACGGCGATCGCCACCCGCGACTACCAAGACGTCCACCACGACCGGGACAAGGCACAGGCCAAGGGGTCCCAGGACATCTTCGTGAATATCCTCACCGACACCGGCCTGGTCCAGCGCTACATCACCGACTGGGCCGGCCCATCGGCGATCGTCAAGTCGATCGGGCTACGGCTAGGTGTGCCCTGGTACGCCTACGACACGGTGACGTTCAAAGGCGAAGTGACCGCGGTCAAGGACGGGCTGATCACGCTGAAAATCGTTGGAAGCAACAGCCTTGGCGATCACGTCATGGCGAACGCGACATTGACGATCGGAGGTTCTGATGCCGGGTGAACTGTCCGGTAGGGCGGCGATCGTCGGCATTGGTGCCACCGATTTCTCCAAGAACTCCGGCCGCAGCGAGCTTCGGCTTGCTGCCGAGGCCGTGCTCGACGCGCTCGACGATGCCGGTCTCACGCCTGCTGACGTGGACGGCATGGTCACCTTCACGATGGACTCCAACACCGAGGTTGCCATCGCACGGGCCACCGGCATCGGTGATCTGAAGTTCTTCTCCAAGATCCACCATGGCGGTGGCGCGGCCTGCGCCACCATCCAACAGGCGGCGATCGCGGTGGCGACTGGTGTCGCGGATTGCGTTGTGGCATACCGGGCTTTCAACGAACGCTCGGGCATGCGGTTCGGTCAAGTGCAGACCCGGCTGGTGGAGAATGCCGATTCGACAGGCGTGGACAACTCGTTTTCGTATCCGCACGGGTTGTCGACACCCGCCGCGCAGGTAGCCATGATCGCCAAGCGCTACATGCACCTGTCCGGTGCGACCAGCCGGGACTTCGGTGCCATCTCGGTGGCCGATCGCAAACACGCCGCCAACAATCCCAAGGCGTATTTCTACGAGAAGCCGATAACGATTGAGGATCACCAGAATTCACGGTGGATCGCCGAGCCGTTGCGGCTGCTGGACTGCTGCCAGGAGACCGACGGCGCGGTGGCGCTCGTCGTCACTTCGGCGGAGCGGGCAAAGGATCTGAAGAACCGGCCGGCGGTCATCGAGGCGGCGGCCCAGGGTGCGAGCCCGGACCAGTATTCGATGGTCAGCTACTACCGGCCGGAGCTCGACGGTCTGCCGGAGATGGGTTTGGTGGGCAAGCAACTGTGGGCGCAATCGGGCCTGCGGCCGAACGATATCCAGACCGCGATCCTCTATGACCACTTCACGCCGTTCACGCTGATCCAGTTGGAAGAGTTGGGATTCTGCGGTTGGGGAGAGGCCAAAGAATTCATCGCCGACGGTGCCATCGAAATCGGTGGGCGACTGCCGATCAACACCCACGGTGGGCAGCTCGGTGAGGCCTACATCCACGGCATGAACGGCATCGCGGAGGGCGTCCGCCAACTGCGGGGTACCTCGGTGAACCCGGTGCCCGATGTCGAGCATGTGCTGGTCACCGCAGGCACCGGCGTTCCGACCTCCGGCGTGATCCTGGGCTAGGCACTCCCAACGGGAGTCACGTGGTGAAGATCCCGGCGAGGGGTCCGAAGAGCCCGAGGATGGGGTCGATAAGCGCCTGCTGAATGTCGGTCTGCTCCAACAGGTTTTCGATGTCCGTACCCAGCGGTCCCTCCGCCTCGGTGAATAGGGTGAACGGGTCGAAGGCGTTGTTGAGCTCCGATACGACTTGGTCGTAGGGGACGCCGATGTCCTGCTCGGACCACGCCTCCGCCGAAGTCAGCAGACTTTCCAGCTCGGTGGCTCCGGGCAGTTGGGCGCCGAAGAGTTCGAACGCGTTGTTGGCGCCTTGGACGAGGGCGTTGTCGAATTCCAGGCTGAACGTCACTGGGTCGATGGTGGGAATGAGCTCGGCCGGTGTCGGGTCTCCGAATGGGATGGATCGGTCGTAGCCGGCTTCGACGATCACCTGCAGGGCCGGCTGGAAGATGTTGAGCACGGATTCAGGTACGCCCAGGCTTTGCAGCGGATCTAAGAGCGGTAGCTCGGTGGTGGGAACGAAGTAGAACGTCGTGTCCCCGTCGACTTGCTTGACGACCTCGGTGGACCCGAGAACGTATTCGCTGGCGTAAGGCCCGGTCAGCGGCTCCGAGGGTGGCCAAACGGAGGGAACCTCTTCGGGCAGTGGGCCATTCCCGTAAGCGGCATGGGCGTAGATGATGCCGAAGATGGCGTTCAGGTCGGCCAACCCGTTGATGGGATATTGCGGGAAATCAGCGAAGAAGTCGTACTGGGTCGCAATGTCGATAGTGGGAATGCCGGCATCGGTCGGCTCGGCGCCGTTGAAGTCGAACCCCGCTGTGCCCGGGATGACCAGACCGGGGAAGCGCTCGAAAATCCCTCCGTCGGGCCGGTTCAGCGAGCCCAGCAGCAGAAAAGTCGCATCCGGCGGGGCCTGCCCGGACTGCATGAGCTGGATTTCCTCATCGATCGCGATCACCGCGCTTTGCGAATAACCCTCAACGAGGTACGGCTGGTCCGTTGCCTGCTGACCCATCGCGGCCTGAAGATCCGCCAGACCGGTCGGAACCGAGGTGCTGGCGAACGATTCGGGCGTGGGGACGAGCACCGGGGTGTAGTTGCCGCCGGTGGCTGGGTCGATGTAGTCGGTGATGATGCCGTCTTGCCAGAACTCGCTGGGCGTCGGCATGCCCGAGCCACCCATCATCAACGCGGTCAACGCGTCGTCGGGGTTGTCCGCGCGAGAGATCGGAACCGAGAATATGGACATCAGTGCCAGCAACACCATCGAAGCGCCGGCGAACAGCGCAATGGTCAAAGAGCGCCAGACCTGCCGATTGAGCCCCACGGCGACTCCTCAAGATGAGTGACCGCTTGACTCTGCCTAAGAATTTCTGAGAAAACAAGCCCTTGAGGGCCTCAGCGCTAGGCCGGAATCAATTCCACCCCGGTGAGCACCACGGCATTCTCGCGGGCAGGCGCGATGACGCTGGCCAGCAAGCGGCCGTCTTCTTTCCAGACGGCGGCCTTCAGTGTCTCGCCCGGGTAGGCCACGCCGGTGAACCGCGCGCCGTAGGACCCGACGGCGGCGACGTCAGCGTCGAGTAGCGCGTCGACGAGCGCTTTGCAAGTCATGCCGTAGGTGCACAAGCCATGCAGGATGGGTCGCGGAAACCCTGCGGCAGCGGCGAATTCGGGATCGGAGTGCAACGGATTGCGATCGCCGCAGAGCCGGTAGAGCAGCGCCTGCTGCGGCAATACCGGAATGTCCAGCTCGAGATCCGGTGTCCTGTCCGCTGCCGCGGCAGCGGTCGACGGCCCACGCTCGCCGCCGAACCCGCCCTCGCCGCGGGCGAAGATCGACCGCCTCTGCGTCCAGAGCAGCGTCCCGTCCGGCGCGGTCACCCTGGTCTCGGACCAGATCACCGCGGCCTTACCTTTGTCCCAGATGTCGGTGAACCGGGTGACAGCCTTCGCGGAACCGGACGGTGGCAGCGGCGCAGGCGCGGTCACCTGCTCGCTGGCATGCAGAACCTTGCTCAGTTCGATGTCGATGCCGGGAAACTGCACGGTCGGTGGCTTGGTGGCGTGGAAGGTAGTCGCCACGTTGCCGAACGTCGGCAGCACCTGCGGTGTGTCGTCGACCAGGTAGCGCAGCTCATGCGGGTCCATCGGGTCGGTGCCCGCACCCAGGCCCAGGTGATAGAGCTGCACATCGCTGCTGCTCCAAGAGAATTCGATCGGATCGAGTTCAGCGGCCAGTGCGACTTCCGGATTGATGGGCATGTCTAGGCGCGTCCAGCCTCTGATTGAGAAATGTGCAGTGCGGCCAAGTAGCCGAAGGCCATCGCGGGGCCGATGGTGCCGCCCGGGCCCGGGTACGTATGTCCCATCACCGGGGCGCTGACATTGCCTGCCGCGTACAAGCCTTCGATGACACTGCCGTCGTCGCGCAGCGCGCGGCCATCCACATCGGTGCGGATGCCGCCTTTGGTGCCCAAGTCGCCTGGCACCATCTTGGCGGCGTAATAGGGCGGATGACTGATCTCGCCGAGATTCGGGTTCGGCTTGTTGGTCGGGTCGCCGTAGTACCTGTCATAGGCACTCTCGCCGCGGTGATAGTCGGCATCGACACCCGAGCGCGCAAAACCGTTGAAACGCTCAACCGTCGCGGCGAACGCGTCGACCGGGAGTCCGGCCTTGGTGGCCAAATCCCCCAGCGTATCGGCCTGGACGATCACGCCGGAATCCAACCATTTGCGCGGAATACGTTGTCCTGGCTGCAATCCCGCGAAGATGTAGCGGTTCCGGTATTGGTTGTCGAAAACCAGCCAGGCCGGAATGTTCTCGCCCGGACCGGGCCCCTGGCCGTACTCGCCGCCGTACATGTGGTGGCAGGCCTCAACGTAGGGCATGGATTCGTTCATGAATCGCTGGCCGGACATGTTGACGATGATGGAGCCGGGTGAGTTGCGCTCCGACAACGCGAACCACGGTGCGCCGACCAGCGGGACGGTCGGCCCCCACCACGCGTCCTCCATGATGTCTAATGCCGCACCGAGCTTTTCGGCAGCGAGAATGCCGTCGCCGGTGTTGGCCTTCGCGCCGACTGTCCACTCGGTGGTGATCGGCGCGCGCTGGTATTTGACTCGCATCTGCTCGTTGTGTTCGAATCCCCCGCTGCCGAGAATCACTCCCTTTCGGGCCCGAATCAATTGCGGCTCACCGGCTTCAGGCTTCTCGGTATCGCGCACGTAGACACCGCGGACCGCGCCGTCCTCGAAGTAGAGGTCGGTCAGGGCGGTGTTGAGCTGCACCGGGACGCCGGCCTTGCGCAGCCCGATCCGAAGCGGCGCGATCAGCGCGCGTCCCATGCCGACAACGTTTTGGCCGGTCGCCTTCGCCCACATGGTGCGTGCGCCGACCTTGAGGCTGCGCAGCACACCTCGCGGATGCCGCTTGAGCTGGTTCAACCGCACGTAGTCCTGTTGCATCACAACGACGTTGAGCGGGACCTTGCCGTACGGAGGCTCCAGCCCGGGCAGATCGGGACCGAGCTTATTGGCGTTGAACGGCTTCGGCTCGATGGAACGGCCACCCGGCCGGCCGCCTGGGGCCTCGGGGTAGTAGTCGGAATACCCGGGCACCCAGCACATTTTCAGCGGCGTGTGTTTCAGCACGAACGACAGCATCTCGGGTCCACGTTCGAGGTAGGCGTCGATGCGCTGCGCTTCGACGATGTCGCCGATGATGCCGTGCAGGTAGGCGCGGGCCGCTTCCGGCGTGTCCTTGACGCCGTCACGCTTGAGGACCTCATTGTTGGGAATCCACACGCCGCCGCCCGAGCGTGCGGTGGAGCCGCCGTAGTGTGCGGCCTTCTCGATGACTATTGTCGAGAGACCCCGGTGGGCGGCAGCGAGGGCAGCAACCATGCCAGCGCCGCCGCTCCCGACCACGACGACGTCGAACTCCTGAGCTGTCACGTAGAACACGTTATAGAATTGCCGGGGCCGGGCGCTACTGTCCCGGTCACACGAACGAGGGGACTTCGGCTAAATGATCCCGGTAGCCACCCGTGATGCGCTGGCCGCCGATCTCGCGGAGGCCGAGCGGAGCCGTCAGCCGATCGCGCCGTTGACCGCTGGGCACCCCGAAATCGACGTCGTCGACGCCTACGAGATCCAGCTGATCAACATCCGCCAGCGGGTCGCCGAGGGAGCCCGGGTGGTGGGTCACAAGGTGGGCCTGTCGTCGTTGGCGATGCAGCAGATGATGGGTGTCGACGAGCCGGACTACGGGCACCTGCTCGACGAGATGCAGGTCTTCGAGGACACCCCGGTCAAAGCGGACAAGTACCTCTATCCGCGGGTGGAGGTCGAGGTCGGCTTCATCCTGGCCCACGACCTGCCTGGTGCGAATTGCACAGAAGTCGACGTGCTGGCCGCGACCGAAGCGCTGATGCCGTCCATCGAGCTGATCGACACCAGGATCACCGACTGGAAGATCGCGCTGTGTGACACCATCGCCGATAACGCCTCCTCCGCGGGCTTTGTGCTGGGCGCGGGGCGGGTCGCACCGACCGACATCGACATCACCCAGATCGACGCGGTGTTGACCTGCAACGGCGAGGTGATAGCCAAGGGCCGAAGCGACGCGGTACTGGGCAACCCGGTGACGGCGGTGGCGTGGCTGGCACGCAAGGTGGAAAGCTTTGGGGTACGGCTTCGGGCCGGCGACATCGTGTTACCCGGTTCGTGCACCCGAGCCATCGACGCCCACCCCGGCGACAACTTCGTCGCCGAGTTCGACGGCCTCGGGTCCGTCCGGTTGTCTTTCGAGTAAAAGGAGTGTCCATGCCCCCAACAGGCCCGAAGGCAAGTGTGGCCATTGTCGGGTCGGGCAACATCAGCACCGACCTGCTTTACAAACTGCTGCGCTCGGACTGGCTGGAACCTCGCTGGATGGTGGGCATCGACCCGGAGAGCGAAGGTCTGGCGCGGGCGCGCAAGCTGGGGCTGGAGACCACGCATGAGGGGGTCGACTGGCTGCTGGCCCAGCCCGAAAAGCCCGACCTGGTATTCGAGGCGACCAGCGCCTACGTGCACCGAGACGCGGCACCAAAGTACGAGGCGGCGGGCATCCGGGCTATCGACCTGACGCCCGCCGCGGTGGGCCCGGCGGTGATCCCGCCGGCGAACCTGCGTGAGCATCTCGATGCCCCGAACGTCAACATGATCACCTGCGGGGGACAGGCGACGATTCCCATCGTCTACGCGGTTAGTCGCGCGTTGGTCGAAAAAGGGGGGGTTCCCTACGCCGAGATCGTCGCCTCGGTGGCTTCGGTGTCTGCGGGCCCGGGCACCAGGGCCAACATCGACGAGTTCACCAAGACGACGTCGCGCGGAGTCGAGACCATCGGCGGCGCCAAACGTGGCAAGGCGATCATCATCTTGAATCCGGCCGATCCGCCGATGATCATGCGCGACACCATCTTCTGCGCCATTCCCGAGGACGCCGACCACGATGCGATCGCCAAATCCATCCACGACGTGGTCGCCGAGGTGCAGACCTACGTGCCGGGCTACCGGTTGCTCAACGAGCCGCAGTTCGACGAGCCGTCGATGCACTCCGGCGGTCAGGCGCTGGTCACCACGTTCGTCGAGGTCGAGGGCGCCGGCGATTACCTACCGCCATATGCGGGCAACCTCGACATCATGACCGCGGCAGCAACCAAGGTCGGCGAGGAGATCGCCAAGGAGTCCTTGTCCGCGACGGCGGGAGGAATGCAGGCATGAGCGCCGACGACGATGATGCCGGCGTAGCCGGAATAGGTGGGGGTACCGCCCGCTTGCGGGGGAGAATGGCGCCATGAGCACAGCCGACATCTTCTTCAACCCGGTCTGGGACATCCGGATCACCGACACTTCGCTACGCGACGGGTCGCACCACAAGCGTCACCAGTTCACCAGGGACGAGGTCGGCGCCATCGTGGCCGCCCTGGACGCCGCAGGTGTGCCGGTCATTGAGGTCACCCACGGTGACGGGCTGGGCGGCTCGAGCTTCAACTACGGCTTCTCCAAGACGCCCGAGCAGGAGCTGATCAAGCTCGCCGCCGAGACCGCCAAAGAGGCCAAGATCGCCTTCCTCATGTTGCCCGGAGTGGGCACCAAGGAGGACATCAAGGAGGCCCAGAACAACGGCGGTTCGATCTGCCGGATCGCCACCCATTGCACCGAAGCCGACGTCTCCATCCAGCACTTCGGACTCGCCCGCGAGCTGGGGCTGGAAACCGTCGGGTTCCTGATGATGGCCCACACCATTCCGCCCGAGAAACTGGCCGCCCAGGCCCGCACCATGGCCGACGCCGGCTGCCAGTGCGTCTATGTCGTCGACTCCGCCGGCGCCCTGGTCCTCGACGGTGTGGCCGACCGGGTCTCGGCCCTGGTTGCCGAACTCGGCGATGACGCCCAGGTCGGGTTCCACGGGCACGAAAACCTCGGGCTCGGGGTGGCCAACTCGGTGGAGGCCGTGCGCGCGGGCGCCAAGCAGATCGACGGCAGCGTGCGCCGCTTCGGCGCCGGTGCGGGCAACGCGCCCGTCGAGGCGCTGATCGGGGTTTTCGACAAGATCGGCGTCAAGACCGGCATCGACTTCTTCGACATCGCCGATGCCGCCGAGGACGTTGTGCGCCCGGCGATGCCCGCCGAGTGCCTGCTCGACCGCAACGCCCTGATCATGGGGTACTCCGGCGTCTACTCCAGCTTCCTCAAGCACGCCGTTCGCCAGGCTGAGCGTTACGGTGTGCCGGCCCACCAGCTGTTGCACAAGGCCGGCCAGCGCAAACTCATCGGCGGTCAGGAAGACCAGCTCATCGATATCGCGCTGGAAATCAAACGCGAACAAGCCGCGAGCGGCCAGAAAGCCGTCAAGCACTAGCGGCGCCGCTATGGAGTCGGGCCGTAACGCCGGCGCAGGTACCCTCGATTAAGGGCAATAACGAACGCCTTGAAAGGAGCAATCCGATGACCATGACTTCCGGAACCCCATGGTCCCGTCGCCGCGTTCTGTATCGTCTGCTCGCTGGTGGCCTGCTGAGTGCCTCAGCCGCGACGCTCATTGCGTTGCCTGTGGCGACGTTGCCTGTGGCGAACGCCCAATGCGATCAAACCGTGGGTAATTCCATCGACTCGTACCTAAAGCGGCATCCCGACCTGCACCGGGAGCTGCAGGCCAGATCGGAGGCCGAGGGCGGCGGCCCCAACGTCATCGATTACCTCAATCGGCATCCGGATGTGCGGCAGAACCTGATCAACCTGTCGCAGCAGTGCGCGCCGTAGTCGGGGAGTGAGCGAGCCTCGTCGGTGAGTGCCCGCGCCAACACGCGGGAATGTTCGCCCATTGACGAAAATTAGAACACGTTCTAGCGTCAAGGCGTGTCCGCTCCCCTCTTTTCCGAGCCGCTAATCTCCGCAATCGCCGAGGCCGAAGAACTGGTCGCCGCGGCACCGCATATCGAGACCGAAGCCGATCTGCTTGAGGGGCTGCAATACCTGGCCGGGTGTGTGGCCGCCTGCACGCACATGGTGTTCGACTACGAACGTGATCACCCGTTGCTGCTCTCGGGCACCGGGCCGTTCACCAAGATGGGCCTGGACAATCCCGACACCCTCTACTTCGGCTGCCGGGTCCAACCGGACCGCGATTACCTGGTCACCGGCAGCCGTGGCACCACCACGGACCTGAGCTTCCAGCTGCTCGGCGGCGAGTACACCGACGACAATGTGCCCGCCAGCCAAGCGGCGTTTGATGACCGCGAACTCGAGATCGCCGCGGACGGAAGCTTCGAATGGCGGCTGCGGCCGACGAGCCCCGGGCAGCTGGTGATGCGCGAGGTCTACGGCGACTGGTCGCAGCGACGGGGCACACTGACGATTTCCAGGCTGGACACTGCGGGTACCGCGCCGCCGCCACTGACTCGCCAAGCCATTGAAAAGCGTTATGCCACAGCCGGAAAGCAACTCGTCAACCGGGTGAAGACCTGGCTGCAGTTCCCGCAGTGGTTCTATCTCGACATCCCGGTGAACACCATGGTCGCGCCCCGGTTGACCCCCGGGGGGCTGTCTACCCAATACTCGTCGGTCGGGCATTTCGACCTGCCGCCCGATCAGGCCCTGGTGATCACGGTGCCGGTCAGCGACGCTCCTTACCTGGGTTTTCAGCTGGGCAGCCTGTGGTACATCTCGCTGGACTACATCAATCATCAGACCTCGCTGAACAACACCCAGGCGCAGGCGGATCCGGACGGCAAGGTTCGCATCGTGGTTGCCGACCAGAACCCGGGAGTCACCAACTGGGTCGAAACGCTCGGCCACCGAAAAGGCTTCCTGCAGTTCCGCTGGCAGCGGGTGTCTCGTGCGCTTACCGAGGCGGACGGCCCTACCGTTCAGCTGGTGGACCTGGACGCGATATCGGCCACCCTGCCCCATTTCACGCACGATAAGATTTCCGATCAGGATTGGCGCGCACGAATCGCTTTGCGCCAACAGCAAATTGCGGCCAGGATGCTGGGGTAGCTATGACGGGTATGCTCAAGAAAAAGGTAGTAGTGATCAGCGGCGTCGGGCCGGGGCTCGGCACCACGCTGACGCACCGATGCGCGCGAGACGGCGCCGATTTGGTGCTGGCGGCGCGAACGGTCGAACGCCTGGATGAACTCGCCAAACAACTCAACGACGCTGGGCATAAGGCGCTGGCGGTGCGCACCGACATCACCGATGATGACGAGGTTGCTTACCTCGTGGAGTCCGTCACGGCGGCCTACGGCAAGGTTGACGTCCTGATCAACAATGCGTTCCGGGTGCCGTCGATGAAACCGTTGGCCGGCACCAGTTTCCAGCATATCCGCGACGCCATCGAGCTCAGCGCGCTGGGGGCATTGCGCCTCATCCAGGCCTTCACGCCGGCGCTGGAAGAGTCCAAGGGTTCGATCGTCAATGTCAATTCCATGGTGCTCCGGCACTCGCAGGCGAAATACGGCGCCTACAAGATGGCCAAGTCCGCCTTGCTGTCCATGTCACAGTCGTTGGCCACCGAGCTCGGCGAAAAGGGTATACGCGTCAATTCCGTTGCGCCCGGCTATATCTGGGGTGAGACGCTACAGGGCTATTTCGAGCACCAGGCCGGGAAGTACGGCACAACGGCCGACCAGATCTACCAGGCCACCGCGGCGGACTCCGACCTCAAGCGCCTGCCCACCGAGGACGAGGTGGCGTCGGCGATCATGTTCATGGCCAGTGACCTGTCCAGCGGCATCACCGGGCAGACGCTCGATGTCAACTGCGGCGAGTACCACACCTGATGGCCGAACGCACCGACATCGCAACCGTCGATGAGTTGCACGCCTCGGCCACCAAGCTGACCGGGCTCGACGACTTCGGCGCCGACGACGACAACTACCGCGAAGCTCTGGGCGTGCTGTTGGACTCTTACCAGCAGGAAGCCGGCCTAACCGTGTTGGGCAGCAAGATGAACCGCTTCTTCTTGCGCGGCGCCCTGGTGGCCAGGCTGTTGTCCGAATCCGCTTGGAAGCAATACCCGCAACATGCCGATGTCACTATCAAGCGGCCCATCTTTGTCACGGGGCTGGTGCGTACCGGCACTACTGCGCTGCATCGCCTACTCGGCGCCGACCCGGCCCACCAGGGTCTGCACATGTGGCTGGCCGAGTTTCCGCAGCCGCGTCCGCCGCGCGACACCTGGGAATCCAACCCGCTGTATCGCCAACTGGACGCCCAGTTCACTCAGCATCACCAGGACAATCCTGGATACACCGGCCTGCATTTCATGGCCGCATACGAATTAGAGGAATGCTGGCAGCTGCTGCGACAGTCGCTGCATTCGGTGTCCTACGAGACCCTGGCGCACCTGCCCAGCTACTCAAAGTGGTTGTCGCAGCAGGACTGGACGCCGGCATATCGGCGGCACCGCAAGAACCTTCAGCTGATCGGGCTCAACGATGCCGACAAGCGGTGGGTGCTGAAGAACCCCAGTCATCTGTTCGCACTGGATGCGCTGATGTCGGCCTATCCCGACGCGCTCGTCATCCAGACGCATCGACCGGTCGACACGATCATGGCCTCGATGTGCTCGCTGGCGCAGCACACTGCTGAAGGCTGGTCAACGACGTTCGTCGGCGCTCAAATCGGCGCTGACGCAATGGAAACCTGGTCGCGTGGCTTGGAGCAGTTCAACAGCGCACGCACGAAATATGATGCGGCTCAGTTCTACGACGTCGACTACCGTGATCTGATCGCCGATCCGCTCGGCACGGTGAGCGACATCTACCGTCAATTCGATATCCCGCTAACTGCCGAGGTTCGGCAGGCCATGAAGGACAGCCATGCCGAAAGTCAAACGGGCGCAAGGGCCCCCAAGCATACGTATTCGCTGGCCGACTACGGGCTGACTGCTGAAGCGGTCAAGGAGCGCTTCGCCGGGCTGTAATCACTAGCCGTCGCCGGCTGGTGGAGCGGTGGAGACCGCATCCAAACAACCCTCGGCAACGGCGTGTTCGATGCTGTCGGCCAGCTTCGGGCAGGCTCTGGTCCGCGCGCTGTCCGCACCGGTCGCGCGGAGCTCGGCGAAATATGCGCAGCGCTGCGACGCATCGGTGTTCCATTGCACCGCTGTGTGTCCCGGTCCCAGCCTTTTGACGTTGACTGTGGCGTGGCAGAACCGGCAGTCCACCGGCTGCAGGCCCGACGTCAGATAGCGGGTGCGGTCGGCCTGGGTCGCCTCGCGCACTGCGGCGGCGCGTTCTGGGTCATCGGCGAAAGCTGGTGCCTTGGACCAAGACCTGCCGCGCCGCCCACCGTTGGTCGGCGCCGGCTCGTCATGGCTGTCGTGATCGCCGTGGAGCATCAGCATCGACCGAGCTAGCCGATCAACGTCGGGCGGCTCCTCGCGCGGGCTCATCGTGACACCTTCATCATGAAACTTGAGTGGGTTGTCCTTCGGACTCAGACTGCCGCTTGAGGTTTTCCTCGACCTCGACGTGCCACTTCTCGTTGGCGACGGTGGTATCCACCTCGATTTCGAAGCGGTCGGTCATGTCCGGTGTGACCTCGGCGACGTCGACGTAGAACTGCTGATACCACCGCCGCATCTGGTACACGGCGCCGTCTTCCTCGACCAGCAGCGGGTTGTCGATGCGGGTCTTGTGTCTCCAGATCTCGACGTCCTGCAGGAAGCCCTTGCTGACGCCCTCGGTGAAGACTCTGGACAGCTTCTCGGTCATCGCCTCGTCCATGCCCTTGGGTTTCTCGACGATGACACCCCACTGCAGCACAAACGAATCCTGGGTCACCGGGTAGTGGCAGTTGATCAGGATCGATTCGGCCTTGTAGTCGCCGTACTTGTTGTGCAGCCAGTTGATCATGAACGACGGGCCAAAGTACGACGCCTCCGAATCCAGGTGTGCCTCACCGTATGAGGTGCCCAGATCGTTGATGTCAGGCCGGCCGACGTTGTGCAGATACTGCGAGGCGACGTGACCCTCGAAGACATTCTTGAAGTACGTCGGAAGACCGAAGTGGATGTAGAAAAAGTGGGCCATGTCGGTGACGTTGTCGATGATGTCCCGGCAGTTGGAGCCCTCGATCAGGATCGAGTTCCACCGCCAGTCGGTCCAGTCACCGCCGGTGAACTCCGGTATTTCCGGGATTCGCACCTCGGGCTGCGGCGGGTTGCCCTCGTGGTCGTGCCAGACGAACAACAGGCCGCTGCGCACGTCGGTCGTCCAGGACCGGGTACGGGCCAGCCGTGGCGTGCGCTTTGCGTATGGCACCAGCTTGCATTTGCCGTCACCACCCCAGCGCCAGTCGTGGAATGGGCAGGCGATTTCGTCGCCCTTGACGGTGCCCTGCGACAGGTTGCCGCCCATGTGCCGGCAGTAACCGTCGAGCACGTGCACATCATCGTGCGAGTCGGCGAACACCACGAGATGGGTGCCGAACGCCTCGACCCCGTGCGGCTCGCCGTCCAGGTAATCCTTCACCGGGCCAAGGCAGTGCCAGCCGCGGGCGTAGCGGTCGGGCAGGGTCCCGGCGTCGATCTCGCGAATACCGGCAGTCTCGGTAGCCATGACGCCTCCACTTCGTGAGCTTCTAATTAGAACACGTTACAGTTTTTCCCCGGGATCGCGCAATGACGGCTGCTCTTAGCCGGGCAATCGGCCCCTGGCTGCCGGGGTACCCGACCTGCGGTATATCTGAACGATGCCGCTGTTTTCCTTCGAGGGCCGATCGCCGAAGATCGATCCCACTGCATTCGTCGCCCCAACCGCCACCTTGATCGGCGATGTCACGATCGAGGCCGGGGCATCGGTGTGGTTCAACACCGTGCTGCGCGGCGACTATGCGCCCGTGATCGTGCGCGAGGGCGCCAACGTGCAGGACGGATCGGTGTTGCATGCACCGCCTGGCATCCCGGTTGATATCGGTCCGGGCGCCACCGTCGCGCACATGTGCGTCATCCACGGCGCCCATGTCGGCGCCCAGGCGCTGATCGCCAACCATGCCACCGTCCTCGACGGCGCGGTGATCGGTTCGCGCAGCCTGATCGCAGCGGGCGCGCTGGTGGTCGGTGGCACCAAGATCCCCGATGAGGTGCTGGTGGTCGGAGCGCCAGCCACCGTCAAGGGCCCGATCGCGGGCACCGGCGCCGAAATGTGGGTGAATGTGAACCCGCAGGCCTATCAGGACCTGGCCCGGCGCTATCTGACCGGCCTGGAGCCCATTTAGCCTGCCGACGATTCATCGGTGGAATGTACCGTTCGTAATATTCGGCGGGAACGCGGTTTTCGCGGTCCCTATGTGCCGGCATCGACCGCGCTGATGGCGGGTCTATTAGCCAGCACGGTCATTTCGCGGCTTTTCGCATCCAGTCCGGTGTCACCGGCAGCCCGTTACGGTGGCGGTATTCGGCGATGGCCTTCAGGTTTTTCAGCTCCAGCAGGTGGCCGGCGCCGAACATGTCCCAGAAGTCGCCCACCCAGACCGGTCGTTCGGGCGGGGCGGCGTCCGGATAGGGGTTGTGCGCGTAGAACGGATGGTGGCAGTTGGTCCACAGCACCACCGAGCCGGGCTTGTCCAGCACCACCTGCGCGTCGATGACACGCATGAGATAGATCATCCAAAGGTGCTTGCCCTGATCCCACGCGCAGTGATAGTCCACGGTGCGGGCCTGCTGGCTAGCCACCGTGCGCGTATAGATCTTGGTCTCAGACCCCAACCGGTCATCGGCCAGCCATAATCCCGGTTCGTCGGTTTCGGCGAACCCGCGCAGACTGTAGGTCCACTCCTCTAAGCAGCGGGTATCGGCCATGTAGGCGAACAACTCATCGGGCGGGCAGTCGATGTAGTCGTTGATGGTGATGTACTGGCCGAATACCTCGTCGTGCGGGTACACCGAATGCATCATCTCCATGATGATCGGGGTGGCCTCCTCCCGCGGGCTGGTCTCGATGCGGGTTAGCCCCTCGATCGGCTCGGTGCTGCCGGTGTGGGCGGCGATATCTTCAAGCGCGGGCAGCGGCATCGGAACGGTTCTCCTTCGTGATCGGATGACGATTGAGTTCACAGCTTGTAGCGCTGGTGATGGCGGGCGCGTCTCCTGTCAAAAATGTTGCAAACAAAGGGATTTCGCCAACAGTGAACCTATTATACACACGTTGTAAATCTGTAGACGTTTACTTTACCCGTGCTATTTGGTGATTACCGGCCAGGTATTTATTTGTCGTCTTGGCAGATTGCCGACCAAACCGGACGAGCGGAACGTTGCGCCGAATCTCTCCGATCCCGCGGAGAAGATGTTGAACCGATTGCGGGCCGGGCTCGTTATATGACGTACTAGTACCCGTGCGGTGTGCTGCTCGCATGGGTATGGCATTCGGTTGCCTACAGGTCGCCGTCGCAGCGGGCTAAATGGTGCGGTCTCGCGGGAGGACCATGATCAGACGACTCGATACCTGCGATACGCCCACGCACGAGCTGACGATCGAACTCCGCGACGTGGTGCGCGAGTACCGGGTCGGCGGACAGTCCGTGCGAGCACTCGACGAGATCAGCCTGCGGTTCGGGGGCGGGCAGTTTGTGTCGGTGGTCGGGCCGTCGGGGGCGGGTAAGAGCACGTTGCTGCATCTGCTTGGCGCGTTGGACTCCCCCGATTCTGGGTCGATCAAATTCGACGGCGACGAGATTGGCCGCCTCAGCGATGAACAGCAGTCGGAATTTCGCCATCATCGCGTGGGATTCGTCTTTCAGTTCTTCAACCTGTTGCCGACCCTGTCCGCGTGGGAGAACGTGGCGGTCCCGAAGCTGCTCGACGGTTTTCGATTGGGCAAGGTCAAATCGGATGCGGTGCGACTACTCGACCGGGTTGGGCTCGGTAACCGGACTCAGCACCGACCAGCGGAACTGTCGGGCGGCCAAATGCAGCGGGTCGCGGTGGCGCGGGCGTTGATGATGGACCCATCGCTGATACTCGCCGACGAACCGACCGGGAATCTCGATTCCACCACGGGCGCTTCGATCTTGGCACTCCTTGCCGAGGTGGCGCATGAGGACGGGGACAGTCGGTTGGTGGTGATGGTGACCCACAACTCGGATGCCGCGGCGGCGACAGACCGCGTTATCACGCTCCGGGACGGTCGGGTCAGTTCCGACGAGTCGTCGGTGGTCGCGGGATGAGACCGGGCTCAGCCATAGCTGCTGCGGCGAGCCGGCTACGTGTGTTCAGCCTGCGCGAACTCGTTGTGCATCGTCGGCGCACGACGGCCTCGATCGCCGTGATGGCAGTGTCCGCCATGTATCTGGTCGCGGTTTTCGGCATCTTCGGGTCGATCACCGGATCGGTCAATCGGCTAGCTGATGGAATCGCGGGCATCGCTGCGCTCGAAGTGTCGGGTATTACCGACGCGGGATTTCCCGACACGATAACGGCCGATGTCGCTGCCGTTCCCGGCGTCGCGACCGCGGCGCCGATGATACGGACGTCTGCGGCCACGGCGTCAGGACCGGTTCTGCTGTTCGGCGCAGACGCCAGCAGCGCTGCGTTGGGCGGCGCCTTGAAAGATGCCGTGCGTCGACCGTTAGCGGAGCTGTCCGCGAAGCCCAACGGTGTCCAGGTCGGGCCGGGTGTCGGTCAAGCGAAAGGCAAGACATTCCAGCTTGGCTCGGACTCAGTCACCGTCACCGAAGTGCTGACCGACAAGCAACTTGCGGATCTCAACGGCGGACACTACGTCCTTGCCCCACTTGCTTTGGCGCAGAACGTTACCGGGCGAAAAGGTCAGCTCGACTCGATACTGATCACCACGAAGCCGGGAGCTGGTCTCAGCGCTGTGCGCGCAGCGGTCACCGCCGCGGTGCACGGCCGAGCACTCGTCGCGGAGCCGAGTATGCGCGCGACTCGCGCCGGTGACGGCGTCAAGCTGATGAACTACATGGCCCTGATGGGCGCGGCGGTTGCTTTGGTGGTCGGTGCGTTCCTGATCTACACCACGATGACCATGGCGATCAACCAGCGCCGGCCGGTTATTTCGATGCTGCGCGCGATCGGCGGTCGTCGCGTCACCATCGCCCGCGACATGCTCGGCGAAGCCGCGACTCTCGGGCTTATCGGCGGAGCTATCGGATCAGCTATCGGAATCCTGATGGGCCGCATCGCGATTGGTCGATTGCCTCCGGTAATAACCCAAGGGCTCGAAGCTCGCATCGAATACTGGCTGCCCGGCTACGCGGTACCAGCCGCCCTTGCGGCAACGATGCTCACCAGCGCGGCTGCCTCGGCGATGGCCGCGCGGCAGGTGTACAAAGTTTCGCCGATCGAGGCATTGGCACCCGTCGGGGCTTCGGCGGTGGACTTCGTGCCGCGATGGCTGCGAATGGCAAGCGGGATTGGAGCTCTCGCGGTGTTCGCCGCGTCGATCCTGATCATCGTCAAGCAACACGGCACCTTTGCGTTTGCAGCGATGTTCGCTCTGTTCTGTGCCGAGATCGCGCTTGGCTTCGCGGTCACCGTGCCCCTCGTCAAAGCCACGGCCACAACCGCCCGAATCTTCGGATCGGTCGGGGCACTCGCGGCGGCGACGATCGAGCGTGCGCCGCGCCGGGTGTGGGCCACCGTGATGACCGTGCTCATCGCCGTGGTCACGACTGTCGTGATCACCGGCACCAATGCCGACATGATCCGTTCAGCGCGTGGCATCTTCGCGCCGGTTGCGGATGTCGACGTATGGGTGAGCGCAGACCCTCCCGACAGCTATCCCACCGATCCGTTACCGCACGGACTTGCGCAAAAGGTGGCCGCAGTGCCGGGCGTAACACGTGTCACCGAGGGTGCATTTGCGTTCGCCGTGGTCGGCGGGACACGGGTGATGCTCGATGGATTTTCCTCCGGGACCGCCGATCCGCTCTACCGCGCGCTGGGTGAACCGGTACGCAACGACGTGCTCGCCGGTCGGGGCGTCGTGCTCTCGCAGAATCTGGGCAAGACTCTCGGCGTCCGGGTCGGCGACCAACTGCGGCTGCAAACGCCGCGCGGCCCGCAGCAGACGGCTGTGCTGGCCCTGGTGCCGTACTTCTCGACGGTCATCGGCACCGTCGGGATCAACCTCGATCAAATGCGGACGTGGTTCGAACGCCCGGCAGCGACCACACTCCAGATCACTGCGGGCCCGGGCGTAGATCCGAATCGCCTGCGGGCCGAGGTTCGCCGCGTGGTGCCCCCGCCGAACTACGTATACGACGGTCGCGCGGCGCTGGCAGGTCTCGAGGCGCCGCTGCATCAGAGCATGTTCATCGCCAACGCCGTGTGGATCATCGTTGTGTGCGTGGCTGCAGTCGCGCTTTTCAACACGTTGACCCTCTCGGTACTCGAGCGGCGCCGTGAAATAGGTGTTCTGCGGGCGATGGGATCCAGCCGTCGGTTCACGTTGCAGATGGTCCTGGCCGAGGCGGCAGGCATCGGTCTCGTCGGCGGTGTTTTGGGACTGTTGTTCGGCCTCACGGACCAGTGGCTCTACAGCCTGGTCAGTGGGGACATGATGAATTTCACCGTCGGCTTCCGGCCCAGCCCGATGGCGCTCATCTTCGCCGTCGGCGCGCTGGCGATCAGCCTGCTCGGCTCGCTGCCGCCCGCGCGACGCGCGGCGCGACTGAACATCATCGAGGCTCTCGCCGTCGAGTAGGCCCTTGCGCCTGCTCGATGAACTCAGGATCCACCCTCAGCCGGCCCGATAACCACGGGCCGGTGATATCAGAAGCCCAATGGAAGCAGATCAGTAAACAGCTGGGCTAAGGGATCTGTGAAAGGAAGGACGATCGTACTATCGAGCATCGGGTCGCTCGGGTCTATGAATGTGTTTATTGTCTCCCCGGCCACCCCGGTGCCCGTAGCTCCGAACCCTACGCCGTCTGAGGGGTCGGCTCCGGAAGTCAAAATATCCGTGAAGCCAAGTGGCTGACTTGAGAAAACCGTCGCAACGAACTCAGCGTCGTCAGGGTCGGCAAATGACTGGTTCGTGAATAGGCCGAAATCTTGGAGGGGGCCACTCATAAAGTCTGTGTCCACTCCTGGGGTGATGTCGTCACCGTCGGCTCGGGCGGAGGCGGCGGTTGTCAACGGGATGAGCCCAGCAGCCAGGAAAGCACCGGCAGCCGCGCCAAGGACGAGCGAAAAACCCCGAGCACTCATGAGAGACTCCAATTCTCGAATCGTTGGACGATACGCGTTGCGGGCTCCCCGCGGCCGACGACTTGCCCCCTTTGATTTCCGATGATGTTGTGGGTCGCCTACGGTCGGCGACTCGCGAATGGCGAATCATCGACTGTAATGGCTACACGAGTCGATAATTAACGGTGCCTTATCAAAAGATGAACAACAGATGAATCAGTGATGACGGTTTCGCACGGCCGGATCAGCCACGTTCACCCATTGGGCTCGATCATGGTGGCGAACCCTTGCAGATGAGGTGTACACGGGGGCGGCACCAGGGTTCGTCGGATGCTGCGCAGTCCCCCGGTATCGAATCCGGCCGCGGCGATGGCGTCGATGGTTCGCCGGTTGGGCTCGCAACCGGAAGCCAACCACGACCACGGTTTTGCGATCAGGTCCTGGAACCGACCCATGACACCGTCCCCGCGGACATGCTCGAGGACCACCAGCCTGCCGCCGGGTGCGAGCACCCGCCGGATCTCACCGAGGGTAGCGGCCACATCGTCGACCGAGCACAACACAAGCCCGACGTGTACCGAGTCGAAACTGTTGTCCGGGAACGGAATCGACTCACCGATCCCATCGACGATGTCGACTGCAATGCCGCGGCGTCGAGCCAGAGCGGAAGCCATTCGGCGCATCGCCGCCTCCGGCTCCACGGCGACGACCGAGGTCACCGCCGGCGGAAGGAACAACAAGTCGGTTCCCGGGCCGACACCGACCATCAGCAGCCGGCCGGTCGCATTGCCCATCGCCTGTCGGCGATACCGGCGGTAGAACAGCCGGTCGAAGAGCGGCATGCCGAGTCGATAGATGTACGGAAACAACGGATTACCGCGCGTCATCGGCTCCCCAGATCCAGCCGGAACGGCGGATATTCGTCGCGCATCAAGGAGACGTACACGGCCACCCGATAACGCCATCGAACGATCCCCATCAGGAAGTCGGACATGCCCCGCGGGATCGACCCGCTGAACAACAAGCACACCGGCGCGATGACGCACAGCAACTGCAGCAGCGGCTCCATCGCCCAGCAAATGAGTATCTGGGGGATCGCCAATAGCCACCACTTCACCAGCACGGCCCAGTTCGTGAGCCGTTCCGGATAGTCCACCTCGAGATCGGCTGGGTAGTCGGGCCGAGACGCGAGCGTGAAAGGCGGGTACTTGTCGGTGCTGTTCATCGGAAATCGGTAATTCATGACCCGCCACGACCAGCGCAACACCCCGACGTTGAAGTCGAAGATGGGGCGCGGATACCGCCCGATGAACAAGATGGCGACGCCGGCGACGATGGTCAGCAGCGGATACGCCAAATAGAGGAGTATCAATATGGGGTAGTGCGGGGCGGCCAGCACGCACCACTTGAACAGCCAGAGCCAGCGGGAGGGCGCGTCGAAATCGCCTCGTACCCGCACGGGATCGTCCGTCAGAACGGGCTCGTCCACGCTGTCCATCCTGCAACTCCCCAAGCCGATATGCAGGTCGCTCGACCCAATTTGACTACGCGGGAGAGGAGTGCTGGGTTCAGATCTTGCGCGCGCTAGCGGTCGCGCGGTCGACCTCCCAGTACGCGCGCAGTGCCACTAACTTGCCCTCGTCATTAGCTTTGTAGGTGAACACCCCTTCGGCGGTGACCTGGTGTCCGGCCGCCGTGATCCGGATGTGGCCGACGTTGGCTTCCTCATTGCCGCACTGGTAGGTGTCGCGGAAGTTGAACTCGATCTTGTCCGTTGGCGCAATCGCCTTGTCCCAAAACGCCGAGATCGCATCCCTACCGCGATGACCCTTGCCTTCGGGATCGAAATGCGACGGCCCGATCGGGTCCTCGACGATCGCATCGTCGGCGAACACCGCCAGCCAGGCCTCTTTGTCCCTGGCCTGCACCGCCTCGCGGGAGCGCTTGCCTGCCAGGTGTGCGGGTGATTCGGTCATCATGCGTCCTGCCATCCCGAGTGGACATAGGTGTCAGCGAAGCGTTTCAGCGAGTCCTTCTTCTTTTCCAGCGGCGCGTCGAAGCCGAGCCCGTCAAAGACCCAGGGGATGACGATGTTGTCGGTGACGCCGATCTTGGCGAGCTCGCGATGGCCGTCCACCCCGAACTTGTCGATGCAGACCGCCTGGTATTCGAACGGTGTGTCCGCGCGGTCATATTCGGCGAGCAACGCCTTGAGCTTGCCGATGGTCTCAGCGAGTTGATCGGCGGTCATCATCGCGCTGGTCCAGCCGTCACTGACGCGGGCGGCACGTTTGAGCGCGACATCGGTGTGGCCGCCGACGTAGAACGGCACTGGTTGGGTCGGCGCGGGGCTCATCTGTAGCCGGTCGAAGTCGTAGAAGTCGCCGTGGAATTCGACCATTCCGCCGGCCAGTACGAGTTTGATGACTTCGATCATCTCGTCGACGCGCGCGCCCCGGCGCGCGTACGGCACCCCGCACCATTCGAATTCTTCTGGTGCCCAGCCAATTCCGACACCGAAACCGAATCTGTTGTTGGTCAGGTTGGCTACCGAACCGACCTGGCGCGCCAGCAGCAGCGGGTTGCGGGAGCCCAGTTTCATCACGTTGGTGTAGAACCGCAGCGTCGACGTGACCGCACCCATCGCGCCGGCGGCGATCAGCGGATCGACCCATGGCGTGTCCTCGTTCCACATCCGCGACCCGTCCGGGGTGTACGGATAGTCGGCGGCGGCCTTCTCCATGTAGAACAACGAGTCCGGTAGCGCGATCGCGTCGAACCCCGCCTCTTCGGCCGTTTTGGCGATGTCGACCAACTGATCGATGGGCCCCATCGCGACGCTGCAGGTGTATTTCACGGCTTATCAGCCCCCACGACCCACATCGAGTAGTACTGCGAACCGCCTCCGTAGGCGTGGCCCAGCGCTTTACGCGCGTTCGGGACCTGATGCGCCCCAGCCTTGCCCATCACCTGAATGGCCGCTTCGGCGAAGCGGATCAGACCCGACGCGCCAATCGGGTTCGACGACAGCACTCCGCCGGAGGCATTCACCGGAAGCCGGCCGCCGATCGCGGTCTCGCCGGCCTCGGTGAGCTTCCAGCCCTCGCCCTCGGGCACAAACCCGAGGTTCTCCAACCACATCGGCTCGAACCAGGAAAACGGCACATAGATTTCGGCGGCGTCGATCTCGTCGATCGGGCTGGTGATACCGGCCGCCTTCCACAGCGCCGCGGCCGCATCGCGGCCGGCCTGCGGGCTGACTTGGTCCCGTCCGGAGTAGGCCAGCGGCTCGGTGCGCAGCGACGTGGCGTGGATCCAGGCGACCGGATGGCCATCGGCGACGCGCTGGTCGGCGATCTGCTCGTCGCCGATCACCACGGCGCACGCGCCGTCTGACGACGGACACGTCTCGTCGAAGCGTATTGGATCCCAGAGCATTTGCGAGGCCAGCACCTTGTCCAACGTGATGTCGGGTTGCTGCAGGTGCGCCAGCGGGTTGCGGCTGCCGTTGAGCCGGTCCTTGACCGCGACCAGCGCGCCGATGTGGGCGGGCGCACCCGAGCGGCGGATGTATGCCCGAACATGCGGGGCGAAGTAGCCGCCTGCGCCAGCGCCGACGGGTTTGGTGAACGGCACCGGAATCGACAACCCCCACATGGCGTTTGACTCCGACTGCTTCTCCCAGGCCATCGCCAGCACCCGGCGGTAGCGGCCCGACTGCACCAGGCTGGCCGCCACCACTCCGGTCGACCCGCCCACCGAGCCGGCGGTGTGCACCCGGATCAGCGGCTTGCCGGTCGCACCGACGGCGTCGGCCATGAACAGCTCCGGCATCATGACGCCCTCGAAGAAGTCCGGCGCCTTACCGACCACCACGGCGTCGATGTCGTCGAAGGTGGCGCCGGAATCGGCCAGCGCCTTGTCGATGGCTTCGCGAACCAGGCCGTTCATCGAGACGTCGTGCCGCTTCGCGACGTACTTGGTCTGCCCGGTGCCGAGCACCGCGGCGAGCTGCTTAGCCATTGGCGCCGCTCCTCCTCATCGCTTCGCTCTGCATCGTCGCTGGCGCGCCATGATTATTTCCCTTCCAGCACGGCGACGAGATTTTGTTGCAACACCGGCCCGCTGGTCGCGTGCGCGAGCACCCGGCCTGCGGAGCGGTCGAAAATATGTTGTGCCGCAAAGCCGATGCGCTCCAACCCGGCGGAGAACATCGGGTTGGCCGCCAGTGTGCCGCCCGACGGGTTGACCTTCGTCGACGACGGCAGGCCGATAGCCTCGGCCAGAATCAGATGCTGATGGGTGAACGGCGCGTAGATCTCGGCCACCTCGACCGAGCTCGCGTCTCCGCCCGTCGCGGCCTTGGCGGACGCCTCCGTCGATCCAGATGTGGTCAGGTCCCGAGCGCCGAGGACCGGAGTCTCGATCCGGTGCTCGATCCCCGTGATCCACGCGGGGTTTTCCCGCAGCTCGCGGGCCTTGTCGCCGGCGGCCAGCACGATCGCTGACGCGCCGTCGGTGATCGGCGCAATGTCGTGGCGCCGAAGGGGATCGGCGAAGAACGGTCGGGCCAGCAGCTCGTCGATGCTCTTCGCCGGCTTCTCCGAATCGGTTCGCTCGGCAACGGCGAAGGAGTTCAGCGCCACTTGCGCCATCTGCTCGGCCGTCCATTTGCCGGTGTCCAATCCGAAGCGAGCCTGTAAACCCGCCAGCGACACCGAGTCCGGCCACAGCGGCGCGACCGAGTACGGGTCGGTTTGCATCGCGAGGACCCGGCGTAGGGTGCCGGCCGAGGACTTGCCGAAGCCGTAGACAAGTGCGGTGTCGATCTCACCAGTCAGCAGCTTGATGTACGCCTCGTAGAGTGCCCACGCGGCGTCCATCTCCACGTGTGACTCGTTGATCGGCGGCACCGCCCCGATCGAGTCGATCGCGGAGATGAACGAAAAGGCGCGGCCGGCAAGGTAATCCGATGATCCGGAGCACCAGAAGCCGATGTCGGTCTGCTCGAGCCCGAGTTCGTCGTAAAGCGCGTGGAAGCACGGCATCAGCATTTCGACGCCGTTGGTGGTGCCGTCGGTGCGGCGCACATGCGGCGCATGGGCGAATCCGACAACAGCTACATCGCGATCGGTCACGTTGTTCCCTCTTACAGGTGGTGCTTGTAGGTGTCGTAGTCGGCGTCAGGTTCGCCGGTCGGCTTGAAGTATTCGATGTTGTCGATGCCGAGGCCCCATTCCTCGCGGGGCTTCCACACCGCCTGCACCCGCATGCCCATCCGCACCTCGGAGGCGTCGATCTCCTGAATCAGGTGCAGGAACGCGATATCGGCGCCGTCGAGCAGGACGTAGGCCGCGACGTACGGCGGCTTGATGCGCTGGCCGGCGAACGGGATGTTGATGATCGCGAACGTCGTGACCGTGCCCGTGTCGGGTAACTCGACGTAGTTGTCGAGTTCGAGGCCGGTCGCCGGGTCTGCTTCCTTCGGAGGGAAGTACACCTTCCCGTCTTTACCGGTGCGGGCGCCGAGCAGCTTGCCCTCTTCGAGACCGCGCAGAAACGCGCTCTCGGGAAGCGAAGCGGTGTGCTGGATTTCGATGCTGCTTGGCGCCACCTGGACCGTCACCGGGTCACGGTCGTCGGTCGTTTCGGGAACGGGCTCGGCCTCGTCGCCGAGCGCGAAGTAGGCGATGTCGGTGATCGCGCCCGCCGGTTCGTCGACCCAATGGGCATGCACCCGCGCCCCGGTGCTGATCGCGTCGGACGATCCGGCATCGACGGCGTGCAGCAGCGGGATGTCGGCGCCGTCGAGCTTGATCAGCGCCCAGGCGAAGGGCCGGCCCAGCGGCTGCCCCTCCAGGGGCTCGGGCTGCCAGGTCCACGACAGCACCGTCCCGACACTGGCCACCGGTACGATCTCGGTCAATCGTTCGTAAGTCACGGGGTCGAACTCGGCGGGCGGGACGTAGACCCGGCCATCTGAGCTCCGGACACCGACGATGCGTCGTTCACGCAGGGCGGTGAAAAACTGGCTGAGGGTGGGTCCGACTGAACGGGTGTAGTCGAAGGACAGCCTCAGAGGTGCCGAGAGAGGCGGCTGATGGGTATCGATCTGCACCGGGCTGCTTTGGCTGGTGGTCACAGCATCGAGTAGAACAGGTTCTAAGAATGGTTTCAAGATACGGTCAGGACCTGCAGGAAAGGCGGCTCTCATGAAGCTCGGACTCCAGCTGGGATATTGGGGCGCTCAGCCGCCGGAGAATGCCGGCGAACTGGTCGCCGCCGCCGAGGACGCCAATTTCGACGCGGTGTTCACCGCCGAAGCTTGGGGATCGGACGCCTACACGCCGCTGGCCTGGTGGGGAGCGTCGACGCGGCGGGTGCGGCTGGGCACCTCGGTGGTGCAGCTGTCCGCGCGCACCCCGACGGCGTGCGCGATGGCGGCGCTGACGCTGGATCACCTGTCCGGCGGACGCCACATGCTGGGGCTGGGTGTCTCGGGCCCGCAGGTGGTGGAGGGCTGGTACGGCCAGCCGTTTCCCAAGCCGTTGGCCCGCACCCGGGAATACATCGACATCATCCGGCAGGTGTGGGCCCGCGAGAAGCCGGTGACCAGCGACGGCCCGCACTATCCGCTGCCGTTAACCGGCGAGCACGCAACGGGTCTGGGCAAGCCGCTCAAGCCCATCACCCACCCGCTGCGGTCCGACATCCCGATCATGCTGGGTGCCGAGGGGCCGAAGAACGTCGCGTTGGCCGCGGAGGTCTGCGACGGTTGGCTGCCGATCTTCTACACGCCGCGGATGGCCGACACCTACAACGAGTGGCTGGACGAAGGGTTCGCCCGCCAGGGCGCGCGCCGCAGCCGCGAGGACTTCGAGATCTGTGCGACGGCCAACATCGTGATCACCGAAGACCGCAGCGCCGCGTTCGCGGCCATGAAGCCCTATATCGCCCTGTACATGGGCGGGATGGGCGCCGAGGACACGAACTTCCACGCCGAGGTGTACCGCCGGATGGGCTACGCCGAGGTGGTCGACGACGTGACGAAGCTCTTCCGCAGCAATCAGAAGGACAAGGCCGCCGAGATCATCCCGGACGAGGTCATCGATGACGCGGCGATCGTCGGCGACGTGGACTACGTGCGTAAGCAGATCACGGCCTGGGAGGCCGCGGGCGTCACCATGATGGTGGTGTCTGGTCGCAGTACAGAGCAGGTCCGCGAGCTGGCGTCGTTGATCTGAGCCGGTCCTTGCGGCTGGCTAGAACACGTTCTAGATTGACCGGATGACAGCCTCGCAGCACACCATCGCCGGCACGGTGATCACGATGCCGGTGCAGATCCGCAAGGCAACACAGCACATGGCGATGTTCTCGGTGGACGCCGACGCCGCTCAGCACCTGATCGACTACAGCGGCTTGCGGGTCTGCCGCTACCTGCGCGGGCGTGCGGTCGTGGTCTTGATGTTGATGCACTACATCGACGGCGACCTGGGCCAGTACTACGAGTTCGGCACCAGCGTGATGGTCAACCCTCCCGGCGCTCCTCCTGACTCCAAGTGGGGTGGCCTACGAGCCCTGCAGTCGGCCGGTGCTTTCATCCATCACCTGCCCGTCGACCAGGCGTTCACGCTTGAGGCGGGGAACAAGATCTGGGGCTACCCGAAAGTCCTGGCGGACTTCACCATTCGAGAAGGCCGTCGGTTCGGGTTCGACTGCACTGTCGACGGGCAACTGGTCGTCGGCATGGATTTTCGTCCCGGCCTGCCGATTCGGCTGACCCCGCGCCAGCAGGCGCAGCGCAGCTACTCGCACCGCGACGGGGTCACCCGCGAAACCGCCTTCGAGCACACGCTGGACGGTGTGCGCACACGATTCGGTGGCGTCCGTGTCAAGCTCGGCCAGCATCCTTATGCGAAAGAGTTGGCGTCGCTAGGCCTTCCGAAGCGCGCGATGCTGTCCAGTTCTGCTCACCAGGTGCAGATGACATTCGGCGACGCTCAGGAGATCTCATGACAGTGACTTCAACGACCAAACCAGATGTCGATCTGACGGACGGCGCTTTCTACGCGGGTGACTCCCGGGCGGTCTACCGCTGGATGCGGGAGAACGAGCCGGTGTTCCGGGACCGCAACGGGTTGGCCGCCGCGTCGACGTATCAGGCCGTCATCGAAGCCGAGCGCAATCCCGAGCTGTTCTCGAATGCCGGCGGCATCCGACCCGACCAACCCGGTGTAGAGATGATGATCGAGATGGACGATCCGCAACATCTGTTGCGCCGCAAGCTCGTCAACTACGGATTCACCCGCAAGCGGGTGAAGAATCTAGAGGCCTCGATCACCTCGCTGTGCGACACGTTGATCGACGCGGTATGTCAGCGTGGCGAGTGTGACTTCGTCTGGGACCTCGCCGCGCCCCTGCCCATGGCGGTGATCGGGGACATGCTCGGTGTGCGTCCGAGCGAGCGCGAGATGTTCCTCATGTGGTCCGACGATCTGCTCGGTGCGCTGAGCAGCACTGCGGCGCAGGAGGATATGCAGATCACCATGGATGCCTTCGCCGCCTACAGCGAATACATGATGGACATGATCGCGGCCCGCAAGCTGGAACCGACCGACGATCTGGTCAGCGTCCTGGTGCATGCGGAGGTCGAAGGATCGCGGCTGGAAGACCACCAGATCGTCACCGAGGTTCTGCTGCTACTGATCGGCGGCGACGAGACCACCCGTCACACGCTGTCCGGCGGGACGAGGCAGCTGCTGCTGCACCCCGATCAGCACAAGCGGCTGACCCACGACTTGGGATTGCTGCCGAACGCGATCGAAGAGATGCTGCGCTGGACGGCGCCGGTGAAGAACATGGCCCGCACGATCACCGCCGACAACGAGTTCCACGGCACCCAGCTGCACCAGGGCGAGAAAATGATCCTGCTGTTCGAGTCGGCGAACTTCGACGAGGAAGTCTTCGACGATCCGGAAACCTTCAACATCGAGCGCTACCCGAACAACCACCTCGCGTTCGGCTTCGGGACGCACTTCTGCCTGGGCAACCAACTCGCCCGGCTGGAGCTGTCGATCATGCAGACCCGCCTACTGCAGCGCATTCCGGACATGCGGCTGGCGTCGGATGCCGCGCTGCCGCTGCGGCCGGCGAACTTCGTGTCAGGTCTGGAGAAGATGCCGGTGGCCTTCACCCCGAGCGCGCCGCTGGGCTAACGCCTTTGCGCCGAGCGTGAACTGGCTGCGGAATTTTGGCCGATTTTTCGCAACCAGTTCACGCTCGGCGCGACCACGCCGCCGCCACCCGGCGCAAGATGCCGCCCGGCATGTCCTCTGCCGTCACTCGGACGGTGATCCAACCGAGATCGGGCAGCGCTTCGTAACGCGCAATGTCCCGGTGAAATTGCCTGCGGTCGGTCCGATGATGGTCGCCCTCGTACTCCAACGCGATCTTGACGTCCTCCCAACCCAGATCAAGTAGCGCGACAAGCTCTCCGTACTCGCCGTAGACGGGGATCTGGGTCCGCGGCCGCGGGTAGCCGGCATCGATAAGCAGCAGCCGCAGCCAGGTCTCGCGAGGCGACTCGGCGCCGGCGTCGATGAGTGTCAGTGCGCGCCGTGCCCGCCGGACGTTGCGGTGGCCCTTGTAGCGATTGGCGAGTACCTGAGCGTCGGCGACGTTGAATCGCGTTGCGCGCGCCAGCGCGTCAACGGCTGCCACGGCGTTACCGACGGAGTTGCGGCAGGCGATGTCAAATGCGGTGCGCGCCGCAGTAGTGGTCGGCACACCGCTGACCAACTGGAGTTCGTCCTCAGCGATCTGATCCGACCACGTCCGAATGCCGGCCGGCGGACGGCGGTGTTCGTAGAGCAATTGCGCCGGTGCCTGATGGTCGACCCACTTGGCGCCATGAAGCGCTGACGCCGAGTGGCCTGCGACAATGCCGCGCCGCCGAGACCACAGCCAAGCGGCGCGAGCACGCGTCGTGGCGGTGAGGTCGGTGCCGGTGGGTACGTAGACGTCGGGATGGATCGCTATGCATCGGCTTCGCAACCGGTAGGCCGTCAGAGCGCCTGACCTGACGGCCTCGCTACCGATAAACGGTTCGCACACGGAGGCAGTGTCGCCTCAAGGGCCGACATCCACGCCGAGCGTGAAGTGACTGCGAAAAATCAGCCAAAATTCCGCAACAGGTTCACGCTCGGCGAAGGGGTTACTTGTTCTTGAACTGCGGAGTGCGCTTCTCGGCGAACGCTTTCGGGCCTTCCTTCGCGTCCTCGGACAAGAACACACTGATGCCCAGCTGGCTGTCGATCTTGAACGCGTCGTTTTCCGGTAGGCCCTCGGTTTCCCGGATGGAGCGCAGGATTGCCTGCACGGCCAGCGGCCCGTTGTTGCTGATCACGTCGGCGATCTCGAGCGCCTTGGTCAATGCCTCCCCGTCGGGAACGACATAGCCGATCAAGCCGATCTCCTTGGCCTCGGCGGCAGTAATGTGCCGCCCGGTCAGCAGCAGATCGGCGGCCGCCGTGTAGGGGATCTGCCGCACCAGTCGCACCGCCGAGCCGCCCATCGGATACAGGCTCCACTTGGCCTCTGAGATGCCGAACTTGGCGCTCTGGCCGGCGATGCGGATGTCGGTGCCCTGCAGGATCTCGGTGCCGCCGGCGATGGCCGGGCCCTCGACCGCCGCGATCAGCGGTTTGGTCAGCCGACGGCCCTTGAGCAAAGCATCGATGCGTGACGGGTCATAGCTGCCGTCTCTGAACGAGTCGCCAGGGGGGCGTGCGGTCGCGGCTTTCAGGTCCATGCCCGCGCAGAAGTAACCGCCGGCCCCGGTCAGGATGCAGCACCGGATGTCGGGATCGGTGTCGACGCGGTCCCAGGCCTCGACCATGATCGAGAGCATCTCGGTCGAGAGCGCATTGCGGGCCTCAGGGCGGTTCAACGTCAAGATCAGGGTGTGTCCGCGCTGCTCAATGAGGGCGTCGGCCTTTTTTTCAGACTCGCTCACGGGTGATCGCCTTCCTGCGTGCCGGCCTCAGACTTGTCAGACTGAATCAAACTTGTGAAAAAATGTAACACGTTCTAATTTGGGGTCCGTGGCCCTGAATATTGCCGACCTGGCTGAGCATGCCGTCGACGCCGTCCCTGACCGTGTTGCCCTGATCTGCGGTGACGAGCAACTGACCTACGCCCAACTTGAGGAGAACGCCAACCGCCTCGCGCACTACCTGCTGGATCAGGGTGTGCAGAAGGATGACAAGGTCGGCCTCTACTGCCGCAATCGCAACGAGATCGTCATTGCAATGCTGGGCATCGTCAAGGCGGGCGCGATCCTGGTCAACGTCAATTACCGCTACGTCGAGGGCGAGCTTCGCTACCTGTTCGAGAACTCCGACATGGTTGCGCTGGTGCACGAGCGCCAGTACTCCGACCGCGTCGCCAACGTGCTACCGGACACCGCAGGCGTCAAGACGGTCCTGGTGGTCGAGGACGGTAGCGGCGACGACTACCAGCGCTACGGTGGCGTCGAGTTCTACGCGGCGATCGCCCAGGGCTCACCCGAGCGCGACTTTGGCGAACGCAGCGGCGACGACATCTACCTGCTCTACACGGGCGGCACCACCGGGTTCCCCAAGGGCGTGATGTGGCGCCACGAGGACATCTACCGGGTGCTGTTCGGCGGAACTGACTTCGCGACAGGCGAATTCGTCAAAGACGAGCACGACCTGGCCAAGGCCGCCGCGGCGAACCCGCCGATGATCCGCTACCCGATTCCGCCGATGATTCACGGCGCCACCCAATCGGCCACCTGGATGTCGATCTTCTCGGGTCAAACCACAGTGCTCGCACCGGAATTCAACGCCGATGAGGTGTGGCGGCGGATTCACGACCACAAGGTGAACCTGCTGTTCTTCACCGGCGACGCGATGGCCCGGCCGTTGCTCGATGCACTGCTGGCACACCAGGACGCGGGCAACGAATACGACCTGTCGTCGCTGTTCCTGCTCGCCAGTACCGCGGCGTTGTTCTCGCCGAGCATCAAGGAGCGACTGCTCGAGCTGCTGCCCAACCGGGTCATCACCGACTCGATCGGCTCCTCGGAGACCGGCTTCGGCGGCACCAGCATCGTCGCCAAGGACGCACCGCACAGCGGTGGCCCGCGCGTGACGATCGATCACCGCACCGTCGTCATCGACGATGACGGCAACGAGGTGAAGCCCGGCTCCGGCGTGCGCGGCCTGATCGCCAAGAAGGGCAACATCCCGGTCGGCTACTACAAGGACGAGAAGAAGACCGCTGAGACGTTCAAGACCATCAACGGCGTCCGCTACGCCATCCCGGGCGACTACGCGCAGGTCGAGGAGGACGGCACCGTCACCATGCTGGGCCGTGGCTCGGTGTCGATCAACAGCGGCGGCGAGAAGATCTACCCCGAGGAGGTCGAGGCCGCGCTCAAGGGCCACCCCGACGTCTTCGATGCTTTGGTCGTCGGTGTGCCGGATGCCCGTTACGGTCAGCACGTGGCCGCCGTCGTGCAGGCTCGGCCGGGAGCCCGGCCGACGCTGTCTGGCCTGGACAGCTTCGTGCGTGCCGAGATCGCGGGATACAAAGTCCCGCGGAGTCTTTGGCTGGTCGACGAGGTGAAGCGCTCGCCCGCAGGCAAACCCGACTACCGCTGGGCCAAGGAGCAGACCGAGGCGCGACCGGCCGATGACGTGCATGCCGCTCACGTGACTGCCTGAGCGCGCCGGCCATGTGACCGACTTCGTCAAGCGCCACCCGGGCGCACCCGCGGGCTTCTTCGCATGCGAAGCCGCGGGGCTGCAATGGCTTTCAACGGTCGACGGCGGCGTGCCCTGCGTACCGGTGGTTTCGGTAGATGCGACGAGCCTGACGCTGCGGCAGCTTGATTCGGTGAGTCCGAGCCACGCAGCGGCGGGCGAGTTCGGTGGCCGGCTGGCCGTCACGCACGACGCGGGAGCCGGCGCCTTCGGCGCCGGGCCCGACGGATGGGACGGGCACGGATTCTTCGGGCCGCAAACACAGCCGTTGCCGATGTCGCTGCGGCACCACCAACGCTGGGGCGAGTTTTACGCCGACGAGCGGTTGGCCCCGATGGCCGACCTCGCGGCGCCGCGTCTGGTCGCATCGACTCGTGCCGCGGTCGACGCCGTCGCGACACGGTGCCGGGCAGGCGACTTCGACGACGATGACCCTCCGGCGCGGCTGCACGGCGATCTGTGGGGCGGCAACGTGATGTGGACGTCCGACGGGGTGGTCCTCATCGATCCGGCCGCGCACGGTGGTCACCGCGAGAACGACCTCGCGATGCTCGCGCTGTTCGGCTGCCCGCACTACGACGCCGTCGTCGACGGCTACCAGCGGGTGCGATCGCTGAGACCGGGCTGGCGCAAACGCATCGGGCTGCACCAGCTCTTTGCGCTGCTCGCGCATGTTGTGCTGTTCGGCGGCGGGCATGCGCAGCGGACGGATGTCTGCGCTCGGGCCGCACTGGCCATCTAGGCGCCTCGCGGCGGGCTACGCTCGAACCGCGATGACGATCGACGTGTGGATGCAGCATCCAACTCTGCGGTTCCTGCGCAGCGATATGTTGGCCTCGCTGCGGCGCTGGACCGGTGGGTCGATTCCGGAGACCGACATCCCGATCGAGGCGACCGTGGCGGCGATGGACGCCGCCGAAGTCGGACTGGGCCTGCTGAGCGCGTGGCGCGGTCCGGGCGGCCAGGATCTGGTTTCCAACGACGAGGTCGCCGAATGGGTCGCGGGCTATCCGGACCGGTTCGCCGGTCTGGCGACGGTCGACCTCGATCGTCCGATGGAGGCGGTCCGTGAACTCAGGCGCCGAGTCAGCGAAGGATTCGTGGGCTTACGGGTGGTGCCCTGGCTGTGGAACGCCCCGCCCACCGACCGCCGCTACTATCCGCTGTTCGCCGAATGCGTGGAATCTGGTGTGCCGTTCTGCACCCAGGTCGGTCACACTGGCCCGCTGCGGCCTTCGGAGACCGGACGCCCGATTCCCTACATCGACCAAGTGGCGCTGGACTTCCCGGAGTTGGCCATCGTGTGTGGGCACATCGGCTACCCATGGACCGAGGAAATGGTCGCTGTCGCCCGCAAGCATGAGAACGTCTACATCGATACCTCTGCATACACCGTGCGAAGGTTTCCGGAGGAACTTGTTCGGTTCATGAAAACCGGTACCGGACAACGCAAAGTTCTGTTCGGCACCAACTATCCGATGATCGCGCACAAGCATGCATTGGCGGGCCTCGACGAACTCGGCCTGAGCGACGAAGCCCGTCGCGACTTTCTGCATGGCAATGCCGAGCGTGTCTTCTCACTCGATCGAAAGGTGCGTACGTGAACGGCGCGCGGGCTCTGATCAAGACCCTGGTCGACGGCGGCGTCGACGTGTGCTTCGCCAACCCGGGCACCTCCGAGATGCACTTCGTTGCCGCACTCGACACAGTTCCCCAGATGCGTGGCGTACTCGCACTTTTCGAGGGCATCGCTACCGGCGCGGCTGACGGCTATGCCCGCATCGCCGACCGACCCGCGGCGGTGCTGCTGCATCTGGGCCCCGGATTGGGAAACGGTCTTGCCAACCTGCACAACGCCCGGCGCGCCCGGGTCCCGATCGTGGTGGTCGTCGGCGACCACGCCACCTATCACAAGAAGTACGACGCCCCACTGGAATCCGACATCGACGCGCTCGCCGGCAGCGTCTCGGGTTGGGTGCACCGGACGGCCGACACCGCCAACGTCGCTACCGATGCCGCCGAGGCCATTGCGGTAAGCGTTGCCGGCAAACAGATTTCGACGTTGATTCTACCGGCGGACGTTTCCTGGAGCGAGGGTGCACAAGCCGATGAGATATCGCCGCAGCCGCCGAAGCTGGTTGGTGTCGACACCGACGCGGTTGCGTTGGCCGCCAAGGTGTTGCGGTCAAACGAACCCACCGTGCTTCTGATCGGCGGCGACGCCACCCGTAGCGCAGGGTTGACGGCGACTGCCCGGATCGCCGCGGCCACCGGGGCCCGCTGCTACTGCGAAACATTCCCGACGCGGCTGGAACGCGGCGCCGGGGTCCCCGCCGTCGACCGGATCGCCTACTTCGCCGAGGCCGTTGTGGCCCAACTCGAGGGCGCAAAACATCTGCTGCTGGCCGGGGCGGCGTCGCCGGTGTCGTTCTTCGCCTACCCGGGCAAGCCGAGCGATCTGGTGCCGGAGGGTTGCGGGGTCCATGTGCTGGCCGAACACAACGGTGCCGCCGAGGCGTTGACCGCGCTGGCCGACGAGGTGGCGCCCGGCACGACCGCCGCTGTCGCAGCGCCGTCGCGTCCGCAACTGCCGACCGGCGCGTTGACGGCCGCGACGGTGGCCGACGTGGTCGGCGCACTGATGCCGGAACATGTGATCGTCGTCGACGAGTCCAACACGTCCGGTGTGCCGCTGACCGCGGCGACCGCCGGCGCACCTGCGCATGACTGGCTGACCCTGACCGGCGGGGCCATCGGATACGGAATCCCGACTGCGGTGGGCGCCGCCGTCGCGGCGCCCGACCGGCCGGTGCTGTGTCTGGAATCCGACGGCTCGGCGATGTACACGATTTCGGGTCTATGGACTCAGGCGCGGGAGAACCTCAACGTCACTACCATCATTTACAACAACGGCGCCTACGACATTCTGCGGATCGAGCTACAGCGGGTGGGAGCCGGTTCGGCTCCCGGTCCCAAGGCGCTGGATCTACTCGATTTATCACGGCCCACAATGGATTTCGTCAAGATTGCCGAGGGTCTGGGAGTTCCGGCGCGGCGCGCTACCACCGCCGAGGAATTGGCCGACGCCCTGCGCACGGCCTTCGCCGAACCCGGCCCGCACTTGATCGACGCCGTCGTGCCGTCAATCCTGGGTTAGCTCAGGAAGGCGATCGACAAGCCAGTCGGTCAGCGTGTTGACGACATCGACTCCGGTCTCGAATCCGCCGTCGTGGACTTCGGCCGCGAGTGCAACGCCCACGGTGCCGGATCCAATCGGCACGATCGCGAACTGGCGGACCAGATAGTCGTCGCGTATCCCCGGGCCCCAACCACCTTTGGCGGCAAAGCCTTTGGCCGCCAGCCCCCAGCGATGGTCGTCGGTGAGGTTGTGCATCAGATCGACGACGCGGGAAGCATCGGGGATGCACGGTAGCCGGGCGGCGAACTGGGCCTGCCGGACCAGCGACCATTGCGTTTGACCGAATGCCGTGTAAGCAGGGCGAAGTCGTCGGGGTTCGACCACGGTGGTTGTATCGCCCGCGTCGCCGATGACGACGTGAACCTTCTTTGCCGCCTCGGCCGGGTCGCCCAGTTGGGACCACAGTTCCTCGGCGGCCGCGTTGTCGGATATAAATTTGACATGGATTGGACGTGGAGGTGATTCGCGTGTCTTATCGAGTCATTATCTTGGCGGTCTTGGTGGTCTGCTTATCCCCGCACGTGGGCATGGCGCGAGCCGGTGCCGGGCAATCGGAGGGGGCTCCGCCAGCGGCAACTTCCACCTCACCGGAACAGGCAAAGTTGCTCAAGTCCGCAGAGGCTTTTGTGCGCGTACTTTTTGGCTGGGGCGCGGACGTGCAAGTCAACCTCGGCCCTTTGGCGCCTTCAGCGGCGCCGGATTACTACACCGTTCCGGTTTCAGTGGTCCTCAACGGCCAGAAGGAATCGGGCTCGGTTTACGTCAGCAAAGATGGCAAGACTCTGCTGCGCGGCGAAATCTTTGACATGACCACCGATCCTTTCGCAGCCAATCGCACGAAGATTCATGTCGATGGAAGCCCGACGAAAGGACCGGCCGATGCTTCGGTGACGCTCGTCGAGTTCAGTGATTTTGAATGCCCGCATTGCCGCGTACTGTGGGAAGCGATGAAGGCCGTCGAAACGCGCTATCCGCAAATTCGAATCGTTTACAAGGACTTCCCTTTGACCAATATTCATCCCTGGGCGCAAACAGCGGCCCTTGGCGGACGCTGCGCCTTCGAGCAATCTCCTGCGGCTTTCTGGAAAGTGGAGGACTCGATTTTCGATAATCAGGACGTACTCACTCCGGAGAACGTGTGGGACAAGTTGGTGGAATTTGCCACGGGCGCGGGGCTGAATGGCGAGGCGTTCAAGGCCTGCTTGTCGTCACCGGAGGCCGCGAAGGCGGTGGACGCGAGCCATGCCGAGGGCGTGGCGCTTGGCGTGGACAGCACCCCAACGGTCTACATCAATGGGAGGCCGGTGGTAGGGGGCGACGAGAACACACTCGTCCAATACATCAATTTCGAACTGGCCGGCGCGAAAAAGTGATATTGCGCGCGAGGCCAACCCTTTACCAGGCACCTGAATCCGAGTTGACGAGACTCTTGCGGGGGTGCTATCACTTTCGGTCGTTTGCCGGGCGTGCTGTGTTTTCCTCGCTCTGTTTTCCCGGCTGCCGGCAGCGGGCAGCCTCGCGATATCCATTTTGAAATTTTGAGGAGGCGTTCTTGAACGGTTTGCGGTGGGCTGCGCTTGTATTTCTGGCAGGGCTGCTGATGGTCGGAGGTTGCGGAGGAGGCTCAAGCCTCTCCGCGACGAACGCCACGCCCGTTCCGCAAACGATGATTCCTTCGAACATCACCGCCGGGAGCGAGAGCTTTACAGTTTCTATTACAGGATCGGGCTTTGTATCGAGTTCCAAGGGCGTTACATTCGCGTACTGGAATGGCGCGCCGCGTTCGACGACATTTAATCTGACCACCAACCAACTCACCGTTCAGATTCTGGCTTCGGACGTGGCCGCGACAGGCGTTGGGAACGTGACGCTTGTGAATCCGCCTCCTGGAGGCGGCCCTTCTCAAAACGGCCTGGATTTCACGATCGTTGCGGCGCAATCCGGCGGGCGGACGATCACCTCGTTTTCTCCCGCGAGCGCGAATGCCGGCGACAAGGCGTTCACGCTGACCGTGAACGGCAACAATTTCACGGTGAATGATGTGGTCACATGGAACGGGAGCGTGAGGCCTACGACGTTCATGAGTTCCACGCAGGTTAGCGCACAGATCAACGCCACCGATGTGACCGCGAGCGGGTCAGCCAGCATTGCGGTGAACGCGTCCGGGCTGCTGATCGCGTCTCCTTCGGTGAACTTTCCGATTGGAGGACCCAACAACTCGACACCAAGTCTTTCCTCGCTTTCGCCTTCGTCAATCTCCGCAGGCGGGGAGGATTTGCAGATACTCGTGCAGGGCTCGGGATTCGCCCCCAGCTCCGTGGTCGAATTGGACAACGCACCGCTGGCCACTTCTTTCTTGAGCGCTTCGCAACTTATCGCCGTGATTCCTGCAGCAGATACTGCCGCGAAGGGCACCTCGCAGGTGGCCGTAACAACCCCGGCGCCGGGCGGCGGCCTGTCTAAGACTGTGACGTTCACAATCAATTGATCAGCGCTGCTCGTAACTCTTACCTGCTCGAGCGCTTTCTGGATATAGACGCGTTCGCGGAAATTTCCTATTCTCGATTGGCTGATATGCAGCCTTCGCACAAGCCGCATGCGCTTCGTCCGGGCGACGTGGTCCGCGTGCTTTCGCTGGCCAGCCCGGCGCAGGAAGACCGCTTGAGAAAGGGTTGCGACGAAATCAAGCGGCTGGGATACACGCCACAAATGAGGCTTCGGTTGCGCGGGAGGAGAGATCGTTTTTTGCCGACTCCGCCGCCAATCGCCTGCGCGCTTTGCAGAGCGCGCTGAAAGACCAGGGCACGCAAGCGATTTTTTGTTCGCGCGGAGGTTACGGCTCGAACTATCTGATTGAAGGCTTGGACCCGGCGCCGGTGGCTCCGAAGATTTTTCTCGGCGCGAGCGATATCACATCGCTTCAAGCGTTCTTGTGGCAAAAGCTGAATTGGGTGACGTTCTATGGCCCGATGGTGGCGTCGAATTTCGATCAAGGCGCGGGGGCGGAGCACGGTTACGATCAGGCAAGCCTGATACGCGCTCTGACAGCCACTGAAGAGGGCTGGACGCTCGATTTGAAAAGTTGAGCCGCTTATTAAAGGCTCGGCGCGAGGGATAACAGTTGGCGGCTGCTTGACGCTTCTCGAAACCACGCTCGGAACGCCGTGGGAAATCGAGACGAATGGCGCGATTTTGATTCTCGAGGATCGCGGGATGAAGCCCTATCAAGTTGACCGGGCGCTGATGCACATGAAGCAGGCAGGAAAGTTTAGAGCCGTGGAAGGAATTGTATTGGGCGAGTTCCCCGAATGCGAAGGACCACAGGGCGACGAAACTGTGCGCGACGCGGCTCTCAGAGTTCTCGGCGACTCCGGGATTCCAATCGTTTGGGGCGCGCCTATCGGACACACATCGCGTCCGATGTTGACGATTCCTTTGGGAGTGTTGGCGGAGCTATCGAGCGCGGGGAGCGGGACGCTCCGCATTTTAGAACCCGCTTGCATCGCATGAAGCGCGGGACAACGATCATGAGTGAGCGCCGCAAATGAATTCTGGCCTGGAAAAACGAGCTGTAAAACACATCCACATGCTCGGTGTTGCCGGATCGGCGATGGCTCCGGTGGCAGGGATGCTGAAGGAGCGCGGTTTTCACGTAACCGGGTCGGATGTGAATGTGTATCCTCCGGCGTCTACTTTGCTCGATTCCTCGGCATTCCCTGGAATGAAGGCTACAGCGCGGAAAATCTGGCGCTCACGCCAGATCTCGCCGTGATTGGCAACGCAATTTCTCGCGGCAATCCTGAAGTGGAACGCATACTCGATGAGAAGATTTCCTACTGTTCGATGCCGCAGATTATCGAGGACTTTTTCTTGCCGGGGCACGACTCGATTGTCGTCGCGGGAACTCACGGAAAAACCACCACCACGGCCATGCTCGCTTGGATTTTTCAGACTGCGGGCCGGCAGCCCGATTTTTTGATTGGCGGCGTGGCCCCGAATTTCGGCGACCGCAGTTACGGTCTGGGGGGCGGGAAAGAATTCATTATCGAAGGCGACGAATACGATACGGCGTTCTTCGATAAAGGGCCGAAATTCCTGCACTACCATCCTGACGAGCTGATCCTTACGTCGCTGGAATACGACCACGCGGATATTTATCCCGATCTGGCCGCGATCGCGCTTCAATTTCGGAGGCTGGTGAATCTGGTTCCGCGGCGCGGGCGAATCCTGATCTGGGGCGGGAGCCGCGAACTGAAGGAAGTTGCTGCCAAGGCGTTTTGTCCGGTGGAGACTTTCGGGCTGGCGCCGGAGTGCGATTGGCAGGCCGAGCGATATTGTTTGGGATGAAAGCGACAAAGTTTCGCGTGATTTTTCGTGGGAATGAAGTGGCGCGTATTCGCATTCCGGTCGCCGGGCACTCACAATGTGCTGGATGCGCTTGCTGCGATCGCCTTGGCGCACGGGCGAGGCGTCGATCGCGATGCGATTGAGCAGGCGCTTGCGACGTTTCAAAGCGTGCGCCGGCGGATGGAGATCAAGGGCGAAGCGGACGGAGTGCTGGTTGTCGAAGATTTTGCGCACCATCCGACGGCGATCCGCCTGACGCTGGAGGCGGCGAGAATGCGCTGGCCGAATCGCCGGATCTGGGCTGCTATCGAGCCGCGTTCGAATACCATGCGCCGCAAAATCTTTCAGGAAGCTTTGCCGGAGGCGCTTTCCCTTGCCGACGCGGTGCTTTTCGGGCCGGTAAACCGCGCCCAACTGCTGGTAGAAGGCGAGCGGCTCTCGCCCGAAGGTATTTGCGAATTGATTCGCGCGCGGGGACACAAAGCTGAGGCGTGCGACTCAGCAGACGATATTGCGAATCGAATTGCGTCGGGAGCCAAGGCGGCGACCTGGTTTTGATCATGTCGAATGGAGGCTTCGACGGCCTGACAGCCAAACTTCTGGAGAAACTTCGGGCCCCGGTTGGTGCGCGAGGATGATTGGTGCCGGCGGCGCGAAGCGCATGCTTCGAATCTGGGCTCTGGTTGCGGGAATGCTTTTCGGAGTTCGCCGCGCAACCGGCCTCGCGCCACGATTGCGTACCGCGTTTCTCTCGCGAATCCCGATCAGCACCTCTTTCATGTGGAAATGACGATTCCGGTGAATGGCAAGGAAATCGTAACGGCGCTTCCCGCCTGGAATGCTCTGTATCAAGTGCGCGATTTTTCCTACCGCGTGAGGGCGGTCAGCGCAGTTTGCTCCGCATCAACCGTCGTGCCGCTCAAACCGCGCCTGCTCGATAAGGATACTTGGCGGATTTCGTTGACTGGCGCGTGCCAGCCCGGCGATCACAATAGCTTCGAAATTCGCTATTCGATCCAATGGGACGATTCCGGCCCTTTTAATTCTCAGCTCAACGGTCATCACGCTTTCATGAATCTCGCTGAAATTCTGATGTATGTTCCGGCGCGGCGGGCTGAAGATACTTCCGTGACGTTTGAGAATCTTCCGGCGGGCTGGCGAACGGCGGCGGAACTGGCGCCGGGCGGCGCTGCCAATACTTATGATGCCGCGAGTTACGACGCGCTGGTGGATGCGCCCGTGGAAGCGGGCGAGTTCGACGAATTTCAATTCATGGAATCCGGCGCGCGCTTCCGGGTGGTCGTGGACGCGACGAACTGGAAGAAAGAGATGCTGGAAGGGGCGCTCGAACGCATTACTCGCTACGAATTGAAGCTGATGGGCGGCCCGCCTCCTTTCGATTCGCCGTCGCGCGGGTATACATTTTTCTTTCACATCGGTCCGTATGAAGACCAGGGCGGCGGAGGCATGGAACACCGAAATTCGACTGCAATTGCGGCGACGTCCGTGGAAGCCGCCGTGGCTATCGCGGCGCATGAATTTTTTCACGTGTGGAATGTGAAACGCATTCGTCCGCGCACGCTGGAGCCGGTCGACTACACGAAAGAGCAATACACGCGGGCGCTTTGGTTCGCGGAAGGAGTGACGAGCTGCTACGCGTCGTTCACTCTGGAGCGGACGGGGCTTTGGTCGAAGAAGCAGTTTTACGATGATTTGGCCATGCAAATCGGCGAACTTGCAATCGCGCCCGGCTCACACCTGGCAAAGCGCGGAAGAATCGAGCCTGGACGCGTGGCTGGAAAAATACGACGCTTATAATGCGCCGGATCGCAGCATTTCGTACTACAACAAAGGCCAAATTCTGGGCGTGCTGCTGGATTTAGCCATTCGCGACGCTACCGACAATCGCAAGTCACTTGACGATGTGCTCCGGCGCATGAACGACGAGTATGCCAAGAAAGGCAAGTTCTACGACGATAGCAACGGGATTCGCGCGGCGGTCGAAGAAGTCGCCGGCAAAAGCTTCGAGGATTTTTTCAGCCGCTATGTTTCCGGCACTGCCGAGATACCCTACAACGATTTTCTGGCAGTGGCGGGGCTGGAACTGAAGGCGAATGCGGCTGAGTCTGGGGATCGAAGCGGCCAGCCCGGCGAGCATCTCTCGATTTCCGAAATCGCGCATCCGAGCGAGAGGCAGCGCCGCATACGCGAAGGTTTGCTTCGCGGCACGACCGATTGACATGGGCGTTGCACAGGGATCGTCAGTCGCATGATCCGCACGCTTTTACTCGCTTTCTTTTTTTCCTTTGCCATCATTCTGGCTCTGCCGTGGCTTGTGCTTTGGACCATTCTGACCGGCAATCCGGACTTCATGTACGAGACCGCGATGAAAGCGGTGCGCTTCGGGAACCGGCTCGCTGGTATTCGCGTGCGAGTGGCAGGCCTCGAAAATATTCCTGCTCAACCTTGCGTTTTCATCGCCAACCACGCCTCCAATGTGGATCCTCTCGTGTTCATTCCCGCGATCCCGCGGCGGGTGGGTATTCTGGTGAAGCGAGAGCTATTTCGGATTCCGATTTTTTCCACGGCAATGATGCGGGCGCAATTTACTCCCGTGGATCGCGGCGACCGGGAAAGCTCAGGCAAAAGCATTTCAGCGGCTGCGCAAATACTGAAAGGAGGACTTTCCTACGCGATTTTCGCCGAAGGCACGCGGAGCCCGGATGGGCGACTTGCGCCCGTTCAAGAAGGGCGGGTTCACTATGGCTATCGAAGCGGGCGTGCCGATCGTGCCGGTATCTATTGGCGGCACGCAGAGATTGATGCAGAAAGGCAGTTGGATCATTACGCCCGGCGAGGCGAAGGTCACATTCGGCCCGGCCGTGGATGCGTCCGATTACACAGCTGGAGACACGCGCCGAACTAATTCGACGGATTGAGTCGCTTGTGGCCGCCGCCTTCCCCCCTGATCAATCATTCCATCTCTCATGAAGTACCACGGCTTATCTCCGCTTGCTATACTGGTTTTCGATGGCTGGAAAATTGATTCACGAGGTGTTGCCGGTCGGGCTGCTGCAATGCAACTGCTCGATTCTGGGCGATTCGGCGACGGGCGACGCAATCGTGGTCGATCCCGGCGACGAAGTCGAACGTATCCTCGAAATTATCCGCCGCCATAATCTCAAAGTCCGCGCCATCGTCAGCACGCACACTCATATCGATCATGTAGGCGGCCTGGCCGCTCTTCATAAGGCCACTGGCGCTCCGGTGATGGTTCACGAAGCCGACCTTCCGCTTTACGCGAACCTGGAAATGCAGGCGGAGTGGCTCGGCGTTCCCACGCCCGCGATGATGCGCATTCAGGATTTCGTGAAGGAGGGAGACACGGTGCGCTGGGGCGGCTTTGCGGCGCGCGTGCTGCACACGCCCGGGCATACGCCGGGAAGCATCAGCCTGTTGGTCGAACCCGGCGTCGCGGCTGCTGAGGAGAGCGATGTCGCGCACGATGCGCGAAGTGCGCGGACGCCTTCTCGCCGGCGACACTTTGTTCCATGGCAGCATTGGCCGCACCGATTTGCCCGGCGGATCGTTTCCCCAAATCATCAGCTCCATCCGCGAAAAGTTGCTGGTGCTGCCCGAGGACATGATTGTTCTTCCCGGGCATGGCGAAGTGACTACGATCGGCTTCGAGCGGGAGCACAATCCTTTCCTGGTGTGAGCAGTCGGCATTCGCGGACCACATTGAAGTCGGCCAATCCGGATGATATCTTTCACCGCGTTCCGCACATTCCGCACGAAAGGCAATTCAGAAATGAAGAACTCGCAGATTCTTGGCTTTTTCTCTGGCGCCCGTGTCGCTTCGCTGTTTGTTGCAGCTAGCTTGTTCGTATCGGCCGCTGTTATGGCGCAAACGACAGGGCCGAAAGCGCGCTCGCTCGAAGCGCGAATCCAGCGCCTTGAGGATACCCAAGAGATACGCGATCTGCTAACGAGCTATGGGCGTTTGCTCGACGCTCACGACTTGCGGGCTATTCGCGGTTGTTTGCCAAAAACGGGGAATGGGTTGGCGGCTTCGGTTCTGCCAAAGGCCCCGCGGCCATTCAAGCCTTGATGGAGAAGAA